>NZ_LGED01000023.1 GCF_001280085.1 Saccharothrix sp. NRRL B-16348 | reverse complement strand
GCGGGGGTCCGGGGGGACGCGGTGGGGCAGGTCGCCCATGTCGCTGTCGCCCCGGTGGTGCGAGATGCCGGCGGGGGTGGCCTCGCCGTGCCGGGCGTGGGCCTCGTCGATACTCGGCCGATCACCGTCGGCACGGTCGCCGTCGGGCCGATCCGTGTCAGGGCGATCCGTGTCGGGGCGATCGGTGTTCGGGTGGTTGGGGGCAGGGTCGGGGTCGCGGTGGGGCGGGGTCCACTGCTCCGGCTCGCGACGAGTACCGGTCGAGCTGTCGGGGTCGCGGCGGGGTGCGGGGACGTCGTCCGGGCGGCGTGGTGGGGAGTCTGTGCGCGGTGGGGTGCCGTCGTGGGGACGTGTGCTCGGGGCATCCGGTTGACGGGGCGGGGCGTCGCCTCCCCTGGGACGTGCGCCGTCCGGCCGCGCGTCGGGCGACGCGGTGTCCGGGCGTGAGGGGCCCGCCTGCGTCGGTGTTTGAGGCCCGCGCTGTGGCGGGACGCCCGGCTGTGCGGGGTTCGGCTGTGCGGGGTTGGGGTGCGCTGGGCTGGAGTGCGGGGCGCTGGGGTGCACAGGATTGGGGTGCGGCGCGTTCGGGCGAGCCGCGTTGGGGTGCGGCGCACCGGTGTTCGGTCCGGGCGCGTGCGGGGTGTGGGGTGGGCCGTAGGCGGACGGGCCGGTGACACCGTTGCTCGGCTGGGAAGGACCGGGGTGCGGCGTGACTCCGCTCGGACCCGTGTGGCCGGGACCCGGACGTAGCGGCGGTGCGCCTTCTGGACCCGCGTGGGTCGGACCTGGGCGTAGCGGCGGTGTGCCCGCCGGGCCGGTGTGGGTCGGGCGTGGGCCGTTGTTGGGCGAGCCGGGGCTGTTGGGGCCGGGGTGGGTCGGTGTTGCGCCCGGCGGGTTGGCATGTGGCGATGGCGAGGTCGGGGTTGTCGCGGGCGTGTGCGTACCGGATGGGCCGGTCGACCCGAAGGAGGACGGGCGAGGGCTGTCGGGCGTTCGGGCGGGCGGTGCGCTGGAACCCAGGTCGCCTCGGCTGCCCGGTGTTCCGGTCCAACCGCCGCCGCTGCCCGGCCGGGCACCCGCACCGCCACCAGGCACACCGCCGCCACCGGGAACGCCACCGGCCGGCGCACCGCCGCCCGGCATGCCGCCACCCGGGACGCCGCCGGGCGCGGGTTGGCCGGTGGGCACGGAGGACGGGCCGGTGGACTGCGGTTGTCCCGGACGGCTCGGCGCCTCCGGTGCGGCGGCCCTGGCCGCCGCCGTCTCGTCGACCCGGGACGGCCCCGGCGTGCTCGGCGCACCACCGCCCGCGCCTCCGCCAGGTGAACCACCGCCAGGAGATCCGCTCCCGAACCCGCCCCCGGGCGAACCACTGCCCGGCGACCCAGGGCCGCTCCCGGGCGAACCACCACCAGGCGAACCCGTTCCGGACCCGCTGCCCGCAGGCGAACCGCCACTCGGCGAACCACTACCAGGTGAGCCACTGCCAGGCGAACCACTGCCGGGTAAGCCGCTGCCAGGTGAACCGCTGGGAGAGCCGCTGGTCGAGGGAGTGCCGTAGGTGCTCGGCGCGCCCATCGGCCCACCCCGGTGCTCACTGACCGGCGGACCGCCGCGTGGAACGTCCCCGTCCCCGCCCTGCGGATCACGCCCCGGCCGCGGCGCGCCGGTCGGCAGGTCCGCCGGATCTCCCCGACCCGGACGCGACGTCGTCGGGTCGACCGTCGGCGCGCTGCCCGAAGTCGACGTGGTGTCCCGAGGTGTCGGCGAGTCCGAGCCCGGCGTGGAAGAGCCCGGCCGGCCCGAGCCCGGCGAGTCCGAGCCCGGCGTGGACGAGCCCGGCGTGGACGAGCCCGGCGTCGTTGAACCCGGCGTCGTCGAGCCCGGCTGGTCGGAGCCCGACGTGCTCGACCCGGGCCGGTCCGAGCCGGGAGTGGTCGAGCCAGGCGAGCCAGGCGAACCCGGCGTGTCGACATCGGCCCGCCCGGTCTGCAGGAAACCGCCCGGCCGGACGTTGCTCGGGCTCAGCACGTCCAGCCCGGTCACCTTGCCGGCCAGCTTGCCGACCGCCTTCATGATCTTCTCGAAGACCTCCACCAACCGCTTCAACAGCGGCGAGACCTTCTTGATCGTGTCCAGCAGGTCCTGGATGATCTTGGCGATCTTCGTCGCCCACTTCGAGATCGCCGCCACCGCCTGCGCCACGATCACCGGTGTCCCGAACCCCAGCGAGAACGCCGCCTCCAGCACCCAGGCGATGAGCTTCCCCACCAGATCCGCGATCAGGTCGCGCACCACCTCGCGCACGAACCCGACGACCATCCCCATCATGCCCACGACCGTGCCCACGGTCCCGGCCGCCGACGCCGCGCCGGTCAGCGCGTCACCGTGCACCTTGGAGTTGGCGAGGTAGGTCTCCGCCGCCGAACCGGTCCACCCCTCGGTGCCCCGCTGCACCCCGGACGTGTACTCCTCGGCGATCTTCCCCAGTTCCTCGGCGACCTTCCCCCACGTCGCCGAGTACGACTCGATCACCGGCGGGTTGCCCGCCAGCCAGTCCAGCATGTCCTTCAGCGGCTGCACGCTGCACGTGCTCCATCAGGAACGACGCCGCCGACGACATCAACGTCCCGAACGGGTCGATCGCCATCGCCGCCGCGTCCGCCGCCAACCCGACCATGCCGAGACCGGCCTGGACCCAGTTGCCGTCCTTGATGCCGTTGAACGTGTCCATCGCCGACTCCGCGATGGAGATCCCGGTCATCCACCCGTTGTCACCGGTGCCGGCGTTGACGAACCCGCCCGACTCCGCGTCGGGCTTGACCACCAGATCGTTCGGCTCGGCCACGGCGCGACCTCCCTCGTCAGGCACCTGGCTCCCCACCTTGACGCAGCGGGGAGCCGCCTTGGTTCCGGAACACCGCGTTCCGACCCGGTTGGAGTAGTCCGCGAATCCCGTTGCACAGCCGGAACCCCGGCCACGACGAGCGCGACCGGGGTTCGTCCAACGACCGGCTGATCAGGCGTAGCAGGGCTTCTCGAACTTGAAGTCCTTCGCCGTCGGCCCCGTGAAGAAGTCCTCCACCAGCCCGACCCCGGTCGCCGCCTGCTCGTCCGGCTTGTAGATCAACGTCTGCCGGAACGCGGCGTCGTTCGAGTTGCCGGCGAAGTTGCCCGCGCCCTGCGGCAGCATGCCCTCGTAGTCCACGGAGTTCAGCTGCCGCACGGCCGCGAGCACACCGGCCCTGGTCAGGTCCTTGTTCGAGGCCGCCTTCTCCAGCGCCGACTTCAACGGGTACGACCACACCCACCCGGCCGTGTAGCCGTCGTTCGGCGTCACGGTCGGCAGCGCCTCGCGCATCGCCTTGTGCCCCGGCGACTCGGTCGCCCACGACTTCCACGGCGCCGACTGCAGGTACAGGGCCTTGATCGCGGGCGCCGCCGGGCTCTGCATCAGGCCCTGGTTCCACGTGGGCGACGTGCCGATGAACTTGCCCTTGAACCCGCGCGCCGCCGTCTGGCCGATGATCACCGCCGCGTCGGTCGGCCCGGTGGTCAGGACGACCACGTCCGGCTTGTTCGCCAGCACCGCGTCGATCGCGCCGCCCTGGTTGTCCTGGCCGGTCTGGGTGACCGCGTTGGAGAACGTCACGCCGCGCTTCTCCGCCGCGATCTTCGCGCCCGCCGCCGCGTCGTCGCCGTAGTCACCGGGCAGGTGCACGGCCATCACGCTCTTCGCGCCGAGCTCGTCCACCGCGTAGTCGACCGAGTTCATCGACTCGACGCAGTAGTTCGCGCCCGACTCCAGGACGACCTCCTCCACGCCCCACAGCGACGTCCACGACGCCGGCACGCTGACCATCTGCGTGCTCTCCAGGTCGGGCAGGATCGCCGCGGTCGTCGGGGAGCCCAGGGTCTGCGCCAGGGCCAGGACCTTGCCCTTGATCTCCTGGTACACCTGGTTGTGGATCTGCGGGTTGTACTTGTTGTCCTTGACGTACGTGGTCACGTCGACGTCGTAGCCGCCGATGCCGCCCTTGTCGTTGACGCGCTTCCAGAACGCCTTCTGCGACTCCGTGATCGGCACCGCGAGCGTCTTGAACGGCCCTTCGGTGAGGTCCGAGATCGAGCCGAGGTAGATGCAGCCCCGGTCACTGTGGCCGGTGCCCGGGCACGGCTCGCTGGTCACGCCGAAGTCGACCTTGATACCGCCCTTGCCCTCCTGCGGGGCCGCGCCGTCGCCACCGCGACACGCGACGGCGGCCAGCGCCACCACGGAGAGCACCGCGAGCACCGCTCTGTGACTTGCCATCCCATCCACCCTTTCAGTACGAGAAAGGCCAGGTGCGCCAGTAGTTGCGCACGCGCACCCAGATACCGAACAGGCCACGTGGCTCCACGATCAGGAACACCACGATCAGCAGCCCGTAGAGGACCGCCTCGACCTGGAACACCGTGACCGAACCGGTCGCGTCCGCGCTGATGAACGGCAGCACCGTCGGGAGTTCCCGGGTGATGCGCGGCAGCAGCGTGATGAACAGCGCGCCCATGATCGCGCCGGAGATGGTGCCCGCGCCGCCGATGAGCACCATGGCGATGTACTGCACCGACAGCAGCAGGCCGAACGAGCCGGGGTCGAAGAACCCGTTGACCACGAACAACAACGAGCCCGCCACACCCGCGTAGAACGACGACACGGCGAACGCCAGCGCCTTGTACCGGGTCAGGTCGACGCCGATCACCGCCGCCGCCAGGTCCCGGTCCCGCACGGCCGCGAACGCCCGCCCGATCCGCGACCGCACCAGGTTGCGCGCCAGCACGGCGAAGATCACCAGCAGCACGAACATCAGCAGGTACAGCTGCTGCGGCCCGCTGAAGAACTCCGACGGCCGGTCCAGCCGCACGCCGAACAGCTCGGGCACCGCCGCCGGCCGCCCCACGCCCGGACCGCCGGTCAACGACGTCCACTCGCGGAAGACGTGCTCGCCGAGGAACACCAGCCCGAGCGTCACGATCGCCAGGTACAGCCCGCGCAGCCGCACCGCGATCGGCGCCACGATCAGCCCCGCGAGCCCCGCCACGAGCCCGGACGCCAGCAGCCACACGGGCAGCGACGTCACGCCGAACCCGAGCACCCGCCCGTCCGGGTCACCGGAGAGCGCCGCGCCCGTGTACGCGCCGATGGCCAGGAAGAACGCGTGCCCCAACGACACCTGCCCGGCGTACCCGGTGACGATGTTCAGCCCGATCGCGCCGATGGCCGCCACGAACCCCGTGGCCAGCAGCATGAGGAGGTCGTCGGTGATGGCGAACGGCACCAGCAGCGCCACCACCACCAACGCCCCCGTCCACGTCCGCTTGGGGCGCGTGTTGAGGAACGCCATGTCCTGCGCATAAGAGGTGTAAAGCTCCGGACGACCCTTCACAGGCGTTCAACCTCCTTGCTGCCGAACAACCCGTAAGGCCGCACGAGGAGCACGACCAGCATCAGCACGTACGGCGCGACCAGCGCGAAGTTCGGCCCGAGCCACGGCGCCACGTCGCCCTGGTAGGTGCCGACCAGCGACTCCACGACCCCGACCGCCAGCCCGCCGACGACCGCGCCGCCCAACGAGTCCAGCCCGCCGAGGATGATCGCCGGCAACGCCTTCAGCGCGATCACCCACAGCTGCTGGTCCACGCCCGCGCCGGTGGCCACGAACACCCCGGCCAACGCCGCCAGACCGCCCGCGATCGCCCACGACAGCGCGAACACCGAGCCGACCGAGATGCCCTGCGCCAGCGCGACCTCCTGGTCGTAGGCCACCGCGCGCATCGCGAGCCCGACCCGGGAGAACCGGAAGAACGCGAACAGCACCGCCACCACGGCCACCGTCGTGCCGAACATGACCAGGTACCGCTGCTGCACCTCGACGCCGAGCAGCGTCACCGTGTTCAAGCCCCACGGGTCGCCGACCTGCCGCACGTCCAGCCCGATGAACGCGTTGGTCACCACGCGCACCACCACGTCCACGCCGATGGTGATGATCGCGACCACGAACACGGGCTTGCCGATCATCGGCCGCAGCACGGTCCGCTCCACGCCCAGCGCGAGCACCGCGATCAGCACCGCCGCGATCGGCACGGCCGCGAAGAACCCGACCTCCGCGGCCAGGTAGCTGACCAGCACCGCGCCCGCCAGCATGAACGCCGGCTGCGCGAAGCTGATCACCCTGGTGGACTTGTAGATGATGACGAAGCCCAGCGCCAGCAGCGCGTAGATCGACCCGGAGCCCAGGCCCCGGATCAGCGATTGCAGGAACTCGGTCATCCGCGCCCCCCGAGGTACATGTCGTCCACGAGCGGGCCGAACACCTTGGCCAGCGCCGACCGCTTCACCTTCTGCGTCGCGGTCAGCTCGCCGTCCTCGTGGTCCAGTTCCTTGGGCAGCATCCGGAACTTCTTGACCTGCTCGACGGTGGCGAACCGCTCGTTGACCTTCGTCACGATGCCCTGCACCAACTCGCGCACCTCGTCCTTCTCCGCGAGGTCGCGGTAGGTGGTGTAGGTGATCCGGCGCTGCCTGGCCCAGTGGCCGACGGTGTCGTACTCGATGCCGATCAACGCCACCAGGTACGGGCGCTGGTCGCCGAGCACGATCGCTTCCTTGATGTACGGCGAGGTCTTCAACGCGTTCTCGACCTCGGACGGCGCCACGTTCTTGCCGCCCGCGGTGATGATGATGTCCTTCATCCGGTCGGTGATCCGCACGTGCGTGCCGTCGACCCACTCGCCGACGTCGCCGGTGCGCAGCCAGCCGTCCGGGGTCATCGCCCGCCGGGTCGCGTCCTCGTCGCGCCAGTAGCCCGCGAACACGCCCGCGTGCCTGGTCTGGATCTCGCCGTCGTCGGCGATCCGCAGCTCCACGCCGGGGTGCGGCTCGCCGACCGTGCCGACCTTCACCCGGCCGGGCCGGTTGCCGGTGGCGACGGCGCTGTTCTCGGTCATCCCGTACACCTCGTGCATCGGCACGCCGATGCCCATGAAGAACCGCAGCACCTGCGGCGAGATGGGCGCGGCGCCCGACGACGCGTACCGGACGTGCCGCATGCCGATCCGCGCCTTCAACGCGCGGAAGCACATCAGCCAGCCGACGCCGTACTTCAGCCGCGTGGCGAACGTGTGGTTGCCGCCGTTGCGCACGAGTTGCTCACCGAGACCGTCGGCCACGCGCAGCCAGAACCGGGTGGTCGCCCGCTTGAGCCAGGTGGCGCTGGACGCGCTGATCGTGATGGACGCCAACACCTTCTCCCAGATGCGCGGCACCCCGAACAGGATCGTGGGCTGCACCTCGCGCAGGTTCGCCTGCACCGTCTCGATCGACTCGGCGAAGTGCACCTGCACCCCGGCGGACGCGCTGAACCACGTGGTGAAGATGCGTTCGGCGACGTGGCACAGCGGCAGGTACGACAGGGTGATGTCCTTGGGCGACGGCGGCGGGTCGGTGAACCCGCCGCCCTCGACCAGCGACTCGACGGCGAACTCGACGTTGGCCACGGTGAGCATCGCGCCCTTGGGCGGCCCGGTCGTGCCCGAGGTGTAGATCAACGTCATCACGTCGTCCGGCTCGACCTCCCGCATCCGGCGGGCCACGGCGTCCGGGTGGTCCGCCCGGTGTGCCGCGCCCATCGCCAGGAAGTCGTCCCACGACAGCAGCTTCGGGTTGTCGTAGCGGTGCCGGATGCCGCGCGGCTCGAGGTAGACGATGCGTTCCAGGTCGGGCAGGGCGTCCAGCACGGCCAGCGCCTTGTCCACCTGCTCCTGGTCCTCGGCGATGAGCACGCGTGCCGCGGAGTGCGACAACAGGTACGCGACCTCGCTGGCCGGGTTCGTCGGGTAGAGGCCGACGGTGATCGCGCGCACGGCCACCGCGCCGATGTCGGCGTAGAGCCACTCGCGGCGGTTCTCCGAGTGGATCGCGACCCGGTCGCCCGCGTCGACGCCGAGCGCCAGCAGGGCGTGCCCGACCAGCTCGGCCTGCGCCCAGTACCGGGACCAGGTGACCTCGCGCCAGATGCCGAAGTCCTTGGCCCGCAACGCCACCGCGTCCGGCGTCTTGGCGGCCCGGTCGCGGACGCGGGTCGCGACGGTGGTGAGCCCGGTGGTGGTGGCCGCGGTCATGCCGCACCTCCCACGCCCTGGTGCGCCTCGCCCAGGTAGGCGCGCACGACGTCCGGGTCCTGCTGCACCTCGGCGGGCGTGCCGGTGCGGATCGGCTTGCCGAAGTCCAGCACCATCACCCGGTCCGCGAGGTCCATCACCAGGCCCATGTCGTGCTCGACCATGACCATGGCGATGCCGAGCTCGTCGCGGACGTCGAGCACGAACCGCGCCATGTCCTCGGTCTCCTCGACGTTCATGCCGGCGACCGGCTCGTCCAGCAGCAGCACCTTCGGCTCCATGGCCAGCGCGCGCCCGAGTTCCACGCGCTTCTGCACGCCGTACGGCAGCAGGCCGACCGGCAGGCGCCGCCACTGCTCCAGTTCGAGGAAGTCGATGACCTCCTCGACGGCCTCCCGGTTCGCCAGCTCCTCGCGCCGGGCCCGGCCGACCCACGCGAACGCGGCCAGCGCCCCGTACCGCATGTGGTTGTGCCGGCCCAGCATCAGGTTCTCCACCACGGTGAGGTGCGCGAACAGCTCGATGTTCTGGAACGTCCTGGCGATGCCCATCGCGGCGATCTTGTGCGGACGCCTGCCGAGCACCTCCTCGCCCTGGAACCGCACGGAGCCCTGCTGCGGCCGGTAGACGCCCGACAGCACGTTGAAGATCGACGTCTTGCCCGCGCCGTTGGGCCCGATGATGGCGAACAGCTCGCCGGCGGCGACGTGGAACGACACGCCGTCCACGGCGGTGACGCCGTCGAACGCCAGCCGCACGTCCCGCACGTCCAGCACGTCGGTCTGCGCTTCCGAGCTCACGACAACCACCGCTTCCGCCGCTTGTAGTGCTTCACGTCGCGGAACGACTGCGCGGTGGCCTCGCCGCGCAGGCCCAGGTAGAACTCGCGCACGTCCTCGTCGGCCAGCAGCGCGGCGGCCGGCTTGTCCATCACGACCTTGCCGGTCTCCAGCACGTAGCCGTGGTCGGCGATGGACAGCGCCATGGTCGCGTTCTGCTCGACCAGCAGCACCGTCGTGCCCGTCGCGTTGATCTTCACGATGAGGTCGCGGATCTGCTGGACCATGAGCGGGGCCAGGCCGAGGCTCGGCTCGTCCAGCAGCAGGTAGCGCGGCTCGGACATCAGCGCCCGGCCGATGGACAGCATCTGCTGCTCGCCGCCGGACAGGTAGCCGGCGCTCTGCCGCCGCCGTTCGCGCAACCTGGGGAACAACTCGTACATCCGTTCCAGGTTCTGCTTGATGCCGCGCGGCCTGCTGTGCCCGCCGATGCGCAGGTTCTCCTCGACCGACAGCTCGGCCAGGATGCGCCTGCCCTCCAGCGCCTGCTTCACGCCGAGCGACGCGATGCGCGTCGGCGACGAGCGGTGGATCGGTTCGCCGTCCAGGGTGATCCGGCCGCGGGTGACCTTGCCGTCGTGCACGTCGAGCAGGCCGGACAGCGCGCGCAGCAGCGTCGTCTTGCCCGCTCCGTTCGCGCCGAGCAGGGCGACGATCCGCCCTTCCGGGACCCTCAGGCTCACGCCGCGCAGCACCAACATCACGTCGTCATAGACCACCTCAAGGTTGTTCGCCTCGAGCACCAGGCGCCTCCGGGGGATGTCGGGGAGGCGATCAGTATGACTCCGATCACAGGGTTACCTACCGCTGTTCGCAAACCGTGATGAACCAGCTCACGGCATGTTCGGCTTTCACGATTCTGTTGCTCAGTCCTGTGTGGACGGGTGTAGCGGGAGGGGTCTGTGGGTATGCCCCCGGCGACCCACGACCAGGGTTGTGAGGAGCATTCGCCACACATGGACGGCTCGGAGGTGGAGCTCAGGGTGGCGGCCAGACCCGCCCACCTCTCGGTCGTGCGCGCGGTCGCCGGCGCGATCGCGCGGAGCACCCCCGACCTGGCCGTCGACCTGGTCATCGCCGTCGACGAGGCGTGCAGCGCGCTGATCGCCCGGACCCTCGACCCCTCGTCCGTCCTCCGGTGCCGGTTCGCCCGGGAAGGTGATTCCGTGCGCTTCCGGGCGGAGGTCCGGTCATCGGCCGTCACCGTGCCCGATCATGACTCGTTGTACTGGAGGGTCGTCAGCTCCGTGACCGACGCGGTGGCCACCTGGGTTGACGGGGAGGGCCGGTTGCGGGTCGAGCTGAGGTGCCGGGCATGAACGCGGTCGACTACCAGCCGCTGTTCCACGAGCTGGCGGAAGCCGAGCGGGACGGCGAGCGCTACCAGCGGCTGCGCGACCGGCTGGTGACCGAGCACCTGCCGATGGCCAGGCACATCGCCGACCGGTTCGCCGAGCGCGGCGAGTCCGTGGAGGACCTGCGGCAGGTCGCGGCGGTCGGGCTGATCAACGCCGTCGACCGGTTCGACGTCACGCGCGGCATCGACTTCCTGGCGTTCGCCGTGCCCACCATCACCGGCGAGGTGCGGCGCTACCTCCGTGACCAGGGGTGGGCGGTGCGCGTGCCGCGGCGGTTGAAGGAGCTGTGCGTCGCCATCGACACGGCCCGGGTCGAGCTGTCCCGCGTGTCCGGGCGCACGCCGACGCCCAGCGAGGTCGCCAGGCACCTCGGCATCGGGGTGGACCAGGTGTACGAGGGGCTGCACGCCACGTCGGCGTACCACCTGCTGTCGTTGGACGAGCAGTCGATCAGCGAGGAGCTGAACTACGCCGACCGCCTGATCAGCGACGATCCGGCCCTGGAGGTCGTCGAGCTGCACCACGCGTTGGATCCGATGCTCCGCGGGCTACCCAAGAGGGAGAGACGGATCGTCGTGCTGCGGTTCTTCCGGGGCATGACGCAGAGCCAGATCGCGGACTCGGTCGGCGTGTCGCAGATGCACGTCTCGCGGCTGTTGAGCCGATCCCTGGCCCGGTTGCGCTCGCTGCTCGATGATGAGTAGCGCTCGTGCGCCGTCGGGACACCGTCGGGCGCGCGGTCGGGACGCGATCGGACGGGGTCGGACCCGGTCGGGACCGGCGCGTGACGAAAAGGGGTGGTCGCAGTGGTGACAAGCCCAGTGGGTCTGGCGTGGCCGCAGCGGGCAGCCCTGATCCTCGGGGTGCTGCTGGTCGCGTGGGGCGTGGCGGACCTCGTGCGGTCCGAGCCGCGGTTGGCGGTGCTGCACCTGGTCACCGGTGTGGTGACCGGGGTGGCGGCGGTGCGGACCAGGGTGGCCCGACTGGTCGGCTCGCTGATGGGTGTCGTGTACTTGGTCGTGTTCGCGTTCGGCGTGAGCGAGCCGGGCGGGGCGATGGACGCCGGCGCCGTAGGCAACGCGGCGCACTTGCTGATCGGCTTCGCCTCCGTGGGCGTCGCCGAGAGCTGCGCGTGGTGCGAACAACGCGCCCGCCGCGCCGCCCGCCCTCACTGACCTCTCACCCTCGGCCCTCTCACCCTCGACCCTCTCGCCCTTGGCCCAGCCGTCGGCGCATTCCCGTTCCCCTCTCGATTCTCCCCGTTCCCGCACCTCTTCTCCGCCCTCCCGAACGCGCCCTCTTTCCCGAACTCCCCGCGCCCCAACCCGTTCGCGGTGACGCGTTCCACGGCCATTGGCACACTTTCCCGCGCCAGTGAACGCGGTTGCACCACCCCCCTTTCGGGTACCACTCGTGTGACCCGAACGGGGAGGACCGATGCACACGGCGAGTCTGCAAAACCTGGTCGACGTCGAAGGGCCGTTCATCTCCGTGTACCTCGACGTCGGCGATCACGTGGACCTGCGGTGGCGGGCGATGCGCGACCAACTCCAAGCCATGGCCGCCGACCCGTACCTCGTGGCGTTGGCGCACAACGCGATCGTGTCGGGCGTAACCCCCCGCGGCCTCGCCGGCCGCGGCCTGATCGTGGGCGGCGGCCGCGTCCTGGTCGACCAGTACGTCCCCGTCCCCCCAACGGGCTACACCGCCCGCTCCGGCCCACTCCCCTACCTCCTGCCACTGGTCGACCTGTCCGAACCCCTCCTGCCGCACGTGGTCGTGCAGGTCGGCGAGCACGGCGCCGACCTGCGCGGCGTCGACCCGACCGGCCGCCCGGTGGCCGTGGCGACGGTGGGCGCGCGGCGGCCGGGACGACGGCTGGACGCCGACGAACTGGCCGACGTCGCCGAGGAGGCCACCACCCTGGTCGACCGCCTGGGCGCTCCGCTGCTCGTACTGGCCGGCCCGTTGGCCGGGCGGCGTTCGCTGCGCGTGGCCCTGCCGACCCGCTACCACCACCTGGTGGTCGAGGTCGAGGGATCACCCGATCGGGCCGTGCTCCACCTGGCCGGCCGGGCCAATCAGGATGCCCGACGGGCCGTGGTCGAACGGTTCCGCGACGAGTCCACGCGGCTCACCGGGCGCGCGGTGCACGGGCTGGTCGCGGTCAGGCAGGCGTTGGTCGAGGGCCGGGTCGACACGCTGCTGGTCACCGACACGCTCGTCGGGTCGCAGGAGGTCGACGGCGGGCGGGCCGACGAGGTGCTGCCGTTGCGCGCGGTCGAGTGCGGGGCCGAGATCGTGCTCGTCGGTGGGGCGGTTCGGCTGCACGAGGACGTCGGGGCGCTGCTCCGCCAGTGATTCCCGGTCCAGTGTGGCCAGGTCGAGTGCGGCCAGTGTGAGCGGCGGTGCTGGGTGATTGCTCCGGCCGGCAATTGCGGTGGGGCGGTGTTTGCGCGGTGAGCCGGTGTTTGCGCGGTGGGCGGTGATTGCGCAGTAGCGGTGGCGAGTGAGTGGCGGTGGTAGTGGATGGAGATGGCCAGTGGGTGGTGGTTGGGGTCGGAGGTCGAGGGCCGTTGGGGTTGGGCGGATGAGGGATGAGGGCGGGTGGAGGGGGTAGAGCGGTCCGGTGGTTGGCGAGGGCTCCTCATGGTTTTAACCGAGGTGCGGTAACAGTGTTTCCGTACATTTTCGGGCATTGATCACCCGATTGTGTGACCCGACGACTCGTCGGGCCTGCGGGAACAGCAGACGCGAACATCACTCACCTCCGTAGCATCCTCAGCACGGCCCGTTCCACTGTCCCACGATCTCCCGACCGCGCCCTGATCATCACCCCCTCGTGGTACAGCCGCACCACCCGCGGGTCGACGTAGGACTTCCTCGCCACGGCCGGTGTGTTGCCCAAGTGCTCGGAGACCTCCCGCATCACCTCCACCTCCACCCGCTTCCGCCCCCGCTTCGACGGCGGCCGGCCCTCCCGCGCGAACGCCGCCGCCGCCAGCACCGTCGCGTGCCACGTCCGCAAGTCCTTCACCGAGAACTCCGCACCCACCATCTCCTTGAACCGCTCGTTCACGTCATCCGACCCGACCGCGTGCCCCCGCGCGTCGACCAGCAGCCGCTCGTCCCCACCCCGCCCCCGCAACAGCCCCCGAAC
>NZ_LGED01000022.1 GCF_001280085.1 Saccharothrix sp. NRRL B-16348 | reverse complement strand
GGTCAGGTCCAGCAGAGGCATCGCGGAACTCCTCCGAGTCAAGGTGTCGCTGAGCGACGTGCTCGACCTCGAAGAACGAACCAAGATCACAAAAAGAGGATCTTCGCAGTGTCTGACCTGCGAAGACCCTCTTGACCGTCGGGACGACAGGATTTGAACCTGCGACCCCTTGACCCCCAGTAGTGCGGTCGCCGTTCGTCCACCGACACCCCTGGTGATCAACCCGAACGGCCGCACGCCACCACGGCCCAGATCGCCGGCCTGGCCGCCCGCGTGTCCCCCGACAACGCCGCCCTGATCGTCACCGCCGCCTACACCGGGCTGCGCTGGGGTGAATGACCGGCCTGCAATGGACACGGGTCGACACGGCCAACCGGGAGATCCGCGTCGACGGCAAGGACGGCGCCCTGCACGAGGTCGGCGGCAAGCTCACCCTCGGACCGCCCAAGACCCCCGCCAGCGTCCGCACCGTGCACCTACCCGAATTCCTGGCCGACCTGCTCGACCAGCACCACGACCGCCACCCCGCCGCCCGGTTCGTGTTCACCGGAACCGACGAAGGCTTCCACCGACGGTCCAACTTCCGCCGCCGCGTCTGGCTGCCCGCCCTGCGCGGCGACACCGCCACCGGCCGACCACGGATCAACCCCGACATGCACTTCCACGACCTGCGCCACACCCACAAGACCTGGCTCATCGAGGACCGCGTCCCCGAAGTCCTCCAACACAAGAGGATCGGCCACAAGTTCCGCGGCGTCATGGGCGTCTACTCCCACGTCACACAGCCCATGATCGACGCCATGCTCACCGGACTCCAACACCGCTGGGAGCAGACCGGGGAGCAAACGGGGAGCACGAACCTATGACCACCTTCGCAAATACGGTTGTGGTCAAGATCGTTTGCTCCCCAACTGCTCCCCGAGACGATCAATGGCCCACAGACAGTGATCGCCTGCAGGCCATTGACCAGGCAATACACACTGTGGGCGATACTGGGATCGAACCAGTGACCTCTTCGGTGTGAACGAGGAGAACCCGTTGAAGGCCGCCCTGGACGCGCTCGGGGCGGGGGTCACGACGTTCGGCCGCCGTCGCCACGGCGTCCTGTTCACCGAACTCCGCGAAGCGTTCCCCGGCCTGGCGTGAACCGAACCGACCACAGCAAAGGAAGGGAGTGCGGGTGCGGACGTTGATGAGCGGAACGGCCTGGGTGCACTACGGGCAGATCACCGTCGAGACCGGCAACGACGTGTTCGGCATGGGCGAGTGCTTCGGCGGCCAGGTCAACGGGCTGTGCGGCGCCGTGGTCCCCGGTGGGTTGTTCCTGTTCACGGGCCTGCACACCGGTGACGTCGCCTTCACCGTGGAGCTGCACGACGAGCCGCCACCGGTGGGTGACGAGTGGGAGGACGTCGTGGAGGTGTCCTTCCGCCCCGAAGGGCCGGCGGCGCTCGTGAGCTGGGCGGGCGAGCAGTGGTGGCCGTTGGACGGCTTGGCCGAGGTCGACTACCGGGTCCGCTACTGCGCGGTGGGGATGGACGAGGGCCACCGCATGGACAACCGGAGCGAGGACGAGCCGACGGTCGAGCGCTACCTGCTCCAGTTCTGGCCTGCGCCGCCGGAGCCGGACCGGATCGTCAAGCAGACCAGCGCCCAGGCCGCCTACTGGCACGCGTACGCCCGCGAACAGCCCGTGCCGCCCACGCCGGAGGAGAAGGCCGAAGCCGCCCGCCTGGCCCGCGAGGAACAGGACCAGGCCGCCACAAGGGCGCGCTGGGAAGCGGAGGTACGCGAGTGGGCCGGGAAGCTGCCCGGCGAACGGCTGAGACAACTCCGCGGCACGGCGCTGAGCCTCGCGTCGCTGGACCGGCCCCTGGTGGACGCGCTCGCCGAGGCCGATCCGACGACCCAGCGGCAGGTGGCCCGCTGGGCGATCAGACGCGCGTTCACCGAAGCGGGGCTCGCCGACGTCGACTGGATCGCGCCCGCCCTGGCCGCGATGGACCGCGGCGAGCCCCTGCCACCGCCGTTCGAGGACACCTGCCAGCCGTGGGACCGCCTGATGGTCGACGAGCGGGTCCCCCAGACGGTGGTGACCACCCTGGACGGCCGCCACGACAACTTCAGCCAACAGGCGATGGCCCTGCCCGCGATCTTCGCCGAAGCGGAGCCGGACCCGTTGGTGGCCGCCTGCGAAGCGGTCTGGTCGGCCGTCTCCACCCTCGGCCCCGGTCGGTACGACGCACTGTTCGACGAGCTTCGCAAATCCTTTCCCACCATCGCCTGAATCGGCGGGCCGCCGCCGTCAGTCCTGAATGTTGATGAACGGGTCCCAGTAGTAATAACCCAGCTTCGCGCCCGAGTGGTCGAGGATCATGAAGCTGAAGTGGTAGGTCACCGAGCCCGTTTTCAGCACGGTGCACTGCCAGTAGAAGCTGTTGATTTTTTGGGAGGTGGGGTTCAACGGGTCACGGCCGTTCGGCAGCGGCTCGCTGATGACCACCGACTTCGCCTCGGGCATGTCGATCAGGTCCGCTCCCGACGAGGCGTCGAACCTGTAGAGGATGCCGGTGTACCTGGAGTTGAGGGACAGCGTTGTCTCGCGCCACCTGATGATGTCGTCAGGCGAGGCCTTGACCGTCAACTCGCTGCCCGGAGAACCGATGATGTGGTCCTGCCGCGCGGTCATGTAGATCAGGTTGCTGCTGTCGGGAATCAGCGTCGGCCGGTTCGGGTCGGCGTTCTTGCCGTACCGCTCGATGATGGTTTCAGCGTCGATGACGATGAGGACGTTGATGAAATCCGACATGCGAAATTCCTCCTGCACACCCCTCGGGAAGATCCGCGACCAACATTTCCGCACCACACCTCGGGCGTCAATCGTCCGTACCAGTGACCCCATTCGCCGAGTACGGATCCCCGACCGATGCCGAAATATTCGAATTCCCGGCGCAGTGGACTGCGCCGGTCACCCCGATGCGCCACGTCGGCGCGACGAAAAGTAGACCTACCCGCGCGTAAAGCCGAAAAGGACTTCTCCGCGCTACGCGAGCGGTCGGGCGCCTCGGAGGAACTGGTCGACCGCGGTCTCCACGAGGCCGTCGAGCAGGTCCGGCTTGACGATGTTGCCGTTGATGATCGTGGCGATGCCCTGGAGGGTCGCGAACAGGACGATCCCGATCCGCTCCGGGTCGCCCGACTCGAGCGCGCCGTCCGCCTGCCCCTGCAGGATCAGGTCTCGCATCAGCCCGAACGGCGCGTCGGCCGCCTCGACGATCCGTTCCGCGCCCGGCCGGTGCTTGCTGGAGTACATCAGCTCCAGGAGGGCCGCGTTCTCGGTCGCGAAACGGGTGTAGGCCGTCATGGTCGCCCGCACGCGCGACGGGAAGTCGTCACCCGCGCCCGCCAACGCGGTGCGCAACGTCGCGTCCAGGCGGCCGAACCCGGAGACGGCGAGTGCGTCGAGCAGCGCCTGGCGGTCCGGGAAGTGGCGACGCGGGGCGGCGTGGCTCACGCCGATCTCCCGCGCCAGGTCACGCAGCGAGAGCTGGTCCGCGCCTTGCTCACGCAAGCCGCGCTCGGCCGCGTCGAGCAGCGCAGTGCGGAGGTTCCCGTGGTGGTAGGGCCGCTCGTGGGTGGCTTCGGGCACGGCGTCACGATAGCGAACGGTGTTTTCGTTGACAACATAGTTGTCGGTGCCTACTTTGTAGCTCATGACAACATTCAGCGCTTCGGACGTCCCGCCCCAGACCGGTCGGACCGTCGTCGTCACCGGCGCGAACAGCGGGATCGGCCGCGTCACCGCCCGCGTGCTCGCCGCCAGGGGCGCACGGGTCGTGCTGGCCGTGCGCGACCTGGAGAAGGGCCGCGAGGCCGCCGCGACGATGACCGGGCACGTCGAGGTCCGGCGGCTCGACCTCGCCGACCTCTCCTCGATCCGCGCGTTCGCCGACGACCTCACCGACCCCGTCGACGTGCTGATCAACAACGCGGGCGTGATGATCCCGCCGCTCACCCGCACGGCCGACGGTTTCGAGCTGCAGTTCGGGACCAACCACCTCGGCCACTTCGCGCTCACGAACCTGCTCCTGTCGCAGGTCAGGGAACGGGTCGTCACCGTCTCGTCCAACGCGCACAAGGTGGGCTCGATCGACTTCGACGACCTGAACTCGGAACGCAAGCCGTACCGGGCGATGTCCGCCTACGCGCAGTCCAAGCTCGCCAACCTGCTGTTCACCGCGGAGCTCCAGCGGCGGCTCACCGCGGCGGGCTCACCGGTGATCGCGACCGCCGCGCACCCCGGCTTCGCGACCACGAACCTGCTGAAGTCCGACGGTCGGCGACGCGTGCGCGACCTCGCGCAGAAGGCGGTCACCGGCCTGCTCGCGCAGAGCGACGAGGACGGCGCCCTGCCGACGCTGTACGCGGCCGTGGCGGACGTCCCGGGCGACAGCTACGCGGGCCCGAGCGGTTTCCTGGAGGGACGCGGCGCGCCGAAGCTGGTCGGCCGGTCGACGAAGGCACGCGACGGCGAGGTGGCGCGCCGCCTGTGGGAGACGTCGGAGAAGCTGACCGGGATCCGCTCTCTGACCGCCTGAACGTCACTCGGGACGGACGGGTTGGCGCAGCACCGTCTTGAGCTTCGCGGGCTCGGTCTTGCGGGGGTCGCCGAGGTAGACCTCGTGGTGCAGCCCGGTCATCCGCAGGCCGTTGGCCTGGAGCCACTCGCCGTGGAGCCTGGCCAACACCGGTCCTTCGTCGTCGTACGACCCGATGTGCAGGACCTGGGCGCTGACCCCCTCGTGCAGGACCTCGCGGCGCACGTCGGCGATGGCGGGCAGCTTCTTCTTCGCCGAGACGACCTGCTTGGCCTCCGCGATCGCCTCTTCGGTGATCCAGTCGGGTTGGCTGACGAGCATCCGCCAGTGCCAGGAGTTCTTGGCACGGGCGGTGAAGACCTCCGGGTCGTCCGCCCACCACAGCCCTTCCAGCGGCCCGACGACGAAGTCGCGGCCCTCGCGCTTGCTCGCGAACTTGATCGTGTAGGCGACGGAGTAGAGCGCTTCGACGGCGTTGGCGTACTCGGCGCTGGTGTTGGGGTCACCGCGCCCGTCGACGGCGAGGAACTGCTGCTCGGGCACGTCGACGAGCGCCCAGTCGGCGTTCTTGGGCGCGTAGAGCTGCTTGAGCTCCCGCTTGACGTCGTAGCGGTCCGGGCTCATGGTCGGCGGTCCTCCTGGTCGGGTGAATCGGTCAGCTCCGCCCGGTAGGCGGCCAGCCAGCGCTGTTCGGCCTCGAGCTGGGCGAGCGAGTAGTCGAAGATCGCGCGGGCGAAGCGGGGTGCGTGCGGTTGGGCGGCGACGGCCGCGCGCAGCTCCGCGAGCTTCCCCGCCACCGAGGCCGCACGCCGGGCGAGCGCGGCCCGGAGCCGGTCGGGCGGGATGACGGGCTGGTTCGCCAGCCCGACGAGGACGCGCGGGAACACCGGCTCGAGTTCGGCCACCGCCGCTTCGGCCGCCCGCGTGCACGCCCGACGCCCCTCCTCCGTCGGACCGAAGACCTTGCGCGCCTTGCCCCGGGCCGGCGGGTCGACCTCCGCCACCAGGCCGCGGTCGCGCAGCTTTCCGAGCAGGTAGTAGATGGAGCTGAACCCGATCTCGGTCCACTCCCTCATGCCGCGGGCGGCGATCACCTCCTCCAGCTCGTAGCCGTGCCGGGGTGCTTCCACCAGCAGGCCCAGCAGGGTCAGCTCGGCGGGGGTCAGTTCCGAAGGCACCCGGCTATTCTAGTACTAGAATAGCTCGCGTGGGAACCGCGAACGTCCGCGTTCACCGGGCACCACCCCCGACGGCGGCGACAAACTGGACGCACAGCCTCATGACGCGCGGGAGGGATGGACCGTGAAGACGCGGACGACCGCTGTGCTCGCTGTCTGCGTCGCCGCCGGTCTCGTTGCGAGCCTGCTGCTGTTCCGGCGGTCCGGACCGGACGCGCCGCCGGCCACGTCGGAGACGCCGGCCGCCGGGGCGAACGTGCGGGTCGGCGTCGGGATCAGCGATCACGAGGCCGAGCGCGGGTGGTTCCTGATGGCGTCCGAGGAGGTGGCCCGGCGCACCCCGCCCGAGGACGTCGCGGACTGCCGCGCCCTGCACGCCTGGGCGTTGCGGGAAGGCGCGCTGCCCGTCGGCGACGCCGCGCACACCGTCACCTTCTCCGCGAACCACCGCACCACGATCGAGAGCACCTACATGCGGGTCGTCCCGGACCCGACGCCCTACCCCGACGAGCAGGCGCCCGTGGTCCGGCTCCTGTGCCTGCCCCGGCCCGGCGCCACGCCTCCGTTCCCCGAACCCGGCGATGCCCGCTTCCGCGTCAACGGCGACTCCCGGCCGTTCACGTTCCAGGAACGGCACCAGGTCGCCCCGGACGCCGACGCCGAGTTCGACGTCGTGATCGACCTGACCGGCTCGACCGGCCCGTTCGCCTACCGCGTCGAGATCGGCGTCGCGGAGGGCGGCGAGTTCCGCATGGTCCCGGTCAACGACGGTGACGACGTGTTCTTCGCGACCGAGGACGGCGGCGGCATGGGGTACTGGCCCGCGACGACCACGTGGACGATGAGCCCCACCCGCACCCGGACCCACTGCCCGGCGGTGACCGACCCGAACCCGGACCAGCAGTGCGCGAACTGATCGGGGAACGCGTAGCAGGATGTCGGGGTGCGTGGACTCGACGAACTCGACAACAGCTTCCTGGACGTCCTCGCCGCGCGGTAGGGACATAATCGGTCGGGGTTCCGTCAACGCGGGGAGCAACGTGGTGCGGTTGAACGAGCAGGTCAGGGCACGGCTGTCGGCGCCGACCTTCTGGCACCTGGCCACGCTCAACCCGGACGGCTCGCCGCAGGTGACACCGATGTGGGTCGACCTCGACGGCGACCACATCGTGTTCAACACCGCGCTCGGCCGGGTGAAGGAGGAGAACCTGCGCCGCGACCCCCGGCTGTCGCTGTCCTGCGTGAGCCCGGACAACCCGTACGACCGGGTGGAGATCCGTGGTCGCGCGGTCCGGTTCGTCGTGGGCGACGAGGCCGAGCGCGGCATGGACCGGTTGGCGAAGAAGTACGTCGGGACCGAGCGCTTCGAGTGGCGGATCCCCGGTGAGCAGCGGGTGATGGTGCTGGTCGAGCCCACTCACGTGCGCCACGTCGTCGGCGTCGAGCCGTTCCGGCCGGGGATCCTGCCGGGGAGCTGAGTGGTAACGGGACGTACACACCCTGGGTCGCGCTAGCCTTCCGGGTGATCCACACGCCGTCCCGTGGGAGAGGTGGACACCCTTCGTGACCTACGCAGCCGAGATCAGCCGCGCCAACCCGTCCTGCTTCGTGTTCCTGGTCGACCAGTCGGCGTCGATGAACGACCCGATCGGCGGCGGGCAGCAGCGCAAGGCCGACGTGGTCGCCGACGCCATCAACCGGCTGCTCGCCGAACTCAGCGTGAAGTGCGCGAAGGAGGAAGGCGTCCGCGACTACTTCCACGTCGCCGTCATCGGCTACGGGCACGCGGTCGGCTCGGCGTTCACCGGCCCGCTCGCGGGACGCGACCTCGTGCCGCTCAGCCAGGTCGCGGAGAAGCCCGCGCGGGTGGAGAAGCGGACCAAGAAGGTCCCGGACGGCGCGGGCGGGCTGGTCGAGACAACGACCCGCTTCCCAGTCTGGGTCGACCCGGTCGCCAACGGAGCCACGCCGATGTGCCGCGCGCTGGCCTCGGCCGAGTCGCTGGTGTCGGACTGGGTGTCCCGGCACCCGGATAGCTTCCCGCCGATCGTGCTCAACCTGACCGACGGCGAGTCCACCGACGGCGACCCGGCCGGGGCCGCGTGGGGCGTGCAGACGCACGTCACCGCCGACGGCGCCGCGCTGCTGTTCAACCTGCACGTCTCCGCCGCCAACGCCGTGCCGGTGACGTTCCCGGACACCGACATCGCGCTCCCGGACGGCTACGCGCGCACCTTGTTCGGCATGTCCAGCCTGCTGCCGCCGCACATGCGCTTCTACGCGCTGCAACAGGGCGTGCCGGCCGAGGACTTGGCACGTGGCTTCGTCTACAACGCCGACATCACCTCGCTCGTGCAGTTCCTGGACATCGGGACACGTGCCACGGACCTGCGCTGAGCAGCGGCATGATCACCTCTTCCCTCCGCGTCCCCAAGCAGGGACACACACCGCGCGAATGCGAGGACGCCGCCCACGTCCTCACCGGCCCGGACGGGTCGGTGCTCGCGGCCGTGGCCGATGGCGCGTCGGAGAGCCTGCTCGCGGGCGAGTGGGCCGAGTTGCTGACGAGGACCGTCACCGACGCCGCGCGGGACGACGACTGCGCGTTGCAGGACGCGGACCGCTTCGCCGCGGCGCTCGTGCGTGCCGGAGAGGCGTGGGGCGAGTGGCTCTCCGACTACGTGGCCGAGCGGGAGGCGGACGACCGTCCGATCGCGTGGTACGAGCAACCCAAGCTGGAACGCGGCCCGCACGCCACGGTGCTCGCCGCGCGGTTCGACACCGACGCGTCCGGGGTCACCCGGTGGGATGCCGCCGCGTTGGGTGACAGCTGCCTGTTCCACACCCGCGGCGACCGGCTGCTGCGCGCGTTCCCGATCGAGTCGGCGGAGGCGTTCGACAACGCGCCGGGCCTGGTCAACGCGTTCAACCGCGACCACGACCTGCTGGCGCGGCACGTGCGGACGGTGTCGGGCACGGCGGAGCGCGGCGACGGGTTCTTCCTCTGCACGGACGCGCTCGCCGCCTGGCTCCTGCGGGCGGCGGACCGCGGTGACCGACCGTGGCAGATGCTGGCGGAGTTCACGCGATCCGGTGATCTCGACGGGTTCACGGCCTGGTTGGCGACCGCACGCGCGGAGGGGTTGATGCGCAATGACGACGTCACCGTCGTTCACGTCGACCTCGGGTGACGAGCCCACCCGCGCGTTACCGTCCGGCGCGACCTACGTCGAGGCGTTGCAGGACACCGCGCTGTGCTTCCGCGGCACCGACCTCGCCGGCGCCGACGTGCGGGTCGACGCGCTGGGCCGCCCGCGCGCGATCTCGGGCAACTTCGCGAGCGTCTTCTCGGTGACGGTCGCCGACGGCACCCGTTACGCGATCAAGTGCTTCACCCGCGAGGCGCCGGAGCAGGCGGCCCGCTACCGCGCCGTCGGCGAGCACCTGGCACGCCTGGACGACGACTGGACCGTCGGCTTCGACTACGTCGCCCACGGCATACTCGTGGACGGCGCCTGGCACCCCGTGCTGCGGATGGAGTGGGTGGAGGCGGTCAACCTCCTGCGTTGGATCGACCGGCACGTCGACGACTCGCACGCCGTGTCCCGCGTCGCCGAACGGTTCGCGCACCTGGTCGCCCGGCTCGCCGAGGCGGGCATCGGGCACGGCGACCTCCAGCACGGCAACCTCCTGATCACCGCCGACGGCTCGATCAAGCTGGTCGACTACGACGGCGTGTACGTGCCCGCGCTGGCCGGGCTGCCCGCCGCCGAGACCGGGCACCGCAACTACCAGTCGCCCGACCGCACCGCGGCCGAGTTCGGCCCGGAGGTCGACCGGTTCTCGTCCTGGGTGGTCTACCTGTCGCTGGTGGCCCTGGCGACCGACCCCTCGCTGTGGCGGCAGCTGCGCGCCGAGGACGCCGAGCACCTGCTGCTCGCCGAGTCCGACTTCGCCGACCCGGCGGGCTCGTTCCGGCTGGCCACGCTGACCGGTCACCCCGACGCGCGCCTGCGCGGGCTCGCCGAGCGCTTCCAGCAGATCCTGCTCCACCACCGCGCCGCTCCCCCTCCGCTCGAACCGCTCGACCCGCTCGACGGCGTGGAGCTATCCAGCGGGGAGAATTTCGGTGACGTGGAGCCATCCGGCCCCCGCCTGCCCTCATGGATGGTCGAACGCCTCGAACCACACATGCCCGCGCCGCCACCCCTGGTGCGGTTCAGCCATCGCGCGCCCGCACTGGCCGCGCTGACGCGGGCACTGCTGGTGCTGCTGCCGTTCGGCGTGCCGGCGGCCGTCTTCGTGGACGAGGCCGTGGCCGTCGCTGACGTGTCCGCCGTGCTGGCGTGGGCGGCGGTCACGGCGGCGGGCTACCGGCGTCAGCCCGAGCGCGCACGGGCCCGTGAGGCGCGCGCCGAGCGCAAACGGCTCGCCAACGCCCGGCTGGCCGCCGAAGCGCAGGCCACGCGGGTCGACCAGGACGCCCGGCAGGCCGCCGAAGCGGCCGAGCGGTCCAGGGCGGAGCAGGACCGGCGTCGCCAGGACCTGCAGCAGTGGCACGACCAGCGCCTCCGCGCGCACCAGCGGGCCGTGAAGGTGCACCTGGACCAGATCGACCGCGACCGGCAGGGTTCGGCGGCCCGGATGCACCTGGAGGAGCAGCGGCTGCTGGTCCGGCGGCAGAAGGCGCACCTGCGGGCGGAACTGGCGCAGTTCCGCCTCGCGACCGCGGGCGTCGAGGGCGTCGGGCCGACGCAGATCGCCAACCTCGAAGCCGTCGGCATCCGCACCGCGGCCGATTTCGTCGGCGTCCGCTACGAGGTCGACGGCCATGACCGCGTGGCGATCTTCGTCCTGGCCGACGGGCGCGCCGTGAGCGCCGCGCGGGTCGGCGAGGTGTCGGCGGTGCTCATCGACCAGTGGCGGGAACGCCGGACCGCCGAGGTGGAGGCCACCCGGCCCACCGCGGTGACGCCGGTGGAACATCGGGCGCTCAGGATCCGGTTCACCGCGGAGCGGGCCCAACTCGACGCGGAGCACCAGCGGGTGCTGGCCGACGCCGAGGTGAGGTTCGGCGAGCTGCGCGCCGAGTTGCGGGCCGCGCAAGTCGCCCTCGCCGACGAGCTGAAGACCGCCAACACGGCCACCGCGCACACCCGCGTCGACCACGACCGGGCCGCCGCCGAAGCCGCGGTGCGCCTCGAACGCGCCGAGAGGGCCGCCGCCGAGGGCGCCACCCGCGCCGACGCGTTCCGCCCCATCTCCTACCGCGGCTACCTCCGCTTCCTCCTCACCGGCCGGAACTGACCGCTCCGCCACCACGGCAGGGTCCGAGGGCCACGTCCGGCAATCGCCAAGTGAGACCGCGAACTGAACCGGGACGCCCGGATTCATTGACACGTTTCGACCCGCTGATCGAAACTTTAGAAGACGTCACCGATCGTCGTTCGGTGCTCCTGTCTCCACACCTCGTCTCAAAGGAGAGCCCTGGTGATCATCAGTTCAGGCCGCTTGAGAATCCGGATCATCAGTTCAGGCCGCTTGAGAATCCGTTCGGCGGTGCTCATGTTGGCGGTTGCGGTGTTGGCGTTGGCCGGGACGTTGACGGCGGTGGCGCGGTCGACCACCGCGAACGCCGCGGCGGGTGATGTCGTGGCGCTCGCGGGTGTCGAGGACGAGGGCGCGGACTGCCCGGTCAGCCTGCCGGGTTCCTACCCGTCGAACTCGCGCCTGCCGGACCCGTTCACGAAGGTCAACGGGCAGCGGATCACGTCGCAGTCGGACTGGCGGTGCCGGCGGGCGGAGATCAGGGAGATGGCCGAGCGGCACGTCTACGGCGACAAGCCGGCCAAGCCCGCCACCGTGACCGGCACGGTGTCCAGCAGCAGCATCACGGTCAACGTCTCCCACAACGGCCGCAGCTCCAGCTTCTCGGCGAGCGTGCAGCTGCCGTCGGGCACCGGCCCGTTCCCGGCGGTGATCGTCTACGGCGGGTTCGGCGGCGACACCGCCACCATCCGCGCCGCCGGCGCGGCGATCGTCAGCTTCGACCCCTACTCGGTCGGCCGCGAGGGCACGCCGCGCAACAACAAGCAGGGCGCGTTCTACACGATCTACGGCAACACCAGCCCCACCGGCCTGCTCATGGCCTGGGCCTGGGGCGTGTCCCGCATCATCGACGTCATCGAGCAGTCCGGCGGCAACGTCCTGCGCGCCGACGTCGGCGTCACCGGCTGCTCGCGCTTCGGCAAGGGCGCCTTCGCCGCCGGCGTGTTCGACCAGCGCGTCGCCCTGACGATGCCGATCGAGTCGGGCACCGCGGGTGTGCCGATCTACCGGGGTGTGAACGCCGAGGGCGGCCAGACCCTCTCCAGCGCCTACGGCGAGCAGCCCTGGTTCGGCGACGCCTTCAGCTCCTACACCGGCAACCCCAACGCCGCACCCATCGACACCCACTCCCTCGTCGCCATGATCGCCCCCCGCGGCCTGCTCATCATGGACAACCCCCACATCGCCAACCTCGGACCCCGCTCCGCCAGCGTCGCCGCGCTGGGCGGCGCCGAGGTCTACAAAGCCCTCGGCGCAGGCGCCAACATCACCTACCACTCCAACGTCACCGACGGAAACCACTGCGCCAACCGCACCGAATGGCGCACCCACATCACCCAAACCGTCCAGAAA
>NZ_LGED01000021.1 GCF_001280085.1 Saccharothrix sp. NRRL B-16348 | reverse complement strand
TCACGCGATCGCTGTAGGTGAGCTCGGGGTGCGCGCGGTGGTGGGCGTAGAAGTCGCTTGCCGCCAGCAGGCACGGGTACAGCGCCGAACCGCGGGCCACGCTCTCCTCCTGCGCCTGTGCGCCGTTGAGGAATCCGCCGCCGGGGTTGCGCGCCGACGCGAACACCAGGCACGCGACATCGCCGCCCAGTCGCCGGGTCGCGGCCAACGTCGACTCGTTCGTCACGTCGATCCGCGTGTCGCCGACGGGCTTCGGCACCACGAGCGGATCGTCCGGCGCGTAGAGACGGGTTCCGGTCACGGCGTGCGCGACGTCCGCGCGCACGTCGACCTCGCCCGTCCCGACCCGGTAGGAACCGCGTTCGGCGATGCTCACCGTGTCCCGGGCGACCAGACCGCAGCCCTTGGCGATCAAACGCTCGGCATGGCGATCTCGAACCGGCCCCCGCTGTCAGACACGGTGATCCACTCGCGGTCTGGCATTTCATCGGCTGGGTGGTTTGAACGGCCCAGTGATCAGGAGTTGGACCGTTCGGGCGAGTGTGCTGGATCAACTCGTGCGGCAGTGTTCTGTCCCGTTCGCATCGTGGTGGCAGCCCGAGCCGGTTGCTGCGGTCCAGGGGGGATCAAGATGACGTCGGCGTTTGGCGTGCGCGGAAACAGACCGCGCGGCAAGAGACTCGTGGCTGTGCTCGCGGCTTCGTTGGTCGGGGTGGCCGTGGTGCAGGCGATGGCGGTGGCGACTGCCGAACCCGCACCCACGCCCGCCGCAGTGGTGGACGAGGCGGTGGATGAGGCGTCTGCCGTGGCGCTGGCGAAGCGGTTGGACAAGCCCGTGAGGATCACCGGGAAGACGTCGGAGACCGACGAGTTCTGGGCGATGCCGGACGGCGCGTTCACGTGGCGTCAGCACCAGCGGCCGGTGCGGGTGCGGCGGGACGGCGGCTGGGTGGCGGCGGACACGACGCTGGAGCGCCGCCCGGACGGGACCGTGGCGCCGAAGGCCGCGGTGGTGGATTTGGCGCTGTCGGGCGGGGGCACGGGGTCCAAGGGACGCGGCCCACTGGTCAGGATGGGGTACCAGGGCGTCGAGGTGGGGCTCGGCTGGGACGCCGACCTCCCGGAACCGGTGCTGGACGGCGCTACGGCGACCTACCTCGAGGTGCTGCCGGGGGTGGATCTGCGGGTGACCGCGGATGTGATCGGGTTCTCCGAGGTGCTGGTGGTGAAGACGCCGGAAGCCGCGAGGAACCCGAAGCTGCGCAAGGTGACGTTCGGGTCGCACACGAAGAACGCCGGTGTCCGCGCGGTCGGGCGTCAGGCCGGGGATTCCCGTCTGGAGGTCGTGGACGCCGCGGGTTCGGTGGTGTTCACCGGTGACGCCTCAAGGATGTGGGACTCCAGCGGTGACGGCCGGGGTGAGCCGCGGCGGGCCGTGATGGGTGTCGAGGTGTCCGCGGAGAGCGTGAGCATCGTGCCGGACCAGGGGTTCCTGGCGGACCCGGATACTCGCTACCCGGTGTTCCTCGACCCGGAGTACTCGTGCGGCGCCTGCGGCAAGGCGCACCACGTGGTGGTGCAGTCCGGGCACCCTACGGCGAAGAACTTCGACGCGTCCACCGGCGACCTGACCGATCTGAAGGCCGGTTATGAGAACGAGGAGGGCTCCGGGAAGTCCCGCTCGTACGTGCAGATGAACACCGGCCCGATCATCGGCAAGACGGTCGCGTGGGCGAATCTGAACACCACGTTGCTGTACTCGTGGTGGGGTAGTCCGCAGGCCAAGCCGACGCAGTTGCACCTGGCGGGCGGGATCGACGGGAACACCACGTGGGACAACCAGCCCGGTGGGGTGGCGGTGCCGGGGACGTCGTCCTCGTTGCTGTCGTCGGTCAACACGATCAACCAGTCCCAGGCGCCGGGTGTGTCGATGGTGTTCGACGCGACGGCCGCGTTGAAGGCGGCGGCCGCGGGTGGTTGGGGCGCCACCACGTTCCTGCTCATGGGTGAGCGGGAGGCGGACACCTATTCGTGGCGGAAGTTCGGGCTGAACCCGTATCTGGATTTGCGCTACAACTCCACGCCGAACGACCCGACCGGTCACGCGATGCAGAACGGTGCGGTGCCGTGTGTGAAGGGTCCGGACCGGCCGTATGTGTTCACGCGTACGCCGCAGTTGCAGGCGTGGGTGTCCGACCCGGATGGCGGGAGCCTGGAGGTGCTGTTCGCGACCAGCGGTGGTGCGTACGGCGCGGACGTGCCCGACACCTATCACGACAACGCGGCCTCGAAGCCGTGGGTCGGCACACCCGGCCCGAACCAGGGCGCGCTCGCCCAGGTGCACGTGCCGGCGGGGTGGATCACCACCGACGGGATTTACAAGTGGGCGATGCGGGTGTCGGACGGCGCGTTGTCCTCGCCCCGGTGGGACTGGGACTGCGAGTTCTACGTCAACACCACCGTTCCGCTGGCGCCGACCGTGCATGCCGCGAACACCCCGGTCGACCAGGGTGACACCGCGACCTTCCAGGTCGACGTCCAGTTGGCCACGCCGGGCCTGTTCGACATCGACCGGTTCATCTACACCACCGACGGCAGCGAGCCGTCGACGCAGGGCTCGCCCAGCGTGCCGGCGAACAAGACCGTGGGCATACCGGGCGGCAGGACGTGGGCGTCCGCGTTCTTGCAGACCACCGCGGTCAATGCCAACCAGAACCTGCTCAGAGTCCGCGCGGTGAACAAGGCGGGCACGCCCGGGCCGGACAGCTCCTGCGCCAGTCCGCTGACCACCACCGGCAACGCGTGCGCCTACACCGTGCTGCCGTTGACCTCGACGAAGTTCCTCAAGGGCGCCTGGGCGCTGGACGACACTGTGGGCGCCACGGCCTCCGACAACGTCGCCGTGCTCAACCCCGGCGAGACCGCCCACCCGGCCACGCTCACCGAGGCGGGCTGGAACGTCGGGTACAACCGGGGCAGCTCGTGGACCCAGGCCGACGCCTTCGGCGCCAAGGACGGTGTCAAGGGCGGGGTCAACATCCGGGCGAACGGCTACCTCGCCACCGCCGCGCCGGTGCTCGACACGAGCAAGTCGTTCAGCGTCGCGACGTGGGCCTACCTGCGGCAGACCGGCGGCTACTACACGGTGCTGTCCCAGGACGGCGGCTCGGTCAGCGGCTTCTACCTGCAGTACTCGGCCGACGTGGGAAAGTGGAGCATCTCCGCCACGGCCGGTGACGACGTCGGCGCCGGCACCTACCGCGCCACGTCCGCGGACGCGACCGCCGTGCCCGCGGTCAACACCTGGACCCACCTGATCGGCACCTACGACGCGAACACCCGGCAGCTGTCGCTCTACGTTGACGGCAAGCCCGCCGGTTCGGCGGTCATGGCGACACCGCTGTGGAACGCGACCGGGCCGTTCGTCATCGGCGCGGCCCAGAGGAACGGCATCCGCGCCGACCACTACCCGGGCCAGGTGGACGACGTGCAGGCGTGGCAGCGGGTGCTGTCATCGCAGGACGCGCACAACCTGGCCACGGCGGCCGTGCCGCGGGCGAACCTCGGCCTGGCCGAGGGCGCGACCGAGCTGCTGGCCACCGGCGCGTCCGGTGACGAGCACACCGGCACCTACGTGGCGGCGCCGGTGAAGTCGCTGGAGGGCTACTGGAAGTTCGACGAGAACACGGGCACCACCGCCGCGGACTCCAGCAACAACGGCGCCGGGTACGAGAACAACCTGATCAACACCGGTGCGTCGTGGGTGCCCGGCAAGTCCGGTAGCGCCCTGCGCTACACCGGCGCGACGGACAGCTACAGCTACTCGACCGGTCCGGCGGTCGACACCTCGCAGTCGTTCACCGTGTCCGCCTGGGTCAAGCTGGACGACCTCAACGGCTACTACGCCGTGGTGGGCCAGTCGGGCCAGAACGTACCGGGCTTCGCGATCCGCTACTCGCCGGACGTCAACGCCTGGATCTTCGGCCTGAACCCGTCGGACACGGCGGGCGCGACCACGCAGTGGGTGTTCCGGAGCAACACGGTCGCGGCCGCCGGCGTGTGGACGCTCGTGACCGGCGTCTACAACAACGAGACCAAGCGCATCCAGCTCTACGTGGACGGCAAGCTGATGGGCTCGCGGTCGTTTACCGCCACGCCGTGGAACGCCTCCGGTAAGGTCACCGTCGGCGCGTACAGCTTCGGTCCGCTGGTCGGCATCATGCGCGGTGCCATCGACGCGGTGCAGCTTTGGCAGCAGGCGCTGACCGCGAGCCAGGTCGCCGCGCTGGCCGGTCTGTCCTACGTGGACAGCGTCTGGAACATCAACGGCCACACCGCGGGCACCGCCACTGGCGGGGCATCACTCGTCGCGAGGGACGGTGCGGCGAACGCGGCGTTGTCGGGTGCCGAGGGCACCGCGATCACGCTGCCACGTCCGCGTGACTTCCGCACCGACCGCTCGTACACCGTGTCCGCGTGGGTCAAGACCGATTCCGACGCGGTGGGAGCGCGGACCGCGGTGGGTCAGGATGACACGACGAACAGCTCGTTCATGCTCGGCTACCGCAAGGGCGCCACCGAGGTGGAGGGCCGGTGGGCGTTCGCGGTGTCGTGCAACCGTACGGCGACGAACTGCCTGCGAACGGTGTACAGCGTCGCACCGGCCGTGCCGGGCGAGTGGACGCACCTGGCAGCGACCGTCGACCGTGTGACCGGCAAGGCGTGCCTGTACGTCAACGGTTCCTCGCAACAGGCCGACGACCAACAGCCGAACTGCGTCGACGCGACCGGCTTCCATGACGGCGCGGGCCCGCTCGTGATCGGCCGAGGCTGGTGGGGCGGCAACGCGGTCGACCTGTGGCAGGGCGGGGTGGCGGGTGTGCGCGTTCACTCCGGCGTGCGCACGCTCGACCAGATCCGGTACGACCTCACCGCCGACGACCCGGGTTCCCTCTTCGGTCTTGTCCACTGACCCTTTCGCGTTCTCCCACACCCAGGTTGAGACGGAAATCATGAACAGACGCAGAGCCGGCGTGCTCGCCAAGTCCACCATCGTCGCGATCGTGGTGCTGTTGACCGCGACCAGTCCGATCCCGGCGTTCGCCGCGCCGAAGAAGGGATGGCACGGTCTGGGTTGGGACCTGCCCGCGTTGCAGGACACGCGGTCGGTTCCCGGTACTGGTGACCAGGCCCGTCCCGCGCCGCGGGCGGAGTCGGCCGACCGGGCGATGACCGCGCCGCCGCAGGTGCGGCTGCCGCAACCCGGTCGTGCCGTGGTGGATCTGGCGCCGGCCGCGGCGTCGGCCCGTACCGCTCCGGTCGCCGCGGGTGTGACGGGTCTGGAGGTCGGTCGGGGTCGCGGCCAGGCGGGCCGTGCGCCGGACGGGGCCAAGGCCGCGGGTCGGTCGTCCGGTCAGGTCGAGGTGGAGGCGGTGGACGGCGCCCGCGTCGGCTTGAGGGGACCGGTGTACCGGATCAGCCCGATGTCGGGTGATTTGTCAGGTCCGCTGTCGGTCCGGCTGGACTACTCGGCGTTCGCCGCGGCCTACGGCGGCGACTATGGGCAGCGGCTGCGGCTGGTGTCCTATCCGGACTGCGTGCTGTCCACACCGGACAAGCCGGAGTGTCGCCTCGGCACACCTGTCGAGCACGGGAACCGTGCGGGCAAGCACCTCGTCGGCGAGATCGCGCTGGCCTCGACGTCGAGCGCGACCGTGCTCGCAGCGACCGCCGACGGCGACAGCGGTGGGGGCGACTACACCGCCACCCCGCTGTCACCGGCAGGTTCGTGGTCGGCGGGTGGTTCGGCGGGTGACTTCACGTACAGCTACCCGGTCAAGGTGCCGGCCGCGTTGGGCGGCGCCACGCCCGGCGTGTCGTTGGCATACTCGTCGGGGACGGTGGACGGGGCCACGTCGGCGACGAACAACCAGGCGTCCTGGGTCGGCGACGGCTGGTCGCTGGCCACAGGCGGGTTCATCGAGCGGCAGTACAAGGCGTGCGCCCAGGACCTGGGTGGGAACAACGGGCAGACCAAGACCGGTGACCAGTGCTGGGCCACCGACAACGCGACCATGGCGTTGGCCGGGCGCAGCAACCAACTGGTCAAGGACACCACCGACTCGGACGTCTGGCGGCCGCGCCAGGAGGACGGCTCGAAGGTCGAAAGGCTGTACGGAGCGGCGAACGGCGCGCTCAACGGCGAGCACTGGAAGATCACGACGGTCGACGGCACCCAGTACTTCTTCGGGCTGAACCGGATGCCCGGCTGGACGGCGGACAAGCCGGAGACGCAGTCGACGTTCACGACGCCGGTGTTCGGCAACAACGGTGACGAGCCGTGCCACCAGACGGCGTTCGCGGACTCGTCGTGCACGCAGGCGTGGCGCTGGAACCTGGACTACGTCGTCGACCCGCGGGGCAACATCACGTCCTACTACTACCAGCCGGAGGTCAACGCCTACGGGCGCAACCTCAACGTCACCACGGTGGGCACCTCCTACGTGCGTGGCGGCTACCTGCTGCGCTTGGAGTACGGGCTGAACACCACCGCCGGCGGCGCGTACGCCCAGCCGGCCGCGCGGGTGCGCTTCGACACCGCTGAACGCTGCCTGCCCGGCGGGGGCGTTACCTGCGACCCCGCGCAGCTCAACGACACCACCGCGAAATCCTGGCCGGACGTGCCGGCCGACCTGATCTGCGCGCCCGGCGCGGTGTGCGAGAGCGTCTCGCCGTCGTTCTTCACCCGCAAGAAGCTCACCACCATCACCACTCAGGTGAGCAACGGCGCGGGCGGCTGGCTCGACGCCGACCGCTGGACCCTCAACCACACATTCCCCGCCACCGGTGACGGCGGCAACCCGGCGTTGTGGCTGGAGAGCGTCACCCGTACCGGTCTCGTCGGCGGATCGGTCTCCCTGCCGCCGACGACGTTCGGCGGCACGTCGAAGTCCAACCGCACGCGTGCCCACCAGGACTACACCAGCCTGTCGCGCTACCGGATCACGACGGTGACCGGTGAGCTCGGCGGGGTGACCACGGTCGACTACACCGGCCCGGACTGCCAGGCCGGCACACCCGACCCCGCCACCAACCCCACCCGCTGCTACCCGGTGTACTGGACGCCGCCCGGTGCGAAGGATCCGGTGCTGGACTGGTTCAACAAGTACGTCGTCACCGACGTCTACGCCGACGGCCGCACCACGCTCGGCAAGCAGACCCGCACCCACTACGACTACCTCGACGGCACCGCCTGGCACTACGACGAGAACTTCTTCGCCAAGCCCGAGCACCGCACCTGGTCGATGTGGCGCGGCTACGGCAAGGTCAAGACCACGGTCGGCAACCCCGACGACCCGTCCGGACCGCGCACCGTGACCGAGTCGCTGTACCTGCGGGGCATGGACGGCGACGTCGCACCCGACGGCGGCACCCGGTCGGTGCCGGTGACCGACTCGCTCGGCGAGACCATCGCCGACTCCAAGCAGTACGCCGGCGTCACCCGCGAAACCCTGACCTACCTGGGCAGCCAGGTGATCAAGACCGTGGTGAACGATCAGTGGTCCTCCGCCGCGACCGCCACCGACATCCACGGCATCCAGTCGTTCTACACCGCCAACGGCGCGACCTGGACCAGGGTGTGGCTGGCCGCGTCGAACGAGTGGCGCGCCTCCCGCACCGCCATGACCTACGGCGACCACGGCCTGGTGACCTCGGTGCAGACCGAGGGCGACACCGACGACCCAGGGCAGACGACGTGCGCACGCACCACCTACGCGCAGAACACCGGCGCCTGGATGCTGACCTACCCCAACTCCATTCAGAAGATCTCCGGTCCGTGCGCCGATGACAACCCGGCGACCAGCGCCAACATCATCTCCGATGAGCGGACGCTCTACGACGGCCAGGCGTTCGGCGCGGCGCCGACCCGCGGTCTCATGACCGAGGTGCACAAGCTCGCCGAATGGCCCGAGGGCGGAGCAGAAGTGTTCCAGACCCCCACGAGCAAAACCACCTACGACACGGTCTACGGCCGGACACTGACCACCACCGACGCGCTCAACCGGACGACCACCACCAGCTACACCCCGGCCACCGGCGGCCCTGTCACCAAGGCGGTCACCACGTCGCCCAACGTGACCATCGCAGGCGTGCCGACCGCGCTCACCACCACCGAGGAGATCGACCCGGCCTCTGGCCTGGTCACCGGCCAGATCGACCAAGGCGGGCTGCGGACCGACGTCACCTACGACCCTCTCGGCCGGATCACCGCAATCTGGAAGCCCGGTCACAGCAAGAGCGTCAACGCATCGGCGGACGCCAAGTTCGAGTACACGGTGAACACCGGCTCGCCGAGCGTCGTGGCGTCCCAGAGACTGCTGGCCTCGGGGCAGTATGCGACCTCTTACGCGTTGTTCGACGGGCTCGGCCGCACCGTGCAGACCCAGTCGCCCACCTCTTACGCGAAAGGCGGCCGCGTCGTCGCCGACACCCTGCACGACTCGCAGGGCCGGGTCTGGAAGACCCACGCGCCGTACTGGAACAGCGCCGCACCGTCGACATCACTGCACGTCGTGCAGGACAACGCCGTGCCGAACACCACCGAGACCCGCTACGACTCGGCCGGCCGGGCGACGGCGGTGCTGTCGCTGCGCGACGGCACGGAGCAGTGGCGCACTACCACGACCTACGACGGCGACCGCGTCACCTCGGTTCCGCCGCTCGGTGGCACCGCGTCCGCGGTCGTCACCAACGGGCTGGGCCAGAAGGTGATGACCCAGCAGTTCGAGGACCGGCAGCACACCGGACCGGACGACCCCGCCGACACCACCACCTACACCTACCACCGCTCCGAACTGCTGCACACCGTCACCGACAGCACCGGCGCCAACACCTGGACCCACACCTACGACCTGCTGGGCCGCAAGGTGTCCCAGACCGACCCCGACTCCGGCACCAGCACGACCACCTACGACGCGGCCGGTCAAGTACTGACGACCACCGACGCCCGGAACAAGACCCTCGCGTTCACCTACGACAACCTCGGCCGCAAGACCGGCCTGTACGACACCACGATCACCTCGGGCTCGCGGCTCGCCACTTGGGCGTACGACACCAAGCTCAAGGGCAAGCCGACCAGTTCGGTGCGCTTCTCCGGCGGCAAGGCCTACGTCCGGGAGGTCTCCGGCTACGACACCGCGGGCAGACCGACCGGAACGACCGTGGTGATCCCCACCAGCGAGACGGGCATCGGCGGCTCGCACTCGTTCCCGATCGCCTACGACCCCAACAGCGGCGCCATCGCCAGGGTCAGCTCACCCGGCCTCGGCGGCCTGCCCGCGGAGACCATCTTCCGCGACTACGACGCGCTGGGCCTGCCCACCGAGTCCTACGCGACCAGCGGCAGCGCCGGCACCAAACTGGTGTCGCAGACCACCTACAACCCGATCGGCCAAGTACTGCGCGTCAACTACGCCGATGCCAACGACCCCAAACAGGTCTCCACCACCCACACCTACGACGACTTCACCACCCGCGTCGCGTCGACCATGGCCGTCCGCGCCACGACCACCGACCAGATCCTCGCCAACCGCGCCTACACCTACAACCACGTCGGCGACGTCACCGAGGTCGACGACACCGCGACCGCCGTCGCCGACAACCAGTGCTTCGGCTACGACAACCTGCGCCGGCTCACCTCGGCGTGGACCCCGTCGTCCGGCGACTGCGAAGTCGCGCCGTCGCTGACAGGGCTCGGCGGGCCCGCCCCGTACTGGACCGACTGGTCCTACGACAAGACCGGCAACCGCAAAACCCAGACCAGGCACACCGCCGCCGGCGACACGGTCACCTCACTGGAGTACCCGCTGCCCGGCCAACCCCGGCCGCACGCCGTCACCTCTACGACCACCAAGAACCCGAGCGGCGCCGAGACCACGGCGACCTACGGCTACAACGAGGTGGGCAGCACCGTGGCCCGACCTGGCCACGAGCTCAGGCACGACCAGGAAGGCCGGGTCGCCGTCGACAAGGACCTGGCCACCGGCAAGGAGTCGACCTACCTCTACGACGCCGACGGCGCGCGATTGATCTCGAGGGAAGCCGCGGGCACCACCCTGTACCTGGTCGACATGGAACTGTTCGTCCCCGCCGGCACGACCACCGCCGTCGGTACCCGCTTCTACACCCACGGCGGCAAGAACGTCGCCCGACGAACCGCGGACAAGCTCACCTGGACCGTCGAAGACCACCAGGGCACCGCACTCTGCGCCGTCGACGCCGGCACCCTCGCCGTCACCAAGCGCTACCAGGACCCCTTCGGCGTCACCCGCGGAGCACCACCCGGCTCCTGGCCCGACCGGCACGGCTTCATCGGCGGCGTGCAGGACCCCGGCGGCACGGTCCACCTCGGCGCCCGCGAGTACGACCCGGCGCTGGGCAGGTTCACCGCGGTCGACCCGGTCCTGGACCAGGAGAACCCGCAGCAGTGGAACGGCTACGCCTACGCCAACAACAGCCCTGTCACGCTCAGTGACCCCTCCGGCCTGATCGCGACGTGCGGCGTCGACGGCGCCGGCTGCCCCGCGCCCAACGGCGACTCGTGCTGCGGATCGAGCCCCGGCGTGACCAGCCCGCGAGTGGACGAATCTCAGACCGAGGACTTCCTGTCCACGTACCAGGTGGTCGCCGACCCGCGCGACAACGTGGTCATCAAGTACGACGACAAGGAGGTCATCCTCACGCGTGTCGAATATGAGGTGATCCTCAAGGAGGCCGTGCGCGGGTGCATAGGGTTCCGGGGGAAGGACTGCGGCGTGGTCCAGCTGACCAACACGTACATGATCTTGCGCGCGATGGAAGGTCTCGTGACACAATCCGTCGACGAGGCCAACAGGCGCTTCCCTGGGGAGTCCAACGTGGCGGGGCAGTTGGACGCGTTCCGCCATGCTTACTGGAGCGCGTTGATCGCCCAGCGGTTCGGCTCGGAGTTCTCCTTCGACTTCACGACTGCCCATGAGATGAAGTCCAGCGGCACGCCCCTCCAGGAGGCCATGGACCTGTATAACAACCGGATGGGACGCGTCATCGCCACCTACACGGACGCCGACCATCTCGCCGACGCGGTCTACAAGGCGGTGAACTCGGGGATGCTAGTGGGGATCGGCGAAAAATTCGAGTTGGAACACAGCGACGATGTACCGTTCCGGCCCGCTGAGACTTACGACGAGAGCAAGGAGCCTGGGCATGACCTGCCGGGTGGCCCGCCTGAGTCGTTGCCGTGCGCGCTGTCCGATGGTGGCTACTGCGTTGTCCGATGAGGGGAGGGACGCGTGAGGTTCACACTGCGATTGACCGTGCTGCTGGCGCTGGTGGCGTCGTTGTGCGTCGCGTGCGGCGGGGAGAAAGAGGAGCCGCTGAAGCGCAACCCCGCGTTGATCGCCGCGGTGGAGGATTTCCTGGCTTCCGACCTCGAGCGGAAGCCGTTCAAGGAGTTCACCGACTGGGAGTGG
>NZ_LGED01000020.1 GCF_001280085.1 Saccharothrix sp. NRRL B-16348 | reverse complement strand
TGGACCGGACTGGCGGGCGGCAGGCGGGGCGGGCGGTCAGGTGAGTCGGGCCGGCAGTCAGGCGGGGTGGGCGGGTTGAGGCAGGTGGGGTGGTTCGGGGTTCCGTCTGGTTTTAACCGAGGGGCGGTAACAGTGTTTCCGTACATTTCTTGGTTGATCTCACCCGATTGTGTGACCTCCCGCCCTCCCATCACACGTCCCACGCTCGCCCCATCGCACCTCAGGCCGGGCACGGCGAAGGGCCCGGTTCACCAGAGGCGAACCGGGCCCTTCGTGACTTCAGCCGATCAGACCTTGGTCAGGTGACCTGGTCGATCAGAAGTCCATGCCGCCGCCCTCGGGCATGGCCGGGGCAGCGCCCGCCTTCTCCGGCTTGTCCGCCACCACGGCCTCCGTGGTGAGGAACAGGGCGGCGATCGACGCGGCGTTCTGCAGCGCCGAGCGCGTGACCTTCGTCGGGTCCGGCACGCCGGCCGCCAGCAGGTCCTCGTACACACCGGTCGCGGCGTTGAGGCCGTGGCCGACGGGCAGGCCCTTGACCTTCTCCACCACGACACCGCCCTCGAGGCCGGCGTTGATGGCGATCTGCTTCAGCGGCGCCTCGACGGCGACCTTGACGATGTTCGCGCCGGTCGCCTCGTCACCCTCGAGGTTCAGGCCCTGGAACGCGATCTCGGCGGCCTGCAGCAGCGCGACGCCACCACCGGCGACGATGCCCTCCTCGACGGCGGCCTTCGCGTTGCGCACGGCGTCCTCGATGCGGTGCTTGCGCTCCTTGAGCTCCACCTCGGTGGCGGCGCCGGCCTTGATGACCGCGACACCGCCGGCGAGCTTCGCCAGGCGCTCCTGCAGCTTCTCGCGGTCGTAGTCGGAGTCCGACTTCTCGATCTCGGCGCGGATCTGGTTGACGCGACCCTGGATCTGCTCGGGGTCACCCGCACCCTCGACGACCGTGGTCTCGTCCTTGGTCACGACGACCTTGCGGGCCTTGCCCAGCAGCGACAGGTCGGCGTTCTCCAGCTTGAGGCCGACGTCCTCGGTGATGACCTGGCCACCGGTGAGGATCGCGATGTCCTGCAGGATCGCCTTGCGGCGGTCGCCGAAGCCGGGCGCCTTCACGGCGACGGACTTGAACGTGCCGCGGATCTTGTTGACGACCAGCGTGGCCAGGGCCTCGCCCTCGACGTCCTCGGAGATGATCAGCAGCGGCTTGCCGCCCTGCATGACCTTCTCCAGCAACGGGAGCAGGTCCTTCACCGACGCGATCTTCGAGCCGTAGAGCAGGATGTACGGGTCCTCGAGGACCGCTTCCTGGCGCTCGGGGTCGGTCACGAAGTAACCGGAGATGTAACCCTTGTCGAAGCGCATGCCCTCGGTGAGCTCGAGCTCGAGCCCGAGAGCGTTGCTCTCCTCGACGGTGATGACACCTTCCTTGCCGACCTTGTCCATCGCCTCTGCGATGAGCTCGCCGATGGTCGAGTCGCCCGCGGAGATGGACGCCGTGGCGGCGATCTGCTCCTTGGTCTCGACCTCCTTGGCGGTCTTCAGCAGCTGCTCGGTCACGGCCTCGACGGCCTTCTCGATGCCGCGCTTGAGGCCGAGCGGGTTGGCGCCCGCGGCCACGTTGCGCAAGCCCTCGCGGACCAGAGCCTGGGCGAGCACGGTGGCGGTCGTGGTGCCGTCACCCGCGACGTCGTCGGTCTTCTTCGCCACTTCCTTGACGAGCTCGGCCCCGATCTTCTCCCAGGGGTCCTCGAGCTCGATCTCCTTGGCGATGGAGACGCCGTCGTTGGTGATGGTCGGCGCGCCCCACTTCTTCTCGAGCACGACGTTGCGGCCCTTGGGGCCGAGCGTCACCTTGACGGCGTCGGCGAGAATGTTCATGCCACGCTCGAGACCGCGGCGGGCATCCTCGTCGAACGCGATCATCTTGGCCATTGCGGTGTGTTCCTCCGCCTGATTACGAATGGGGCCACTGCGGACGCGCGCCCGCAGCGGAACACGGTGCTTCGGCCAGGCTCGGTGCCCGCGACGGACGACCAGCCCCCAACAGGGGACGGGCCTCACCGTCCCAGCCTGCGTGTTGGCACTCGGGTGTTCCGAGTGCCAATACCGTGTTTAGCACTCGACGGAGGAGAGTGCAAGAAGAGCTGGTCAGCGGGACGTGCGAACGGGCACGCTGGTGGGCAGCGGTTTCTTGCTCGTCGTGCCCCCGACCTCGATGGATTGGCTCGTGCCGCCGTTGCCGCCGGTGCCGCCCTGGCGCGGAGGTTCATCCTTCGGCGTGAGGATCACCACGAGGATGACGATGAGCACGATCGCCACCGCGCCCGCGATCACGGGCGCGAACCACGCCGGCCGGGACTTGGCGGTGGTGGTGAACGCGCTCGCCCCGACCTGCGCGGGCGGGCGCAGCCGCACGGGCTCGTGCAGGAACCCCGGCTGCCCCGGTTGCTGCTGCTGGTAGGGCTGCTGCTGCCGGTACGGGCCGCCCTGCTGCTGCGCCACGGGCACGCCGCCGGTCTGCGGGCCCATCGGCACCGCGCCGGAGTCCGTGCGGCGGGGCGGCGGGGCGCCCTGGGGCGCGCCCGACAACGCGACGCGCGCGGCGGCGACCAGCTCGGCGCACGAGCCGTACCGCTGGTTCGGGTCCTTGGACGTGCCCTTGCGCAGCACGTCGTCGATCGCGGGCGGCAGCGACACCATCGAGGTCAGCGGGGGGATCTCCGCGCCGAGGTGGCCCTGGATGACGTCCTGCACGCTGCCCTGGAACGGGGGCCGCCCGGAGAGGCAGGCGAACACCATGCACGCGAGCGCGTACTGGTCGGTGCGCCCGTCGAGCGGTTCGCCGCGCAGGTGCTCGGGCGCGGCGTAGGTGGGTGAGCCGAGGAAGTCGCCGGTGCGGGTGCGGTGCCCGGTGGCGCCGCGCCGGGTGAGGCCGAAGTCGGCCAGGTAGACGTGCTCGCCCGCGGCTTCCTTGGTGGTGACCAGCACGTTGGCCGGTTTCACGTCGAGGTGGACCAGGCCCTTGCCGTGCAGCATGTCGAGCGCCTCGGCGACCTGGCCGAGCAGCGTCAGGGTGCGCGCGGGCGAGAGCGGGCCGTCCTTGATGTGCGACGCGAGGTCCTGCCCGTCGACCAGTCGCATCGCGATGTAGAGCAGCCCGTCGACCTCGTCGAAGTCGTAGAGCGGCACGATGTTGGCGTGGTCGATCGCCGAGGTGTTGCGCGCCTCGTCGACGAACCGCTCCCGGAACTCGGCGTCCGCGGTGAGGTGTTCGCCGATGACCTTCAGGGCGACCTTGCGACCGAGCCTGACGTCCGTGGCCTTGTAGGTCACGCTCATGCCACCGCGGCCGAGCACACCGTCGATCCGGTAATGGCCCAGCCGTCGCCCGCTCAGGTCCTCCGACACGCGACGGAGCCTAACGTCCGCGTACAGGGACTCACACCGGGTTCCCGGCAAACGGAGCAAACTGCCCCCGGGAAGGACGCCCGACCCGCCGGGTGACGGGTCGGGCGGAGGTCACGATGCCTTCCGCACGTCCGATGCCTGGCTGCGGCCGTCGCGCCCTGCCTGGATCTCGAACTCCACGCGGTCGCCCTCGGCCAGCGTCCGGAAGCCTTCCATCTGGATCGCCGAGTAGTGCACGAACACATCGGGCCCGCCGTCGGCGGCGATGAATCCGTACCCCTTCTCCGAGTTGAACCACTTGACCGTGCCGACAGCCAAGACGTCCTCCTTTGAGAAATACCTTGAGCAAACCGCCACGCTAGAGGCACGAGGGGGTTCGCCGATACCTCCTTATGGAGTCATGAGCGTGCGCTGAATCCGTTGTCGCGCAACCAACTGACGAGTCCGCGCGGGCTGCGGGTCCGGGTGAGCACGAGTCCGGGTCCGGCGAAGTCGAGGACGAGCCCTTCGCCATTCCGCACGGATTGGGGCGCGTCGGGGGAAACGGCGCGCAGCCGGCACTGGACGGTGTCGGCGAACGCGACGACGTGGCCGCTCGCGAGGGTGACCAGTTCGCCGGGTTCGAGGGTGACCACGTCGAGCGTGCCGTAGCAGCTGAGCACGACGGGCCCGGTGCCGAACGCGTAGGTGAGGAAGCCGTGGTCGCCGCCGTGCAGCGCGCGCACGGGCGGCGCGGACGGGTCGAGGCGGGCGGTGGCGGCGCAGGCGAGCCAGCTGTCGCGGGACACGCACCAGCCGGTGGTGGCGTCGAGTTCGAGCACGTGCAGGTCGCCGGGCAGGGGCGGCGCGACGTCCACCCAGCCGCCTTCGGGGCCTGCGGTGCACAGCGCGGCGCTGACGCCGGGCGACTTGGTGCGGCCGTCCACGGTGATGCCGTAGCTGGTCGCGAGCACGGAAGAGCGCTCGACCACCACCGGTTCACCGGGTGCCAGGACGAGTCGGGCCACCCCGAACGTAGGGGTGTGGCGGGTCCGGACCTGCAACTTTCCCCCTGTCGTGATCAGCCGGTTGGAGCAGTCTGCCACGGGCGCGGCAGGATGGTGCACGTGTCGAACACGCTGACCCGAGTCGCTGATCACAAGGCCCGCGTCGCCGGGCTGGTCGGGGCGATGCCCGTGGTGGAGTCGCCGGTGGCCGACTGCCTCGGCCTGGTGCTCGCCGAGGACCTGGTCGCGACGGTGCCGCTGCCGCCGTTCGACAACTCGGCGATGGACGGTTACGCGGTGCGCGCGGCCGACGTGGCGTCCGTGCCGGTGGAGTTGCCGGTGGTGGAGGACATCCCGGCGGGGCGGACGGCGTCGGGGCCGTTGGCGGCGGGCACCGCGCACCGGATCATGACGGGCGCGCCGGTGCCGGTGGGCGCGGACGCCGTGGTGCAGGTGGAGTGGACCGACGGCGGCACGGCGGTGGTGCGGGTCGACCGGCCGGTGGCGGTGGGTCAGAACGTGCGGCGGATGGCGGACGACGTGGCCGTGGGCACGACGGTGCTGCGCGCGGGCGTGCCGCTCGGTCCGGCGCAGCTGGGGTTGGCGGCGGCGCTGGGTTTCGGCACGCTGCCGGTGCGGCGCAGGCCGCGGGTGCTGGTGCTGTCGACGGGGTCGGAGCTGGTGGGGCCCGGGGTGGCGCTGGAGCCGGGGCAGATCTACGAGTCGAACGGCGTGATGCTGGCGGCGGCGGTGCGCGAGGCGGGCGGTGAGGCGGAGCTGCTGCGGTTCGTGCCGGACGACGTGGAGCAGTTCCACGCGGCGATCGCGCCCCGGTTGGCGTCGGTGGACCTGCTGCTCACGTCGGGTGGGGTCAGCGCGGGGGCGTACGAGGTGGTGAAGGACGCGTTCACCGGGCGTGGCGTCGAGTTCACGAAGGTCGCGATGCAGCCGGGCGGGCCGCAGGGCGCGGGGCGCTACCAGGGCGTGGCGGTGGCGACGCTGCCCGGGAACCCGGTGAGCGCGCAGGTGTCGTTCGAGGTGTTCATCCGGCCCGCGCTGCGTGCGGCGATGGGGTTCTCTCGGGTGGAGCGGCCGACGGCGGCGGCCCGGTTGAGCGCGCCGATCACGTCGCCGGCGGGACGCACCCAGTTCCGGCGCGGCGCGTACGACCCGGAGTCGGGGCGCGTGGTGACGCCCGTCGGCGGGCCGGGGTCGCACCTGCTGTCGGCGTTGGCGGTCAGCGACTGCCTGATCGAGGTGCCGGAGGACGTCACGGAACTCGCGGCGGGCACCGAGGTGGCCGTGCGTTTCCTGCACGGAGAGTGACATCGGGTTGACGCTGCGCCGTTGATCACGGGTGTGACGCGGCTTACACTGGACGTGATCGGAGTTTCGGCCGGTCCGTGCGTTCGTCGGGGGACGCACGGGCGGGCCGGACGTGGGCCGGCGGAGCCGCGTAGCGTGTGGCGGGCCGGAAGCACTGCCCTGACACGGAAGAGCCATGACCGTCGATCGCGACAAGCACAGTGGTGCCGTCTCCCACTTCCTCGAGCTCGCCCGGGGGATCGTCCCCCCGATGCACCCCGCGGGCCGTCCCTTCGTGGCGGGCGCCGCCGTCGCGACGCTGCTGCTGCGCAGGTACTCCAAGCGCGCCGGTGTCGTCGGCGGCCTGCTGACCGCGTGGGTCGCGTGGTTCTTCCGCGAGCCCAAGCGCACCACGCCCACCCGGCCCGACATCGCGGTCGCGCCGGCCGACGGCACCGTGTCGCACGTGGTCGAGGCCGTGCCGCCGGTCGAGCTCGGCCTCGGTTCCACGCCGATGACGCGGATCAGCGTCTTCCTGTCGGTGTTCGACGTGCACGTGCAGCGCGTGCCCGTGCCGGGCCTGGTGCGGCAGGTGTCGTACCGGCCGGGCAAGTTCCTGTCCGCCGACCTGGACAAGGCCAGCGAGGACAACGAGCGCAACACGGTGTGGCTGACCACGCCGTCCGGGCACGACGTGGTGGTCGTGCAGATCGCCGGCCTGGTGGCGCGGCGGATCGTGTGCGAGGTCGTCGAGGGCGACAAGGTGGCCGCCGGGCAGACCTACGGCCTGATCCGGTTCGGCTCGCGGGTCGACCTGTACGTGCCGACCGGCAGCCGCGTGCTGGTGGAGGCCGGGCAGCGCACGATCGGCGGCGAGACCGTGCTCGCCGAGCTACCCGCGGAGGGCTGAGCGGATGGCTCCCAGCGGGCCGGGGATCAGGCTGCTGCCGAACGCCATCACGGTCCTCGCGATGTGCGCGGGGCTGTCGGCCGTGCACTTCGCGATCATCGGGATGTACGGGGCGGCGATCGGCTCGATCGCGGCGGCGGCCGTGTTCGACGGGTTGGACGGGCGGATCGCCCGGCTGCTCGACGCCACCAGCAAGATGGGCGCCGAGCTGGACTCGCTGGCGGACGCCATCTCGTTCGGCGTCGCGCCCGCGCTGGTGATCTACGTGTGGAAGTTCGACCCCGGTCGCGAGGGCTGGGTCGTCGCGCTGATCTTCGCGGTGTGCATGGTTCTGCGGCTGGCGCGGTTCAACACGCTGCTGGAGGTGGAGCAGCCGCCGTTCGCGAAGGAGTTCTTCGTCGGCGTGCCCGCACCGGCCGGCGGCTTGCTGCTGCTGCTGCCGCTGATCGTGGACGAGCAGCTGGGCCGGCCCGGGTGGTGGTCCAACTCGGCGGTCGTCGCGGTGTGGACCGTCGGCGTCGCGATGCTGCTGGTGAGCCGGATCCCGACGCTGTCCGTGAAGACGATCAAGGTGCCACCGCGCTACGTCGCGCCACTGCTGGTGCTGGTCGGACTGCTGGCCGCCGCCGTGATCACGTTCCCACTGGTGGCGTTGATCGCCGCGATGCTCGTCTACCTCGGCCACCTGCCGTACTCGGTGCGCCGGTACCGCTGGCTGTCGAAGCACCCAGAGGCCTGGTCGGTGCCGGCGGCGGATCGGCGGGCGATCAAGCGTGCCCACGGCGTGGCGGCACGGCGGTTGGGGTTGCGGCAGCCGTTGGGCGGCCGGGTGGCGGGCGCGGCGATGCGTGCCGTGCGGCGGCCTCGACGGACCGTCGACCCGACGCAGGTGGCGGCGGAGACCAACGGTCAGACACGGCCGGGCAAGCGCCGGGGCTGGCGACAGATCGGCTTGCGCCGGCATGACCGCCCGTAGCTCGCTACACTGCCCCTGACCTGCTGTTTCATCCCGTCACACCGTCCACGATCGGGTGATCTTCACTCCGACCATGAACGGAAACGCCGTTACCGGCACCCTGAAACGTCGGTTGAAACAACGAGGCCGCCCGACCAACCTCCACCGCACCAACCCCACCGCAACGGACCCGCCGCACCCCCGCAGAGGCCCGATTTGACATGGGTTCGGGTGCCATAGGCTGGTCGAAGCCGGGCAGGCTTGGCGGACGCTCTTCCCGCCAGGCCTGCCCGGCTTTGGCCTGCATAGGGTGCCCGTAAGGGCCCCATGTCAAATCGAGCCGGGCTAGACCACCGACCCGCAACCACCACCGCCGATGCCCTGCCCGAGCCCGCACCCATCCGTGCCGCTCAGTCGTCCTCGTCCTCCGCAAACGGGTCCTCCGACGTCGCCGGATCCCACGACAACCCCGGCACCCCCCACCCGTTCGCCTTGATCATCTTCTTCGCCGCGCGCTTGTGCCGCCCCACCAGCCGGTCCAGGTAGATGAACCCGTCCAAGTGGTCGGTCTCGTGCTGCAGGCACCGCGCGAAGAACCCGGTGCCCTCCACCTCGAGCGGCTTGCCGTCACCGTCGAACCCGGTCACCTTCGCCCACGACGCCCGCCCCGTCGGGTACGACTCCCCCGGCGCCGACAGGCAGCCCTCGAAATCGTCGTCCGGGTCCGGCATCCCCAGCGGCACCTCGGACGTCACCAACGTCGGGTTGACCACCACACCCCGGTGCCGCACGCCCTCGTCGTCCGGGCAGTCGTAGACGAACAACCGCAGGTCGACCCCGATCTGGTTGGCCGCCAAGCCGACACCGTGCGCCGCCGCCATCGTCTCGTACATGTCGTCGATCAACGTGCGCAGCGACTCGTCGAACACCTCGACGGGGCGGGTCGGGTTGTGGAGCACGGGATCTCCGGCGATCCGGATGGGGTGAACTGCCATGGCGTGCAGCCTAACGGCGCGTCGGATCGGACGCGCCGACCGATGAGCCACCCCCCGCGAAGATCACGTGATGTAATGGCACCCACGCACGGGACACGGCTGAGGAGCCAGATGGACGCCGCAGAGGCACTGGCGCCGGCGGAGGGGCCGGACGACGGTTTGAACGACCGGGAGCGCGAGATCCTGGCCTTCGAACGCCAGTGGTGGAAGTACGCGGGTGCGAAGGAACAGGCCGTCAAGGAGCTGTTCGACATGTCCGCGACGCGCTACTACCAGCTGCTCAACGCGTTGATCGAGAAGGAAGAGGCGTTGGCCGCCGATCCGATGTTGATCAAGAGACTGCGCAGGTCCCGCTCCGGCAGGCAACGCGCCCGCGCGGCGAAGCGGCTGGGCGTCGAACGCCGATGACGAACCCGGAACAGCCGACAGGCCCCGCGCACCCGGCACGCGCCGCGGGCTACGCGCTGCTCGGCGTGGCCGTGATCGCCCTGGTGATCGGCCTGGTCAGCCTGTTCACCGGCGGCCCGGACGACAACCCGCCGGCCGCCCAGTCGACGCCGCCGTCAGCGACTTCCGGCACGTCGGACGGCTCCGAGACGTCGTCCGCACCCACCGAGCCGACCGCACCGTCGTCGTCGTCGTCGTCGGAAACGTCGCCGCCCGCCGGCACGACCGCGCCCACGACGTCCGCGAACCCCGGCGGCACCACCACGGACACCCCGCCGCCGCCCGTGACCACGACGCCCAAGGTCCCGGTGCGCGTCTACAACAACAGCACCACGCAGGGCCTGGCCACCCGGGCGTCGGACGACGTCGTCCGCGCCGGCTGGGAAGTCGCCGAGAAGGGCAACTACTCCCAGGGCACGATCTGGACCACCACGGTCTACTTCCGCCCCGGCACCGACGAGGAAGCCTCGGCGCGCGAACTGGCCCGCATCCTCAACGCGCGGGTCGAGCCCCGGTTCGACGGGATCCAGAGCGCGCAGCCGGGCATCATCGTGATCGTCACCAACGACTACAAGGGTCCGGCCAAGAAGGTCTCCTAGCCCTCACCGTCCACCCTCACCGTTCACGCGACTTGGCGTAGGCGGCGAGGGTCGCGAGCTGGGCCGGGTCCAACGACGGCCGCACCGCTTCGCGCGCCGACGCCAGGTGGGCGCCCGTCACCTCCGCCGCCGACAACGACTCGCGCATCGCGGTCAGCGCGGCCTCGCGGATCAACGCCGCGCAGTCCGCCGCCGAGTACCCGTCCAACTCCTCGGCCAACGCGTCCAGGTCCACGTCCGACGCCAACGGCGTGTTCCGCGACGACGCGCGCAGGATCTCGGCCCGCGCCTCGGCGTCCGGCGGCGGCACGTAGACGAGGCGTTCCAACCGGCCGGGCCGCAGCAGCGCGGGGTCGACCAGCTCGGGCCGGTTCGTCGCGCCGAGCACGATGACGTCCCGCAGCGGCTCGACGCCGTCCATCTCGGTGAGCAGCGCCGCGACGACCCGGTCCGACACGCCGGAGTCGGACGACTGGCCGCGCCGGGGCGCCAACGCGTCGACCTCGTCCAGGAACACCATCGCGGGCGCCGCCTCGGCCGCGCGCCGGAACAGCTCGCGGACCGCGCGTTCGGACTCGCCGACGAACTTGTCCATCAGCTCGGCACCCTTGACCGACAGCACGTTCAGCCGGCCGGTGCCCGCCAACGCGCGCACCAGGAACGTCTTGCCGCACCCCGGCGGCCCGTAGAGCAGGAGGCCGCGCGGCGGCGCGACGCCCAGCCTGGCGAAGGAGTCCGGGTACTGCAACGGCCACAGCGCGGCCTCGGTCAGTGCCTGCTTGACCTCGGTCATGTCGCCGACGTCGTCCAGCGTCAGCCCGCCGGTCCGCAAAGTGTCCGAAGTGGACATCGAGATCGGTCGGACGATCTCCAGCGCTCCCACCAGATCCGCCTGCCCGACGCGTGGTTCGTCGACGTCCCGTTGCCTCAGCGCCGCCCGGAGCGCTGCCTCCCGCCGCAACGCCACCAGGTCCGCGGCGACGAAGCCGGGCGTCCGGTCGGCGATCACGCCGAGGTCCACATCGGACTCGACGGGCACGTCGCGCAGCAGGACGCGGAGCAGCTCGGTGCGCGCCTTGCCGTCGGGCAGCGGCAGCACGAGTTCCCGGTCGACCAGCTCGGGCACCCTCAGCCGGGGGTCGATCGCCTCCGGGTGCGCGCTGGTGACCACCAACGCGACCCCGTCGGGCCGTGCGCGCAACGCGTCCAGCACGACCGTCGCCACCGGCGGCGCCGAGGCGGCGGGCAGCAGCGCTTCGACGTCGGTCAGCACCAGCACCGCGGGCGACTGCGCCTGCGCCCGGCCGAGCGCGTCGGCGACGCGCTGCGCCGCCGCGTTCGCCTCCAGCACCGCGATGCTGGGCGCGGCGACCTCTACCACCGTGGCCTCCGCGCCTTGGGCGACGGCCCGCACGAACGTCGCCTTGCCGACGCCCTCGGGTCCGCTGATCAGTGCCGCCAGCCGCGGCGCGGCGCCGAGCCGTGCCAGCAGCTCCGGGTGGCTGAACGTCAGGTCGAACCACTCCGCCAACCGCTTCGCGGCCTCCTGCTGCCCGACCAGGTCGGCCACCGGCACGGCGGGCGTCGTGACCTCGACCTCCGCCGCGCTCGCCCCCACCGATCCCGTGCCTGCCGCGACGCCCGCGCCCGTGGTCACGGTGGTGCCTGCGTTCGTGCCGGCGTTCGTGCCGCTTCCCGACACGACCGCCGGCGCGTCGCCCGTGCGTGCGCCGTCGCGCCAGCCGACCACCGTCGACGGCTGCACCGCCACGGGCCCGCCGGCCGGGTCGGCGGACGTGATGGTGAGCAGTTCGTTGGTCCACGTCATGCCGATGGCGTTGGACAGCTTGCGCCGCGTGGCGCTCACGTCCGAGCCGGGCGGTGGGGCCAGGTCCTGCGGGAGCAGGGAGACGGCGTCGCCGACAGTCAGCACCTTGCCGGTGAGGGCCATGCGCAGCGTCTCGGGCGTGAGGGACGTGCCGGCCAGGCGCGATCCGGCCACGGTGACCGAGCGGGCGGCGGCGACGTCCACCGGCGCCACCACCACCTCCGCGCCTTCCACCACGCCGAGGTTCGACAGGGTCACGTCGTCGACCAGCACCACGCCGGGCGGTCCGTCGCCGGCGGTCGCGGCGGCCAGGGCGGCGGTCACCCGGGCACCGGTCAGCCGAACCGCGTCCCAGGCGCGCAGGCCCAGCGCGTCCAGCACCTCCGGGTGAAGGCGGACCACGCCGCGGCGGGTGTCCAGGGCCGAGGGGGACAGGCGGGCGGTCAACGTGATCACGGGGGTGAGCGTAGTTGGGGTGGGCGGTCGGGGGCGCGTGGTCGGGGCGGGTCGGCTCAAGTGCCTGGTTTCGCTCGGGCGACGAACTCGCGCGAGTTGCAGGGCCGGATCGGGCGACGGGGACGGATCGCGGGGCCGGAATTGGGCTGGGGCGTGACGGGGCTTGGGCGTGACGGGGCTTGGGCGCGACGGGCTGGGGCGCGACGGGCTGGGGCGCGACGGGC
>NZ_LGED01000019.1 GCF_001280085.1 Saccharothrix sp. NRRL B-16348 | reverse complement strand
GAACGGGATCTACGTGTGGGACGTACGGCCCGACGTGACTCCGGACCGAGTGGAACTCATCGTCACGGATCGTCACGGCATCGACCGTGAAGCACCAGGAGCCCTGTTCTCGCTGCGCTAGCCTCCGGAAGCCGGCTCCGGTTCTTTCGGTCAACAGAAGAGCTTCCGCGCCTGTGCCGCTCGAAAAGTCATCGTCGTTCCGGCCCGCGCATCGTGTCGCCGCCGCGGGATGGTGTCATCCTGGGGCGATCAGTCCGGTTGAGCGGGGCCAACAGAACCTGTGCCGCTCGAAAAGTCATCGCCGCTGGTAAAGCGAGGGCTTCACCGTCTTGAGAGCATGTCCGGGTGATCGTGTCCCTGCTGTACAAGGTGACCCGTCAACTGCTGTCCGTGCCGTCGACGGTACTGCGCAGCGAGGCGGCCAAGGACGCCGAACTGCTCGTACTGCGCCACGAGAACGCGGTTCTTCGCCGGCAACTCACGGGTCCGGTCCGCTACGAGCCCGCGGACCGGTTCTGGTTCGCCGCCCTGTCCGGGTTGGTAGATCGTCGACGTTGGCCGGCGATCTTCCCGGTCACGCCGGGCACCCTGCTCGCCTGGCACCGCAAGGCACATGGCCCGAAAGTGGGACTACTCCGCGCGTCGACGTACCGGACGCCCACCGACACGAGCCGCGATCAAGTCACTCGTGCTGCGACTCGCCGGGGAGAACCCTCGGTGGGTCATCGGCGAATCCAGGGTGAATTGGCCCGACTCGGCCATCACATCGACCACTCGACCGTCTGGCAGATCCTGCATGACGCGGGCATTGACCCGGTAACACGCCGCCGCGGCCCGACCTGGCGCGAGTTCCTCACCGCCCAAGCCCAAAGCATCATCGCGGCGGATTTCCTCCACATCGACACCGTGCTCGGCACACGTCTGTACGCACTGGCGTTCCTTGAACACGGCACCCGGCGCCTGCACATCACCGGCGTCACCGCCGACCCCACACAGACATGGACCGTGCAGCAGGCCAGGACCCTCACCGCCGAGCTCGGACACCGGATGGCGCCCCTGCGCTTCCTGCTCCGTGACCGCGACGGCAAGTACAACCACGCGTTCGACACCGTCTTCCAAGCCGACGACCTCCACGTGATCAAGAACGCACTGCGAGCACCGAGGATGAACGTCCACTGCGAAACGGGCCATCGGCGGCCTCCGATGCGAGCTCCTCGACCACATCCTGATCCTGAGGGAAGCCCACGCACGCCAGATCCTCAAGACCTACGAAGACCACTACAACCGACACCGGCCCCACCAGGGCCGCCACCAACTACCACCCGACGCCCAGCAGCACCCTGCCGCGATACACGACCTCGACGCCCACAGACTGCACCCCACCCGCATCCTCCGCAGCCTCATCAACGAGTACAAGTATGCCGCTTGACCTGCAGCGATGACTTCTCGAGCGGCACACGGGACAGCAGGCCCTCCGCGGCCGAAGCCGGAGGCGCTGCGCCAGCCGGTCCGCATCGCTTCCGGATGCCGAGTCGCAAGCTTGTAGGAGCGTGGGAGGTCGCGCGTGTCGTGTCGCTGTCGCGTAGTCACTTGGCGGTGACGAATTGTAGTTCACCCATATGGGTTATACCTCAACACATAACACCGACTGGTTGACGAGCGATAAACATCGTGAGCGTACTTCGGAACCGTCACCGCGATCAACTTCCATCACCGACGACTGTGCGATTATAATAGCCAGATAGAGGGTTTTTCTAACCGCACTGACCGCTTCCGGTGCACTATGACGAACTGCAGCGCAGGGGCGTTGCGCAGGTGAGCTCAATGACTTCTATAGATAGTCTACCAAGTCGCATCCGATTGACTCGGGTAAAATTGACCACCGGGCCAGAGATCGCGATAGCGGATGGCCTAACCGTTATCGTTGGACCGAACAACGTGGGGAAGTCCGCCTTGTTGCGCGAACTCTTCGCAGGACTGGTAAGCGAGCAGAATGTTTTTGGACCCCGCGACGTGTTTCGCAGCTACGAAGCGCAATTCTCAGGAACAGCGGATGACTACATAAATTCACTAGGAGGGTACTTCGCTAGACGGCCGCCAGGTCAGTATGCCGACGGCTACTATCGAGAAGACACATTCAAACTGCCGAGTGGGATACTTCCGCTGTCCGCTATTCGGACTCTATGGGGCAGTTCAGATATCGGCTTAGGACGATTCGGTCAACTCTTCGCACTGTACCTGGACGCCGCGAACCGCCTCGAAATGGCACACGATGCCCCTTCTTGTAATCTACTTGGCGGTGAACACCCGAACAGTCCGGTGCAACACCTCTACGCGAGCCCGGCGTTGGAAGAGCGTTTCAGTGCACTAATGGAGCGCGCTTTCGACATGCCGATCACAGTCGGAAGGGTAAGCGGCAACAGGATTACTCTTCACGTAGGCAGTGTCGACACACCGCTGACGTTCCCACCCACTGAGAAGTATATCGCAAGCCTCCGGTCGCTTCCGCGACTTCAAGAGCAAGGAGATGGCGTTCGCGCATTTGCGGGAATGCTTCTCTCTATAATCACTGGCCGATACGGATTGATCATCATAGACGAGCCTGAAGCCTTCCTGCATCCCGCGCAAGCTTATCTATTGGGGCAACTCCTCGCAGAGCAGCATGTCGCGGGCACTCAGGTAGTCGTGGCTACACACAGCGCTGATGTTATCGAAGGAATAACTTCGGTTACGACTTCTCAAGAAGTATCGGTCGTCCGACTCACGAGAAAGGTCAAGTCCAACCATGTGGCGCAAATGCACCCCGACACCGTTCGGAGGTTGTATCAAGAGCCGTTGATTCGTTACTACCCCATACTGGACGGGCTCTTCGCTCAGGGGGTCGTCGTATGCGAGGCGGATTCCGACTGTACATATTACCGAGCGGTCCTTGAAAGTTGCGGCGCGGCGGATGGAAGCCTGCTGCCTCCGGGCCTGGGAGTGCATTTTACTCACTGCAGCGGTAAAGCAAGGATCGCCCGCGTCATGACCCTCCTGGGTGCGGCGAGAGTTCCGGCAGCATGCATAGTAGACATTGACATACTCCAAAATGTGCGTGAATTCGAAGGTCTGATAGAAGCTTGCGGGATGCATCCGGCAGAGGCTGTCGGATACCGGAATTCTATAGCACAAGAATTGGAGCGCGACAGAGTCAGAGTGAAAAGGTCCGTTACAAAGGAACGTGCTGAACGTATCTTCAGTTCGTCGAACTCCGAATTCCTCGCCGCCGGCGAGTTGCGCGATCTCAAGGCGATGCTTACCCCAAGGTCAGCTTGGAGCGAGATGAAGCAAGATGGCACTGCGAAGATGGGCACCGAGGCTGCTTGCGCTTTTAATACCTTGGATGATTTGCTGCGAGAGCGAGGGGTTTTCATGGTACCTTGCGGCGAATTGGAGGGATTTCATCCGGATGTCAGTGCAAGAAGTAAGTCCGAGTGGCTACGAATTGTCCTCGAAGAGCGGAGATATATGCAATCGACACGGGCGTGCGAGCTTCTACGCGGCGTGACGGCTTTTGTGGCCAGTCGGCAGTAGCGCGTTTCATCGTAGCCGTTCGAGCTGAGATATTGCGTCGGGTGACTGATCGTTGGCTTCAACGTGCGACAGTGATGTTTCGTCGGCGCCGTCGGGTGTTGATCGACACGCGGTATCTCGAACTCTGTGCCTGCCGACAACCCCATCCATGCAGGTAGAAGATGCACGAAGCTCAAGACCACGAACCGCTCGCGGCACGGTTGCCATCCGCCGTGACGTCGTCCAGCACGGCATGATGAGCGGCTGTGCTGCTCCGACTGGCCTACCTCGGTGTGACCAACGCCTTCGCGCTGCTGCGCCTGCTGCCCATGAGCGACCGGGACAAGGACACGGGATCTGGCGTTACGGCACCAGCTCACCGTCCTGGAACGCCAACTCGGTGACGCCCGTCCACGGTTCTCCCCCGACGACCGGGCGTTCCTCGCGGCACTGCTGCACCGACTTCCGGTCGATGCGCTTCGTCGGCTCCAACTGCTGGTGCATCCGGAGACAGTGCTTTGGTGGCACCAGGACTTCATGAAACGCCGCCACGCGATCAGATCCCATCCCAGGCGGCCCGGTCGTCCACGGACCGTCCGCTCGATCCGACTCCTGGTAGTGCGCCTGGCACGGGAGAACCCCGCCTGGGGCTACCGCCGCATCCACGGCGAACTCCTCGTACTCGGCATCACAGTCGCCGCCTCCACCGTCTGGCAGATCCTCAAGGACACCGGAATCGACCCGGCGCCCCAGCGCACCACGACGACCTGGCCGGCCTTCCTCCGCTCCCAGGCCGACGCGCTACTGGCATGCGACTTCTTCGAGACCGATACGTTGAGCGGCACCCGCCTGTGTACGTGCTCGCGGTGATCGAGCACACCAGCCGCCGAATCAGGGTCCTGGGCGCCACCGCGTACCCGACCGCATCCTGGGTCACCCAAGCCGCCAGGAACCTCGCCATGGACCTCGAAGACGAGGGCCGACACGCGCGGTTCCTGATCCGCGACCGCGACGGCAAGTTCCCCCGCCCTGTTCGACACCGTCCTCGCCGACGCGGGCATCGAGGTCGTCCTCAGCGGCGTCCGGACACCGCGCATGAACGCGATCATGGAACGCTGGATCCGCAGCTGCCGCCGCGAACTACTCGACCGCACCGTCATCCAGAACCGACAGCACCTACTCCACGCCTTGCGCGAGTACGGGAAGTACTACAACACCCACCGGCCCCATCAAGGCATCGCCAACGCCCGACCACTGCGCGCACTGCCACCAGCCGTCACCGCCCAAGCGGCCCTCACCCGACTCGACATCCGCCAACGGCAACCACATTGCCCACTCGACGGTCTGGCGAATCCTGCAGAACGCTGGCATCGACCCGGCAGCCCGCCGCACCGGCCCGACCTGGCGAGAGTTCCTCACCGCCCAAGCCCAGGACGTCATCGGGGCTCCGACCTGGACGACAGGGCGAGCCACATCACCAATCGCGTCCCGTCGTCTACGGCCCCTCGGTCAGAGCCAACCGTAGCGGTGACGCTCTGTCCGTTCGGGCGGCCAGCCAATCGAGCGAGTGGCCCGGAAGCCCGTCCACCGCCTTCCTGATGAGCACGAGTATCACTAGGATGTGACGGATGGGACGGCAACCACCGATCACCTTCCGCGGCGCGTTAGAGATATTGGGTCACTTTGAGAGACCGTGGCTGAACCGGCTGGATAAGATATGCGGCGGCGTGATCGTCGGTGCTGGTCTTGCCCCCGCCGAGGCGGCAATCTCGGCCGTGTGGGGGTGGATTGACCAGAAAAAGGAGGCGCACGGACTGCTCGGCGCGGCACTGGACAAGGTTTCCGATCGAATACTCGACACAGGACTCTTGAAACGTCATGAACTGGTCGTGGCCGCGCACACGGCGCTGGCGATGAGCGCGTTCTTCGAGGTCATCGCCGAATCACCTATCGGCACCGCGCTGACCGAGGCCGGGATCTCCGACCGGGAGAAACTCCTGCTCGCCGGCGCTCCACTCGACATCGTGGACCACACGATCCAGTCCTTGTACCGACTGGAGGTTCCGATCCCATCGGCCGTCACCCCGTTCGCGCAAAACAGGGAAAACATCGCCGCCTGGGCGACGCTCATGGCCGAAGACGTGTCGCGGTTCGTACACTCCGTGCTGTACGATGAATTATACGATGAAGACTCCGATGATGATGTCAACCCAGAGCAGCAACTACGCGAATCGAAACAATTCGGAACCCAGGCGCAGCAGCGGGTCGGAGCCGCTACCGAAGCGCTCTACAGATCGTCGTACCTGGACTTCGCGGCTAAAGTCCCGGAGTTCAAGATCTGGGCCGACTTGGTCGAACACGCAGGCACCCAGAGCGCTTTGGCCCGCATGGAGCAATTGCTCTCGGCAACAGTGAAAGAGCTGCCCGCTCACCGTGACCTCGCGGCCATTGTGCGGCGACTCGACCAGGCCACCCTTCGCGGTCCTGTGCTGGACGCCGCGACCGACGGATACGGAACAGGCGTGACTTTCCCGTCACTGGAGGAACTGTTCGTCGACCCGAGGTGCAAGTCGATCTCTTTCGGAAAAGGCGGTTCACCGATCGGTGACGACACCTTCTGGCAGATCAACGTGTCGGAGACCGGGGATCTGGGAACCGTCCTTGCCCGGCACTTCAGCTCGGCCCGAGCGACGACCCAGCCGTTGCTCCTGCTGGGGCATCCGGGTGCTGGCAAGTCCTTGGTGACCAAAGTTCTTGCCGCGCGGTTACCCGACTGGGGATTTCCGACCGTGCGAGTGCCGTTGCGTCACGTCGAAGCCAACGCCACCATCGCCGTACAGATCCAGCAAGCGCTTGACGCAAGCACCCACAACCGGGTGTCGTGGCACGATCTCGTTGAGCAGACAGCCGATCGGATCCGGGTGGTGCTGCTGGACGGATTGGACGAGCTGCTACAAGCGGGGACCGGCCAGCACGCCGACTACCTCCACCAGGTCGTCGAGTTCCAACGCACCGAAGCAGCGCTCGATCGCCCGGTAGCTGTGGTAGTGACCAGTCGCACCCTCGTCGTCGACCGACTCTCACTACCCAGCGGAATACCTCTGATCAGGCTTGAAGAGTTCGACACGAACCGGATCAAGGAATGGGTAAGACGCTGGAATCTCGCTCAAGCCGATCCCGCCTCTCCGACTATGCCCGTCAACTTCGCGCTAAGATATTTTAAACTCGCCGCTCAACCACTCCTATTGCTTCTGCTCACCCTATACCGCACTACCCATGAACACACTCAGAAAACCGTTGAACTTTCATCTGCGCGACTGTACGAGAACCTGATCACCGATTATGCGCGGCGCGAGGTTAGCAAGAAGAGCAGCCGTCGACTCGACGGAGGCGAATACGACTCGGCGGTTGAGACACAAATCCGAACCTTGGCCATCGCCGCATTCGGCATGTTCAACCGCGGCCGACAAGACATCACCGAGGCGGACCTGACCGTCGATCTGCAGAGCTTGGAGGAGCCGCAGACCGCCCCGACCGGGGAACGAGTCTTGGGCGAGTTCTTCTTCATCCACACCCCGGAAGCCCGCGAGGTCTCCTCCATACGCCGGAGCTACGAGTTCCTGCACGCTACGTTCGGGGAGTACCTCGTCGCCCGACACATCGTCGACGAACTGCACGAAGCAGCTCACAGTGCCTTCAGCGGACGACGGCGCCAGGAGCCTCGCGCCGACATGTTGCTCGCGCTGCTCTCTCATCAGCCGCTGGCCATCCAGACGCCCATCCTGCGTTTTCTCGATGACCGACTCGAGACGCTCGACCAACGCGAAATCGAAACAATTCGCGATACACTCGACCTCTTATTGAGAAATCACCGCCGCCGCGGCATGACACACGCTTACACCAAATACGCCCCCCAGGAGCCCGATACGCTGCGCACCCTGACGTGTTATGTCGCCAACCTGGTACTGCTGCGTATCCGACGAGCATTCGGCCGAACCGGCGTGGCGACGAAGACCTTATTCCCGGGGTCCGACCCGATGGACACGTGGCGCAGCGTGGTGGACCTCTGGCGCGCCGGGCTCGACGAACAGGGCTACCACGCCATGCTCACCGCAGTCGATCTCGTCGATGGCGAACATGTTGCCCGAGAAGGCCTCCGCGGTTCCGTCACACGCCTCCAGCACTTGCATCATGCTCGCCTGCGAGGGGACCACGCGCTGGTGTCACAGCTGCGGCTTGCGCACATCGTCGGCGGAAACAGCGTGTACATCGTGCAACGCGGCTCGCCAGCGACCCGGATGAGAGAATGGGTTGACTACTTCCGGGCTTGGACCGCTGCGGCTTGGGGTGAGCCCGATGGCATCCCACCACTGGCCTTGGCACTTCCACCGAAGTTACCTTCGGGAACGCCTGCGCCAACGTCTGAGTCCGACGTCTTGCGGCGGACCGCCTCGCTTCTCATAGCGTTCAGCGGTGAGGTGTCGCATCAGCACGCACCGGCACTGACGAGCTGGCTGAACGAGTTGCGCGCACATGCCTTGACGTGGAGGGACGCCGACCTGGCCCGACAACTCCATCGAGCCGCCGATATCGCCACAGCACGAACTCAAGGAACAGCGGAACCCGGCGACAGGCCACAAGACAGGAGTACCGCCTGGGAAACGATACTCGCCGTCCACTGCCACAAGATCGAGGACAACGGCGAATCGGAACCCGTCTTCGAAGGAATTCCAGTGCTTCCGGGTATCACGAGATGAGATCTGCGTGAGCTGGCCATCGACTTCTCAACCGAGCTCGCGGGGGATCTTCGGAGGTCCGCTCCTTCAGGTCTTCTAGTCTAGGCGGAAACAACCGGTCACGTTGCCCCCTGCGACCGGTCTCCGCGATCACCCAATCCACCCACTCCGGCGGAAACGAGCTGGTCAACATCCCGATCGCGATCCGATCCGACAACCGGGCATCCGTCTCGAGCTTGACCTGTCCAGGCCGCAGCATCCAGACACCTCCAAGACACCCAACCTGTGTCGCGTTCGCGGACGAGACGGCGAGCAGCGCGTAGAGCTGACCGCAGTCCCTGGGTCCGTCAAACGAGCGGCTCTGACCCGTAGTCGGTGGTGACGTCGAGTAGCCAGCCACGATCATGACCTTGTGATGGATGTCGAGTCCCTTGCAGGGACGGTGTTTTCCGGACTGTCGACGCTGGCCGTCCAGGACGTGGCGGACGGTGGCGGCATGGTGGTGGTCACGGCCCGTACCCGCGAGGGGTGCCAATAGTCGGCCACGTGGCCTGACCTGCGCTTACGCAGCGATGGGTTCGTACTCGTTAATCAGGCCGCCGAGGACTGGTCGGCGGCGTAGCGAGATGTGGCCCGGTTCTGGAATCGGCTGGTCCGGTCGTGGTGGCAAGAGTTGAAGTGCTCTGTGTGGTCGGCGGTGGTTGTAGTGAGCCGAGTAGCGGTCGAGCACTGCTCGCAGGTGGTGTTCGTTGATGATGAGCAGGCGGTCGGTGACTTCCCGCCTGATGGCGCGTCCGAACTGCTCGTGCAGGAGCCGTGGTTCGTCGACGGTGGCAGAAGGCGACGCTCAGGCGTCGCCGCTCGGAGCGATCAGCCACTTGCCCGCGGTACGCGCCGTCGCTCTCAGCTGAGGGTGCTCCTGAACGATTTCTCGCTGCCGCCCGGCCGGCAGGCCTAGCTCGTGCAGCACGTTGAGGATCACGACCGCCGTGGTCACCTCAACGATGGCGATCAGCTCCTCGACCGGGTGGTTCGGCGTCCTGCCCTCGTGCGCGAGGTCGTTGCGGGCTTGCGTTGTCCTGCTCGCCCAGTGGCCCACGTCCGGCATGAGGAGCGCGATCGCGTCCTGGTCGGGGCGCGCGGCGATAGCGTGGAGCCTGTCCCGCAGGATCGGATCGTTGCGGATCGCGCTACGAAAACTGGCGCGGAACTCCTCGGGTACCTGCGCGAGCATCGCCTCGCGCATCTCCTTGAACTCTTTCTTGGGGAACGGCTTCGTGTCGATGCGGAGGCCGCGGTGCAGCACCTCGGCAGCGCCCACCGCCGTCAGGAGGTTGTTCTCGACGAATTGGGCTGGTGCGTAGCGCAGCCCAAGGATCATGTTGGTCGCTGCCTTCAGACGGCCGTACGCCTCGCACCAGCGGGGCACGATCTCCTCGAACGGGAGCGACTCGCAGGTGAAGAAGACTCGGCGGTCGTCGATGGCCTTGGCATCGTGCTTGCCGAGTGCGGCGGGCGAGTAGAGCACGTGGGCGTGCCGGCGCGGCGCGGGGCGACCGTCCGGCAGGACTGACTCGGTCCCGGCCACCTCCAGCCGGAGCCAGATCACGCCAGCCGCACGGTGCGTCGCCAGGGTGATCAGATCCTGCACTAGGCGCGCCGTCTCCCGCGCCCCGGCCGCGGAGAACGGGGCCGCCGGGACGGCTCGCACGAACGCCGTGTCCCGCATGCGCCCCACGGTCTCGCCCTTGCGCTGGTCGAAATACGGCAGTGTATGCCGGTGTTCAAGGCGGAACTCGGTCTCGTCGACCACGACCGACCGCACTTCGACCGGCTTCACGGCAATGCTCCCTGTCCCGTCGATCTTGCCGTCGGGAGCGCCATGGAAGCCCGTGAACACAGACGACGCAGCCCAGAGCCCGAGGTCCTCGACCGAGACCTCGGCCGCCGAGAACGCAGCGTCCTCCTCGCCGCTCACGTGCGCACCGATGATCGCGGTCATCGCCGCCAGGACCTGCTTGTCGGGGCTGTTCACCCGCGCGAACATGGTCCGCTTCTCGCCCGTGGGAATGCAGCCGAGGAGGCTGATCTCGCGCTGCTCGGCCGCGCCGTGGATGACGTCCCAGGTCCTGGTGCCCTCGTGGTACATCGTCACCCCCGGAGCGGGGTTCGTCGTGATGCGGTCCTCGAACGCGCCGATCAGCGAGAGCGAGAGGCCACCCTCGGGGTCGTACCGGAGGACTCCCGGGACCTGCTCGTCAGCGTTGTCCGGCCGCCACCACAGGCCAGCCCACTCGCCGGACTCGTCGAGATTCAAAGGATCGTTGGCCATCGTTCTCCCCCTGCAGCGACTACTTCTTCCCCGCTGCCAGATGTTCCTTTGTGCTGGAGCTCGACCAGCACACTGCCCCCACCTCAGCCGGGCGCGACGCCATGACGATCATCTTATGGCTCGCAACCTCACGCAAACGTCGCCAGAGCCGTCCGCAGCTGGCAGACCACGTCCACTCGGGACGCGCTGGCGCGCTCGTCTACCTCGACGCGGCCGGGTCGGTGCTCACCGGCTTGAAGCGCTCGGACGCGCGGTCGTCGCCATGCATGCGCCGCCGGCACGTGAGCTACTCGCACTGGCAGCGAGGATCGGTTTCATCATGCCCAAGCAGCCGGCGGATTCGCTTGGAGATGTGCTGCCACGGCCTTACCCGTGACCTGGGTGACGTGCCGGAAGAAGCTGAGGCACTGCTCGACGTCGACCAAGCGCAGTGACGGGTCGTCAGGTGTGGGGTTCCAAAACCCTGCACCTGAGCGCTGAGCTGCGGTGATCGCGCATCATGAACCGTAAAGGCATGATCGCGAGACGTGGCGCTACGACTGCTGTACCTGATCTTCGTCCGGCTCGTTGGCTGGCTGGTCTTGCTCGGTCGGTCATCGGCGCCAAAGACTTGCAGATGCTGGTGCTGCGGCACGAAGTCGCCGTACTGCGCCACACCACCCCCGCCTGCAACTGGAGTGGGCGGATCGCGCGGTGCTCGCCGCGCTGGTGCGCCGACTCCCCCGGCTGCTGTACGAGCACCGTTTGGTGACACCGGGCACCCTCCTGCGATGGCACCGGCGCCTGGTCGCGAAGAAGTGGACCCACCCGAACCGCACCGGCCGACCGCCGGCCGACGGCACCAACGTGGCGTTGATCGAGCGATGGCCCCGGAGAACAGCGTCTGGGGCTACCGCAGGATCAAGGCGAAATGCTCAAGCTCGGCCACCAGGTAGGCGCTGCAACGGTCCGCCGCGCGCTCAAGCGCCTGCGGGTACCGCCCGCGTGTGGGTGCCAGAACTCTGCACTCGAGCGTTGAGCTGCGGCGATCCGGCACCCTGGGCTGCAAGGCAGGATCGTGAGGTGTGGCATTACGGCTGTTATACCTGATCGTCCGGCTCGGCGGTTGGCTGGTTCTGCTCGGCCGGTCATCGGCAGCCAAGGAGGTGGCGTGGAGTGCCACCGATCATCACACGAACCGGTCAATACTTTGACCGGTCAATACAGTGACCGGTACGGTCGACGAGTGGACACCCAGATCGCGACACCCCAAGCCGTCCGGGACTTCATCGACGCCCGCAACGCCCTGTTCCGCGCCATCGACTTCGACCACGCACGAGGCGTCAGCGCCAACGAGATCGCCCGCATGGCCACACCCGCCATCAGCAGACCCATTGTGCTGTCCTACCTCACCGCCAAACAACTGCACACCGACGCCCTCAACGCCCTGCGCACCGCCAGACTCGAAGGTCCCTTCGGCATCGCAATCACCGGACAGATCGGCCGCGGCTCCCGAACCGTCCACCTCGCCCTCACCTACGACCCCCAGGAGATCGAGGAAAAGCCGGACACACTGGTCACCCGGGCCACCGACGCGCTGCGCGCCGCGGGCATCGACATCCGACTCCCCGAGGGATGGAACTCAGTCACCGACGCGCTCTGGGACGGCGAACCCGTACCACTGCACCGCACCTGACCACGTAACCCGACCCCGCATACCGGTCGAACATCACCGCCACAGCCGAACGGCACACCTGAGCTTCCCCCGATAGCCCGAGGCGGTTGTTACCTGGATGCGGTCGGTGCCGCCGGGATGGTAGCTGGCTGGGTCTGAGCGGCGTGCCAAGCGGCTT
>NZ_LGED01000018.1 GCF_001280085.1 Saccharothrix sp. NRRL B-16348 | reverse complement strand
TGTCGGCGGCCAGTGAAAGATCCCCATAGGCGGCCACTTACCGCCCCGTAGGTGGCCGGCGATCTCCCCGCTGACGGCCAGATATCTCCCCGGTGAGCAGTCCAGGCCACCGGTCGACAAGAGTCGGCCGGTGAAGACGAGCAGGGAGATCATGGAGATCCTTGAGGCATACGACCTCACGGGCAGTTACCGTGCGGCGGCAGAGTTGGCCGGGTGTGACCACCACACGGTGGCCCGCTATGTGCAGATGCGCGAGGCCGGGCAGAGCCCGGTGGCCCGTGAGCATCGGGCTCGTCCGATCGACGGGTATCTGGAGAAGATCGAGGAGCTGGTGGTCCGCTCCGGCGGCCGGATCCGGGCCGACGTGGTGCACGAGCGGATCGCCGCGATGGGCTTCGCCGGCGGTGAACGCACCACCCGCCGGGAGGTCGCGCGGGTCAAGCAGCGGTTCCAGGCCGGGCAGCGGCGGGTGTTCCGGCCCTGGATCACCGAGCCGGGGCTGTGGTTGCAGTGGGACTGGGGCGAAGGCCCTCGTATCGGCGGGCGACGCACGAGCCTGTGGTGCGCGTGGCTGGCATGGTCGCGGTTCCGGGTGGTGATTCCGGTGTGGGACAAGACTCTGCCCACGATCGTGTCCTGTCTGGACACGACGTTGCGGCGGATCGGCGGGGTGCCGACCTATGCGCTGACCGACAACGAGAAGACCGTGTCGGTCGACCACGTCGCGCGGATCGCGGTGCGCAACCCGGAGATCGTCGAGGTCGGCCGGCACTACGGGATGACCATCCGCACCTGTGTCCCGGCCGACCCGCAGTCCAAGGGCGGATCGGAGGCCACCGTGCGCATCGCCAAAGCCGATCTCGTGCCCACCGAGGCGAACCTGCTGGGCGGGTACCGCAAGTTCGGCGAGCTGGAGACGGCCTGCCGGGAGTTCTGCGAGCAGGTCAACGACCGGCCGCACCGGGAGACCCGGCGCCGCCCGCTCGAGGCACTGGCCGAGGAACGAACGAGGCTGCATCCGTTGCCCGCTCAGGCGTTCACGGTCGCGTTCGGCACGACGCGCCGGGTGAACTGGGACTGCACGATCTCGGTGGAGGGCGTGCGTTACTCGGTGCCGCACGAGCTGGTCGACACCAGGGTCTGGGCCCGGTTCCACGGCGATGAGCTGATCGTCACCGCCGTCGGCCAGGCCGGTCCGACCGAGGTCGCCCGTCATGCCCGGTCCACGCCGGGCACCCCGGTGATCAGCGACGAGCACTACCCACCACGCGGGAACAAGGACGGTGACCGCGTCCCGAAAGCCACCTCGGCCGAGGAAGCCGCGTTCCTCGCGCTCGGGCCGGGAGCGGCATCCTGGCTGGTCGAGGCCGCCGCGGCCGGAGCCCGACGGGTCCGACCGAAGATGGCCGAGGCGGTCGCGCTGGCCAAGCTGCACCCGGCCGCCGAGGTCGACCAGGCGCTCGGGACCGCGGCGATCGCCGGCCGGTTCGCCGAGAACGACCTGATCCGCATCCTGGCCCACCAGGCTGGCCGCGAGCGGGCCGAGCCGACCAGGGCCGGTGAGACGCACAGCCTGCAACCGGGCACCTCGGCCTGGTCCAACTTCGGCATCACCACGGAAGGGAACGAGGCGTGATGGCGGCACCACTGCGCACCGTCGCGGGCTCGGGCGGCGACCCGCTGGCCGAGGCGATCGAGCTGACCAAACGCCTGAAACTGCCCTACATCAGGCGATCGCTGACCGACCTGATCCCGACCGCCAAAGCGCAGCGCTGGGACCCCGCCGAGGTCGTCCGCGTCCTGCTCGCCGAGGAGGCTGCCGGACGCGACGCGGCCAACCTGCGCACCCGCCGCAAACGCGCCGCGTTCCCCGCCGGGAAGACCTTCGGCGACTGGGACGAGCAGGCATCCACCATCCCGCGCCCGACCCAGGACGCGCTCAAGACCCTGGAATGGGTGCAGCGCAAGGAGAACCTCTGTGTCTGCGGACCGTCGGGCACCGGCAAGTCTCATTTCTGCGAGGCGCTCGGGCAGGCCGCGGTCGAGGCCGGGATGACCGTCGCCTGGTTCACCATCGAGGACCTCGGTGTCCTGGTCCGCCGGCACCGCGCCGACGACTCGATCACCCGAGCGATGACCCGGTTGATCCGCACCGATCTGATCATCATCGACGACATCGGGCTGCTGCCGGTCAGCCCGGACGCCGCCGAGGGCTTCTACCGCCTGGTCGACGCCGCTTACGAGCGGCGGGCGCTGGCGGTGAGCTCGAACCTGCACCCGTCCGGGTTCGACGAGATCATGCCCAAGACCCTGGCCACCGCGACGGTCGACCGGCTGCTGCACCACGCCCACGTCGTGGTCACCCAGGGTGACAGCTTCCGGCTCGCTCAGGCCACCTCCGGCAAGGGCGTGATGCCGTTGAACTGACCGGGGCGGGGAACTATCTGGCCGCCGTTGGGGAGATCTGGGTGGCCACCAGCGGGGAGAACTCCAGGCCGTCTATGGGGAAGAACGAATGGCCATTGACAGCCGCGACGAGTTCGGCGTGATCTTGTTCCTTCATCGGGTGTGGTGACACCCAGACTCCGTCGTAGAGCGGCGCGTACCCGCGAAACCTCAGTTGGGCTCGCAGGGAGCTCCGCCGGCTCTTCTCCTCCTTCGGCATGGTGAAGACGAAGGCCGTCCACGAACCGTCCCAGGAGTCGGGTCCGGCGGCGAACGCCGCGATGGAGGTGCCGCCGAAGGACAGGTCGCCCGCAGCGGGTTCGGTCAGGCGGTAGGAGCTGTGTCGGCCACGTCGGCTGCCCTCGAGCACGCCTCGGCGGGCCAGCCTGCTGATGGCGGTCCGCGCGGCGCCGGTGGTGATGCCGAAATCGCCGAGCAGGGCCACGATCGCCTCGGTCGGCAACCACGCGCGGACGTGCAGGGTGTAGTCGGCGATCAAGGTCACCGTCAGGCCCTGGGGTGAGCTGCCGTTCTGCCGGCGCGGCAGTCGCACGGGATCGGCGACGTCGGGAAAGATCTCTTCGACGTCGAACGGGCTTACCACGGTGCGCTCCTGTTGCAGGTTGGCGTGCAGGACCAAGTCGACTGTAGCGATCCTGCGTATTGAGACCCGACCATTGACACTCCGCATTGCTATCGCCAGTCTAACTGACATACCTCGCGGTTGAATCGTATCAATGCGGTGGGCGGCCGAGGAGGGCACCGTGCCGGACACGCACCCGACAGTCGGGCGGATGGGTCGTCATCGGAACGCAAGCCTCGTCGGGTTCGGCCCGTCAGCACGGCAGGCAACTCCCGCGTGACCGCGTGCCGCCTCGGGCGGTTGATCCTCCGACGACCTGAACCCCGCTGCGCACCGTCCGCCGCCGCGAAAGCGGTCGCATCACCCCGAACCATCCTCAACGTGGAGGAATCATGACCATGCAACGACGTACCTTCCTGCGTGTCGGCGCGGCCGGCGCGGCGGGCCTCGGCGTCGGACTGCTCGGCGCCGGGCAGGGACTCGCCTCCGTCACCTCGCTGGGCGCTCCGACCACGCCGTTCGCCGTGGGTGTCCGCCAGTACAGCTGGATGCGCGGCACCCGTCGGATCACCACCTCCGTGTACTACCCGGCCAAGGGCACGCCCGGTAGCGGACCTGTCGCGAACGCGCCCGTGGCCGACGGTGTGTTCCCCGTCTGCGAGTACACCCACGGCAGTGGCAGCAGCCCGCAGGGCTCCCTGTCGCACATCAGGCCCATGGCCGCGGCGGGGTTCATCGTGCCGGGACCGCACTTCGGCAGCAACGTCGGCGACACCTACAACGGCAACCTCGGCAGGGATGTCTCCGAGGTCATCACGCGGACCCTGGCGCTCAACACCGCCAACGACCCGCTGAGGGGCCACATCAACACCACCGTCGGTGTGGGCGTGTACGGCTACTCGATGGGCGGCATGACCACGCACAGCCTGCTCACCATCGCACCCGACCCGCGCATCGTCGCCGCGGTTCCCATGGCCTGCGTGGACATGGGCAACCCGGCCCCCTCGGTCAAGGCCAAGGTCCTGTTCATCCACGGGGACCGAGACCCCCTCTGCCCCTACTCCTCCGCCCGCCAGGCGTACAACGAATTGCCGCGGCCCAAGGCGTTCCTCACCTTCCGCGGCGGGGACCACGGCAGCTACTGGGGCGACTCCCGTGCCCGCAACACCTTCGTGGACTGGATGCGCTGGGGCCTGTACGCCGACACCGCCGCCCGCGACCGCCTCCGCACCGACGCGTCTTCCAGCACCACCACCTGGGAAACAGCCTTCTAGCCCCGACATGGCTCGCCGCGTTCAGGTGGTCAGGACAGTGATTGTGCTGTCCTGACCACCTCAGTTCGGTACGCACGACGATCCACCGGCGGAGGAGCACCATGGTTCGTCCACCCTCATTCGTTGAACACGTTCGGCTGCGACATCAACGAATCGCTTATCCGGCAGACGGCCGACGCGTTGGTCGCCAACGGGATGGCGGCACGGGGCTACCGCTACGTGGTGGTGGACGACTGCTGGTTCGATCCCAACCGCGACGCCCAGGGCAACCTCCGCGCGCATCCCACCCGGTTCCCGAGCGGGATGAAAGCCCTCGGGGACTACCTGCACGGCAAAGGCCTGCTGTTCGGCATCTACCAGGTGCCGGCGGCCGAGACGTGCGCGCAGTACTTCAACGCCTTCCCCGGTGCCACCGGCAGCAAGGGGCACGAGGCGCAGGACGCGCGCCAGTTCGCGGCCTGGGGCGTGGACTTCCTGAAGTACGACTGGTGCTCGCCGGAGGGCACGATGGCCGACCAGGTGGCGGCGTTCGCGAAGATGCGGGACGCCCTGGTCGCGACCGGCCGCCCGATCGTCTACAGCATCAACCCCAACAGCATCCACGCCAAGACCGGCCGGCTGCGCAACTGGGGCGACGTGGCGAACATGTGGCGCACCACCGAGGACATCACCAACCGGTGGGACACCGGCGGCAACGGCGGCATGACGGAGACCGAGCAGCGCAGCCACTTCGCCATGTGGGCGGTCATGGCGGCGCCGCTCATCGCCGGCAACGACGTCCGCAACGCGTCTTCCACCGCCCTCGGCATCCTCCGCAACGCCGACCTGATCGCGGTCAACCAGGACCCGCTCGGCGTGCAGGCCACGCAGGCGTCCTCCGACGGCACCCGACGCGTGCTCGCCAAACGATTGACCAACGGCGACGTCGCGGTCGCCTTGTTCAACCAGGGCAACACCACCACAACCGTCTCGACGACCGCGAGCGCCATCGGCAAGAACGGCAGTTCCTTCACGCTGCGGGACCTGTGGACCGGGACGACCTCCACGACCACGGGTGCCATCTCGGCGAGCGTCCCGGCGCACGGCACGACCGTGTTCCGAGTCAGCGGTGGCGGCACCACCACACCACCGACGACGTTCGCGCTGCGCAGCGAGTCGGCCGGACGATGCGTGGACGCGCCCGAGAGCGCCGACACCAACGGCACCCAGCTCGCGATCTGGGACTGCCACGGCGCGGCCAACCAGCTGTTCACCCGCAGCGGTACCACGTTGCAGTTGCTCGGAAAGTGCCTGGAGGCCCCCGCCAACGCCGCGTCCGGGGCGAAAGCCCAGCTGTAGGACTGCAACGGCGGCACGCATGACGTGACAGCAGGAGTGGAAGCTCTGATGCCGGACGGCGATCCGGCGTGTTCACGTCGTCTCCCTACGGCATTGATTGGCCGGCGCTTGCCAGTTCGGTCATAGCACTTCTTCTCCGCCGCCCGGTGTGCAGGAAGGTCGGGATCCATGGTGAACAGCGAATCGAACGGATGGACGCGCAGATCGTTGTTGCGCGGTATGGCGATCGCGGGCGTCGCCCCGCTGGTGCCGGGAATCGCGATGGCGGCGCCCGGGCAGGACGGGCTCGCCGAGGACGGGTTCACCCTCGTCCAGGGCGGTGTCGCGGTGGCCCTGTTCGTGGACCAGGCGGACGACCCGGCGGTCGCCCGTGCCGCGGGTGACCTCGCCGCCGACTTGGAACGGGTCAGCGGCGTGCGGCCACCCCTGCGCCGCAGCACGTCCGGGATGGCGGGGACCGCGGTGCTGATCGGCACCATCGGCGCCAGTCCGGTCATCGACCGCCTGATCGCGGAGGGCCGGCTGGACACCGCCGAGGTGGCGGGCCGGTGGGAGGCGTCGGTGACGCAGGTGGTGGACAACCCGCTGCCCGGCGTGACCCGGGCGCTGGTGATCGCGGGCAGCGACCGGCGTGGCGCGGTGTACGGCATCTACGACACCTCCGAGCGGATCGGCGTGTCGCCGTGGTACTGGTGGGCCGACGTGCCGGTGGAACGCCGCACGGCGGTGAGCGTCGGGGCGGCGACGGTCAAGCGCCGTGAACCGTCGGTGCGCTACCGGGGCATCTTCATCAACGACGAGCAGAACCTGACCACGTGGTCCAACCGGATGCAGGAGCGGGACAAGAAGATCGGTCCGGAGACCTACAAGAAGATCTTCGAACTGCTGCTGCGGTTGAAGGCCAACTACCTGTGGCCCGCCATGCACCCGTACACCGACCACTTCAACAAGTACCCGGAGAACGCCCGGCTCGCCGACGAGTACGGGATCGTGGTCGGCTCCAGCCACCCGGAAGCGCTGCTGCGCAACGGCGTGCACGAGTGGCAACCGTGGGCCGAGACGCACCGCAACCCCGACGGCAGCCTGCCGGAGTACGACTACACGGTGAACCCCGGCGTGATCGCCGCGTACTGGCGTGCGCGTGCGAGGCAGAACGCCGCCTACGAGAGCTGCTGGACGATCGGCATGCGGGGCCTGCACGACTCCGGCTTCGTGACCCGCTACGCCACGACGGTGCCGCAGAAGGTCGCGGTGATGAACCGGATCATCACCGATCAGCGCCGCATCCTGGCCGAGGAGGTCGGCCATGGTACCGGCCCGCAGATCTTCATCCCCTACAAGGAAGTCCTGGACCTCTACAACGCGGGCGTGCAGGTGCCCGAGGACATCACCCTGGTCTGGCCGGACGACAACCACGGCAACATGCGGCAGATGCCCACCAGCGCGGAGCAGCAGCGCCCGGGCGGCAACGGGATCTACTACCACATCTCGTACTGGGGAAGCCCGAAGAGCTACCTGTGGCTGGACACCACCCAGATCGGCAAGATCTGGCAGGAGCTGCGCCGCGCCTACGAGCACCGCGTCGACCGCCTGTGGGTCATCAACGTCGGCGACATCAAGTCGCAGGAGGCCGGACTGTCCTTCTGCATGGACCTCGCCTGGAACGTCCACCGGTGGGGACCCGACAACGTCGAGGACTTCCTGGTCGAGTGGACGGGCCGGCAGTTCGGGCAGCAGCACGGCAGCGAGATCGCCGCCATCCGCACGGAGTTCTACCGCCTCGCCGCCGAACGGCGCCCGGAGTTCGTCGACCGCGGCACCATCTCCCTGATCCACCACGGCGACGAGGCGGGCGGACGGATAGCGGCCTACCGGAACCTGCTGGAGCGGACACGGGCGCTGGGCCGCATGTTGCCCCCGGCCTACCAGAACGCTTTCTACGAGCTGGTCGAGTACCCGGTGCACGGCGCCTACCTGATGAACCTCAAGTACTACTGGGCGGACTGCAACGCGCTGGCGTCCCGGCAGGGCCGCGGAGCCGGGGTGAACCGGTACGCGGACCTGTGCGAGGCCGCCCACACGGAGGAGGAAGCGCTCACCCGGCGCTACAACACCGAGATCGCGGGCGGCAAGTGGAACGGTGTCGTCAACCCCTACCCCACCCAGATCCCCAAGGCGCCGGGTCGCCCGACCGTGGTCAGGGTGACGCCGCAGAGCACCTCGGGGCTGGGAGTGGCCGCCGAGGGCAACGAGACCGGGACCGCGCGGCCGCTGTCCTTCTCCTCCTATCCGCGCGACCGCCGTTTCGTGGACGTCTTCAACACCGGGTTCCGCTCCTTCACCTGGCGCGCCACGACGAGTCACCCGTGGGTACTGGTGAGTTCGACCTCCGGCACCGTCACCGACCAGGCTCGCGTGTGGGTCTCGATCGACTGGGCGCGGGCACCCCAGGGCAGGCACGAGGCGACGGTGACGTTCACCGGCGCCGGGCGGAGCCTGTCCGTGCCGCTGCGCGTCAGCAATGACGGCGAGCAGGCACGTACGAGCGCCACGGGGTTCGTCGAGGCCCACGGCTACGTCTCGATCGACGCCGCGCACTTCCACGGCCGCGTGCCGCGCAGCGGCGCGGACTGGCGCGTGGTCCGTGGACTCGGCCGGCGGCAGGCCGCGGTGGAGGCCGTGCCCTCGACCGCGGCGCCCATCGCCGACAACGTGACGACCCGGTCGCCGGAGCTGTCCTACCGGATCCGGTTCGCCGGCACGGGCACCTTCCCGGTGACGGTGTTCCGCCTGCCGTCGCTGGACGCACGCGGGAAACGACGGCTGGCCATCGCCCTCGACAACGGTCCCGCCGTGGTGCTGTCGGGTCAGGCCATCGCCACCGGCAGGAGTGATGACGCCTGGGCGCGCAACGTCACCGCGGGCGTGGAGAAGCTGACCGGCTCGCTGACCGTCACCACGCCTGGCGAGCACGTCCTGCGCCTGCTGATGGTGGACCCCGGCATGGTCGTGGACCAGATCGTGGTGAACACAGGAGGCCTGCCGGCGAGCTACCTCGCCCCGCCGGAAAGCTACCACCCGGGGGCGGTGGGTCGCGGAGTCCGCTAGGGAAGGAAGGACTCCGCTGAGGTGACCAGGTCGAAGGCGTGGCGGCGGTGTGCGGCGAACAGTTCGATCAACCGACCTGAGCGGTGCTGCAGTCGCTGATCCAGGTCGAGCGGCCAACTCGGCGCGATGTCAGGAACGACGGGCATCGGGACCATTCAAAGCAGGTCACCGAGCTTCGCCGCTCATCGACTTTCCCGCACGACCCGCACTTCGCGGGCCGGTACGACCAGTTCGTGGTCGATGGTCTCGCCGGTCACGAGTTCGACTCCCGTCGCGGCCACGCGGCGCTCCTGCTCGCCGTGGTTGAGGGCGAAGATCCATGTGGTGCCGTTCTTCTCGCGGCGCACCACGTCCAGTCCCGCTCCGCCGCCGGACGGTTCGATGCCCGCGTCGTCGAGCACTTGCCCGACGAACTCGTCCAGGCTCGCCGGTTCGAGGGCGCACGAGACGTAGTAGGCGGCGCCCGAGCCGACGGCGCGGCGGGTCACGGCAGGCCCGCCGGCCAACGGGCCCTCGGCGTAGCGTGCGACGACCTCGGCGTCGGTGGCGTCCATGAGTTCCGACCACGAGTGGAACGTGGCGCCGGAGTCGAGTCGGCCGTGCTCGTCGGGTTGGAGCGGGTAGAACTCCTCCGAGCGGACGCCGAGCAGGTCGCGGAACGCGCCGGGGTAGCCGCCGGGTCGTACGGCGTTCTCGTGGTCGACGATGCCCGACATCCAGGTCACCACGACCACGCCACCGCGTTGTGCCACGTCGGCGACGCGTGCGGCGGACTCGTCGTCCACGAGGAACAGCGTCGGCACGATCACCAGGTCGTAGGTGGTCAGGTCGGCCGACGGGGCGACGACGTCGACAAGGACGTTGCGGGTCCAGAGCGCACGGTGCCAGGTGCGCGGTTCGTCTCCGTAGTCGATTCCCTTGTGCGGCTTGAGTCCTCGGGAGAATGCCCACCCCGCCTCGTCGTCGAACAGCAACGCGACCCGCGCGGGTTCCACGGTCGAGCCCCGCACCTCGGCCAGCCTGCCCAGCACCGCGCCCAGCTCCCGCACCTCGCGGCCGATCTTGGAGTCGGTGCCGGCGTGCGACACCATGCCCTGGAGGAACTGCTCGGCGCCCCGCAACGAGGCCCGCCACTGGAAGAACAGCGCGCCGTCGGCGCCGCGCGCGATGTGCCCGAGGCTGTCCCGGACCAGCTCACGGGGCGCTTTGGCCCGGTTGACGGTGTGCCATGCGTGGGAGCTGACCGAGTGCTCCATGAGCAGCCACGGACCGCGACCGGGGGTCATCCCGCGCACCCGGTCGGCGGAGAACGCGATGTCCTGCGCCGACAGCGGATCGGACGGGATGGTGTAGTGGTCGTTGGCGACGACGTCGACGTGCTCGGCCCAGCGCGGGTAGTCGACGATGTCCTGGTGGGGGCCGACCATGAAGTTGGTGGTGATCGGCGTGGTGGGGGCGAACTCGCGGATGACGTCGCGTTCGGCTCGGTAGTGGTCGAGCAGCGAGTCCGAGCAGAACCGGTCGTAGTCCAGCATCAGCGCCGGGTTGTGCGCCTCGCCGCCGCGCGGTGCGGGCACGTGGTCCCAGTCGGTGAGGTAGAGGCCCCAGAACGCCGTGCCCCAGGCGCGGTTGAGGTTGTCGAGCGAGCCGTAGCGCTCACGCAGCCAGACCCGGAAGGCGGCGAGTGACTCGTCGCAGTGGCAACGTCCGTTCCCGCCGCCGATCTCGTTGCTGACGTGCCACAGCACCACCGCCGGGTGCGCGGCGTAGCGCTCGGCGAGTGCCTTCGTGATGCGCAGCGCGTAGCGGCGGAACGTCGCCGAGTTCGCGCACCAGCCGTCCCGTGCTCCCGGCCGGCGCCGCGTCATGTCGGCCTGCACCGGCAGGATCTCGGGGTGGGCGGCGTGCAGCCACAGCGGTGGTGAGGCGGTGGGGGTGGCGAGGTCGACCGAGATCCCATTGCGGTGCAACAGATCGATGACGCGGTCCAGCCACGTCCACTCGAACACGCCGTCGGCGACCTCCAGGGCGCCCCAGCTGAACACGCCGATGGTCACGATGTTCACGCCCACCTCGGTCATGAGGCGCACGTCCTCCTCCCACACCTCCGGCGGCCATTGCTCGGGGTTGTAGTCCCCGCCGAAACCGAGTGCCGAGGTGGGCCAGTGCGTCGTCATCCCTTGAGTCCTCCGGTCAGGAGAGCGTCGCGGTGAACCGCCGTTCAGCGGTGCCCGGATGTGGGGGTGTCACGTGGCGCTCGTCTACTCGTCCTTGGACGGGTGGACGAGCGCCACGTGGTGTCGGGTGGGTCAGCGGCGGGTCCACTGCTGGTTGGCGGTGCCGCTGCAGGTCCATAGCAGTACTCGTGTGCTGTTGGCGGTGCCGGCGGCTTCGGCGTCGAGGCACAGGCCGGTGGCCTGGTTGGTGATGGTGCCGTTGCTGTTGACCGACCACCGCTCGTTGGCTGTGCCGTTGCAGTCCCCGATGGATACCGCGGTGCCGGCGGCGGTGCCGTTGCCATGGGGTTCGAGGCACTTGGAGCCGTAGACCCGCAGTTCACCGGAGGACGTGCTGGTGAAGGACTGGTTGGCGCCGCCGTTGCAGTCCCACAGCGTGACCTGTGTGCCGTTGGCCTGGGAGGCGCCCGGCACGTCGACGCACCGGTTGGCCGGTGTCGAGACGATGGAGGTGCCACCGGTGCCGCGGTAGACCGATGCCTCGGTGGAGGTGGATTTGATGCCGTTGGCGCCGTTGAAGATGCGTTGGCCCCAGGAGGTCAGGCTGTTGGCGTTGAACCCGTTGGCCATGTCGAGGTACTGCACGGGGTTGCCGTTGCCGCTCCAGGACCAGCCCAGGTAGCCCAGTCGTCGGGACTGGGTGGCCGACAGGATGGTGTTCTCGTCGACGTCGCCGTCGGAGTGGTTGTGGCCGAACTCGCCGACGACGATGGGCAGGCGGGCGTTGACGAAGGCGTCGAGGTAGCTGGTGATGGCGCTCGCGGTGCCGTAGACGCCGTACATGTGGATGGAGAACACGGTGTTGCGGAGCGAGTCGGCGTTGAACACCCTGGATGCGTTGGTGCGCATGGTGCCGGACCAGTCCTGGCCCCAGTTCGGTCCGTCGACCATGAGAGTGTGCGTCAGGCCGTTGTTGCGCAGTTTCTGGATCGCGCCGATGGTGTCGTTGGTCCAGCCTCCGGCGTTGTTGTTGCCGTAGGGCTCGTTGCCGATGTTGACGATGACGTACCGCTCCTGGCCGACGATCGCGCCGCGCACGCGGATCCACTGGTCGGCCGCCTGGGACAGGGTCGCCGCCTGCTGGTCGCCGTAGCCGGTGGTGTCGTGGAACTCCAGCACGCAGATCAGCCTGTTCTGCTTGCACATCGACACGACGTTGGCGATGTCGGAGGCGCTGCGGCTGAAGTCGAGCACGACGCGGACCGTGTTCGCGCCGAGTCGTTTGATGTTGGCCAGCGACGACGGCGTCTGGCTCGCGTACCAGGCGTGCGGGTGGTTCACCCCGCGCATGACGAAGTCCGAGCCGTTGGCGTCGTACAGCCGCCCGTTGCTGACGTAGAAGCCGGTCGCCGCCTGCGCCGGGTTGCCCGCCACCAGCATCCCGGCGGCGACCACCGCCAACGCGACCAGCGCGTGGAGAACTCTCTTGATGATCCCTGACCTCACGACGATGTGGGGAACGAGTGGCACGACGGCGGTCCGGGCCCGGCACTGTGCACGCTAACAGCGGAATCCGGCCGGGCCAAGAGTAAGTTTCAGCACGAGTCAAAGTCTGGACATCGACTACGACCTCACCTCCCTGGGGACCGCACCGGCATCGGCAAGCGCCCGGTGCCGGTGGCGGTCAACGTCCACGAGCCCGGTCGCAGGGTGAAGTACACGTAGGACGAATCCGCGCCCGCGTAGGCCAGGCCGGGGACATCGCCGGTGGGTGCGCCGCCGGTGTAGACGGTGGTGCCGTTGGGACTCCATGCGCGTTCCGAGGTCGGCGGCGAGGTTCCTGGCCTGCTGGGTTGTCCACTTCCGTGTTGGGTGAGAGGTGATGCCGGTGACGTGCAGGCGGCGGTTGCCGTGTTCGAGGAACACCAACGCGTACAGGCGCCTGCCGAGCACTGTGTCGAGGTGGAGGAAGTCCGCCGCGATGATGCCCTAGGCCTGGGCCGTGAGGAACTCCCGCCAGGTCGGACCGGCACGGCGTGGCACCGGGTCGATGCCCGCGTGGTGCAGGATCTGCCAGACCGTCGAGGCGGCGATGCGATGGCCGAGGCGGGCCAGTTCGCCCTGGATCCGCCGGTGACCCCACCGTGGGTTCTCTCTGGCGAGCCGCAGCACAAGCGTCTTGATCGCCGCTCGTGTCGGTGGACGCCCGGTACGTCGCCGCGTGGAGTGTCCCACTTGCGGGCCACGAACCTGTGGTGCCAGGCGAGCAGGGTGCCCGGCGTGACCGGGAAGATCTCTGGCCAACGGCGACGGTCCACTGACTTGTAGGGCTTGGTGGTGTCGGCGGTGATTGTAGTGGAGACGTAGCGGTCGAGTACCGCCCGCAGGTGGCGTTCGTTAAGGATGAGCAGTCGGTCGGTGACTTCGCGTCGGATGGTGCCAACGAATCGTTCGGCGTAACAGTTGGCTCGTGGACACCGTGGTGGGATCTTCACGACCTGGATGCCCTCGCCGGAGAGGGCCGCGTCGAACGGAGCGGTGAACTGCCCGGCCCGGCCGCGGATGAGGAACCGGAAGTAGTCTGCCCGGTCCGCCGAGGTCCATCGGTAGGTTGCGGGCTTGTTGCGTGGTCCACAGGTTGTCCGGATTCGTGGTGGTGCCGAGGATGTGCACGTAGCGGCTGGCGACCTCCATCACGAAGAACACGTAGACCCTTGAGCGTCAGGGCGCAGTCGACGTGGAAGAAGTCGCAGGCCGGCATGCTCGCTGCCTGGGCCTGCTGGAACCGTCGCCAGGAGGTGTCGGTGTCGCGCCGGGGTGCGGGCGGTATCCGCGGGACTGGTCCGGCGCAGCACGGCGACCTCGTGCCGCAGCACCGGCAACTCCACGTCCTTTGGCCGCCCATGACCGGCCGAGCAGAACCAGCCAGCCAACGAGCCGGACGAAGATCAGATACAGCAGTCGTAACGTTGCACCTCGCGAGCATGCCTCTACGGCTCATGGTGCGCGATCACCGCAGCTCAGCGTCCAGGTGCAGAGTTCTGGAACCCCACAGGGGATGTCCTCGGTCGGCTCGGACAACCGGACATCGCGTTTACGGCCACCTCGGCTGAGCCCTGACGTGTGTTATCGGGGGAGGGGCGGTTCGCCGGTCAGTCGATCCACAGGACCAGTAGTAGGTCGACTCGGCGTGGGTCCTCGAGGATGAGGTAGACGACGTCGCCCTGTCCGTGGGGGCCGAAGCTCATCGCGCGCATCGGGGTGTCGGGTTTGTCCCGGTGGTAGGGCTGCCCGTTCCACGGTGCGACCTCCAGGACGGCGCGTACCTCGGCGAACGGTGCGAGGGCCTGGGCTGGGAGTGCGTCGACCTGCTGTCGCGAGGTCTCGTCGGTGGTGAGGGTGTACAAGGTGGGCCGGTCAGGCCAGTCCCAAGCGGGCTTTGGTGGTGGCCAGTGGCTCGTCTGGCGGGACCTGCGCGCCGGTGACCCTGGCCGCCGCACGGCGGTACAGGGCGCGGTGCGCTTCGGCGCCCTGGGCGACGGTGATGCGGGCGACCCGGCGCCAGGAGTTCAGGGTGTGGAACACCTCGGTGAGGTCGAGCGCCTCGGTGGCGCGGGCCATGACGTCGCGCCACTCCCGGTCGAACTGCTCGGCCTCTTCGGGGATGAGTGCCGCGCGCACTTGGGCGGGCGTGGCGTCGGCGAATGACGGCCCGCCCGGGCCGTGCTGTGGTTGAGGTGCTGCTGCGGTCACCCGCTCATCCTAGCGGCCGCAACGGCCCGGGTGCAGACGTCGTGTGGTGACAGCCGGCTGCGTGTCGGCCGCGAGGCATCCCCTAGATTCGGTCGTGCCGACCTGCGGTTCGCGCCGTCCGCCTCGGAACCTGCCCGACCCCTGATGCAGACTCGTAATCGTTGATCAAGCAGTCGTAACGCCACACCTCACGATCATGTCCTTATGGCACACGACGCACGATCACGGCAGCTCAGCGGTCCAGTGCAGAGTTCTGGCACCCCACAGGCAGTCGTCGCGGTGGGCTTTGGGGAAGGTGACGCTGCCGTCGGGGTGCTCGATTGATGTGCAGTGCGCCGCCGTGGGTGTGTGGGCCCAGTCGATGTCGTTAGGTGGTCGGCGGTGGCCTAGTGTCCTGCGTCTGAAGTTCGTTGATGAATTGTAGGGTTGTCGGGTGGCTCGTAGGGGTCGGCCGGTGGCCGTGGTGGTGTTGACGGACGAGGAA
>NZ_LGED01000017.1 GCF_001280085.1 Saccharothrix sp. NRRL B-16348 | reverse complement strand
GGCGTTGTCCAGCACGACCAGCATCCGCCGCCCGGCCACCAGGCTGCGGTACAGCGCGGCCTGGGCGTCGAGGTCGACGGGGATGCGGTTCGCCTCGACCCCCAGGGCGTCGAGGAACCCGCGCACCGCCACCGCCGGCCCCACCGACTCGCCGGTGGGACTGAACCCGCGCAGGTCCACGAACAGCTGCCCGTCGGGAAACCGCTCCAGGTGCCGATGTGCCCACGCCAGGGCGAGCCAGGTCTTGCCGATGCCCCCGACACCGCCGATCGCCGACACCAGCACCGTCGCGCCCTGCCCCGCACCCGCCGGGTCGGCGGGCGCTGTGGTGGCGGTCAGCACGCGGTCCAGCCGGGCCAGCTCCGCGCTCCGCCCGGCGAACAAGGCCGGCGCCGCGGGCAACTGCCGCGGCACCACCGGCGCGGGCGGCAGCGGCGCGGCGTGCAGCGACACGTCGCCGTGCACCGCACCGGCCTGCACCACCACACCCACGGTCCCCGACACCGTGTTGCGAACCTGCGCCGGGCCGTCGCCGCCCGCCTCGGGCGGCGGGTCCTCCGACGCGGGGTCGTCGGGCTGCCGCAGCTCGGGCGTCACCACCGCGGGCACCTCCGGTCCGGTCGCCGGCTGATGGCGCACAGCGTGGCACCGCCGCGCCGCTGCGTCGGCCGGCGGCGGCGGAATTCACCCGACCGGCATCGGCCCACCCGCATAACGACGGCTCCACCGGCCCGGACGCCGGGCTACCGGACCCCGCGCCGCTGACAGGCGACCGACGCCCTGCCCCTGACACCCCGATAACGCCTCGAACAATCACAGCTATGTGTTACCGTATTACGTAATCAACTACGGTATTACGAATGGAGGGGTAGTGGCTACGTTGACACTGCGGGTCGACGACACGGTGCGCGACGAGCTCGACCGCGCGGCCCGCGCCCGGGGCACGACGGTGAGCGATCTTCTCCGGAGCGCGATCAACGATCTGCTGGGCTTCGGAGACGACAGGCCGGATCGAAGAGACGTTGTCGCGGTGCCCAGGACGCTGGACACCGTCGAACGTCGAACGTTCGCCCTACTACATGAGGTGCTGGGCAAACTCTCCGACGACGAACACCATCGCCAGTACCACGGGCAGATGGCCGAGGTGATGACAGAGGGGTTCGCCGGGGAGTACCACGACGAGTTCGGCTTCATGCCGGTCGAGCTGTCGCCGACGGAGTGCTCCTGGGTCAACGACATCCTGGAGATGTTCCGGGTGGTGGAGCACCGCTTGACAGAGCTGACGCCTGAGGATCGCGAGCGGCTCGGGTCGGCCATGCAGTACACGCTGACCTTCGACGGGTTCGACCTGAACCGGCCGGACGAGGCACGGTTGCTGGCCTATGTCCGGTACATGGTGAAGAAGGATGGCCACTGGGAGGAGTTCCGGGAGCGCGTGACCACCGGGGAGCGCGGCAACTCCCACTCGCCCCGGCTGGCGCGGTACCAACGGATGCGCGCCGCCTACGAAGCGATCCGGGACAGGAACCGGGCGAACGGTCGTATGACCTCCGCCTGGGACTTCGACGTCGAGGATCTGGTGTCGATCGTGGAGGCGGCGCGTCACCCAGGGGCCGGGCGCTGATCCGGCGGCGTTCGCCGAGGTATCCGCCGGAGCCGCGTCACGGGGTTCGGCGATGACCGCTCGGCGGTCGCTGGAGTCGTGGCGACCGACATGCGGTCGAACCCGGCGCGGCCGATCAGCGGTTCATCGTCGTCGCTGGTGTTGCGCTGCTCCAGGGCTGTCGACCTGCACCTGAACGTCGCCTCCCTGCGAGAACACCGTGATCGGCTGGTTCACCCCTGGGGAGTGCCGTGCGTTCCACGTGCGGACGTCGCCGTCGCACTCGGCCAGGCACCGCACTCCGTCGGCGGTGAGGGTGACCCTGAGCCGGGGATTCTGTCTGGTCGGCCTGAACTTCACCAGTTGCAGGGCTTCGAGGTAGGTCCATCGCCGATCGACTTCGACGTCGGTGACGGCCGGCCCGTCACCGACATCCAAGGACCCCGGATCAAGTGTCCCGGTCAGGACCGTGGTCCGGCCGCCGTAGTGCTCGACCCAGCGCAGCAGGGCCCTGTCGATGGCGGCGGCCCGGTCATGGGCAGAGCCGGTCACGCCCCCACCCCGGCCGCCGACAACGCATCCATGATGACCGGCAACAGGGCCGCCCCGGACTGCGCCGCCGCCATCGCGCGCCGCAGCACCGCGCCCGCCTTGGCCATCAGCCCTTGGTCGGGTTGTTCCTGCTCGGCCTCGGCGAGGATCTCCTCCACGGCTTGCCGGGCCTGTTGCTCCTCCTCCTCGGGCAACGCCAACGCCGGCAGGCTGGCCTGCGCTATCTCCGCCGCCTTGACCAGCTTCTCGACATCGATCCCGCCGACCGTCTGGTTCTGCGTGACGTCCCCGCCGACATGGGCCGCGAGCTGCGAGGCCCCACCACCAGTGTTGACGCTGATCGACTTGTCGACCTTGGACACGTTGCGTTCCTCCCACTTCCGAACGTCGCCGTCGAAGTCCTCGACGCACCGGTGACCGTCCGGCGTCAGCCACACCAGGATCGGGTAGTACTCCTCGTCAACGTCGATCCCGTCGATCAACCCGGCGGACCGCAGTCTCCCGCAGACCCTGCTCAACAGCCTCCGCTGCTGGTCGTCGAGCTGCGGTTCCCCGGCGAACTCCTCGCCGAGGAACCGCGCGGTGACGACCCGGCTATCCATGTCCGCGTTGTTGTCGCCCAACCACAGCAACATCTCGCGGGCGGTCTGTGCGGTCGCTGACACGTGCTCTCCTCGTGCTCGATGCCGTGCGGTCACCACTGGTGTCCGGCCATAGTGCCCCACCACCCAGGTCCACTCGCGGATCTCCCGTACCCGGTGCGCGCGGGGATGACCGCAACGGCTCCGGCTACGGCAGGGTGCCGGTGGCCTGGCACATCTCGCACGGGTCGTCGTCGCGGTCGGGGCCGTAGTCGCCGGTGCCGCCGCAGTCGGGGCACGTGGTGGAGCCGTTGGTGGTCATGCCGGTGACGGTCGGCCTCCGGTGTAACCCGACCTCCCGGCAGCGCGCCGGTCGCTCGTGGCGCCGCCGGGACTGTGCGCGGGCGTGGTCGGCGGATGGAGGTAACTGACCGGTCCAGCCACTGGGCCACCGGCGGCCCTTGGTGAACTCTGAGCACCGTCCCCTCTACCCTGCGCGGCATGGGTAGCTACCAGGGGCCTGCGGTGATCGAGGTCGAGGGCATGTCGGAGGTTCCCGTCACCGCGTCACTGACTGCTCGTACGGTCGGCGGGCGAGTTGACTGGTCGGGGGCGATCGCGGCCGTGGCGGGGGAAGACCAGGTCCGCTTGCTGAACATGAGGCAGGGACGACTCCGGCTTCCGGGCAACGAAGGCGAGGCGGCCGAGTTCCTCGTGACCGGCACCTCGGGCCCCGGTGCGGCTGGTCGTCCTGTGGGTCGGTTCGACATCGTCGGGAACGGATCACTTCCGCCGTTCTGACGCGTGGAACATGCCGATGGTCGGCGCGGCGTGTGCCCGATAACCGAAGTTATCTGGCAACACCCGTCCTGGGTGCCGGCCCATGTGGTGAGCAGAAGGAGCGCAACGCGCAGAGGTCCCCGGTAACGACCGTTGAGGACCCGGAGGCCCCGATGTTCAGCACCCGCCAGCCCGAGCAGAAGACCGAGACGACTGTTCCCGAGCCTGCACGGCTGCTCGCGCCGCGCACCGCGTTGATCCTGTTGCTGGCCGTGCTCACAGGAATCGGTGCCGGCGCACTCACCGCACTGGCCGGACGCCACCCCGCCGAAGCCGCTGTCGCCGGAATCGCCGCTGCAGCGGCAGCGGTCGTGTTCTTCGACCGGATCATCGACCCGCGCTGACACGCGCCGCCTGGTCGACCTCGCCGTCGGGCCGCCTGATGGGAGTATCGGCCGATGTTGGTCTCTCCTCTGCCTGGCATCGACCCGTCCGAGCTGCTGCGATTGCTGCGCGAGCTGAAGTCCGAGGTGGACAACCTGCACACCGTCGGCGTGGGCAGGGGTCTGGTCGGTTCGACGCAGCGCATGTGGGAGTACCTGGAGTGGGTGGATCAGGCCGTCCGTCGGCTGGGCCAGACGGTCGGTGCGGCCGACGCGGACCGCCTGGTGCGTACCCGCGGCTACGAGTTGCTGCTGGGCAACTCGGGTGTGTTCGGCGGCGCCGTCGGCGCGGACACACCCCAGGAACAGCTGCTCAACACCATGGTCACCAACGAGCTGACCGCACGCTCCGACGCGCTGACGCGGGCGACCGTCGGGTTGGAGGATGCGAGGCGGTGGCGCAGCTGGGCCTGGCTGGCGGTGCTGGACACCAACGTGTACCTCGAGCACGAACGCAAGCTGGAGGAACTCGACCTCGCCGAGCTGATGGACGCCGGTGACCAGCCGGTGCACCTGCTGGTGCCGATCGCGGTGGTGGACGAACTCGACCGGGCCAAGCGCAACCCCAAGACCAGGTACCGGGGCGCCTACTCGCTGGCGCACATCATCAAGACCCTGGACGAGGACGCCGGCGTGCTGCGCGAAGCCGATCCCGGCTCCGGACCGGACCGGCCGGCACGAGGCCGGATCACCGTGGAGATCGTCTCCGACCCGCCGGGCCACCGCCGGATGCCCGACCCGGACGACGAGATCGCGGACCGCGCCCTGGCCGTCCAACTCCGGGCCGGCGCACCGGTCACGTTGGTCACCTACGACACCGGCATGTCCTGGCGCGCGACCGAAGCGGGGCTCACCGTGGTCACGCTCGACTACGACGCCGGCGACGAACCACCACCCTCGTCGCGGAGGACGTCCCGCCGAGCGCGCCGCGCGAGGTCCGAATCAGCGACCTGAATCCGGATCCCCCAACCGGGGCGACGCATGAGATGGCGCATCATGTGACGCACGAGGTGACGCACCATGTGCGTCACTGGATCTCAGGAGGACCGATGCCCGCTCCGCACACCGACCGCCGACCCGATGTCCTGCGATGGGCAGGCGAGCATGGCTGGGAACACGACCACGCGGTGTTCGACGACGGACAGATCACCCGGGACCTGTTCCGCAAGGACGGCATGGTGGTACGCGCGGTGTGGCTGCGCACCCCCTACAGCGACGCCATGTGGGCACGCGGGCTGATGGAGCGTCCGACGCGCGCACCGATGACGATCCCCCGCGTAGCGCGGTCGACCACCCACCCGAGTCTCGAAGCCGTGCTCTGCGGGACTCAACCCGGAATGTGAACCCGTTCTGGCAGCCCCGAGGGCGACCACGGCTCGGTGATCAGGAAGTACGGCGAGCCGAACGTGGCGGCCCAAGCGCCCGCGGTGGGCTAGGCGCAACGCGCGCCGACCGCACTCGGCGCCGCCCAGTGCCGGGCCAGCCGAAGCCACACCGACGACGCCGGAACCCACACATCCGGGCGTGGACCCCAGGCCGAATTCCACGGGCCGGACAACCGCTTGGCGTACTCGCCCGAGTTGGCAGGCGTCACCCGGATCGCGACACACTCCCCGCCCACGAGGCGGGCGCCGTAGTCGCCGGCCAGTTCGGCCAACGGCCGGTTCTTGTCCGCCGAACTGGCCAGCGTCACCGACCGGAACTCGGCACCGGGCGCGCACGCCGGCAGAGCCGACGACCACTCGACCCCCGGAGCAGGGTCGAACTCGACCCTGTCCACCACCGTCGCGTCCGTGTCCGGACGAACCGGCCGGTCCCACACCCGCAAGACCACCAACCCCGCCAGGACCACCACGACGACAGCCCCCGCGGCGACGACGAACTTGGGACGCCTGCGCCACAGCCACAACAACCGGGCCCGCCTCATGCGAACCCCCTTCGCGCGCGACCCGGGCTCCGATCCGGTGTCCGGCTCTACTTCCGGCTCGGGCTCGGGCTCCGCTTCATTGTCGGCTTCGGTGTCGGGGCCAACCTGCTCCCAGCGTCTCCGCCACTGCTCCACGTCACCACCGCAGCACCGCACGTAGGCCTCGGTGACCGGCAACGTCGGCCGCTTCTTGCCGTCGGTCGCCCTGGACAACACACTCGTGGAGTAATTCGTCTTTTCGGCCAGGCGTTCAAGGGTCAACCCCGACTGCAAAAACAGTCTTTGCAGGTCGTAGGCGAAGACCTCCAGCGGCGTCCGGCGCCCAAGTTGCCGGGGCGGTCGACCCTTCCCACGACCACCTTCGTCGGTATCAGTGCCCTTCGAACCCGCCGGTACCGGGGCCCTTCGAGTCTGAGTCGCTCATCTGGCCACCTCGGAGACCGGTCGCACCAGCCGGGAGGACACCTCGACCGCGAGGAGCGCGCCACTGCTGACCAACGCGACGGCCGCCTCCGGCGAGACCCCGAACAAGGTCAACCCGACCAGCACGACCAGGATGATCAACAGGATCCTGACACCCACCCTGGATAGAGGGCCGACATCTCGGGACTGGCAGTGCACCATCATCACGAACTCCTTACACCCAAATGGCCCGGACGAATCCGACGATCTGTCATGTCCACCGCGCTCGATCGCGGCACGGGCTGCAACCCTCCAGCCACGACTGCGGTGTGGACACCAGTTCTGACACAAGACAAATCGCAACAACAGGGAATCCGCGTTGCGGTTTGAGGATGACAAAAGGCGGGCAAACCGCAAAATTCGGGTCTCGTGTCGAAGGGCATCGACAACAAGGACCAGTCCCACGATGCAAAAACCAAGATCATCCAGAGGTGCCCCGCGTCACCCGGATGCCGTTTCCGCAGGTCAGAAGTTTTTCCCCACCATCCAGATCGATGTGCCCCACGTGGTCCCATCCCGCACCGAACCGGCCGTCCACCAGACCAGGCGGCTCAGCCGCGGTGGAAATCCAGCACTCACCCGAAAACCGAATCGACATGCCGGGATCCTGCCGCAGCTCCGTCCTGGGGACACCGCGTGGCCTGTCCCGGGCCGGTCGTTGCCGTACCCGGGGGTGATGCCCTCGTGGTGGATCTCGGATAGCTGACAGGCGGCCCACGCCTTGTCCCTTGACACTCCGATGACGCCTCACACCACCGTTGGAACCTGGTGAGGCGGCCAGGACAGGAGGAGTGGTTCGGTGGTGTGTGCGTGTGCGTTATGGGCTGGGATCCGGCCGATGGTGTGACTCGACCTCTTGACGGGATTCGAAAACCTCGCCGATGTCGGTAGTCGATGTAATGTCGCCGTCTACAGGGTGGGCCGGTGAGGAGATTCGCCGGGAGGCGTCCCATGAGCGGATTCTCGCAGCCCCGAGGTTCCGGAACATCAGCACACCTCCCACCGGTGCGGAAAAAAGGATAATGACCGAGAGCACCCGACCGTCCAGATGCTCCTCAAAGAAAAGAACACCCACGAATAAGAGAACGAAAAAATGCGACAGAAGCACCGAGGGCGAAGACAATCAACGAGACCAGGAATTTTAAGACGGCCACCGAGTAGTGTGCAAGTTTGAGCAGAAGAACCGCGACGAAAGCCTGTGGGTACATTAATCGGCCGACCAGTCGGATCGCCACTTCCCCTTCGCCGTTCTTCCGCCCGTCCGCCGACGCGGCTGCCGGGGGGGACGTTCGCGTCGCGCCGACGGCGTCGACGAGGGGTCGCGAAGCGTCGACGACGGCACCTGATGTGGCTGGCGCCGGGACGACGAGCGGCGGTTCGGCGAATGTCGGCTCGGTGCTCATCACCAGCCAGGTCAAGGCGTCAGTGCCCGGAGCGTCCAGCGTCGAGGCGGCACGCGTGAGGGTGTCGCTCTCGCGGCGGATGATCGCGTCGACCCTGTCCAGGGCGGCGTCGTCATCACGCGACAAGACCACGTCCGGTTCGGGAGCGGGGGCAGGATCCTCGGCTGGCCCCGTCCCGGCACGGGAACGAAGGGTGGAGATCTCCTGTTCCAGCAGGTGCGCGGTGCGACGGGCACGCCGAGTCTGTTCTTCGACGGTTCCGTGCTGGTCGTCGATCCGGTCGAGTTGGGCGTGAATGACATCCCGGTCGCGAAGCAGTGCCTGAGGAGCGTCAGAGGTTGCAGTGTCCGCACCGGCGGGCAGTTGCCTGAGCTGCGCGGTGAGTCGTGCGAGCTTGCCGGTCAGGGTGTCCACCGACGCCTGGAGAGCCAGGTTCAGGGTGCGCAGTGTGGCTTCGCTGCGCCGTACCGTCGCCAGTTCGTCCTGGAGTTCGATGATGCGCTGCAGTGCCTCGATGTGACCGGGGCACGCGGGGTCGTGCCGACCCTTCGGGGGGCGGGCCTTCGCAGGGCGGGGTGGTCGCCCGCCTCCTGCGGCGGCGCGGGCGATGCTGGCCTGCAGCCGGTCCAGGTGCTCCCGGATGCGGGCATGCGACGCCGGGTTGTCCGGTTGTCCTGAGGCCCACAGGTCGTAGAACGCGTCGACAAGCCCTTGTGGGAGGGGTTCTCTCATCTGGAGGAGTTCGGACAACCTACGGGCGTTCACCTTGTCCGGATCGTCTTTAGTGGTGATCCGCCAGCGTTCCTCGGGGGCGCGTGCGATCCAGCGTTCCGCAGCGTCCTTGGTGTAGAAGCCACCCTCTGCCATGAACTTCCCGTACAGCAGCCTCATCAGCTCGACAGCGGCATCGCCGAACCGTTCCCGAAGCTCGTCCTCCTTGATCGTGGGGGGCCGCCCGCCTGGTTTTCTGTGGTCGGACAACGTGCTACCTCGTATTCCTTTGCCCGGTTCGGCCGTTGTCCGTGAACAGATGGCGGGACAACACGGTCGTCGTTTTCACTGGAGAAGTTAACTAAAAGTAGTGGATTTGTTACTCTCCGACGGGAAAATTGTGTCGGTCGTCGCCGTTAGGGTTGGCGCAGCGGACCTGTTCCCGTACCGATCATCAATCGCTTGAGGAGGCGTAACCCGCTTGACGCCCGGCTTCATTGTCTACTGAAGTAGTTGAGATTCATGATCCGGGTGAACAACTGTTCGACCCCGATCTACTGGTTTTGAAGGCCAAGTACCCGGAGCGGTGAGAGGTGGGCGAGGCGCGGTGGGTGGTACGTCGCATGTCCGCCTGTATCCAGAATTCTGGATAAACCCTGGTGAGGGGCCGATCGGTCCGGATGTTGCGGGGGGTGGTTGCTACCGCGCCAGAGCTACCGCTCGGCGCTGTACGAGGGGCGGCCTATTTGGGCTTCCCTAAGGTTCTTCTCGTAGGCACGGAACGGGCGGCCCCTGCAAGGACCGCCCGTTCATGACCCTCGTAGCCGGAGGGCTCGTGCGTACACCCAAGAGGTTGCTGCGGCCGGTCGCTAGTTCTCCGCCAGCTGGTTGGCCGCGGCATCCGTTCGAACCATCTTCGAAAGGTGCACACCTTGACCATAGGTACTGATGGCGGCTCCGCACCATCCCAGGGGGGCACCCCCGGCGGTGACGGGTACGACCCGTGCGCTGAGGAGCAGCGCAGAGGGGTCCGACCGATCAATGATGTTGATCTCGGGGCGGACGACCGGCTTGTGACGCGCGACGAACAGAGGTCCGCGCTGGTCGGGCTGGTGATCCGCGCGACGGAGAACTGGGCCAGGACGTGGCGGCTCGTGGTGCTCCTGGTGGTGCCGGCGGTTCTGCTCGGCGGGCTGCTCTGGTTCGTCCCGTTCGATCTGGTGTTCGGCCCGTTCAGCCTCATCCCGAAGTAGCCACGGGGCCGCGCGGGCGCCAGACCTTCACCGTGGGCCTGGTGCCCGGCACATCCCGCACGGATCGTCGCGGTCGCGGCCGTAGTCGCGGGTGCCGTCGCAGTCGGGGCAGGTGTTCGGGCCGGTGATGGTCATGCCCGGCACGGTGGCCGGGTGGTGTCACCCGGCCGATCCGTCGTGCGCCGCTGTGGCCGTGTGAGAGGTCAGTGGCGGGCGATGGCCCAGTTGAAGAAGGCGGCCGCGCCCACGGCGGCGGCACCTCCGACGAGGACCGCCTGGGCGGGGTGGCTTCCGGACAGGGCGGTGAGCACCCCGGCGCCGACACCGGCGAGCACGGCGTGTGTGCAGCCCTCGGCCTACGCTGGCCAGGTGGCTGAACGGCATCCACCGCCGCTGCTGCCACGTCGCGGACGCACTGCGGGGCGTCAGACAGTGGCCCTACGCGTATTCCTGGAACAGGCCAGACAGGTCCTCCGGCAGGCGGGTACCGCCCTCCAGTGTGCCGACACGCGCTGCTGCACCACCACCTGGAAGAACCGGTGTGGACCGAGCGCCGGCGCGTCATCGCGTCCCGTGCTCGCGGCGACCGGAGGTTCTACGCGACGGTGCACCTGACCGGCGCCGTGGCGGACGACGACCAAGTCGAGCAGGCGATCGACCCGCCGACATCCATCAGCCCGTTGGCCTCCGTACGCACCCTCGCAGCCAAGCACGCTCTACCAAGAATCTGCTCCCCAGAGGACCGCCAGCTGAACACTCCTCGCCTCTTCGAGGCGTACCGACGGTGACCATGCCGGGAGACTTGCGTGGGACGCGTCCCACCTGTACAAGTCGATGTTCCCGCTGTTAGATGGTGGTCGTGACTCCCGACCTTCACCTTGAAGGTGGGTTGAGTCCCACATCTGGGTGTTTGATACACCGTGTCGACCGCGCCGAGGCTCACGGCGGGGGTGATCAGCTTGAGCCTGCGCACGACGGCGGTCGGGTCTTCGCGGGTGGTGAACGCGAGCACCGCGCCCGGACCGCGCAGCTGCGTGCCGATCAGGCCCGCCGGGTCGGCGCCGGGCAGGCTCGGGTGCCGGACCAGGCCGGTGCCGGGGTGGGCGTCGAGCCGTGCGGCGAGGTCGATCGCGGAGCGTTGGGCGGCCTCGACCCGGAGCGGCAGGGTGGCCAGGCCGCGGTGCATGAGGTAGCCGCCCAGCGGGTGCAGCACGGCCCCGGTGATGATCCGGATCTGGCGCAACGGCCCGGCGTGCTCCTCGCCGCACGCCACCACGCCGCCGAGCACGTCGCCGTGCCCGCCGAGGTACTTGGTGCCGGAGTGCAGCACGTAGGTGGCGCCGAGGGCGGCCGGGTTCTGGAGCACGGGCGTGGCGAACGTGTTGTCCACCATCACCGGGACGTCGCCGGCCTGCGCGACGACGGCGGCGATGTCGAGCAGGTCCAGGTTGGGGTTGGCCGGCGTCTCGATGACGACCAGGCCGGTGTCCGGGGTGATCGCGTCGGCGACCCGGTCGGCGGTCGCGTACGTGGTGCGCACGCCGAGCAGGCCGGACGACAGCAGGTGGTCGGTGCCGCCGTAGATGGGGCGCACCGCGACCACGTGCGGCTTGCCGGTCAGCACGCACGCCGCCTGCACCACGGCGGTCACCGCGGCCATGCCGCTGCCGAACGCCACGGCGGCCGACGTGCCTTCGAGCGCGGCCAGGGCCTGCTCGAACCGGGCCACGGTCGGGTTGTGCAGCCGGGAGTAGACCGGCGAGGCGGCGTGCGCCGCACCCTCGGCGAGGTGCTGCAGCGCCTGGCCGCCCTCGGCCTGGTCGGGGATCGGGTAGGTGGTGGACAGGTCGATCGGCAGGGCGTGCACGCCCAGGTCGGCGAGGTCGTCGCGCCCACCGTGCACCGCCGTCGTTCGCAACCGGGTCATGCGCGAATCTTGGACTTATCGTCGGCCGGTGGGGGGTAAGTTCCGCAGGTCGTTCGGCGGCGGGAGGGGTTTGCTGTGCTGGATTCGGTGGACGCGGCGATCGTCCAAGAGCTGCAGAAGGACGCTCGGCTGCCCAACAAGGACCTGGCCGACCGGGTCAACGTGGCCGCGTCCACGTGCGTGGTCCGGCACCGGTCGCTGCGCGAGCGCGGCGTGATCACCGGCTACCACGCGGAGGTCGACCTGGCCGCCATGGGACGGCCCGTGCAGGCGATCATCGCGGTGCGGGTCCGGCCGCACACGAGGGCGATCGTGGAGCCGTTCATGGACTACGTGCTGACGTTGCCGGAGGTGCTGGCGATGTCGCACGTGGCGGGGCCGGAGGACTTCCTGGTCCACGTCGCGGTCGCCGACACGGCCCACCTGCAGCGTTTGGTGCTCGACCGCTTCACCACCCGCCGGGAGGTCAGCGAGGTGCAGACGAACCTGCTGTTCCAGCACGTCCGCAAGCACACCGTGCCGCCGGCGGGTGGTGATCGGTGAGGTCGAGAGGTGGGGTCGAGAGGTGAGGTCAAGAGGTGATGCGCACCGAAGAGGCGCCGTGGGACTTGCCCGGGGAGCGCACGCTGTTCACGGTCGAGGTGTCGAAGGCGAACGTGATCACCGCGGTGGCGATGGCGTCGGCGTTGACGTCGAGCGCCACCGCGTTGACGTTGCCGCGCAGGTCGTAGGCGGCGTCCAGTTGCGCGTACAGCGCCGGATCGGCCCCGTCGTCGAGTGGTGAGAGGCTATCGCACGGCTGGTGGTAGCACGGGTCGAACGCCGCACCCGCGACGCCGCCGTAGCGGGCCGCCTGAGCTGCGGTCTTGACGCCTTCGGCGCCCGTGAACAGCCCGCCGGCCGGGATGCCGACCTGGATGAACGGGCCGTAGTCGGACCGACCGGAGAACTCGGTGTCCTCCGACGGCACCCCGCGGTCGGCGTAGAACTTCTCGAACACGTCCTCGATCTCCGCCGAGCCGGGCGGGATGAAGCCGGGCGGCGCGGTGCCGCTGGAGTTGTCGCCGTCGTAGACGCCGTTGAAGTAGTTCGGCGAGCCGACCATGTCGAAGTTCAGGTACAGCGCGATCCGGTCCTGCTCGGCCTGCGGCAGGGTGGCGATGTAGTGCTCGGAGCCGAGGAGCCCTTCCTCCTCCGCGCCCCACCACGCGAACCGGACCAGGTTGTTGGTCTTGACCTTGGCCAGCTGGACGGCGGTTTCGAGCAGCGCGGCCGAACCGGTGCCGTTGTCGTTGATCCCGGCGCCGTCCTGCACGCTGTCGAGGTGGGCGCCGGCCATCACGGTGTTGTCGGCCAAGCCCTCGTGCGACTCGGCGAACACGTTCCACGCGGTGCGCGTCTCGGAGAAGAAGTCGACCTTCACCCGGACGATCCGGGGAGCGTTGGCGGCCAGCGCCTCACCGACCGCGTAGGTGGCGAAGACGACCGGGATCGCGAGGCCGGGCGTGTCGCCGATCGGCGTCGACAGGCCCGTGCGGCCCGGTTGGCCCTCGTTGAACAGCACGACGCCGGACGCGCCGGCGGCCTGGGCGTTCAGCGTCTTCTGGGCGAAGCCGCACGTGCCGCGTTGCAGCAGCGCGATGCCGCCGATCGGGAAGCCGACGAAGTCGGCGGCCTCGCAGCCGCTGCTGTTGGAGTTCGGCGTCGGCCCGGGCGGGATGACGACGTCCACCGGGTAGGCCGGTGCGGTGGCCTCGCCGATGAACGTCGGGGTGAAGTTGTTGCGGGTGAAGTCGCGTTCGGGGACGTAGGTGGTGGGAGCGGGTGCGAGCTGTTCGAGTTCGGACTTCTCCTCGACGTACGGGAACTCGAATGCCTGAGTGGTCGGCTCGTAGCCGGCGGCGGTGAGCGTGTCGACGACGTAGTCGACGGAAGCTTGGTAGCCGGGGCGGCCGGCGGCACGGTCGCCGTGGGTGTCGGCGATGGCTTGGAACGCGTCGAGGTGGCGCAGGACGCCGTCGAGGGTGACGGCTTTGGTGAGTTTGGCTGGTGAGTTGTTGTTGGGGTCGGCGAGGGCGGCGGGGGCGGTGGGGCTGGATATGAGCAGTGGTGCGGTCAGTACGAGTGCGGCGGTGATGGTGGTGATGGTGGTGGTGGTGGTTGCGGTTCGCGGGCGGCGGTGGCGGGACGGCATGGTTGCCTCCAGGTGTGACAGGAGCCACTGATGGGGTCGCCTGAAGGTGGGGGTGCGTTACGCCGATTGGCCGCAGGTGATTTCGAAACGTCAGGGATTAAAAGCTGTCCTCGCCGGACGGGCAGATCAGCAGGATGACCCCGACTGCCGTGGTTCTGTGGCGGGTCCGTTGTGGTGCGGGTTTCGTGTCATCCCACCGACCTCCCTCCGGGCTACCACACGTATCAAGGGGGCGGTCAGCAGTGGAAGCCGCGGGTAGAGGTGAACGGCCCCCTTGACACGCGCGGTAGGGCACAGCCAGGTCGGCGGGATGACACGAAGCCCTTCCTTTGGGGAAGAAGGGC
>NZ_LGED01000016.1 GCF_001280085.1 Saccharothrix sp. NRRL B-16348 | reverse complement strand
CGAAGCCGGGCAGGCTTGGCGGACGCTCTTCCCGCCAGGCCTGCCCGGCTTTGGCCTGCCTGGGGTGCCCGTAAGGGCCCCATGTCAAATCGAGCCGGACTCAGCCACCGAACTGTGCTGCCCCTGCCCCCAACCACCGGACAACACGGGCATGTCACCGACCCCAGCCGTCCACACGTACGTCCAACACACCCGCCCATCACCCAACGTCACCCGCACCCGCCGGTACTCGTCACCCTCGTACTCGTCCAACACCGGCAGCGCATCCTCCGGCCTCTCCAGCCTCAACACATACCCAGGCACACCGCCCCCATCACCAGGCCGAAACGCCGGATACCCACGCCCCGTGTCGTGAAGCGTCCCGGACAACGACGCAGCCACCGGCTCACCACTCACGAACGGCTCCACGAGCCCCCACGCCCGGAACCCCGGCTGCAACGTCCCGTACACGAACAACCGGTCCGGCCAGTCATCCGGCGACGGCTCACCGTGCACCGGGCTCACGTCCAACCCGTCCCCGTCCGCCGGCCGACCACCGAGCCTGCGCGCCGCCCGCTGGTCCACGTCGGCGCACCGCACCGCCCTCCCGTTGACCAGCAGCGGCATCCGCCGCGTGCCCGCCCCGGTGTACGCGAGCACCGAATCGACCACGCCACCGTTGAACAACGTCACCCGACCGGTGTGCACGCGGACCAGCCGGTAGCGCAGCCCTCGTCCTTCGCAGCGGTCCAGGACCCGCAGTTGCTCCGCGGTGGCGAACCACACCGCGTGCTCCTCCTCGACGCCCGGCGCGGCGGCGAGGGTCGCCGGTCGCTGGCCGTCGGTCTTGCGCAACCCCGCGGCCCACACGGCGGCCAGCCCGTCGCACCGGGCTCTCAGCACGACCGCCGGGCCGGTCAACCCCAGCTCTTCACGCAGCCACGTCACCTTGGCGGGGTTGGCGTTGGAGCCGTACGCCAACACCGGCATCCGGCCCGCGAGCGGCGGTTCGCCGTGCACCGCGAGCCAGTCGTCCAGGTCCTGCCCGTCGGGGGCGACCCGCCATCCGGAATCGGCACCGGGATCGGGCGTGACCGGCCAGCCGGCGCCGTCGAGGTGCACGAAGCAGTGTCCCGGCCGAGCTCCCGGATAGGGCTCGGCCGGGTGACTATCGTCCGTGAAGGGCTGCGTCATGGTCCCCATTCTGGCAAACCACCCCCCGAATTCACCGGCCGTTGGTTTGCGGCTTGCACGAAACATCGGACCTATACACGCACCGACGCCCGCCCACCGCACCCGACAACCCCGCGAGCCGCATACACATCGGAGGTATAAACGTGACCTGTCACACTTTCTCGGCCCGCCGGGCGTCGTACTCGTCCTGCGCCGCCATGAAACTGGGCAGGTTCTCCTCGATCCAGCCGAACAACTCGCTGATCTGCTTCGCCGCGTGCGTGCCCAGCGCCGTGAGGGAGTAGTCGACCCGCGGCGGGATCACGGGGTGGACCTCGCGGTGCACCAACCCGTCCCGCTCCAACGCCTGCAACGTCTGCGCCAGCATCTTCTCGCTGATCCCGGACACCTCCCGGCGCAACTCGCTGAACCGCTTCGTCCCGCCGCCGTCGTCCAGGAGCTTGCCCAGCACCAGGCTGCCCCACTGCCCGGTGGCGTGATTCGCGATCACCCGTGTGGGGCAGTTGCGGTCGTATACGTCACCTCGAACCACCATGACAAGCACCCTACCTGCATGCTTTCTCACCCGTAAGTACCCCACTTCAGGGTAGGTACTTACGAATAGTTAGCGCCCGACCTAGCGTTGGCCGCATGACGACCATGATCACCGGCGCGACCGGCCACCTCGGCTCCCTGATCCTCAAGCACGCCCTCACCCGCCTCCCGGCCGACCGGCTCGCCGTCTCCGTCCGCGACCCGAAGAAGGCCGAAGGGCTCGGCGTCGAGGTCCGGCCGGGCGACTTCGGCGGCCCCCTCGCCGACACGTTCGCCGGCGTGGAGACGCTGCTGCTGGTGTCGGTGGACGGGCCGGACGAGATCCGCATCCAGAAGCACCACAACGCCGTCCGGGCTGCGGTCGACGCCGGTGTGAAGCACATCGTCTACACGTCGGTCTCCGACGCGGACACCTCGCCGCTCGACCTGGCCAAGGTGCACAAGGCGACCGAAGAGGCGATCCGCGCCACCGGCATCCCGTTCACCTTCCTGCGCAACGGGATGTACCACGAGAACTACCTCCCGCACGCGCCCGGCCCGATCGTCAGCGCCACGGGTGACGGCCGCATCGCCAGCGCGTCCCGGGACGACCTGGCGCTGGCCGCCGCCGTCGTGCTCAGCACGCCCGGCCACGAGAACGCGGTCTACGAGCTGACCGGCCCGCGGGCGTGGAGCTTCGACGAGCTGGCCGCGCTGGTCGGCACGACCCACGAGAAGGTGAGCGCGGCCGACCGCGTCACGGGCCTCAAGGGCTTCGGCCTGCCGGACTTCCTCGCCGAACTGCTGGCCGACATCGAGGTCAACATCAGCCGCGGCGCACTGGCCGAGGTCCGCCCCGACCTGGAGAAGCTGATCGGCCGCGCCGCGACCACCATCGAGGACGCCGTGCGGGCCTGACCACCGGCGCGTGACCTGACCACTGGCGCGTGACCTGACCGGTCCTACCCGCCAGCCAACAGCGCCGCGTCGATCTCCCGATGCGCTTCGGGGTGCTCCTCCCACCACTTCGCGTACCCGGGATTGCGGGGCAGCACCGCGCGGTACGCCCGCGCCGCCGCCGCGAACACGTCGTGCGCCCGCCCCGCGGCGGGCCCGTCCCGGCGGGTGGCCAGCATCAGGTCCACCATCAACGGCGCGCCGCGCAGCGGCCGGATCACGATCCCGTCGCCGCTGCGCGACTGCGGCAGCGCGAACGACACCGCCCCGTTGGCGACCAGGCTGCGCGCGGTGCTGGCCTCGTTCACGTGGTGGGTGAACCGGGGCGTGAACCCGGCCTCCGCGCACGCCGTGAAGATCTGCAGCCGGTTGCCGACGAACTCGTCCGGCGGCGCCACCCAGTCCCGGTCGGCCAGCTGCGCGAGGTCGACGTCGTCCTGCCCGACCAGCGGGTCGGTCTCCGGCAGCGCCACGAACTGCGGCTCGCTCACCAGCCGCCGCAGCTCCAGCCCGCGCAGCTCCCGCCGTTCCAGCCCTTCGAACCGGTCCAGCACGCCCAGCTGCACCTGCCCCGACACGAGCAGTTCGAGCAGGTCCGACGCGCCGGGCATGATCTCGGTGCGGACCTCCGAGCAGGGGATCGCCCGCCGCAGCTCCTCCACGAAGTGCCCGAAGAACAACGTGGGCACCCCGCCGACCAGCAACGGTCCCGGCTTGCCGTCCCGCGTCCGCTCCCTGGTCCGCTCACGGGCCAGCGAGACGAGCTGCTCGACCTCGTCGAGCACCAACCGGGCCGTGCCGACGACCTGCTTGCCCAGTTCGGTGGGCGAGGATCCGCCGGGCGTCCGGTCGAACAGCCGGCCGCCGACGATCCGTTCGACGGTCCGGAGCTGGGCGCTCATCGCGGGCTGCGTGAGCCCCAGGCGTGCGGCGGCCTTCGTGAGGCTGCCTTCTTCGGCTATCGCGCACACCGCGCGCAGGTGGCGTAGCTCAAGCTCGGGCATAACGCTCTTCTATCCCCCTTTCGTATGAGCCGCCAGCCTTTCCTCCCGTCATAGTTGGCGAGGTTCCCCTGCGACCGAGGAGATTCAGATGCGCCACGCGAGCCAGATCTACTAGCCGGTTCCACCCTTGCCCGCGGGCTCCGGCCGGGCCCGTCAGGGGTGCGAGGCGGACGTCCCCACCCCGTTCGGGGCCGCCGGTCGCGACTGCGGAGTGAGCGACCGGCGGCCCTGTCGCGTGGGCGGTAGTTTCTTGGTATGTCAGTACTGGACAGCCCTGTCGACTGGGTGAACGAGCACATCCGCAAGTACGTCGAGTCCGGCGGCGCGGAGGGGCACGAGTGGCAGCCCGGTGTCTTCACGCTCCTGCTGACCACGATCGGCCGGAAGTCCGGGAAGCCCCGCCGCACCGCGTTGATCTACCAGCCCTACGGTGACGCGTACGTCGTCGTCGCGTCGCACGGCGGCGCGCCGGAGCACCCCGCCTGGTACCGCAACCTCGAAGCGCGCAACGAGGCCGAGGTGCAGGTGAAGGCGGACGTCTTCCCCGCGACGGCCCGCACCGCGACCGGCGAGGAACGCGAGAAGCTGTGGAAGCTGATGACCGAGGTGTGGCCGGCCTACGACGAGTACGCCACGAAGACCGACCGCGAGATCCCGGTGGTCGTCCTGGAACGCGCCACGTCGTAGACCCGTCCCCACCCGCCTAGTTCCCCTCGACCCCGTCCGACGTCCCGTCGGGAATCCGCACCGCCGCGCCGGTGACGGTGACCCGCGGGTCGTCGGGCGCGACCGCGATCTCCAGCAGGCTCGGCCGACCCATGTCCACGCCCTGGTGGATGGTGATCGACCGCGACCGCCCGACCTGCCCGATGGCCCGCAGGTACCCGCCGAACGCCGCCGCCGCGGATCCGGTCGCCGGGTCCTCCACGACCCCGCCCACCGGGAACGGGTCGCGCGCGTCGAACACGTCCGCGCCGCCACTTCGCTGGTGCACCAACTGCGCGGTCAGCGCGCCGTTGGCCCGCAGCAGGTCGCCCAACGCGTCGAAGTCGTACTCCAGCGCCGCCAACCGCTCCCGCGTGCGCACCGCCAGCACGAGGTGCTTCGACCCGCCGAACGCCCAGTGCGCCGGGTACCGCGGGTCGAGGTCGTCGGCCGACCACCCCAGGGCGCGCAACGCCTCCGCCACGTCCTCCTCCGGCGCCGGCGTGGACGACGTCGGCACGCTGGTCAGGCTCGCCTTCCCGGGCGTCGCGGCGATCTCCACCAGCCCCGCCGGCGTGTGGAACCGCACCGTCCCCGTCCGCTCCAGCGCGACCGCCGACGCCACGGTCGCGTGACCGCAGAACGGCACCTCCACCAACGGGCTGAAGTACCGCACGTCGAACTCCGACCCGTCACCGCGCGGGAACAGGAACGCGGTCTCGGAGTAGCCGACCTCGGCGGCGATCTCCAGCATCGACGCCTCGTCCAAGCCGGTAGCGTCGAGCACGACACCGGCGGGGTTGCCGCCGGACGGGTCGGTGGTGAATGCGGTGTAGCGGAGCACCGCGGGGTGCTGCGCTGCGGGTTCCCGCACTGCCTGTTCCTGCGCTTCGTTCATGCGGACAGCGTCTCCCACCACCCATCATCGAGTCCAACGATTCCCTGCGATGGGTCTGATCGGTATTGTCGATGCGGTGGACACCCGCCTCCTGCGCACCCTCCTGGTGCTCGCGCGCACGGGCAGCTTCACCGCCACCGCGGCGGAGCTGCACCTCGTGCAATCCACGGTGACGAGCCAGGTCAAAGCCCTGGAACGGCACCTCGGCGCCCGCCTGTTCGACCGGCTGCCCAGCGGCGCGCGGCTGACCGAGGCGGGCCGGCAGGCCGTCGAGCACGCCCGCGAGGTGCTGACCTCCGAGCAACGCCTGCGTGACGCCGTGCGCGGCAGCACGGCGGTGGAGGGCGACGTGCGGATAGCCGCACCCGAGTCGGTCTGCGCCTACCGGTTGCCGCAGCGCATCGCGGACGTGGCGATGCGCTGGCCGGGCATCTCCGTGCACCTCTCGCCGGCGGGCACCCGCCAGGCACTGGCCGGGGTCCGCAACGGCACGCTGGACCTGGCGCTGGTGCTGGAGGACTCGCTGACCGCGGCGGGTCTGAAGGTGACCGCCATCGGCGTGGAGCCGATCGAGCTGGTGTCCGCGCCCGGCGTGGTGCTGGACGAGCGGTACTTCCTGCTGGAGGAAGGCTGCTCCTACAGCGACCGGTTCGTGCGGGACCTGCCGGCGACGCCGAGCATCACCCGGTTCGGCAGCATCGAGGCCGTGCGGTCGTGCGTGGTGGCCGGGTTGGGCTGGACGGTCCTGCCGCGCGTCGCGGTCGCCGAGCAGTTGGACGCCGGCACGCTCCAGCGCGTGCGCGAACTGCCCGACAGCACGTTGTTCCTGGTCACGGACCCGCGCCGGACTCCCTCGGCCGCCGTCCGCGCCGTCGCGGCGGCTCTCGGCTGAGGAACAACCCTCACGCCACGACCTGCGCCAGCATCCCCTCGCAGCTGCGCACGACCACCGCCGCCGCCCGCCGCTGCCCGTGGTCCAGCGCCGGGTCCACCGCGTGCTCCCGCCACCGGCCCAACGCGTCCAGCACGGCGTGCCGCAGCTCGCTCTCCGTCGGCTCGTACTCCATCCCCAGCCGCACCACCGGGTTCGTGCCCAGCCCGCCCACCAGCCGCGACGCCTCGGCCTCCAGGTCACCGGGCAGCCGCGTGCGCCCGCCCTGCAACGCCGCCAACAACCGCAGCTCCCGGAAGTCGTGCGCGGACGCCAGGATCCGCTCCACCGACGCGGCCAGCCCGACCGACCCGGGCCGCGGCTCGGCGCGCAGCACCACGTCCAGCCCCAGCAGCGCGGCCCGCGCCTTCAACACCTCACGCCGTTCGGTGAAGTACACGCCGATCGAGTCGCGCAGCTCGCCGAGCCCGCTGCGCTGCACCAACTGCCCGGTCAGCTTCACCTGCGTGTCGAAGCCCTGCCGGATCAACGTGGTGGTCAGCCGCACGCCGAAGATTCCGAACCGGTCCACCAGCCCGCGCCGCACCGCCGGGTCCAGCCGCACCGGGAAGTCCTCGCCCACGAACCGGTCCGCGGACAGCAGGTGGCCGTCCAACTCGGTGCGCGCCAACGACGCCAGCGCGGCCAGCGCGGTGAACTCCTCCGCCCGCACGGTGCGCGCGGCCACCGCGAGCAGCCCCGCCACCGCGACCACGTTCTGGCACAACGGGGTCACCGTCGCCTCGCGCCGGTACCGGCGGGCGATCTGCTTGGCCGACGACAGCGCGTCGATCCGGCCACCGCCGATCTCGTCGGCCCGCGACAGCACCAGCACCGTGTTGACCGGCGCGATCCGCGCCACCGGGTGGTCGTGCGCGGTCTGCAGGAACCGGACGTCGGTGGTGTGCAGGTGCCTGGTCAGGTACAGCACCGCGTCGGCTTCGCCGTAGACGTGCTCGACGGGCGCGCCCGCCGGCGTGTCGATCAGCGTCAGGTCGCGCAACGACCGGGACGGCCACTCCACGGTCACGCGCTCGGCGTCCGGCGCGTCCACGAACGCCTTGCCGTCGCGGCGCAGCACCGGCACCTCGTACTGGCCGACGTGCGCCTTGGCCTGCGGCCCGTCCTGGTACCACGTGGTGGCTCCGGTCGGCGCGAACTCCTCGCCGATCAACGCGCTGACCACGGTGGACTTGCCCGAGCGCGGCGCGCCCGCGACGGCCACGCGCACCGGCTCGCCGAACCGCGCCTGGTGCCCGCGCAGCCACGCGACCGCGCGCGGGCTGTCCCGGTAGACCACCAGGGCGTCCTCGAGCAGCGCCCAGACCTCGTCCTCCAACGTCACGCCGGGGCCGAGCTCGCCCGCAGGCATCATGCGCTGATCCCCAACGGCGGCGCCTGGCCTCCCGCGAGCGACTGGACGCGCTGGTAGAGCTGGACGAGGTCGTCCAGCTCGCGCTTGGCGTCCCGGTTGCGGCGCTCCCGCTCGGTGTTGTCGTCCTGCACCGCGCGGCGGGCGCTGCGGGCCGATTCGAGCAGCGTCTCCTGCATCTCCTCGGCCAGCGTGGCGAAGTGGTTGCGCAGGCTGCGCTGGATGTGCCGGGCCGCGTCGCGGCAGTCCTTGCTGAACTTGATGAAGAAGTCGTCCACGTGCCGCGCCGCGGCGGCCTTGGCGGCGGCCTGCCTGCGGCGCAGCCGCTGGTCGCTCTCGTCGATGATCGACTTGCCGCCGAACAGCGCGCCCGCGCCCAGCGAGATCGCGTTGATCAGCGGCATCCCGGCGAGGCTGGTGGCCAGGCCGAACATCAGCACGCCGCCGTAGGAGCCCTTCAGGCCGGTGAACGCCTTCTGCATCACGCCGAACTTCTCGATCACCGGCTTGTCCATCGGCGCGACCCGGTCCAGCACGTCGTCCCGGAAGATCGACTCGGGCAGCAGGTCGTCGCGGGCCACCGGGAAGCTCTTGGCGACCTTCTCGGCCACCCACTCCGAGCGGTCGAGCAGCCAGGCGAAGTTCGTGGTGGCGGCCTCGGTGAGGTTGTCCTCCAGCCAGGCCTCGAACTTGTCCCAGCCCAGCGCCGGGTCGGCGGTCTCGAACGTCTTGTCCACCTCGCGCATGATCTTGCGGGTCCGGTCGCGCAGGTCGTACTCGATGTCGGAGACCAGGTCGGCCATCTCGTCGGCCAGCACGGTCTGCCAGCGCGCGGACCGGCGGCGCAGCTCGTCGATGCGGCGCTGCGCCTCGTTGAGCGCGGCGATGGTCTTCTCCGGCCCCTGGGCGACGCGGGCGGACAGCTCCTCGCGCACCGGCGCGACCAGCTGCTTGATCGCCGACGCGGCGGTGACCGCGACCGTGCGGCGGGCCAGCTGGTCGGCGGCGGCCACGATGTCCTGCCGCACGCAGGCGAGCAGCTCGGGGAACCCGGACTCGGCGTTGAGCGCCTTGTCGCCGGTCTTGGCCGCGCGCAGGCGCAGCGCGGCCGACACCGGGATCAGCTTCGCGGTCACGCCCGCGCGGGCCAGGTGCGCCCGGTTGCGCTCGACCACGCGCCGCCACTGCGCCGCGATGTCGATCTTGGTGAGCACCACGATCACGTTCGGGCACGACGTCATGACCTGCTTGAGCAGCTCCAGTTCCGACCCGGTCAGCTCGGCCGTCGCGTCGGAGACCATGAGCACGGCGTCGGCCTGGAGCAGCGCGGTGAACGTGCTCGCGGTGTGCGCGGGCCGCAGGTCGCCCACGCCCGGTGTGTCGATCAGCACCAGGCCCGAGTCCAGCAGGGCCCGGGGGATGCCGACCTCGGCGCGCACGACGTCGCCGCCGTGGTGCCTGCTGGCGCTCACCTCGCTGGCGAGCTGGTCGAGGGGCACGGGGATGCGTTCGGTGGGGGTGTTCGCGATGGACGCGCCGCGGACGAGCGCGGCCGACGGGGTCTCCGCGTGCTGCACGAAAGTGGGAACGGTGGTCGTGACGTCGTCACCCACCGCGCACACCGGGGCGTTCACCATCGCGTTCACGAGCTGGCTCTTGCCCTGCTTCGGCTCGCCGATCACGAGCACGCGGAGCTTGGGGTCCAGCTGGCGGGCGCGCTTGTCGCGCAACCGTTCGGCCAGGTCGGGCCGGTTGTGCGCAGCGCAAGCCCGGATCGTGTCGTCGAGCACGTCGAGCCAGGGCGCGGACATCACCCGGCAGAGTGTGCCGGTAAAACCCGTCCGGGTGAAAGTCCGGACACGTTCCGAGCACGTTCCGGGCACAAGGCGAGGGCCGGTCCCGTCCAGTGGACGGAACCGGCCCTCAGGTGGTGGATCAGGCTCAGAAGAGCAGGTTGTCCACGCCGAGCGAGTCGACGACCGGGAGGTCGAGGCCGTCGACCGTGCCGGTGACGTTGCTCACGACGCCGCCGACGCCCGCGGTGTCCGCGACGCCCGCGACCGCACCGGTGACGTCGGACAGGGGAGCGGCGCCGTGGGTGTCGAAGTCGGCCGAGCCGTGCGCCGAGCCGGACACGCCGAGCGTGTCGCCCAGGCCGGCCACGTTGCCCAGGCCCGCGACGTCGCCGAGGCCCGCCACGTTGCCGAGGTCGCCGACGGGCAGCGAGCTGGTGAGGCCACCGGTCACGTTGCCGAGCACGCCGTTGAGCGTGTCGACGGCGCCGAACGCGGTGCTGGTCAGGCCTTCCGCGCCCGGCAGTGAGCCGGTGACCCCACCCGCGGTGGCGACGGCACCGTCCAGCGTGCCGGTCGCCGTGGAGGTCAGGTCCCCGACCTGACCGGTGGCGGTGTGCAGCGTGCCGTCCAGGGTGTCGGTCACGTCACCCACCGCGGAGAAGTCGCCCTCGACCGACAGCTCCGCCGTGGCGACGCCGTCGAGCAGGTCCCAGCTCGACACGCCGCCGAAGACCGACAGGCCGTCGGCGTCCGCGCTGAGCGTGCCCGCCACGGCGGCCTTGACGTCGCCGGCGCCGGTGGCACCCGACACCGCGAGCTGGTCCGTGACGGCCTTGAGCTGGAAGATCGCGCCGGCCTGGCCTGCGTCGACCAGGTCGAGCGGCAGGTCCTCGAGCAGCGAGCCGTCGAGGGCGGGCAGGCCCCCGGTCGGCACGTAGTCGAGCACCAGCGGGATGACTTCCTGCACGTCCAGGGCGCTGATGTCGCTCAGGCCGGCCCTCGCCAGGGTGCCCTCGGCGTCGGCCTGGAAGTCGGCCAGCGCGGTCGGGTCGCTGAGCAGGTCGAGAACGAAGTCGTGCAGCGTGTTGGGGCTGGAGCCCATGATGGCTATCTCCTGGTCAAGTAGGACGCGGGTGGCCGGCCCGGCAGGGGTGGGGGCCCGGCCTGGTGATCAAGGTAGGCGCGGGGGGATCACCAGCCATCGGGGATTACTCCCAGTAGATACCGCAACCACGATGGGGTGGTTCTCGTTCACTCCCTAGGGGATTAGGGGATGGCCTTGTGACCATCTCGTAACCCGTGTAGGTACTGCCGGTAGTTCGTTCAGGTGAGTGAGGAGGCTCCGAGTTGCCGTACGTCCTCGGGGTCGACGTGGGCACCACGCGCACCGCCGCCGCCGTGTGCAGGCTGGGCGGGGCCGGGCGCGCCGAGCCCGAGGTGGTCGGCCTCGGCGGTCCGGGCGGCGGGGTGGCGTCGACGCTGCAGCTCACCCCCGACGGCGCGTTCGCGGTCGGCGAGCCGGGCGACCCGCGGTGGACCGCAACCGGCTTCGGCCGCCGGGTGGGCGACGCGGTGCCGGTCGTGCTCGGAGCGGACAGCGCCGCCGAGCGGTGCCCCGCCGAGGAGCTGACCGCGCTCATGGTCATGTGGGTGACCGACCAGGTCGCCGCGCGGGAAGGCGAACGGCCCGCGCACGTCGTGCTCGCGCACCCCCCTGGCTGGGGCGCCCACGCCAAGGGCCTGATGCACCGGGCGCTGCGGTCGGTCGGGGTCGAGGCGTCGCTCGTGCCCGAGCCCGTCGCGGCGGCCGAGAACCACGCGTTCACCCGGTCGGCCGCCGGACCCCTCGGCGTGTTCAGCCTCGGCAGCCACGCGTTCAGCGCCTCCGTGGTGGGACGCGGGTTCGAGCTGGTCAACACCGTCGAAGGGGTCGACCACGCGGCCGGCGTCGACTTCGACGACGCGGTGTTCTCGCACGTGCGGACCACGCTCGGGCGGGCGCTGGCCGAACTGGACGCCGACGACCCCCGCACCCGCGGCCTGTTCGGCCGGCTGCGCCGCGACTGCGAGGCGGCCAAGCGGATGCTGTCCGGCACGGTCGAGACGTCGATCCCGGTGCACCTGCCGTCCGGGCCGGTGGACGTGCCGATCACCCGCGCGCAGTTCGAGGACCTGATCCGGCCGGACGTGGAGGAGGCCGTCTCGGTGTTCACCAGGGTCGCCGCCGGCGTCGAGATGACCGTGCTGGTCGGCGGCAGCGCCCGCATCCCGCTGGTCGCGGCGTCCGTGCCCGGCCGGGTGGTGCTGGAGGCCGCGCCCGAGACGTCCGTGGTGAAGGGCGCGGCGCTGGCCGCCCGCAAGCTGGTGATCGGGCCCGACGCCGAACCCGAGCCGATCGAGACCTCGGTCATGGTGCGCGACGACGACCCGCTGCTGAGGTTCCCCGTGGGCGGCCTGGAGGCGCCGGACGCGGAGTTCACCGCGCCGCCGCCCCGCCCGCCCGTCGACATCACCCCGCTCGACCTGCCGGAACGGCGCACCGTGAAGCGCGTCGTGCGCGGGCTCGTGCCGACCGGTGGGCGCCGTGCCCGTGACAGCGAGGATGGCCGTTGAGCCCGAGCATGACCGCGCGTCCAGTGTTGTCCCGGCAGGTCACGCAGGTCTTGGACGCCGTCGCGGCGGCCGTCGACGCCGGGCCGGTGGTCCGGCTGGGCGTCGTCGCGCCCGGCGGGTACGGCAAGACCACCGTGCTGCGGGAGATCACCCGGGCGTTCGGGGACGCCGGCGCGTCGGCCTCGGTCGTGGACGACGCGCACCTGCTGCCGGACGCCGAGCTGCTGGCGCTGCGCTCTCTCGTCGAACGGGGGGACGAGAGCGTCGTGGTGGCCTACCGCCCGTGGCCGCGGTCGCGTGCGCTGGCGGCGTTGGCCGAGTCGCTGGGCCGGGCGCGGCCGTCGCTGACGCTGGAGCCGTTCACTCGGGAGCAGGTGCGGGCCGTGCTGCCCGCGTCCGCCCGCGGCCTGGTGGACTTCGTGCACCAGCAGACCGGCGGCGTGCCGCGGTTCGTGCAGCGGCTGGCCGGGCTGGGCACGACGGAGGTGACGCCCGAGGTGCTGGCGTCGTTCCGGGCCGACCTGGACTGGCTGGACGCCGACGTGCAGAAGTACCTGCTGGCCGCCGAGGCGGGCGCGGCGCTGCGGCTCGACCTGCTCGGCGCGCTGCTCGGGGTCGACGCGGACGCGGTCGGCGACGTGATCGAGGCGGGCCGGGCCACCGGCCTGGTCGCTGCCGACGGGACGCTGCTGCCCGTCGCGCGGCTGGCGGTGGCGGCGCTGAGCCGGACCGACCGGCGGATCGCCGTGCGGCAGCGGCTGGCCGAGCTGCAACTGCGGTCCGGCGGGCCCGTGCTCGACCTGGTGCGGCCGTTGATCGGCGTGGGCGGTGCGGGCAACCCGACCGGTGTCGCCGGGCCGGAGATGGCGCAGGCGTTCCGGGCGGCGGCCGACGAGGCGTTGGCCACGGACCCGGCGTTGGCGGCACGGCTGCTGGCCGCCATCGGCACGGCGGGTCCCGACGTGGCCGTGCGGCGGGCGGTGGCGTCGGCCATGGCCGGTGACCTCGACGCGGCGATGCGGCTCGCCGACCAGGTGATCTCCAGCGGCGACGTCGAGCACCGCGGCGCGGCGGCGGAGGTGGCCGCGATCGCGTTGGCGCACCGGGGCCAGCTGGCCCGCGGCACCGAGCTGCACCGGTGGTCGCCGAGCTCGACGTCGTCGGCGTTCGCGGTGATCGGCCAGGTCGGCACGGGCACGCTGCCGACCGCGGCGCTGCCCGTCGCGCCGCCGACCATGCTCGACGGCGGCGCTTCGCTGATGGCGCAAGGCGTGGTGGAGTCGGTGACGTCGTCCGCGACCACCTCACTGTCCACTTTGGTCCGTGCGGCGGGGTTGCTCGAACCGGCCGGACGGGCCGTGCTGCTGCCGGACACGCCCGCCGCGCTGGCCGCGCTGGTGGCGTTGCACAGCGGCGAGCCCGGTGTCGCCGAATCGGTGCTGGACCGGGCGATGGCGACGTCGTCGGGCGGCGCGCTGATGGTCGTGCGGCACCGGCTGCTGCGGGCGTGGATCGCGATGCAGCGCGGCAACCTCGCGCAGGCCAGGGAAGTGCTGGTGGCGCTGCGGAAGGTCGGCCGACCGCTGGAACCGCGGGACTGGCTGTTCGCGGTGGCGCTGGAGATCGGCGTGGCGCGGCGCAACAGCGACCTGGCGACGTTGAAGCGGACGTGGGAGCAGGCGTGCGAGGCGGTGCTGAGGCACCCCGTCGACCTGTTCACGTTCCTGCCGCTCGGCGAGTTCGCCACCGCCGCCGCGCGGCTGCGCGACCAGCACCGGCTGGCGCCGCACCTGACCGCCGCGCGGGACCTGTTGCGGGACTTGGGTGATCCGTGCCTGTGGGCCGTGCCGCTGCACTGGAGCGCGCTGCACGCGGCGATCATCGCCGAGGAGACGTCCGTCGCCGAGGAGCACGCCGCGTCGCTGGCCGCGTGCCGGGACCGGAGCCGGTACGCCGGGATCGTGTCGGCGGCGGCGGAGAGCTGGCTCGACGTGGTGGCGGGCAAGGTCGACGCGGACCAGGTCGAGGAGTCCGCGCGCGGCCTGCAGGCCGTCGGCCAGTGGTGGGACGCGGCCAGGCTCGCCGGCCAGGCCGCGATCCGGACGTCGGACCGCCAGGCGATGGTGCGGTTGCTGGACTGCGCGCGGCTGCTCCAGGGGCGCACCGCCCCGACCACGCGCAAGCAGCCCGAGCCGGCGGTGGAGGCCGACGCGGGCAAGCTCAGCGACCGCGAGCGCGAGGTGGCCGAGCTGGTCGTCGGCGGGCTGACCTACAAGCAGGTCGGTGACCGCCTGTTCATCTCGGCGAAGACGGTCGAGCACCACATGGCCCGCATCCGGCAGCGGCTGGGCTGCACCAGCCGGGCGGAACTGCTGGACCAGCTCCGCCAGATCGTCGGCTAGTAGAGCGTCGCCTCTAACGTTTGGGATAGAGATGGCGAAGTCGGGTACGGGCATCGTCGGTGGTGAAGTGCCAGTCGACCTGACGCTGGTCCGCG
>NZ_LGED01000015.1 GCF_001280085.1 Saccharothrix sp. NRRL B-16348 | reverse complement strand
GCGCGGCAGCGCGGTGAATCAGGATGGTGCGTCGAATGGGTTGACTGCGCCTAATGGTCCGTCGCAGGAGCGGGTGATTCGGCAGGCGTTGGCGAATGCGGGGTTGTCGCCGGTTGATGTGGATGCGGTGGAGGCGCACGGGACGGGTACGACGTTGGGTGATCCGATCGAGGCGCAGGCTGTGTTGGCGACCTACGGTCAGGAGCGTTCGGAGCCGTTGTGGTTGGGGTCGGTGAAGTCGAACATCGGCCACACGCAGGCGGCGGCGGGCGTTGCCGGTGTGATCAAGATGATCATGGCGATGCGGCACGGTGTGCTACCGCGCACGCTCCACGTCGACCGGCCCACCACGCACGTGGACTGGTCGACCGGCGACGTTCGGCTCCTCACGGAGAGCACGCCGTGGCCGGACGTCGAGCGACCGCGTCGTGCCGGTGTGTCGTCCTTCGGGATCAGCGGGACGAACGCGCACGTGATCCTCGAACACGTGCCCGCCGAGCCGGTCGAGGCTCCCGACCCGGTGCCGTGGTTGCTGTCGGCGAAGTCGCCGGAGGCGTTGCGGGCGCAGGCACGGCGGCTACGCGAGTTCGCGGGTGACCCGGCGGTCGGCGCCGCTCTGGCCGCGCGGGCCCGGCTTCCGTATCGTGCCGCGCTCACCGATCCGGCCAGGCTCGCGGCGGATCTCGACGCTCTCGCCCGTGGTGACGCGCCGATCGGTGAAGCCCGGTCTGGGAAGACGGCATTCGTGTTCTCGGGTCAGGGTTCGCAGTGGCGCGGCATGGGCCGGGGTCTTTACGACACGTATCCGGTGTTCGCTGAGGCGTTGGACGAGGTGTGCGGCCGGCTCGGGTTGTCGTTGTGGGACGCAGACCTTGACCAGACTCGGTTCACGCAGCCGGCGTTGTTCGCGATCGAGGTTGCGCTCTACCGGTTGGTGGAGTCGTTGGGTGTGAAGCCGGACTACCTGATCGGGCATTCGGTCGGGGAGATCGCTGCCGCGCACGTCGCCGGTGTGTTGAGTCTTGAGGATGCCTGCACGTTGGTGTCGGCGCGTGGCCGGCTGATGCAGGAGTTGCCGTCGGGCGGGGCGATGGTGTCGATCCGGGCCGCCTCGGCGGAGGTGGCGGAGACGTTGCCCGAGGGTGTCGAGATCGCGGCCGTCAACGGGCCTGAGGCGGTGGTGATCTCGGGTGACGAGGACGCGGTCTTGGAGGTCGCGGACTTGTGGGAGACCTTGGGGCACGAGACACGGCGGCTTGCTGTGAGTCATGCGTTCCACTCGGCGCGGATGGACCCGATGTTGGTGGAGTTCGCGCGGGTTGTGGAGGGGTTGTCGTTCGGTTATCCACAGGTCCCGATCGTGTCGACGATTCTGTCGGATCGTTGGGGTAGCGTTGAAAACAGGGATCCCAGCGTTGAAAACAGGGATCCCCTGGGCGGGGACCCTTCCGCAGGCAGGGCTTTCGACGCCGGGTATTGGGTGCGGCAGGCGCGGGAGGCGGTGCGGTTCGAGGATGGCATGGAGTGGTTGCGTGCCAACGGTGTGACGACGTTCCTGGAGATCGGTCCCCATCCCACGCTCGTGCCGACCGGTGTGATGCGGCGTGGTCACGATGAGCCCGAACGACTCCTCGCCGCCCTCGGCAAGCTGTGGGTGGAGGGCGCGGAATGGACCCTGCCCACCGCGCACGCCGAGCTGCCGACCTACGCCTTCCAACGTGAGCGGTACTGGTTGGTGAACGCCACGGCGACCGACGTCACGGCGGCCGGGCTCGGCACGGTCGACCACCCGTTGTTGGGCGCGGTGGTGGAGTTGGCGGACGGTCAGGGAGCGGTGTTGACCGGGCAGTTGTCCCCGGCCACCCAGCCTTGGCTGGCGGAGCACGTCGTGCTCGGTTCGGTCTTGCTGCCGGGCGCCGCTTTCGTGGAGCTGGCGTTGCGCGCGGGCAGTCAGGTGGACTGCCCGGCGGTCGAGGAGTTGGCGCTGGAGGCGCCGCTGATGCTCACCGGGGCGGTCGACGTGCGGGTCACGGTCGGCGCGCCCGATCAGGCCGGACGCCGTGCGATCGCCATCCACTCGAAGTCGGACGGTGACTGGCTGCGGCACGCCACCGGTCAGCTCGGCGCACGCACCGCAACCCCCGCGCCGTGGACGGAGCCACCCACCGAACCCGTCGACCTGCACGGCTTCTACGACTCCCTGGCCGACGCCGGGTTCGGGTACGGTCCCGCGTTCCAGGGCCTGCGGGCCGTTCGGCGGCACGGCGACGACCTCTACGCGGACGTCCGCCTGCCCGGCGACGCCGACCGGTTCACCCTGCACCCCGCCCTGCTGGACGCCGCGCTCCAGGCCGTCACGATCGCCGACGACCGCGCCAAGCTGCCGTTCGCGTTCACCGGGGTCACGGTCTGGTCGACCGGTCACACGGAGGCGCGCGTGAAGCTCACCGCCACCGGCACCGAGACGTACCGCGTCAGCCTGACCGGCCCGGCGGGTGAGCCCATCGCGGACATCGAGTCGCTGACCCTCCGCGCCCCCCAAGCGGCACCGCGGCGACAAGACCTCTACCGGATCGCCTGGCACGAAACGGACTCCGCCGCCGCACCGCCCGAGGACCGGCTCCACCACGCCACCGACCCGATCGAGACCCTGGACGTGGTGCAGGAGTTCCTGGCGACGAGCGAAAGCCCGGCCCGGCTGATCGTGGTCACCCGTGGCGCGGTGTCGGTGCGGGGTGAGGACGTGACCGACCTCCGGGCCGCCGCCGTGTGGGGTCTGGTCCGCTCCGCCGCCTCCGAGCACCCCGGGCGGTTCGTGCTGGTCGACAGCGACGGGCCACCCCTGGTGGTCGGCGACGAGCCGCAGCTGGCCGTCCGGGCCGGGCGCGTCCACGTGCCCCGCCTCGAACGCGTCGAGTTCGCGCCGCTGCCGTCCACCCTCGGTCCGGACGGCACGGTGCTCGTCACCGGCGGCACCGGCGTGCTCGGCGGCGCGGTCGCCCGGCACCTGGTCGCCCACCACGGCGTCACGCGGCTGGTCCTGGCCAGTCGACGGGGACCGGACGCGCCCGGCGCCGCCGAGCTGGTCGCGGACCTGGCCGGAGCCGACGTCGCGGTGGTCGCCTGCGACGTGGCCGACCGCGACGCCGTGGCGCGACTGCTGGCCGAGCACCCCGTCACCGCGATCGTGCACACGGCCGGTGTGCTGGACGACGCCGTCGTGCAGTCGCTGGACGCCGAACGGTTCGCCGACGTCTGGGAGCCCAAGGCCGCCGCCGCGCTCCACCTGCACGAGCTGGCCGGCGACCTGGAGGCGTTCGTCCTGTTCTCCTCCGCCGCGGGCATGCTCGGCGGGCCGGGGCAGGCCAACTACGCCGCCGCGAACACGTTCCTCGACGCCCTCGCCACGCACCGGCACGCGAACGGCCTGCCCGCCGTGTCCCTGGCGTGGGGCCCGTGGGCGCAGACCAGCGGCATGACCGGCAAGCTCACCGACACCGACCGGCGGCGGATGGCCGCCGCGGGCGTGCTGCCGCTGGCGACCGACGAGGCGTTGGCCCTGTTCGACGCCGCGCTCACCGCGGGCGAACCCGTGTTGGCGCCGGTCCGGTTCGACCGCCGCACGGCAGCCCCGTCGCTGGTCCGAGCCCTCCGCGCGGGAGACCGGTCCAACGGCCAAGTCGAGCCGACGCACGACGTGCTGGACGTGGTCCGACGCGCTGTGGCCCAAGTGCTCGGCCACGCCTCCACCGACGCCATCGGCCCGCACCGGGCGTTCAAGGACCTCGGCTTCGACTCGCTGACCGCCGTGGAGCTGCGCAACCAGCTCGACGCGGCCACCGGCCTGCGCCTGCCCGCCACGCTCACCTTCGACCACCCGACACCCGCCCGGCTCGCCGACCACCTGCGGGAACGGCTGGCCGCGAGCGCGCCGGACCCGCTGCTGGCCGAACTCGACCAGCTCAAGTCCACTCTGGACCGAACGGACAGCGCCGACCACGACGCCGTCGCCGCACGCCTGGAAGCACTGCTGGCGTCGTGGACCGCCAAACGCGCCAAGCCCGAGGACGACCTGGACGACGCCACCGACAGCGAGCTGTTCAGCATCCTCGACGACGAGCACCGCCGTACCCAGGTCATCCGATCAGGCGAGCACCGCACCGCGGGGGAGTAGCTGTTCATGGCCGACGAAGACAAGCTCCGCAGTTACCTCAAGCGCGCCACGGCCGACCTGCGGGTGATGGGCAAGCGCCTCGCCGAGGTGGAGGAGGCCGCCCGCGAGCCGATCGCGATCATCGGCATCGGCTGCCGCTACCCGGGCGGTGTCGAGTCGCCGGACGACCTGTGGCGGCTGGTCGCCGACGGGGTGGACGCGATCGGTGACTTCCCGACCGACCGGGGCTGGGACGTCCCCTACGACCCGGACCCGGACACCCCCGGCGCGACCTACGCGCGTTCGGGCGGATTCCTCGCCGACGGTGCCGGGTTCGACGCCGGTTTCTTCGGGATCTCGCCCCGCGAGGCGTTGGCGATGGACCCGCAGCAACGCGTGCTGCTGGAAACGGCCTGGGAGACGTTCGACCACGCGGGCATCGACCCGACCTCGTTGCGCGGCAGCCGGACCGCCGTGTTCACCGGCGTGTGGTCCTCGGGGTACGCCGCCCAGCCGCCGCCCGACCTGGAGGGCTTCCTCGCCACGGGCATCGCCACCAGCACCACCTCGGGCCGCGTGTCCTACCTGCTCGGGCTGGAGGGCGCGGCGGTGTCGGTGGACACGGCCTGCTCGTCGTCCCTGGTGGCGATCCACCTGGCCGCGCAGGCGCTGCGCGCGGGCGAGTGCACGATGGCGCTGGCCGGCGGCGTCACGGTCATGGCGACACCGGCCGGGTTCGTGGAGTTCGCCCGGCAGCGCGGCCTGGCGCCGGACGGGCGGATCAAGTCGTTCGCCGACGCCGCCGACGGCACCAGCTGGTCCGAGGGCGCGGGCCTGGTGCTGCTGGAACGCCTGTCCGACGCCCGCCGCAACGGCCACCGCGTCCTCGCCGTGGTGCGCGGCAGCGCGGTGAACCAGGACGGCGCGTCCAACGGCCTGGCCGCGCCCAACGGCCCGTCCCAGGAACGCGTCATCCGCCAAGCCTTGGCGAACGCCCTGCTGGAACCGGCGGACGTGGACGCCGTGGAGGCGCACGGCACCGGCACCACGCTCGGCGACCCGATCGAGGCGCAAGCCCTGCTGGCCACCTACGGCCAGGACCGCGCCGAGCCGCTGCGCCTGGGCTCGATCAAGTCGAACATCGGCCACACCCAGGCCGCCGCCGGCATCGCGGGCGTGATCAAGATGGTCATGGCGATGCGGCACGGCTCGCTCCCGCGCACGCTCCACGTCGACCGGCCGACCGACCACGTGGACTGGACGGCGGGCAACGTCTCCCTCCTCACCGAGCCCGCGCCGTGGCCGCGCGCCGACCGCCCGCGCCGCGCCGCCGTGTCCTCGTTCGGCATCAGCGGCACCAACGCCCACGTCATCCTCGAACACGTGCCGGCCGAGCCGGAGTCCACAGTGGACGCCGACCTCCCGTGGCTGGTGTCCGCACGCACCGCCCACGCCCTGACGGCCCAGGCCGAACGCCTCAAGGGGGTCGACGCCCCTGTCGCGAACGTGGCCCGAGCCCTCGCGAACCGGACCCACTTCGAGCACCGCGCCGTCGTCCTGGACCGCGACGCGCTGGACGCGCTGGCCACCGGCGGCAACGCACCCGGCCTGGTCACGGGCGAGGTGGGCGTCCCGGGCAAGACCGTGTTCGTGTTCCCCGGCCAGGGCGCGCAGTGGGTCGGCATGGGCCGCGAGCTGTACGAGACGTCGGACGTGTTCCACGCCCACGTCGACGCCTGCGCCGAGGCCCTGTCACCGCACGTCGACTGGTCGTTGGTCGACGTCCTGCGCTCCGGCGCGCTCGACCGCGTGGACGTGGTCCAACCCGCCCTGTTCGCCATGATGGTGGCGCTGGCCGGGCTCTGGCGCGCCCACGGCGTGGTCCCGGACGCGGTCGTCGGCCATTCCCAAGGTGAGATCGCCGCCGCGCACGTCGCGGGCATCCTGTCGCTGGCAGACGCGGCGAAGATCGTCGCCCGGCGCGCCAAGGCCCTGGTGTCGCTGGCCGGCCAGGGCGGCATGGTGTCCGTGGCGCTGTCCCCGGAGCGTGCCGCCGCCTACCTCGAACGGTGGGACGGCAGGCTCACCGTCGCCGTGGTCAACGCCCCCGGCACGGTAGTCGTCTCCGGCAACACCCATGACCTGACCGAACTGCTGGCCGCTTGCGCCGCCGACGACATCCGCGCCCGCGCGCTCCCGGTCGACTACGCCGCCCACTCGGTCGAGGTCGAGGCCATCCGCGACCGGCTCCGGCACGACCTGGCCGGCATCACCCCGCGACCCGGCGACGTGCCGCTGTACTCGACGGTCACCGGCGCGCCCGCCACCGACCTGGACGCCGACTACTGGTACCGCAACCTGCGCGAACCGGTCCGGTTCGACCACGCCACGCGCACCCTGCTCGACCACGGCCACGGCGTGTTCGTCGAGGTCAGCCCGCACCCCGTGGTGACGTCGGCGGTCGAGGAGACGGCCGATCGGCGTGACGTCCTGGTCACCGGCACCCTGCGCCGCGACCAGCCGCACGAGTTCCGCGCCGCGCTGGCCCGCCTGCACGTCCGGGGCGTCGACGTCGACTGGCGGTTCCCGGCCGGCATCACGCCCGCGCCCCTGCCCGCCTACCCGTTCCAGCGGCAGCGGTTCTGGCTGCGGCCGACCACCGCCGAGACCGGCGACCACCCGCTGCTGACCACGGTGGTGGACCTGCCCGACGGCGGCGCGGCGCTCACCGGCAAGGTGTCGCTGTCCACCCACCCGTGGCTGGCCGACCACGCCGTGCGCGGCTCCGTGCTGCTGCCCGGCACGGCGTTCCTCGAACTCGCGGCCCATGCCGCGACCAAGGTCGGCGCGGTCGCCGTGCGCGAACTGGTGCTGGAAGCCCCGCTCGTCCTCGACCAGGACGCCGTGCGGCTCCAAGTGGTGGTCGGACCGCCGGACGACGCCGGTCTCCGCTCCGTCACCGTGCACTCCCACACCACCGACGAGTGGATCCGGCACGCCACCGGCACGCTCGGCGACGCGCCCGAACCCGCCAAAGCGACCCCGTGGCCGCCACCGCACGGCGAACCCCTCGACGTCACCCACCTCTACGACACGTTCGCCGCCCTCGGCTACGACTACGGCCCGGCGTTCCAAGGCGTCGCGGCGGCGTGGCGGGTGGGCGACGAGGTGCACGCTGAGGTAGAGGTGCCCGCCGAGGAACGCTTCGGCCTGCACCCGGCGCTGCTCGACGCGGCCCTGCACCCGATCGCCCTGATGCACCCGGACGGCCCGGCCAAGCTGCCGTTCGCGTTCTCCGGCGTGGTGCTGCGCCCCACCGACGCCCGCGTGCTGCGCGTCCGGCTGTCCGGCGGCCCCGACACCTACTCGGTCACGCTCTCCGATCCGGACGGCGTCACGGTCGCCTCGGTGGCGGCGTTGTCGGTCCGAGCCTTCACCGACGCCCCGGACGACCTGTTCCAGCTCAAGTGGGTGCCGGTGACCGGGGACTCGGCCGCCGAAACCCGCCACCACGTGTCGAACCACCTCGGCGACGCCCCCGACGCCGCTTTGGCGGCAGCGCAAGAGGTCTTGGCCGCGATCCAGCAAGAGGACCGGCTGGTGGTCGTCACCCGGAACGCGGTCGCGGCCGTGCCCGGTGACGTGATCGACCTGGCCCAGGCGACCGTGTGGGGCCTGGTGCGGGCGGCGCAGACCGAGCACCCCGGCCGGTTCGTGCTGGTCGACGCCGACGACTCGTGGGACGGCGCGCTGGCCGACGAGTCGGAGCTGGTGGTGCGCAGGGGAGTGCTGCTCGCGCCCCGGCTCGTGCGGGTGGACCGCGCGCTCATCCCGCCGGACGGCCCGTGGAGGCTGGAGGACGTCGGCACCGGCAGCATCGACGACCTGGCGCTCGTGCCGCGGCCGGAGCTGACCGGGCCGTTGGCGCCGGGCGAGGTCCGGATCGCCCTGCGTGCCGCCGGGCTGAACTTCCGCGACGTGCTCATCGCGCTGGACGTCTACCCGGGCGAGGCGTTGATGGGCGGCGAGGGCGCGGGCGTGGTGCTCGACGTCGGGCCGGACGTCGACCGGTTCCGGCCGGGTGACCGGGTGTTCGGCCTGGTGCCGGGCGCGTTCGGACCGGTCGCCGTCGCCGACCACCGGGTGCTGGCCCCGATCCCGGACGACTGGTCGTTCGCGCAGGCCGCAGCGGTGCCGGTGGTGTTCCTGACCGCCTGGTACGGCCTGGTGGACCTGGGCCGGCTCCGTGCGGGCGACCGCGTGCTCATCCACGCCGGCACCGGCGGCGTCGGCATGGCGGCGATCCAACTCGCCCGGCGCCTGGGCGCGGAGGTGTTCGCCACGGCGAGCCCCGGCAAGTGGGACGTGCTGCGCGGCCTCGGCTTGGCGGACGACCACATCGCGTCGTCACGCACGCTGGAGTTCGAGCAGCGCTTCCCGCGCATGGACGTGGTGCTCAACTCGCTGGCCGACGAGTTCACCGACGCGTCCCTGCGCCTGCTCGCGCCCGGCGGGCGGTTCGTGGAGATGGGCAAGACCGACGTCCGCGCCGACACCGGCGTGGACTACACGGCGTTCGACATCGCCGACGCCGGCCCACCGCGGCTCGGCGAGATCCTGGCCGACATCGTGCAGGCTTTCGCGGACGGCGTGCTGACACCGTTGCCGATCGACGTCCGGGGCGTGCGGGACGCGGTGGACGTGTTCCGGCACATGAGCCAGGCGCAGCACATCGGCAAGATCGTGCTCGCCCTGCCCGCCGTGCTGGACGGCACCGTGTTGATCACCGGTGGCACGGGCACCCTGGGCCGTGCGGTGGCCGAGCACCTGGTCGCGCGGCACGGTGTGCGGCGGCTGGTGCTGGTCAGCCGGAGTGGCGGTGAGGTTCCGGAACTGGACGCGGACGTGCGGGTGGTCGCGTGCGACGTGTCGGACCGTGGGCAGATCGCGGAGTTGGTGGCCTCGATCCCGGATCTGACCGCCGTGGTGCACGCGGCCGGCGTGCTGGACGACGCCGTGGTCACCGAGCTGACGCCCCGACAGGTGGCGGACGTGTTCGCGCCCAAGGCTCGGGCGGCCTGGCACCTGCACGAGCTGACCCGGCACCTCGACCTGGCCGCGTTCGTGCTGTTCTCCTCCGCCTCCGGCGTGCTGGGCAGTCCCGGCCAGGCCAACTACGCCGCCGCGAACACGTTCCTGGACGCCTTGGCCGTGCACCGACGGGCTCTCGGCCTACCCGCCGTCTCCTTGGCGTGGGGGTATTGGGCCGAGGCGAGCGGCATGACCGGGCACCTCTCCGACGCCGACCGGCAACGCCTGACCCGTGCCGGCGTGGTGCCGCTGACCACCGAGCACGCGTTGGACCTGTTCGACGCGGCGCTGGCCGCCGACCGGGCCACCGTCGCACCCGTCGCGCTGAACCTGCCCGCCCTGGCCCGCACGCCCGTGCTGCCGTCAGCGCTGCGCGGGCTGGTGAACCGCAAACCGGTCAAGCGGCCCGTCCACCGGGGCGCGCTGGCCGACCGGCTGCGGTCGCTGCCGGAGGCCGAGCAGGCGGCCGTCGTGCTCGACGTCGTCACGGCCAACACCGCCACCGTCCTCGGGCACGCCTCGCCGGACGCCATCGACACGCGGCAGCCGTTCAAGGATCTCGGGTTCGACTCGCTGACCGCCGTGGAGCTGCGCAACCGACTCGGCACGGCCACCGGCCTGCGGCTGCCCGCCACGGTGACGTTCGACCACCCCACCCCGGCACGCCTGGCCGACTACCTGCGCGGCGAGATCGCCGGCACGCGCCGGGAGATCGCCGCGCCGGTCGTGCGGGCGGTGGACGGCGACCCGATCGTGATCGTGGGCATGGGGTGTCGGCTTCCCGGAGGGGTCGAGTCGCCGGACGACTTGTGGCGGCTGGTGTCCGACGGTGTGGACGCCATTACGGAATTCCCTGACGACCGGGGCTGGGACTTGGGTCGGCTCTACCACCCGGATCCTGATCATGCGGGGACGAGTTACACCCGTTCTGGTGGTTTCCTGGCTGATGCGGCGGGGTTCGACGCGGACTTCTTCGGGATTTCGCCGCGTGAGGCGTTGGCGATGGACCCTCAGCAACGCGTGCTGCTGGAGACCGCCTGGGAGACCTTCGAACACGGCGGGATCGACCCGACCTCGTTGCACGGCAGCCGGACCGGGGTGTTCACCGGCATCTGGGCCTCCGGGTACGGCGCACCCAGCGATGTCGAGGGGTACTTCGGCACCGGCGCGGCGACCAGCGTCGTGTCCGGTCGGATCGCCTACCTGCTGGGGTTGGAAGGCGTCGCGGTCTCCCTCGACACGGCGTGCTCGTCGTCGCTGGTCGCGATGCACCTGGCCGCGCAGGCGCTGCGCACGGGGGAGTGCGACCTGGCGTTGGCCGGTGGCGTCACGGTGATCGCGACCCCGGTCGGCTTCACCGAGTTCTCGCGTCAGCGCGGGCTGGCGGCGGACGGTCGGTGCAAGCCGTTCTCCGCGTCCGCCGACGGCACCAGCTGGGGCGAGGGCGCCGGTCTCGTGCTGCTGGAACGCCTGTCGGACGCCCGCCGCAACGGCCACCAGGTGCTCGCCGTGCTGGCCGGCACGGCGGTGAACCAGGACGGCGCGTCGAACGGCCTGACCGCCCCGAACGGTCCGTCGCAGGAGCGCGTGATCCGGCAGGCCCTGGCGAACGCCGGCCTGGAGCCGTCCGATGTGGACGCGGTGGAAGCGCACGGCACCGGCACATCGCTCGGCGATCCGATCGAGGCGCAGGCGTTGTTGGCCACGTACGGCGCGGAGCGTTCGGAGCCGTTGTGGTTGGGCTCGGTGAAGTCGAACATCGGCCACACGCAGGCTGCGGCGGGTGTCGCGGGCGTGATCAAGATGGTGATGGCGCTGCGGCACGGGCGGCTGCCGAAAACGCTGCACGTGGACGAGCCGACACCGCACGTGGACTGGACGGCCGGCGACATCCGGCTGCTCACCGAACCGGTCGCGTGGCCGGAGACCGGACGGCCCCGGCGTGCGGCGGTGTCGTCGTTCGGGATCAGCGGGACCAACGCGCACGTCGTGCTGGAGCAGGCGCCGGACCCCGTCGAGCCGGCCGTTGACGGCGACCTGCCCTGGCTGGTGTCGGCGAAGAGCGAACCCGCGCTGCGGGAGCAGATCCGGCGGGTGCGGGAGTTCGCCGCCCACCACCCGGAGGTGGCCATCGGTCGTGCGCTGGCCGGTCGAGCCCGGTTCCCGCACCGGGCGGCGATCCTCGGCTCGGACGTGGTGTCCGGGGTGGCGGGCGCGCCGGACCGGACGGTGTTCGTGTTCCCGGGCCAGGGTGCGCAGTGGGTCGGGATGGGGCGTGAGCTGTACGCGTCCGAGCCCGTGTTCCGCGACGCGGTCGACGAGTGCGAGCGGGCGTTGGCGCCGCACGTCGACTGGTCGTTGGTCGAGGTGCTGAACGGCGGTGAGCTGGACCGGGTCGACGTGGTGCAGCCCGCGTTGTTCGCGGTGATGGTGGCGTTGGCGCGGCTGTGGCAGTCGGTCGGCGTCGAGCCGGACGTGGTCGTCGGCCATTCGCAGGGCGAGATCGCCGCCGCGCACGTCGCGGGCGCGTTGTCGCTGGAGGACGCCGCCCGGGTGGTCGCGCTGCGGAGCAAGGCCCTCGTCGCGTTGTCCGGCCGGGGCGGGATGGTGTCGCTCGGCCTGTCCGCCGACCGGGCCGCGACCTACCTGGCGCGGTGGGGCGAGCGGCTGACCGTCGCGGTGGTCAACGCGCCCGGCTCGGTGGTCGTGTCCGGTGACACCGACGCGTTGGACGAGCTGCTGGCCGCGGCCGAGGACGTCCGCGCCCGCCGCCTGCCGGTGGACTACGCCGCCCACTCCGCCCAGGTCGAGGCCATCCGGGAGCGGCTGCTGGCCGACCTCGCGGACATCACGCCGTCGTCCGCGAGGATCCCGTTCCACTCCACGGTGACCGGCGAGGTGCTCGACACCGCCGGGCTCGACGCCGCCTACTGGTACCGGAACCTGCGCGCGCCGGTGCTGTTCGAGCAGGCCGCGCGCGCGTTGCTGGCCGAGGGTTCCCCGGTGTGCGTGGAGATCAGCCCGCACCCCGTGCTGGTGCCCGCGCTGGAGGAGCAGGACGCCACGACGACCGGCACGCTGCGCCGTGACCAGGGCGGGCGCGCCGATTTCCGGGCCGCCGCGGCACGGCTGTTCGTGCTGGGCGTGGACGTCGACTGGGGCGTCCCGTCGCCGTCGGTCGGCCTGCCGACGTACCCGTTCCAGCGGGAGCGGTTCTGGCTGGCGCCGGGAGGCTCCGGCGACGTGTCCGGCGCGGGCCTGGACCCGGTCGACCACCCGCTGCTCGGCGCGTCCGTCGAGCTGCCCGGCGACCGGGCCGTGGTGCTGACCGGCACGGTGTCCGCGGCCACGCACCCGTGGCTGGCCGACCACGCGGTGCTGGGGACCGTGCTGCTGCCCGCGACGGCGTTCGTGGAACTGGTCGCGCACGCGGCCGGGGTGGTCGGCTGCGCGGCGGTGGAGGAACTCGTCCTCGAATCGCCGCTGGTGCTCGACGGTCCTGTGCGGGTGCAGGTCGTGGTCGGTGTGGCGGACGAAACGGGCCGTCACCCGGTCGAGGTGCGTTCCCAAGGACAGGACGACTGGGTGCGGCACGCCACCGGCACGCTCGCCGCCGAGCCGGTCGCGGCGCCGGCGTTCCCGTCGAGCTGGCCACCGGCCGGGGCGCGGCCCGTCGACGTGCACGACCTCTACGACGCGCTGGCGGGTGCCGGCTACGAGCACGGCCCGGCGTTCCAAGGCGTGCGAGCGGTGTGGCGCGCGGGCGGCGAGGTGTTCGCCGAGGTCTCGGTGGACGACGCCGCCCGCTACGGCACGCACCCCGCCCTGCTCGACGCGGCACTGCAACCGTTGGCGCTGCTCGCCGACACGACCGGCGACGTGCGGTTGCCGTTCTCCCTCACCGGGATCACCGTCCACCGCACCGGCGCGTCGACCGCTCGGGTCAGGCTTTCGGGCACGGCCGACGACGGCTACAGCGTCGCGCTCGCCGACGACTCGGGCGCGCCGATCGTCACGATCGGCTCGGTCACCACCCGTCCGATGGCACGTCAAGCCGACGACGCCCTGTTCGAGCTGGACTGGATCCGCCGCGACGGCGACCCGGTGACCCCCGATCGGGTGGTGGCGCCGGGGTCGGTCGAGGAAGCGCTGGCACTGCTCCACGCCTTCCTCGCCGAGGACGGTGACGGGCGGCTGGTCGTGCACACGCGCGACGCGGTGGCGGCCGTGCCCGGCGACCACGTGGACGACCTCGACGGCGCCGCCGTGTGGGGCCTGGTCCGCGCCGCGCAGGCCGAGCACCCCGGCCGCTTCGTCCTCGTGGACACCGACGACTCGCCGCCGGTAGTGCTGGACGACGAAGACCAGCTCGCCGTCCGCCGTGGCGTGGTCCACGTGCCCCGGCTCGTCCGGACCACCGCGCACGCGGCCGTCACGGGTTCGCTGGTGGAGACCGACACTGGAGACCTGGACGACCTGGTGTTCGCCGAGACCGCCGAGACGCCGTTGCGGCCGTACGAGGTCCGGGTCCGGGTGCGGGCGGCGGGGATGAACTTCCGCGACGTCCTGATCGCCCTGGGCGTGTACCCGGTCGCGGCGCGGCTGGGCAGCGAGGGCGCGGGCGTGGTCACCGAGGTCGGCTCGGCCGTCACCGTGCTGCGTCCCGGCGACCGGGTGCTCGGCCTGCTGTCCGGCGCGTTCGGACCGGAAGCGGTGGCCGATCACCGGGTGCTTGTCCCGGTCCCGGACGGGTGGTCGTTCGCGCGGGCCGCGGCGGTGCCGGTGGCGTTCCTGACCGCCTGGTACGGCCTGGTCGACCTCGGTCGGCTCGGCGCGGGCGACCGGGTGCTCGTCCACGCCGGCGCGGGCGGTGTCGGCATGGCCGCGATCCAACTCGCCCGGCGGGCCGGTGCGGAGGTGTTCGCCACGGCGAGCCCCGGCAAGTGGGACGTGCTGCGCGGCTTGGGTTTGGCGGACGACCACATCGCGTCGTCACGGACGCTGGAGTTCGAGCAGCGGTTCCCGCGCATGGACGTGGTGCTGAACTCGTTGACCGGCGAGTTCACCGACGCCTCGCTGCGGTTGCTGGCCGACGGCGGCCGGTTCGTCGACATGGGCAAGGCCGACGTCCGTGACGTGCCCGGCTACCGGGCGTTCGACCTGGCCGAAGCTGGTCCCGAGCGGCTCGGGGAGGTGCTGGCGGAGGTCGTGCGGCTGCTCGTGGCGGGCGAGCTGCGCGTGCCGCCGATCACCGCGTGGGACGTCCGGCGGGCGCGGGAGGCGTTCCGGCACATGAGCCAGGCCGGGCACGTCGGCAAGATCGTGCTGACCGTCCCGGCACCGCTCGACCCGGACGGCACGGTGCTCATCACCGGCGGCACCGGCACGTTGGGCAGCCACGTCGCCCGGCACCTCGTCACCGCGCACGGCGTGCGGAAGCTGGTGCTGGTGAGCCGGTCCGGCGGCACGCCCGTCGACCTCGCCGACGCGGACGTCACCGTGGTCGCGTGCGACGTGGGCGACAGGGAGGCGTTGGCCAGGGTGGTGGCGGGCATCCCCGACCTCACCGCCGTCGTGCACGCGGCCGGCGCGCTGGACGACGGCGTGATCGAGTCGCTGACCCCCGAACGGCTCGCCGGCGTGCGCGCCGCGAAGGCCGACGCCGCACGGCACCTGCACGAGCTGACCCGCGACCGCGACCTGAGCGCGTTCGTGCTGTTCTCGTCGGCCGCCGGGGTGCTCGGCAGCGCCGGCCAGGGCAACTACGCCGCCGCCAACGCCTACCTCGACGCCCTGGCCGAACACCGTCGCCGGCAGGGCCTGCCCGCGGTGTCCGTGGCGTGGGGGCAGTGGGCGCAGACCAGCGGCCTGACCGGACAGCTGGCCGAGGTCGACCGGCGGCGGTTGGCGCGGTCCGGGGTCGTGCCGCTGTCCACCGAGCACGGCCTGGCCCTGTTCGACGCCGCCCTCACCGCGCCCGAGCCCACGCTGGTGGCCGCCGGGCTGCGGGTGTCGGCGCTGGGCGACCGGCCGGTGCTGCGCGCGCTGACCCGTCGTCGGCCCGCGCGCACGTCGGGCGTGGTGCGTGAACTCGGCGCGTTGCCGGAAGCCGAGCAGCGCGCGGCCCTGGTGGAGCTGATCACCACGCACAGCGCGGCCGTGCTCGGGCGGACGGACGGTGTCGACGCCGACCGGGCGTTCAAGGATCTCGGGTTCGACTCGTTGACGGCGGTGGAGCTGCGCAACCGGCTGGCCGCGGCGGTCGGCGTCCGGTTGTCGGCGACGATGACGTTCGACCACCCGACTCCGACCAAACTGGCCGACCACCTGCGTGAAGTGCTGCTGGGTGTGGCACGGCGGGCCGTCGTGCCGGTCGCCGCGGCGGGTGCGGACGACCCGATCGTGGTCGTCGGCACCGGGTGTCGGTTCCCCGGTGGTGTCGGTTCGGCGGCGGACCTGTGGCGGCTCGTGTCCGAGGGCGTGGACGCGATCGGTGACTTCCCGTCGGACCGCGGTTGGGACGTGGCGAGGCTGTACGACCCGGACGGCGGACCCGGCACCACCTACACCAGGTCCGGCGGGTTCTTGGACGACGTGGGCGGGTTCGACGCGGCGTTCTTCGGGATCTCGCCGCGTGAGGCGGTGCGGGATCTCGCCGCGTGAGGCGGTGGCGATGGACCCGCAGCAACGCCTGGTGCTGGAGACGGCGTGGGAGACGTTCGAGCACGCGGGGATCGACCCGACTTCGTTGCAGGGCAGTCGGACAGGGGTGTTCACGGGTAGTTGGACGTCCGGCTATGCGGGCGGTGTGGACCAGGTGTCGCGGGACGTCGAGGGCTACCTGGCCACCGGCACGGCCACGAGCGTGACGTCGGGGCGGGTGTCGTACCTGCTCGGGTTGGAAGGTCCGGCGTTGTCGGTGGACACGGCGTGTTCGTCGTCGTTGGTGGCGATTCACTTGGCGGCGCAGGCGTTGCGCTCCGGCGAGTGCGACCTCGCGTTGGCGGGTGGCGTGACGGTCATGGCCACACCCGCGAGTTTCGTGGAGTTCTCCCGGCAGCACGGCCTGTCCGCCGACGGCCGCTCGAAGTCCTTCTCCGCCGCCGCCGACGGCACGAGTTGGGGTGAGGGTGCGGGGTTGGTGTTGTTGGAGCGGTTGTCGGATGCGCGTCGGTTGGGTCATCGGGTGTTGGCGGTGGTGCGCGGCAGCGCGGTGAATCAGGATGGTGCGTCGAATGGGTTGACTGCGCCT
>NZ_LGED01000014.1 GCF_001280085.1 Saccharothrix sp. NRRL B-16348 | reverse complement strand
CGCGTGTCAAGGGGGGCGTAGTTCACCTCTGCCTGACCAGTGCTTCTGATGTCGCCCCCCTTGATACGTGTGGTAGCCCTTGTGGAGGTCGGTGGGATGGCACGGAGCCCGGACCAACGACGGACCCGCCACAGAACCAGGCAGTGGGGGTCATCCTGCTGATCTGCCCGTCCGGCGAGGACAGCTTTTGATCTTTAACCCCGCGCCCGCGCCGTCGCACTCATCCTGATCTTCAGCCCACCACTCGCTGATCTTGGAAGCACCTCACAGACGTCCCCCGCCCAGGGGGACCCCTGTTCTTGATCCTGCCACCCCACACCGACAATTTCGTGCCCTCCGCCTCCACCTGTGGACAACTCCAGGCGCACAATGGGTCGAGTGGCAGAGACTGTGGTGTGGGGTAGCGGCCGGGCCAAGGCCGTATTAGCGACGACCATCCTGGGCTCGGGCATGGCGATGCTCGACAGCACGATCGTCAACGTCGCGCTGCCCCGCATCGGGGCCGAGCTCGAAGCCTCCGTGGCCGGCCTGCAGTGGATCCTCGACGGCTACCTGCTGGCACTGGCCTCGCTGATCCTGATCGCGGGCTCGCTCGGTGACCGGTACGGGCGCCGCCGCGTCTTCACGTTCGGTGTGCTCTGGTTCGGCGCTGCCTCCCTGCTCTGCGGACTCGCGCCGACCACCGAACTGCTGGTCGTGGCACGCGTCCTGCAAGGCATCGGCGGCGCGCTGCTCACGCCCGGCTCCCTCGCCATCCTCCAGTCGGTGTTCGCCCGCGCCGACCGCGGCCGCGCGATCGGGGCCTGGTCGGGGCTGTCCGGCGTGGCCACGGCGATCGGGCCGCTGCTCGGCGGACTGCTGGTGCAGGCCTGGTCGTGGCGGCTTGCGTTCCTGGTCAACCTGCCGGTCGCGGCGCTGTGCGTGTGGCTGGCCCGCCGCTACGTGCCGGAGTCCCGCGACGACGCGCTCACCGGCCACCCGAACGTCGGCGAGTCGGTCGTCGGGGCGATCGGCCTGGCGGGCATCACCGGCGCGCTGGTCGAGGCGCCGGTCCGGGGAGCCGACGCGCTGGTGGTCACGGCGGCGGTGGTCGGTGTGGTCGGCTTGGTGGTGTTCGTCGTGATGCAACGCCGGGGCAAGGACCCGCTGGTGCCGCCCCAGCTGTTCGCGAACCGCACGTTCGTGCTGGCCAACGCCCTGACGTTCCTGGTCTACGCGGCGCTGGGCGGGGTGGTGGTGCTGATGGTGCTGCAGCTGCAGGTGTCGCTGCACTACTCGCCGACGGCCTCGGGCCTGGCCAGCGTGCCCATCACCGTCATCCTGCTGGTGCTGTCCGCGAGGTCCGGCGCGCTCGCCCAGCGGATCGGGCCGCGCGCCCAACTCGTCGGAGGTCCGGTGCTGATCGGCGTCGGCATGCTGATGCTGCGCTGGATCGAGCCGGGCGCGAGCTACTGGACCGGCGTGCTGCCCGGCCTGCTCGTGTTCGGCATCGGCCTGGCGGCCGTGGTGGCGCCGGTGACGGCGACCGTGCTGGCCGCCGCCCCGGACCGGTACGCGGGGGTCGCCTCGGGCGTGAACAACGCCGTCGCCCGCACCGGCAGCCTGGTCGCGGTGGCCGTGCTGCCGGCTGTGGCGGGCCTGACCGGCGCCCAGTACGCAGACCCGACCGCGCTCACCGAGGGCTGGCAGACGGCCCTGCTGGTGTGCGCGGTCGCGTCGATCGTCGGCGGGCTGCTGGCCCTCGGCACGGACAACCGCGTCCTGGAACCGACGCCGGACGCGCCGCCCGCGCACGTGCACGACTGACTCAGAGGTAGCGGGCGAACACCTCGGGGTCGACGTTCCCGCCGGACAGCACGGCCACCGTCGTGCCCGAGGACGGCCGCGCGAGGTGCGCGGCCAGGGTCACCGCGCCGCTGGGCTCGACCACGAGCCGCGCCCGCCGGGCCAGCACGCCGACCGCCTCGCCGATCTGCTCCTCGGACACGGTCACGATGTCGTCCACGTAAGCGCGCATGTGCTCGAACGTCAGCTCGGACGGCTCGGCGCGCAGCCCGTCGGCGATCGTCCTGGCCCGGTCGGCGGCGGGCCACCGGATCAGCGTGCCGACCCGCAGCGACTCGGCCGCGTCACCGGCCAGTTCCGGCTCCACCCCGACCACCCGCGTGGCCGGGCTGAGCGCCTTCACCGCGGTGGCCACGCCCGAGATCAGCCCGCCGCCGCTCACCGGCACCAGCACCGTGGCCACGTCCGGCAGGTCGGCGATCACCTCCAGCCCGACGGTGCCCTGACCGGCGATGACGTCCGGGTGGTCGAACGGCGGGATCAGCGTCGCGCCCCGTTCCGCGACCAGCTCGGCGGCCCGCGCCTCCCGCAGCGCCATCGGCACCTGGACGACCTCGGCGCCGTGCGAGAGGGTCGCCTCGACCTTGACCCGCGGCGTGTCCTCCGGCACGACGATCACCGCGGGCACGCCGAACAGCTTCGCCGCGTACGCGACGGCCTGCGCGTGGTTCCCGCTGGAGTAGGCGACGACGCCGCGCGCCCGCACGTCCTCGGTCAGCCGCGCCAGCGCGTTGTACGCGCCGCGGACCTTGAACGCGCCGACCGGCTGCAGGCTCTCGGGCTTGAGCCACAACCCGTCGTCGAACCGCAGCAGGGGAGTGCGGACCGCCGCGCCCTTGATGCGGTCGGCGGCGGCCTGGATGTCGGAGATGGTGACGAGTCCCATGCGTCGATCCTCACCCCTGCGGCGGTGTGACGACTACACGGGTCGTTACCGGAACTCCTCCTGCCTCACCCGCACGGATCAACAACATTCACACGTCCGTGGCTTGCTTGACCGAATCGCTTACATCTGGCAAAACCGCCCGAATCGGTGATCGACTCACTACCTTGAGTGAGAGTTAACTGTCAAACGCTACACAGCGCAGTCACGTCGGCGTGTCCTGTGACACACTTCGCCCTCAGATGGCTCCGGCCGTAACAGGTCACGGAGTCGTAACGTCGCTCGAACGGGCGAGTACTGGTCGGTAGAGACCGGGGAGGAGTGCCATGCGGGAGACGCGAGCGCTGTCCTTGCCGTGCGCTTCGCCGGGCTCGACCGCGGCCTCGGAGACCCGAGCGACGACCCGGGCGAGAAGTAAAGGGGTGGGGCGACCCCTGCCGCCGCCCCACCACCCGTCCCCCTAGAGCCCCCGAGAGCGGTCCCTGCAACCAGGCTCTCGGGTTCCCTGCACCCGAAGATGAGGGAGACGCCTAATGAACCGCACGAGTGCGGTCCGCCTTGCCACGGCCGTCCTGCTGGCCACCGGCACGGCTACAGCTCTCAGCGTACCGGCCATCGCGGCACCCGCCGCCCCCTATGGCGCAAGCCCGGCCGACACGGAGAGCTACCCCGCCGGGTTGCTCCAAGCGGCGCAACGTGACCTCGGCCTGACCGCCGAACAGGTCACCGCCCGTTTGGCGAGTGACACCCGGGCGGGTGAGGTCGAGTCCGCGGCGCGGTCCGCGGTCGGCAGCGCCTACGCGGGCTCGTGGATCAACGAGGCGACGGGCAAGCTGGTGGTCGCGGTGGCCGACTCGGCGAAGGCGGGCGCGGCGCGTGCCGCGGGCGCCGACGCCAAGTACGTCGCCTTCTCCCACCAGCAGCTGACCGGCGCGAAGTCGACGATCGACACCCTGTCGGCGCCGTCGTCGATCACCGGCTGGCGGGTCGACGAGCAGACCAACTCGGTCGTCGTCGAGGTCAACCGCTTCCAGCGGGACGCGGCGGCGGAGGCGTTCCTCGCCTCGGCCAGGTCGGTCAGCCCGGCGGTCCGGGTGGTCGAGGTCGACCAGAGCCCGACGACGCTCTACAACACCCGCGGCGGCGACGCCTACTACATCGGCAGCGGCCGGTGCTCGGTCGGCTTCGCGGTCAGCGGCGGTTTCGTGACGGCGGGTCACTGCGGTCGGGTGGGCAACGCGACGACCGGCTACAACCGCGTCTCGCAGGGCTCGTTCGCGGGCTCGTCCTTCCCGGGCAACGACTACGCCTGGGTGCGGACGAACTCCAGCTGGACCTCGACCCCGTACGTCAACCGCTACAACGGCTCCAACGTCACCGTGACGGGCTCCACCTCGGCGGCGGTCGGCGCGGCGATCTGCCGTTCCGGCTCGACCACCGGCTGGCGCTGCGGCACCGTCCAGGCGAAGAACTCGACGGTGAACTACCCGCAGGGCACGGTGTCCGGCCTGACCCGGACCAACGCCTGCGCGGAGCCGGGTGACTCGGGCGGCTCGTGGGTCGCGGGCTCCGGCTACAGCCAGGCCCAGGGCGTGACCTCCGGCGGTTCGGGCAACTGCTCCTCCGGCGGCACGACCTACTTCCAGCCGGTCGGCGAGATCCTCAGCGCCTACGGGTTGAGCCTGACCCGCGGCTGACCTCGCGGACGTCAGGCGCGCGGTCGTCCCTGCGGATCGCGCACCGCTTGGAGAACGCCCCCGGGCCGTCGGCTCGGGGGCGTTCTCGCGGTGTCACGCGAACTGCACGGACCGCTTGGACAGGCCGTACCAGAAGCCGTCGACGGTGGTCGTGGCCTCCTGCGCGGCGCTCGCGCCCAGCGACACGAACAGCGGCGCGAAGTGCTCGGTGCGCGGGTGCGCGATGCCGGCCGCGGGCGCCTTGCGCTGGAAGTCCAGCAACGCGTCCACGTCGCCGTCGGCCAGCGCCCGGCCCGCCCAGTCGTCGAACTCGGCCGACCACGACGGCGGCTGGTAGTCGGGGCCCGCGGACATGTCCACGCAGCTCAGGTTGTGCGTCATGAACCCGCTGCCGACGATCAGCACGCCCTGGTCGCGCAGCGGGGCCAGGGCGCGGCCGACGTCGAACAGGTCGCGCGGGTCGAGGCTGGGCATGGACAGCTGCAGCACCGGGACGTCCGCCTCGGGGAACATCTCCTTCAGCGGCACGTACGCGCCGTGGTCGAGCCCGCGCCGTTCGTCGTGCGCGACGGGCCGGTCGACCAGTTCCGTCACCTCGCGGGCCAGTTCCGGCGCGCCCGGCGCGTCGTAGGTGACCTCGTAGTACCGCTGTGGGAAGCCCCAGAAGTCGTACGTGAGCGGCACGGTCGTGGTCGCGCCGAGCGTGAGCGGGGCGTTCTCCCAGTGGGCCGAGACGATGAGGATCGACTCGGGGCGCGGCAGCGTCGCGGACCAGGACCTCAGCTCGCCGGTCCACCGTTCGTCGTCGGCCAGCGGGGGCGCCCCGTGGCCCAGGTACAGCACAGGCATCACGCCGACGACTGTACGCCCTTTAGTTGAAGTTTCAACCAGGCTGCGGCGGCGCGGGGGTCCTCGGCCTCGGTGACGGCGCGCACGACCACGACCCGCTCCGCGCCCGCCGCCAGCACCTCCGGCAGCCGGTCCGCGTCGATGCCGCCGATGGCGAACCACGGCCGGTCCGTCGTGCCCGCCGTGGCGCGCACCAGGTCCAGGCCCGGCGCGGGACGGCCCGGCTTCGTCGGCGTCGGCCAGCACGGCCCGGTGCAGAAGTAGTCCACACCCGGCTCCGCGGCCGCCGCCCGCGCCTGCCCGACGTCGTGCGTGGACCGGCCGATCACCACGTCGTCGCCGACGACGCGGCGCGCGAGCGGCACGGGCAGGTCGTCCTGCCCCAGGTGCAGCACGTCGGCGTCCACGGCGAGCGCCACGTCCGCCCGGTCGTTCACCGCGAGCAGCGCGCCGTGCCGCGCGCACGCCTCGGCGAGCACCTCCAGCGCCGCGATCTCCTGCTTCGCCTCGAGGCCCTTGTCCCGCAACTGCACGATGTCGACGCCGCCCGCGAGCGCGGCGTCCGCGAACTCGGCGAGGTCGGGTCGCGTCGGCGTGCAGAGGTAGAGCCGTGCGTCGGCGAGCCGCCGCCTGATCTGCGTTCCGTCGAGTCCTGGCACGGGCGGCACGGTAACCGCCCGCGCGTTTCGTGCGCTACGGTGGACGTGGTCCGCACGGGAGCCTGGAACACACCGGGCTGAGAGGGAGCGTGGTTCGCTCCGACCGTCGAACCTGATCCGGGTCATGCCGGCGCAGGGAGCGTGAGTGCCTTGGCAATGCGAGTGACCGTCCTCGGCGGTGGCGTCATCGGCCTGTCCGCGGCCTGGTACGCCGCGCGCGCCGGTTACGCGGTGCGAGTCGTCGACCACGGTTCGCCGCACGGCGGTTCGTGGGTCGCGGGCGGGATGCTCGCGCCGATCACCGAGGCGTGGCCGGGCGACGAGGACGTGCTGGCGCTCGGCGTCGAATCACTGGAGCTGTGGCCGGAGTTCGCCCGCGCGCTCGGCGTGGAACTGAGCCCGGTGGGCACGCTGGCGGTGGCGGTCGACGGCGCCGACGTCGAGGTGCTGGACCAGTTGTGCGCCTACCTGGGGCGGCTGGGCCGGTCGGCGTCCCGGTTGACGGGACGTGAGCTGCGCGCGCTGGAACCCGGTCTCGGCGCGGTCCGGAGTGGACTGTCGGTGCCGGGTGACGTGGCCGTGGACAACCGGGCGTTGCTGCGCGCGTTGCGGGAAGCGTGTGCCGCCAACGGTGTGGTGTTCTCGTCCGATTCGGAGCCTGGTGACGAGTCTGGTTCGGAGTCGGACGTGACGGTGATCGCCGCCGGCGCGTGGAGCCGCGACCTGCACCCGTTGCTGCGCGACGTGATCCGGCCGGTGAAGGGCGAGATCCTGCGGCTGTCGGCGCGCCCCGGCGCGTTGCCGCCGCCCCGGCACACGATCCGCGCCCACGTCCGCGGCCGTCCCGTCTACCTGGTGCCGCGCGAGGGCGGGTTCGTGCTCGGCGCCACCCAGTACGAGGCCGGCTTCGACGGCGACGTCACCGTGGGCGGCGTCCGCGACCTGCTGCGCGACGCCGAGGTGGTGTGGCCCGGTATCGCCGAGTACGCGCTGACCGAGGCCTCCGCCGGGTTCCGCGCGGGCAGCCCCGACAACGCGCCGGTGATCGACTGGCTGGAACCCGGCGTGCTCGCCGCCACCGGCCACCACCGCAACGGTCTGCTGCTCGCGCCCGTCACCGCCCGGCGGGTGCTCTCCCTGCTCCGCGAAGGAGGAAACAGTCGGTGAAGGCGAAGGTCAACGGTCTGGAGCGGGAACTGGCCGACGGTGCGACCGTCGCCACCGTGCTCGCGCTGCTCGACGCGCCGTCCCGCGGTGTCGCGGTCGCGCTGGACGGCGAAGTCGTGCCGCGCGCGGCGTGGGAGACGACGTTCGTGCCGGACGGGGCCGCGGTCGAGGTGCTGACCGCCGTGCAGGGAGGGTGACGTGGACGACCCGTTGGTGATCGCCGGGCGCGAGTTCGGCTCGCGCCTGGTCATGGGCACCGGTGGCGCGGCGAACCTGTCCGTGCTGGAACGCGCGCTGGTGGCGTCCGGCACGGAGCTGACGACCGTCGCGATGCGGCGCCTGGACGCGTCCGGTGGCGGCGTGCTCGACCTGCTGGAACGGCTGGGCATCGCCGCGCTGCCCAACACGGCCGGCTGCCGCACCGCCGCCGAGGCCGTGCTGACGGCGCGGCTGGCGCGTGAGGCGTTGGGGACGGAGTGGGTGAAGCTGGAGGTCGTCGCCGACGACCAGACCCTGCTGCCCGACCCGGTGGAGCTGCTGGACGCGGCGGAGAAGCTGGTCGACGACGGGTTCGTGGTGCTGCCCTACACGTCCGACGACCCGGTGCTGGCGCTGCGGCTGGAGCAGCTCGGCTGCGCCGCCGTCATGCCGCTGGGTTCGCCGATCGGGACGGGCCTCGGCATCCGCAACCCGCACAACATCGAGCTGATCGTGTCGCGCGCGTCCGTGCCGGTGATCCTGGACGCTGGCGTCGGCACGGCGTCGGACGCGGCGTTGGCGATGGAGTTGGGCTGTTCGGCCGTGCTGCTGGCGACCGCCGTGACCAGGGCGCAGGACCCCGAACGGATGGCGGCGGCGATGCGGGCGGGCGTGGAGGCCGGTCGGCTGGCCAGGTTGGCGGGTCGGATCCCGAAGCGGTTCTGGGCGCACGCGTCGAGTCCGGCAGTGGGGTGATTGCGGGGCACGGCATGATGGATGCTCATCGTGTCCACCAGCCCGAGGAGGAAATGCCGTGACGGCCGACCAGGTCGAGGACGCCACCGCCCGGCTGTACCTCTCGATCGGCAGGCTATCCCGGCTGCTGAGGCGCACCGGGTCGCCCGGGCTCGGGCCGGGCGCGGTGTCGGCGTTGGCCACGTTGGCGCAGTGCGGGCCCATGCGGTTGGGCGACCTGGCCGCGAAGGAGGGTGTCGCGCCGCCGACGCTGTCGCGGATCGTGGCGGCGCTCGTGGAGGCCCGGTACGTGCGGCGTGAGCCGGACCCGCAGGACGGGCGTGCCTGGTTGGCGACGCCGACGCCGGAGGGCGTGACCATGGTGTCGGGGGTGCGGTCGGCGCGGGTGCGGGAGCTGCAGCGGCGGATCGAGCAGCTGGCGCCGGAACACCGCGACGCGCTCGTCAACGCCCTGCCGGCGTTGGAGGAACTGGTCGGCGAGACGACCTGAGGCAGTTGTCCACAGCCAGCCCGCGCGGTCACCGAATTGTCGTACCCGTGTGGCAGGGTAAAAGCAGGGGTCCCCTGGGCGGGGACGCCTGCGTAGCGATCGTTCGGCACCGGTGTACCTGCGGCGCGGGTAAACCCCCTGCACTGCTCCACCTGCGGTGCAGGTCTGCCCCCGGCAGGGTCTACCTGTGGTGCGGGAAGCCCCGGCACCGGTCTGCCCGCGGTGCGGGTTTACCTGCGTGTGGCACGAGAGGCGGCTACCTCATTTGGTGTGCTCCGGCGTGGCGCCGTGCAGCACGAACGTGTCCACCGCGTAGCACGCCACGTCGCCCGCCCCGGTGCGCCCGATCCACGTCGGGTACGAGCCGTCGCCCCAACCGCTGACGAAGGCGACCAACGCGTTGCCGGTCTCCGGGTCGCGCATCGGCGCCGCCTGGGCGTCGAACACGTCGTCGTAGGCCGTGTCGTGGTTGTCGTCCAGCCACTCGCCCATCGCGTGGGCCACGTCGGCGTCCACGAAGCAGCCCGTGCCGGTGTCCACGCCGAACCCGTAGAACTCGTTGTCCCCCAGCTCCGCCACGTCCTGCCCCGCCACCACCGCCAACTCCCACGACACCACGGGCTCCCGCGAGACGACCAGCCGCGCGGCGGCCACCCGCACGTGGTCGGGGCTGTCCGCGAACCGGACCACCGCGACCTCGACCGGGTACTCGCCGGGCGCGACGCCGACGGTGAACGGCTCGGCGTCGAGGTCGAGGTGACCGGGATCGGCGGCGACCACCCGGCCGCTCGACAGCCGCACCGAACCCGCCTCGACGAACTCGGTCACCACGGCCCCCGGCTTGGGCATCGTCCACCGCACCCCCGGCCGGAACACCAGGTCGGCGAACCGGGGAAGAGCGGGACGGGGACGGGTGGCGGTCGTGTTCTCGATCATGCGGGCACCCTACTGACGACCACCGACAGTCAGCCGAGGCCGAGGCCGAGGCGAGCTGCCCGCGACGGCGGTCAGCAACCACGCCACCAGCACGGCGACGGACGCGCCCACGGTGTTGTTGATGAAGTCCTGCGCCTCGCACACCCCGATCGCCGTCAACGCCTGCACGAACTCCACCGCCCCGCTGAACGCCGCCGCGACGCCGAGCACCGCGAGCGGCCGGCGGGTGGCGAGCGTGGCGAAGAACGCGAACGGCGCCAGCATCACCAGGTTCAGCCGCGCCAACGACCCCGCCATCGAGAAGTCGTTCGCGACGCACATCCCGATCGGATCGGTCGTGGCGACCGAGAACGACCCGCCCGGCCGCGCCAGGGTCACCGCGAGCGCCAATGCCAACCCGCACCCGGCCAGCACGGCGGGCAACGCCGCCCACCCGCGCCGCCGCGCCACGACGAAACCGACGGTGCCCAACAACAACGACCCCGCGAACAGCGCCGCGACGGCCTCGGGTTGGCTCAACACCAGCTCGGCGATGTAAGCGTCCTGAAGTGCGCTCATGACTTACAGGACGCACGAGTACCGCACCGGTGGCTTAGAGCATCCTTAGAACCGGTACCGCAGCACCCGTCCGACGTCCCTGACCTTCGGCAACCGCGCCATCACCCACATCGGGACCCGCGCCGACCACGGTTCGGCGGCGACCTGCGGCAACTCCACCGAACGCACCGCGTCCACGCACCTCAACCCGTCGTGCCAGCCCTCGACGACGGCCGGGTCGTCCAACCCCCACCGCAGCGTCGCCCCCGCCCGCCGCACCGCCGGCACGAGCTTCTGCAACCTGATCCCGAACGACCCGTACACGTCGAACAGCAGCTCACCGCCCGTGAACCGCCCGGTGACCCGCCGCACCAGCCCGCGCACCTCGTCCCCGGTCAGGTACATGGTCAAGCCCTCGAACACGGCGACCACGGGCCGGTCCGCCGGCACCTCGTCCCACCACCCGTCGTCGGTGACGGACGCGTGCACCAGCCGGTAGTCCCCGGCCGGCACGTCCAGCAGCCGTTCCCGCAGCGCGGCCACCGCCGGGAAGTCGACGTCCACCCACCGCACCCCCGGCCCGAACGCCATCCGCTGCGCCCGCGTGTCCAGCCCGCACGCCAGGTGCAGCACGGTCGCCGACGGGTGCCGGGCCAGGAAGTCGGCCGTCCAGTCGTCCAGCAGCTTCGCGCGCATGGCGACCCCCGCCGCCGTCGACGCCGTGATGCCCGTCCGCGGGAAGTCGTACTCGATGCGCGACACGGCGTCGAGCGCCGCCGTGTCGCCGAGGATCGGGCGCTGGGCGCGGGCGTCGAGCGCCCGCGCGTACAGCGTCGCCAACATCGTCTCCGGGGCGCCGGTCAACTCGACCTTCACCCCGTCGACGCTAGCCCTCCAACCGCCACAGCGGCGACACGGGACCGACCCCGCCGCCCAACGGGTACGCGGCGGCCACCGAGCGGACGATGAAGTCCTTGCCGAACCGCACCGCCGACGGCACGTCCGCACCCCGCGCGAGCTGCGACGCGATCGCCGACGCGAGCGTGTCGCCGCTGCCGTGCGTGTGCTTGACGTCGTAGCGCGGCCCGAGCAGCTCGACGAACTCCGACCCGTCGTACAGCACGTCGAGGCACTCCGGGTCGTCCCACAGGTGCCCGCCCTTGACCAGCACCCACCGCGGGCCCATCGCGTGCAGCGCCTCGGCGGCCTTGCGCTGGTCGGCACGGCTGCGCACGTCGATGCCGGTGAGCAGCCGCACCTCGTCCAGGTTCGGCGTCACCAGCGTCGCCCGCGGGAACAGCAACGTCCGCAACGCGTCCAGCGCGTCGTCGGCCAACAGCTGGTTGCCGTGCATCGACGCCGCCACCGGGTCCACCACGAACGGCCCGACGTCGACCCGGTCCACCGCCGCCGCGACCGCCTCGATGATCGCCGCCGACGCCAGCATCCCCGTCTTCGCCGCGTCCACCCCGATGTCCGTGGCCACCGCCTCGATCTGCGCGGCCACCACGTCCGCCGGCACCTCGGTGTACCCGGTGACGCCCAGCGAGTTCTGCACGGTCACCGCCGTGACCGCCGTCATCCCGTGCACACCGCACGCGAACAACGTCCGCAGATCGGCCTGCAGGCCCGCACCACCGCCGGAATCCGACCCGGCGATGGTGAGGACCCTCGGTGGCGTGGACGCCATCACTCGACCACCGGCAGGTACACCTTGGCCCCGTGGTCGGTGAACTCGTGCGACTTCTCCGACATGCCCGCCTCGATCGCCTCCACAGTGGACAGACCGCGCTCCTCCGCGTACCGCCGCACGTCCTGGGTGATCTTCATCGAGCAGAACTTCGGCCCGCACATCGAGCAGAAGTGCGCCGTCTTCGCGGGCGCCGCGGGCAGCGTCTCGTCGTGGAACGACCGCGCGGTGTCCGGGTCGAGCGACAGGTTGAACTGGTCCTCCCACCGGAAGTCGAACCGCGCCTTCGACAGCGCGTCGTCCCAGTCCTGCACGCCCGGGTGCCCCTTGGCCAGGTCAGCGCTGTGCGCCGCGATCTTGTACGTGATCACGCCGGTCTTCACGTCGTCCCGGTTCGGCAGGCCCAGGTGCTCCTTCGGCGTGACGTAGCACAGCATCGCCGTGCCCAACCAGCCGATCTGCGCCGCGCCGATCGCCGACGTGATGTGGTCGTACGCGGGCGCGATGTCCGTCGCCAGCGGCCCGAGCGTGTAGAACGGCGCCTCGCCGCACCACTCCTCCTCCAGCCGCACGTTCTCCGCGATCTTGTGCATCGGCACGTGACCCGGACCCTCGATCATCACCTGCACGTCGTGCGCGCGGGCGATGTGCGTGAGCTCGCCCAGCGTCCTGAGCTCGGCGAACTGCGCCTCGTCGTTCGCGTCCGCGATCGAACCCGGCCGCAACCCGTCACCCAGCGAGAACGTCACGTCGTAAGCGCGCAGGATCTCGCACAGCTCCTCGAAGTGCGTGTAGAGGAAGCTCTCCTTGTGGTGCGCCAGGCACCACGCCGCCATGATCGACCCGCCGCGCGACACGATGCCCGTGACCCGCTTCGCGGTCAGCGGCACGTACCGCAGCAGCACGCCCGCGTGCACCGTCATGTAGTCGACGCCCTGCTCGGCCTGCTCGATCACGGTGTCGCGGTAGACCTCCCACGACAGCTTCGCCGGATCGCCGTCCACCTTCTCCAACGCCTGGTAGATCGGCACCGTGCCGATCGGCACCGGCGAGTTCCGCATGATCCACTCGCGGGTCGCGTGGATCCGCTTGCCCGTGGACAGGTCCATGATCGTGTCGGCGCCCCACCGCGACGCCCACACCATCTTCTCCACCTCCTCCTCGATCGAGGAGGTCACGGCCGAGTTGCCGATGTTCGCGTTGATCTTCACGAGGAACTTCTTGCCGATGATCATCGGCTCGGCCTCGGGGTGGTTGCGGTTGAGCGGGATGACCGCCCGGCCGATCGCCACCTCGTCCCGGACGAACTCCGGGCTCATGCTCTCGCGGGCCGCCACGAACCGCATCTCCGGCGTGATGATCCCCGCCTTGGCGTACGCCAGCTGGGTCACCGCCCCGTTGACCGGCTCCCGCCCGGCGACCCAGTCCGCGCGCAGCCTGGGAAGTCCACTGTGGACGTCGATGGTCGCGTTGTCGTCGGTATACGGACCGGAAGTGTCGTACAGGTCGACGTGCTCCCCGTTGGTCAGCTCCACCCGGCGGAACGGAACCCGCACACCCTCGTCCACCTCGCGGTAGACCTTGTGCGAACCCGAGATCGGCCCGGTGGTCACGCTGGGCTTGACCGAACGGTCGTCAAGTGCCGTCACGACATTCCTCCCTACGCCGGCATTACCCGGTCAGGTTCAGGCGGTCGGCGGCACCGGGACCCTCTCGTCCCAGCCGCCCTCTCAGCCCGCTGTGGCGCGAGCTCCCGCGTGTGTTGAGTTGTTGTGTCGAGCTATCGGGCTGACCATAGCCACGGGCCGGTGCCGATGCCAAGGTGCGGATGCCAAGGGCCACCGTTTGCGCGTACCTTTCTCCGCGTGGCTGATCACCAGCCGTTCCCGCCCGGCGCCCGGCGCGTGGCCCGCCCCGCCGCCGTCTCGCCGTGCCCGTCGTGCGGCGACCTCGCGGGCCGCGGCTACCCGGCGTGCCGGTTCTGCGCCGAGCTCGTCGACCAGTACTGGCTGCTCGACTGGCAGGAGCTGCTCGCCGCCGAACAGCTCGCCGAAGGCGGCGCGGGGGAGCGTGAGCTGGCCGAACTCGTCCTCGCCGACGAGGTCGGACGCCACCCGTGGACCTGCACCGACTGGGCGATGACCCTGCTCGCGTGCACCCGGTGCGGTGAAGAGTTGGCCACCGGGCCCGCCGACTGCGTCCGCTGCGCCATGGCCGACGGCCTGCGCTGGTCGTGGGACCACGCCGGGCACCCGGAGGCCATCAGCGCGGGCGAGCACGCGTTGCGCGTGGCCAGGGCGACGTTGCGCGCACCGCACCGATCCCGTGCCGCGACCGTCGGCGCGTGGCGGCTGCTGCTGCCGTTCCTGCTGGTGGGGGAGCTGCCGACGGTCGGGCAGGTGCGGCGCATCAGGGCCGCCGTGCTCGCCGGCGCGTACGCCGACCTGGCCGGCTGCACCACGCACGTCGAGCTGGCGTCGTTCCCCGAGGTGCCCTGGCGCCGCCCCGAACGCTCACCGCGCGTCGAGCACCAGGCGAAGGCCCAACGCGACCAGCACGCCACCGCAGACGCGGTCCAGGGCGCGCCGAACCCCGGCCCGGGCGAGCCGGTCGCGGACCCGGTCTAGGACGCCCACCAGCACCAGGTACCAGGCGGTGTCCACGGCCACCCAGACCACCGCGAACAGCAACAACGTGCCTCGACTGGCGCCGGCGGGCGGGAACTGCGGCAGGAACGAGATCGCGAACACACCCAGCTTCGGGTTCGCCAGGTTCACCACCAGCCCCGCCCGGAACGCCCGACCAGTGGGTGGCGGCACCTCGACGTCCGACGTCCCCCGGCGCGCCGACATGATCGCCCGCACCCCGAGGTAGACCAGGAACACCGCCCCCGCGACCCGCAACGAGTGGTAGGCCACCTCGGACGCCGTCACCAGCACCGACAACCCCAACGCCGCCGCCACCGCCCACACCGCGACCCCGACCTCCATCCCCGCGACCACAGCCACCGCACTCCGCCGCCCGCGCACCGCCTGCCGCAACACCAACGCCGTCCCGGGCCCGGGCGACAACGCGATCAGGAAGGACGCCACCACCAAGGCCGCCAACGCACTCCACATCGACCCATCGTGACCTGCGCGAACCCCCCTCTCCACCCCTTTTCCACCTCCCCAACCCACCACCCAAGCGGGTGAACCTCAAAATGGGCATGAACAAAAACGCCGTTATCCCCCCCCTGAAACGTCGGTTGAAACAAAGAGGACCGCCCCTCAACCCCGCCCCCCGACCACCATCGACCCCGCACCACCCGCCGCACACTCGGAC
>NZ_LGED01000013.1 GCF_001280085.1 Saccharothrix sp. NRRL B-16348 | reverse complement strand
GCCCCCGCGACCCGCCCCCAGTCCCGTGACCCGCCCCCGTCCCGTGACCGACAGCCCGGATCGGACGACGCATGACGTCAGGTGAGGGAGCCCGCCTCCGGCGCTCCGACGACCCCAAGGCGGCCGACTGGGTCCGGCGCCGGCTCCGCCGGTTCGGCTCGGGGGTCGCGGCCGTCGTGCCGGACGGTTTCGCCGCCTACGCCCGGATCCTGCACCCGGCCTTCGACGCCGACGGACGGGCGGTGAGCTGGGCGGAGATCGCCGCGTCGACCGGCCGCCGCGTGCACGCCCTGGCGCAGTTCGGAGCCATCACGGCCGACGCCTGGCCCGACCGGCCACCGGAGATCGGCAACCTGCCCGCCGACGAGTTCCGCCGGCTCTGCGCCGTGCTCACCCGGCACACCGACACGCCCGACCGGTGCTGGTTCGGCCTCTGGAACGGCTACGGGTGGCTCGACGCCGCGGAGCGCGGTGGCGAGGTGCGCCTGCCCGGGCGCGACTACCTGCTGTTCACGGGACCGTTGTCGGCGGTGGGCGAGCCGGGGTGGCGGCTGTCCGGCAGCACGACGACGCACCAGTCGCCGAACCTGCTCTGGCTGGCGGATCGCGCCTGGTGCGTCGGCGGCGAGATCGACCTGCACTGCACGTTCGTCGGCGGGTCCGAGGACCTGGTGGACGAGATCCTGGCCGACGGCGGCCTGGAGGCGTGGCGCGTCCGCCCCGAGGACCCGATCACGTTCGACAGCGACCGGGTCAACGTGCCCTGAGCCCGCCTCAAGGGCGGTGGTCCGGCACGGTCAGGCAGTGCTGCACGAGCGGGCCGAACCGGGCCACCAGCTCGTCGACGGGCGCGGACGCGATCGGCTCGATCCGCACGATGTACCGCGCCACGGTGAGGCCGAGCAGTTGGACGTTCACCATGCCGGCCCGCAGCGCGGCGTCCGGCGCGTCGAGCAGCGCGGTCAGCCGGTCGGTGATCTCCCGGTCGATGAACTCGCGGAGCAGCGCCTCGGACCGGTCGTGCGTCGGGGCAGACCGGGTGAGCAGGGCGAACGGGGTGCGGTCGGACTTCTCCATGTTCTCCAGCAACGTCCGGACGACGCGCTCGCCGATGCCGTCCAGACCGCCGGTGAAGATCGACTCGATGGCGGGCGGCACGGCGTCGGGCATCTCCACGGCCGCGCCGAACAGACCCTGCTTGGTGCGGAAGAAGTAGAACACCATGGCCGGGTCGACCCCCGCCTCGGCGGCGACCGCGCGCACCGTGGTGCCGTCGTAGCCGTGCCGGCGGAACAGCGCGCGGGCCGTTTCCAGGATCCGCTGCTTGCTCTCCGCGCCGGAGCGCCACCGCCCGGGGCGACTCGAAGGACTCTGCTCTGCCATGTCGCGGGCAGTCTAACGGAGCTTTCTTCATCACCCGGTGGAGTTTCGGGTACGGTGAACTTCACCAGGTGATGAAGAAAGGGTGGCGGGGGATGCGGGTGATCGTGATCGGCGCCGGGCTCGGTGGGTTGACGCTGGCCCAGGGCTTGCGCGGAGCGGGGATCGACGTCGTGGTCCACGAGCGCGACGGCGCGCGGGGACGGCCGCAGGGCATCAGCCTGCACGTCGACGACCGGGGCACGGCGGCGCTGCGCGCGTGCCTGCCGCCGGCGCACGCCGGGATGGTGGAGGCCACCATGGGCGGCCCTCGTGGGAGCACCCTGCAGCTGTCCGAAGTGGACGGAGAGCTGGCGGCCGTCGGCACGGAGGACAAGGCGCGACCCGGACGGCAGGCGCACCGCCCGTTGCTGCGGGCGGTGTTGCTGACCGGGCTGGAGGACGTGGTGCGGTTCGACGCGCCGTTCACCCGGTTCGAGCAGCGGCCCGACGGCACGGTCCGGGCGTGGTTCGCCGATGGCCGGACCGACACCGCGGATGTCCTGGTCGGCGCGGACGGCGTCGGTTCGGCGGTCCGCCGGCAACACCTGCCGCACGTGCGGGTGGTCGACACGGGGAAGCGGGTGCTGATGGGCGCGACCCCGCTGCGCGCCGTGGACACCGGCCTGCCCGCGTTGATCGGCGACAACGCCGCGGTCGCACGGGGACGCGGCACGACGATGGCGCTGGGCGTGCTGCGGTTCGCCCAACCGCCGGCGCCCGCGCGTGACCGGTGGCTGCCCGCGTTGCGCGACCGCGCCGTCACAGACGCCGAGGACTACGTGATGTGGGCGCTGCCCGTCGCGCGGGAACGCCCGGGCGCCGGGGACTGGCGGCGGGCTCGGGAACTGGCCGCGGACCTGCACCCGACGTTGGGCCGGGTGGTGGACCGGGCGTGGCCGGACCTGACCGTCGCGCTCCGCGTCGGGATGATCCCGCCGATGCCCGCGTGGCCCGCCACCACCGTGACGCTGATCGGTGACGCCGTCCACGTCGCGCCGGGGTTCGGCGGCAACCTGGCCATGCGGGACGCGCACCGCCTCCGGGACGCCCTCGTCCACGCCGCCCGGGGCGGAACCGACCTGCTCGCCGCGATCGGCGGCTACGAGGACGGGATGCGCCGGGACAGCTTCACCGGCCTCGCGGTCCCGGCCGGTGCGGAGCCCGGCGCATGACGTTCACCGCGCTGACGCGGAAGTCGCTGTCCGCGTTCGACGCCGTGGGCGGTTGGCGCACGGTCGCGGAAGGCGTCGCGTCCCGGGTGGTCTTCCTGGTCGCCTACCTGCTGACCGGCGAGGTGCCGACGTCCGCGCTGATCGCGGTCGGCGCGGTGGTGGTGCTCACCGCCGTGCGCGTGTGGGCCGACCGCAAGTACTGGTCGGCGGCCATCGGGCTGGCCCTGGTCGGCACGTCGGCGGCACTGGCGGGCGGCAGCGGCCACGCGGTCGACTTCTACCTACCCGCCGTGGTCACCCAGGCCGTGATGGCTGTCGTGTTCGGACTGTCCACAGTGGCCGGATGGCCGGTGGTCGGGCTGGTGCTCGGCGCGGCGCGCGGCGAGCGGTCGCGGTGGCGGCAGGACCGCCCGCGCCGGCGGCTCTACCAGCGCTGCACGGCCGTGTTCGTGGTCAAGTGCGCCATCGCCACGGCCGTCCTTGTGCCGCTCTACCTCGCCGACCGCCTCACCGCGCTCGGCATCGCCGCCACGCTGCTCGGCGGCGCTCCCGCGCTGGGCGTCTGCGTCTACCTGTGCCGGCGGATCCTGCGCCGCGCCGGGTGGTGACGAGGAGTCACCACTCAACCGGGGCGGCACGTCACGCTTCGACACCCGTCCGCGCCCGGTGCCCTCGATTAGCGTCGGAAGCCGACCAGCCACTGCGCGGAGGTCCGGAAGATGCGTCCACGACTGCGTGCCGACGTGCGGTACGTGAAGAGCCCGGACGGGGCGTACGTGAGCGGCTCCGCCGGCGCCTGCACGCTGACCGGAGACGCCGGCTACGAGTGGCTCGACCGGCTCGCGCCGTTCCTCACCGGCGAGCACACCCTGGACGACCTGGTGGCGCCGCTCACGAGCGGGCAGCGGGAAGTGGTGAAGCACCTCGTCCGGTCGTTGCACGAACATCGGCTGCTGGTCGACGCGCTGGACGACGCGCCGCACGCGCTCACCGAGGCGGAACAGCGGATCTACGAGCCGGAGATCGCGTTCATCCGCTACGCGGTGGACTCCGCCGAGCACCGGTTCGAGCGATTGCGCTCGGCGCGCGTCACGCTCCTCGGTGGCGGACCGGTGTTGGCGGCGCTGTTGGCCGCGGGGCTGCGCTCGGGGTGGCGGCGCGTGGTGGTGCGGACCGGCGACGACGCGGCCGGCGTGCGTGCGGTGGCCCGCGGTGCGGTGCGCGACCGCGCGCAGGACGTGACCGTCGAAAGAGGACTCGCGCCGCCGGACGACACCGATCTCCTGCTGTGCGTGTCCGACCGCCGTGCCGACCTGCTGGACGCAGCACGGGCCCGCGCGCGGTCGGGTGTGGCGATCGGGCAGGTGTCGGTGGGCGGCGGCGAGGCGTGGGTGACCGCGGTCGGTCCACCGGAGCGGGTCGCGGCGGAGTCGTGCTGGCGTCGGCTGGGCGCGTGGCGCGGCGAGGGCGTGGACGAGGGTCTGCTGACCGGGCCGGTGCCGGGCGTGATCGCGGCGCACCTGGTGTCGGCGTGCTTCCGGCACCTGACGGGCTTGGCCGCGGACCCGGTCGAGCCGGCGTTGACGCGGATCGACCTCCGGAACCTGAGCGCCCGCACGCACCGGCCACGCCCGTACGCGGTGACCGGGCAGGTCCGGCTCGACGCCGTGGTCGAGGCGGACGGGTTCCCCGAGCGGATCCGGCGGCTCGTCGACGACCGGGTCGGCGTGCTGGGCCGGCTGGACGAGGACGACCTGCCGCAGGTGCCGCTGGCGGTGTGCCGCGCGTCGGTGTCCGACCCCGAGGCGGTGTTGCCCGGCTGGGCCGCGGCGCCGGAGGTGGCGGGGTGGGGCGCCGACCGGGACGAGGCCCGGTGGCGTGCCGCGCTGGCGGGCTTGGCGACGTACGGCAGCCTGGTCGACGCGCGCGGCGGTGACCGGCCCGACCTGCTCACGGGTCGGCCGTGCGCGGTCGCGCCGGTCGACGCTCGCGTCCCGTATTGGGCGCCCGTCGGGGTGGCGGCGGGCCGGACGTGGGGTGACGCGGTCGCGGCCGGGCTTCGTGCGCACTGCGAGGCTGCGCTCGCCGAACGCGAGGGCGTGCGGTGCGATCTCGCCGCCGTGGTCCGGGAAACGGGCGACGAGCGGGCGGTCGAGCTGCTGGGATTTTTCCGCGCCGCGGCCGTGGACGTCGAGGTGGGCGATCTCGGCGGCGCGCTCGGCGTGCCCGCCTTCACGATGAGGCTGACCGGGACCACGATCACCACCTGCGCGGCCACGGTCGCCGAAGCGCTGCGCGACGGGCTGGAACGCGCGGTGCTGTACTGGCAGTGCGGTCTGCCGGAGCACGCCGCGATCACGAGGTGGACGGGCGAGGGCGACGGGTCCGCGCCCGCCGACGACCCGCGCTGCCGGGCGCTGGTCGCCGCGTTGCGCCGCGCCGGCCGGGTGCCGGTCGCCGTCCCGTTGGTGGTGGACGAGGAGGTGCACGGCGTGGTGCCGTGCCTGGTCCGGGTGGTGGCCGACGGTGACTGATCTCCTGGTCGCCGCGCCGCGCCCGGACGTCGGCCATGTCGTGGTGTCCGTGTCGGCCGGCCCGGACCGACTGCGCGCGACGCCGGCGGCCGTGCTGGGCGACCGCGTGACCGCGGGCACGCCCGCCGGCCGGTGGCTCCCGGTCCGGGTGGACGGGCCGTTGGTGCTGATCGGGCCCGTGGTCGTGCCGGCCGAGCCCGGCTGCCCCACCTGCGCCGAGCGCAGGCGCGACGGCAACCGCACCGACCGGCTGGGCCGGGCCGCGCTGCGCGCCGAGTTCGGCGACGACCCGGGGGACGCGCCCCACCCGCTGGTCACGCCGGTGTCCGCGCACGCGGTCGCCGAGGTGGTGGCCGACGAACTCGACCGCCTGGCCCGTGCCGACGGCCGAGCGCGCACGCGGGGCGCGCTGCTGCGGTTCGCCCTGCTCACCGGCCTGATCACCCGGCACGTGGTCCTGCCGGACCCGCGGTGCCCCGACTGCGCCGACCCGCCCGACGACACCCCGTCGGCCGCGGGGATCCGCCGCCGACCGCTGCCCAAACCGGACACCGGCACGTTCCGCACCCGCACGCCGGCCGGTCGGTGGGACGAGCTGGTGCGGTCCTATGTGGACGGACAGGCCGGTCTGATCGGCACGGTCGCCGCCGGATCGCCGTTCGGCATCCCGACCGCGACGGCCCGGCTCGGCCCACCCCGCCCGGAGGCCGCGGACCGGCACGGCTACGGCCGCGGCGGCGACTTCCGCACCGCGCGCCTCACCGCCGTCACCGAGGCGTTGGAGCGGTACGGCAGCCTCCGCCCACTGGGCCGCCGCACCGCGGTCCGCGCACCGCACGACGAGGTCGCCGACCGGGCGATCGACCCGCGCGACCTGGGCCTGTACCCCGACGACCGGTACGACCGGCCCGGGTTCGCGTTCGCCCGCTTCGACCCGGCCCGGCCGCCGGCCTGGGTCTGGGGCTACTCCTTCGGGCGGGCCGAACCGGTGCTCGTGCCGGAGAGCTGCGCGTACTACGGCGGCCGGACCGCCGAGCAGGACGCCCGCCTCGTCTACGAGTGCTCCAACGGCTGCGCGCTGGGCGGGTGCCTGGAGGAAGCCGTCTTCCACGGCCTGCTGGAGATCGCCGAGCGCGACGCGTTCCTGATGACCTGGTGCGCCAGGCTCGCCGCGCCCCGGCTCGACCTCGACTCGGCGCGCGACCGGCGCATCCCGGTGCTCGCCGAGTTCGTGCGCCGCCGCGGGTACGAGGTGTCGGCCTGCTCGATCACCTTGGAGCAGCGCGTGCCCGTGGCGCTGGTGCCGGCCGTCGACGCTCTCGGACGGCCGGACGTGCCGTTGCACGGGTGCAGCTCGGCCGCCCACCCCGACCCGGAACACGCGTTGCGCACTGCCCTGACCGACGCCGCCGCGGGCATCGGCAGCCGCCTGGGCCGCTTCGACGCCGACCGGGCGGCGCGGCTGGTCGCCGACCCCGACGAGGTCCGCGAGATGCCCGACCACGCCCTGCTCCACGGGCACCGGGACACCGCCGGGCGGTGGGACTTCCTCGACACCGGCCGCCCGCCCGTGCCGTTGGCCGACCTCGCCGCGCGGACCGCCTGCCCACGCCACCACGACCTCGGCGACGACCTGGCCGAGCTGGTCCGGCGCCACCTGGACACCGGGCTGGACGTCGTCGCGGTCGACACGACGGCACCGGAACAACGGGCGGGCGGCTTCGCGGGCGCCGAGGTCGTCGTGCCGGGGACGTTGCCGATGACCTTCGGCCACCGGTTCCGCCGCACGCACGGGCTCCCGCGCCTGGCCACCGTGCCCCGCCTGCTCGGCCACCGCTCGACGGACCTGCCGGCCGAGGACGTCAACCCGCACCCCCACCCGTTCCCCCGACGTGCCGGGAGGCGCCGTGTCCGGTTCCCGAGTGATCGCACCGGGTTCGCCGCCCGCCGCCGTGCCGGGCGAGGCGACCCGCCGCTACCTGCGCGCCTTGGCCGAACGCGGGCGCGAGCCGGCCGACCGGACGGCCGTGCCGCCGACGTACAAGCGCTACCGGTACGCGGGCCGCCTCGTGCTGCCCGCGCGGGAGCCGCACGGCGACCTGCTGCGCGGCCTGCTCGGCGTGACCCGCGCCGAGTGGACCCACCGCGGCGTGCGGCTCAAGCGACCCGCGCCGTCCGGTGGCGCGCTGTACCCGATCGAGGCCTACGTCGCGCTCGGCGAACCCGCCGGGCTGTACCACTACGACGCCGCGCACCACGCCCTCGACCTGATCCGGCCCGGAGACCACCGGCCGCTGCTGCACGCGTCGCTGACCCGCGTGTCGGCCGGGGTGCCCGACGTGGTCGTCGTGCTCGCCGCGGTGTTCTGGCGCAACGGCTTCAAGTACCGGGAGTTCGCGTATCGCCTGCAGTGCCAGGAAGTCGGCGTGCTCAGCGCCCAGGCCTTGGCGCTGGGCGAGTCGCTGGGCCTCGACACGGCGGTCCACCTGCGGTTCGACGACGCGGCCTGCCAGTGGCTGCTGGGCCTGGACCCGACGCGGGAAGGCGTGCTGGCCGCGTTCACGTGCGCGTCGGGCCGCGCCGTGCCGCCGGGACCGCCGCCGCGCCTGCCCGCCGCCGCCGAGGAACACCCGCCGCCCAGCGTGGTCGACCGGCTGCCGTGCCTCACCGCGCTGCACGCGGCGTCGGCCGCGCCGCTCCCCGGTGTCCTGCCCTTGCCGCCACCGCCGTCACCCGGCGAGGTCGTGCGCCTGCCCGCGGCACGTGCGGTGCGCGTGGCCGACGCGGTGCCGCTGCGGTGTTCGCCGGAAGCCGGGTTCCTGCCGCGCCACATCACCGCGGAGACCTTGGCGACCGTGCTGGCGCACGCGGCGGCCGGCTACCCGGGCGACCTGCCCGGCTGCCACGACGCGCCCGTCACGTGCGCGCCGCACGTCCTGGTGCGGCGGGTCACCGGCGTCCCGGCCGGCGCCTACCGGTACGACCGGCTCACGTGCGCGTTGGTCGCGGCCGACGGCGCCGGCGACGTCCTGGCCGGCCCGCTCCGGCCCAACACCCGCCTGGCGTTGCCGGAAGCCGCGGCCGTCGTGGTGCCCGTCGGCGACCAGACGACGGGCAGCGCCACGTTCGGCGACCGCTGGTACCGGTTGCAGCAGGCCGAGGCGGGACTGGTCGTGCACCGCGCCGCCCTCGCCGCGGCCGCGTGCGGTCTCACCGCCCGCATCCACTCCGACGGCACGAACCCGACCACCGACGCGGTGCTCGGCCTGACCGGTCCGCTGCACGCGCTGTCCTTCCTGCTATTGGGGATCGCCCGGCCCGGAAGCACGGTGACCGGACCGCTCGGCTGACTGCCCGTGACGCACCGGGCGGGCCGACCCGACCACGGCCAGGTGACGGACCACCGTAGTGGCCCAACGGCGCCGACCACGAGGCGTGCGGCCGGAAGATCGGCGCCGGGCAACCCGCACGGGTGGTTTGACCCCGGATACCGGACCGGCCGTGCTGCACTGGACGACGTGCCCGCGATCCGTTCGGGCCCAACGATGATCCAGAGTCCTGGAAGTGATCTCATGTCTGTCTCCAAGCCTGTGCTGAACCTCGACGACCTCCTGGTCGAGACGATCGGTGTCGTGCCCGCGCCGGGTCCGGAAGAGCTCACGCAGGGGCACGGGGTGACGGAGCTCGGCGCGTCTTGCGACTGCGGCGGCGAATGCGACTGCGACTGCGATTGCACCGGCAGCTGTGAGGCCATTGCCTGACCGAGGGAGCGGGTCCGCGCGAGCCGATCGGCGGGCGGGGGTGCGGGAGCCTCGGGGGTTGCCGCACCTCCGCGTCGGTACGACGTCTGGAGGGAACCGTTGCCGCGCAAGGCATGCACCGGCCGCACGCCCGGACCTGCGGCGGCCGGGTTCCGGTCGGGCGGCGTGTTCGGCGTGCGGGTGGGCGGCGCGCCCGTGGCCGATCTCGCAGCCGTGCGGTGCGAGCGCGCGTGGGCGGTCGCGGAGGACGTCGTCGCGCTTCAACGGTGGCTGCGGGACGAGGGCGCGGCGTTGTCCGACCTGCTGCACCCGGTGATCGGACGGTGCGCGGATGAGGACCGGCCGTTCCTGGTCGCGTTGCGGCGGGCGGTGTTCCAGGGCAGGCGGCCGACGGGACGGGTGTGGTCGGCGCGGCGGTCGTTGCCCGGCGGCATCGGGGAACGGGTGGAGCGCTGGGCCGACGCGGTGGCGTGCGCCGGTGGGCCGGCGGGGACGGTGCCGGCGCTGCTCGCCGCCGACCGGGCCGCGGCACGGGAGGCGTTGCGGGTCGCGGCCGGACGGGACGCGTTCCGGTTCGCGCTCGTGCTGGGCAGCCCAGACCTCACGCGGTCGGCGTCCCGGTGGCTCGACGACCGGGCGTCCCCGCGTCCCCGCGCGGTGGCGAGCCTGGCGAAGTACCTCGCCCGTGCGGTGGCGAAACCGAGCCCGTACGCGTCGTTCACGTTGAGCGGGCTGGGCGAGTGGGCGGGTGGCGGCCCGGCGGTGCAGCTCTCGGGCGACCTCGGCTGGTGCGGTGTGGTGGAGCTGGACCGGTCCGCGGTGCTCGCGCTGTGGTCCGCCCTGGCCGAGCGTCCGGAGCTGCGCGAGCACGTCGGCCTCCGGGTGAACCCGTCGGTCGAGCGGGACGGCGGCCGGTGCTGGTTCCTCGGCGCCGGCGACGGCGAGCCGATCGTCTCTGTCGCCGCGACGGACACCGTGCGCGACGTGCTGGACTTCGTCCGCACCGCACCGGAACCCACCGTCGGGTCGCTCGGCCGCCACTTGGCGACGCCGACTGACGAACGCGCGCGCGACTACGTGGACGAGCTGGTGTCGCTGGGTTTGCTGGAGCCGAAGCGGCCGTTCCCGGACCAGTCGCCCGACCCGCTGGACCACTTCGCGCGCTGTGCCGACGCCCACGCCGCCGGATCACCCTGGCCACAGCGGCTGCGGGACCTGGGCGCGGCGGTGGCCGGCTACCGGACCCTGACCACGGCCGCGCACCGCGTCGAAGGCCTGCGGCAGGTGCGCGACCTGCTCGACGGGCTGCTCACCGGCCTCGGCCGGGCGCCGTGGCCGCCGGACCGGTCCGTGGTGCTGGAGAACGCGGTCCTGCCCCGGCCGGTGGTCGTCCGCTCGCGCGAGCGGTGGCAGCCGGTGTTCGAGGACTTGGAGGCGATCCGCGGTTTCCTCGGCGTGATGGACCGTTCCCTGCCGCTGAAGCTGCGGCTCGCCGAGTTCTTCCGCGCCACGTTCGGCTCCTCGGCGCGGGTGCCGTTCCCGCAGCTGTACCGGGCGTACCGCGCCGATCCCGGTCCGCGCACCACGTCCAGGCCGTGGCGGTCCGTCGCCGCCGGGCTGTACGGCGACGACGACGGCGTCCGGGAGACCGTGTCGGTGGACCCGCAGGTGCTCGCGAAGCTCGCCGCGTCCTGGCCCGCGCACGTCCGCGCGCCGCGGTCGGTGTGCTGCTACGGCCAGGAACTGCCGGGCCCGGACGGGCCGGGGTTCGTGCTCAACACCGTGCGCACCGGCTACGGCTGGGGCATCACCCGGATCGAGCACCTCCTCGCCGCCGCCGGCGTCGCCACCCCGGTCCGCGCGCCCGTGCCGAGCCGGGACGTGGCGTTGGCCGAGTGCCGGGCGGCGTTCGGCTCGCAGCTCAACCAGCGGGCGGCGGCCGTGCCCCACGTCATCGACTACCCCGGCGGTGAGCCGGGCGGGCTGCCGCCGACCGACCTGTGGGTCCGGCACGACGCGGCCTCCGGCTGGCTGCTGCTGTGCGACGACCACGGTCGGGAGGTGTGCCCGCTCGCCCTCGGCATGCTCGTCGAAGGCGCGCTGCCGCCCGCGTTGCGGTTCATGGTGGCGGTGTTCGGCGAACCGCAGACCGCGTTCGCGCCCCACCCGCACTGGGACGACGTGGGCTGGCGCGCGCCGGTCGACGGCGTCCGGCGCAGGCCGTGGCTGGCGGTCGGCCGGGTCGTGCTCGCCCGAGCCGGGTGGCGGGTGCCCGCCGCGGACCTGCCCGCCCGGCTGAAGGGCCGGTCGGACGCGGACTTCCTGCCGGCGCTCGCCCGCCGGCGCGACGCCCACGGCATCCCGCGGCGGTGCTTCGTCCGCACGACCGGCCGTCGTGACGCGTCGCGCAAGCCGGTCTACGTCGACTTCGCCGGCTGGTTCCCGCTGCCGTTTCTGCCGCGCGGGTCGGACGCCACCGTGGTGTTCGAGGAAGCGCTGCCCGACCCGGCGGACGCGCCGCGCCACGGCACGCACGCGCGCCGCGTCACCGAGTACGTCTTCGAGCTGTCCGCGACGGACCCGCATGGCTGAGCCGGTTCGCGACTGGGTCGGCGCGCACGTCTTCCACCGCGGCGACCAGGACCTGCTCGTCACGCGCGCGGTGGCGCCGCTGTGCGAGGAGCTGGCCCGCGCCGGCCGGGTGGGCGGCTGGTTCTTCCTCCGCTACTGGGAGGGCGGACCGCACGTGCGGCTGCGCCTGCTCACCAAAGGTCCGGCGGCCGACGTCCGGGCGGCGGTCGCGCGGACGTGCGCGCGGCACCTGGCCGACCACCCCTCGCCGCCCGGCGGCTGGTCCCAGGACGAGTACGAGGCCGTCGCCCGCCGCCGTGCCGAGGGCGAGCGGCTGGCCCGGTGGGACCGGCGGCTGAGGGCGGTCGACACGGTGGAGTTCATCGCCTACGAGCCCGAACACCACGCCTACGGCGACGGCCGGGCGTTGTGCGCGGTCGAACGGCACTTCACCGACTCCAGCCGCATCGCCGTCCACCTCCTCGCCGCGCCACCCGACCGACGGGCGGGCGCGGCGCTGGCCATGCTCACGATCGCCCTCGCGGTGTGCGAACCCGACCTGGAACGGGCCGCCGCGCGCTTCGCCGCCGTGCGGACGCGACAGCCGTCACCGGTGCGCCCGGACCGCCGTGACGACCTGCGCGACCAGACCCGGCGGCTGTGGGAGCACGCGTCGTCCGACCCCGCCGACCTCGCGCACACCGACGTCCTCGCGGCGTGGTGGCTGTCGATCCGGGCCCTGCACGCGACCCTGTCGGGCCTGCGGGCGCGTGGCGACTTCGCGCCCGTGGACGCGCTGTCGCCGTTCGCGGGGCTGGCGCGGGCGCTGCGACCCGACGACCCGGTGGTCCCGTACGTGGTCCTGCGCTGCGCGCACCTGCTGTGCAACCGCCTCGGCCTCTCGGCGGCCACCGAGGCGCGTCTGGCCTCGCTCACCGCCCGAACGCTGTCCGAACTGCCCGAACTCCGCGACGAGGTGGCACCGCTGTGACCGTCGAGACCGAACCCACCCACCTGGACACCCGCACCACCTGGCACTGCCTGCACGTCTACTACTACGACCCGGACAAGGACCGGCTCATCCTCGACGCGATCCGCCCCGTCTTCCAGCAGCTGCGTTCCCGGGTGGCGGGCCTCTACCTCGCCCGGCACTGGCGGCAAGGTCCCCACCTGCGCCTGTTCGCCAAGACCGACCCGGACACGTGGGCCCGCGTGGTCCGGCCGCGCGTCGAGGCCGTGGTCGGCGGCTACCTGGCCGCGCACCCGTCCACGACCGTGCCCGACCTCGAGCACGAACTGGCCCAGCACCGGCTCCTGGCCCGCCGCGAGAAGGAGCACGGGCCGCTCGTGCCGTGGTTCCCGGACAACTCCATCCACGAGCAGCCCTACGACACCCGGCCGCACGTGATCCGCAGCGCGGAGACCGGCGAGCTGATGGCCTCATTCGCGTCCGAGAGCACGAACCTGCTGTTCCGGATGCTCGACCGGGCCCGCGCGGGCGCCGACGCCAAGGAGCTCATCGCGTTGGAGTTGATGCTGGCCACGACGGTGGCCGCGTGCCCGCCCATCACGGCCGGCTTCGCGTCGTACCGCTCGCACGCCGAGGGGTTCCTGCACTCGTGCGCCGACCCGGACGCCGTGCGGGCGTCGTTCGACGCGCACTACGAGGCGCACCGCGAGACCGTCGTCGCCCGGACGCGGGCCGTGCTCGCCACCCTGCAGGGCGGCGCGAACACCACGCCGTACGCCCGTCGGTGGGCCACCCGGTGCCACGAGTACGGCCGACGCGTCGAACCGCTGATCGAGCAGGACCTCGTCTTCCCGCCGGCGCCAGCCGAGCCGCCCGACCGGCCCGCCAGCCGACCCGTCGCCCCGATGCACGAGCTGATGTTCGGCAACCGCGCCTACCGCGAGGCCGTCTTCCGCAACCCGGACTTCCTCCGCTACCGGTTCCTCCTCAACTGCACCTACCTCCAGGTCAACCGGCTGGGCCTGACCCCGTTCCAGCGGTTCCGCACCTGCCACGCGGCGGCGAACGCGGTGGAGGAGATCTACGGCATCTCCGCCGTGGACACCATCCGGACCTACGTGGAGTTCCACCCCAACGCGGCGACCTGACGCGCGGGTTGACACGCCCGGCGAACTGTCACTAACTTCGTTGCAGTTCGACCCCGTTCCGGTCCAGGCGAGGTGCAGTGGTGGCTGTCAGCAGCAAGAGCGCGGTCGCGATCCACGCGCTCACGATGTTGGCGCGCTGGGACGACAAGTCGTTGACGTCGGCGGAGATCGCCGACAGCCTCAGGAGCAACCCGGTGCTGGTGCGACGGATTCTCGGGAGCCTGCGGGTCGCCGGCCTGGTCGTGTCCACGGAGGGGCGCAACGGCGGCTGGTCGCTGGCGCGGCCCGCCGGCGGGATCACGCTCCACGACGCCTACGCCGCCTTGGAGGAGGGGCCGCTGCTGGCCTCGCACCCACACCCGCCGAGCGCCGAGTGCGAGGTGGGGCGCAACATGGAGCGCCTGCTCGAAGTGGAGTTCCGGGACGCGGAGCGGGCCATGGCCGAGCGGCTCGGTCGGACGACGATCGCCGACCTGGTCCGCCAGGTGCTGGCGAGCGAGCGCGACCTGGCGCAGCGGGCGCACTAGCCGGCCGACCGCGGAGGCACTGCCTCCGCCTTCTTTTCGCCCAAAATGTAACCACAACGGTTGCAGTTATCTGTCCGGAGGACGTCGCGCATGACTTCACCGTCGACCACGACCGAGCGGACCGGAGCGGGAGTGGCGTTGCTGTCGCTGCTGATGGCCGCGATCCTGGTCACGGTCACCGCAGGCGACATGGTCAACCTGATGCTCCCGGCCATCGGGGCCGAGTTCGGCGCCACCGAGGCGGAACTCGCGTGGGTGGTCACCGGGTTCCTGCTGATGTTCTCGGTCGGCATCCCGCTCTACGGACGCGTCTCCGACCGGGTGAGCCTGCGGCGCCTGTTCGTCTTCGCGCTGCTGGTCTACGCCGCCGGCAGCTTGGTCTGCGCGCTCGCCCCGAGCCTGTACGTGCTGGTGGCCGGCCGGATCGTCACGGGCATCGGCGCCGCCGCCATCCCGGTGCTCTCGATCATCGCCGTCACCCGCCTGCTGCCCGCCGAGAGGCGCGGCGTCGGCATCGGCGTGGTCTCCGCGGGCGCGGGCATCGGCACCGCGGCCGGTCCGGCGGTGGGCGGCGGGGTCGGTCAGCTGCTCGGCTGGCCCGCGCTCTTCTGGATCATGGTGGTGATCTCGCTGGTGCTGCTGCCCGCGGCGCTGCGCGTGCTCCCGGACGAGGCGCCGGTGGGCGTCGGCCGGATCGACGTCCCCGGCGGCATCCTCCTCGGTCTCGGCGCGGGCCTCGTCCTGTTCGGCATGACCCAGGCGCAGGTCTCCGGTTTCCCCGCGCCGTCGGCCTGGGGCAGCCTCCTGGTCGCGATCGTGGCGCTGGTCCTGTTCGGGTGGCGCACCGCCCGGGTCGACCAGCCGTTCGTCCCGCCCTCGCTGTTCAAGAACCGCGTCTACCGCACCAGCATCCTGGTCGCGTTCCTGGCCATGATCGTCAACCTCGGTGGCCTGGTGTTCGTCTCGCTGCTGGTGGTCGAGGTCAACGGCCTCACCCCGGGCCAGGGCGCGCTGGTGATGATCCCGGCCGGGATCGCCGTCGCCGCCCTCTCGCCGCTGATCGGCCGACTCGCCGACCGCGTCGGCGCCCGACCGCTGGTGCTCACCGGACTCACCCTCATCGGGCTGTTCTCCCTGTTCCTGTCCACCTTCACCGGCGGCTCCTCGCCGATCCCGGCGGGCGTCGGCATCCTCGGGATCGGCATCGGCTTCATCCTGGTGATGACGACCCTCATCGGCGCCGCGGCGGGTGAACTGCCCGGGGAACAGGTCGGTGTCGGCCTCGGCATCCTCCAAGGAGTCCAGTTCCTGGGCGCCGGCACCGGGCCGGCCGTGTTCGGCGTCCTGGTGTCCGCGCGGCAGCAGAGCGGCGCCGCCGCGGTCAACCCCTTCTACAACGGGCACGAGGGCGCCGCGTACTCCGACGTGTTCCTCGCCATGGCCGCGGTCGTCGTCCTCACGCTGATCGTCGCGTCGCGGATGCGTCCGGCGGCAGCGCCCGCCATCGTCACCCCGGCGTCCTGAGTCCCGGTGGGAGGCCGGCGATCAGCACGGAGTCGACCGGCAGGCGTCGGGACGGCACGGCGGGGTCCGTGGTCCGGGTGAGGTGTGACAGCAGGGCCGGCGGGCCGCCCGGCTTCGGGGTCACTTGGTGGAAGCGGGTGCGCAAGGCGTGCAGCTCGGCGGTTTCGGCGGCGTCGAGGATCGCCGATGACGGGCCGTCCAGCAGGTCGAACAGGTAGATCGCCGTGGTCATCGGGTGCGTTCCGAGGCCGAGTTGTCCGGCACGCAGCCAGGTCCGTTGCATCGCACGGCCACCGGCGAGCCAGCTCTCCGGCGTGTCGTCGCGGACCGACAGCAGCGCCACGGCGGACGCGCCGTCCACCGCGTCCCGTGCTGCTTCCGCGAGGCGGGCGCCGCCACCGAGCTGCCGGAGCCGGGCGGCGACTTCCGGACGGGCGACGAGCCGGAGGATCTCGTCGGCGCCAGGCGGCAACGCCAGCGTGTCGATGGCGACACCGTCCGGGGCCTCGTCGGGCCCGAACCGCAGTTCGCCGAACAGTTCCGCGTGGAGGTGGGGGTTCAGGAACCGGATCCGGTCGCAGGCGCCGATGATCCGGCCGAGTTCGGCCAGGTCGTCGGGGCGCAGGCACAGGTCCAGCCGGGCGCCGTGGTGTGCGGCGGCGGCCGTGAGCGCGGCGATCTCGTCCGGGGCCAGGGGTGACCGCTCGCCTTGGGCGCGGTGGGTGCGGCGGTGGCGCAAGGCGGTCAGGAGGCCGTCCGGCTCCGCCGCGCCGGGTCGGGTGGTGATCGCGGCGACGACGTCGCCGAACGGGAACGGCTCGACGGTGGCGGCCAGTCCGCGGGCGGCGGCCGCGACGACCACGTTCTCCACCGCCGCGCCCAGCGCCAGGAGTGCCGTGCGGGAGCGCGGGTCCATGAGGTTGCGGCCGCGCTCACGGTCGTGCGCCACCCAGAGCCGGTCGTCGGCCCAGTAGAAGTGCCACGGCTGGGCGTTCCCGGCCGACGGCGCGAGGACCGCGTGGTCCACCAGGTACCGCACCAGATCGGGCACCGGTGGAACTGGTGGGGTGTGGGAGGAATCGGGCACCTGCGGGGTGTGTGACGGGTGGGGTACGGGTGGGGCCGGCTGGGTGTCGGGCGCGGCCGGTTCGGGGTGCGGCACGGGTTCGCGGACGGCGGGTTCGCGGACGGCGGTGTCGAGGTCCAGGTAGCGGCGTCCGGACGGCATCGGCGCGCCCAGGGCCAGGTTGCGGATCGCGGCGGTCATGCTCGCGCCGCCGAGGGTCACGTCGGAGGCCAGCTGCGGCCAGGTGGAGATCGTCGACCCCAGCTCCACGAACGACGCCGCCAGGTTCGCCGAGATCCGCTGCCCGTCGACCAGGCGCAGCACGATCCGCGCCCGCGCCGCGTCACCTCCGGTGTCGGCGACGTCCTCCGCCTCCCCGACGAGCCCGTGGAACAGCGGACGCCCCGGTTCGAGGTCGAAGCGCTCCACGTCGAGCATGCCCCGATCGCTGGTCTCCATCAGCACCGGCAGGCCGTGCGCCCGCGCCCGCCGCCGCAGGAGGAACTTCACGCTCAGCGAGTCGCACTCCTCGACCACCGCGTCCAGCGGCGGCCCCAGGTCCGGTCCGCCGAGCAGGAACTCCTCGACGTTCCCCGGACCGACGCCGGCCAGCAGCGAAATGCCGAGGTACGGGTCGAACTCGGCGATCTGCCGCGCGGCGAGCACGGTCTTCGCCTGACCGATGTCGTGCACGCCGGCCCGGACGCGGTTCATGTTGGACAGGTCGAGCGTGTCGAAGTCGGCGAGCCGCAGGTGCCCCACCGTGCCTTCCAGCGCGAGGGTGAGCGCGACGGCGTTCCCCACGGACAGTCCCGCGACGCCCACGGTGAACCCGGCGAGCCGCGCCAGCTCGTCCGACGAGACCTTGGGCCGGTTGCGGTCCAGGCGCACTTCGCGGAACTCGGCGGGCGGCAGCAGCCGCACGAGCCGGCCCGACCACGGGTAGTGGACCCACCGGCCGTACTCGGACAGCGGTGTCCCGGCCAGGATCGCGTCCACGTCGACCTCACGTTCGCCGGGCCGGCGGGCCTTCGCCAGGTCACGCAGCTGCGCCCGCAACGTGTCGCTGGTCTCCCACACCCGCCCGGACGCCACGAGCCCGTCGAGCCGGTGGCGGTCGCCCTCGTCGGACGGGTCGAAGACCTCGGGACGCCACACCGTCATCGCCCCTCCCCGCGGTGGTCGAACCAGCAGAGCGTGCTGCGGAACCGGCGGTCGGGGAACGGGAGGTCGCGGAACCGCTCGTCCGGCACGAACCCGGTGCGCACGCTGACGCCGACGCTGAACTGGTTGGCCAGCGCGACCGTCCACCGACCACCGCCGGCCGCGGCGCTCAACGCCGCCTCCACGAGCGCGGTCCCGATCCCGGCGCCCCGGTGGCCGGGGCGGAGCCAGCACCCGCCGAGCTCGTTCACCCCCTCCGGCCCGCGTTCGGCGATGGCGGCGGCGAGGCGCGGCAGCCCGGTCCGCTCCCCGATCACGGTGTGGTCGCGCAGCAGGATGCCGCCGACGACCTCGTCGTCCACGGTGGCCAGCACGATCGCCGTGACGCGGGCGGGCACGTCGGGCTCGATGGCCAGGTCCGCCACGCCGATCCCGGAGTACACCTCGTGCAGCCCGCGCTGGTAGGTCTGCCACCCGGCCGCGTCCCGGCCGGGGTCGGCGGTGCGGAGGTCGGCGGTGTGGAGGTCGACGCCGCCCACGCGGCGGTCGGGTGCGAGGTCGGCGGCCATGATCGTCAGGGGTCCTCTCGTCCGGGCTGGTGCCACCAGCGTGCGCCGCGTGACGCGCGCACCAGGCCGACGAGGCAGGAACCTGCCGTTCCGCGATGATCTGACACCGACATTTCGGGTCGTGCCAACGCCTACCGTAGCGGAGCGGTGCGGGTCGCTCCCGCCATGTGGGCGTTGTGGACAGTGCATCCGTTGTATCCCAAAGCTCTGCGGCATGAACAGAGTTCTGGTCTTGGTGCTCGCGGGGATCTTCGCGGTGGTGGGCGCGGCTCCGGCCGCCGGGGCGCCGCAACGCCGGGTGGACGTGGTGGCGGAGTGGTTCGACGTGACCGCGGCGACGGTGGCCGCGGCAGGCGCGCCCACGCAGTCGACCAACAGCCGGACGTGGGCGATCGGCTGGCTCGCCGCCGCACGGGCCGCGCACGACGTCCCCGCCGCCCGGCGCGACCGCGTCGACGCGGCGGTGGCCTCGGCGGTGCACAGCGCCCTGGTAACGCTGGCGCCCGCCCGCCGCACGGAGTTGGACGCCGCGCTGCGCACGACGCTGGACCGCCTCACCGCTGGTGGAGAGCGAGACCGCGGCGTGGCCGACGGGGCGCGGGAGGCGGGGGAGCTGCTGGCCGAGCGCCAGGGCGACGGCCTCGACCCGACCTCCGTCAACGCGCCGTTCGAAGTGCCTGCCCCGGCGCCGGGCGTGTGGCAGCCGACGCCGCCGTCGCTCACCCCGCCGCAGCAGGCGGGCAACCGCCTGGCCACGCCGTTCCTGCTGGGCCACGCCGACCGGTTCCGGCTGCCGCCGCCGCCCGCCCTCGACTCGCCACGCGACCGGGCGGACGCGGCGGAGGTGCGTGCCTACGGGGCCGCGAACAGCACGGTGCGCACGGCGGCGCAGACCGAGACCGCGCAGTTCTGGCTCCAGAGCTCGCTGGCCGGCTACACCGAACCGCTGCGCGCGGCCGTCACCCAGACCACCGGGTCACCCGCCCGCCGGGCCGCGCTGGTCGCCGCGTTCCACGTGATCCTGGTCGACACCCAGATCGCGACCTCGGACACGAAGTACGCCTACCTGCGCTGGCGGCCGATCACCGCCATCCGGGCCGGCGCCGATCCACAGTGGACACCGCTGCACGCCACGCCCGCGCACCCGGACTACCCGAGCGGCCACAACACCTACTCCGGCGCCGCGGAGGCCGTGCTGACGGCGTTCGCCGGGCCGTCCGCGCGGCGGCCGTTCACGGTGACCAGCCCGACCGCGCCCGGCCTCACCCCGACGTACCAGCGGTGGGCCGACCTCACGAAGGACAACGTGGACGCGCGGATCTGGTCCGGCATCCACACGCGCACGGCGGACGAGGCGGGTGTCGTCCTCGGCCGGCGCGTCGCCGAGTTCGGCCTCTCCCGCTTCGCCTCGCTCCTGGACTGAGCAGGCGCGCCGCGGTCGCCGGTGGGAACTGCTGGAAGAAGTCTTATGGGGAACATTCCCCAGTCGCGCGGAATTGTGACCAACCCTCGGGTCGGGCCGAAAATATGTTCGTAACGCGTGCGAAACCCGCTGCCGGGCTCGTCGACGCCGAATGATTTCGGAGCGTGGCGCACGGTCGCGCGCCGTGCTTTTGCGGCGAAATCGTCACGAAGTTCACGAACCGGTTCCTTCGGTCACTTCGGACCCGGGCGTCACCCAGGTCTCGGCCACCGCGCGCAACTGGTCGGCGATGTTCGCCAGGGTTTGGGCGAAGCCGACGAGCAGGAGTCGGTCCGCGGTGGTCGGGTCCAACGCGGGCCGGCCGGGTGACGGCACGGGCGCCAGCGGGCGGACGGCGGCCAGGCGGCGGGCGGCGCGGTTGTCGAGGGCCGCGCGGTAGACCGTGAGCAGCCGGTCGTCCTGCGGTGACAGGATCCGGACGTAGGCGGACATCAGGTCTCGCGGTGGGATCCGCAGGCCGCGCTCGTAGTCGACCAGACCGCTGTGCGCGGTCATGCCGAGGAGCCTGGCCAGACGCCTGAGCGACAGGCCGCGCGCGGTGCGCAGGCGCAGCAGCTCCCTGCCGAGCAGGGTCGCGGGGTCGCCGCCCGCGTTCGGTCTGTAGAGGTTCGGCACGAGGGGTCCTCCATCAACCGGCGGAACAAAGGAACAGATCCTGACACGGTGGCCGAAGGGGTGCATCGGCTGAACGGGTGTCCGCGAAAAAGCGCGCCGGCGAACGGAGGATTGCGTCCGCCGACCCGTTTGAGCCGTTCAGTCGCGCGGTCGTCCGGCTGGCGTACGGACAATTTGCCGAATGGTCGTCACCGCTGTTCTGCGGTTGTTCTGGAGTCGTTCTGAGCGGCTCGGGACGGACCTGCCGGGTGTTACGAATTCCCCTGCCGCCCCGGCCGGGACGGCGCCACCACGCCGAGGAGGAACTCGTGAAGACGACCACGAAGATGAAGAAGATCACCGTCCGGCGGACGGGCGACGTGCGCCTGACCACGGCCACCTGCAAGTGCCCGTACAGCGTCGAGGTCTGACGGAGCGGGGCCGCGCGCCGGGTGCGCGCGGCCCATCCCGTGGGGAGGGGGCGAGATGGGCGAGACGCCCGTGCTGTTCCACGACCTGAGCTTCGTCCCCGAGGGCGAGGAGGTCGTGGTCGGCAGGTTGGACACCGGCGCGTACGCCGTGCTGCCCGAGGACGGCGCCGCGCTGCTGCGCCGGATGACCGAGGGGCACAGCCCCACCGAGGCGGCGGACTGGTACGAGGCCGAGTTCGGCGAAGCCGTGGACGTGGCCGACTTCCTCGACGCCATGCGCGAACTGGGCTTCGTGCGCGAGGGCGAGCAGGTCGTCGCGGCACGGCCGGTGCGCTTCGGGTGGCTCGGCCGGGCGGTGTTCTCGCCGTTGGCGTGGCTGCTCTACGCGGGCGTCACGGTGGCGTGGCTGGTCGTGGGCGCCGAGCACGCCGACGTGGTGCCGGACCCCGGCCAGTTCTTCTTCACCGGCAGCACCCTCGTGGTGCAGTTGGTGATCACGTTCGGCCAACTGCCGCTGATCTTCCTGCACGAGGGCTACCACACCCTCGCCGGGCGCAGGCTGGGTCTGCCCAGCAGGCTCGGCATGAGCAACCGGTACATGTACGTGGTTTTCGAGACCAGCATGAACGGCCTGTTCAGCGTCCCGGCCGCCAAGCGCTACCTGCCGTTCCTGTCGGGCATGGCGATCGACGTCGTGGTGCTCGCCGCCCTCGGCCTGCTCGCCCACACCACCCGTGCCACCGGCGGCGCGCTGTCGTGGTTCGGCGCGGTCTGCGTGGCACTCGGGTTCACCGTGGTGATGCGGCTGGTCTGGCAGTTCCAGTTCTACCTGCGCACCGACCTGTACTACGTGTTCGCCACCGCCCTGCGCTGCCACGACCTGCACGACGCGAGCGTGGGCCTGCTGCGCAACCGGGTGTGGCGGCTGCTCGGCCGCCCCGACCGGCTGGTGGACGAGGACCGCTGGACCGAGCAGGACCGCCGCGCCGGTCGCTGGTACGGGCCGTTCGTCGTGCTCGGCGTGGCGGTCATGCTCGCCCTGACGGTCTTCGGCTCGCTGCCGATCGTCGTGACCTACGTGGAGATCGTCGCCCGCAACCTGACCGGCGGGCGATATGACCTGTACTTCTGGGACGCGGTCGTCTCGCTGGCGATCAACGTCGGCCAGCTCGTGCTGGTGGCGCACCTGGCCCGGCGCAAGCGCCGCGCACCCGTCCCCGCGCCGCTCCCGGAAGGAGCACGAGCATGACCAGCCACCTCCTCGTCCGCGGCGGTCGGCGTGCCGACCGGCAACGCCTGCTGGCGCCCCTCCTCGACGGCGCGGAACCGGTCGTGGCGGGCTGCCACCGCCGGCTGCGCGGCCCGTACACCGGCGTGGACGACCTGCTGCGCGCCCTGCTGCCCGACGCGTCGGCCCGCCACCCCGAACTGGTCGAGGCGCACCGGGGCGAGCTGCTCTACGGCATCCCCGAGCTGGCCGACCTGATCGGGCCGCCGCCGCCGACCCTCGCCGACGAGTCGCCGTTCGACCAGCGCACCCGCTTCTACGGCGCGCAGATGGTCCGCTGCATGAGCCAGGGCGTGGTGACGTTTCTGGTCGCGCACGCCAGGGCTCGCGCGGACGCCGGGCTGCCGCCGCTGTGCCTGGTGTTCGAGGACGTGCACGCCGTCGAGCCGACGACGCTGGAGTTCATCGCGCTGCTGGCCCGCCGCTGCCCGCCCGAACTGGCCCGCGTCGTCGTGTCCGCCGCCGACGGCGAGCTGGGCGCCGAGCTGACCGACGTGCTGCCGGAAGCGTTGACGTGCCGGGGATACGGGCCCGAACCCGACTCGCGCACGCCGGACGAGCTGGTGCGCGCCTACGTGCGGGCCGACGGCACGAGCGACGACCCGGCCGAGCTCTCCGCCTACCGCGACGCCGACCCCGCCGTGGTGCGCCGGCTGCACGACGAGCGCGCCGACGAACTGGAGCCGGGCGCGGGTCAGGGCACCGTGATCGGCGCGCTCACGTTCCACCGGGAACGGGGCGGCGACCCGGGCGGCGCGGGCCGGGAGGCGCTGGACCGGGCGTTCCGCGCGTGCGTCGAGACCGGGTTCTCGGCCGCCGTGGTCGACCTCGGCGAACGGGGCCGCGCGGTCACCGACCCGGACGCGCACCCCAAGCAGTACCTGCGGTTCGCGCAGCACGCGGCGTCGGCGCTGGTGGCGCTCGGGCGGCACGAGGAGTCGCTGGCGCTGTACCTGGACCTGCGGTCCCGCTTCCTGGACCCCAAGGTGCACATGATCGCCAGCTACAGCATCGCCATGCTGCACACGAGGTTCTTCGAGCCGCGCGACCACGACGCCGCGATCGGCTGGCAGAACAACGCGCACGCGCTGGCCTCCCAGCTGCCCGACCCGGCCGAGCGCCGCACCTACGAGGTGTTCCAGGCCAACGGTCTGGCCTTGGTGGAGCTGCACCGAGGCAACCTCGACCGCGCGTTGCGGCTGGTCGAGGACGGCATGGCGCGGCTGGACGACGAACTGGGCGACGGCGACTGGGTGCTGCACCGGTCGCAGCTGCTCTACAACCGCACCCGCCTGCTGGCCGCGCTCGGCCGCGTCGACGAGGCCCGCGAGGGCTTCACCCGCCTGATCGAGCTGGACCCGCACTACACCGACTACCTCAGCGAGCGGGCCAAGCTGCACCGCAAGCGCGGCGACTACGAGGCGGCCCTGGCCGACTACGACCGCGCGGTGCGCCTCGGCCCGCCGTTCCCGGAGCTGTACTACAACCGCGGCACGGCCCGGCTGGAGGTCGGCGACGTCGACGGCGCGTCGGCCGACTTCGACCACGTGCTGGAGATGGAGCCCGACGACGTGGACACGCGGCTCAGCCGGGCGGAACTCGCGCTGGCCCTGGGCGACCCGGACGCCGCCGACGCGGACGCCGAAGCGGGGCTGCGGCTGCGGCCGGACGAGCCGCGCCTGCGTGCCCTGCGCGGCACCGTCGCCCTGGAACGCGACCGCCTGGACGAGGCGTTGACGCACCTGGACGCCGCGCTGGCCGTCGATCCGCGGTTCCCGGCGGCGCTGGTGAACCGGGCCGTCGCCCACTTCCGCGCCGGCCGGCCCGACGTCGCCGTTGACGACCTGACCCGGGCGCTGGACATCGTCGGCGACGACCCGGACGTCCTGCTGAACAGGGGCATCGCGCACGCCGCCCTGGACGATCCGGAAGCGGCGGTGCGGGACTTCGACCGGGCCCTGGCGCTGCCCGACGCCGACGTCGCCGAGCTGCGCCACCAACGCGACCTGTGCCTGGCGCGAGCCCAGTCGTAGAAGCGGTGTCCACAGGCAGAGGCGGCGACCGGCCGGGTGCCGGTCGCCGCCCGGGGGCGACGGTCAGAGCTTGCCCGCGCCGGAACCCGCCGTGACGGACGCCTTCACCGTGCCGACGTTCTCGGCGGTGTAGCTGTACGGGAGGGCGGCCACCGTGCCGTTGACCTCGCACGGCCCGGAGTTGGTCAGGGAGTTGTCGCGCGCCACCAGCCGTCCGGGGTCGGAGTCCGCGTAACCGCTTGCCGACCAGCACGCCTGCTGCACGTTTTCGAAGACGTTGCCCTCCACCAGGAGCCCGGCGTCCATGAGCGAGGCGATGGCGTACGAGTCGGCGTTGTTGTTGACGTTGGTGTAGTAGTTGTTGAACACGTGGACCGTCTCGCCGAAGCGCACCCGCGGGCTGCGTTCGAAGGTGCGGTCGAACCAGTTGTGGTGGTACGTGACCCGCAGGTGGCCGCGGTCCTCGCCGCCGTTGCCGTCCGAGTGGCCGACCAGCGAGGTCTTCCAGTGGTTTCGGATGACGTTCCACGACACGGTGATGTAGTCCGCGGCGTGGGTGATGTCCAGCATGCCGTCGTAGTAGTCGGGGTTGTCCTCGATGGTGCTGGACATGGTGTTGTGGTCGATCCAGACGTGCGTGGCGCTCTCGATCGCGATCGCGTCGCCGCCGACCTTCCCGCGGATGTTCAGGTTCTGGATGATCACGTTGGCGGGGCTCATGTCCTCGATGTTGAGGGTGGTCCCGGAGATGCCCGAGCTGGAGCCGACGCCCCGGATCGTCTTGTCCGCGCTGATCTCGACGGTGCCCGTGCCGCTGAGCATGCCGTTGACCAGGATCGTCTTGGCGCCCGCGGACTGGGCCTGCGTGCGGAAGTCGGCGAACGTGCTCACGGTGACCGTGGAGCCGCCCGCGCCGCCGGTGGTGCCACCGGCCTGCGCCGCCCAGCCGACGAGCCCGCCGGGCGGTTGCGGCTGCGGGTCCCCGCCACCGACCTCGACGTCCAGGTAGTCGACGTTCGGTAGGCCGCCCGAGGTGGTCGGGTTCAGCCGGATCGTGTTGCCGCCCGCGGTGACCGGCACGCTGAACGTCTTCGTCACCCAGGTCGACCACGCGCCCGTGCCCTCGAACGACGGCGACTGGAACGCGGACCCGTTCACGAGCAGGTTGGCCGGCCGGGCCGTGGTGGTGCCGTTGGCGAACCGGACGCCGACCGTCGCCGTGCCCGCGGCGGCGGCGTTGACGGTGAACTGGAGGTAGCCGCTGGTGGAGTTGGTGCCGTTGCAGAACCCGCTACCGGAGTACCCGGTCCAGTTGGTGTCGACGGAGCCGGAGCAGACCGCCGGCGAGGACTCCGCCTCGTACCGCGTGGGCGCGGCCTGCGCGGTGGACGACGCCACCGCGACCAGCGCGCCGGCTAACAGGCCGACGCAGGCAATCATGGGTTTCACGCGCATAATACGTCTCCGTGGCGTAGGGAATAATCGATTCCGACGCAGTGGAAGACACGATGCCCCCTGGTGCTTCATTGCGCCGTAGGACGGGAAACCACTTTCCCTTCGGATGCTATGAGGTCCGCAACGGCAGGTCAACGGGCGTGCGGCAGAAATGCGGGCTGGTCATGCTTGTGAACAAAGCGGTCCGGTCCGGTCATACTCGTGAACCGGCGGCGTGCATTTGCGCGTTCGATGAACAGATATGTGAATTCGGCCCCGGTGCCCACGGTCGGCGTATGCAGGGGTTGCGTGTGCAGCGCCGGCCTCGCGAGACTGCACGCCTCCGCTCACGGTTGGGGGACTCCATGCGGACGTTGCTCGTCACCGCGCTGGCCGCGAGCCTGCTCGTGGTCGCACCCGAGGCCGAGGCGGCGACGATCGCCTGGCAGCCCTGCCCGGACCAGCCCGCGGCCGAGTGCGGCACGGTGTCCGTTCCGCTGGACTGGTCCGACCCGCGCGGCCCGCGGACGGACTTGGCTGTCTCACGGGTCCGCGCCACCGACCCGGCCCGTCGGATCGGCGTGGTGTTCGTGGACGCGGGCGGTCCCGGCGGGTCCGCCGCGGAGTTCGCCCGCGCCCCGTACCTGAGCGCCGACGTGCGGGCCAGGTTCGACGTCGTCGGCTTCGACCAGCTGGGCACGAACAACAGCTCGGCGATCCGCTGCTCGGACGAGCTGATGGCGCGCAACCCCGGCGACGACCCGGCGGACGAGGCCGCGTTCGCCGCGCTGGCCGCGCACAACGTCGCGGTGCGCGACGACTGCCGTGCCCGCCACCCGGTGTTCGACCACGTGGACACGGCCCGGTCGGCGCGGGACCTGGAGGCGGTGCGCAAGGCGTTGGGCGAGAAGCGGATCAGCTTCTACGGCATCTCCTACGGCACGCTGCTCGGCCAGCAGTACGCGGAGCTGTTCGGCTCACGCGTGCGCGCCATGGTGCTGGACGGCGTGATCGACCACAGCGCCGAGCTGCCCCGGCTGCTGCTGGACCGGGCGCGGGCCGTGGAGGAGGCGTTCGGCGTGTTCGTCGCGTGGTGCGCGGACAACGCCACGTGCGCGCTGCACGGCCAGGACGTCCGCGCGGCCTGGGAGCACGCCCTGGTCAAGGCCGACGAGATCGGCTGGGGGCGGGAGAACCTGATCGTGTCGGCGTACTACGACCTCCGCGGCGGCGACTGGGACGGCTTGGCGTCGCTCATCGCGGACGTCGGCGGCGCGCGCCTGGCGTTCGAGCCGAACTACGACTCCCTGCGCTACGCCGTCGTGTGCCAGGACTTCGCGTTGCGGTTCGCGGACTTCGCCGAGTACCGGGCGTCGCGGGAGGCCGAGCTGCGCGCGTCGCCCACCCTGCGCGGCACGTTCCTCGGGCACCAGGAAGCCGCGACGTGCATCGGGTTCACCGACCGCCCGGCCAACCCGCCGCACCGCCTCGACGTCGACCAGGCGCCGCCGCTGCTCGTGCTGACCAGTCGCTACGACGTGGCCACGCCCTACCGGTGGGCGCAGACCGTGCACCGGCAGGCGAAGGGCTCGCACCTGGTCACGTTCGACGGTCCGGGCCACGGCGTCTACCACGCCAACGCGTGCACCCGGACCGCCGCGGACTCCTACCTGCTCGCCACCGCACCCGCCCGCGACGTGACCTGCTGACCCGTGCCGCAGAACCCGACCGCCTGGAGCGCGGCGTCCCGGGCCGCCGCCGTGGTCAGGTTCCAGCCGGTAACCGGTTGTTCTATCCGGCGCGCGGGAATACCGGTCAGGAGTCTCCGCGCATAGAGCGGCGGATTTCTTCGAGTTTGTCGAGCCCGGCCTGTCGGCGTGCCTCGAACTGGTCCTCGACCGCCTTCGCCTCCGGCGTGGCCTCGGCGAGTTCCTCCGCGCCGATACCGGTGGCGAACCGGTTCTCGATCCGATCGCGGACGTGCTCGAACGTGGGCACGCCGTCCTCGGTGTAGTCGGCGGGCGGCACCACGACCGGGGCCGCCTCGTACTCCACGATCTCGGCGTCGATCACCGGTTCCTGGTCCCCGCTCATCATCCCCACTCCGTTCACTGTGCCGACCACGAGGCTACCTCGCGAGGAGTGACCGGGCCTCTTCCCGGCACAGCTCACTCCACCGGGCGAGGTTCGCGGCCGCGCGCCGGCGAACGTGCCGTGGCACGGACTCGTCCACCGCCACCGCCCGCACCGCCACCGCCGCCTTCTCCCGGACGTCCGACGACAACTCGACCGCCGCTTCCGCACACCGTGTCCGCGCCACTGCCGGAATCTTTGCGTCCCGTGCGATGGCGACGAGTTCGAGTGCCGCTTCGGTGGTTTCCAGCAGCCCGATCGCTTTCAGTACTTTCCGGCGGAGCAACGGGTTCGGCGTCTCGGACAGGCCGCGCAGTGTCGCCATCGCCGCACGCCTCGCCGCAGGCGCGTTCTCGATGAGCGTGTACGCCGACCGGATTCGCACCGTCGTCGGCACGGTCTCGTCGGCCATGAGCGACCGCAGCACCTCGGTGGCGTGCTCACGTCCCGCCGTCCCGAGCTGCGCCAATTCGTAGCCCGCCCGCCGCCGCAGCACCGGCCGCACCGCCGGATCGGTCGCGATCGCGTGCAAAATCCGGGCGGCTGCGGCGCGGTCGTCAACGTCGTACGGGACCAGCTTGACGGCCGCCAGCAGCCGGATCGCGGGGGACAACCGCCGGTCGTCCCGCATCGCGCGCACGGGATCGAGGCCGTCGTGCTCACGCAACGCGTACCGGAACTCCAGCCGGTCCCGTTCCGACGTGCGCGGTTCGCGGATCACCGTGCGCAGGAACTCCGCCACCGGGTCCGGCAGCGTCGTGGTGATCTCGGAGACGAGCCTCGCCGCTTGCACGCGTTCCCGGGTCGGGAGGGCGGTGTCGGCCACGGTATTCAGTGCCTCGTTCAACACCCGACCCCACGACGCGGGCGTCAACTCGGCTGACGCCCTCCGTGCGCGGGACGACGGCATGGCCTCCAGCGCCCGCATCGCCTCGGGCACCAACTCGGTCGACAGCACGGCCAACGCCACCGCCGCCACGACCCGTTGCCTGGACGACGACTCTGGCGCGGTGAGCGCGTCCCTGACCTCGGCCTCCGCCTCGGCGGACAGCGGGAGGTCGTCCCAGCCGTCTGCCACGGGCACGCGCAGCTCCAGTGGCAGGGATCGATCGGCGAGCAGGACGCGTTCCATCGCCGTCCGCTCGCGCCTCGGCAGCCGGGACACCAGTTGCCGGCTGGAGCTTGGCCTGTGCTGCCGGATCAGCGAATCCACATGGTGGAAGACCCCTTCCCCCGCAGACGGCTTGACCCCCATCAGCCATTTCACGCTGTAGGCGCGTTCCTCCGCCGTAGCGGCCGGGTCGGTGCCGCACCGTCGTAGGAAGGCGAGTGCCGTGCGGGTGAAGCGTCGGTCGAACTTGGCAAGCCCGTGGGCAGCGGCATGCCGTCGCGTGAACGCTTCCTCGTCGGATTCGACCACGCCCCGGTGGAACGCGATGGCGGCGTCCACGACCTCGCGGTCACGTTCGGCCAAGGCCCGGTACGCGTCGCCGCGCGCCACGACACTGAGGAACGCGTCGTCCGCCCGACTCCGGAGCACGTCGAGCGCGCGGCCCCGTTCGGCCGGCGCGAGATCGTGCACCAAGGCGGCGGCTGTCTCACGCTCACGGCCGAGCCGATCGCGGTCCGCCACAACTGCCAGAAGCCGTGGCAGGACGTCGACTCCATCGCCGGCGAGCGTCAGCACCGCGTCGAGTGCCGGCGGCAGCTCCACGACGATGCGCGCCCGGTCGTCGGCGGAGAGGCGGGCCAGCATGACGGCAGCCTTGCCGCGGAGGCGTGACTCGGCCGTGCCGCAGAAGACCACGGACCTGAGAGCCGCCACGACGTCCTCCCCGCCACCGACTCCGAGCCGGTCGAGGGCTTGCACCACACGCGAGATGCGGCCCGCCGACCGGTGTTCCCGGGACAACACCTCCCGCAGCACGCGTGCCAGCGCCGCTCGATGGCCGACGCCGAAGTTCAGGCACACCATGACCACGTACGGGAAGTCGAACTCCGCGACGGTGGCCGAGCGCGCCAGGTCGCACAGGCTTTCCACGACGGCGCGGTGGAACGGCCGGCCGAGCTGGGCCAAGCCCTCCGCGGCGGCGAACCGTGCCCGGTAGCTGTGCCGCACGGAGGTCAGTACGGGCAGCAGCGCTTGGGCGATTCGGTGGTGGTCCGCGTCCGAAGTCGCGTACCGCCCGGCACTGCTGAACACGCTGGTGAGGTGTTGGTCGACGGACCGCATGGAGTTCAGCAACGCGTCCAGCGCCTCGTCGTGGCACGCCGTGTCGAGGTCGAGCAGGGCGCGCCACGCGCGCACAGCCACCCCCGTGTCGGACTGCCTCCGGGCGAGTGACAGCAGGACGGCCTTCGCCTCGTCGTGGAACTGCGGTCCCGATCGCACGAGCCGTTCGGCGGCATCGCACCGGTCCTGCGGTGACAGGCACGGATCGGTGAGTCGCTCGCGCAGCAGCGCCACCGCCTTCTCGCGGTGCGGTTCGCCCAGATCTGCGAGGTGCGCCAGCGCCACGGCGCGGTCCAACCCGGTGCCGTCGGGGTCGGTGGCCACCCGCCACAGTTCGTGAGCGGCCTCCGGGCGGTGCTCCGGGCCGAGGTCGGCCAGGTACTTGGCGGCCCACAGGGCGTTGTTCGCCGTCGAGTGGCGGTCCGCGATCACCTGCCGCAGGTGCGTGGCCGCGATCCCGGCGGCCTCCGGCCCGAACTCGCCCAGCACTGCGGCGCAGTGCATCCGGTAGGCGACTTCGAGACCCGGCTCGGCCAGCATCGCCACCAGGTGACCGGCCGCCGCGGTGCGGTGTTGTGGTCCGAGTTCGCCGAGCGTCTGGGCCATCCGCACCCGGTCACCGGACGAACGGCGGCGGTCGGTGAGCAGCGAGGTGAGGGTTTCGGCGGCTTCGGCGGCGAGGTCCGGGCCCAAGGACGCCAAGCCCAGTGCGGCGTCACGGCGGCCGGTCGTGCTGTCGACCGGGTCGCGCAGCACCGCCCGGAACACCTCGGCTCCGTGCTCGTAGAACTCCGCACCGATCTCGATCAACCCGGTCGCGGCTTCCACCAGGTCGTCCGTCGGCGTCTCGTCGCTGGAGGTCAACGCCATCAGCGCTTCAACGGCGAACGCCCGATCATCCGGCCCGAACGTGGCCAGCACGACAGCCGCCGTGCGGCACGCGTACCCGGACGCCAACAGGTTGGACAGAACGGCACGCAGGCCGCGCGCGGAGGCCTCACGTTCACCCGAGCCGCACTCCGCCAACGCCTCACCGGCCGCCAAGCGCTCGGACACCGACGCCGACGAGGAGTCCACCAACGCGGTCAGGTAGCCGAGAGCCTCCGTCTCGTGCCCGCCGCGCAGCCGTGTCGCCAGCGCGGACGCCGCCTCGGTCCGCGAGTCGGCGGGCGCGTTGGCGGTGCGCATGAGCGCGACCAGCCAGTGCGCCAACCCCGGGTGGTGGGTCGCCCGGCTCGTCTGGGCGAGGATGTCGGAGCCGGGGTACTGCGTGGTCATCGCCCAGCCCCACACCGTGGCCAGGAACGCGTCCACCACCTCGCGGCTCGCCGGCACCCGCTTGGCGAGCAGTCGGGCGGCCAGGAGGTGGGTTTCGGAGTCGCCCTCGTGCAGCCACCGGACCAGCGGGTCGGCCTCGGTCGGCCGCAGGCGGGTGTAGTGCAGCAGCACCGAACGGGCGAACCGGCCGCGTTCCTTCGGCCTGGCGGCGTGGACGGTGCGCACGAAACCGTCGTGCTCCGGCGTGAACCGCGCGGGGAACTCGCGGGCCAGCGAGGTCGCGGCCAGGTGCTCGGCGAAGCTGTGGTGCAGGAACCGCAGGTCGTCACCCCGGATCACCAGCGGACCCACCGAGACCAGGAACGTCGTCAGCACCTCGCGCCAGTCGACGGGCAGCGAGCCCGGCGGCACGTGGTCGACCACCCACGACCGGGCCGCCGACACCAGCGACGTGTCGGTCTCCGAACGCGTGCGCCCCAGGTGTTCCAGCAGGTCGTCGCGGAACGCCTCGAACGGGCCGGTCGACGTGCGGGCGGACCGCAGGAACGCCAGGTACGCCTCGTACAGCTCGTACTGGTTGTCCGGCAACGGCCGGTCGCCCTGCCCGGCGAACACGATCGCGGCGATGGTCGCCAGCAGCGGCACGCGGACCAGCTCGTCCAGGTGCGCCTCGCGGATCTGGCGCAGGAACCGGTCCGCGGTCTCCTCGCCCTCCTCGGCGAACCAGTTGCGCGCGAACGACCGCAGCGCCTCGCCGTCGAACGGCAGCAGCTCGTACCGCGCCGCCCCGATCCGGTACAGCGGCGCCAACGCCGCGCCCTCCACCGGCCGGGTCGTCACCACGATCCGGTACGGCCCGTCCTTGGCCCACGCGCCCAGCACCGACGCCAACCGGTCCCGATCGGCGCCCGCCGCGACCTCGTCCAACGCGTCCACCAGCAACAGCCACCGCCGACCCGCCACCCGCTCGCCCAGCACGTCCGCGCCGATCGGCCCGCGCAGCAACGCCCCGTACTCGGCCTGCGCGCTGTCCGCCAACGCCTGCGAGAACGGCAGGTCCAGCCTGGCCGCCAACTCACGGGCGGTCAGCCGCAACGGCACCACCGGCTCGCTCATCGGCACGCCACCCGACTCACCGCACCACCCGGCGGCGAGGTCGGCGGCCAACCGCAGCGACAGCGTCGACTTGCCCTGCCCGGCCCCGCCCGTGATCAGCAGGTGCTCGTCACCGTCCAACGCCTCTTCCACGGCCCGCGCGGGAGGCCGCACGGCCACTCGCGGCGTCGGCGGGCGCGGCACCTCCACCAGCCGACCGTGACCGTCGAGGATCGGGGTCGGTCGGGACGCCTCGGCGTGCGGCTCCTCCGTGCCGGTGCTCAAGTCCTGCCGCACGTACACCGTGGCCAGCGACGGCCGCCGCGCGCCCGGCAACCGGTACGGCAGCTCGTGCGCCGCCCGCACCTGGGCCCGCATCAGCGACAGCACGCCGACCGGCAGCTCACCCGGCGCGGCGTCCGGCGGCGTGCCCAGGTGGATGTGGACGTCGCCCGCGATCACGCCGGCCTGCACGCTCGGCCCGAGGACGTTCCCGCCGACGTGGTTGGAGGTCACCGGCTGGTCGTCCTGTCGCACCACGCAGCTCCCCGTCCGACGTGCCCGAAGCGAGTGGATGACCACGCTACCGGACCGTTCGGCTCCGCTCGGCACACTTCGCACCGCACTTCTCGCGTGCGGTCGACTGTGGACACCGGGTGACGGTCGGCCTTGCGTAACCTGGGCCTCGTGAGGGAACCGGCGCCGCGGACGATCGTCACGCCCCTGCCCGCCGGCCCGGTCACCGTACGCCGGTTCCTGGTCGACACGGGCCTGTGGCTGGTGCTGGCGGTCCCGTTCTTGGTCGACCTCGACGTGCCGACGTTGGCGATCGGGGTCGTGGCGACCGCGCTCGTGGTCCTGCTCTCCAGACGGCTGCCGCTCGTGGCGCTGGTCGTCGCGGCGGTGGCGGCGGTCGTCGAGTGGCGGTACCTGCCCGCCGTGCTCGCGACCGGCTACCTGGCCGGGCGCAGGCTGCCGGGCGGACGGGCGTCGGCGGCGGTGTTCCCCGTGGTGGTCGTGCTCGGCTCGGCGGCGGTGTTGGCGTTGTCGGCCGACGTGTACATGTGGCTGGTGCGCGTCGGCGGGCTGGTCGTGTTCGGCGTGTTCCCGTGGCTGGTCGGCCGGTACCGGCGGCAGCAGGTGGCGCTGGTCGAGTCGGGCTGGGAGCGGGCCGCGCAGCTGGAGGAACGGCAGCGGATCGTGGCCGAGCAGGCGCGGTTGCGCGAACGGGCCCGCATCGCCAACGACATGCACGACTCGCTGGGGCACCAGCTCAGCCTGGCCGCGCTCACGGCGGGTTCGCTGGAGGTCGCCGCCGACCTGGACGAGCGGCACCGGGCCACGGCGACCGCGGTGCGCGAGAGCATCGCGATGGCGACCGAGCGGATGCGCGACATCATCGACGTGCTGCGGGACGAGGACGACCCGGCGCCGATGGCCGCCGGCGGCGAGCGGATCGGCGACCTGGTCGCGCGGGCCGTGGCCGCGGGCGTGACGGTGGAGTTGGAGGTGACCGGTGACGTCGAGGCCGTGGAGCCCATGCGGTACCGGGCCGCGTACCGGACGGTGCAGGAGGCGATCACCAACGCGACCAAGCACGCGCCGGGCGCCCGGGTGTCCGTGCGGCTGCACGGTCTGGACGACGAGACGCGGGTCGTCGTGACCAACGGCCCGCCGGCCGAGCCCGGGCCCGACTCACGCGGTGGCCGGGGGCTGGTCGGACTGCGGGAACGGGTCAGGCTGGTCGGCGGCACGCTGCGCGCCGGGCCGCACGAGGGTGGTTACCAGGTGGTGGTGCGGCTGCCACGAGCGGACGGCGCGCTCGCCGTCGAGCCGGATGAGCCGGACGGAACGTCCGCCGTCGCCGCCGAACTCGACCGCGCGCGGGACGGCGTCCGCAGACGTCTGGTGGCGGCGGTGCTGACGCCCGTGGCGCTCGGTGCGGTGCTCGTGGTCGTGCTGATGGGCGTCTACGCCTACGACACGTTCCACTCGATGCTGCGGCCGGAGTCGTTCCAGCGACTGGAGGTGGGAGCCGCGCGGTCGACCATCGCGGACGTGATCCCCGATCGGCAGGTGCCCGAACGCGGTTTCGGCCCCGAACCACCGTCACCGCCGAGCTCCACCTGCGAGTACTACCGGTCGGACGCGGGGTTCCTGCCGGAGGTCTTCGACGTGTACCGCTTGTGCTTCCGCGACGACCGGTTGGTGGGCAAGGACGTGCTGGTGCGCACGGGGGAGGATGCGGGGAAGTGAGTGCCGGAGGGGGATCCCAGGTGATCAGGATCGTGCTGGTCGACGACGAGACGCTGGTCCGGGCCGGCGTCCGCGCCATCCTGGACAGCGACCCGGGCGTCGAGGTGGTCGGCGAGGCGGGTGACGGTGCGGAAGCGGTCGAGGTGGTGCGCGCGCGACGACCGGACGTCGTGCTGATGGACATCCGGATGCCCGGGTCGGACGGGATCACGGCCACCGGCGAGATCCTGAAGGTCGCACCCGGCACGGGTGTGCTGATGCTGACGACGTTCTCCGACGACCACTACATCGCCCAGGCGCTCGAAGTGGGCGCCGGCGGCTTCCTGCTCAAGACCGGCGACCCGCGTGAACTGCTGGCCGCCGTGCGTGCCGTGGAAGCGGGCGGCGCCTACCTCTCGCCTACCGTGACGAAACGCGTGATCAGCGCTTTCCGCGCCACCCGCCCGGGCTCACGCGCCACCAAGGCCGTGGAATCGCGGAACCGGATCGCGGGACTGAGCGAACGCGAGCGGGAAGTGCTGAGCCTGATCGGCGCGGGCCTGTCCAACGCCGAAATCGCCGCACGCCTGCACGTGGTCGAGGGAACCGTCAAGGCTTACGCGAGCAACCTGTTCAAACACCTCAACGTCCGCAACCGCGTCGAAGTGGCCATCATCGCCCACCACGCGAACCTCGTGGACGAATCGCCGTAGCGCCTCGGCTGCGCAGCTTGTCCACGAGCGCGGTGGTCGGGTGGGACAGGAGGGGGATGGCGGTGACGGCGATCAGGGCACCCAGGGTGAGGCCCACCATGGCGTCGTGCGGGTAGTGCGCGCCGACGAACACGCGTGAGGCGGCGGCTCCCGTGGCCAGTGCGAGGGCGGCCAGGCCGAGTGCGCGCCAGGTCAGGAGGATGCCGATCGCGGCGGCGCCGGCGATCACCGAGTGGTTGCTGGGGAACGACCAGTCACCCGGTGGTGGGCACTCCGCGATCGTGACCACGCCACCGAGCGTGCGGCACGGTCGTTCCACCTCGTAGACGGTCTTGATCACTTCGCTCACCGAGTAGGCGACCGCCACCCCGGCCGGGGCGAGGAGTGCGAACGCCATCGAGCGCGCGGACGAGCCGCGGGCACGCCACCAGCACGCCGCCATGAAGGCGAGCAGCAGCACGATCGCGGCCTCGGTGAAGAATCCGGCGAACGACCGGAACCACCCCGGCGTGCTTTCCGCGAAACGCACCACGTCGAGGTACCAGCCCGCGCTGACGTCCGGCACGTCCACGATGTTGTTCTCCACAAACCACACTGCCGTCAGACCACCCATCAGCACAATTCGAAAGCGACACCGAAAACATAGGCAAATCCCGCCACCGCCCGCAGTGCACGATAGCCAGGACTTCACCATCACCTTCGTCGTGGGTCTGCCTTGACGAAAGTAATGTTCCGGTACCCTCACGCACGGGAGGCGTTCATGGACAAGGGATTCGACCCGCTGGTCGCGGAGGCCGCCGCGGTCGACGTCACCGGCTGGGACTTCTCGTGGCTCGACGGCCGGGCCACCGAGGAGCGACCGCCCTGGGGCTACCAGAAGCTGATGGGCGAACGGGTCGGTCGCGCGTCGATGAGCCTGGACGTCCAGACCGGCGGTGGCGAGGTGCTGGCCGGGATTCCGCAGCGCGCGGCCAAGGCGATGGTCGCGACGGAGTCCTGGCCGCCGAACATCGCGCGGGCGCAGGAGAACCTGCGGGCCAAGGGCGTCGTCGTGGTCGCCGACGAGGACCAGCCGCCGCTGCCGTTCGCCGACGGCACCTTCGACCTGGTCACCAGCCGCCACCCGGTGACGGTCCACTGGGCCGATATCGCCCGCGTCCTCAGGCCGGGCGGCACCTACTTCTCCCAGCAGGTCGGCCCGGACAGCGGCCACGAGGTCTACGACTTCTTCCTCGGCCCGAAACCGTTGGGGCACAGCGATCGCGAGCCGGAACTGGCCAAGGCCCAAGCGGAAGCGGCCGGCCTCGACGTCGTCGACCTGCGGACCGCCGAGCTGAAGATGGAGTTCTTCGACGTCGGCGCGATGGTCTACTTCCTGCGCAAGGTCATCTGGTTCGTCCCGGACTTCACCGTCGGGAAGTACCGCGACCGCCTGGCAGCGCTGCACGAACGGATCCAGGCCGACGGCCCGTTCACCGCCCACTCCCGCCGCTTCCTGATCGAGGCCCGCAAGCCGGCGCGTTAGGTCGTGTCCGCCGGAAGGTTGATCATGGGGTTTGATCAAATGTCGTGTGGCGCGTGGTGATCTGACGGATGCGGAGTGGGCGATTCTGGAGCCGTTGCTTCCGGGCCCGAAGTCCGGGCGGGGTGGTCAACGGGATTCTGTGGCGGATGAGGACGGGCTATCGCCGGTGGGCGGTCGACGGGACGTGGGCGCGGCTGAAGCGGCAGGTCCAGGGCCGTGCCGAGGCCGAGGGCGACATCGACTGGGACGCGCAGGCCGACTCCACGATCGTGCGCGCCCACCAGCACGCGGCCGGTGCCCGAAAAGGGGTTGTGTCCGGAGGAGTCGCGGGCAGCCCAAGGCTTGGGCCGGTCCCGGGGCGGGCTTATGTCCAAGATCCACACTATCGCGGACGGCCGGGGCCGCTCGCTGTCCATCCACGTCACGCCCGGCCAGACTGCGGACACGAAGCGGTTGGAGGCGCTGCTGGAGGGCATCGCTGTGCCCCGGCCCGGTGGCGCGGCCGGCCGCGGAAGCGTCCGGACTCGCTGACCGCGGACAAGGCCCACGGCAGCGGGGCGAACCGGACCTCGCTGCGATGTCGGGGAGATCAGGGCGGTGATCCCCGGCGGCGGGACCAGGTCGCCAACCGGCTGTGCAAGGGATCGGCCGGCGGGCGGCCCCCGTCGTTCGACAAGCTCGCCCTGCACTGGCAGGCCACCAACGACATCGTCGAGACCATCGACTGGATCCGAGCTGCTCCAGACAAACCCGATCATGACCCGGCGGACACGCCCTAGGTCGTTTCCTAGAGGTGCGCGGCGGGACGTCAGCGGGGGACTGGGGGCGGTAGGGCGGTGAGGGTGAAGGTGAAGTCGGCGGGGCGGACTTCGAGTCGGTGTTCCGGCAGCACGCCCGGGCCCACGGCGCCGGAGCCGAGGCCCTGCACGGCGTGATCGGTGTAGAGGTAGGTGCTGGGGTCGGGGGTCAGGTCGGTCTGGTGCCGTGCGGCGGCCAGGTGTTGGTCGGTCCACCGCCGAACGGCCAGGTTGAACACGGGATCTCCTTCGATGCGGATGCCCGGGCCCGCCGGGGCGGCCACCTCGGCCCAGCGCACGTCCAGCCGGTTGCCGTTCTCCTGCGGTCGCACGTAGGGCGTCTGCAGTTGGTCGACCGTGCTCTGGAAGCGGCCGATGCGCACCGCCTGGCGGGAGTCGGGGTAGGCCTCGCCGGGGCCGGCGCCGAGCCACTGGACGCGGGACCACTCCTCGGGCACCGTCCACCGCAGGCCGATGCGCCCCAGGGAAGGCGCCTTGTCCCGCCGCACGAGTTCCTCGTAACGCTCGGCCGGCAGGTCGGCGTCCACCATCGCCTCGGCGAAGCGGTCCTCCCGTTCCGGCCAGTGGCCGACCGGTTCGGTGTGGACGCGCAGGCGGAGCCGGTCCCCGTCGCTGGCCCAGCGATAGGTGGTGAGGTAGCCGCACGTCACCGCGGCGGCGGCGCTGCGCACGACGACGGTCAGGCCGTCGCGGTCGGGGGTGACGGACACGGTCCGGTGCCGCAGCCTGTGCAGGCCGCGTGCCTCCCAGTAGCGCGCGTCGCCTTGGGTCCACGAGAGGTCGTTGTCGGTCGGCGCGCGCCACAGCGCCAGTTGAGGACCGTTCACGTGCTGCCCGTCGAGGCTGACGAGCGTGCCGGTGCGCCGGTCGAAGCGCGCCGAACCGAGCACGATGTGCGCGTCGACGGGTTCCGCGGGCACCGGCGCGCTGCTCGACACGGCCGGAACGGCGTTGTCGGTGGACGGCAGCGCGAGCTGGCCCCAGGCGACCACGTGCCCTCGGGGCGCCCAAGCGGTGGGCTCGACCGACTCGGCCTCGACGGTCAGCCACCGTTCGCCGTCGCCGTCGATGCGCAAAGCGGTCGAGGGGACGGGAAGTTCGGTCCGCTCGCCGGGGCCGAGCCGCGGCGTCGGGAGCACGCCGTCGGCGATCGGGATGCCGTCCCGGGTGACCGACCACGTGAACCGCAGGTGGGACAGGTCGAGGAAGTCGTAGCGGTTGTGCACGCGGATGCTGTCGGGGCCGTCGCCGGCCTCGATGCGCACGGGCTCGACGACCTTCTGGTACTCCAGCAGCCCCGGGGACGGCGTCCGGTCGGGGAACACCAGCCCGTCGCAGATGAAGTTCCCGTCGTGCAGGTCTTCGCCGAAGTCGCCGCCGTAGGCGAAGAACTCGCGCCCTTCGCGGTCGGTGGTGCGCAGGCCCTGGTCCATCCACTCCCACACGAACCCGCCCTGCACCCGCGGGTACCGCTCGCACAGCGCCATGTACTCGGCCAGGCCGCCGGGTCCGTTGCCCATCGCGTGGGCGAACTCGGTCAGCAGGAACGGCATGCGGTTGCGCGGGTCGTCCTCCGGGTCCCCCTCGCCTTCGGTGAGGGGGTAGAAGTTCTCGCCCGGCCGCAGCAGGCCACGACCGATCCGCGCGACATCGGCCGGCGTGCGGTACATGACCGCGTGGAGGTCCACGTACCGGGCCATCCGGTCGCCCTCGTAGTGGATCGGCCGGGACGAGTCGCGTTCGCGCACCCACGCGGCCATCGCTTCGAGGTTCGGCCCGTCGCCCGCCTCGTTGCCCAGCGACCACGAGATGACGCTGGGGTGGTTCTTGTCCCGCTCCACGGTCCGCTCGACGCGGTCGAGGTACGCCGAGCGCCAGCGCGGATCACCGGACGGGTTGCCCGACCAGTACTCGGGCCCGCTGTACTCGAACCCGTGCGTCTCGAGGTCGCACTCGAGCATGACCCACAGGCCCAGCTCGTCGCACAGGTCGAGGAAGTCCGGGTGCGGCGGGTAGTGCGAGGTGCGCACGGCGTTGACGTTGTGCCGCTTCATCAGCTCCACGTCCCGGCGCATGGTCTCGAGCGTGACCGCCCGTCCGCGCTCCGGGTCGAACTCGTGGCGGTTCACGCCCCGCAGCACGACGCGGCGGCCGTTGACCGTGAGCACACCGGACTCGTCGATCGCGACGGTGCGGAACCCGAGCCGCACGCGCACCCGCTCGCTCCCGGTGGCCAGCACGGCGTCGTAGAGGAAGGGGTCCTCCGCGCTCCACGGCCGCACCGCGTCGAACGAGAACACGCGGTCGGCCGGCGCGTCGGCCACCCCGAGCTGGGGGACGGTGATCTCCACGGGTGCGTCCGCGTCCACGTCGACCCGCAGCCGCCCGCCGCCGGTGGCCGCGTCGTAGTCGGCGTGGACGAACACGTCGCGGATGCCGCCCGCCGGACGGGCCAGCAGGGTGACGGCCCGGAAGATCCCGGACATGCGCCAGGTGTCCTGGTCCTCCAGGTACGTGCCCGAGGAGTACTGGTGCACCCGGACCGCGAGGACGTTGCGCCCCGGCCGCAGCGCCGCCGAGGCGTCGAACTCCGTCGGCAGGCGGCTGCCGAAGGTCACGCCCAGTTCGACGCCGTTGAGGAAGACCCGCGCGCACGAGTCCACGCCTTCGAAGCGCACCACCGCGGGTGTGCCCGCCCAGGACGGCGGGAGGTCGAAGGCACGCCGGTAGTCGCCGGTCTGGTTCTCGTCGGGGACGAACGGCGGGTCGACCGGGATCGGGTACGAGATGTTCACGTACCCCGGGCGGCCGTAGCCGTGCAGCTGCCAGTGCGACGGGACCGGGAGCCGATCCCACCCCGTGTCGTCGAAACCGGGCAGCTCGAACCCGTCCGGCTCGTCGAGCACCGTCGCCGAGAACCGGAACGCCCAGTCGCCGTCCAGGTCCAGCCTCGGTGCGTCCGAGTCGACCGCGGCGCGTGGCGCGACCTTGCCGTGACCGGGCGAGAAGACCTCGAAGTAGCGTGCGGACATGCCGTTCCTCCTGCGACGCGAACGAGATCGCGGGTAACCGTGTTCGAGGGGTGCGAAGTGCGGGCGGCTGCGCTGCGTCAGTCGTCGGAAATGCGGTGTCGAAGCGCTTCGACGGCTCAGGCTAGTGAGCCGGTAGTGAGGTGGCAAGGCCTTCGGGTCGGTGCGATTCGACATCGGATTTCTCCCCCGTGATGAATTCGGACTGGGGCGACCATAACCAGCACAGAGGCCTCGCCCGCCTGTTCACCCGATGAGGTTGTTCTTGACCAACCGGGTCGTCACGTGGTCCGGACCGAGCACCCGCAGGCACCTGGCCAGCGTGTCCTCGTCCAGCTCACGCGCCCGCCACCGCTCGCCGGCCTCCCACAGGCTGCGGGCCAGGTTGACCGCCGAGACCAGCGTGTCCGGGTGGTCGTGGCCGAGCACGTGACGGCGGTGCGCCAACGTCTCCTCGTCCAACGCACGCGCGCCGGCTTGGTCGCCGACACCGCGCAGGTCCGCCGCGAGGTTGTTGGCCACCACCAGGGTGTTCGGGTGCTGATCGGACAGCAGTTCCCGGCACAGGTCGTGCGCACGACGCCGCAGCGGCACCGCCTGCGCAGGCTCACCGGACCGGTTGAGGTAGGTCGCGGTCCGGTCCAGCAGCCACGCGATGTCGTGGCCGACGAGCCGCAGGTCCCGGTCGGGTCCGGTGACCGCCAGCACGTGCGGCAGCAACTGCCGCCACGTCGACCACACCGCCGGATCGTCACCCTGCCCCTGGGGCACCGCCGCGCACAGGAGCAGCACCGCGGTGGTCGGCCACCCCAGCAACGGCCCGGCCGTGCCGTCCGCCCGCGCCCGCAGCAGGGTGGCGGGCACCGTGTGCAGCCGCACGCTGTCCCGGCCGGGCTGCACCATCGCCTGACGCCGCAGTTCCGCCAGGGTGGCCTGCAACATCACCGGATCCGCCGCGATCTCCGCCAACGGCGCGGGGAGCAGCTCGTGGTGGCGGGCGAACAACGTCAGCGGCACGGGCACCGGCGCCAACCACGCGATCAGCGACAGCAGTTGGAACGCCGCAACGTCCTTGTCCGCCAGCCGGTCGAACGCCTCCGACCACGACACGGCGACCGACGTCGGGTAGCCGCCGACACCCTTGTTCCCGCCCAACGCCTTGTCGGCCTCGACCCGCAGCCGCGACAGGTAGCCGTCCGCGTCCAACGTGGTGTCGGCCAGCAACGCCGCCGCCTGGTCGACCGCCAACGGCAAGTCGCCCAGCGCCTCCGCGACCCGCCCCGCGTTCGCCTCGTCCAAGTGGTAGGCCATGGAGCACAGCAGCTCGACCGACTCGGCCCGGGCGAACGGCGCGACCGGCACCGACGTCGCGAGGTCGTGCCAGTCCGGGTTGCGGGTGGTGATCACCACGTGCCCGGCGCCACCGGGCAGCAACCCGCGTAACGCCGCCGGGTCCTCCGCGCTGTCGAACACCAGCAGCCAACGACCCTGCGCGCGGAGAGCGCCCGATAACCGGGCCACCGCCGCGCCGGCGCTGTCCGACGGCCCGGCCAGTCGCAACGCCCGCGCCAGCTCCGCCAGGTGGTTCACGACCAGCTCCGGCGCGCCAGCGGGCACCCACCAGGCGACGTCGTACTCGCCGGCGAACCGCTGCGCGTACTCCAGTACGGTCGTCGTCTTCCCCACCCCGCTCATGCCGAGCAGGGCGACGCACCCGTGCCGGGTCAGCTCCCGCCGCAACCCCGCCAACAGGTCGTCACGGCCGGTGAAGCGGGACAGCGGCGCGGGCAGGTTCCACAGCCGCGTGGTCGCGCCGGCGGGACGGTCGGCGGCCAGCTCCGCGAGCGCGTGGTGCACCGCGGTCTCCGCCTCCGCCGGGGACGACACCGTCACGACGGTGCCGAACTCCGCCAGCCGAGCCCGGAACCTGTCCTGACGGGGGCCGTGCTCGCGGTCCAGGAACAGCCCCGCCGGCCCCTCCGCGTCCGGCCCGAGCAGGAACACCAGCCGCGGGATGCCGGCCTCGCCCGCGACCTCGAACTCCAGCTCGGTGTAGGACACCTCGGGCCGGTCCCGCACCGGCGACCCGTACCGGAACCCGGCCAGCAGCACGTAGACGTCGGCCTTCAGCACCGCCTCGCGGCACACCTGCGCGGGCTTCTCGTCCCGCGCGGCGAAGTACGCCATGTCGATCACCGCGTCGCCCGCGCGGCTGATCGCGGACTCCACCGCGTCCACGAACGACCGGCCCGACGGCAACCCGCGCAGCTCCGACGTGTGGCTGATGAACACCCGTCGAGGCGGTCGCGCTCGGTCCACGTCGATCAGCATCGCACGGAGCACGTGCTCCGCATTTTTCGGACGACACGGGTCAACGCGACCCGATGGGCTCCTCCGCCGGTGCCGCACGCGGCGCGAGCACGTTCGCGAAACCCACGGCCAGCAGGCACAACACCACCGGCACGAGGAACGCCACGTTCAGCGGGATCCAGTGCGCCAGACCGCCGATCAACGCCGGACCCGCGAGCAGGCCCACGTAGCCCAGGCCGACGACCCGGGCCATCAACGCGCCCGACGACCGCTTGTCCAGGTTGCCCGCGGCCGAGAACAGCTGCGGCACGCTGCCCGACAAGCCCAGGCCGAACAACGCCCAGCCCGCGAACGCCAACCACACCCACGGCGAGAACACCACGAGCGTGAGCCCGAACGCGGCCAGCGCCGCCCCGTACCGCACGATCGCGACCGGCCCGACGAGCGCGGCCACCCGGTCGGTGGCGAACCGGCCCACCGTCATCGCCACCGCGAACGACCCGTACGCGAACGCCGCCGTGCTGGTGGACGTGCCCAGGACATCCTCGGCGTGCAGCGCGGCCCAGTCGTTGGCGACGCCCTCGGCGAGCATCATGGCGAACGCGATCGCGCCCAGCAGCCACACCAGCCTGGTCGACGGCTTGGCCGCCGGCGCCTCCGCCGCGGCCTCGTCCGGCTCGGGACGGCCGTCCATCAGGAACCGGCCGGTCACCAGCGACACCACGATGGTGAACACGCCGCACGCGCTCAACGTCACCGCCGTGGGCACGTCGGCGCCCAGCGTGGCCGCGCCCACGACCGCCGCGATCGCGCCGCCGATCGACCACATCGCGTGGAACGACGCCATGATCGGCCGCGGGTAGGCCCGTTCCACGACCACGGCGTGCGAGTTCATCGCGACGTCGATCGTGCCGTTGCCGAAGCCGAAGCACGCCAGGGCCAGCCCCAACGTCCACCACGACGTGGCCAGGCCCGGGAAGAACAGGGCGACGCCGAGCAGCACCCCGGCCGCGGGCAGCAGCTTGCGCTGGCCCAACCGGTCGGCGAGCGGACCGGCCACCTGCATGCCGAGGAACGCCGCCGCGCCCAGCACGAGCAGCAGCCCGCCGAGGGCGCTGTGCGAGATGCCGGTCGCGCGTTCGACGTTCGGGATGTGCACCACCCACAGGCCGACGGCGAACCCGTTGATGGTGAAGTAGATCCACGTCGCGACGCGTGCGGCACGCGGCAGGGCGGTCGTCACAGGGTCTCCAGTCGTTCGGCTACGTGCACGAGCACCCCGCGTGCGGCCAGCTCGCGGCGCACGTCGGCGGGGGAGTCGGAATCGGTGACCAGCACGTCCGGCCGGTCGGCGGTGCAGACGTGCGCGAGCGCGGTGCGCTCGAACTTGGTGGCGTCGGCGAGCACGATCGTGCGGCGGGACACGGCCATCGCCTGCTGCTTGACCTCGGCGTCGGCCAGGTTGTGCGCGGTGAGCCCGGCGTCCAGGTCGAACGCGCACGGGCTGAGCACGGCGACGTCGAACCGCAGGGCGCGCAGCGACGCCAGCGCCAGCGGACCCACCATGGCCAGCTCGCCGGGTCTCGGCTCGCCGCCGGGCAGCAGCAACCGCACCTCGGGCGCGTCGAGCAGCTCGCGCACCGCGTGCAGGGACAGCGGCATCACGGTGACCGGGCGACCACGCAGCAGCTTGGCCACCTCGACCGCCGTCGTGCCGCTGTCCAGCACGATCGTCTCGCCGTCCCGGATCAGCCCGACCGCGGCCGCGGCGATGGCGCGCTTCGCGTCGTTCGCGGTCGCCGTGCGCGCGGTGAACGGCGGCTCGACGCCCGCCGGGCTGAGCGGCACCGCCCCGCCGTGCACCCGGCGCAGCGCACCGCCCGCCGCGAGCAGGTCGAGGTCACGGCGGATGGTCATCTCCGACGCGCCGGTGGCGGCCGCCAGCTCCGCCACGGCGACCTGCGCGCCGGAGCGGAGCCGTTCGATGATCACCCGGTGGCGGTCGGCGCTCTTCACGTGAGCAACGGTCGCAAATCATGTGCGTTCGAACAAGTGGTTTGTGCTTTCGATCGCAATCGGGTCAGGTCGCGTAGACCTCCAGCTCGTTGACCCGCACGTAGCCGGGCTGGTGGATGGGCCCCTGGGAGGCGCTGATCCGGACCACGCGCGAGGTCCGGGCTGGGAACGTGACGGAGACCGCGAGGGCTGTGTTGTCGGTCACGTTCGCGACGGTCACGAACGCCGTGCCGTCCCAGACCTGTACCTGGAACGCCCGGATCGGGTAGCCCTCGCTGGTGTGGACGACGACCCGGCGGACCGATTTCGCGCTGCCGAAGTCGACCTGCACCCACTCCGGGCTGCCCGGCGGCCACGTGCCGGGTGCGTTGGCCCAACTGTGCGCGCCGCCGAGACGGGTGTCGCGGACGCAGTCGTTGACGCGATCGGGGGAGTACCCGACGTGCGTGCTGGACGCCGACGCGATGCTCGCGCACGCCAGGTTGCCCGTGACGCTGTCACCGCCCTGGCTGCACGTGGTGAACCGGACGGAACCGGTGTCGTGCTCCCGGTGCGTGGAGTCGGCGAACCGCACCACGGCGTTGCCCGCGTTGTCGTCGCGCTTGTGCCACCTGACGTTCGTGGTGATCGAGCCGCCGGTGGTCGGGATGGACAGGGCCACGTCGACCTGCGGGCCGCCGTCCTCCTCGTACCACTGGTAGGCGAGCACGTCGCCGTGCACCGAGCGGTCCCACGTGGTGACGAAGACCCCGGACGCCTGCCACGAGTCGATGTTCCGCTGCTTCACGCCGGGCAGCACGATCCGGCGCAGGACGGCGCCCGTGCTGGTGATGACCAGCACCCGCATCTCCAACCCGCCCTCGAACCAACTGCCGAACGCGGCACGGTCCGGCACCCGCCACTGGTGCAGGTGCTCAAGGCCCTTGTCCTCGCGCAGCCCGTTCGGGTCGCACAGCGCCTGGCCGCTCACCTCCTCCGCCTGGAGGGTCGGGAGGGAGGACGTGGGTTCGTGGACCGCGAGCACCCACACCTCGTTCGTGGTGGCGTAGGCCTCGTCGATCGCGTTAGGCAGTTGTCGGACGCCTCCGGTGGGCGAGAGGACGTGACCCGGAGCGCTGGTGGCCCGTTCGTCGGCGGGCGCCACGGTCACCACGACCTCGTCACGGGTGGTGACGCCCTCGTCGGCGTTCGGGATGTGGATCCGCGGTTCGTAGGCGAAGCCGTTGACGCTGCGCAAGCCCGCGACCGCGGTCTTCAGCTCGACCCACCACGGCTCGTACGGGTTGACGACGTAGGAGTCCTCGGCGGCTTCGACCACCTCCCGCAGCAACGCGTCGGTGTCGCCGTGCGACCGGGTGCGGGCCAGGTGGCGCACGAGCGCTCGGAGCCGGCTGTCGGCCGACGCGGTCAGCACCGGCTGGACCAGGGCCTGCAGCTTCTGGTTGATCACGACGTCGTCGGTGGGCGCGGCGGCGGCGGGCAGCGGTGCGACGGCCGCGAGCGCGGCGCCGACGAGCAGTGCGGTGAGCGTGGCCGCGATGGATCTTGTTCGTCCCATGGACGAGAACCTCCCCAGGTTGCGTGACCGCAACGTTCCCTCCCTCGCCGGGGACCCGCCATCCGCCGACCCGGTCATCCGCGATCGGCGCCGGAGCAGGGCGATGCGGACGGCTCGCTCGACGTGCACCGCGGCCGTCGGTGGACCTGGAAGTCGCCGATGTAGATCTGCGACTCGTCGCTGGACCGCACGCAGGAGAGCGGTGACTCCGAGTGGGGCCTGCCCTCCAGGTACGGCCAGAAGCACTGCCACTCCCCGGAGTTCCAGAACAGGCCCTGCCCCTGGGCCTCGCCGGCGTCGACGCCGGCCAGGTACCGGTCCGCGATGTCCAGGGCGTCGGCGCAGTCGAGGAAGCCCTCGATCACCGTCACGCGGGAGTCGCCGCCACGGCACTCGACGTCGTCGAAGTCGCACGGCATCGCCCACTCCCGCCACGCCTCGGCCGGCGCCTCCGCGCAGGACAGGAACGTCCCGGACTGCTTGAGCGCCCAGGTGTCTCCGGTGAACTCGAACAGCATGAGCATGTCGAGTGCTCCTCGACCAGCGCCCGGACGGCGGCGGCGTCCTTCTCGCACGCCTCGACGCCGTTGCGGGCCACCACGACGACGCGGTTGCTCTTCTCGCCCCGGAACGGGTAGTAGTCGTCGATGGCGGCGAGGATGCCGCTGAGCAGCGTGGCGCGGCCGCCCGGCGCGATCGCGTGCGCGGCCTCGTCGATCCGCCCGCCCTGGCCGGCGCCGACCGGCACGACCTCGGCCGTGTTGTCCGGCCGGTCGCAGTCACCGCCCAACCGGCGCAGGGCCACCGCGTCGTCGTCGCTCACGTTGCGGGCCGCCGCGCCGACCGCGTCCGCCACCTCGCGGAAGTCCGCGTCCGACGCCGAGGCGTCGATCAGGAACGTCAAGCGGTGGTCCGGCGGCAGGAGGACGACCAACCCCGCCGCGACCAGGCCGAGCATGACGACGACCCCGATCGCCACCCATCAGCGCTTCACCCCGCACCTCCTGGCCCCTTCGCGCGCAGCCGCGCGAGCTCGTCGGTCATGGTCCTGGCCTCGCGGTTGTAGTCCTCGGCGGCCCGCCGGTACTCGTCCTGCGCCGCCTTCGGGTCCTGCCCGGACCGTGCGACGGCGAACAGGCCGTCGGCCGCGTCGAGCACCCGTCCCCGCAGGTCCCGCAGCCGGACGGCGTGGTCGAGCGGCCGGGCCGCGTCCGGTGACCGGCCACGGCTTTCAAGGTCCTCGATCGCGTCGTCCACGTCGGCGGACCGCGCTTCGGCGAGCGCGGTCCCGGCCAGGTCGAACCGGCCGTCCACGGTCGCCTCGGTCGCCTCGGTCGCCTCGGTCGCCGCGTCGAGCCGGTCCACCGTCGGGTTCAGCACGTCGAGGACCGATTGGGACGACCGCAGCACCGGCTCGGCGGTGGCGAACCAGTGCAGCGCGGCGTTCAACTCCTCCTGCGACCGGGTGTAGGTCGGCTGGGGCGCTTTCAGCTCGGACGTCAGCTCGGCCAGGTCGGGCCGGTCCTCCTGCTCGATCCGGTGCCCGATGAACCGGAACTCGATGCCGAGGCCCGCCGACGTGACGCGGTCGCGGATCTGGGCGCGCACGAACTCCTCGTCGGGGTCGCAGGCGTCGGCCGCGTGCCGGGTCACCACGATGATCCGGCTCACCTGCGTGGCCTTGAGCGAGAACGGTCCGGAGAAGTCGGCGACGGCTTCGACGATGCCGCGCTGCAACGTCGCCCGGCCGCCGCGCCGGACCGACCGGGCCGCCGCGGTGATGTCCTGGTGGTTGCCGGTGCCGAAGCCGACGAGCTGGGCGGTGTTCCCCTCGGCGCCGCACTCGCCGCCGAACGTCCGCAAGGACTGCGAGTCGTCGTCGCCGGAGTTGCCGACCACCGTGGCGAGCGCTTCGGAGACGCTCGCCACCTCGTCGGCCCCGCCGTCACCGAGGGCGGCGTCGACCAGGAACTGCGTCTTGTACGTCGGCGCGAACAGCGGCACCACCCACGTCACCCCGACCACCACCAGCCCGGCGCCGAGCGCGAGCACCAGCAGCAACAACAGCGGAACGCGGACGTGGCGCGGCAGGTCGACCCGGAACGTGTTGCGCTGCCGCGCGTGGTCGCCGACCACGACGCCCTGAGCCGTGCGCAGGTCGGTCCGCGCGGCCGGTCCGCCCGGGTCGTGGTCCAGTCAAGTGAACGTGTTGGTCTGCCGGCCGTGATCGCCGATCTGCACGCCCTTGTTGTCCCGCAACTCCAGGTGGTACTTGGCGCCCACACCCTCCACTGCCGCCGGTGCGGGCGACGGGTCACCGGGATCCGCGTCGAACGGCCGGTCGGGCAAGGAGATCCAGGCGGCGCCGGACAGCTCCTTCACCTCGACGTCCACCCGGCGGAACGTGCGCGGGTCGACCACCGTCGAGTGGCGCACCACCTCGTCGAAGATCCACGGCGACACGACCAGGGCGAGCACGCCCGGCGAACCGCGGAGCGCGGCCTTGAGGGCGGGGAGGTCCAGGAACCGGAACGTGGTGGTGATCGAGGTCGACGTCGCGCCCTGCGCGTCGAAGACCACCTCGCCCGGGTTCACATGACGCAGAAGCACCTGATCCACCGCGCGGCCCGTGCCGTTCAAGGCGCGGACGGCGGACGCACCTCCAGCACGCCCATCATGCCCAGGTCCTCGTGGGAGGCGATGTGGCAGTGGTAGACCGTGCGGCCCGGTTCGCCGCGGAACGGGACGGCGATCGTGACGGTGCCGCCCGGTGGGACGTTGACGGTGTCGCGCCAGGCCCGCAGCGGTTCCGGGACGCCGTCGCGGGACAGGATTTGGAACGAGTAGCTGTGCAGGTGGAACGGGTGGTCGGTGGTGTGGTCGTTGACGACGTCCCAGACCTCCAGGGTGTCCAGGTGTGCCTCCAGGTCCACGCGGTGGTGGTCGAACGTCCTGCCGTCCAGCGTGAAGTGGTCGGTCCCGGTGCCGCCGAACACGATCCGCCGGCGGCGCACGGCGTCGGCTTCGTCCAGCACCTCCACGTCGCGCAGCCGTGCGGGCAGCGCGACGGGGGCCAGGCCCGGCGGGACGTCCAGCGCGGCCAGCCGGAACGCGGTGCTCGCCGCGCCGCCCGTGCCGTAGACCGAGTACGGCAGCGCGGTGAGTTCCAGCCGACCGGCGACGCTGGTGTCCACCAGCACCTCGGCGCGTTCACCGGGCGCCAGCAGGACCTCGGTGATCTCGACCGGCTCGGCCACGAAACCGCCGTCGGTCGCGACCAGGTGCAGGGGAGCGCGGTCGCCGGATCGCAGCACGCCCACCAGCAGGTGATCGCCCGCGGTGGCGTTGAGCAGGCGCAGGCGGGTCCGGCCGGCGGTGGGCGTGAGCACGGGGCGGACCACGCCGTTGACGCCGATGTCCTGGCCGGCGCGGGTGAACATCAACAGCCGGTCGTCGCACGACTTCAGCAGCTCGTCGGCGGCGCCGGTGACGACGATCGGTCCGGCGAGACCCGCGAGCAGTTGTCGTTCGACGTCGCCGTGCGCGTGCGGGTGGTACCAGAAGGTGCCGGCCACGCCTTCGGGCACGGCGAATTCCTGCGTGCTCGTCGCGCCGGGCGACAGGTGGGCCAGCGGTGCGTCCACGGCCGGTGCGAGCGGCAGGCCGTGCAGGTGGAGGCTGCTGTCGGCGTCGAGGTCGTTGCGGAACTCCAGCCGGACCCGGTCGCCTTCGCGGAGCTTGACCAGCGGTCCGGGCGCGGAACCGTTGTAGCGCAAGGAGTTGCCGGCCGGGGCGGCGACCAGCTCGCCCCGCAGCACGCCGTCCGCGCCCGCGTGCAACGGCAACGCGGCCGGCCGGGGCAGTGCCGGGCCGTCGGCGGGTCCGGCTCCGGCGAGGGCGGCGCGCAGCAGCGGCACACCACCCGCGACCAGCCCTCCGGCGGTCAGGCCGCCCGCGATCAGGGCGGTCCGGCGGGACACCTTCCGCTCAGTCATGGTGGTGCGCCCCGGACGTCTCGGGCACGGCGGTGGTGTCGGGCGCCAGGGCGTCCTCGGTGACGGTCAACCGGCCGACCATGCCCTTCTCCTCGTGGTCACCGGCCGCGCAGTGCACCGCGTACCGACCGGGCCGGGCGTTCACCACCGCGATCCGCGTGCGGCCACTGGGCACCTCGATGTCCACGCCCAGCTCGGTGATCGTGAACGTGTGGTTGTCGTCGGTGTCGTTGGTGAACTTGAACGCCACCGGCTGACCAGGGCCGACGCGCAGCTGGGCCGGGGAGAACTTGAAGTTCGTCAGGTCCACGGTCGGCAGCGCGGAGAGCTGCTCGTCGGTCAGCGACCCGGTGTCGTCGGACTGCGGCCACACCACCAGCAAGGTCGCCGCCAACGCCACGCCGACGGCCGCGCCACCGCCCAGACCGACGAGCCGTTCACCGTTCCCGGTGCTCGGGCGCAGCGCCAGGACCAGCGACGACACGATCGCCACCCCGGCGGCGAGCACGAGTGCCGCCGCGACCGCGAACGGCAGCACGTCACCGGGGCGGACCAGGTCGAACGCGAGGTCGACCGGCCGGAAGAACACCACCAGGGCCGCTACCGCGATCGTCACGACCGGTGCGATCCGGGCACGTCGCCACAGCAGCGCGGCTGCCGCCAGGGGGAGGGCGGAGACGGCCGCCATGCCCGGGTTGGGTTGGCCGGCCAGGACCAGGAAGGCGACCGCGTTCGCCACGGCCAGCACCAGGGACGCGGCCAGGGCGGTGGTCGGCGAGGACGTTCGGCGTTCGACTGCAGGGGCGCTCACGATGACTCCAAGGTTTGTGATTGATTAGTCACTCACTACTGCTCGTAGCTCACCGTGCCGAGGTATGCCCTGTCAAGTGACGATGAGAAGAGGGCGTGTTAGGCCTCGTGAGTGTTCAGTCACTCTGCCTGGTCTGGTAACGGCCCGTAGGACCGTTCCGATGAGCTGCGTACAGCCGTTCGGCGCAAAGGAAGTGCGTGGTGGTGGAGAACTCGGCGTTAGGCCTCGTCATGCTGGAGGCCGGGGTCCCGGTCGTCGTGACGGGCGAGGAGGACCACCAGGCGTGGTTGGCGAGGTACCCCGTCGCACCGGGCGGGCGGCGGCGCGTCGCGGTCGGCTTGGCGTGGTGCACCATCGGCTCGGGCGCGCACCGCGGCCAGTACGCGATCGAGGTCAGGTTGGACGGGCAGCGGGTCGGTGAGCTGACGTACCTGATGTCCCGGCGCTACGCCGACACCATGGGCAGGGTGATCGAAGCCGGTGGCACGCCGGGCTGCGAGGCGGTGATCCAGGTCGGCGGCCGCGGGCTGGAGATCGTCCTCCTCCTGCCCCGTGACACGTCCGGGGTCGTGCCGCCGCAGACTGCCGTCTTCGCCCCGCCGGCGCGGCGGAAATCACCTCATCCGATGTGGATCGTCGCCGGGGTGCTGGTGTTCTTGCTCATCGCGATCAGGGCACTGGCGGAGGTCGGATCGTCCATTGAGGACTCGGCTGCCCCGCTCTCCACGACCTCGTCCCGCACGACGACCACCGCACCGACCACAACCGCCGCGCCGACGACGACCACGACTACAACAACCACCACCACGACTACGACCACGACTACGACCACGACGACCACCACCACGACGCCCGCCGCCGAACCCGCCCCGAATCCCGAACCACAACCCCAACCGCAGCCCGAACCCCAACCGCAGCCCAATCCGCAGCCGAACCCGGCGACCCAGGCCCCACCGCCGCCCGCGCCGAACCAGGGCTGCCACGCCAGCTACACGCCGTGCGTGCCGATCGCGAGCGACGTCGACTGCAAACCCGGCAAGGGCAACGGCCCCGCGTACGTGACCGGCCCGATCAAGGTCATCGGCCCGGACGAGTACGGCCTGGACTCCGACAACGACGGCGTCGGCTGCGAGTAGGCGGTCGTCGGAGCGTCGGGAACGCTCAATCCGCGAACGCGGCCACGTACGACGCCACGCACGACGCCGGCGTGACGAGCGACGTCACGACGTGGCCGTCGACCGTCACCGGAGGGTCGAGCGGCACGGGCAGCACCCGTGCGGAGCGGGATCCGGCGAGCTGCTCGGCCGGCATCAGCGTCCAGCCCTCCGGGTCCCGGCCCACGTCGAACAGCACGTTCAGCACGTCACCGGCGGGCGGTCGGGGCGGCGCCGCGGGCAGGGCGGCGAGGATCGCGTCGTGCAGCGGCGGGTCGCCGTCGCGGGCGGGGAGCCGCAGGCCGTGCGGGTCGAGGTCGTGCAGGCTGACCGCGGGCTTGCCGGCGGCGGGGTGCTCGCGGGACAGCACCGCGTGCAGGGGTTCGGACCAGGCGCGCGTCACCGTCAACGCCGTGGACCGGACGGCGCCGCGGACCAGCGCCAGGTCCAGCCCGCCGTCGCGGACGGCGTCGAGGCGCGCGGTCACCGGCAGGTCGACCAGTTCCGGCTCGGCGGGGCGTTCGCGGTCGCGCAGGCGGGCCAGCGCGCGGTCGAGCCGCGGGGTGACGCAGGACGCCACGCCGACGCGCAGTGCGGCTGCCGGTTCCCCGGCGACCACCCGCACGCGGGCCGCCGCGGCCAGGGCCTCCCGTGCCGCGGCGAGCACCCGTTCGCCGGCCGGGGTGACCCGCACCCGGCGTGAGGTGCGGTCGAGCAGGCGCACGCCGAGTTCACGTTCCAGCCGGCTGATCTGCTGGCTCACCGCCGGCTGCACGATCCGCAGCCGTTCCGCCGCGCGGCCGAAGTGCAACTCCTCGGCGACGGTCACGAAGTACTTCAACGCCCTCAGCTCCACCCCTCCCTATCTATCACACGATGTGATCGCTGCCGGTGATCTTTGATCATTGTCGGCGCGGGCCGCCGCGGCTGTGATGAGTGCGAACCACGAAGCGGACACCGGTTGTCGCGACGCGTGGCGATACCCGAACGGAGAACAGCGGTGAGCACAGCAACGCTCGGCATCATCGGCGCGGGGATGGTCGGCGTGGGGGTCGCCCGCCGCGCCGTCGACGCGGGCCTCGACGTCGTCCTGGGCAACTCGCGCGGCCCCGGGACGCTGACCGATCTCGTCGCCGAACTCGGTGGACGGGCCCGCGCGGCCACCCCGGCCGAGGTGGCACGTGCCGCCGACCTGGTCGTCGCGGCCGTGCCGTTGGCCGCCCACGAGCGCCTGCCCCGCGCGGAACTCGCCGGCAAGACCGTGATCGACCCGATGAACTACGCGCCGAAGCCGGACTGGAGCGTCCCGGAACTCGACCGCGACGAGCTGACCTCCAGCGAACTCGTGCAACGCCACCTCGACGGCGCACCGGTGGTGAAAGCGTTGCACTGCATCGGCCCCAAGCAGCTGCTGAACCTGTTCCGCCCGGCCGGCGCCCCTGACCGCACGGCGCTGCCGCTGTCCGGCGACGACCTGGCCGCCAAGGACGAGGTGGCCGAACTGCTGGACGTCCTCGGTTTCGACGCGGTGGACCTCGGCACGCTGGCGGAGAGCTGGCGCAGCGAGCCCAACACCCCGCTGTACGCCATCCCGTACGTGGGACAGCCGCCGGCGGGCCTCACCGGGCCGGACTTCGTGGCCTGGATCCAGAACGCACCCGGCACACCCCTGTCCGCCGCCCGGGTCAAGGATCTCGCCGCCGCCGCGGTGCGCGGACCTGCCGGATTCCGGCTGTAACCAACGCTCGGCCGCGAGGGCCGGACGTCGCCCGACCCGCGCCGGGTGGATCGGCACGACTCAGCCGGGAACGTGGAGCGAGCTCGCCCCGAACAGCGGTGTCCCCGGGAGTGGTGAAGGGGCTACCCACAACAGGACGTCGACGAAGGGCTGGGTGTCATGGCACGGAGGTTCGGTTCGTTCCTGGCGTTGGTGCTGATCACGGCCGGCAGCTTGGCGGGCGCGACCGGCGCCGCCTCGGCGGCGACCGTGGAGCAGGTCTGCGTCGGCACGTGGGCGGTCACGTACGACCCGCCCATCACCAACACACCGCGGCTCGTGCACGGCAACCTCACCGGCGTCTTCCCCGCCTGCACGAACCTGGTCGCGCCCAGCGGGTCGTACGGCCAGGCGTTCACCGACACCGTGTCGTGCGCGACGCTGCTCAGCGCGGGAGCGGCGTCGCGCACGTACACGTGGAGCAACCCGTTGGCCGCGCCCACGACGTTCGCCTACAACTGGACGGTCAGCGACGTCGGCGGCCAGGCCGTGATCACCAACACGGGCCTGATCACCGGCGGCACGTTCGCCGGCGCGAGCGCGGAGCAGGTGGCCGTGCTCGTGACGCCGGACGTCCTGCAGTGCGGGGGCGCCGGCATCTCCAGCCTCACGGGCCCGACCACGCTGACCGTCTTCCGCCCGTAGCGGCCCTCACCAGTCCAGCGGCAGGGCAGACCGGTGACGAGCCGGTGGTCGTCGAGCGAGAAGTGCCGGTCGTTCAGGTGCTCACGCCCGATCGGCCCGGGTCAGCGCGACGACCGGGATCGTCCTGGTCACGCCGTCCTGGTAACCCGCGTAGAACGGGTACCGGCCCACCACCGCGTCGAACGCGCGATAACGCTCGGCGGCGTCGAGGACCACCGCCTCGGCGGGGAACTCGTCGCCCTCCACCTCCACGGTGACCTCGGGCGTGGCCACCAGGTTGTGGAACCAGGCCGGGTGGTGCGGCTTGCCGAAGTTGCTCGCCACCACCAGGTAGCGGTCGCCGTCGCGGAAGTAGAGCGTGAGGATGCTCCTGGGCTTGCCCGACCGCGCCCCGGTCGTGGTCAGCAGCAGCAGGTCCATGCCGGTCATCACACCGCCGACCCGGCCACCCTCGGCCCGGTACTCCTCCAGGACGGCCGCGTTCCAGGCGAGGACTTCCTCGCGGGACGCGTCGGCGAACGGAACCCTGTCGCTGGCCTTGGCGCTCACCCTGCTCCTGCCTCTCGTCTGATGTTCTTCACGACCTCGTCGGCCTTCTGCCCGTGCCCGAGCCGCCGGTACAGCTCCACGGCGTCCCGCCACACCGCGCCGGCCCGCTCCCGCTCGCCGAGGGCGGTGTGGGCGTGGCCGAGCCGGTCGAGGGTCTCGGCGGTCTCGTAGGTGTTGCCGAGGTCGTGGTAGAGGCGGACGGCTTCGCGGTAGCGCTCGACGGCCCGGCGGTGGTGGCCGCTGTGGTGGTCGATGTAGCCGAGGCTGTCCAGGGTCTGCGCCACGCCGCCCACGTCCTGGTGCTCCCGGTACAAGGTCAGGGCCGCCTCGCAGTGCGCGCGTCCGCCGTCGTGGTCGCCGAGGCGCGCGGTGTACCAGCCCACCGCGTTGAGCGCGTTGCCCGTCCACACCGGCTGGTCGAGCGTGCGGTAGAACGCCAGGGCCCGGCACGCGTGCTCCAACGCCCGCCGGTCGTCCCCCTGACGCTCCAAAGCGGACGCGAGCGTGTAGTGCGCGTGGGCCTGCTGAACGGGATCCTGGTGCCGTTCGGCCAGGGCGAGGGCTTGGCGCGTGTGCCCGATCGCCTCCTCGTGGCGGCCGAGTTCGGCGTGGGCGCGCCCGAACAAGCGGTGGGCCAGGACGTGCGAGACGGGATCGGTCAGGTGGCCGGCGGCGGCGACCGCCACCTGCCACACGGCGAGCTGGTCGTGGCGGTGTCCCCGCCGGTACTGGAAGGTGTTCAACGTCCAAGCCAGCTGCCACGCGGTGCGGTGCAGGCCGTGGTCGGCGGCCGTGCGCTGGGCGGCGCGCAGGGTGACGTGCTCGGCGTCGAACCAGGCCATCGCCGCCGGCAGGTCGGGCAGCGGTTCGGGTCGGACGCCGTCGGCGGGCGGGTCGAGCTCGATGGCCGGGCGGTGCTGTTCCAGGAGCAGGTCGGCGGCGTACGCGGTGTGGACGTAGAAGTCGAGCACGCGCCGCAGCGCCGCCTGCCTGGTGTCGGCGGGCAGTTCGCGGTCGGTGGCGTAGCGGCGGACCAGGTCGTGCATGCGGTAGCGCCCGTTGACGTCCTGGTTGACCAGCGACGCCTGTTCCAGCCCTCGCAGCACGGTCCGGGCGCGACTCGGGGGGACGCCGATGAGGCTGCTCGCCGCGGCGAGGCAGCTGTCCGGTCCGGGCGCCATCGCCAGCAGTCCGAACACCTCGGCCTGCTCGTCCGTCAACGCGCGGTGCGATGACGACAGCACGGCGGGCAGGCTCGCGGCGGGGTCGGTGTCGTCGAGCGCGTCGAGCGCGCTGTCGCGCAGTTCGCCCGCGAGCGCGGCCAGGGACAGGTGCGGGTGGGTGTGCGCCCGGCCGGCGATGATGCTCAACGCCAACGGGAACCCGGCGCACAGCCGGATCAGCTCGTCGGTCGCCGCGGGTTCGGCGTCGACGCGCGCGGCGCCGAGCCGGGCGGTGAGCAGGCCGCGGGCGTCCGCGTCGGCGAGGGTGTCGACGGGCACGTGCCGCGCGCCGTGACCGGTGACCAGGCCCGCGAGCCTGCTGCGGCTGGTGACCACCACCGCGCACGTGTCGCTGCCCGGCAACAGGGACGTGATCTGGGCCGTGCTCGCCGCGTTGTCCAGCACCAGCAACATCCTCTTGCCGGCCACCAGGCTGCGGAACAACGCCACCTGCGCGTGCGGCTCGGCGGGCACGCGGCCGGGCTCGACCCCCAACGCGTCGAGGAACCCGCGCACCGCGACGGCCGGCTCCATCGGATCGCTGTCGGGGCTGAAACCGCGCAGGTCCACGAACAACTGCCCGTCGGGGAACCGGTCGGCGTTGCGGTGGGCCCAGTGCAACGCCAGCCAGGACTTGCCGATGCCGCCGGTGCCCGCGATCGCGGAGATCACCACCGTGGCCGCCCCGGCCCGCAGCGCGGCGTCGAGCCGGTCCAGCTCGTCGTGCCGGCCGACGAACGGCCCCGGCGCCGCCGGCAACTGGCGCGGCACGGGGCCTGCCGGGCGCCGCGCCGGGGCGGGCCTGTCCTCGAGCAGTCGCTGGTAGACCTCGCGCACGTCCGGGTCGGGATCGACGCCCAGCTCGTCGGCGAGGCGTCGGCGTAGCACGTCGTAGTGGGCGAGCGCTTCGGCGTGCAGACCGCTCTCCGCCAGCGCGAGCAGCAGCAGCCGCGCGATCCGCTCGTCCAACGGGTGCGCGGCGGCCAGCGCGGTCAACGACGGCACCAGCCGGACGTGCTGCCCGAGCCGCAACCGCACCTCGTGCTCGTCGAGGCGGGCGGCGAGCAGTTCGGTCTCCAGAGACTCCCGCACCCGTGCCGCCCACGGCGAGTCGACACCGGTCAGCGGTTCACCGGTCACGAGGCCGAGCGCCGCACCCAGCCGTTCCGCCCGCGCCTCGTCGTCGCCGTCCGGTGTCACCAGGTCGCGGAACCGGTGCAGGTCGACGGCCCGCGGGTCGAGGTCGACCACGTAACCGCCGGACCGCTTGCCGAGCGTGGCTCCCGGCACGTCCACGAGCGCCTGCCGCAGCCGGGACACGTAGTTGTAGATCGCGTCACGAGGCTTCAGCGGCAGTTGCTCGCCCCACACCCGGTCGGCCAGCGTGTCGGCCGGGACGACCCGGTTCACGTCCACCAGCAGCGCCGCCAGCACGCACCGGACCCGCGCGTGCCTGATCACCACCGGCGTGCCGGGCGTCAGCACCCGGACCTCGCCCAGCAGCCGAAACCGCACTCCCCCCATGACCGGTCAGTATCCACCAGGCCGTGCCAGGTCCGTGCCAGGTTCCGCCGGCAAGGTCCCCTCCGGACCGAAGACCCACACTCCAAGAGGGGGAACGGATGAAGTTCGGACGTGTCGTGGCGGTGCTGGTCGCCGTGCTGGTGGGACTCCTGGGGGTGGTCCCGGCGGCGTCGGCGGCTCCGGAGCAGTGGAAGTTGAAGAGCGAGTGGGACAGCGGGATGTTGGACCACAACTTCACCGACGGCGTGCACACGCGCCCGTCCAACGCGGGGCCCTACCAGAACTGGGAGGTGAAGCGGTACGCCGACGGCACGTACCGGTTCATGAACGTCGCCACGAAGATGTGCCTGGACAACAGCGAGCACGGCGTGCGCGGCTTCGGCTGCAACGACGGCTCCTGGCAGCGGTGGCGCGTGAACCACTGGGGCAACGGCACGTACGAGATCCTGAGCGCGTGGAACAACCACTGCCTGGACAACAGCGTGTACGGCGTCCGCACGTTCGGCTGCAACGGGCTGAACCACCAGCGGTGGACGTTGTGGGCGCCGTGACCGCGTAGGGGGAATGAGGCTCCCGGTGGGACGGTGGACCGAGGTCCGACGTCCCACCGGGAACCTCGCCGTCCGTCACCCGATGGCTCGGTTCGCCCGCTCACGTCCGGCCCGGGCACGCCGGCGGTGCCAGGATCCCCAGCGGGAAGTCGGTCCATGAACGACGGAGGAGCGCGAATGCGGGTCCCGTGGCGGTTCCTGGTCGTCCTCGCCGTCGGCGCCGTCACGGTGTCGAGCACGGCCGCCGCGCCCGCCGACCTCGTCACCCGGCAGCAGTCGCCCGCGCTGGAGCTGGACGGCGACTCGCTGACCTGGTCGCAGCTGGTGGACGTGCTCGAAGCCGACCGCGTCACCATCCGCCTCGGCCTGAAGTCCCGCCAGGAGATGATCAAGACCAGGCAGGGCGCCGAGGCGGCCCTCGCGGCCGGCCAACGCGTGTACGGGTGGAACCAGGCGTTGGGCCCGTTGAAGGACCAGCCGTTGCCGGAAGCCGACCGGGTGGAGTTCCAGCGCCGGGTGCTGCGCTCGCACGCCGCCGGCGTCGGCCCCGCGCTCCCGGACCGGGTGGCGCGGTTGGCGCTGGTGCTGCGGGCCAACACGATGGCCCGCGGCGCGATGGGGGTGCGGCCGGAGTTCGTGGACCGGATCCTGGAGCTGGTCAACGCCGGCGTCACGCCCCGGATGCCGGAGATCGGGTCGCTGGGTACCGGTGACCTCCAGCCGATGGCGGCAGCCGGTCTGGTGCTCACCGGCGAACCCGCGCCCGCGCGTTTCGAAGGCCGGGAAGCACCCGCGCCGGAAATCCTCGCGGCGGCCGGCGTCGCGCCGGCGTTCCAGTTGGAGCAGGGCGAGGCGCTGCCGCTGATCAGCGGCAGCAGCGTGGTCACCGCCCGGTACGTCGACGCCGTGGTGCGCGCCGAACGGCTGCTCGACACCTACGACGGCGCGTTCGCGTTGTTCCTGGAAGCGACCAGGGCCGAACAGGGCGCGTTCGACGCCCGCACCCACGACGAGCGGCGCATCCCCGCCGAAGTCGAGGCCGCCCGCGTCACCAGGGCGTTGATCTGCGGCACCGGCTGGATGACCGACGAGGGGCGCAAGGCGAGCGGCGACGAGCACCCGCGCATCCAGGACGCCGTGTCGATCCGCGCCACCCCGCACATCGTCGGAGCGCTGCGGCAACGCCTCACCGACGCCCGCGGCCACATCGAGCGCGAGGCCAACGCCTCCACGTCCAACCCGCTGGTGTTCCCCAAGCCGGGCGGCGGCCACGAGTTCGTCATGGGCGGCAACTGGGACGCCGCGCTGCTCGGCCACGAGATCGACTCGCTCAACGCCCAGGTCGCCGACCTCGGCGTGCTGTCGCAGGAGCTGTCCGCCCGGCTGCTGGCCGACAAGTGGAGCTACCACCTGCCGGCCAACCTCGCCGGGGGAGAGATCGGCCTGAACTCGGGCATGGTGCAGGTGCAGACCGTCGCGGTGGCGCTCGTGCCGGAGATGCAGCAGCTGGCCACCCCCGCGGGCACGCTGTCCCGCCCGGCGAAGTTCGGCCAGGAGGACCACAACACCATGGCGATGGCCTCGGTCCGTGCCCTGCACGCCAACCTCGACCGCCTGGAGACGGTGCTCGCCGTGCACGTCTTGATGGCGGCACAGGGCATCGACCTGATCAAGGACAGGATGGCCGCGTTCCCGCTGGGCCAGGGCACGGACCGACTGCACCAAGCCGTCCGGCGGCACATCGAACCCCTCGCCGACGACCGCTACCTGACCCCGGACCTGGAGAAGGCGACCGACCTCGTCCGCGGCGGCGAGCTGAGCCGCGAGGTGCGCGCCGCCCTCGCCCCGGACCAGCACGAGTGCGCGGCCTGACCGGGAGGCGTGGTGCGGGCCGTCACCCGGGCATGGTGTCGGTCCACTCGGCGTCGATCCTGGCGCCCGCGGGGTCGGCGACCGAGTACACCGCGCCGTCCATCGTGACGAAGACCGACGTCCCGTTCACCCGGCCGGTCGCCGGGTCGACGACGAGCCGCCGGCCGCCCGGCAGCACCAGGCCCTGCCCGCCCGGCACCGCGCCGACGGACTCGACCTCCGGGTACGAGGCGATCGCGCGGAACGCGGCGGCGCGGACCTCGGGCGGCGCCGGCACGGTGGACACGAGCGCGATCAACGACTCGAACGTGGCCCGTTCCCGATCGGCCGCGGTGAACGGGCCCGCGCTCGTCTTCGCGTCGCTGTGCTCGAGCGCCTCGGCGATCCAGGTCCGCAACGCCTCCGGGTCCGTCGGCAGGGCGCGCAGTTCGTCGAGCGTCAGGTCGACGGCGACCAGCGAGAACGGTTTCGGCCGGTGCACGCGCAGCGGGATCGCCTCGCCGCGCGTCTTCACGCCCCGGAACCACCCCCCGCCGTCGTCCCGCTTGATCCAGTACTCGTCCACCCGCTCGTCCGGGAACGTCACCGCGACGTACCAGTAGGCGCCCGACTCCTCGGGTGAACCCTGGGCCGCCGTGGCCGCGGCGAGCAGCACCTCCGGTCCGCTGGCCGCCCGCGCCGACGGGCTGGTGGTCGCGTCGTCCGCGGTGATCCCGTCGGCCGGCGCACCCGGCAGCGTCGAGAACGCCACGGCGGCAGCGGCGGCGGCCACCGTGAGCCCGATGCCCGCGGTCACCCACCCGGTCCGCTTCCGCGAGGCCCGGCCGCCGAGCATCCGGTGCTGGAGCCGGTGGCGGCTGCGGTCGACCACGTCCTGGGAGGGTTCGTCCGCGGTCAGCGCGGCGCGCAGCGTCTGCAGGTCATCCATCGAGTGCCTCCGGGGCGATGAGGGCGGGGTTGAGCTTCTTGCGGGCACGGCTGAGGCGGGAGCCCACCGTGCCGGACGAGATGCCGAGCGCCGCGGCCACTTCGTCGTAGCCGAGCTGGCCGAGCGCCACGAGCAGCAACACGTCCCGTTCGCCCGGCGACAACCGCGCCAGCGCGGTCGCGAGCTGGGGCCGCAGCCGCCGTGCGGCCACCGACGCGACCACCGTGCTCTCGTGCCCTTCGACGGCCGGTTCGACGTCCATCCGCGCCAGCGCCCGGTAGTGGCGGGCCTCCTTGCGGCGATGCCGTGCCACCAGGTTCGTGGCGATGCCGAACAACCACACCCGCACGTCACCGCGTTCGGCGTCGAACGCGTCCCGCCGGTCGAACGCGACCAGGAACGTCTCCGCCGCGATGTCCTCCGCCGTCTGCGCGTCCAGGCGCCCGGTCACGTACCGGTAGATGGCCGTGAAGTACCGATCGTGCACCTCCGTGAACAGTTCCGGGTCCCGCTGTAACCGCGCGGCGAGCTCGGCGTCGGTCACCCGCTCGCCCGTTCCCGCCGTCACGTGTCCGCCTCTGCCATGTGGGGGCCTTCCAGTCGGTGACCAGCTTCCACCCACACTTCGCCGCAACCCCGTTCCTTCTTCCCATCCGAACCCCGACCCGCGGCCCTGGTCGAGGTGCCGCGCAAGCCTGTGGTGTGATCATCGGCATGACGGACTGGTCCCGGCTCACCCACGCCTACGGCACGGCGGAGGACGTCCCGCCGCTGCTCGACCGGCTGGCCACCGACCCCGACGACGGGACGTGGAGCGAGCTGTGGTCGTCGCTGTGCCACCAAGGTTCGACGTACTCGGCGAGCTACGCGGCCCTGCCTCGTCTCGCGGACCTGGCGCGTGACCTCGACGAGCCGCACGCGACGCAGGCCGTGACGCTCGCGGGTGCGATCGTGGCGGGCGGGGGAGAGGCCGTGCTCGAGGAGCACGCCGAGGCCGCCGGTCGTCTGCTGGCGGTGGCGAACGGGTTGTTGCCCGACGCGGACGAGGACACCTACGCCTACCTGCTGGAGTGCGTGCTGGCCTTCGAGGGGGTCGCGTACTGGCAGGACGCGTTGGCCTGGGGTGTGACGGAGGAGGAGTACGAGGTGGAGTGCGAGGAGTGCGGGGCGAACCTCGCGATCTCCACCGCGCAGGGGACGTGTGCGGAGGACGGCGGTGGCTCGACGTCGTTGCGCCCGGCCGATCCGACCACACTGGACGGCGTCGGTGGGCGGCTGCACGGCTTGGCGACCGCGCACGGCCAGGCGAAGGTGGCACGGGTGCTGGTGCACGTGTTCGGCGGCGCGACCTGTCCGTCGTGCGGGACGGAGTTCGTGGTGGCGGACCAAGTCCTCGCCTGAGGGCGAACTCCGGCGAAGGCAGGCTCGGCCCTCACGGCCGGACCGGTGACACCGACCTGATCCGCGCCACCCTGAACTGCCTGTCGGCCTCCCGCAGGTGGCACCACGCCGACAGGAACGGCCCGTCCCACTCGATCGGCGTGATGGTGCGTTGTGAGGACTCACCCTCCCGGTCGACGTAGTCGATGCGCACGTCCGACCGGGCGTCGATGGCCTCGGCCAACAGCGCCACCGACTTCTGCGGCAACCCCCGGTTCAGCCTGCGCACGATCTGCGCCGTGGACGGCTCGTCCGCGGCCAGATCGGAGAGGTCCACCGCGACCACCGGAGCGACGGCCGGAGCCTTCCGCCGCCGAACCACCACACTCCCCGACGACGGGTCCTCGACCACCGCGAACCCTTCCTCCCGCAACCGCGCGACCGCCTCCGGAGCCGCCACCGCGCTCCCCGCCACGGTCGGCGCCAACGCGACGAAACCCGGTAACCGCACCACCTCCGCGATGACGCCCGCCTCGGCCACCACGCAACACCCCACCTCCCGCACCCGCACCTGCCCCCGTCCGCGCTCGCCCAACAGCGACCGCAGCGCCCACGGCACGTCCTGCCGGGTCAGCCCTTCCAACGCGGCCAGCAAGGACTCCCCGGTCCACCCTCGGGCGAACGCCGAACGCACACTGGCCGGGGTGAACCGCCACACCCGCGCCCCGTCCTCCACCAGGCTCTCCGCGGCCTCCTCCAACACCCGCGCGGCCTCCACCGTCAGCTGCCCGAACACCACGGCCTTCAGGTCGTCGAGCACCTGCACCTCGCACCGCATCGGCACCACCACCTCGGCCACCGACGCGGCCAGCGACTCCGCGTCGTCGGCGGACAACAACGCCTCCCCGCACACGCTCAGCACGTCCCCCGCCACCACCCCCACCATCTCCGCCTCGCGGACGACCCCGTCGACGTACTGGTGCACCGCCGGGCAGAACCAGTGGGCGGCAGCGGCGATCCCCTCGACCGACAACCCGTCCCGCCCCGCCCGCAACACGGCCCACCGCGCCGCCCGGGCGTGTGACGACTCGACCTTCGACACGGCCGCGTTCCGCCGCGCGGTGGGGGAGTGGGGCAAGCGGAACCAGGCCAACGCCAACTCCGCCCACTGCCGGGCAGGCTCGGCCTCCCGCCACCGCCCGTACCGCGCGGTCGTCTGGAAAGTCGTGCCGACCTGCGCCGACAACCCGGCCGCGAACAGCAAATCCAACACCAGCACGAGGTAGTCGTCGCCCAACCCGAGCGCCGCACCCAGCCGGTCCCGCTCCTTCTTGCCCACCCCGCCCTTCCGCAACGCCACGATCGGCCGACTCGTGTCCGCCAACGCGTAAGCCGAGCGCAACAGGTGCTGCACCGAAGAACGCAGCTCGCCGTCCGAACCGCCCCGTCCACGCTCGACCGCGGGCGGCCCGGTCACCTTCGACCGGTCCTTCGCCTGCCTCCACCGCTCCAGGACGGGCGGCACCAGACGCACCACCGCTCCCTCCGGCCAGGCCACCCCGACCCGCCGCAACTCGCGCAACGCCGACCGGACCGCCTCCCGGTCCCCTCCGGTCAACGCCGCCACGGAGTCGACGGTGGCCGCGGACCCCAGCTCGGCCGCCGCCTGACCCGCAGCCACCGCGTCCCGGCTCACCAACCGCAGCGCGGCCAACGACCTGCGACCGCTCAACCGCGCCGCGAGCGCCTCGGGACCGTCCGGCACCGGCGCCACCTCCACCTCCGGCCGGAACCGCCGCAGCTCACCCAGCTCCGCCCGGTCCACCCGACCGAGGTACTCCGCGAACGAACCGGTGCCCATGCCGGAATTCTGCCCAGAACCGGGACGGTCCCGGAAGCGTCAGGCCGCACTCGCCGCGATCGTCAGGTGAGCTGTTCGCTCGACCCGGGGAACGGGTCGACGAACCGCAGTTCGGCGGCCAGTGCCGACTCCTCGTCGGTGAGCAGCGCTTCACGCAGGGCCGACGTGACGACCTCGGGTGACGAGCGGTGCGCGATGACCACCAGTTCCTGCGCCCGGTCGCCCGTTCGGACGTCCCACGTCGCCAGTGCCGCGTCCAGCCAGCTCGCGTCCACATCGGACCAGTCGTCCACGGCGGCGAGCCACGGTCCCGCTTCGCCGATCCGCAGGGACCGGCCGGTGGCCTCCAACCACAGGACCGTGTCGTGGCGGCTGGCCAACCACACCCGGCCCCGGACCCGCACGACACCGCGGCACAGGGCGGTGAGCACGCGGTGCAGCCGCACGGGGTGGAAGGCGCGTCGAGCGGTGAAGTGCACGAGGTGCACGCCGTGGGCGGGTTCCCGCGGCGGTCGGCCGATCAGCACCGGGCCGAACGTGTCGTCGACCTCGCCGCGGCGCGCGTCGGCGGGGATCGCGGCCAGCAGCGCCGGCACGTCCAGGTGGGCCAACTCCTGCCGGGCGGCGACGGGGTTGAGCCGGTCGAGGACCGCGGCGACCCGCGCGTCCTCCGGCCCGGTCAGGACCAGCGCGTCGGCGAACTCGGCCTGGCCGACGACCAGTTGTGCGACGGCGCGGTCGTCGCCGGGCGCCGCGCTCAGGCCGCGGTCGGCCAGCAGGTCGCCGCCGGTCGCGTCGGCCAGCCAGGTGGCCCGGTCCACGACCGTGACCACGGCCTCGACGCGGACCGGCTCGTCCATCAGCGCGAAGCACACCGCCTCGGGTTCCAGCGCCGGGTCCAGGTGCAGCACCACGGTTCCGCGCAACTGCCGCAGCAGCGGCAGCAGGTCCAACCGCATCGTGCACGACACGCAGCCGTGCTCCAGCCGCAGCTCGGTCAGCAGCCCGTCGACCCACCGCCGCACCACGCCGTCGGCCAGGCCGCCCAGGTCGTGCCGCACCAGGACCGCGCCCGGCAACGCCCGCCACACCTCCTCGGCCACGACGTGCTCGCCCAGCCCGGCCACGAGGATGACGGAGGTCTCCATGCCCACACCGTAAACGACAATGATTTTCAGTTCAAGTGAAGTGTCGCCCGGCGTTCAGAGCTCCAGCAGGCGCCTCGGGAGCGGGAGGACGTGCTCGTGGGCTTCGAGGTCGTCCCACGCGGGCAGGGGGTCGTCGAACCGTCGCCACGCGGTCGGACCGGCGGCCAGTTCGGGGTCGGTGAGCAGGGCGGGGTCGAGGCGGCGACGGGGTTCGTCGCGGTCGAGGTCGACGCCGATGAAGACCAGCTCCTGGCCGGCGGTGTGGCCGGCGAGCAGCTCGCCCGGCTCGATGGTCAGGTTCGGCCCGGCCTGGGACCACACGGCGAGGGTGTGCGGGCGGCTGGCGATGTGGCAGAAGCCCTTGCTGCGCAGGACGCCTTGCCAGTCCTCCAGCGCGGCGGCGAGCCGGGCCGGGTGGAACGGGCGGTCGGCGCGGTAGGTGACCGAGCGGATGCCGTACTCCTCGGTCTCGGGGGTGTGCGAGCCGGCCAGTTCCTCGGCCCAGCCGGGTGAGGTGGCCGCGGTGACCGGGTCGTAGCGGCCGGTGTCGAGCACGTCGGCCAGGTCGACCACGCCGCGGCGGGCGCGCACGAGCCGGGCGTTCGGGTTGAGCTTGCGCAGCAGCCCTTCGGTGGCGGCCAACCGTTCGGGCGCGGCGAGGTCGGTCTTGTTGAGCACCAGCACGTCGGCGAACTCGACCTGGTCGACGAGCAGGTCGGAGATGCCGCGCTCGTCGCCCTCGGCCGCCTCCAGCCCGCGTTCGTCCAGCCGGTCGCCGCGTGCCAGCTCGGCGAGGAACCCGGCGGCGTCGACCACGGTGACCATGGTGTCCAACCTCGCGTGGTCGGACAGGCTGGTGCCGTCCTCGAACGTCCACTCGAACGTCGCGGCGACCGGCATCGGTTCGGAGATGCCGGTGGACTCGATCAGGATCGTGTCGAAGCGGCCCTCGCGGGCCAACGCGCCGACGCTCTCCAGCAGGTCTTCGCGCAGGGTGCAGCAGATGCAGCCGTTGGTCAGCTCGACCAGGCGCTCGCCGCCGCGGCCGGAGACGAGCGAGGCGTCGATGTTGACCTCGCTCATGTCGTTGACCACCACCGCCACCCGGCGGCCCTCGCGGTTGGCGAGGACGTGGTTGAGCAGGGTGGTCTTGCCCGCGCCGAGGAAGCCGGACAGGACGGTGACGGGGACGCGTGGATCGGTGGTCATGGGTTTCTTCCGGTCAGGTGGTCTTGCGGGTGGAGGTCGGTGTGCCCCGGCGGGCGGGGCACACCGACCGGTCAGCGGCCCTGGCTCGGGTAGGGCAGCAGGGCCATCTCGCGCGCGTTCTTGATGGCGGTGGCGACCTGGCGCTGTTGTTGCGGCGTCAGGCCGGTGACGCGGCGGGAGCGGATCTTGCCGCGGTCGGAGATGAACTTCCGCAGCAGCGTGGCGTCCTTCCAGTCCACCTCGGTGATGCCTTCCTTGCGCAGCAGGTTCACGCGGCGCTTCGGGGCGCGTTCGATCTTGGGCATGCGGCTCACCAGCTCGACTTGTGGACGCCGGGCAACTCGCCGCGGTGGGCCATCTCGCGGAGTCGGATGCGGGACAGGCCGAACGCGCGGTTGAAGGCGCGGGGGCGGCCGTCGACGGCGTCGCGGTTGCGGAGCCTGGTGGGGCTGGCGTCGCGGGGCAGCTTCTGGAGCGCCCGCAGTGCCTCGTCGCGGCGTTCCGGGTCGAGGCGGATGATCTCCTTCAGCTCGTGGCGTCGCTCGGCGTGCCGGGCGACGACCTCGCGCCGCTGCCGGTCCTTGGCGATCTTGGACTTCTTGGCCATCAGCGCTCCTCCTTGAAGTCGACGTGGCGGCGCACGACGGGGTCGAACTTGCGCAGCACCAGGCGGTCGGGGTCGTTGCGCCGGTTCTTGCGGGTGACGTAGGTGTAGCCGGTGCCCGCGGTCGACCTCATCTTGATGATCGGCCGGACGTCGGTGGACTTGGCCATCAGACCTTCACCCCCTGGCGGCGCAGGTCGGCGACCACGGACTCGATGCCGCGGCGGTCGACGGTCTTGATGCCCTTGGTCGACAGGATCAGCACGACGTGCCGGTTCTCCGAGGGCAGCCAGAACCGGCGGCGCTGGGTGTTGGGCAGCCAGCGCCGCGAGGTGCGCCGTTGCGAGTGGGAGACCTGTTTGCCGAAGCCGGGCTTGCGCCCGGTGACCTGGCAGTGCCGTGACGACACGGTGCCAACCTCCTTTGTAAAACGACAATCGTTTCCGTTAGGCTAGCCCACATGGGAACCGAGGTCGTACTGGTGGCCGGACTCGCACGCCACGACGTGGCCGACGAGGTCTGGCGCGCGTCGCCGGGATCGGTGCTGGTCCGCCACGACCTGCGCGACCTCTCCGAGGGCGTGGTGCGCCGCTGGGTCGACGGCGAGCTGACGGTGCTGGAACTCGCGCACGGCTGCGTCTCGTGCACGTTGCGCCTGGACCTGCTGCCGCTGCTGGCACGCCTGGGCGGTCGCGTGGTCGTGCAGCTGGACCCGGCTTTGGAGCCGGAGGCCGTCTGCTTCGCCCTGCGGGAGGTGGACGTGCGGGTCGAAGCCGTGGTCACCGTCGTGGACGTGGCGACCTGGCTCGCCGACGCGACCGCTGACGACACCCTGCACGACCGCGGCCTGGGCGCGGGGGACGGCGACGAGCGCACCGTGGCGCAGGTGGTCGTGGGGCAGGCCGAGTTCGCCGACGCGATCGTGCTGACCGGCGTCGGGGACCCCGCCCTGGACGCCGTGCTGGACCGGCTGAACCCGCTCGCGCCGCGCCGCCGCCGGGACGTCCTCGACGTGCCGGAACTGCTGGCCGCGATCCCCGAGGGCGCCCGCCGCGGCCGTTTCGACGACGGCTTCGGCCCGCTGCTGCACGGTCAGCCGCCGTTGGAACCCGCCCACGGCGCGGCGGTCGTCCACTTCAGCGAGCGCCGGCCCTTCCACCCCATGCGGCTGCACCAGGCCATCGACGTCCTGCTCGACGGCGTCGTGCGCACCCGCGGCCGGGTGTGGGTGGCGAGCCAACCCGACGTCGCCCTCTGGCTGGAATCGGCCGGCGGCGGCCTGAGCGTGGGCAACCTCGGCCCGTGGCTCACGGCCGTCGAGGACTGGTCCGAGGTGCCCGCCGAGCGCCGGGCGGCCGCGTCGGCGATGTGGGACCCCTACTACGGCGACCGGTCGCAGGAGTTGGTGGTCATCACCAGTTCCGCGGCGCCGGACGAGATCACGGCGGCACTGCGCGAGGCGCTGGTGACCGACGAGGAACTGGCGCTGGTCGACGAGCTGGAGTTCGTCGACCCCTTCGCCGAGTGGCACGACCAGATGGAGGAGTTGTGAAGCAGGGCATCCACCCCGACTACCACCCGGTGGTCTTCCAGGACCAGGCGACGGGCAAGGCGTTCCTGACCCGGTCCACGGCCACCTCGACCCGCACGATCGACTGGGAGGACGGCAACACCTACCCGCTCATCACCGTCGACATCACCTCCGACTCCCACCCGTTCTGGACCGGCGCCCAGCGCGTCATGGACACCGCCGGCCGCGTGGAGAAGTTCAACCGCCGCTACGGCAAGAGGAACCGCTGACATGGCCGTCCCGAAGCGCAAGATGTCGCGCAGCAACACCCGCCACCGCCGCTCCCAGTGGAAGGCCGAGGTGCCCGCCCTGGTGCCGGTCACCACGCTCGACGGCCGCAAGCTGACCGTGCCCCGCCGGCTCGTCGCCGCCTACCGCCGCGGACTGCTGTGACCGTCGAACGGACGTGAAACCGAGAGGTCCCGCCCGGTGCGGGACCTCTCGCTGTCCGGGTGCGGTCAGCTCGGCACGGCTTCGAGCAGGCAGAAGCCGGAGGGCGGCAGTGGGGTGATCCGGGTGAGGGCGAACCCGCTGTCGCCGAGCAAGGTCTCGAACTCGGCCCGGGCGCGTTCCTGCCCGCCGAGGTTGACCATCATGTTGAGGTCGCTCAGGTACATCACGGGCAGGATCGTGCCGTCGACGGCATCGGGCAGGACCGGTTCGACCACCAGCAGGCGGCCGTCGTCCGGGAGCGCTCGTCGGCAGTGCCCCAGGATCGTCGCGGCGCGCTCGTCGTCCCAGTCGTGCAGGATGCTCTTGAGCAGCACCACGTCGGAACCGGACGGGACAGCGGCGAAGAAGTCGCCGACCGCGACCTCGCACCGCGGTGCGACGCCCGCGCCGTCGAGCACGTCACGGGTGCCGGTGGAGCCCTCGGCGGTGTCGAACAGCACGCCGTGCAACCCGGTGTGCCTGCGGAGGATCGCCGCGAGCAGCGTGCCGTCCCCGCCGCCCACGTCCGTGACCGACCGGAACCGGCCGAAGTCGTAGGCGTCGGGCAACAACCCGGACACCACGTGCGTGCCCTGGCTCATGGCGGTGTTGAACGCCGCGGCCAGGTCCGGCGCCGAGGCGAGGTGCTCGAAGAACGGCACGCCGAACACCTCGTCGAACGCGGTGCGGCCGGTGCGGACGCTGTCGTCGAGCCCGTGCCAGCCGCGCACCATGACCGGGTCGGTGAACACCCGCGCCAAGGCGTCCATCGAACCGGGCAGGTCCGACCGCAGCAGGGCCCCGACCGGGGTCACGCCGAACCGGCCGCCGTCCTCGGCCAGCAGGCCCAGCGCCGTCGCCGCGCGCAGCAACCGGCGCATGGTGTGCGTGGGCGTCCCGCACGCCGCGGCCACCTCCTCGGCGGACCGGCGGTCGTCGCCGATGGCGTCGGGAACGCCGAGCTTCACGCAGGCCGCCACGACCTGCGAGGCCATGGAGCCGAAGATCAGCTCGATCATCGAACGGCGTGCGTCGACGACCGGGTCCGGAGATGTCGCCACGGTGACCCCCAAGGAACGCGCACAGTGAAAACGATTGTCAAACCCACTGTAGCCGTTCCGCTCGTGCGCGCGTTCAGCTCACCGCGGACTGCTGGGGGACCGTGGCACGATCGGCCGGCGTCTCACGCGTGAGGTACTGCGGAACGGGCGCGCCGTCGTCACCGGTGTCGCGGGTCAGCCCGTAGCGGATCGCGCCCCGGCCGCCCGGTTCGGACGGCGGCGGGGAGTTGATGTCGGAGTTGACCTCGTCCCACGTCACCGGTGTCGCGGTGATGTTGTAGTCCGCGCCCCGCTCGTTGTTGCCGAGCGTGACCTCACCGTCGAGGTAGAGGAATTCGTTCTGCCACATCTGCTGCGCGCCCGGCGGCAGCACGACGTAGCCGGACGCCGGACCGTTGGGGCCGACCGTCGGGTTGCCCATCCAGGTGTACTCCGGCGGGTTGCCGGGCGCCGAGTCGTCCATCCGGTGCCCACCGCCGGACGCGACGTGGAACAGCTTGCCCTTCAAGCCCGTCCACGTCGGCATCACCATGCCGCCCGGCCGGTTGAACCAGGCGATCTCGTAGCGGACCCGGACGTACCCGCGTCCGCTCAGCACCACGTGCTCGCCGCGGCGCATCATCACGTACTTGCCGCCGATGTAGCCGCGCTTGGCGTTCTCGTACGCGCCGCCGACGGCGGTGACCTCGCCCGCGGGTCGGACGGGCAGGGGAGCGGGCGGGGTGCGCGGGTCGGGTTCGGCGTCCACGGTGTCGACCACGCTGCCGTACCGCGGCCCGGCCGGAACGGGCTCCGGAGCGCGCGTCGTGGTGGTCGAGGTCGTGGTGGTCGTGGTGGTGGTCGCCGAGGACGACGCCGCTGATGACGACGCCGCGGTCGTGGTCACGGTGGTCGACGTGGTGGCCGGCCGTGCGACGTCCGCCCGAGGTGCCGGTGGCGTCGGAACGGCGGCGTACACGGCGACCGCGCCCGCCACCGCGACCACCACCGCCACGCCGACCGCCACCGGCTTCGCGATCGCCGACCTGCCGAGCGCCTGCCCGAGGCCGCCGCGCGACGACGTGGCCGGCCGGACCGCGCCGAGCACACCAGGCAGCAGCGCGACCGGCAGCGGGACCAGCGCCAACCCGGCGAGGAGGCGTTCCGCGGGCACCTGGTCCCGCCACGACGCCAGGCACCACTCGCAGTCCCGGGTGTGCCGGGCGATCCGCCTGCGCCAGGTGGCGTCGGGGCGGCCGTCCCAGCCCCGCGCGACCACGTTCAGGTCGGGGCAGCGCGGCTCCGCCCGCAACGCCCGCACGACCGCCCGTGCGGCGGCAAGCGCCGCCTTCACCCGCTGCACCCGCACGGCCGCGTGCGCCGTCGTGATGCCCGACGCCGACGCCAGCTCCGCCCTGGTCAGCTTGCCGGACACCTCCAGCCACCACAGCGACAGCAGCTCGCGGTCGCCGTCGTCCAGCCACCGCGTGGCCTCCGCGACCTCGCGCCGCTGGCCGGACAGCTCCAACCGCAGCAGCGTCAGGTCCACGAAGTCCGCGCCGGGGTCGGCGACGTCGTGCGCCGGCTCGCCGTCCGGGATCCGCGCCACGCGCCGCCCGCGCTCCTGCACCTGGCGCAGCGCGATCGACACCAGCCAGGACCGGAAGCTCTCCGGCTCACGCAGCTTGGGCAGGTTGTCGACGACGCGCAGCATCGTCTCCTGCACGACGTCGTCCACATCGCTGTGACCGGCCAACGCCCGCCCGACGACGTTGTAGACCAGCGGCAGGTAGGCCGCCACCACCTCGTCGAGCGCGTGCTGGTCGCCCGCCTGCGCCGCCACCACCGCGGCGGTCCCTGGTTGTCCGTTGCCCACGCGTCGCTCCTCGCCCGTCATCCTGCCTTCAGCTCGGAGACGGTCCGGGGTCGCCCCGGATAACAGGCGTCCGGCCGGATTCTCGGCCTCTGAGCGCGACGTGCTCGTCCGCCTGCGGTCCCTTGGTCCGGACCTTTGTGCGGACTTGAGCGTTGACGGTGCGGGAGCGCTCCCATGGTGAGGCTTCTTGTTGTCTTCTGCGAAGGTCTGTGGATAGATGAACGGAGTTGTGATGGGCCTCATAGTCGAGCCCCGGAGGAGAGTTCCATGCCCCCTGCCGCCAGACGGCTGTCCGCCCTGCTCTTGGCCTTGCTGCTCACCCCCGTCCTCGCCGGCGCCGCGACCGCCGCCGCGCCACCCGCGCACGGCCTCAAGGGCGAGTACTTCCGGATGTCCGCGCCCGGCGCCCGCGACTTCGCCGAACCCGGCGGCGCCACCCTCGACCCGAACATCGACTTCGCCGACCTGACCGGCACGTTCCAGCAGCTCACCGGCCGCACCGAGCACACCACGGCCCGCTGGACCGGCAGCCTCACCGCACCCGCCACCGGCGACTACACCTTCCACGCCGTCGGCGACAACGGCTTCCGCCTGTTCCTCGACGGCGCGCCGGTCATCGACCACTGGGTCGGCGACTGGGACGTCGAGCAGCACAGCGCGCCGGTCCACCTCGTCGCGGGCGAGCGGCACGACTTCCGGATGGAGCTGTTCCAGGACGTCGGCGGCGCGAACCTGCGCCTGCGCTGGTCCACGCCGACGCTGGCCAAGCAGCCCGTGCCGGAGACGGCGTTCCTGCCGCCGGCGGACTTCCCGGTCTACCCGGTCGGCCTCACCGTGTCGCCGGACGGCAGGAGGCTGGAGGCCGCCTTCGACCAGCGGGTGCACCACCTCGGGGACCTGAAGTCGCACCTCAAGGTCGAGGTCGACACCGTGCCGTTCCCGGTCGACTCCGCCGCCGTCGACCGCCGCGACCGCACGAAGGTCGTGGTGCGGCTCGGCGCGACCATCCAGCAACCCCAGCGCGTCCGGGTCACCTACGACGGCGAGGGCGGCCTGGTCGTCGGTGCGGAGACCGTGCCGCGGATCATCCGCTCCGCGACCAACACCTCCACCCAGCGGCTCCGGACCGAGTGGGGCGAGCACGTCGACCGGGACCACCCGCTGCCCGAGTACCCGCGCCCGCAGCAGGAGCGCCACGAGTGGCTGAACCTCAACGGCCAGTGGGAGTTCTCCGCCGCCGCCGAGGGGCAGCCGCCCGCGTTCGGCCGCCGGCTCCCCGAGCGGATCACCGTGCCGTTCCCGGTGGAGTCCCAGCTGTCCGGGCTGGAACGCCACGAGGACCACATGTTCTACCGGCGCCAGTTCGAGGTGCCGCGCGACTGGCGGATCGGCCGCGGCGAGCGGCTCAAGCTCAACTTCGGCGCGGTCGACCACCACGCCAGGGTGTGGGTGGACGGCACGCTCGTCGCCGAGCACACCGGCGGCTACACCGCGTTCACCGCCGACATCACCGACGCCCTGCGCGACGGCGTCCGGCACGAGCTGATCGTCGCGGTCACCGACACCACCGGCGACAACCAGCCGATCGGCAAGCAGTCCCGCAACCCCGGCGGCATCGTCTACACGCCGTCCTCGGGCATCTGGCAGACCGTGTGGCTGGAACCCGTGCCCGACAAGGCGATCGACGACGTGAAGACCACGCCGGACATCACCGCGGGCACGCTCGCCGTGCACGTGTCGTCGTCGACGGCGTCGCCGGACGCCAAGGTCACCGCCACCGCGCGCGACCAGCGGGGCAACGCGGTCGGCACGGTCACCGGCGCGCCGAACACCGACCTGACCCTGCCGGTGCCGAACCCGCGCCTGTGGAGCCCCGACGACCCGTACCTGTACGACTTGGACGTGTCCCTGGAAGACGGTCGCAGCAAGGACGAGGTCGAGAGCTACTTCGGCATGCGGTCCATCGGCGTGCGGAACGTCGCGGGCTTCCCGAAGCTCGTCCTCAACGGCGAACCGGTGTTCTCGCTGGCCATGCTCGACCAGGGCTTCTGGCCGGACGGCCTGAACACCGCGCCCAGCGACGAGGCGTTGGCGTGGGACATCAAGGCGCAGAAGGACCTCGGGTTCAACGCGCTGCGCAAGCACATCAAGATCGAGCCCGCCCGCTGGTACTACCACGCCGACAAGCTCGGGATGCTGGTGTGGCAGGACTTCGTGAACGTCAACGTCACCGACGAGACCGGGCAGCAGGCGTTCCTCACCGAGGGCAGGCGCGCCATGCAGCAGCTGCACGACTCGCCGGCGATCATCGGCTGGGTCGTGTTCAACGAGGGCTGGGGCGAGTGGAACCGGGAGGAGACCGGCCGCATCACCGAGTCGGTCAAGGCCGCGGACCCGTCCCGGGTCGTCAACGCGCACAGCGGCGTCAACTGCTGCGCGTCGAAGGGCGACTCGGGCAAGGGTGACGTGATCGACCACCACGACTACAACAACACCGACCCGGCGTGGCCGGACGCCACCCGCGTCGCGATGGACGGCGAGCACGGCGGGTTCACCCTGCGCACCCCCGGCCACCAGTGGCCCGGCGCGCCGGCCGTGATCTACAGCGGCGTGGCCGACAAGGCCGCGCTGACCGCCAAATACGTGTCGAACACCGAGACGTTCTACCTCGACGCGGCCGGCGCGGAGCTGTCCGGCTCGGTCTACACGCAGATCACCGACGTGGAGACCGAGCTGAACGGCCTGTGGACCTACGACCGGCGTGAGATCAAGGTCGACCCCGGTCCCGTGCGTGAGATCAACCGGAGGGTCGTCGCGGCGGGCGCCGCGGCGGCCGAGCGCACGTACGACGGCAAGGGCTCGTGGTCGTTGGACGGCAACGGCGACGACACGAGCGGCGCGGCGAACCCGGTGTCGCTCACCGGGGACGCGGCGTGGACGACCGGCGTGCGCGGGCAGGCGCTGGCGTTCGACGGGAACGGCGACTACGCCCAGACCACCGGACCGGTGCTCGACACCACCGGCTCGTACTCGGTGTCGGCGTGGGTGCGGATGGACTCGCTGCCCGGCAACTACGCGACCGCGGTCAGCCAGGACGGCCGGCGCGTGGAGAACCCGTTCTACCTCCAGTACGGGCAGGGCAGGTGGGCGTTCAGCGTCCCGGGCGGCAGGCGGGCCACGCTGGCCGCCACACCGGAACCCGGCCGCTGGTACCACCTGGTCGGCGTCCGTGACGAGGCGGCGGGGGAGACGCGCCTGTACGTCGACGGGGTGCGTGCCGCCGCGATCCCGATCGGGCCGGACGAGGTGAGCACCGGGCCGTTGGCCATCGGCCGCGCCAAGTACGCCGGTGTGCGTGGCGACTTCTGGCACGGCGCGATCGACGAGGTCCACGCCGTGGACCGCGCCCTGACCGACGCGGAGGTGGCGGACCGGCACGCCGCCCGCTGACGGTGAAGGCGGAGGGCTGCGGGGCGACGTTCCCGCAGCCCTCCCGTGCGCCGACCGGGACTGGCAGCTTCAGGTCACAGGACCCTGCCGGTGATCCTTCGCGCCCTAGCGTGGCCGAATGCTGCGGGAACGCGTGATCATGCTGCGATCCGAGGTCGACGACGCCGAAGCCAACCGGATCACCGCCCAACTCCTGCTCCTGGAACAGGCCGACCCGACCGCGGACATCCACCTCTACATCAACTCGCCGGGCGGCCTCGTCACCGCGGGCATGGCGATCTTCGACACGATGCGGCTCATCCGCCCCGACGTGGTCACGTGGGCCGCCGGTCTGGCCGCCGGCATCGCCCAGGTCCTGCTGTCGGAGGGCGCGCGGGGCAAGAGGTACGCACTGCCCCACGCCAAGATCATGATGCGTCAGCCGACCGGCCCACCCCACCCGGACCGGATCCAACTCGACCTCCTCGACCGGACCAACCGGGAGATGACGGCCATCATCGCGGCGCAGACCGGCCAACCGGTCGAGCGGATCGCCGCGGACTCCGCCGCGGGAACGTGGTTCTCCGCCACCGAGGCGCTCGACTACGGCCTGGTCGACGGGATTCGCGACCGGCTGAGCCGCCACTCGCACTGACCCACTGGTGAGCGCCCTCCAGCGGCGACGAACGGTGGTTCCCCCCCGGAGCGAGACGGAGGCTACCGGCGGACGTCCGACGGCAGCTCCAGGCCGTTGCCGGTTGCCGGGTGGCCGACGATCTCGGCGAGCCGCAGCCTGGTCTCGTCGTCGCTGCCCGGCTCGGCGGTCATGACCACGATCTTGAGTTCGGAGTCGCCGTCGGTCAGCACGTCGCAGTCCACCGCGACCGGCCCCACGGCCGGGTGCTCGATCGTCTTGTGGTCCTCGCGGTGGACGGCCACCGTGCCGGTCGCCCACAGCTCGGCGAACCGCCGGTTGCCCGCGCTCAGGTCGCGGATCAGCGCCGCCAGGCGCGGGTCGTGCGGGAAGCGGCCGGTGGCGCGGCGCAGGTCGGACACGACGGCCGCGTCGGTGGTGCCGGTGTCCAGTTCGGTCACGGGCCACCGCGCGAGGTGGGCGGGACCGGCGTCGACCGGGAACCTGTCACGGGCGAAGTTGCGCAGGCGCGGTGGCGAGGACGAGGGATCACCCAGCAGCGCGGCCCACCCGCGGTTGCACCAGACCAGCTGCCAGTCCGCCGCGAACACGGCGACCGCGACGTCCCCGAGCCGGGTGAGCACGCGGTGCACGCCGGGTGGGATGTGGTCGGAGATCGTGCCCACCGCCGGCGGGACGAGGTGGGCGAGCCGGTACAGGTGGTCCCGTTCGGCGGCGGACAGCTGCAGGGCACGGGCCAGGGACGCCACCACCTGCGCCGACGGTGTGGTGGCCCGTCCCTGCTCCAGGCGCACGACGTAGTCGACCGACACGCCGGCGAGGTCGGCGAGCTCCTCGCGGCGCAGCCCGGCCGCACGGCGTGCCGGACCCACCGGCAGCGCGACGGCCGAGGGCGGCAACCGGTCCCGCCACGTGCGGATCATCGCACCCAGACCGGCGCCGGGCGTCGTGGTCATGACCCCATCCTCCCGCAACCCCGGCGACCGGGAGGGGTACTGCCGTTCCTACCGTCGACGCGTCCCTGGCCGGGGCCGCGGCGGCGACGAATGCTGGCCGCATGACGATCACCTTCATCACCGGGGCGAACAAGGGGCTCGGCCGCGAGACCGCCCGACGCCTCGTCGAACTGGGCCACACCGTGCTGATCGGGGCCCGCGATCCCGAACGGGGCGCGGAGGCCGCCGCCGCACTGGGCGCGCGGTTCGTGCCCATCGACGTGACCGACGACGCGTCCGTCGCCGCCGCGGCCGCGGACGTCGCCGCGCACGAGGGCCTGATCGACGTGCTGGTCAACAACGCCGGTGTCCACGGGCCCGCCGGTGATCCCAGCGCCCTGACCGGGCCCGAGGCCCTCGGTGTCCTCGACGTCAACGTCGCCGGCGTGGTCCGCACGACCACCGCGTTCCTGCCGCTGCTGCGCCGATCGTCCGACCCGGTCATCGTCAACGTCAGCAGCGGCATGGGCTCGCTCGCCCACACCCACGACCCGGCACGACCCGAGTCCGCGGTCGTCGCACCGCTCTACACCGCGTCGAAGGCGGCGCTGACCATGCTGACCACGCAGTACGCCAAGGCGCTGGTCGACATCCGCGTCAACGCCGCCGACCCCGGCTACACGGCGACCGACCTCAACGGCCACAGCGGACCCCAGACCGTCACCGAGGGCACGGACGCGATCGTCCGCCTCGCCACCGAGGAACCCGGCGCCGGGTCCGGGCGCTTCGTGGACCGGACCGGCGAGATCGCCTGGTCCTGAACCCGGCGGGAATGGGTGGACGCGATACTCGGGTGCGCGAACCGATACCAGCGGCCGTGGCGGCGGCGGTTCGTGCTCTTCGCGGTCGGCATCGTGGTCTGCGCCGGGCTCGGGATGTTCTTCGTGGGGGCGTTTCGTGCTGATGCGGCTCTACTGGTCGTTCACCCCGGCAGTTGCCCTTGCGGCTGATGACGTTCCTCGCCGACGCGCACCGTCGCGGCGTCCTCCGCCAAGTCAGCGCCGCCTACCAGTTCCGGCACGACCTGCTACTGGCTCATCTCGCCGCACGCGAGTGACGCAACGCCTGTTTCCGCGAAATCCACGTGCGGGCACGGGGGAGGGAGGGTGTACTCACCCCCATGGTCGAATACCGCCAGCGCCATACCGACGAGTGGCTCGCGCACTTCGCTCGTCGCGGCCACCGCTCCGCGCGTCCTCTCGCCGCCGGCGTCGAGGGTGCCGTCTACCGACTCGACCAAGGCCTCGTGGCCAAGGTGTGGAGCGGCCGCCCGCCGGCCGACCTCGACCTCTCCCGCCGGGTCTACGCGGACATCGCCCGCCACCCGCTGTCCTTCGCCACGCCGGAGATCCTCGACACCGAGGTCCACGACGGCGTTCTCGTCACCTACGAGCGCGAGCTGACCGGAGCGCCCTTCCGCGCCGAGCCGGTGACGACCTCCGCCGAACGGGACCTGCCCGCCGCCGAGACCACCGCCCTCCTGACGGTCCTGCGCGCCCTCGCCACCGTGCCGGGCACCGACGCCATGCGCGCCCTCACCGTCCAGGGCGACGACCGCCCCCTCTGGCGAGGCCACACGCGCTTCCCCGACGCGCTCGCCGCCCTCGTGCGGCGCGCCGCACGCCGTCACGGTGACGTGCTCGCCGCCCACGTTCCGGGTCTGTCGGCCGCGGTGGACCGGGTCGTCGCCTCCCTCACGGCCCTGCCGGACGCACCGGTCACCGTCATCCACGGCGACCTCGTCCCACCCAACCTCCACGTGGACGACACCGGCCGTCCCACCGCCGTCCTCGACTTCGGCTTCTTCACCACCGCAGGCGATCCCGCGTTCGACGCCGCCGTCACCGCCGCCGTCTGGGACATGTACGGGCCGCACGCCGAATCCCACACCAGCACCCTCACCGGCCTCTTCGCCGACGAGTTCGGCTACCCGGCCGAAACCCTCGCGCTCTACCAGGCCGGCTACGCCCTCACCACCTACGACCTGTTCTCGCCGGACGGCAGCGACGGCCACTTCCACTGGTGCGCCGGCCTGCTCCGGAGGATGGCGTCCCTGGGCAACGGGGTGTCGGCATGAGCACCTTCGTGCTGATCCACGGCGGGGGCGGCAGCGGGCGGGACTTCGAACTCCTCGAACCGGAGCTGCGCGGGCGCGGCCACGACGTCGTGGCGCCCGACCTGCCCATCGACGACCCCGCGGCCGGGCTCGCCGACTTCACCGACACCGTCGTGGCCGCCGTCGGCGACCGCCGGGACCTCGTCGTCGTGGGGCACTCCTACGGGGGGTTCACCGCACCGCTGGTGTGCGCCCGGCTGCCCGTGCGGCTCTTGGTGTTCCTCGCTGGGATGGTGCCCGCGCCGGGGGAGCAGCCGGGCGACTGGTGGGGCAACACCGGCTTCGAGAGCCCAGTGGGGCTCGACGACACCGAGGTCTTCTACAACGGCGTCCCGGCCGACGTCGTGGCACGGGCCGCCGCGCACGGCCGCCCGCACGTCAGCGCCGAGTCGGGCGAGCCGTGGCCGCTCGCCGCGCTGCCGGACGTGCCCACCCGCGTGCTGCTGTGCCGGGACGACCGGTTCTTCCCGCCGGAGTTCCAGCGCCGGGTCGCGCGCGAGCGGCTCGGCCTGGAACCGGACGAGATCGACGGGCCGCACTGCGTCCCGGTGAGCCACCCGGTCGAGCTGGCCGAGCGCCTGGTCTCCTACCTCCAGCCCGGTTAGCCGGCGTCCAGGACGAAGAACAGGACCCGCAGGTCCGCGTCGTCGCCCAGGCGCCGCCGGGCCGGCTCCACCATCTTGGCGCTGCGGTCGAAGCCGGCCACGACGGCGCCCCGGTCGCGCAGCGCCAGGGCCACGGTGCCGGGACCCCAGCCGGCGTCGAGGATCCGCCGACCGGCCAGGTCGACGATCGCGGGCCGCACGTAGTAGGCGTTGACGAGGCTGGTCTCGTTCTCGGCCGCGTACCCCTCGGCGAAGGCGTCGTAGTCGTTCTCCACGGCCACGTCGGCGGAACTGTCGGGTTCGGGAGGCACGTCCCCACACCGCCGACCGATCGACCAGGAGATCATCGCGGGTACGGTCGGTGGCGTGGAGGACCGCCTCGGCTCGTCGTTCGGCACGGCGGCGGCCGCGTACGCCGAACACCGCCCGGACTACGCGCGGGCCGCCGTGCGCTGGGCGGTGGCGCTCGCGCCGGGCCCGCGGGTGCTCGACCTCGGCGCCGGCACCGGCAAGCTGACCGCCGCGCTCGTCGCACTGGGCGCCGACGTCGTCGCGGTCGAGCCCGATCCGGCGATGCTCGCCGAACTGCGCCGTGCGCTGCCTGCCGTCCGCACCTTGCGGGGCAGCGCCGAGGCGATACCGCTGCCGGACGCGTCCATCGACGCCGTGGTGGCAGGCAATGCCCTGCACTGGTTCGACCTGGCCGTCGCGGGACCGGAGATGGCCAGGGTCCTCTCGCCCAGGGGTGTCCTGGCCGGCCTGTGGAACGTCCTGGACGACCGGGTCGCGTGGATCGCGGGTCTGGAGCAGGTCAGCGGGGGTGAGGCCATCGGTCCCCGTGACACGGCGAGCAGGTGGCGCGCCGCGACCGCGGGCCTGCACCTGCCGAACGCCGACGTGGCCGCCCGGTTCGGCTCGCCGGAGCAGGCCGAGTTCCCGCACGGGCAGCGCCGGACCGCCGACTCGCTCCTCGCGACCCTCGCCACGCGCGCCGGGATGCTCGTCATGCCGGCACCGGACCGGGAGACCAGGCTCGGCGCGATCCGGGCTTTCCTCGCGAGCCGACCCGAAACCGGCCGCGGCGAGTTCACGCTGCCGATGCTGACCGGCGTGCTGCGCGCCCGGCGGCTCTGAGGTCGAGTCCGGCTTCCGCGTCGTCACAGCGCTGAGCCACCACTCCGCCGATCGCGGACACCGGTCGATGCCGAGACGATCCACATCGGACACATGCGGTGCTGTGCGGATGAACGCGGACACGAAATTCCGCTCCGCGTGACTCGCCGGGCCGTCGGCCGGAGGATGTACCTCCTCACCGGGGGCTGCCCGCGCTGAAGCCTGGTCCGCGCAGCCGCGGGAACCGGTGGCACGAGCGGCGCGACCAGACAGGGGCGAGGGTTGACGGATTCCGGTGTGAGTCTCGATCCGGAAGGTGTGGACGACCTGGAGGAGGCCGCGGCTGTCTTCATGGGCGTGCGGCCGCGTTTGTTCGGGATCGCGTATCGGATGCTGAGCAGTGCGACCGAGGCCGAGGACCTGGTGCAGGAGGTCTGGTTGCGGTGGCAGACGTGCGACCGCTCGGTGGTGGTCAACCCGGCCGCGTTCCTGGCGACGACGGCGACGCGGTTGGCGATCAACGCGTTGCAGTCGGCGCGGGTGCGGCGTGAGACGTACGTGGGGCCGTGGTTGCCGGAGCCGGTGGACACGAGCGCGGATCCGTACCTGGGTGCGGAGCGGGGTGAGGCGCTGGAGTTCGCGGCGTTGATGTTGATGGAGAAGCTGTCGCCGAACGAGCGGGCGGCGTACGTGTTGCGGGAGGCGTTCGACTACTCGTACGCGCAGATCGCGGAGATTCTGCAGTCGACGGAGCCGGCGGTGCGGCAGTTGGTCAGTCGGGCGCGCAAGCACATGGCGGGTGAACGGCGCACGCCCGCGACCGCCGCGGCGCAGCGGGAGCTGTTGACCACGTTCATCACGGCCGCCCGCACCGGCGACTTGATGGCGTTGGAACGGCTCTTCACGGCGGACGTGACGAGCCTGTCCGACGGCAACGGCAGGCTGCGCGTCGCCCGCAAGCGGATCGTGGGGCCGCCGGCCGTGACGCAGTTCCTGGACGCGATCTCCACCTGGTTCTGGGACGACCTCGACGTGCGGTGGGCGAGCGCGAACGGGCAGGTCTCCGCCGTGCTGAGGCGCAACGGCGCCGAGTTCGGCGTGCTCGCGGTCACCGCCACCACCGACGGCATCGACCGGGTGCTGTGGATGCTCAACCCCGAGAAGATCGGGGCGTTGTCCGACGCGTCCGGGTCGCCGACGTCCCACGCCGCGGTGGTGCCCGGTCGTGGGCGGCGGCTGCGGAAGACCTGAGATGCCCAGCCGGCCTGACGACGTCGCGCGCGGGTTGGCCGAGGCGTGCCTGCGGGGCGACGTCGCCGCGGTCCGGGCCGCCTTGGACGTGGACGCCGTCGCCGTGTGCGACGGTGGCGGGCTGGTGCTCGCCCCGACGGCCGCCGTCCACGGCGCGGAGAACGTGTCGCAGGTGGTCACGGGCGTGCTGTGCGGGCGACCGGACACCGAGTTGACCATCGAGTCGGTCAACGGCCGCGCCGGGCTGGCACTGCGCCGCGCGGGCCGTGCCCTCGCGGTGGTCGGCCTCCGGGAGGCCGGCGCCAAGGTCACCGACGTGTGGATCGTGCTCAACCCGGCCAAGCTGAACGGCTGGCACCGCCGTTGACGGGGCCCGCACCACGTCCGTGCGGGCCCCGCCGGGTCAGCGCGCGAGCCAGTCGCGGTAGGCGGTGCCGGCGATGACGGCGCCGTCCCCCGGGACGAGCACGGACCCCGGGACGGCGGCGAACATGCCGGCGCTGTCGTCGGTGACGACGGTGCGCTGGTCACCGCGGGCGGCGAGGGTGATCCTGCCCAACTCGTCGAGCGCGAACACCTCGGGGCCGGCGACCTCGCGGACGCCCCGCAGCGGGGCTCCCACGCTCACGTCGGCCACCGCCCGGGCGACGTCGGCCGCGGCGATGGGTTGGACGGGCGTGGCGGGCAGGTGGACGGTGTCCTCGTCGGAGGTCCAGCTCAGCACCGCGTCGACGAACTCGAAGAACTGCGTGGCGCGGACGATCGAGTACGGCGCCGGGCCGGCCTTGAGGATGTCCTCCTGCGCCACCTTGGCGCGGTAGTAGGCCAGGTCGGGCACCTGGTCGACGCCCACGATCGAGAGGATGACCACGTGGCCGACGCCGGCGGCCTCGGCGGCCGTCAGCAGGTTGTCCATGGTCTTCTCGAAGAACGCGGGCGAGGCGTCGTCGAACGTCGGCGAGTTCGTGAGGTTGACGGCGACGTCGGCACCGGCCAGCGCCTCGGGCAGGCCCTGCCCGTTGAGCAGGTCCAGCCCGGTGGACGTCGAGTGCGGCACCGCCTCGTGCCCGCTCGCGTTCAGGATCTTGACGACCTGCGAGCCGATGAGCCCGGTCCCGCCGATGACTGCGATCTTCATTTCTCCGACCTTTCTGGTCAGTTCGCGCGCGGGGCCCGGCGGTCCGCGCGCCGGGCGAGTTCTTCGGCGTCCACGAGGTCGATCATGGGCTTGCCGGGTTCGCAGAGCATGGTGACGGCGAAGCGCACCGGGACGTCGTCGCGGTTGTTGCCGTCCTGGTAGTGGATGACATCGCCACCCGGCTCCCAGAACGCCTCGCCTGCCCGCACGACACGCGCCGGCTCGCCTTCGAGCTCGAACACCATCTCGCCCTCCAGCACGTAGCCGAAGGCCGGTCCGGGGTGCCGGTGCGGCGGGGTGCCGGGGTCACCCGGCGGGTACTCGATGACGACGGTCATCGCGTGGGCACCCGCCGGGATGAACGGCGGTGTCGCCTCCTGTACCACGGTGAACGACATGACAAGACCTCCTCGGGAACGGCTCCGCCGGCTAAGACCGGACACCCTCGCGAGTTGTGACACGAGCACGTGGCCCGCCGTGTTCGGGGCGGAGCCGGAGTGTGGTCGAATCGGCCGCATGACGATCGAGCACGTCCCCGTCTCGGATGGGGGACGCCTGTGGACGGAGAAGTCCGGTGATGGCGCGCCCGTGGTCCTGCTCCACGGGTCCGTCCAGGACAGTCGCCTCTGGGACGGTGTGTTCCCCGGACTCGCGTCGTGCCGCACCGCGATCCGGTACGACGCGCGGGGTCTGGGGCGATCGACGCCGCCGACCGCGCCGTTCGGCTACGAGGACGACCTCCTCGCGGTGCTCGACCACTTCGGCGTCGAACGCGCCGCGCTGGTCGGGCTGAGCATGGGCGGCGAGGTCGCGCTCGACTTCACGTTGGAGCACCCCGAACGGGTGTCCTCGCTGACGCTCGTTGCGGCGTCGGCGGGCGGCCACGACTGGCCTTCGTTCCCCGAGCTGGACGCCTACGACGCGGCGCACCGGGGCAACGACGCCGAGCGCCTGGCCGGGGCGGAGCTGGCGGTGTGGGCCTCGCTGGGCGACCGGGCGCCGGGCTACCCGGCGATCGTGACCATGGTCACCGAGAACGCCGAGGTGCGTGCCGCCGCGGAGAAGGGGCACGTCCGCTTCACGGCGGAGGGCGCCGTCGAGCACCTCGACCGGGTGAACGTGCCGACCACCGTCGTCGTCGGCGACCACGACCACCCGGAGATCGGTGTGATCGCCCGCCGGCTCGCCGAGGGCATCCCGGGCGCGCGCCTGGAGGTCGTGGCCGGGGCCGACCACTACCTGCCGCTGCGCACGCCGGAACGGCTCACGGAGATCCTCGTCCGCCAGTGAGCCGCCTGATTCGCTGTCACCGGGCGAACAGCTCGTCCAACGCCGACCGGCTCTCGTCGTCCGCGGCGCGGTAGATCACCAGCAGTTGGTCCGGGTCCTGCAGTGGCGTGAGCGTTTCGAAGTGCACCTCGATCACGCCGACGTCGGGGTGTCGCACCACCTTGCGCCCGCGGCCGTTCGCCTTGACGGCCCGTTCGCCCCATAACCGCGCGAACTCCTCGTCACGGGTGATGAACTCGGCGATCAGGTCGGTCAACGCCCGGTCCTCCGGGTGCGCGGCCCACGCGGTGCGCAGGTGGGCGACCCCCTCCCGCACGACGTGCTCGCGGTCGACGTACAGCTCGCGCATCTTGGGGTGCAGCAGGCACAACCACATCACGTTGCGCTGTGCCGGCGGCAGGGTGTCGAAGTCCACGAGCAGCCGCGCCATCTCGCGGTTCCAGGCCAGGACGTCGTAGCGGTGGTTCATCAGCAGGGCCGGGAGCGGCGACAGGTCGGCGACCAGCCCGGCCAGTGACGGCGCCGCGGTGGTGGCGAGCTCGTCGGCCCGGCGCGGTCGCTGCTGGGCCAGGCCGAAGAGGTAGGCGCGTTCGTCGGGGGCCAGGCGCAGCGCCCGGGCCAGCGACTCCACCACCTCCGCCGAGGGCCGCGGCCCGCGGGCCTGTTCCAGCCGCACGAGGTAGTCGACGCTGATCCCGGCCAGTTCGGCGACCTCTTCGCGGCGCAAGCCCGGGGTCCGCCGGTACTGCCGACGTGACGGCAGGTCGAAGTCCCGCGGATCCAGGCGTTCGCGGCGGGTCCGCAGGAACGCGGCCAGCTCCCGCGTCACGTCCACGGTGTCGGTGCTCACGGCTGGTCCAACCGCCCGGGTAGGACTGCTGTTCCCAGGAACTCCCGTCCCTTACCCCCGGCGCACGGCGGTCACAGGCTGGTGCTCGACGACGATCACGAGCACAGGAGGACCTGATGCCGCTCACCCTCGACAGCTACCGGCTGCTGGGCCGCTCCGGGTTGCGGGTCTCACCGCTGGCCCTGGGCACGGCGACGTTCGGCACCGAGTGGGGCTGGGGCGCCGGGCGGGACGACGCGCGCGAGCTGTTCGACACCTACGTCGAGCGCGGGGGCAACTTCATCGACACCGCCAACACCTACACCGACGGCAGCTCCGAGCGGATGCTGGGCGAGTTCGCCCGCGACCGCCGCGAGGGCCTGGTGCTGGCGACGAAGTACACGACGTTGCGCCGGCCCGGCGACCCGAACTCCGGCGGCGCTCACCGCAAGAGCCTGTTCGCGTCGGTGGAGACGAGCCTGCGGCGGCTGGGCACGGACTACGTCGACCTGCTCTTCGTGCACGTGTGGGACGTCACGACACCGGTCGACGAAGTCCTGCGCGGCCTGGACGACCTGGTCCGGCAGGGCAAGGTCCTGTACGTGGCGATGTCCAACGCGCCGGCGTGGGAGGTCTCGCGGATGCAGGCGATCGCCGACCTGCGCGGCTGGTCGCCGCTCGTCGCGCTGCAGATCGAGTACAGCCTCGTCAACCGGGACGGTGAGCGTGACCTGATCCCGATGGCACGGGCGATGGGGTTGGGGGTGACCCCGTACTCGCCGCTGGGTGGCGGCGTGCTCTCCGGCAAGTACCGCCGCGCCGACCTGACCGCGCCGGGCGCCGACTCCGGCGAGAGCAACCGCAAGAGCTTCAACGCGGGCCTGGGCATGGTCACCGAACGCACCCTCGCCATCGCCGACGTCGTGCGGGAGGTCGCGGCGGAGCAGGGCCGCACCCCCGCCCAGGTCGCCCTGGCGTGGACCCTGCGGAACCCGGCCGTGACGGCGCCCGTCCTCGGCGCCCGCACCCCCGAGCAGCTGGTGGGGAACCTGGGCGCCCTGGAGGTCGACCTCACCGCCGACCAGCTCGCCCGCCTCGACCAGGCCAGCGCGATCGTCCTCGGCTACCCGCACGACCTGCTCGCCGGCGACCACGTCCGCGCGGTGACCGCGGGCGACCTGAAGATCGAAGCCCGCCGCTGACGCGCCGGGGGAAGCACCAGCCGCCCTCGACGCGCCGCGCCGGTCGTGACCGTCAGGAGAGTTCGGCCAGGCGGCCCGTGGCCGGGGCGAGCACCCGCTCGATCCACGCGGCCTGGTCGCCGTCCGGCGATCGCAGGATGACGGTGTCGATGCCCAGGCCCGCGTAGCCCGCCACGGCCTCGACGCACTCGTCGGCGTCTTCGGGCATGTCCCCGAGGTGCACCACGGTCTTGCGGATCGTGTCGTGGTCACGGCCCAGGTCGTCGCAGTGCCGGCGCAGCACGTCGAGCTTGTGCGGCGCCTCGGCGGGTGACGCGAGCAGGAGGTTGCAGGCGTCGGCGTAGCGGGCGACCAGCCGCAGGGTCTTCCGCTCGCCGTTGCCGCCGATCATGATCTCGGGGTGCGGCGCGCTCACCGGCGCGGGCACGCACAGGGTCTCGGCCAGCCGGTAGTGCTCGCCCTCGAACGGGCCGTTGTCCGCCGGGTCCCACATTTGCAGGCAGACCCGCAGCGCTTCCTCCAGCCGTTCGAAGCGCTCGCCCAACGGCGGGAACGGCACGCCCAGCCCCCGGTGCTCGCGCTCGTACCAGGCGGCGCCGATGCCGAGGGTCGCGCGACCGCCCGACAGCACGTCCAGCGTGGTGACGTTCTTCGCCAGCAGGCCGGGGTGGCGGTAGGTGACGCCGGTGACGAGCGCGCCGAGCCGGATGGTGGAGGTGTGCGCGGCGAGGAACCCGAGCGTGGTGTAGCTCTCCAGCATCGGGTCCTCGGCGCCGCCGTTGTGCTCCATCTGGAAGAAGTGGTCCATGACCGACAGCCACGCGACCCCGGCCGCCTCGGCCGCCGCGCCGGCGGCGGCCAACTCGGGGCCGAGCCGCGCCGCACCCTGGTTGAACCGGTTGATGTGCACACCCAGTCGCACGTCGTGCTCCGTTCTCCACCTGCTCCGCCATCGACGGCGGCGACGCTAGCGGCTGGAGCGCGCTCCAGGTCAACCCGTGTAGCGGGCCGCGTCAGGTGTCGGCTTGGATCCGCCGGGCGATGGGGGAGGGTAGCGGGTAGGGGCGTTCCGGTGGCAGCAGCCGCTGCGCGTCGGCGTGCCGGCCGGCCCGGACCAGCGCCGCCATCCGGTGCACGGTCGAGGTGAGGTCGGTCAGGCCGACGACCCACTCCTCGGCGTAGGTGCGGATCAGCGCGCGGCCGATGCCCACCTGGATGCTGTACTGGTTGAGCGCCGCTCCGCGCAACGTCCGCTCCGGGTCCCACTGCACGTGGACGTCGGCCTGCTCGAACACCGCGCTCCACGCCGCCGCGCTGCCGTGGATGGCCGGTTCGGGCGCGGTGAGCACGGCTCGGGACAACGCCTGCTCCCAGCCGGCGCGGGTGACGCGGACCGCCAGGACGCGTTCCTGCCCCGGCTTGCGGGCCCAGTTGCTGCGGTGCACCAGCCACCGCAGCGACGGTTTGATCCACGTCATGCGGGTGAACGAGAACGGTGCCACGAAACGGCCCGCGGCCAGCGCCGCGTCCGCGATCGCGGCCGGATAGGCTTGGTACACCCGAATGGTGTCGCCGTCGAAGTCGGCGCGAACCTGGCGCAGCAACGCCACTGGCCTCCACCCCTCGTCCGGCGCGGTCCGGTCGACGACACCTTGGCACGCCGGGTCCCCGCGGCACGAGCCGAATCCGGCGCCCCTGTGCGCGCGTGCCTGATCCCCAAGCGCACCAAGGGGGTTGCGGTGTCGGAACCCCGATGCCGCCGATCGGCCCAAGGTTGTTCGGAGAACGTTGTTCAGCCCGTCGATCACGAGCCTGAACAACCCGGGAGCCCCTAGCGTCCGAGCCGGTCAGCGCCGACGAGCCCGTGCTCCACGTTCCGCGCACGACGCACCGCCCACGGCTCCGCGGCGCCGGTCACCCACCGGAGGAATGGGGAGGAACTCGTGTCGGGTTCGAGATCACGAAGGCGCACGACCTGGCCGGCCGCGGTGCTCACCATGGGGGTCGTCGCCGCGATGGCGGTGCCCCTGGCGTCAGCCGCGGCGGCACCGGCCGGCGGCGCGCAGGGAGACGGGACGGCCGGCGCGAGGCGGGTCGTCACGCTCGTCAGCGGGGACCGGGTCGTGCTCGACGGGGACCGGGTCGCCTCCGTCACCGCGGGCCCGGGCCGGGAGGGCATCGGCTACCTGACCTTCCAACGCCGGGGCCACGTGCACGTCGTCCCGCGCGACGCGGCACGCCCGCTCGCCGAGGGCAGGTTCGACGCACGGCTGTTCGACGTCACGGGACTGGTCGAGGCGGGCTACGACGACGCGCGCCGCGACCGCGTGCCGCTGATCGTGAAGCGCTCCGGCGACCGGGCCGCGACGTTGGACGCGCTCCGGGTCGAGCGGGAGCTGCCGACCGTGCACGCGGTGGCCACGACGGCGGCCAAGGCGTCCGGGGCCGACTGGCAGGCGTTGCTGACCGCTCCCGGCGTGGCGAAGGTCTGGCTGGACGGCGTGCGCCGGCCCGTGCTGGACCGCAGCGTCGCGCAGATCGGCGCGCCCGCCGCGTGGGCCGCCGGGTACACCGGCGCGGGCGTGAAGGTCGGCGTCGTGGACACGGGCGTCGACGGCGGGCACCCCGACCTGGTGGGCCGGGAGATCGCCGAGCGCAACTTCACCAGCGACCCGGACGCCACCGACACCATCGGCCACGGCACGCACGTCGCGTCGACGATCGCGAGCAACGGCACGCAGTACCGCGGTGTCGCGCCCGGCGCGCAACTGCTCGACGCGAAGGTGTGCGGGCAGGCGGGCTGCCCCGAGTCCGCGATCCTCGACGGCCTGCGCTGGACCGCCGAGCAGGGCGCGGACGTGGTGAACGTCAGCCTGGGCGGCACCGACGGGCCGGAGGTCGACCTGCTGGAGGAAGCGGTCAACACCCTCTCCGCGGCGCACGGCACGCTGTTCGTCGTCGCGGCGGGCAACAGCGGGGCCGCCGAGACCGTGGGTTCGCCGGGCAGCGCGGAGGCCGCGCTGACCGTCGGCGCGGTCGACCGGGACGACAGCATCGCGGACTTCTCCAGCCGCGGCCCGCGCACCGGCGACGGCGGCGTCAAGCCCGACATCACCGCGCCGGGCGTCGACATCGTGGCCGCCAAGTCGCGCGGCGTCCCCGGCGCCGGTCCGGCGGACCACATGGCCGCCTCCGGCACGTCGATGGCGACACCGCACGTCGTGGGCGCGGCCGCGCTGCTCGCGCAGCAGCACCCCGACTGGTCGGGCGACCGGCTCAAGGCCGCGTTGACGGCGGCGGCCGAGCACAACCCCGACCTGACGGTGTTCGACCAGGGTTCCGGCCGCGTCGACTCCGCCAAGGCCATGACCACGACGCTCACCACGTCGCCGACGAGCGTCAGCCTGGGCGTGCAGGCGTGGCCCCACGACGACGACGTGCCGCTGAGCAAGGCGCTCACCTACCGCAACGCGGGCACCGCGCCCGTGACGCTCGACCTGGGCGTCGAGGCACGCAACCCGGACGGCACACCCGGCGCGGCCGGGCTGTTCACCGTCACCCCGGCCACGGTCACCGTCCCGGCGGGCGGCGAGGCGGCGGTGACGGTCACCGGCGACGGCAAGTCCGGCGCGGTCGACGGCGCGTACACCGGCCTGGTCGTCGCCAAGAGCGGCGCGGACGTGCGACTGCGCACGCCCGTGGCGATCAGCCGCGAGGTGGAGAGCTACGACGTCCGGTTCACCCAGCTCGACCGGTCCGGCAAGCCGGAGGGCAACTACTCCGCCCTGCTCATCGGCGTGTCCAACGACCGGTTCAGCATGATCACCGACGCGGACGGCGACGTCACCACCCGCGTGCCCAAGGGCGTCTACACCGCCGTGTCCGAGCACCGCTTCGGCGAGCCCGGCATGACGTTGCTGCTCCGGCCGGACGTCACGGTCACCGCCGACACCGAGGTGGTCTTCGACGCGCGTGTCGCGGCCCCGATGAAGATCACGTCGCCGGACCGGGCCGCCACGCCCGGATTCGGCTACGTCGCGTTCGGCCGGCGCCACGAGGACGTGATGTCCGTGATGGGCCTCGTGTACCCGGAGGGGTTCCCCGCGGACATGGCGCTGGGCAACAGCGGTCCGGCGCTGCCCGCGGCGGAGTACGGCGTGCTGATCGGCGCGGAGTTCGCCGGCGCGCCGGTCGGCGGGAAACCGGTGTCCTACCGGCTCGCGTGGGAAGAGCGCGGCAAGGCGCCGACCGGTTTCGCGCGCAGTCCGGGGAAGCACGAGCTGACGGAGGTCAGCACCGCGTTCGGTCCGGGCAGGCCGGGTCGGATCAACGAGCACTCCGGCAGCGCGGCGACCACCGACGGCATCTACGGCGTCGGCGGCGCGAACGCGGTGGAGCCGTCGGGCGGCGCGATCGACCACGTCCTGGCCGCGAACGTGACGTGGCGCTGGCGGTTGCTCCAAGGCACGCCGGAGGCGGTGGAGACGGCGCTGCTCGGCCCCGACCGCACCTACCGGTCGGGCCGGAAGTACGCGGAGGCGTTCGGCTTCCCGGTCATCGGCCCCACACCGCCGCACTCGGCGGAGCCCTACCTGTTCCGCGTGGGCGACGTCGTGGTGGCCGACCTGTGGCTGTTCGGCGACGGCGCGGGCAACCGCGGCGACTCGCTGACCGGCACGTCCCGGACCGCGCTGTACCGCGACGGCGTGAAGGTGGGCGAGACCCCGTTGCCCGGCATCGGGGCGTTCCCCGTGGCGCCGGGACCGGCGGACTACCGGCTGGAGACGGAGAGCACGCGGTCGAGCGACGTCTCCGAGTTCAGCACCGGGGTGCGCTCGGCGTGGACGTTCCGCTCCGACACCGCGCCCGGTGACGGACGGCGGGCCGTGCCGCTGACCGTCGTCCGCTTCACCCCGAAGCTGGACGGGAACGGCGCGGCCGCCGCCGGCCGGACCCTCTCCGTGCCGCTGGTGATCACCCAGCAGGACGGCGGCGACAACGGGCGGGTGCGGCGCGTGCGCGTGGAGGTGTCGTTCGACGACGGCGGCACGTGGTCCGAGGCTCCCGTGATCGGCCGCACCGCGATGGTCCGCAACGCCGCGGGGGCGGGCGCGTACGCCTCGCTGCGGGTGAAGGGCGCGGACAGCAAGGGCAACACGTTCGAGCACACCCTGATCCGCGCGTACAAGCTCCGGTAAGGGTTCTTCGCGCACAGCTCCACCAGCAAACAGCGCCACCAGAACACAGCGGCGGATCCCCTTTGTCGAGGGGGTCCGCCGCTGTGCTGTGCGCCGGTCCGCCGCCGACCGCGGCGCAGCGGATCGACGGTCCTCACCGTTCCCGGTGACGTTCGTCCGACCGCTGACCCGCGAAAGCGCACAGCGGGTGACGTGACTGGGCTGTTCGTGGAATCCGGGCCACCCTCGGAGGTGCTGGTTCCGCCGGCGACTTCCCGCGACACCCGGCTGAAAGATACGTTCTACTGACTCGCGATATCCGCCGCGAAACCACCGGAACAGGGCTCCGCTGATCCTTTCGCCACGCCCGTTCCAGCGAAGGAGAAGGCGTCATGGTCGACGTAGCGTGACGATCGCGGTCAACCGGAGATCACCGCCTCCGAGCAGGCCGGACGCGCCGTCGACGCGGTTCGGCACATCTCGGTACCGAGTCTCGACGTCCCTCTGGTGGACGCCACCGGAACGCCCTCGGCCGCCGTGGACCGGCAGTGGAAAAACCGCTGTCCGATCCGGCGGAGCCGCGCGCAGAAAAACGTAGGACAAACAACGTAGGACAAACGCAGAACAACGGAGTCCAGCAATGCTCGAGTCCGCGCTGAAGCTCGACCTGCCCGCACGCACGAACCGGCCCGCCGGGACGTCCCGGGCCTGGGCGAGCGTCCAGAACTCCTTCGCCCCGGGAGCGGTCGACCTGCCGTCGCTCGTGCCGATGATGTCCATGTTCCTGTTCCGCAACATCGCCAGTGACGGCTTCGTCTTCAGCGATCCGCAGTCGCCGGGTGACGTGTCCCGGGACTCGAAGCCGGGTTGCGTCCTCGCCGCCCCGTCCTACCCGGCCGACACGCCGGGCATCGACCAGGACTACGTCTACAACTGGGTGCGCGACGGCGCCATCACGGCCATGGAGGTGGCCAAGGCCGACCTGCCCGTCGGTCCGAGCGGCGCGGTGCAAACGCTCGACGACTACGTGGCGTTCGCCGACCTCTGCCACTCCAACGCCCAGCCGCCGTGGACCAAGGGTCACGCCTGCTTCACCATCGCGGGGGACGTCCGCCCGTGGACCGAGCAGAACGACGGTCCGGCCTTGCAGTCGATCACCGTCCTGGCCGCCTACGACCAGCTCGACCCGGACACCCGGAAGCGGGCGGTCGACCTGGTGAACTCGAACGTGGCCTTCCTCCTCGGCGTCTACGAGGACCCCACCACGAACCTGTGGGAGGAGCACAGCGGCTACAGCTTCTTCGCCCGGTCCGCCCAGCTGCGCTGCTTCCTGGAGGTCCAGGCCTCGACCGTCGCCGGCATCGACAAGCCGGCCGGGCTGCGGCCCGCCGTCGACTGGCTGCGCCAGGCCCTCGCGGGCCACTGGGACGGCGGCAAGTACGTGAGCGTGCTGGCCGACCCCGGCAACGGCGCCCCGCCCTCGCCCCACGACCCGGTCGTCAGCGGCTACGACCCGAACATCGACATCGTGCAGTCGGCTCTCTACGGCGCCGTTCCCGTCACCGACACCAAGCTGCTGGCCACGGCGGCCCAGCTGCGCGCGCAGTGGGAGGAGGGCGGCATCGCGTTCTACCCGATCAACAAGGCGGACCGGGAGAACTTCGGCATCGGCCCCCTGTTCGGTCGCTACCCGGGCGACGTCTACGACGGCGACGCCTCGCACCCGGTGCTCGGCGGTCACCCGTGGGCGCTGTCCACGTGCAACGTCGCCGAGCTGCACTACAGGCTGGCCGCCGAGATCAAGTCGAGCGGCACGGTGCCCGTGGACGCCCTGTCGGCGCCCTTCTTCGCCCAGTCCGGCGTCGACGCGTCGACGGCGCCGGCCGCGGCGGCCACCGCCCTGGTGGCGACCGGTGACGCCATGGCGCGGGCCGTCGTCCACCACAGCGACAACCTGGAGCTCTCCGAGCAGTTCGACGGCACCACCGGCTACGAGCGCAGCGTCCACAACCTGACGTGGAGCTACGCCGCCTACCTGTCCGCCATGCGTGCCCGTGCCGACGCCGTGTGACCCGTGGCCGACTGATCCGAATCCCGACCACCACACCGGCCCGGCCGCGCCCGGAGCCCGGCAGAGGGGTGACTGCCTCATGTACGTGAAATTCCCCGAGGGTGCGGCGAAGCGCACCGACGCCGCGGCGGCGGCCGACGTCCTCTACGACGCGGTCATCGTCGGCGGCGGTGTCGCCGGCGCCATCATCGCCTCGCGGCTGGGCGCCGCCGGCAAGAGCGTGCTGATCCTCGAAGCGGGCCCCGGCGAGGACATCACCTTGAAGGGCTACGAGGACTACCTCGACCGCTTCTACTCGGCGACCAGCAAGGACAACCAATCGCCCTACCCGGTCGTGGCGAACGCACCGATGCCCCGCGGCACGGACGCACGGCGCATCTTCCCGGGCGTGCCCAACACCTTGGGCTACATCGTCCAGAACGGGCCTCTCGCCACCGACACCACCTACACGAGGGTCCTCGGCGGCACCACCATGCACTGGGAGGGCAAGACGCCGCGGATGCTGCCCGAGGACTTCCGGACGCGCACGCTCTACGGCGAGGGCGCCGACTGGCCGCTCACCTACGACGACCTCGCCCCCTACTACAACGAGGCCGAGTTCGAGCTGGGCGTCTCGGCCGACGTGGAGGACCAGTCGTACCTCGGGGTCGCGTTCGACGAGGACTACGTGTTCCCGATGAAAGGGCTGCCCCTGTCGTACCTGGACCGGATGGTCGCCAAGGACGTCGACGGGATGCCGGTCGAGCTCGACGGGGTGCGCCGGGAGCTGCACGTCCGGCCGTGGCCGCAGGCGCGGAACGGGATACCGAACCCGGCCTACAACGGCGGGCAGGGGTACGTGCCGCGAGGCGCGGTGAGCACGTACCAGGTCGAGGTCGGCGGACGGTGCCAGGGCAACAACAACTGCGTGCCCCTCTGCCCGGTGCAGGCCAAGTACAACGCCGGCAAGACCCTCGCCGTGGCCCTCCAGAGCCCTCACGTCCACATGGTGGCCCAAGCCGTGGCCTACAAGGTGCACGTCGACCACGACACCGGCCGGGTCACCGAGATCGAGTACCGCCACTACGACCAGCCCGACGGCACCGGGTTCACCACCAGGCGAGCCCGTGGCCGGCTGTTCGTCCTGGCCGCCAACGCGGTGGAGAACCCCCGGCTGATGCTGGCCTCCGGCCTGAACAGCTCGAGCGGCCTGATGGGGCGGAACTTCATGGACCACGCCTACCTGCTGGCGTGGGCCCTGCTCCCGGAGGTCGCGGGCACCTTCCGCGGCACCAACTGCACCGGCGGCATCACGGACCTGCGCGGTGGCGGCTTCCGCAGCCGTCAGGCCGCGTTCGCCATCGACATCCACAACGACGGCTGGGGCTGGGCCAGGGGCGCGCCGATGACCGACCTGGTCGACCTGGTGGACGCCGGCGGTCGCTACGGCGAGTCCCTCCGCCAGGGACTGGTGGACCGGGTGTCCCGCCAGCTGCAGTTGGCGTTCATGATCGAAGTCCCCGCCAACCCGAGCAACCGGGTCACCGTGGACCCCGCCTACACCGACCACCTGGGGAACATGCGGCCGATCCTCAGCTACGACCTGCCCGACTACACGATGCGGGGGGTGGCGTACGCCCGGCAGCTGTCGAAACAGATCTTCGCGCGCCTCGGGGCCGAGGACCACACCCAGTACGACCCGGACTTCTGGGGCTACGCCGTCTACGGCGGCGAGGGGTACGAGATCCGAGGCGGCAACCACCTCGCCGGCACCCACATGATGGGCGGCGACCCGAAGACCTCGGTGGTCGACGCGAACCAGAGATCGTGGGACCACCGGAACCTCTACCTGGTCGGCGGGGGCAGCATGCCGACCGTGAGCACGTCGAACGTGACGCTCACCATCGCCGCCCTGTGCCTCCGCAGCACCCACGCCATGCTGGCCCAACTCGCCTCCGAGTCCGCGCCGATCAAGATCACCGCGACGGGCGCCACCCAGGACCGCCCCCAGGAGGTGGCCCTGTGACCGGGTCGACCATCGACAACCGCCACGACCTGATCGAGTACCTGCACAGGGCGATGGTGTTGGAGCACGCGACCATCCCCCCTTACCTGACCGCGTACTACTCCATCCACCCCACCACGAACTCCGACGCCGCCCACATCATCAGGGTGGTCGCGGTGGAGGAGATGCTGCACCTGACCCTCGCGGCCAACGTCCTGAACGCCATCGGCGGCAAGCCCCGCCTGACCCGGCACGGCTTCGTGCCGTCGTACCCGACCTACCTGCCCGACGGCGAGCGCGACTTTACCGTCGACCTGCGGCCGTTCTCCCACCGGGCGGTGGAGACGTTCTGCAAGATCGAGCGTCCGGCCATGGCGCCCCGTGGCAGCGCACGGCTGCTGCCCGTGTCGGACCTCGCGAGGCCGTCCCTGGTCACCAGCCCGGTGGACGAGGGGCTGCGCTTCTACAGCATCGGCGAGTTCTACGCGGAGATCATCGAAGGGCTCGAGACGGTGGCGGCCAAGGAGCCGGACCTCTTCCGCGGCGACCCGGCCCGGCAGGTGGGGCCCGAGCACTTCTACTCCGGCGGCGGGTCCGCGATCCGCGTCACCGACCTGGCGTCGGCCCGGCGGGCGCTCCGCTTCATCGCCGATCAGGGCGAGGGCTTCGACCACGGCATCCACGACGAAGACGGCGAGCTGGCCCACTACTACCGGTTCCGGCAGTTGCAGCTCGGCCGTTACTACCAAGTGGACGACGACCCCGAGCACCCCACGGGGCCGGAACTCGGCATCGACTGGAAGGCCGTGTACGACGTGAAGGTGAGCGCCCGGTTGTCCGACTACCCGGTGGACTCGGAACTCGCCGCTGTCGCCCGGGACTTCAACGCCGACTACTGGGAGTTCCTCGGCCTGCTCGACGACGCGTTCAACGGTGAGCCGAGCCTCTTGCAGGAGGCCATCTGGCACATGTTCCGCCTGCGCGACGGGATCAACCGGCTGGTGCGCAACCCCCTGCCGGGCAGCGACGGCCTGCACGCCGCGCCCACCTTCGAGATGCCGGTCGGCGTCGAGTCCACTCCGGACGTCTCCCTGACCGCCGGCGGGGCAGTGGAGGCGGTGACGCGGTGACCACCCACTCGTTCACGGAGTTCGTCTCCTTCTCGGTCGACCTCACCGCGTTCGGTGAGACCGACCTGCTCGGCACCGGCCTGGCCCACCAGTACTTCGCCAAGGTGCGGGACGCCTGCGGTGAAGACGTCGTCACCGACCTCCTGGCCGCCCACCGGGCGGCGAGGGCCGACGCGTCGGCCGATGGCGGAGGCCCCGACGGGACGCGGCTCGATCGCGCCCTGCGCCACCGGATCTTCAGCGACGAGCGCCTCGGCCCGGTGGCCCGCAACGTGGTCAAGCTCTGGTACGCCGGGATGTGGTACGGCCTGCCTCCCGAGTGGACGGACCGCTACGGGGCCCGTGCGGCGGCCGAGACCTCCACCGTCACCGCCGCCTCCTACCAGGAAGGGCTGCTGTGGCGGGCCATCGGGGCGAATCCCGCCGGCGCCAAGGCGCCCGGCTACGGCTCCTGGGCGCAACCACCCCGCATCGAGCGGAGCTACCTGAAAGGGCAGGAACATGACAGAACTCGGTGACCGCCTCAGCCCGGACAAGGTGAAGCTGGGCGTCTGCTGCACCCTGTGGTGGAACGACGACTTCCCCACCATCGACGCCGGCATCCCGTTCGGCCAGGCCGTGAGCGAGATGGCGCTCGCCGGCTTCCAGGGCTGCAGCATCGGGCACAAGTACCCCGCGGACAACGACGTGCTCAAGGCCGCCCTCGACCTCCGCGGCCTGCAGGTGTCCGAGCCCTGGACGAGCACGTACTTCACGATCAAGAACATGCGGCGGAAGACCATCACCGCCTTCGAGGACACGTTGGCCCGCATCAAGGCGCTGGGCGGGAGCGAAGTGGTGGTGGCCGAGTTCGGAGCCTCGTCGCACCTGCTCCCCATCGACGTGTTCGCCAACAGGCCGGTGTTCACCGACGCCCAGTGGGACGAGCTCACGTCGGGCCTGCAGGAGCTCGGCAAGATCGCCAACTCGGCCGGGATGAGGCTCAGCTACCACCACCACATGGGCACCGGCGTCATGTACCGCGAGGACGTCGACCGGTTGATGGCGTCGACCGACCCGACCCTGGTCCACCTGCTGCTCGACACCGGCCACATCGCCTTCGCCACCGGCGACGTGCACGCTCCGCTGGAACTGGCCAAGGCTCACGCCGACCGCATCGGCCACGTCCACCTCAAGAGCGTCCGGCCGGAGTTCGTGAGCACCGTGACCGAAGAAGGCCTGTCGTTCCAGGAGGGCATCGAGCTCGGTGTCTTCACCGTGCCCGGAGACGGCGCGATCGACTTCCGACCCGTCCTCGAAGTGCTGGCCGACGCGGAGTACCGGGGATGGCTGGTCGTGGAAGCCGAGCAGGACCCGAACAAGGCGAACCCTCTCGCGTACGCGAAGAAGGCTCGCGCCTACCTCACCAGCCTCTTGGGCTGGTAGCTCACACAGAGGACACCGGCATGAACGCGATACCCGAGCGAGACGTGTTCTTCAGCTTCTTCATGTTCACCGCCGACCTGAAGCCGGAGGACCCGCGGTACACCAAGGTCCTGATCGACCACCTGAAGGCCGTCGCCGACATGGGCTACGACGGCTTCGACCTGCACATCGCCTCCCGGCCCCCGACCGTCGACCACCAGCTCGAAGTCGACGGCTACGTCCGCCTCAAGAAGGCGTTCGACGCGGCCGGGCTGGGCGACCTGAAGTTCACCACCAACGTCGGCACGACCCGGACCTTCGACCCGACCTCGCCGTACGAGGAGCAGCGCGCCCAGGCCTTGGCCTACCTCAAGTCACGCGTCGACATCACCCGGGTCCTGGGCGGCGACTCGATCATGTCGGGGCCGTTCCTCTACCCCTACGGCGCCTTCCCGGTCACGGACGCCGGTGACCAGCTCTGGAGCGACGCCCTCCTGGACTGGATGGAGCCCCGCTTCCGCGCGGCGCGCCCCGTTTTCGAGGAGCTGGCGACGTACGCCGCGGCCCGTGGAGTGAAGCTCGCCATCGAGCCCATCAAGAGCTGGGAGTCGCCCCCGCCCAACATGGTCTCGCGGGTGCTGGACTTCCTCGACGACCTCGGGCACGCGCACTGCGGCGCCACGATCGACACGGCACAGGTCGTGCTGGAGAGCCAAGGTCCGTCGATCTTCCGGGACAACGTCGCCCGAGCCGCACGACAGGAGCGGCTGCACTACATCCACGTCTCCGCACCCGACCGCGGCGCGGTGCGCGACAGCTGGATCCCCTGGGACGTCATCCTGAAGGAGGTCGAACCCGTCTACCGCGGCCCGTACCTGGTCGAGGTGTTCAACGCGATCCCACCGTTCGACAGCTCCATGCGCATGGCCCGCCGACGGTTCTGGCGACCCGGCGAGGACGACCCGGTGCCCGGCGTCGACAGCGCCTACGACGTCGCCGTGGCCGCGTTGGAGGAGCTGCGCGAGCAGGTCGCCCGCTACGCCCGGGTCCGCTCCGAGCCGGAGCCACTGGCCGTCGCCCACGCCGGAGGTGTGTGACGGTGCCCGACCCCATCGCCCTGGTCGTGAAGCAGACGCACGACGTCCGCATCCACACGTTCGTCGCGCCCTTCACGGACGACAACATCGCGAACGCCACGCACATCATCGAGACCGAGAACCAGTTGGTGCTCGTCGACAGCCAGTTCCTCGTGCCTTACGCGCACGCGTTCAGGGCCTACGCGGACGAGCTGCGCAAGCCGATCGAGAGGCTCTACGTCTCCCACCGGCACCCCGACCACTGGTTCGGGCTGGGCGCCGCGTTCGGCGACGTCACGAGCTACGCGCTGCCGGAGACCATCGGCTTCATCCAGGAGCACGGCGAGGAGTCGAGGAGCGACCACTGGAAGCTCGGCGACCTCGTGCCGGACCGGGTGGTCGTGCCCCAGAAGCCCGTCGTCCCGAGCGAGGAGGCGATCGACGGGGTCAGGTACACCTTCGACCGGGTGGTCGAGACCGAGATCGACTTCCACCTCACCGTCAAGCTGCCCGACCTGGGCGTCTGCTTCACCCAGGACCTGGTCTACAGCGGCACCCACCTGTACCTCACCCAGCACCTGGGTCACTGGATCGAAGTCCTGCAAGGAATGCTGGTCGAGGACTACGAGCTGTTCCTGCCCGGTCACGGCCTGCCGGCCGACAAGAACGAGGTGGCTCGCAACATCGAGTACCTCACGGCCGCGCGCGAGGCGATCGGCAACGGGCTCACCGACGAGGCGTTCCGGGACTTCATGATCCAGCGGTACCCCGAGCGCAAGTGTCCCGGGATCTTCGACATCTACCTGCCCCGGCTCTTCGGCGGCGCGAGCGACTACTGACTGCGGAGGCGGCCGAGCCATGAACGACGGGTACACCGTAGGGCACTACCTGGTAGACCGTCTCCGGCAACTGGGCCTGGAGCACCTGTTCTCCGTCGCGGGCGACTACTCGATCGACTGGTTGAACGACTACGTCACCCCGAGCGGCATCGAGATCGTCGAGGAGGTCAACGAGCTGAACGCCGGTTACGCGGCGGACGGGTACGCCCGGCTCAAGGGCATCGGGGCGCTCTGCGTCACCTACTCCGCCGGGGCTCTGTGCGCCGTGAACGCGGTCGCCGGCGCCTACGTCGAGAAGGTGCCGCTCGTGCTGATCAACGGCACGCCGAGCACCAAGAAGACCATCACCTTCGAGCAGACCGGCTTCAGCGCGCACCACTTCATCACCGGACGTGAGACGGACCTCCAGTCGTTCGAGCACATCACGGTCGCGACCGCACGGGTCGACAACGCCGACGTGGCGCCGATGCTGATCGACTACGCGCTGACCCGGTGCGTCAGCGAGCGACGCCCCGTCTACGTCGAGCTCCTCCAGGACGTGGTCGGCCAGGAGTGCGAACCGCCCGCGGGCGTGCTGAAGCCCGCCAGGGCGGTGTCGGACCCGATCAGCCTGGACGGCGCGGTGGCGCGGCTCTGCGCCGGGCTCGACAGCGCGGAGAACCCGCTCGTCTGGGTCGGCGTGGAGGTCGACCGCTTCGGCCTCCAGCAGAAGGTCCTGAACCTGGTGCGGCAGCTGAACGTCCCGTTCGTCACGGAACTCCTGAGCAAGGCCGTCCTGTCCGAGGACGAGGAGCTGTTCGTCGGCGTGCTCGACGGCCAGGCGTCGTCGAGCGCCGTCCTTGACCTGGTCGCGAAGTCCGACTTCGTCCTGGCGCTCGGCGTGTGGCTGACCGACATCAACTCGTTGGGCTGGCAACCGGACTTCGACAAGACCGCGTTCGCGTCGTTCGACGCGGTCAAGTCCGGCACCTACTTCGCCGGGCAGGTCGCCCTGGAGCACCTGGTGGACGGCATCCTGGCGAAACAGCTCGCGGCCAAGACGCGCAAGCTGCCGGAGAAGCCGGCTCTCCTCGCGCCGATCCTGAACACCGGCGACGAGATCACCTACCAGGGGTTCTACGACTTCATCCGGCAGCACGTCGACGAGCACACCGTCGTCGGCAGCGACGCGAGCCTGAACTACTTCGGGAGCCTGCTGCTCCACGTGCCCGGCCAAGGCGCGTTCGTCGCCCAGTCGTCGTACTCCGCGATCGGCTACATCGGGCCGGCCGCGACGGGTCTCTGCCTGGCGAAGCGGCCCGACCAGAGGGTGCTGGTCTTCTCGGGCGACGGCGGCTTCCAGATGACCGCCCAGTGCCTCTCCACGCAGACCCGCTTCTCGCTCGACCCGATCGTCTTCGTGATCGACAACGGGGTCTACGGCGTGGAGCAGTGGCTCGCCGACGCGTCGGTCTTCCGCCCCGGCAGCGAAAAGCCGTTCTACCGGTCGTGCGACCTGCACCAGTGGGACTACGCCAAGCTGGCGGAGGTGTTCGGCTGCCAGGGGTGGACGGCCCGCACGTACGGCGAGCTGGAGGAGGCCGTGAAGGGAGCCCTGGCGAACTCGGGCGGCCCCTCCCTCATCCAGGTCGTGGTGCCCGCCAAGTCGATCCCCGAGAACGCGGAGTGGAAGACGCGGTAGCCGGCCGACGACGTCCCGGCGGCGGCTCAGCCCGGCAGGTAGCGCGGTGGCCGCCGGGCGTCCGCCGCCTGGTCGACCGCCGCCGCGAAGCGCAGCACCTTCGCATCCTCACCGTGGCCGGCGAGTTGGTCGGCGACACGATCACGTCCAACCCGTGTGCCGCGCCGACCTCGTCGATCGACCGCGTCGCCAGCGCCGTCGCCGTCCGCCGCCGCTCGACGTACCCCACGTTCGAACAGGCCTCGCAGCCGCTCCGCGTGGGCAGCGTTGAACAGCTTGAGCGACGGCCTGCTCATCCGGGTGTGCCGGGGCGGATTTATGCCGAGGATGGAGTCGGGGTTCAACGGCACCTGGCGGCCGCGTGGTCGCCGGCCCACCAGCCGCTTCCCCTGTTCATCAAGTCGGTTCGCTCGATGCGGTCTGTCGACGTGTGCGCCGTGGACATCGCCACTCGCTTCCGGATCACCTCCACGAGTTCACCGTCACCCTCTGCGGGAATACCGGAAACACGGGCGGTGAGTAGTCTGGGATTCATTCTTCAGGGTGACTGGGTCGATTTCGGATTGCGTCTCCGGAGAATAGCGCCGTACGTTCGGCCCGCTGTTCAAGCTAATTGCGAGCAGCTAACCGAGTGGCGAAGGTATCGGCGGTAGCAGGACGAACAGCACCAACAGCACGAACTGCACGAACAGCAGTTCGGTCCGACCTTCACGGAGCGAAGCATGCGGTCCAAGACGGCGCCTCGGATCAAGCGGTCGTTCACCGTCGTGGCGCACAGCCCCGACGAGGTGGAGCTGCGCGTCGGGGTGTGGAACACCACGTCCCACCTGATCAGCGACGACTCCGGCGCCGGCCGGCTGCTCTCCCTGATCACCGCGATGGACGGCACCGCGACCGAGACCGACCTGGCCATCCACTGCGGCGCCTCGGCCGACGAGGTCGCCGGCGTCGTCGACCGGCTGCGCGAACTGGGCGCGGTCGAGGACGGCCCGCAGTCGGCGCTGGACCGCTACCTGGACGAGCACGCGCACGTGCTGCGCGACCGCGACCCCGGTCCGCCGCCGACCGTGCGGCTGCTCGGCGACCCGGACCTGGTCGGCCCGCTGGCGCAGCAGCTGGTCGCGAGCGACCCGAAGCTCGCGGTGCTCGACGCCACCGACGAGACCGCGCAGCACCTGCTCGACGACCCCGACACGACGTGGGCCGAGGACCCGCTGCGGCGGGCGGAGCGGCTGGCGCCCCTCGCGCACTGGCGGGACTCGCTGCTGGTGTGGGTGGGCTCGCGGGTCGACCCGGTGCGCTGCGCGGTGCTCAACAAGATGAGCCTGCACCTGGGCGCGCCGTGGGTGCACGGCGCCGTCGACGGACCGTTCCTGCTCGTCGGGCCGGTGTTCCTGCCCGGTCGGACGGCGTGCTACGCGTGCTTCGAGACCAGGGTGCTGATGAACCTGACCGGCGCCGACTCGTACCTGCGGTACAAGCGTGCGCTCGCGACGGCCGCGGTGTCCGGTGGGCGGATGCCCCTGCTCCCCGCGTTGACCTCGCTGCTCTCGTCCTACCTGGCGCTGGACGTGCTGAACCTGGCGCACACCGGCGCGGCGTTCACCGCGGGCAAGGTGCTCGGGCTGTACCTGCCCACGTGGGAGACGACGGTCAACGAGGTGCTGCCGATTCCCGGTTGCCCGGCGTGCGGTCCGGTCAGCCGGCGCGAGGACGATTCGCTGTGCTTCGACGTGAGGGCGTGGCTCGATGCGCGGTGACCTGCGACCGAGGCACCGCGGCGGCAGCAGGCGGGCGGCCGTCGAGGCGTTGGCGCGGCGGGTGGTCAGCCCTCTCACCGGTCTGGTGCCCGGCGTCGGCTTCTACGCCCGCGGGCGGGGCGGCACGCGGGTGGTCCTCACGACGTGCGACCTGGCCGGCGTGCACCACCTGGTCGGCGGCGCGCCCGCCGGGCCCGGCGCCCACCACATCGGCGCGGCGAGCCTCGACGCGACCGACGCGGTGATCCGCAGCCTGGCCGAGTCGATCGAGCGGTACGCGCACTACGCGTTCGCGGTCCACCACCGGTTCGCGTTCGCGCCGAGCGCCGATCCGCCCGGTCCGGCGCTGACCCCGGACGACCTGTTCGACGACGACCAGTTCGCCGGCGACGGCTTCCCGTTCGAGCGGCCCGATCCCGCCGCGACCCTGGGCTGGTGGCGGATGACCGCGCTGACCGGCGGCGAGGACGTGTTCGTGCCCGCACAGTCGACCGTGGTCGGCTACCGGCCGCGCGAGGGCGAGCCGTGGTCGCACCCGGCGGTGTCCACGGGCACCGCCGCGCACACCGATCCCGGAACGGCGCTGCTGAACGCCATCCAGGAACTGGTCCAGCTCGACGCGACGATGGGCCACTGGCACACCGCCACCCGCAGCGTGCGCATCGACCTCGACCAGCGCACCCAGGCATTGGCGGACCTGGTCGACCGGCACTGGGACTCCAGGGGACCGCGTCCCGAGTTCCACCTGCTGCCCAGCCCCGACCTGCCCGGCTTCACCGTGGCGTGCCTGCTCCGGGCGGCGGCGGTGGGCGGCCCGGCGATCAGCGTCGGTCTGGGCACGGGCACCGCCCTCACCACCGCCATGTACAAGGCGCTCCTGGAGGGCACCGCGCTGATCACCCTGTTCAGCGCCGGCCCGTTCCCACCGTCGGACGAGACCGCGCCGTCCGCCGACGAGCTCAGCCGGTTCCTCGACCTGAACGGCAACGTCACGCACTACTCCGAGCCCGAAAACGCCCGCGTCGTCGAGGAGCGCTTCGCCGACTGCGACACCGCGTCGGCATCGGACCTGCCGCCGGACGTCACAGCCGATCCGCGCACCCTCGTGCACCGGTACCTGACCGCGTTCCGCTCGACCGGCAAACGGCTCCTGTACGGGGACCTGACCACACCGGACGTCCGCCACCTCGGCTTCCACGTCCCGCGCGTGTGGTCTCCCGACCTGCTCCCGCTGAGCCTGCCCGGCGCGCCCGCGCGGCTGCACCGGCGCTACCTGGACTACGGCGGCTACCGCGACTCGGCCATCCACCCGTACCCGTAGGAACGCCTACCGACCGTGGGCAACCGGTGCTCAAGCTGAACGGTGCCCTGTACTTCCACCGCTCGGCCGTTCGGTCGTGGCACGAGCCTCCACCGGCGGGTCGGTCATCCGGTCCCGGTGGGCATCCACTGTGGAATCAATTCGACGGCATTGCCGAAATGTTTTTCGGCTGCCACAGTGCTGAGTGGCGCACCCGCCACCGGTCGTCCGGCCGGTCGGCGGGTCACCGCGTCCTGTTCGGACGATGCTCGCCTCGCCGCCGTCGCACTGCTCGACCGCCGCCGAATCCGGCCGTCGCCATCCGGCTTCGGCCGGCACCACCCTGCCCGATTCCTCGGAGGTCCGCGTGCCCGTGAAGAAGCTCCTCTCCACGATCGCGTCCGGCGCGGTCATCGCGTCCGTCCTGGCATTACCCGGCGCGGCTGCCGCGAGCACCCCGGTTCCGATCGCCGCCCACCACGTTCACGACGCCGGCACGGCTCCGCACACGCACGCGGCGCCGGCCGCAGGGCGTTGTCACCGTGCCGACGAGTTCGCACCCAAGCCGGAACTGGGCGACCGCGTGTGCGCGCTGGGCAACGGCCTGTTCAAGGTGCGCACGGCGAACGGCGACCTGCTGACCCACGGCATCGACACCCCGACTCCCCAGGACAAGGGCGCCCGGGACGCGGTGACGTCGTCGGCGATCACGCCGCTGGCCGCGCGTGCGCACCACTGCGCTCCGGACTCGTACCGGATCCAGCTCGTCTACCTGATCCCCGCCGGCGCGCCCGACGCCTCGGCGACGATGGTCCCGCTGATCAGGCAGCACTTCATCCAGTCCAACGCCATGGTGTCGAACCGCGCCGCGGAGTACGGCGGGGACCTGTCGCTGCGCGTCGCGTGCGACTCCACGGGCCAGCCCGCCGTCCGCGTCCTGCGCAGCAGCCACAACAACAGCGCCATCGGCGCCATCGACCAGGAGGTCGGGCGCCAGGGCCAGCGGATCACCGGTCAGGACAACGTCGTGTACTGGGGAGACGGCGGTTGCGGCGGCGGCGTCGCCTACGGGAGCGGCGACACCCGGCCCGGCGTGGAGAACGGCGTGAACAACGCGCCCGGCATCGCGGTGGTCTACGGGCGGTGCCCCTTCACCTACATGCTGCACGAGCAGGGGCACTCGATGGGCGCCGTCCTCCCGAACACGCCCAACACCTCGGGCGCCGGTCACTGCAACGACGACGCCGACGTCATGTGCTACAAGGACGGCGGCCCGCGCTCGGGCAACTACCGGTCGAACGTGTGCCCGTCCCCGAACGGCAACCTGGACTACTACTGGGACTGCAACGTCAACGACTACTTCCACCCGAACCCGTCCGCCGGGTCGTTCCTCGCGACGAACTGGAACCTGGCGAGCTGCGCCAACCGCATGGTGTACCGCCCGAACTGCGGCGTGACGCCGTCGACGGCGGGGACCGACCGGTTCCGCTCGTAGGCACGAGTGCGGTGCGCCGCCGGCTTGTCGGCCGTGCGGCGCACCGTCGGTTCCCCTGGTTCTCCCGGCCGTTGCCGGCGTTGGCGAGGTCGCGCCCGCGTTGCGGGAGGTGTTCTGCACCGCGGCCGCTGTCGCATGCGGCTGTTCGTCGTGCGCCCGGTCAGGCGCTGCCGCCGCGCACCAGTTCGGTGGGCAGGAGGAGGCCCGGTTCGTCGTCGTGGCCGTGCTCGACCTGGCGCAGGCAGCGGGCGACCAGTTCGCGGGAGATGCGCTCGACCGGGATGCGGGCGCTGGTGAGGATCGGCTCGGTCACCAGGCCGACCGCGCCGCCGTCGAAGCCGGTGATCGCCACGTCGGAGCCGACCCGAAGGCCCAGGGACTGCGCGACGCTGAGCACGACCGCGGCGACGGCGTCGCTGCCCGTCACGATGGCGCTGGGCGGGTTCTTGCCGGTGAGCAGTCGGTGCGCGCGGCGGCGCACGTCCTGGTCGGAACCGCGGAAGAGCGACGCCTTCGGCAGGCGGAGGCCGTGGTGGGACAGGCGCTGGAGGAAGCCGTCCTGGCGCTCGGCCTTCCAGTACTGGTCACCGTCCGTGCCGAGGTAGGCGAACCGCTGGTGGCCCTCGGCGACGAGCACGTCCACCACCTCGCGCATCCCCGCCACGTTGTCGACGTCCACCCAGTGCTGCGGCAGGTCGGGGGACAGGCGGCCGAAGGAGGCGAACGGGATGGTGCTGTCGGCCAGGAAGCGGGCCCGCTCGTCGTCCACACTGGACTCGGACAGGATCACCGCGTCCACGGCGTGCCGCGCGACGAGGTCCTTGAACACGCCGAGTGGGTCGTCGCGGTGGTGGGTGAAGACGAGCACCTGGTGGTCGACGTCGGAGCCGGCCTTCACCAGGGCCAGCAGGAAGTGCAGGGTGAAGCCCTGCGCCCGGTCCAGCTGCTCGCCGAAGATGTGGTAGCCGATCTGCATCGTGCGGCGTGAGCGCAAGGTCTGCGCGGCGCGGTTGGGCTGGTAGCCCAGCGCCCGCATGGCACTGGTGACCTTCTCGTGGGTCGCGGCGGAGTAGTACTCGTCGCGGCCGTTGAGGACGTTGGACACGGTCTGCCTCGACACGCCCGCGGCGGCGGCGACGTCCACGATGCCGACGCGCCGTCGTCCCCGGTCCGCGCCGGCACGGGGCGCCGGTCCACTTCCTCGCACCGGATCATCATTCACCCTGGGTGACCGACCGGATGCATGGAACGTTCAATGTTGCGGATTCGTTACCGCCGACGCCGTTGACCCGCCCCGATCGCCCTGACATGTTCCATGGAACGTTCAATGTGACGAGTGCTGCATCGCTTGGAGGTTGCGTGTCCACCGCTCCACCGGCCACCGCACCGGACGTCGACGACGTCGGCGCCGTCGACCGCATCGTCCACTTGCGAGCCGACGGCGTGAGCTTGGTGCTGCACTGCAAGGACTCCAGGCTGCCGCAGGTCCTGCACTGGGGCGCCGACCTCGGCCTCGACGCCTCGCTGGGCGCGGTGGCGGCGGCGAGCGTGCCGGCGGTGGTGCCGAACGCGACCGAGGTCCCGAGCGCCGTGGCGGTGGTGCCCGCGCACGCGACCGCCTGGCCGGGGCTGCCCGGTCTGCGCGGGCACCGGGACGGCCGCGACTGGTCGCCGCTGTTCACCGTCGAACGGATCGTCGAAGACGGTGGTTCGTGCCTGGTCCAGGCGTCCGACGCGGAGGCCGGTCTCGCCCTGGACCTGGAGATGGGCCTGACGCCCGCGGGGCTGGTGCGCCTGCGTGCCACCGTGCGCAACACCGGTGACTCGGTGTACACCCTCGACGGGCTCGTGCTGGCCCTGCCGCTGCCCCCGCGTGCCACGGAGTTGCTCGACCTCACCGGGCGTTGGGGCCGGGAACGCACGCCGCAGCGCAGGCCGTTCGGCGTGCAGGCGCACGTGCGGGACAGCCGGCGAGGTCGGACCGGTTCGGACGCCACGCTCGTCCTCGTCGCGGGGGAGAGCGGTTTCGGGTTCCGCCGCGGGCAGGTGTGGGGCGTGCACGTCGCCTGGAGCGGCAACCACCGCACCTACGCCGAGCGGGTGCCCACCGGTGACGCCGTGATCGGCGGCGGCGAGCTGCTGCTGGAGGGCGAGGTGCGGCTGGAGCCGGGGGAGACCTACTCGACCCCCGAGGTGTTCGGCTCCTGCGGCGACGGCCTGGACGAGCTGTCGGCCCGCTTCCACCGCCACCTGCGGTCGAGGCCGCACCACCCGACACGGCCGCGGCGCGTGGTGCTCAACACCTGGGAAGCGGTGTACTTCGACCACGACCTCGACCGGCTGCGCACCCTGGCCGACCTGGGCGCGGAGGTGGGCGCGGAGCTGTTCGTGCTGGACGACGGCTGGTTCCGCAACCGGCGCGACGACACCACCGGGCTGGGCGACTGGCACGTCGACGAGCGGGTCTGGCCCGACGGCCTGCACCCGCTGGTCGACCACGTCCGCTCGCTGGGCCTGGACTTCGGCCTGTGGGTGGAGCCGGAGATGGTCAGCGCCGACTCCGACCTGCTGCGGGCGCACCCGGACTGGGTGCTGTCCACCGGCGGTCGCCGCCCGCCGCTGGTGCGCGGGCAGTACGTGCTCGACCTGACCCGCGCCGACGTGCGGGACCACCTCTTGGAGCGCCTGGACGCCCTGGTGACCGAGTACCGGATCGCCTACCTCAAGTGGGACCACAACCGCGACCTGGTCGACGCGGGCGACTCGCGCACCGGTCGTGCCGCCGTGCACGCCCAGACGCTGGCGATCTACGGCCTGCTCGACGAATTGCGCCGCCGCCACCCCGTGCTGGAGGTCGAGTCCTGCTCCTCCGGCGGGTCGCGGGTCGACCTGGGCATCCTGGAGCACACCGACCGGGTGTGGGCCAGCGACTGCATCGACGCGCTGGAGCGGCAGGGCATCCAGCGCTGGACGGGCCTGCTGCTGCCACCGGAGCTGATCGGCTCGCACATCGGCGCCGCCCGGTCGCACACCACGGGGCGCAGGCACGACCTGGACTTCCGCGCGACCACCGCCCTGTTCGGCCACCTGGGCATCGAGTGGGACCTCGCCGCGGCGGAGCCTGCGGAGCTGGCCGCGCTGGCCCGCTGGGTCGGGTTCTACCGGCGGGTCCGCGGCTGGCTGCACCGCGGCCGGGTGGTGCGCGCGGACTCGCCGGACCCGGCGATCCTGGTCCACGGCGTGGTGTCCGACGACGAGCGGCAGGCGCTGTTCGCCGTGGTCGCGACGGCCGCCGGGACGACCACCTCGGCGGGACGGGTGACGCTGCCCGGCCTGCCGCCCGACGGCCGGTTCGCCGTCGGGCTCGCCGAACCCGCCGCCGTGCCACCGTCCACGGCCTTGACCCCGGTCCCGTGGCTGGCGACCGGCGTCCGCCTGTCCGGGCGGGAACTGGCGGAGGTGGGCGTCCAGGTCCCGCCGCTGCACCCCGAGCAGGCACTGCTGCTGCACCTCGTTCGGGAGGAGCGCCCATGACCGCCGCCCACCCGGCCAGACGCCGCAGCGACCTGCGGGTGGCCCTGCTGTTCCTGCTGCCCGCCGGGTTCGGGTTCGTGCTGTTCTACGCCTGGCCGGCGCTGCAGACGTTCTACCTGAGCTTCACCGACTACAGCCTGCTGGCCGCGCCGAACTGGGTGGGCGCGCAGAACTACCGCGACGCGCTCGGCGACGCCAGGTTCGGCAACGCGCTGCTGGTCACCGTCGAGTACGTCGTGGTCAACATCGGCGTGCAGACCGTCGTGGCGCTGCTCATCGCGGTCCTGATGCACCGGTTGACCAAGTCGTCGTTGGTCAGGGGCCTGCTGTTGCTGCCCTACCTGATCGCCAACGTCGTGGTGGCCCTGGTCTGGTACAACATGCTCGACGCCCAGCTGGGCATCGTGAACGCGCTGCTGTCGTCGGTCGGCATCGACCCGGTGGCGTTCTTCGGCGAGACCTCCACGGCCATCCCGACCATCGCCCTGGTCAACGTGTGGCGGCACATGGGCTACACGGCGCTGCTGATCTTCGCCGGGCTCCAGGCCATCCCGAGGTCGGTGTACGAGGCCGCGGCGATCGACGGCGCGTCGGAGTGGCGGGTCTTCCGCAGCGTCACGCTGCCGCTGCTGCGGCCCGTGCTGGCGATGGTGCTGGTGCTGACCGTGATCGGGTCGTTCCAGATCTTCGACACCGTCGCGGTCACCACGCGCGGCGGCCCGGTCGACGCCACCCGCGTCATCTACTTCTACATCTACGAGAAGGCGTTCCAGCAGTTCGACTTCGGCTACGCGGCCGCGTTGTCGGTCGTGTTGTTCCTGATCCTCGCGGGTCTGGCGGTGGCGCAGCTGCGCCTGCTGCGCGCGGGCACCTCGGACCTGGACTGAAGGAGCCGGTGATGACCACGACCACGATCGGCCCCCGGTGGCGACGTGCGCTGGGGTGGGCGGTGCTGGCGCTGCTGGTGCTGGTCACGCTGTTCCCGTTCTACTGGATGCTGCGCGTCTCCTTGTCCGACAACCGGGCGCTGGCGGCCAACGCCGACTCGTTGCTGCCGGCCGGGTTCACGCTGGGCGCGTTCGAGCGCGTGCTCGGGTTGGCGTCGCTGGAGGAGGCCCGCGCCCAGGGCGGCTCCGGCGCGTCGATCGACTTCGGGCGCTTCCTGCTGAACTCGGTGCTCACCTCGACGATCATCACCGCCGGGCAGGTGCTGTTCAGCTCGATGGCCGCCTACGCGTTCGCGCGGCTGCGGTGGCCGGGGCGCGACGCGGTGTTCTTCGTCTTCCTCACCGCGCTGATGATCCCGCCGATCTTCACCGCGCTGCCCAACTTCGTGCTGATGCGCGACCTCAAGCTGCTCAACACCTACGCGGCGATCGTGCTGCCGTTCTTCTTCATGACGCCGTTCGCGGTGTTCTTCATGCGCCAGTTCATGCTGGGCATCAGCCGTGAGGTCGAGGAGGCGGCGCGCATCGACGGCGCCGGGCACCCGAGGATCTTCTTCCGGATCGTCCTGCCGATGAGCCGGGCACCGTTGGCGACGCTGGCGCTGCTGGCCTACGTCACCGCGTGGAACGAGTACTTCTGGCCGCTGCTGGTCGGCCAGGGTGAGGGCGTGCGCGTCCTCACGGTGGCGCTGGGCGTGTTCCGCTCCCAGACCCCGCAGGGCAGTCCCGACTGGGCCGGTCTCATGGCCGCCACCCTGCTCGCGGCGCTGCCGATCATCGCGCTGTTCGCCGCCTTCGGGCGCCGGATCGTCGACTCCATCCAGTTCTCCGGCATCAAGTAGCCGTCCGGACACGGGTGGGACAAAGGAGTTTTCACCGTGCACAACAAGTTGTCCAAGCCGGCCGCCCTGGCCGCCGCCGTCTCGTTGGCGCTCGCCGGCTGCGCGGGCGCGCCGGGCGGCGGCAGCGGCTCCGACGAGATCACCTACTGGCTGTGGGACGCCAACCAGCTGCCCGCCTACCAGGCGTGCGCCACGTCGTTCCAGCAGGCCAACCCGGGCACCACCGTGAAGATCGAGCAGTTCGGGTGGGCCGACTACTGGAACAAGCTGACCACCGACCTCGTGGCGGGCACCGCACCGGACGTGTTCACCGACCACCTCAACTACTTCCCGACCTACGCGGCCAAGAACCAGCTGCTGCCGCTCGACGAGTTCGTCTCCCGCGACGGCGTGCCCACCGACGTCTACCCGGAGGGCCTGGCCGACCTGTGGGTCACCCAGGACGGCAAGCGCTACGGCCTGCCCAAGGACTTCGACACCGTCGCGCTGTTCTACAACAAGAAGATGCTCGCCGACGCGGGCGTCGCCGAGTCCGAGCTGGCGAACCTCACCTGGAACCCCCAGGACGGCGGCACCTACGAGAAGCTCATCGCCCGGCTCACCGTCGACGCCAACGGCGTGCGCGGCGACCAGCCCGGTTTCGACAAGTCCAAGGTCGCCGTGCACGGCCTGGGCCTGGACGAGAACAACGGCGCCGGGGTCGGCCAGCAGATGTGGAGCATGTACGCGCTGAGCACCGGCTGGACGTACACCGACAAGAACCCGTGGGGCGGTCACTTCAACTACGACGACCCGCGCTTCCAGCAGACCATGGGCTGGTTCCGCGGCCTGATCGACAAGGGCTACCTGCCCAGCCTGGCCACCGCCCGCTCCGGCACCAGCGTCAACGACGGGTTCGGCGCGGGCAAGTACGCGCTGAGCACCAACGGCTCGTGGATGATCAACAGCTACTTCGGCTACGACGGCGTCGAGGTCGGCGTGGCGCCCACCCCGACCGGCCCGTCCGGCAAGCGCGCCACCATCTTCAACGGCCTCGCCGACTCCATCTACACCGGCACCGACAACCGCGAGGGCGCTTGGAAGTGGGTCAAGCACCTCGCCTCCGCCGAGTGCCAGAAGGCGGTGGGCGAGAAGGCCGTGGTGTTCCCGGCCCTGCCCGAGGCCCTCGCCGTGGCCGAGAAGACGTTCGCCGCCAAGGGCGTGGACATCACCGCCTTCACCCAGCCCCTCGACGAAGGCGCCACCCACCTGTTCCCGATCACCGACCACGCGCCGGAGATCGCCGCCGTCATGGGGCCCGCCATCGACGCCGTGCTGACCTCCCAAGCCGACCCCGGCTCGTTGACCCAGGCCAACGAGCAGGTCAACGCCCTGTTCCGGTAACCGACCCCACCCCCCGGTAAACCCTGTGGAGCAACGATGCGACACCGACCGGCAAGATCCCGAATCCCCGTTGGCGCGGTAGCCGCCGCGCTGCTGGTGGCGACCCTGTCACCGGCGGCCCCGGCCGCCTCCGCCCAACCCGAACCCGCCGCCGCCGAGACCCTGAGCGTGGACCTCGCCGCCTCCACCGGGGCGTTCCGCGGCTGCGCCACCGGCATCCTCTACGGCCTGGGCGACCCCGGCGTGCCCGCCCACGACCTGATCGCCGGCATGAAGCCGTGCAGCGTCGCCCAGAAGCCGCCGGACGGCGAGCAGCACCCCAACGGCGACGCGCTCGTGGTCGCCGACGACCTCTTCGCCTCCGGCGGCGCCGACGTCTACATCAACTCGCAGGACATCTACAGCGCCTGGCCCTACCAGGACCTGGGCATCGACGACTACCTCGCCCGGCTGCGGCCGCAGTTGGAGAAGGTCGCCGCACGGCCGGACCGCGACCGGTTCGTCTGGACGATCTTCAACGAGCCCGACTGGATCTGGTACGGCGACTGGGCCACCAAGAAGGACAAGTTCCTCGCCGACTGGACCAAGGTCTACCGGACCGTCAAGTCCGTGCTGCCCGACGCGCGCATCGACGGACCGGGCGAGGCCTCCTACAACCCGGGCCGGTTGCGCGACTTCCTCACCTACGCCAAGGCGAACGACGTCCTGCCCGACATCATCACCTGGCACGAGCTGAGCCCGGACTCGCTGAACCACTACCGGGCCCACCACGAGGACTACCGCGCCATCGAGAAGTCCCTGGGCATCGGTCCACTCCCGATCAACATCACCGAGTACGCCAACCGCCGCGACACCTCCGTGCCCGGCCAGATGATCCAGTGGCTCACCATGCTGGAGGACACCAAGGTCGAAGGGCAGATGGCGTACTGGACGCTCGCCGGCAACCTGAGCGACCACGCCGTGCGCACGTCCCGCGCCAACGGCGGCTGGTGGCTGACCAAGTGGTACGCCGACCTGTCCGGCGACACCGTCCGCGTCACCCCGCCCAAGCCCAGCACCCGTGACACCCTCCAGGGCCTGGCCACGCTCGACCGCGCCGACGCCAAGGCCACCGTCCTGCTCGGCGGCACCGCCAACGCGGTCGACGTCGCCGTCACCGGCCTGGACCGCAAGACCTTCGGCGGGCACGTGGACGTGCGCGTGGCCAAGACCACCTGGTCCGGCTACGAAGGCGACGCCGGGCAGCCCCCGGTGGTGGCCGCCTCGCGCGTCCGGGTCTCCGACGGCAAGATCACCGTCAAGGTGCCCGGCGGCGACCCGCTGGCCGCCTACCAGGTGATCGTGACCCCGGCCGGCCTCGCCGCCGCCCCGGTCGCGAACGCGCCGTGGACGGCCGGCTACGAAGCCGAGTCCGGCCTGGTGGAGAACGCCAGGGTCGTCGACCAGTCCGACCCGTCGGGCTGGCGGTACACCACGTCCGGCGGCAAGGACATCGGCTACATGAACAACGCCGGCTCCCGCGTCACCGTCGACGTCGACGTGCCGCGCACCGGGGCCTACCGGCTCGGCGTGCTGTACGGCACCGGCGGGTTCGTCGGCAGGCAGGGGCTCTACGTCGACGACGCTCACCACTCCACCCTCACCTTCCCCGCCACGCTGAACTGGCAGTACCGCGGCAGGCTCGACACGCCGGTCCAGCTCACCGCCGGCCGCCACCGCCTCTCCCTGCGCACCAGCGACCCGACGGGCTTCCTCGGCCGGCCGGGCGACATCGCGCTCGACCGCATCGACCTCACCGAGATCACCGGCCCGGAGACGAGCACCTACCAGCTGACCGACTCGCGCCGCACCGGCGGCTCGGTGGACCGCGGGATCCGGGCACTGCGGGCGCTCGTGCCCAACGCCGTCGTCCTGGGCGCGGGCGACACCGTGACCACCTACGTCTCGGCCGCGGAGGACGGCTACTACGCGCTGTCCACCACGTGGTTCGGCGCCGGCCACAGCAAGCTGGGCCTGACCCTGTCCGACCGCCGCGTCACCGGCGGCGACCTGACCGCCGACCGGGCCGGCGCGTGGACGGGCACTACGACCGCGCACCTCAAGGCGGGCGTCACCGAGGTCGTGCTCTCCAACGAGGGCCGCACCCCGCTGGTCCTGGGCACGCTCACCCAGGTCCGCGACACCGCCGCCGACCGGCGCGCGGTCCGCGTCGAGGCCGAGTCCGGGCAGCTCGGCGGGGGAGCGGCGACGACGCCGGGCACGTGGGCGTCCGGCGGCTCCTACGTCGGCCAGCTCGGCAAGGGCGGCACCCTGACCGTGCCCCGGCCGGACGTGCTCCGCAAGGCCGGCCAGTACAACCTGACCGTGGCCTACGCGCAGGCCGAGAAGAACACCGGCCACCCGTACAACACCGACGCGGTCACCAGGTTCCTCGACACCGCCGAGGCCGGTGGCGGCACGACCCGCGCGCCGTACCGCCACAACTACACCTGGGACGGGTTCTGGCCGGAAACCTCACCGCTCGACCTGACCACCGCGGCCGGCGCGCTGACGCTCGGCAACGCCACCGGCTGGGGTCCCAACGTCGACTGGCTCCAACTCGCCCCGCTCGTCGCGGCGAACTCGGTCACCGCTCGGCACTGACCACGCGCTGATCCACCGATGCCCGGCCGGGTGAGGAACCGGCCGGGCATCGGCGTTCCCGCTGTCCGAAATCTGCGGCTTCATCGCCCGTGACACCCACGGAAAGTGTCGTGACATTTCACCTTTTCGGCGCGTCGACCCGGAGTTACAGTGGCGATTCATTTGCCCGTTCCGAATTCGCGGAGGCGCCTCGATGGGTACGAGTGGGATCAGGAATTCGTTATCGGGTCTGCGGCGATCCGTCGCGGGTGTCGTCGTCGCCGCGACGGTCGCGGCCGGGCTGGTGGCCACCGCACCCGCGGCCCAGGCCGCGGAGCTGCTGTCGTGCGTGGGCAGCGGGGCCAACACCTACCAGCCCGGCGTGACCGCGCAGATCAGGCCCGTCACGATCACCTCCCGCGCGGACTACGGCCCGTGCCTGTCCACCGGGACGCCGGCGATCACGTCCGGTGGGTACCGGATCGTGGTGACCGGGCTGATCTCCTGCCTGGCCGGGAGCGTGTCCATCATGGTGACCATCACCTGGAACACCGGCGAGACCACCACCGTGGCCGCGGCCGGAGTGGTGGTGCTGCGTCCGGCCAACGAGACCGTCGTCGTGTACCAGGGCAGGGTGACCGCCGGCCGGTTCGAGGGAGCCGCGGTCGTCATGAACGCGGTCGTGCTCAACACCACGCCGCAGCAGTGCCTCACGCCGGAAGGCGTCACCAGTTCCAGCGGCCCCGCCGACATCACCATCACCCAACTGGTCTGACGCGCCATTCCCGCGACCGCTGATTCCCGATAACCGGTCGGCACGGCAATTGCTGCCGACCGTCGATTGTCGTGAAAGAGGGTCGCGGCTCCGGCCGCCCCCTCACCGACGGTGTCACCCGTCGCCGGTGAGGGGGCGCATCAGCGCGGTGAGCGCCTCGTCGAGCCGGTCGGCCAGGGCAGGGCCGGCGGTGGCGACCAGCCGGGCGTCCACGGTGGCGGCGAAGGCGGCGCCGTCGGCCAGGACCACGGCGCCGCCCTCCGTGACGGTGAGGATGTGCCGCCGCCGGTTGATCGGGTCCCGCGTGCGCGTGAGCAGGTCGCGCTGCTCCAGGTGGTCGACCAGGCGGACGACCATGCCGGGCGTGACCTGCATCAGCGTGGCGACGTCGTCCTGGGTGCGGGCCAATCCCCGGTCGACGACGTTGAGCACGCCGAGGTGCTTCGGCGTCAGTCCCGCCTCCTTCAGGTGCTGCGCGAACTCCTTCTGCACGACCGCTCCGAGCACGGTCAGCCGGAAGGCCAGTGAGTCTCCGAGAAGTCCTTCCGGGTGCGTTGTCGCTTCCATACCGGTACTGTAGCATCACTCAACAGTTGAGTCAGTACACAGTTCAGGGGTGACACTATGACCGTCCTACTCGTGTTGAACACACTGGCCGCGCTGCTCAGCGTGGGGTTCGCCGCGGCGGCGGGCGCCAAGCCCGCGTCCATGAGCGGCTCCACGACGACTTCGGCCGCGGAGCGGTTCTACGCCTACATGTACGCGGCGCGTGCCGTGCCGCTCGGCCTCGTCGCCGCGGTCCTGCCCTGGTTTGAGCGGGGGACCGCCGTGGCCTGGTTGCTCTTCGTCGCGGCCGCGATCCAGTTGATCGACGTCGCCATCGGCGTCTGGCGCAAGGAGAAGGGGCTGATGGGCGGTGGGGCGGTGCTGGCCGTGATCCATGCGGTCGCCGGGTTCGCCGTCCTGTAGTGGACTGGACGGGTCCGAGAGGAAGGTGCCCGGGGTGAAGTCGGTCTACGCGGTCTCCATCGTGCTGTCGTTGCTCGCCACCGGGCTGTACGCCGGGTTGTGCTTCGGCATCGCGTTCAACCCGGGGGTCTCCGCCATGAGCCCGAACGCCTACGTGTCGTACTGGCAGGCGGTGAACCGGGACTACGGGCGGTTCATGCCGCCGCTGTTCGTGGTGGGGATGCTGGCGTCGAGCGCGGTCGTGGTGCTCAGCTCCAGGAAGGACGCGGTCGTGCTGATCGCCGGCGTCGTCGCCGCGGCGGCGACGCTCGCCGGCATCGTCCTCACGATCACGACCCTGGTGCCGCTGAACGTGCTGGCGGACGGCTGGGTCGGGTCGATCCCGGACTCGTGGTCCGAGCACCGCGACGACTGGCGCCGCTTCCACCTGATCAGGACGGTCGTGGCCACCGCGGGGTTCGCCGCGGCCGCCGTCGTGCCGGTGGCGCAGCTGAGGTAGTCCGACCGCGACGGTTCAGGGTTCGGTGGACGTCGGCGCGCTCCGGTTGCGGCGGTAGTCGGTGGGGCGTTGGCCGGCTTCGCGCAGGAACGCGTTGTTGAACCCGCGCGAGGTGCCGAACCCGCACAACCGGGAGACCTGCGCGATGGTCAGGTCGTCCCGCCTGCCGTCGCCGAGGATCTCCTGGGCGCGCGCGATGCGCATCCGGCGGAGCACCGTCATCGGCGGCGTCCCGTCGTCGAAGAGCTGGAACAGGCTGCGGCGCGAGATGTTCAGGGCCGCCGCCACCTCCTCCGCGCTGAGGTCGGGGCGCGCGAGGTTCTCCCGCATGACGGCCAGTGCCCGCCCCCGGAGCGCGGGCCCGGTCTCCGCCAACTCGATGTCGTCGCCCAGCGCGCTGCGCACCAGCAGTTCGACCAGGCTGACCAGGAACGGTCCGGCCGCCGGGGTCGCGCACCGCGGTGTGTTGAGGATCCTGGTCGCCGACTGGACGAACAGGTCCACCATGTCCCGGTCGACGGGCAGCGGCGAGAACATCGCCCGCCGGAGCACCTCGACGTCCACGGTCAGCCGCGACGAGTCGATGTCCACGATCAGCTGGCGGTCCGGCCTGGTCCACAGGACGCGCCGGGGCTCGTCGTGGAACTGGAGGTACAGCGAGCCGGGGCCGATCTCGTGCGTCGAGTCCCGCGCGTCGATCCGCGCGCCGTTGCTGCCCGAGAGGATGAGCTGCACCCGGCCGCCGTCGATGCCCTCCGCCCGCGTGCGGTCGACCAGGAACGCCCCGGCGTCCATCTTCCCGGCCACCACGCCGGCGTCGCCGACCCAGTGCCCGGTGTAATCGGCCTGGAAACTCGGCTCGGCCGCAATCAGCGGCATCCCGTTCTTGCCGTACCGCGTGCCCTCGGTCAGCTCATTCCAATACTCGAGCCGGTCGACCGGGTTCACGTTCCGGTTGTGAATCCTGATGAATCTTGAACGCTCCGCCGGGACCTGCCCCCCAGAAGCTCCCTCGCGCATTGGTACCTCCCCGCACCAGTGTCGCAGTGGTCATCGGACCAGGTCATCGTAACCAACGACGCCTCCGGGGCGCGGGTGAATCGCAGAACTGCGCCAAGATCGGGTTTTCGTGCGCCGCGCCGATCCGGGTGTCACCCGACCCGGGGCGGATATGCGCGATAGTGAGAATTATTCAGAACAGCTCGTGACCGCACTTTGCGTGGTGTCCGCCAAGAGATCGTCAAGCCTCGCGGGGCACGGCACGCACCCCTGAGCGGGCCTCCTACCTGCGCCGACTCCCCTCGGAGTCCGTGATCACGGTACGCGGGTGAACAGGAGTGCAGGATTCGCGAACTCCCGTGCAATGTGATTGCCGCCGTCGGACGCCCCGCCATAACGTCGCCGACAACATTCACGAGCCGGTCCGCCGGCTCACCGCCACGAACGACCGACGACTGAATCACTGGTGGCTCATGACGACCTTGAAAATGATCCGACCACCCGCCCGGGCGGAGGCGTCGCTGCACGAGGAAGTGTCCCGGTTCTACGTGAACCACATGGGCGCCCTCGACCGGGGCGACACCGCCGCGTTCGCCGCCGATTTCGTGCCTGAGGCGACCTTCGCGGCGAGCGGATTCGACCGACTCCTGCACGGGCGCGCCGCGATCGGGGCGGCGGCCGCGGCCGGCGTCGAGCAGCGCGCCCGGGACGGCATCACCCACCGGCACCTCGTGTCGATGCTGCGGGTCGTGCCGCGCACCGCCGCGCTCGTGCGGACGAGCAGCTACGTCCTCGTCGTCGAGAGCGGCGCGACGGGCACGCCCGTCATCTACGCCAGCACGCTCTGCGAGGACGTCCTGGTGCGGCGCGACGACCGCTGGCAGGTCCGGGCCCGCAAGGTGACCCGCGACGACAAGCCGTGGCGGTCGTGATGGCCGAGGACAGCCGGACCGCGGTCGAGCAGTTCTACGCCGAGCAGGTCCACGCGCTCGACCGCGGCGACCTCGACGCCTACGGCGACACGTTCGCCGCGGACGCGGAGTTCGTCATCGACGGCCTCCGCACGCTGCGGGGCCGAGCCCGGATCGTCGAGCACAGCCGGGTCCTCCGGGACGCCAGGTCCGCGCGCGGCGCGGTGCAGCGGCACTTCATGGCGAACTGCGCGGTCACGCCCACCGGCGACGACCTCCGGGTGCGGGGCACCGTGCTCGCGGTGGAGTCCGTCGCGGGCCAGGGCTCGCGCATCACCGCGGTGATCGAGTTCGCGGACCTGCTCCGCGTCGAGGGCGTCGCGGGACACCGGGTCGTGTCGCGGACCGCGAAGCCGAACTGACCATTCGTTGATCTCAGGGGGGAACGTGGGGTTGAACATGACGGGCAAGCGAAGGGTCGTGGTGTCCGGCATCGGTGTCGTGGCACCGGGCACACCAGGGCGGAAGAACTTCTGGGACCTGATCTCCTCGGGGCGCACCGCGACCCGGACCATGACGCTGGTCGATCCGACGCCGTTCCGGTCCCAAGTCGCGGCCGAGGTCGACTTCGACCCGGCGTCGTGCGGCCTGACCGCCGCCGAGGTGGCGCGGCTGGACCGGGTGGGGCAGTTCGCGCTCGTCGCCGTGCGGGAGGCCGTCGAGGACAGCGGGATCGACCTGGGTCTCGGCGATCCGGGGCGGACCGGCGTCGTGGTCGGGACCGCGGTCGGGTCGACCCCGGCCCTGGAGTCCGAGTACGTGCGGATGAGCGGGCACGGCAGCACCTGGGAAGTGGACGAGTCCAAGGCCGGCCCGCACTACTACGACTACTACATCCCCAGCTCCATCGCCGCCGAGCTGGCCGTCGAGGTCGGCGCGGAAGGGCCGGTCTCGGTCGTGTCCAGCGGGTGCACCTCCGGGCTCGACGCCGTGGCGCACGCGGTCGAACTCGTGCGGGAAGGCACGATCGACCGAGCCGTGTGCGGTGCGTCCGACGCGCCGATCTCGCCCATCACGATCGCCTGCTTCGACGCGATCAAGGCGACGACGCCGCGGCTCGACGAGCCGGAACGCGCGTTGCGGCCGTTCGACAAGAGCCGCAACGGGTTCGTGCTCGGCGAGGGCGCGGCGATGTTCGTCATCGAGGAGCTGGAGTCGGCCCGCCGGCGGGGAGCGCCGATCTACGGCGAGCTCACGGGCTTCGCGAGCCGGTGCAACGCCTACCACATGACCGGGTTGCGCCCGGACGGCGTGGAGATGGCGGCGGCGATCACCGCGGCGCTCGACCAGGCGGGCATCGCGCCGACCGACATCGGGTACGTCAACGCGCACGGGTCGGGCACCAAGCAGAACGACCGGCACGAGACGGCCGCGTTCAAGCTCGCGCTCGGCGAGCACGCGTACCGCACGCCGGTCAGCTCGATCAAGTCGATGGTCGGCCACTCGTTGGGCGCGATCGGCTCCATCGAGATCGCGGCGTGCCTGCTGGCCCTGCAGCACGGGTTGCTGCCGCCCACCGCGAACTGGACCGAGCGCGACCCGGAGTGCGACCTCGACTACATCCCGGTCCGGGCCAGGGAAGCGTCGCCGGAGCACGTGCTCAGCGTGGGCAGCGGGTTCGGCGGGTTCCAGAGCGCCATGATCATCTCGAGGTCGGGTGCGACGCGATGAAACCGCACATCACCGGCCTGGGCATCGTCACGCCGTTCGGCGTCGGCGTCGACCCGTACTGGACCGCGCTGCTCGACTCGACCAACGGGATCGGCCCGATCACCCGGTTCGACGGCGGCAAGTACGCCACCGGGCTCGCCGGTGAGCACACCGGGTTCGACCCGAGGGACCACCTGCCCGCCCGGCTGCTGCCGCAGACCGACCGGGTCACCCAGTTCGCGCTGGTCGCCACCCGCGAGGCGCTCGACGACGCCGCCATCCCCGACGGGACCTACTCCGAGCACGCCTCGGCGGTGGTGACCGCGAACAACGGCGGCGGGTTCGAGTTCGCGCAGAAGGAGATGCAGGCGCTGTGGTCGCGCGGCCCGGCCCACGTCAGCGCGTACCAGTCGTTCGCCTGGTTCTACGCGGTCAACACCGGCCAGATCTCCATCCGGCACAACCTGCGGGGAGCGGCCCGCGCGCTGGTCACCGACGACACCGGCGGCATGGAGGCGATCGGCCAGGCACGACGGCAGCTGCGGCACGACTGCGAGCTGGTGCTCGCCGGCGCCGTGGACACCAACCTCTGCCCGTGGGGCTGGTCGGCCTACACCAGCGCCGGGCTCATGGCGACTGACCCCGACCCGCGCACGGCGTACCGGCCGTTCTCGCCGCACGCCGACGGCTTTGTGTCCGGCGAGGGCGGGGCGATCATGACCGTGGAACGGCCCGACCGCGCCGGTGCGCGCCCGGCCTACGCCGAGATCGCGGGGTTCGCGTCCACCTTCGACGGCGTGGCGCGGGACGGCCGCGGCCTGGAACGCGCGATCCGCGTCGCGCTGCGCGACGCGGAGGTGGACGCGGGCGACGTCGACGTGGTGTTCGCCGACGGGTTCGGCACCCGCGAGATGGACGACCGGGAAGCGCGGGCGATCGACGCCGTGTTCGGCCCGGGAGGCGTCCCGGTGACCGTGCCGAAGACCGGCATCGGCCGGCTCGGCTGCGCGGGCAGCGCGCTCGACGTCGCGACGGCGTGCCTGGCGATCGCCAAGCAGGTCGTCCCGCCCACGCCGCGCTACCAGCTCTCCGACGCGGCGAGCGCGTTGCGCGTCGTCGACCACCCGGCCCCGGGCCGGGTCCACACGGTCCTGGTGCTCGCCAGGGGCCGCGGCGGCTTCAACTCGGCGATGGTGCTGACGAAGCCGCACACCGAACTCCGACAAGACAACGGGAGAACGCAATGAACATCGACACCCTGACCGCGGTGCTCCGCAAGGTGGCGGGCGAGGACGACAACGTCGACCTCGCGACGGACGTCAGCCCGGACACCTCCTTCGACGACATCGGCTTCGACTCCATCGCGTTGCTGGAGGTGCTGAACCTCCTCAAGCGCGAGCACGGGGTCCTGCTCGACGACGACGTCCTGGAACACGCCAAGACGCCGGCCGCACTGCTCGACGTGATCGAGGAGGAGCGCGATGCTGCCTGAGCACACCGACGACCGGGTCGCGCTGATCTCCGGCGCCACCAGCGGGATCGGCCTGGCGATCGCCAAGCGGCTGGGCGCCGCCGGTTACCGGGTGTTCCTCGGCGCCCGGGACGCGCGCCGCGTCAAGGAGACCGTCGCGGACCTCGCCGAACTCGGCATCACCGCCGACGGCCAGTCTTGCGACGTGCGGCACGAGTCGCAGGTCGAGTCCTTCGTGGCCGCGGGCGTGGCGGCGTTCGGGCCCGTCACGACCCTGGTGAACAACGCGGGCATCCCCGGCGGCGGCGTCACCAGCGGCCTGTCGACCGAGCTGTGGGACAACGTCGTCAACACCAACCTGCGCAGCGTCTTCCTGATGTCGCGGCACGTGCTGACGACCGGCGGGATGACCACGCGCCAGGCCGCCCAGATCATCAACATCGCCTCGACGGGCGGCAAGCAGGGCGTCGTCCTGGGCGCGCCCTACAGCGCCTCGAAGCACGGCGTCGTGGGCTTCACCAAGGCACTCGGCCTGGAGCTGGCCGGCACCGGCGTCACCGTGAACGCCGTCTGCCCCGGCTACGTCGAAACCCCGATGGCGCACCACGTCCGGGAGAACTACGCCCGGATCTGGGACGTGTCCGAGGCCGACGTCCTGGCCAAGTTCGAGGCCAAGATCCCGCTCGGCCGGTACACCACGCCCGACGAGGTCGCGGGCCTCGTCGAGTACCTCACCACACCGCTGGCCGCTTCCATCACCGCGCAGGCGCTCAACGTCTGCGGCGGGCTGGGCAACTACTGACGTGAGGGCACCGCAATGGAGACCACGCACGACATCACGATCGACGCCGAGCCCGGCGAGGTCTACGCCCTGCTCGCCCACGCCGAGCGCTGGCCCGAGCTGTTCGAGCCGACCATCCAGGTCACGCACGTCGAGCACCGCGGGACGACGGAGACCTTCCGGATCTGGGCGAGCGCAGGCGACCTGGTGAAGTCCTGGACGTCGGTGCGCGAGCTCGACCCCCGGTCGCACCGGATCACCTTCCGCCAGGCGGTGCCGGCGTCGCCGATCGCGTCGATGAGCGGCACCTGGGTAGCCGAGGAGGACGGCCCGGGGCGCACCAGACTCCGCCTGCTGCACACGTTCTCGGCGGTCGACGACGACCCGGAGGCGTTGGCCTGGATCGAGAAGGTCACCGACGAGAACAGCCGGACCGAACTGGCGAACGTCAAGGCCGTCGCCGAGCGGGGGACGGGCGAGGTCCGGACGTTCGCCGACTCCGTCCGGATCGCCGCCGCGGCCGACGCGGTGCACGCGTTCCTCTGGGAGGCCGAGCACTGGACCGACCGGCTGCCGCACGTCGCGGCCGTGCGGCTCGACGACTACGGCACGGCCGACGTCCAGTCGCTGCGGATGACGACCCTGTCCCAGGTCGGCGAGCACGAGACGATGTCCATCCGGATCACCGAGGGCACCGGCCGCATCGGCTACAAGCAGCTCGACCTGCCGCCGCTGCTCGACCTGCACCTGGGCAGCTGGACGATCAGAGCGGGCCAGGGCGAGACCGTGCTCACCTCCGAGCACACCATCCGGCTGCGCCCGGAGGCCGCCCGCGACCAGGCGAACCTGGCCAAGGCGCGCGACGCGCTCAGCGCCAACAGCATGGCCACGATGCTGATCGCGAAGTCGCTGCTGGAGGGGGTCTGACCGTGTCACGCGTGCGGATCGACCTGCCACCCGCGCCCACGCCGGTGGAGCTCGCGCCGGGGGTGTTCGCCTACCTGCAGGAGCACGGCGGCTGGTGCGTCAACAACAGCGGTGTCGTCGTGGGCGCGGACGGCACGACGGTGATCGACACGTGCGCCACCCGGGACCGGACCGAGGCGCAGCTCGCCGCGGTCCGGGCCCTGGCCCCGCAGCCGATCGACCGCCTGGTCATCACGCACTTCCACGGTGACCACGTCTTCGGCGGGTGCTGGTTCCCGGCGGGCACCGAGGTGGTCGCGCACGTCGAGGCCGCCCGGGAGATGGCGGCGAGCGGCCTGGGGCTGACGGGCCTGTGGCCGGACGTGCGGTGGGGCGAGCCGGAGGTGCGGTTGCCCGACTTCACCTACGAGGACCGGCTCGTCCTGCACGACGGCCGCCGCACCGTGGAGCTGATCCACGTCGGGCCGGCGCACACCCGCGGCGACACGGTCGTGTGGCTGCCCGAGCAACGCGTGCTGTTCGCCGGTGACGTGATCATGTCGGGCAGCACCCCGTTCCTGCTGATGGGGTCGCTGGCCGGGATGCGCGCGGCGGTCGCGTCGGTGCGGGAGCTGCGGCCACGGGTGGTCGTGCCGGGGCACGGACCGGTCGGCGGTCCCGTGCTGCTGGACGACACCGAGCGGTACCTGGACTGGCTGGACGGGGTCGCGACGGCGGGGCACCGGGCGGGCCTGCCACCCGCCGCGGTCGCGGAGCGGACGGACCCGGCCGAGTTCGGCCGGTGGGGCGAGCCGGAACGGCTGGTCGCGAACCTGCACCGCGCCTACGCCGAACTCGACGGCGCCGAGCCGGGAGCGCCGCTGGACGTCGTGGCGGTGTTCGCGGAGATGGTCGCGCTCAACGGCGGGTTGCCGGAGTGCTTCGCATGAGGACGAGCTGGTGATGGGGGACGTCATGGACGACACGATGCGTTGGCCGGCCGCCGGGCGGTCCTGGGTGGCGGCCGAGCCGCTGCCCGAGCCGCGGCCGGCTGAAGTGGACACCTTGCTGACCGAGGCCGTCCGCGCCGGCGCCGACCGGCCGGCGGTGCGGGTCGGCGCCGAGACCCTGACCTTCCGGGACTGGGACGACGTGGCGTCCTCGGCGGCCAAGGCGCTGGGCACGGCCGCACCGGGCCGCGGTGTGGTCGGTCTGGTGGCCGACCTCGACCCGGTGTTCCCGGCCTACTACTACGGCACGATCCGCAGCGGCAACGTCGTCGCGCCGATCAACCCGCTGCTGCCCGCGCCGGCCGTGGCCCACGTGCTGCGGCTGGCGATGCCCTCGGCCGTGCTGGTCTCCGACGCCGGACTCGACGCCCTGCGCGCCAAGCTGGCCGACCAGGGGCTGCTCGACCTGGTCCAGGAGGAGATCCGGGTCGACTTCGGCCGGCTGCTCCGGCTGCGGACGGGCGGGGCGCCCGCGCTGCCGGACGACACCGCCGCGCTGATGTTCACCAGCGGCTCGACCGGCCGGGCGAAGGCGGTCGCCTACAGCCACCGCAACGTCCTGGTCAACGCCGCGCAACTGGCCGACGCCCACGGGCTCGCCGGGTCGGGCGGCCTCGCGCACAGCAGGCCGATCTTCTACCCGATGCACATGAACGCGGCGGTGCTGGCCGGGGTCCGGCAGGTCCTCGTCGGTCATCGACGGGTGCTCGACTCGGTGCTCGCCGCCGACGAGGCGGAGGCCACCCACCTGTACTCCCTGCCGGTGCGGCTGGAGCAGCTGGCGGCCGACCCGGCGTTCGGCTCGGCCCGGGTCCGGCACCTGCGCATGGTCGGCTCCGGGAGCACCGCGCTGTCGGAGAAGGCCGCCACCCGGATCGCCTCGACGCTCGGCGTCCCGTGTTGGCAGGGCTACGGGCTGTCCGAGACCACCTCACTGGTCAGCACCGAACGCGCCGGCCACGAGCGGATCGGCTCCGTGGGCGCCCCCGTGCGGGACGTCGCGGTCCGGGTCGCCGCGCTGGACGACCCGACCGCGGAGCCGGTGCCGACCGGGGCGGCCGGGCAGGTCTGGGTCGCGGGCCCGAACGTCATGCAGGGCTACCTCGACGGTTCGGGGGTGACCGCGGTGGGGCCCGGCTGGTTCCCGACCGGCGACTACGGCACGGTGTCCGCGGCCGGCCTGCTGACCGTGATCGACCGCATCGGCGACCTGGTCCGCAAGGGCGGTGCGGTCGTCTCGCCGTCGTCGGTCCGCCGGAGGCTCGAAGCCCACCCGGACGTGGCGGAGTGCGAGGTGGTGGGCGTCCCCGCGACCGGAGGCGGCCCGGTCCGGCTCGCCGGGTTCGTGCGGACCGCCGCCGCCACCACCGGCGCGACGGTGAACCTTTCGGGCACGGACCTGCCGACCGCGGACCTGGACGTCCTGACGGTGGTCGAGTCCCTGCCCCGCCTGGCCAACGGCAAGGTCGACAAGGCGGCGCTCGTCGCACTGGCACAGCACAACCGGCTGCCCGCCTGAGGGCGCGCACCACGAGGAGGAAACATGGTGCACGACGCGGTCGGGAAGATCGCCGAGCTGAAACGCGCACTGCTCGACGACGATGACGAAGCCGCGCGGCGGCAGCGGGGCAAGGGCAAGCTGACCGCCCGCGAGCGGATCGCGCTGCTGCTCGACGAGGGGTCGTTCCAGGAGGTCGAGGGCCTGCGCCGCGCCCGGCACGCCGGCCTGGGCCGGGCGGACCACCGCCCGCTCAGCGACGGCGTGGTGACCGGCTGGGGCACCGTGCACGGTCGGACGGTCTTCGTCTACGCCCAGGACTTCCGGATCCTGGGCGGCGCGGTCGGCGAGGCGCACGCGGAGAAGATCCACAAGGTGATGGACCTCGCCGTGGAGGCCGGCGCGCCGCTGGTGTCGCTCAACGACAGCGCGGGCGCCCGCATCCACGAAGGCGTCACGGCGCTCGCCGGGTTCGGCGGGATCTTCCGGCGCAACGCCAAGGCGTCGGGCGTCATCCCGCAGATCAGCGTCATGCTCGGCCCGTGCGCCGGCGGCGCCGCGTACAGCCCGGCGCTGACCGACTTCACGTTCATGGTCCGCGGCATCTCCCAGATGTTCCTCACCGGGCCGGACGTGGTGGCCGCGGTGACCGGCGAGCGGGTCACCATGGACGAGCTCGGCGGTGCGGACGTGCACAACCGGCTCTCCGGCGTCGCGCACTTCGCCTACGACGACGAGCGGTCGTGCCTGGAGGACGTCCGGTTGCTGCTGTCGATGCTGCCGGCCAACAACCGGGAACGCCCGCCCGCCCTGCCGTCGGCCGACCCGGTCGACCGCCGCGCCGAGGCGCTCGACCACCTGGTGCCCGCGGACGGCAACCGGCCCTACGACATGCGGGCGGTCATCGAGGAGGTCGTCGACGACGGGTTCGTCCTGGAGGTGCAAGAGGGTTGGGCGACCAACGTCATCTGCGCGTTCGCCAGGCTGGGCGGCCAGGTCGTGGGCGTGGTGGCCAACCAGCCGTCCGTGCTGGCCGGCGCCCTGGACATCGCGGCGTCGGAGAAGGCGGCGAGGTTCGTCCAGACGTGCGACTGCTTCAACATCCCGATCGTCACGTTCGTGGACGTGCCCGGCTTCCTGCCCGGCGTGAACCAGGAGCACGACGGCATCATCCGGCACGGCGCGAAGCTGCTGGCCGCCTACTGCAACGCCACGGTGCCGCGACTGTCGGTGATCGTCCGCAAGGCCTACGGCGGCGCGTACATCGTCATGGACTCCCGCTCGATCGGCGCGGACCTCGTCCTGGCGTGGCCGGGCAACGAGATCGCCGTCATGGGGCCGGAAGCGGCCGTCGACATCATCTTCCGGCGCGACATCGCCGCCGCGAACGGCGACCGCGAGGCGGTTCGCCGGCAGAAGATCGACCTGTACCGGGCCGAGCTCATGCACTCCGCCTACGCCGCCGAGCGCGGGCTGGTCGACGACGTGATCGAACCGGCCGACACCCGGCGGGTGCTCATCCGCGGCCTGGAGATGCTGCGCACCAAGCACGCCGACCTGCCGCTGCGCAAGCACGGCAACACACCCCTGTAGGGAGGGAGCGGTCATGGCCGACGAACCGGTCCTGCGGATCGAGTCCGGAACGCTCGACGAGGACGAGCTGGGCGCCCTGCTGGCGGTGGTGTGCCTGGCCACCCGGCGACCACCGGACGACGCGCGGCTCCTGGCCGCGCCCCGGTGGCTGCACCCGGAGCGGGCCGCGGTGTTCGTGCCGCCCAACAGCTGGCGCAGCGCCGGGTAGCGGTCGGTCCGAGCGGGCCGACCGAGCACAGAGAGGGAGTCGCAGGTGCACAAGGTTCTCATCGCCAACCGGGGCGAGATCGCGGTCCGGGTGATCAGGGCGGCGCGGGACGCGGGGATCGCGAGCGTCGCGGTGTACGCCGAACCCGACGCCGACGCCCCGTTCGCCCGGCTCGCCGACGAGGCGTTCGCGCTGGGCGGCCGGACCGCGGCCGAGTCCTACCTGTCGGCGGACCGGATCCTGGAGGTCGCGCGGCGGTGCGGCGCCGACGCGATCCACCCCGGCTACGGCTTCCTGTCGGAGAACGCGGACTTCGCCCAAGCCGTCCTCGACGCCGGCCTGACCTGGATCGGGCCGAGCCCGCAGGCCATCCGGGACCTCGGCGACAAGGTGACCGCGCGGCGGATCGCCGAACGGGTGGGCGCACCGCTCGTCCCCGGCACCGGGCGTCCCGTCGACGACGCCCGGGAGATCGTCGACTTCGCCGAGCGCCACGGCCTGCCGGTCGCGATCAAGGCCGCGTTCGGCGGTGGCGGGCGTGGCCTGAAGGTCGCCCGTTCCCTCGACGAGATCCCGGAGCTGTTCGAGTCGGCGACCCGCGAGGCGGTCACCGCGTTCGGCCGCGGCGAGTGCTTCGTGGAGCGGTACCTGGACCGGGCACGGCACGTGGAGGCCCAGGTGCTGGCCGACCGGCACGGCAACGTCGTCGTGCTCGGCACGCGTGACTGCTCCCTGCAACGACGGCACCAGAAGCTGGTCGAGGAGGCGCCGGCGCCGTTCCTGACCGACGAGCAGCGGCGACTGGTCCACGACTCGGCCAAGGCCATCTGCCGGGCGGCCGGGTACTCCGGGGCGGGCACGGTGGAGTACCTGGTCCAGGGCGACACCGTGTCGTTCCTGGAGGTCAACACCCGGTTGCAGGTCGAGCACCCGGTCACCGAGGAGACCACCGGCGTCGACCTGGTGCTGGAGCAGTTCCGCATCGCCGAGGGCCACCCGCTGGAGCTGACCGAGGACCCGGCGCCGCGCGGGCACGCGTTCGAGTTCCGGATCAACGGGGAGGACGCCGGCCGCGGGTTCCTGCCCACACCCGGCCGGATCACCCGCTACCGCGAACCGGGCGGGCCGGGCGTCCGGGTCGACTCGGGAGTCGTCGAGGGCAGCGTGATCGGCGGCCAGTTCGACTCGATGCTGGCCAAGCTCGTCGTGTGGGGTCCCACCCGTGAGCAGGCCCTGCGCCGGGCCCGCCGCGCGCTGCGCGAGTACGACGTCGAGGGGATCGCCACCGTGCTGCCCTTCCACCGCCTCGTCGTGGACGACCCCGCGTTCGCCGGGGGTGGTTCGTTCGACGTGCACACGAAGTGGATCGAGACCGAGTGGCACAACCCGGTCGAGCCGCACCACCCCCAACCGACCACCGCCGACGAACTCCCGCGCCGGCGGCTGGTCGTGGAGGTGAACAGCCGCCGCGTCGAGGTGTCACTGCCTGCCGACCTCACCGCCCTCGTGGACGGTGCGACACCGGCCGCGGCGACCGCCGGCCAACCCCGCCCGACCGCGCGCAGGCGCACCGGCGGCATGACCCTCGTGTCCGGCGACGCGATCGTCGCGCCGATGCAGGGCACGGTGGTGAAGGTCGCGGTGTCCGAGGGGCAGCCGGTCGAGGCGGGCGACCTCGTCCTGGTGCTGGAGGCCATGAAGATGGAGAACCCGGTCACCGCCCACAAGGCCGGCGTCGTCACCGGCCTGACCGTCGAGCCGGGCGCGTCGGTCACGCAGGGGACGGTGCTGGCACAGCTGGGGGAGCGGTGAACCCCGGGGGACGGGGTTCACCGCCCAAGCCCTAGCCTGCGACGCGGTGGAAGGTCCAGCGCTGGTTGGCGCTGCCGACGTCGCGGTACTGGATCAGCGCGGCGCCGTCGGCGGTGCTGCCTCCGCTGACGTCGAGCACCTTGCCGCTGTGGCGGTTGACCACGGTGAACACGCCACCGGTCTGCGGGCGCAGCTGCCACTGCTGGCTGGCCCGGCCGTCGGCGGTCGCCTGTACGACCCGTGCGCCGTCCGCCAGGGAGGACCCTGCCACGTCGAGCACCTTGCCGCTGCCGACGCACGTGACGGTGTGGTAGCCGTCCACTGTGGACTGGAAGGCCCAGTGCTGGTTCGCCCTGCCGGTGTCGGCCCACTGGACCACGGCGGCGCCGTCTGCGCCCGACCCGTTGGAGACGTCGACGACCTTGCCGCTGCGCGCGCTCACGCACTTGTAGGCCCGGGTGGGTGCGATCGTGTACTGCACCGAGTCGACGTCGACGTGACCGGTGCCGTTCGGGTTGTAGGTGTAGATGCCGACCCGGTCACCGCGGTAACCGCCCCAGGTGAGCTGGTAGGTGCCGCCGAACGGGGTGAACGCGCTCCCGTCGAGGCTGTAGGAGAACCGGCTGACCCCGTTGACGTCCCACGAGGTGCGCAGCCACACGGCGTTCTGCGTGATCACCGGACCTTGGGTCAGGCCGCCGCCGACGTTGTGCTCGATGGCGGTCGTGGTCCCGGCGCGCCGGACGCCCAGCCCGGCGTAGGTCGCCGCGTAGTGGCACAGCCCGGCGTGCTGGCCGTCGGCGAGGCCCGCCAGTTCGAGGCGGACCGTCACCGTCGCGCCGCCCGCGGTGCGCAGCACCCGTTGGGTGAGCGTGTTCCCGGCCTTGGTCAGGTTGTCCGCCGCCAGGGGCGCGAACGCCTTCAACCGCAGGAAGCCGGGGCGTTCGGTCAGCGACCACCGGTCCGCGCGCGGCTGGTAGTGCCACTCCCACTGCGGCTTGAGGCGGGTGTCGGTGAACAGGTCGCCGGTCACCACGGGGGGCAGCGCGTCGACCGGCAGGCCGGGCGTGCCGCCGGCGGGCACCCGGCCCGTCCAGACCATGTTGCCAATGCCGTCCGCGCCCACCGAACCCAGGATCGGCCAGCCGTCCACCCAGGTCACCGGCAGCAGCGACAGCACCCGTCCCTCCCAGCGGCCGGTGCCGTGGTGGGTCACCCAGTGCCACGCGCCGTCCGGCGCCTGCACCAGCCCGCCCTGGTTGGGCTCGCGGTCCGCGGAGGGGGAGACGTGCTGCAACTGCCTGGTCTCGAACGGGCCGAAGAGGCTGCTGCCGCGGTTCATCATGACCACCCGGCCCTCGGCCTTCACCTCGCTGAAGAGGTGGTAGTAGGTGCCGTCGATCTTGTAGAGCTTGTTGGCCTCGCTGCCCCGTGACTGGTGGATGACCCTTGAGGGGCCCACCAGCGACTTGCCGTCCGCGGACAGCTTGAACACGTGCACCTTGTAGGCGTCCGCGTAGTGCGTGGTGACCAGGTAGCCCTGGCCGTCGTCGTCCCAGAACGGGCACACGTCGTTCCAGCCGGTGGTCCGCCACACCGAGTGCAACGGCTCCCACGGCCCGGTCGGCGACGGTGCCGACGTCATGAAGAAGCCTTCGTCGGGCGTGTTGAAGTACAGCCAGTACCGGCCCGCGTGGTGGCGGAGGGCCCCGGCCCACACGCCGCGGCCGTAGCGGTTCATCCGGTCCCAGTTCAGCTCCGGTCCGATGCGGGTGAGGTCGTCGACCGCGCCGCCGATCGTCCGCCAGTTGACCAGGTCCTTCGAGTGCAGGACGGCCATGCCGGGCGAGTACCCGAACGTGCTGGTGATGCCGTAGTAGTCGGCGCCGACCCGGATGCAGTCCCAGTCGCTGAGGTCGGCCGGGATGATCGGGTTGGCGTAGGTGCCGTCACCCTGGTCGCCCCACTTGCCGTCCGAGAACGAGGCCGCCGCCGTGCCTGGTGGCAGCAGGCCCGGCAGCACGAGCGCCCCGGTCCCGACCGCGGCGATGCGGCCGAGCTGTCGTCTGGTGAAGTCCACGATGCTGTCCTCGGTTTGGGGAAGTGACGGCCGATCGGACCGGCCCGCTGGTCTTGTTAGCGCTAACAATCAGGCTTCACTGGGACGACGTCATCTGGTCTTCAAGGGGTTCTCCTCGGCGGAGCGGTGCCGGCACGCGACGTGCTGCCCGGCAGAGCGGGCGGCAGCGCGGAAGTCGAGGCCATAGGCGGCGGTTTCAGGCCGTCCGGGCCATTGCTTCGCGTTGATGTTCAATGCGTTGCGCAACATCCTGCAGTGAGCGGATCCCGGAAGTCAACGCCCGGTTCCCCGTCCGGTCACCCGTTGGGCGGCCGTAGGTCCGACCACGCGCCTGAGAGCGGTCCCAGGCGCCACCGTGTGAACGTTCCGGCCCGCGTTCTCCTGTTATCGCTCACATCATCGGCCGTCCGCACGCGCGATGGTTTGACTTCGAGCGCGCGCGAAGACCTAGCGTCGCCGGCATGACCAAGTCAGATCACGACACCACCGTCAACCGACGTTCGCTGCTGGCCGCCGGCGCGCTGATCGGCGCCGTCGGCGTGTCGACGGCACCGGAGGCGTCAGCCGCATCGGGCCGGTACGCCAGGGGCATGGCCGTCCTGCGGCAGGTCTCCGGTGACCGCGGCGCCGAGGTGGTCAAGTCGCTGTCGGACATCGCACCGGACCTCGGCCGCTACATCGTCGAGTTCGCCTACGGCGACGTCTACGCCAGGCCGGGGCTGGACCACCGGCAGCGGCAGCTGGTGACCATCGGAGCCCTGGCCGCGCAGGGCGACACCGCGCCGCAGCTCCGGTTCCACCTCGACGCGGCGCTCCAGGTCGGGCTGAGCCCCGTCGAGATCGTGGAGGCGCTGATCCACATCGTGCCGTTCGCGGGCTTCCCCAGGGCGCTCAACGCCGTGCAGGCCGCCCGGCAGGTGTTCGCGGACCGGGGGATCACGGTCGAGCCGCCGGTGCAGACCGACCAGCGGGACCGCTACGCGCGTGGCGCGGAGAAGCTGGTGGAGGTCGACGGGCAGCACGGGCTGGACGTGATCGAGTCGTTGCGGGACATCGCGCCCGACCTCGGCCGCTACGTGGTCGAGTTCGCGTTCGGCGACGTGTACTACCGGCCGTGGCTCACGGTGCGGCAGCGGCAGCTCGTGACGATCGGCGCGCTGACCGCGTTCGGCGACGCCGCACCCCAACTGCGGGTGCACCTGGGCGCCGCGCTGCGCGTGGGGTTGAGCCGGGGTCAGGTGGTCGAGGCGCTGATCCACGTCGTGCCGTACGCCGGCTTCCCCCGCGTCCTGAACGCCGTGACCGTGGCCAGGGGCGTGTTCGAGGAGCTGCCGGGTTGACTTCGAGCGCGCTCCAACTCCTACCGTCGACGGCATGAACCAGACGAGCGTGCTGTCGATCGCGGAAACGGCCGAGGCCACCGGCCTGACCGCGCACACGTTGCGCTACTACGAGCGGATCGGCCTGCTCGACCCGGTCGGCCGCGGCCCGGACCGCCGGCGCCGCTTCCGCAGCGCCGACCTGGCCTGGCTCGCCTTCCTCACCCGCCTGCGCACCACCGGCATGTCCATCCGGGACATGCAACGCTTCGCCGAGCTGCGCAGGCAAGGCGACGCGACCGCGCGGGAACGCCTGGAGTTGCTGGAACGGCACCGCGACGCCGTCCGGCGGCGGATCGCCGAGCTCTCCGACTGCCTGACGTCGTTGGACGCGAAGATCGACCACTACCGAGAGCTGAGCGCCCACGGCACGCACTGACCTCCGCCGGCGTCACCCGACGAAGCACGCCTCCGCCCTTGTCACACGTTCGGGTACATCGCGTAATCCTCCGCGCCGGCGGGCGATGTCAGAAGTGAGACTGTCCGTCCACCGCCCCGGCCGCACGGCAGGCGGTGAGCAGCGACCTCGGCGGAGGTGGCCGATGGCAAGACGTGCTGATCGCATCCGGGCAGCGCTGGGCGGAAGCGTTCTCGGCCTGCTGGTGATCGCCGCCTGCGCCCGACAAGGCGACGACAACCGACCGCGGGACGCGGTGCGCGGGTCGGCTACCGGCACGACCACGTCCGTGACCGGGACGACGCAATCCCCAGGGGTTACGACGACATCGGCCGGGGGAGTCACGACCGTGTTCATCCCGCCCATCGTCCGATCCGAGAAGTCCGCTACCCGAACGACGACGGGTCATTGCGGCATACCGGGGTTGTCGTGCACGCCCACCACCACCGCAGGCCCCACCACGAACGATCCCCCCACCACGTCGAAGCCCGAGCCGTCGCCGACACGGCCGGCCGGATGACCGGATGAGCGTCGACCAAGGCGCCGCACCGGGCACCGCACCGAGCAGTGACCAGCGGAACGTCCTGGAGCAGATCAAGACGGTCCTCGACGTCGCCGCGCCCGCGACCGTGATCACCGCGCTCTTGGTCTACATCGGGTGGATCAGGAACCAGGCGTACTACGGCTACTTCGGCATCAGCCAAGGCGTGCTGAAGCCGTCCCTTCAGGACTACGCGTTGCGGAGCGTCGACGTCACGTTCGGGGCCGTGGCGCGGATCGCCGTCTGCGCCCTCCTCTTCCTGGGCGTCGACCGGGCGGTCTCACTGCTGCGCGGCAGATCGGCCACGGGGCGGCTCGCGCGGTACGCGGTGGCCGGGATCGTCGTGGTCGGCATCGCCTCGTTCCTGGTGGGGCTGCTGTTCCTCGTGGGCTTTGACCCGGCGTTCCCGATCGCACCCTTCGGCGGGGCGGCACTGCTGGGCGCGGGCGCCATCCTGGTGATCAGGTTCTGGTCGGCGGCCAAGAGCGCCAGGGGCGTCCTGTACGTCGTGCTGTTCCTCGGGCTCTTCTGGGCGGGCACCCTGTACGCCCAGGACCTGGGGCAGCGAGCGGCCCGCGGCGTCGAGGAGGACCCCAACCCCACCCGGCTCCCGCTCGTGACGGTCTTCAGCGACGACTACCTGGACCTGCCCGGCTCGCAGGTCGAGCCGACCCAGAACGAGCATCGGGGAAAGCCGTTCTACCGCTACACCGGCCTGTCCCTGATGACCTACTCCAACGACCGCTGGTTCCTGATAACCGGTCGGTACAACGACGACTACCGGCCGTCGGTCGTCATCCTGAAGGACACGCAGTCGGTCCGGGTGGAGATCGCCGCGTCGCCGTGACGCCCCTACGGTTCCGCGCACAGCTCACCTGGTCGAGTGAAATCCGAGTCGATCCGCCCGGAGAGGTGAAGCGTCCGCGGGCGGGTTGCCGACTTGATCGGTGTGACCGATTCCGCCGGCGCGTCGAACCCGCCTGCCGCAGCCCTGTCGCGCGCTCCGCTGCCGAGGTGGACGGTGCCGGTGGTCGCGGGTGTCGTGCTGGTGATCGCGGGTGTCGTGCTCGTGGTGCTGTGGCGGTGGGTCGACGGTCTCGCGCTCGCCGACGCGGAGCAGCGGGCGACCGCCCACCTGGACGTCATCAAGACGGCGTCGGCCATCGCCGTGGGCGGCGGTGGCGTGTTCGCGCTGTACCTGGCCGCACGGCGGCAGCGCACCCAGGAACTGGAGCTGCAGGTGCGTCGTGACGAGCTGCGGAACCGGCAGGTCGAGCTGGAGCAGCGCGACCGGGCCCAGCGTCACGCCGAGGAGGTCGCCGAGGCCAACGGGAGGCACGCGGAGCAGGTCGCGGGTGACGGTCGCCACGACGCGGCCGAGCGACGCGTGACCGAGATCTACACGAAGGCGGCCGAGCAGTTCGGTTCGGACAACATCACGGTGCAGCTCGCCGGTCTGTACGGCTTCGAGCGCCTGGCCGACGACCAGCCGCGAATGCGCCAGACGGTCGTCAACGTGATCTGCTCCCTGCTCCGGATGCCGGTGACCGATTCCGGCGACGCGACCGCGCGCAGCCGCAACGCGCAGGTCCGCTCGGCGGCGCAGCGCATCCTGATCGAGCACCTCCGCCCGTCGCCCGAGTCGGCTTCCGCGACGTTCTGGGACGTCGGCCTGGACCTGTCGAAAGCCACCCTGGAGGACTTCAGCCTCACCGGCTGCCACGTCCGGAAAGCGGTGTTCACCGAGACGACCTTCACCGGCACGTGTGACTTCACGGGTCTGGCGACGGGCGAGGAACTCGACCTCGTCGACGCCACCTTCGACGGGCCGGTCCTGGCCGCGGCGGCGCGGGTCGGCGGTGACCTGGTGCTCGACGGCACGCTGTTCCGGACCGAAGCGGACTTCCACGGACTCCGCGTCACCGGCGCCGCGACGTTGACCGGCACCCGGTTCGCGGCCGGCGTCACGTTCCAGGGCGCCGCGTTCGAGGGCGCCTTCCGGTGCGCCGACGCGCGGTTCTCAGCCGCCGCGATGTTCGCGGGCGCGACGTTCCGCGAGTCGGTCGAGATCGAGTCGACGGCCTTCGACGGTGAGGTCAACTTCCGGGGCGCGGACTTCTTCGGCGCCACCCGGATCTCCTCGAGCACGTTCGCGGACGAGGTGTGGTTCGTCAAAGCCGAGTTCAGCGCCGGCACACCCCTGTTCTCGCACGTCGTGTTCAACGGTGACGCCTGGTTGCACGCGATCGGCCTCCGCAACGGCATCCTCTTCGACCGCGTCTCGTTCGCGGGAGCCGCGGACCTGAGCGACTGCGAGAACGCCGTGGCGAACGACGTGCGCGCCAGGCGGGTGCCGCTGTACCGGGACTGGCCCGCCACCTGGCGCGTGTCAGCCGTGTCCGCCGACGACGAAGGCCAAGAGTGGGAAGCGCTCGTCGACGACGCCGGCCCGAGCCGCTTGGAGTACCCGGACGTCCTGTGGAACTTCGCCCAGGACTGACCGCCCTCTGCGGCCCTCCGGAGCCGGCGGGGACGGCACGGTCCACCCGACGACCCGCCGGCAGGAGCTAGGAACCGGAGCGTGCCGGAGCTTCGCGCGCGACCGGGCGCCCCGGCCCGGGACCGGTCGGTGCGGGAGGCGCCGGCGCGTGGCTCTCGATGTCGACGTACCACCGGGAACGGCGGCGGCGCAGGTGGATGACGTCCAAGGTGTCGGCCCGGCCCAGGGTCGCGACCGCGGCCGTGCGGCCGTCCGGTTCGACACCCTCGAGCGAGAAGTCCTGCGGGCAGCGGTCCAGGTGGGTGGCCAAGGCCACGGCCGCGCGTTCCGAGCGGTGGAAGGACAAGCGCCACAGCGCGGTCGCGTCGGCCGTCCGGGACGCCTCCACGTACCGCCGTGCCGCGGTCCGTGGGTCTTCCGCGCCGTCGGTCGCCGGATCGGGCGGCCACAGCCCGGCGCGGATGCGGGCCGCGATCCGCTCGCCGCGCGGACCGAGCACCGGCCCGCCGTCGGACTGCCGCACCAGGTGCCGGTAGAGCAGGCCGCGGCCTTCCAGCAGGACGCGCAGGGTCGACGTCACCAGCGCGGGGTTGCGGTAGAGGGACACCGTGGCCTCGTCCACCAGGTTCCGCCGCAGGCGCTTCCACGCGCGCACCGGCACGAACCACGGCGTCACCAGGACCAGCACGAGCGCGGCGACCGCGGCGGTGACCAGGGCGGTCAGCGCCCACCAGTCGGCGCCCGCCCAGCGGCCGACGACACCGTCGCCGGCGGGATCGGTGCCGGGTTCCAGGCCGACCAGCACCAGGACCGCGACCGCGTACACACCGCCGTACACCAACGCCCACCCGGCGGTGACGGCCGCGGGGTGGAAGGCGCTCTCGACCGTCCAGCGCCGGTCGGCGTCGGCGAGCCACCGCTGGAGCCGCCGGCCGTGCACGCACGCCGTGATCACGCCGAACAGCACCGCCGCGACAACGCACCCGGACATGATCCACAGGGCGGTCGGCACGGGCCGGATCAGCGCGGCGATCAAGAAGTACCCCAGCACGGCCACCGACATGGCGGCGACGGCGGGCCCCGGACGCCTGGTCACGGCGGGACGACCCGGCCGGCGGCGCGGGCGGGCCAGGACGCCGAGCGGGGTGCGCAGCGGCGACCGCAGGCTGCCGATCACCAGCAGGCCGCCGACGGTCAGCGCGATGAGCAGGAACGCCGAGGCGGCGGGCAGCGTCGGCCCGCCCGGTCCGCCGTGCAGCGACACCTGCAACGCGTGCGCGGCCAGCGGCAGCACCGGCGTGAGCAGCACCAAGCCGTGCAGGAGGCTGCCGCTGCGCAGGGCCGCGTACCCGAACGCGGCGAGCAGCGACGCTCCGCCGACCGCCGCGGCCACGCTGCCGGGACCGTCGCGCAGCACCCCGAGCAGCGCGAGCGCCAGCGCCAGCCCGCCGCCGCCGAGCGCGAGCACCGCCAGGAACCGCGCGATCGTGCCGCCGCGGGTCAGCCCGACCACCGCCCAGTACGGCAGCAGCGCCGCGCCGCGCAGCCCGCGCGTGATCGGCCGCATCGCCTTGATCCCGCCCAGTCCCGAGTTGTCGCTGTCGAGCACGGTCACCGCCACCGCCGCGGCCGTCGCCGCCGTCCGGATGGCCTGGTCGCTGGACACCTCCTGGCCGAGCGGCTCCCGGCCGATCGCGGCCCGGTCGAAGGCCTTCAGCGCCCGCAACCCGGTGTCCCGCGCGGTCGACGGCAGGCCCGGGTCGACCTGGGAGAGCTGGTCGAGCAGGGCTTTGTGCTCGCGGACGAACCGCGCGCCGTTGGACCGGGTGTCGGCGCCGTCGTCGAGGTCGCCCTCGACGGCCACGCGCAGGTGGGGCAGCTCCTCGGCGGCGATCCGCGCCTGGAGGCCCCACGCCGCGAGCGCGGCCAGGCACGGGGACACGGGCTCCAACGCGTCCGGCCGGATCGTCCCGTCGTACACGCGTGCCAGCTCGCGTTCCGCGCCCGCGATCGCCCGGTCGACCTTCGGCTCGCCGGTGGTCCGCCCGCCGAACAACGCGTCGGTGAGCTCGTCGACCGCCGTTCGGGCGCGACCGGCCAGCACCTCCTCCCGGTTCGGCACGTCCGGGCCGACGGTCTTGTGCTCCAGGTCGGCGACGCGGCGGAGGCGGCGCTGGTCGCACAGCACCCGGCAGAGCATGGTGGCCGCGTCCAGCCGGCCCCAGATCCAGTCGTTGACCCGCCAGGAGCGCTTGAGGAACCCGCCGAACCGCCCCAGCGCCAGCCCGCCCGCCTTGTCGTCGGAGGTGGTGCTGAACTCGGCGAAGTCGTTGTCGGTGTGCAGGCTGAGCTGGATCAGCTCGATGGACCGGTCGTACCCGGTCGGCGACTCGTCGGCCAGGCACGCCGTCGCCACCTCCAACGCCAGCAGGCGCGACAGCCACGCCGGTTGCCGCGCGGTGTCGGCCGCCTGGTCGGCGGTGAGCTGCGCGGGGGAGTCGGCGGGCCGACCGGCCAACGCGGACTCCTTCTCCGGCAGTTCCGGCTTCAGCAGGAGGTACCACGGCGTGAGCCCGCCGCTGTCGCGCTGCTCGTCGGTGAGCGCGAACAGGATGCGGCACGCGTCGGCGACCACCCGCCCGATCGTGTCGACCTCCGTGCGCACCTTGTTGCCCACGATCCCCGGGCCCTCGCCGATCATGTCCTGGGCGAAGGACTCCAAGCGGGCGGCCCAGTATTCGAAGTCCAGCCTTCCCGCCGGGTTCTCGACCCACCGCCGGTCGCGTTCGGCGCGCAGCGCCCGCACCCGTTCCCGCACCCAGTGCAGCTCCAGCCGGGCCGCGCCGATCAGTTCCGCGGCACGGTCGAGAGGTTCCGGCCGGTCGGCCGGGACGACCCGCAGCAGGCGTTCGGTCAGCTCCATGACGGCACCGGCGACGCCGTCGACGATCGTGAAACCCCACCGCCAGCCGTGCCGCCCCAGCAGGTCGTCCGCCACGGCCGGCGGCGCGTCCGGCGGCACGTAGGGCAAGCCCTCGCGACCGTTCAGCCGGGCCCGCTGGGCGCTCTCCGCCGCCTGCCGCACCCGTTCGAACGGCCAACGCTCGGTGTTGGAGCCGACGACGTCGAGCTGCCGGGTCGCGATGTCCCGCGCCGCCCGCCGCACCCTGAGGTCCTGGTAGTGCGGGTGCAGTGCCTCGACCAGCGCGTACAGCCTGCCGGGCACCGTCAGCCCCGTCGGACCGTCCCGGCGGTGCTCGTCGGCCAGCCGGTCCAGCACCTCGTCCCGGCTGCCCCGGCGTGACGCGGCGACGCGGTTGTGCTCCTCGATCTTGTCCACGTAGGTCTTGGCGCCCTGGTTGCGCAGCGCCGCCAGCAGCCGCCCGCCGGTGCCCAGGGTGGTGGGCACGAAGTCCGGGTCCGCCGGCGCGGGTTCGTCGCCGGGCAGCTCGGAGTGCGGGAACAACAGCAGCATCACCCGCCGCACGGGTCCGCCGGCGGGCATCCGGTCGATCGCCTCCAGCGCCTCGGTGGTGGGCGTGTTCGCCAGCAGCCCGCCGTCCACGGCGAACCGCGACCGGTCGGTGCGCGACCGGTCGGCCCAGGAGGCGAACTCGCCCATGTCCGGCCGATCCGGCCCGACGACACCGTTGACCGGGACGTACGAGGGCTCGAACGCGAACGGGAACGACGCCGACGACCGGGCGGCCAGCGCCAGCTGCGCCACGCGGGCGCGGAGGTCGTCGGGCCGGAAGTCGTCCCGCGGCTGGAGCTCGTCACCCCTCCTCCCGTGCAAGGGGTGGTCGCGGCGGAACGTGAACGTGCACCGGTGCTCGTACTGGGTCAGCGGCTGCCCGAGGTCGTCGAACGTCGGCTGCGGCACCCCGTCGAGCACGGTCGTGGTGATCCGCAGGTCGATCGGGCGGTCCTCGGGCCGGGTCGGCTCGTGGTCGGCGATGAGCCCTTCGAGCGCTTCCCGCAGCCGGGGCAGGAAGAACTCGTCGCCGCGCAGCAAGGACACCGGCTGGCCGAGGAACGGCGTGCGCAGGAGCTGCTCCATCCGCCCCTGCTCCGCCCACAGCCCCCGCAGCTCGTCCAGCCGGGCGTTGGCGTTGACCTGGGAGAGCGCGAGCGCGGCCCCGTTGATGCCGCCCGCGGACGTCCCGGAGATCACGTCGGCGCGCGCCTTGCAGCCGGCCATCGTCAAAAGGGTTCCGTAGACGGACGTGCTTCGCGTGAGGCGGTCCAGCTCCAAGACCGCGCCACCCATCCAGACAGCCAGGCTCACCCCGCCGTTGAGGACGACGGCGAACCGGATCTCCTCGGGCTCGACAGGCACAACAGCCTCCCCGGGTCATGCGAACCCGTCGGGCGGTTCCACCCGAGCGGGTGTACATGTAATCGTCCGGAGAGTGCAGCGGGTTACGACTCGCCGCGTCGAGCCGGCTCCTGGTTTCGCCGTTCCTACGCCCGGAACAGCTCCCAGCGGGGCATCAGCACGAACGCGGAACCGCACAGCCAGACGACCCGGCCGGCGACGACCAGGCCCGACACGTCGCCCGTCAACGAGCCGACCAGGCCGACGGCGACGCTGATCACGAGCAGCGACAGACCCCACCGCTGCCACCACCACAGCCCCGTCAACGCGCCGTTCCGACTCGCCTCCGACGCACCTGCGACCGTGACGGTTTCCCGGACGACACGGCATCGCCCGAAACGGGGCAGGGGCGGTGTCACCCCAGGCGGAACGTCGCCCGGTACGCGGTGGGGGTGACGCCGAGGACGCGGTGGAAGTGCCGGCGCAACGTGGTGGACGTGCCCATGCCGCAACTGGTCGCGATCCGGTCGATCGAAGCGTCGGTGCGTTCGAGGAGTTCCTGGGCGCGGGCGATCCGCTGGTGGTGGAGCCAGTCGAGCGGTCCGGCCTGGAGTTCGGCCCGCATCCGGCGGGCGAGTTGGCGGGTGCTGAGGTTGGCGTGCCCGGCGAGGTCGCGCACGGTCAGGGGCTGGTCGAGCCGGGCGCGTGCCCACTCGAGGGTGGGTGCGAGGCCGTCCTGGCGTCGTGGCTCGGCGGGCGGGGTGATGAACTGCGCTTGGCCGCCGCTCCGGTGGGCAGGCACGACGAGCCGCCGTGCGATCCCGTTGGCGGCGGCGGCGCCGAGGTCGCGCCGCACCAGGTGGAGGCAGAGGTCGAGCGCCGCCGTCTTGCCCGCCGAGGTGAGCACGTCGCCCTCGTCGACGTAGAGCACGTCGGGTCGGACGTCGACCTGCGGGTAGCGGCGGGCGAGGTCCTCGGCGTGCATCCAGTGCGTCGCCGCGACCCGGCCGTCGAGCACCCCGGCCGCCGCCAGGACGAACGCGCCGGTGCACAGCGACGCGATGCGGGCGCCGCGGTCGTGGGCCGCGCGCAGCGCGTCGAGCAGGTCGGGGTCGGGGTTGTCGTCGAGGTCGTCGGACGACGGCACGACGACGGTGTCGACGTGGGCGATCCCGGCGTACGACGTGGTCGGCAGGTGCGCGAGCCAGGGGTGCGGTGCGCCGTCGGCGGTGCAGACCACGAGGTCGTACCACTGGCCGGTGGGGGACAGGTCCGAGCGGTCGACGCCGAAGATCTCGGACGCGATCGCGATCTCGTACAGCATCGCGGAGCCGTGCAGGACGAGGGCGATCCTGAGCATGTCTCATATTGTACGACACACGTCGTTTCGGACACTCGTGCCGGACCGGTGTCGCACCCGACGATGGTCTCGTGAACGCAACCGATCGAGTCCTCGTCTACGGCGCCACCGGCCACACAGGACGCTTCGTCGTCGACGAACTGCTGCGGCGCGGACTGGTTCCGGTCCTGGCCGGCCGCAGCGCCGAGCGCCTGGCCGCCGTCCCACCGCGACACGCGGCCCTCGAACGCCGGGTCGTGGGCATCGAAGACCCCGACCTGCTCCGGGCGGCGGTGGCCGGCACGAGCGCGGTCATCAACTGCGCCGGGCCGTTCCTCGACACCGCGCTCCCGCTCGCCCGCGCCGCGGTCGAGGCCGGCGCCCACTACCTCGACGTCACCGCCGAGCAGCCGGTCGTGCAGGCGCTCTACCGCGACCTCGACGCACCCGCCCGAGCCGCGGGCGTCGCCGTCGTCCCCGCCATGGCGTTCTACGGCGGTCTCGCCGACCTGCTGGTGACGGCCGCGCTCGACGGCGGCTCGCACGCCGACGAGGTCGAGGTCGCGATCGGCCTCGATCGCTGGTGGCCGACCGCGGGCACCCGGGTCACCGGGGAGCGCAACACCGCGACCCGCCTGGTGATCCGCGACAACGCGCTGACCGCGCTGGAGAACCCGGCGCCGTCCGGCACCTGGTCCTACCCGTCGCCGTTGGGCGAGCAGTCGGTCGTGCAGCTGCCGTTCTCCGAGGTGATCACCATCGATCGCCACCTCGCCGTGGGCGAGCTCCGCTCCTACCTCAACACCGCCCCGCTCGAGGAACTCCGCGACGCCGCCACGCCGCCGCCGGCCCCGACCGACGAGCAGGGGCGTTCGGAACAGCGGTTCGTCGTGGACGTCGTCGTGCGCCACGGGGCGGACACCCGGCGGATCAGCGCGACCGGGCGCGACATCTACGCCGTGACCGCGCCGATCGTCGTCGAAGGCGTCGTCCGGCTCCTCGACGGACGCCACCGGGGCCCTGGTGCCGCGGCCCCCGGCGAGGTGTTCGACGCCGCCGACGTCCTGGCCGCACTGGAACGGGATGCCGGCGCCATCGAGGTCCGGTCCGACCGGCGACAGGCCGCGCCAACGCGATAACCGGCCTGCCGATGCCGCGTCATGACCGTGTGGTGGTCAGCGGCGTGGGTGCGGCAGGTCGAGCATCGCCGCGGCGACCTGCTCGGCCGCGGCGTCGGGCAGCGCGGTGGCCACGTCGTCCAGGACGAGCAACCGCGCGCCGGGGATCCGGTCGGCGAGCGCTTCGCCGTTGCCGACGGGGAAGAACCGGTTCGCGCGGCCGTGCACGACCAGCGTCGGCACGTCCAGGTCGCCGAGCCGTTCGCGCCACCGCGGCGCGCAGTCGAGTCGGGCGAACACCATCCCGAGCTGGTTCGCCTCGTGCGCTGAGGGGTCGCTCGACGGTGTGCGGTCCCAGATCCGCGTAGCGGTCGCGCGCGCCTGCTCCGGGTCGTCACCGAGCAGCACCGCGCGGTCGGCGGCGTACGCGGCGACCGCGGCCCGGTCGTTCCACTCGGGCCTCGGGAGCGAGAACAGCGCTCCCATCGCCTTTGCGTCGTGATCGGGGAGGTCGTCGTCGACCGGCCCGGGCGCGACGGGCCGGGTCCCGACCAGGGTCAGCGCCGAGAACGCGCCCGGGTGGTCGAGCGCGGCGACCTGGGCGACCATGCCGCCGACCCCGATGCCGCCGAGGTGGGCGGTGGCGGCGCCGAGCGCGCCGACGAGCGCCGCCGCGTCGGTGGCGAGATCGCGGAGTGTGTAGCCGGGCGCCTCGGGGTCGACGGTCGTGGAGGCACCGCAGTCGCGCAGGTCGTAGCGGACCACCCGACGTCCGCCTGCCGCGAGCCGTTCGCACAGCGCGTCCGGCCACGAGTGCATGGTGGTGCCGCCGGCCAGCAGCACGAGGGGATCGGCCTCACGACCGAAGACCTCCACACCGAGTTCAACGCCGTTGGCCCGCACCGAAAGCATGCGTCACCGTAGCAACGCTCATCGGCGTGGGCGCGTGGTCCCGGGCGTCCGCAGGGCCGAAGTCGTCGCCCTACGCGTCGCCCTCGACGTGGCGCACGACGGTGTCGGGGCTGGGCAGCATGACGGTTTCGTGCCCGTCCTCGAACCGCACCCGGTAAGGCGGCTTGCCGTCCTTGCCCAGCACTTCGAGGACCTCGGCGGTGCGTTCGTGCTGCCCGACGACCTTGCCGTGCACCAACAGCTTGTCACCGACGCTTGCCTGCATGGCACATCCTCCTCCGCACGACGACCTCCAGCATCGGATACCCCTCAACGGACCGTGTCGAGCGTTCGGGGGAATGCCCGCCACGAACAGGGATCACCCGCGGTGACGGTGGCCGGCGTGCGGATGGGCGCCGGGGCGCATCGGTGCGACGATCGATCCCGTGAGCACCATGCGGGCGTGGCACGTGGACCGGCCCGGCCCGATGGCGGGCAGGCCGCTGGTCCTGCGCCGGGATCCGGTGCCCGAGCCGGGACCGGGGGAGTTGCTGCTCAGGGTGCTGGTCTGCGGTGTCTGCCGCACCGACCTGCACGTCACCGAAGGCGATCTGCCCGTGCACCGGCCGGGCGTCGTGCCGGGGCATGAGGTCGTCGGCGAGGTCGTCGAGTCCGATGACGACCGGTTCGCGATCGGCGACCGGGTGGGCGTCGCCTGGCTGCGCGGCACGTGCGGGCGGTGCCGGTACTGCCTGCGCGGCGACGAGAACCTGTGCCCGGAGTCGGTCTACACCGGGTGGGACGCCGACGGCGGCTACGTCGACTTCACCGTGGTCCCCGCCGACTACGCCCACCACCTGCCCGCCGGCTACTCCGACGCCGAAGCGGCGCCGCTGCTGTGCGCCGGGATCATCGGGTACCGGGCGTTGCTGCGCGCGGAGCTGCCCGAGGGTGGACGGTTGGGCATCTACGGCCTCGGAGCGAGTGCGCACTTGGCGGCACAGGTCGCGCTGGCCCGCGGGGCCGTCGTGCACGTCATGACCCGCAGCGCACGGGCCCGTGAGCTGGCGATGGCACTCGGCGCGACGTCGGCGGGCGACGCCGCGGACCCGCCGCCGGAGCCGCTGGACTCCGCGATCCTGTTCGCCCCGGTCGGCCCGCTCGTCCTGCCCGCGCTCGAAGCGCTCGACCGCGGGGGCACGCTGTCGATCGCGGGCATCCACCTCACCGACGTCCCGCCGCTGGTCTACCGGGAGCACCTGTTCCAGGAACGGCAGCTGCGCAGCGTCACCGCCAACACCCGGCAGGACGCCGCGGAGTTCCTCCGCTTCGCGGGCACGCACCGGCTGGAGGTCACCACCACGCCCTACCCGCTCGACGCGGCCGACCGGGCACTCACGGACCTCGCCGCGGACCGCGTCGACGGTGCCGCCGTGCTCGTGGCGGGTGCGTCCCCGTGATCGAGAGGCACTGTCCAGTACCTGCCCGTGCGAGGGCGTCTCACCAGCGCTGATGACGCCTGACCGGGCCGACGCGGAGGTCGGGTTCACGGCTCGGGGGAGGTTGGTGGACCTTGACGGGGATCGGGACGTCCGCGGGCCGCGGGTGGTCCCGGTCGTAGGCGGCGCGGCGTCTCGGATCGCGCAGCAACCGGTAGGCCGCCAGCACCGCCGCGAAGCGCTCGGGATCGGCGTCACCGGTGTCCGGGTGCAGGGTGCGGACGAGAACGCGATAGGCGGCGGCGATGTCGGCCTGCCCGGCGTCACGTGGCACGCCGAGCACGAGGTACGGGTCAGCCGGCGGAGTCAGGTGTGCCATGACCGCTCAACCTGCCGAAAGTGGTCGGTTCGGGTTCGGGTTCGGGTTCGGGTTCGGCGAGGTCGGGTGACCCCGCCACAGCCAGGGTCGCCCATCCGGGAGCGCGGGCGCAACGCGTTCCGCGCCGGAACTCCACCCGGGCAACGGTTGCGCACCGTGCCCGTGCCACCGTGCCGTGACCGCCCGATCGGGTGACGTCTGTCGGAGTGGGGTGGCCGAGGTGGCCCCGGGCCTGCGCAGATCCGCTGCCGCGTCCGGCGACGGCGCTGCGGCGGCCACCGCACATCCACGTTCGGCGGTGACAGCACGCGTGGGCGTGGGCAACGATGGGGGTGACCGGTCGGCGGTTCGTCGCGCCGGCAACCGGTCGGTGTCCGGTTTGTCCGCCAAGTTCCCAGGAGGCGCAGTCCGATGAGCGAGCAGGTCGAGGTCGCTCCACCCATCGTCGTGGAGACCGTCCGGCGGGACGGCGTCACGGTGATCCGTGTCGACGGCGTGGTGGACATGCTGACCTGCGACGACGTGCGCACCGAGGTCATCGCCCGGCTGGACGAGGCCGCCGAGGTGCTGGTGCTCGACCTCACCGCGGTGACGTTCTTCGGCTCGATCGGCCTGTCGATGCTCATCGAGGCGCGGCACCGCGCCGAACGGCGCGGAGTCCGGTTCGCCGTGGCCGCCGACCAGCGCGCGGTGCTCAAGCCGTTGACCGAGACGGGTATCGCCGACCTCGTCGTCCTGCGGACCACCGTGCGCGAGGCGGCCGAGGCGGCGCTGACGCAGCTCGTGGTCTGACCGCGGAACCGCCGGTGCGGTCCGCGTCATGACGGTCGGACCTCGTGCACTTCGAGGGGAACGCCCTGCTGGCAGGTCGTCGCCATGCCCGGCTTGGGTGTTCCGCGCACCTGGACCGTGACCCCGGGCCGCAGTTGGGCGTCGTCGTCGGCGAGCAGCAGGTAGTCCTCGGTGTCGGTGTCCAGCAGCAGACACCCGGCCTCCACCCCGGTCCGGACGACGCCCGTCACCGTCACGTCGCCGGCGCCCGGCGTCCGGGTCGGGGCAGTCGTCGGCGCGGACGTCGGTGCGGTGGTCGGCGCGGAAGGTGGCACGGGTGGTCGGACATCTTCCGGAGGAGGCGCGCCGCAGGCCGTCGCGGCGAGGACCGCGGCCGTGACGGTGAACCGGTGATGTCGTCGCACGCCGTCGGCTACCCGTTTCCGGCGCCGCGCACACGGCGGTTGGTCGGCGATCTCCCGGCTCCCGGTGAACCATCGACCCATGGTGACGGTGTTCCTGTGCGGTGACGTGATGACCGGCCGCGGGGTCGACCAGATCCTGCCGCACCCCGGCGACCCGCGGCTGCACGAGCCGTACGTCCGGGACGCGCGGACCTACGTGGCGCTGGCGGAGCGGGCGAACGGTCCGATCCCCTGCCCGGTCGACTTCGCGTGGCCGTGGGGAGACGCCCTGCACGTGCTGGCCGAGGAGGCGCCGGACGTGCGGTTGATCAACCTGGAGACCAGCGTCACCGGCGGCGGCGAGATCGACGGTGGCAAGCGGCTGCACTACCGGATGAGCCCGGCGAACGTGCCGTGCCTGACCGCGGCCCGACCCGACGCCTGCGCGCTCGCCAACAACCACGTGCTCGACTTCGGCCGCACCGGCCTGGCCGACACGCTCGACGCGCTGACCGACGCCGGGATCGCGGCGGCGGGCGCCGGACGCACCGCGCGCGAGGCGGAGCGCCCGACGGCCCTCCCCACCGGCCGCGGCAACCGGGTCGTCCTCGTGTCGCTCGGGACGCGATCCAGCGGGATCCCCGGCGGTTGGGCGGCCACCCCCGACCGGGCCGGGGTCGACCTGCTGCCGGACGTGTCGGAGGACGTGGCCCGCGCCGTCACCGACCGCGTCCGGCGGACCAGGCGTTCCGGTGACGTCGTCGTGGCGTCGGTGCACTGGGGGTCCAACTGGGGCTACGACGTTCCCGACGCGCACGTGGACTTCGCGCACGCGCTCATCGACGGTGGGGTGGACCTCGTGCACGGGCACTCCTCGCACCACCCGCGCCCGGTCGAGGTCCACCGCGGCAAGCTGATCCTGTACGGCTGCGGCGACCTCATCAACGACTACGAGGGCATCAGCGGCCACGAGGAGTACCGCGACGACCTGCGCCTGCTGTACTTCGCCACGGTGCGGCCGGACACGGGCCACCTGGTCCGGCTGCGGATGGCGCCGATGCGGGCCCACCGGATGCGCCTGCGCCACCCGGACCGCGCGGACACCGAGCACCTGCGTTCGGTCCTCGACCGGATCAGCCGTCCGTTCGGGTCACGGGTCGACCTCCGCGGCGGCGTGCTCGAACTGCGCCCGCGGGTCGCCGGAGCGACGTGACCTCAGTACGGTCGAGTGATCCGCGTCGACCAGGGGAGGCAGCGCCATGCCGAAATTCGTGACCATCGGGTACGGCGATCGGGACGGGTACGACCGCACCGACCCTGCGGTCCGCGACGAGGCGCACGCGCACGACGCCCGGTTGCGCGCGATGGGAGCCTCCATGGGGATCGCCGGGTCGCCGACGCAGGTGCGGAACCACGACGGCACCGGCGTGACCGTGGACAGCGGGGCGTTCATGTCCTCGGCCCTGCCAGTCGCCGGGTTCGCGATCATCGAAGCGGCCACGCTCCAGGAGGCCATCGAACTCGCCGCGGCGACCCCGTGCGCGGTCGCCCACGGCGTGGTCGAGGTCTGGCCCTTGCAGGAGACGCCGTAGGTCCGGCAAGGGCGCTTGGATCCGGTCCGCGTCAGCGGCTGAGGGACCACTCCTCCGCGGGCGTGAGCGGAACCGCCGCCGGCCGTTCGACCGTGGTCGTCAGGTCGATCCGTCGTCCTTCCTCCGCGGCGCGGAGCACGGCGGTCATCGTCTCCAGCACGTGCAACGCGAGGTCACCGCCCGCGCGGGGGAGCCGTTGCCCACCGGCCGTGACGAGGTCGAGCAGGCCGATGCCGCGGCCGGCTCCGGCGTAACCGGCGCTCGCGGGCAGTGCCTGCCACTCCGTGCCGCCCAGCGGGAAGAGCCGGGTCTCACCGTCGAAGTGGTTGGGGTCCGGGACCGCGAGGGTGCCGGTCTCGCCGTGCACCTCGATGGGCACGGCGGTGGTGGTCACGCCGTCGAAGCTCGTCGTGATGGTGGAGAGCGCGCCGCTGGTGTGCTCGAGCACGCCGGAGACGTGGCTGGCGACCTCGACCGGGATCCGCTGACCCGTCCGGGGGCCGGACCCGATGACGCGCTCCTCGCGCAGGCGACCCGCCGCGCCGATCACCGCGCGCACCGGGCCGAGCAGGTGGATCAGCGCCGAGATGTAGTACGGCCCCATGTCCAGCAGGGGACCGCCGCCCGCGGTGTAGTAGAAGTCGGGGTTGGGGTGCCAGCGCTCGTGCCCCGGCGTGACCATCACGGCCGACGCGGACAGCGGGCGTCCGATGAGCCCGCTGTCGATCGCGGCGCGCGCGGTCTGCGTGCCCGTGCCGAGCACGGTGTCGGGGGCGCAACCCACCTGGACACCGGCCGCGGCGGCCCGGTCGATGACCGTCCGGCCCTCGGCGAACGTCACGGCGAGGGGCTTCTCGCCGAACACGTTCTTGCCCGCGTCGATGGCGCGCAGCGCGATCCCGGCGTGGGCCGCGGGAGTGGTGAGGTTGAGCACCGTGTCGACGTCCGACCCGCCGATCAGGTCGTCGACGCTGACCGCCGCGGCGCCCGGAAGCCTGGCGGCGACCTCGGCGGCCCGCGCGCTGTCGAGGTCGGCGACCGCGGTGACGCGCACCGCCGGGTGGACGCCGAGCGTGTCCAGGTAGGCGCGGGAGATGACCCCGAGACCTACGATGCCGACGCGGTGCGGGTCGCCCACAGCATTCCCCTCTCGATGACGGTGCGGACGGCGGGGTGCTCCAACACGTCCGGGCTGTGCCCGGGGGTCGTCACGACGATCCGCCCGGCGCCCCACTGGCGGGTCCAGATCGCCGGACAGGTGACCGGCCGGTGCCACGGCTGCCACGCCTGCGCCGGGTGGGTCGTGGTGGCCAGCACGTCGTTCAGGTCGTCGTGCAGCACCCAGTACTGCTCGGTGACCAGCTCGAAGTCCTCGACGCCCGCGGTGATCGGGTGCTCACGGCCGAGCGCGGTGATGTTCACGGTGTGCGGCAGGAAGTTGTCCTCCGGCCCGCCCGCGCGTTCGGACTGGTGCTTGCCGGGGTGCGTCGCGAACTGGCCACCCACCAGGTGCAGGTAGTCCGACGAGGCGCGGAACGAGTCCGCGATGCCACCGTGCCAGCCGGTGAAGCCGGTGCCCGCCTCGATCGCCGCACGCAGCCCGGCCACCTCCTCGCCGGTGATCTGCGACATCGTCACGCACTGCACGACCAGGTCCGTGTCGGCCATCTCGGCGGCGTCGGCGTACACCTCGGTCGACTCCTCGACCCGCACCGCGTAGCCGCCGCGCTCCAGGAACGGGATGAACAACTCCGTCGCCTCGACGGGCTTGTGCCCCTCCCACCCGCCGCGAACCACCAGCGCCTTCGGCTGCCTCACGCCACCCCCAGGAAAGCTGCTCTTCGACGCCCCCCGACGTCCGCGGCAGCGACGAGGTCGGCGCCGGACGCGGCCCACCTGCCTTGATCGTATCCGGCACCTCCGCCCGAATGTCGACATCTTTCTGCGCCGAAAGCCGTCCGGTATCGCATCGTGGGATGCCGGTGTCGCCGAGCTCGCCCACCGCACGGGCGGCCACCGGCAGGCCGTCGACCACTACGACCGGGCCGTCACCCTGTTCCGCGCCCTCGGCTGCGGTTACAACGCGTGATGAATTATCGGAGATCGCAGTGCCGGGCCAACGCGGCGTGGCAGTGGGTCAGGAGCGGAACAGTGCCTCGGCGTCCAGCTTTCCCCAGCCGTAGCGCGGATTCCACACCGGACCTGTCGTGGCGTCACGGCGAGCCGTGACGCGCAGGCGTTGCTGGACCTCTTCCGGCGTCAGCCTCGGTTCCCGTTGCAGCATCAGGGCCACGATGCCCGCCACGAACGGCGTCGCCATGCTGGTGCCCTGGATGGTGACGTACTTCCCCGACGGGTGCCGCCGTGCCGCCAACCGGGGCGACGTGGCCATGTCGGAGCCCGCCGACAGGGCCGCGGTCACGACCTGGCCGGGGGCGACGATGTCCGGTTTCTGCACGCCGATGCGCGTCGGCCCCTGGCTGGAGAACGACGACACGACGTCCACCGCCAGACCCGGCAGGGTCGAGTCGCCCTGGGGACCCTCGAACTCGTTTCGGGAAATGAGGGAACCCACCGCGACCGCGCGTTCCTCGGTCGCGGGCATGCCGATCGAGTAGCCCGCCAACGGCGCGCCGGGGAACATCAGCCGGCCGCCGTCCACCGAGCCCGCCCACGCGTGGACCTCGCCGTGCACCACGGAGAGGGGCGTGACGCGGATGGTCCACCGCTCGTCGACCGTGCCGTTGATCATCAGGAAGGTCAGGTTCTGCTCGCGGTTGACCGGGTTCTCCACGAAGTCCGCGACGAAGACGCCGTCCGGCGTGGACGTCTCGCCGGTGTTGGGTTCGAACCGCGTCCCGCTGGGCGTTTCCACGAACACGTCCACCTTGTCGCCGCGCGGGATCCACACGTCGCAGAACACCAGGCCCGTGTCGGGCACCCGCACGGTGAACGACAACTCCTCGCCGACGACCAGTCGGCCCTGGGCGTGCACGCCGTCGTCGCCCTCGTTGCCGGCCGCCACGACCACGATCCGGCCCGGGCCGGTGGCGCGCGCTATCTCGTTCTCGATCGCGGACGTGCCGTCGTGGGCGCCGAAGTGGCCGCCGAGGCTCAGGCTCACCACCGCCGGGCGGTCGCCGGCCAGGTCGAACGCCTGGCGGATGCCCTCGATGATGTGCACGTCCAGCAGCGGCTCGGCGCGCACACCCATCAGCGACGCTTCGGGCGCCACCCCGCGGAACCTGCGGTCGGTCGTGCCGCGCCCGTTGCCCGCCGCGATGGACGCGCAGTGCGTGCCGTGGCCGCCCGGGTCGCCGGTCGGGATGGGCGGACCGCCGTTGAGCGCCTTGTTGATCGCACTGGCCTCGAACACGTCGAACCTCGACTCGTCCGAGCCCTCGGGCACGTGGGCGTGCACGAACCGCTCCAGGCGGGTGGTGCCGTCACCGTGCCGGAAGTCCGGGTGCGCCCAGTCGACCCCCGTGTCCACCACCGCCAGCAGCACCCCGGCGCCGGTGAGGTCGCCGTGCGCGGTCTGGACCGCGTCCACCCCGGTCACCGGGCCGCGCGCCCGGTCCATGCGGGTGAACATCTCCTTCGGCGCCTCGGCGCGCACCAGCCACGGCTGCCGGTCCAATGAGGACAGTGCGGTGACCGGAACGCCCGCCAGCACGACCACCTGACCGGACGAACCCGGGTCCGGCGGCGCGGACACCACGTGGCCGCCCACGCCCTCCAGCCAGCTCTCGGCCGACGCCAACTCCGCCGACCGCACCAGCAGCTTCACCGTCGTCCGGCGCGTCTCGGCGGCCCGCCCCGAAACGTCGAGCGCCCGTGCCCCGATGCTCTCGTCCGCCGGCAGGTCCAAGTCCGCGAACGCCGCCGCCCTGCGCAGCCGCGCGTCCAGAACCGTGTCACGTCTGGGCTCCATCGCCCCGCCCCTTCAGCCGTGCTGGAGCGACCTGAGGGTTCGGGGTCCTTCGACGGCGAGCACCCAGGTCTCCTGACCGATCAGGCGCAGCACGGGGGGTGAGACGGTGCCGACGACGGAGCCGGGGCCACTGCTGGTGACCTCCATGCCGAGCGACGTCAGCCGTTCGGCCGCCCGCTCGACCTCAGCCCCTCCGCGCAGCCGCACCAGGGCGGTCCGCCGGTCGCCGTCGTCGGCGTCCCGGCTCCACCGCTCCAGTTCCGGGGCGATGACCCCGCGCCTGGGCTCCACGTCGGCAACGCTACCTCCCGGTGTGCACCTCTACCCGGGGTATCGGCCATCCGGAGTGGGTGTTAGCACCCGAATGGGCGACAGTACGGGCAGTCCACGTGGCTCAACCGACGCCGGCGACCCGGACGGACCAGCGGCAAGCACTCGATCCGGGTATGTCAGCGACCGCGTCGACTGCCAGAGAATCGAGCGATGTCTCGAAGAGCTGACGCGGACCGCCCACCCGGCGTCGTCGTCGTGGGAGCCGGGATGGCGGGGTTGGCCGCCGCGCGGGCGCTGCGCGAACTCGGTCACGAGGTGGTGGTGCTGGAGGCGCGCGACCGCGTCGGAGGGCGGATCCGGACCGACGAGCACGGGGTGGACCTGGGCGCGCACTGGATCCACGGCACGGACGGCAACCCGATCACCGAGCTGGTCGAGGACCTGGGCATCCCCTACAGCTACGTGGGCGGCGACAGCGCCTACACCGGGGGCTTCGACAGCCTGGACCTGTTCGGCGCGGACCACCGCCTGGCGAACCACCGCCACAAGAGCCGCACCCTGCACCTGGCCGACGACGTGCTGCACGAGCTGGAGCAGCGGGCCGCGATCGCGCGTAAGGAGCAGCACCCGGACATCTCGCTGGGCGAGGCGCTCCGCCGGATCCTCGCCGAACGCCGGCTGTCCGCCGAGGACGAGCAGGCGGTCCGCTACCACCTCAACGTGCTCCTGCGGGAGGACGTCGCCGAGGACCCCGACAAGCTGTCCCTGAAGTTCTGGGAGGACGGCTACCTGGTCTACGGCTACGGCGACAGCGTTCTCCACCAGGGTTACCAGGCGGTGGTGGAGGCCATCGCCGAGGGCTTGGACGTCAGGCTCGGCCACGTGGTCACCGGGATCGACACCACCGCCGGGCCGGTGCGGGTCACCACCGACCGGGGCGACTTCGAGGCGGACAAGGTCCTGGTGACCGTGCCGCTCGGGGTGCTCAAGGCCGAGGTGGTGCGCTTCGAGCCGCCGCTGCCGGAGGCCAAGCGGTCCGCGATCGCCCGACTGGGCTTCGGCACCCTCAACAAGATCGCCCTGCACTACCGCGAACCCTTCTGGCCGCGGGACCAGTACGTCTTCGGCTACCTGTGCCGCGACACGGACCGGTACCCCACGGTCGTGATCAGCATGTGGAAGTCCCACGGCAAGCCGGTCCTGGTGCTGCTGCTCGGCGCCTCGCTCGGCCGTGAGGCGGAGACCTGGTCCGACGAGGACGTCGCCGCCTACGCGGGCACCATCGTCGAGGACCTGTTCGGCGCCGAGGCGCCCGCGCCCGAGCGCATCTCGCGCACCGCGTGGTCGTCCGACCCCTTCGCCCGGGGCTCCTACACCTGCATCGGCGTCGACTCCTCGTCGAAGGACATCGGCACGCTCGCCGAACCGGTCGGTGACCGGCTGTTCTTCGCCGGCGAGGGCACCAACCCCTACCACTGGGGCTGCGTGCACAGCGCCTACGAGTCCGGCCTGCGCGAAGCCGCGCGGATCAGCGGGAACGCCACGCTCTACACGCCGCCGAGCGCCGGGACGTCACGCCGCCAGTCCCGCAACACCGACCGCGTGCTGCGGTTCGCGCGGCTGCGGATGACGCACATCGACGAGCGCGAGCTGGCCGAGCGGGTGGCGTGCCTGCGCGAGGGCGTCGACCCGCACGGGGTGCGGCTGTTCGCCTCGCTGGCCGATTCCGAGCGGGAGACGCTCGCCTCGATGTTCGACGAGATCCCGTTCACCGCGGGCGACGTCATCTGCCGCGAGGACGACGCCGCGCACGGGGTGTTCATCGTCGCCGGCGGTGAGGTCGAGGTGGACTTCGGCGGCTTCTACGAGCGCGCGGTCCTGGGTCGCGGCGCCGTGCTCGGCCACTACGACCTGTTCTTCAACGCCCGCACCACGTCGGTGACGGCGGTCAGCGACGCGGTCCTGTACTACCTGGACCACTACCGGTACCAGAGCTTCCTGCACGCCTTCCCCGACGTGCTGATGCTGATGATGTCGGACCTGGTCACGCGGTGGGAGCAACTGGAGAGCACGCTCGGCTCCACGCCGCTGTCCGTTCCCCGGCGGGAGACCGGAGCGGCCACCTGAAGCCCGGTCGCGGGATCACCACGGCGGCGTGGGCGCGATCGGACCGTGCGGGTGGTGACGCGCGACCGCGGCACGGGGACCGCAACGCAGGCTCAGCACCATCGTCAACGGGCCGAGCACGAACAGCGCCAAGAGCATCAGGAGGCCGCCGGACTGCCGGATGCCGGACGCGAACTCCTCCGGGGTCACGACGATCAGCGGAACCATCAGCAGGGGGAGCGCCGAGGCGACACCGCCGCCCATCGCTGCCAGTGCCCGGCCCGCGGGTTGCCGCAGCACCAGCAGCACCGCGCCGGCGAGGCAGCACGCGCCTTCGGCGCCCAGCACGCTCCTGAGCACGGTGCTGAGGGTGTTCGTCGGGGTGCCCGCCGCGCCGAGCACGCCGAACGCGGCCGGCAGGGTGAGCACACCGAGCACGAGCGCGCAGGTGACGGCCGCCGTGAGCGGGGCCGTGCGGAACCGCGCCTCCACCGGCACCGGCCTGGCTGGATGCAGGACCATCGGACGCTCCTCCTCGCTCGCCGTTCGTGGTGGCCCCAGTCAACGTCGTGGAGCGACGGCGTGGCGCGGCCTGGCAACAAGCGGCCACGAGCTCGGGGGTCAGCGGCGGACGTCGTCGATCTCGAAGGTCTGGACCGGAGTTGGCGTCGAACGGCACGGACAGCCACTTGTTCCTCAGCTGGACGTCCGTGCCGCGCACGTACTGCCGGGCGACGCGGTAGGACGGGTCGGCATCGGTGATCCAGCGCCGGGCGGAGCCGCCGACGGCCGCGAAGCGGGACAGGTCGTAGGTGACCCGCTGCGGTGTGTTGCCGCAGACCGTGACGAGGACCAGGCGTTCGCGGTCCGGGTGGTGCGCGGCGACGGTGGCCTGGCCCCCGCTGTCGATGATGGTCATCCCGGGCCGGATGTGGCGGGTGTACTGGGCCAGGACGAAGTACTTGTTCGTCACGTGCTCGTCGGTGCCCGGATAGGGGTCGTCCTCGCCGAGCCGGCCGCCCTTGACCGCGGTGTCGAAGCTGTAGGTGGCCTTCAGCAGGCCCCAGCTGAGCCGGCGCCCGTCGGGGTCGGTGACCTGGCCGTCCAGGGGCTGCCAGTAGCACCAGGCGGTCGGGTGCAGGAAGTACAGGTCCATCGCCAGGTGGTAGGCCAGGTACAGGCCGTGCTCGTACTGCTCGCCGTACTCGCTCTGCCACAACCGCTTGCCGTGGGGGCGCACGTGGTCGTACAGCGCCGACCGCGCGGGCCCTTCGTCGTCGTACTGGTAGCCGTGGGTGTTGACCTGGCCGATCACGCGCTGGGTGTCCAGTTCGGACATCTGCCCCCAGGTGATGTCGGCGCGCTCGAAGCGCATCTCGTCGGAGGCGGCGATCGTCACGTCCGACAGGCCGCGGCGGTCCAGTTCCTCCCTCAGGTGGTGGATGACCTGCTGCTGGATCGGCTCGAACGGGCGGGCGCTGACGAAGCAGCCTTCGGCCCTCCCGTCCGCCGTGTGCCCTCCCCGGGACGGTTCGTTGAACGGTTCGACGCTGCCGAAGTCGATGCCCCAGAAGTCGCGGGCGTGCCGGGCGACGATCGCCAGGTACTGGGCGTGCTGCCGGTAGTTGTGCTCCTGCAGGTTGTTGCCGCCGTCAGCGGCGCCGGACGGGTTGTGGTTCTTGCACATCCACCAGATCGGGAGACGGAGAACAGCTGGAAGACGTTCGCCCCCCGATCGCGTGCCGCGTACAACATGGCACGTTGGTGATCGTCGTTCGACCAGTCCCAGCTGCCCGTGTTCGTCGGGTCGGCGCTGTGCCAGTTGAGCCAGAAGCCCTCGATCTTGCGGAATGCCGGCAGCCTCGGGGAGGCGACCATCGACGGGCCACCGGGATGAGCAGGCTGGAACGTGCTGGCGCCGAGGTTGTAGCGGACGACGTTCAACCCCACCTGCCGTAGCCGAGGGCCGGATCGACGTGGGTCGTGTAGTCGCCCCGGGCGGGCACCGCGGGCAGGACGGTGCCGAGCGCCACGGCGGCACCCAGTCCCAGCACTCGACGCCTCGTGACCACGGTCGCCTCCGTTCCGTCCCAGCCGCACTACGGCGCCACGCCGAACGCGATGGTGATCCGGTGGTCGTCGCCGGAACGACCCGTCACGTCGATCGTGGTGTTGCTCGCGGCGTCGTGGAAACGGCCTCCCACGGTGAACGGCGCGTCGTTCAGCTCGTGCCCGCCGCAGCCACCCGAGCCGGGCCGTGAGTCCTTGACCAGCACGGGGCCGTTGCCGCTCGCGACGGCGGTGTTGACGGAGTAGATCAGGACACCGGTGGCGCAGGCGGCGGCGTCCAGGCCGGTCCGGGCTCGTGCTTCGGCGACCAGCACGGTGGTCGGGCCGGTGCGGATCACGACGCCCTTGCGCCCGCCGGTGGCCGAGATCGGGACGAGGGTGTCGACGTAGCGGCCGGTGGCGCTGACGCAGCCGATCTGGTCGTAGCGCAGCCAGTTCAGCTTCCACTTGTGCCAGGCCAGCAGGTCCGGGCTGGGCCCGGAGATCAGGCCCATCAGGTCCCAGCCGCCGACGAACCGGTGGAGGTCGCCGCTGTAGCCGTACAGGTCCGGCAGGCCGAGCGCGTGCCCGGTCTCGTGGTTGAGGACCTTGCTGCCCCAGTGCGCCGTGTCCTGGCCGAACGTGACGGACCTGGTGATCACCGTGCCGTCGGGCGCCGTGACCGGGCCCATGTAGGCGGCGGCGAAGGAGATCTCGGCCGCCGCACGGGTGGGCACGACGTAGAGGAGGTTCGTGCCGCTGAACGCCACCGTCCGGCCGACCGCGGCCAGCGCGTCGTTGAGGTAGCGGGCGTGGGCCTCGGCGGTGAGGCCGCGTCGCCAGCCGTAGTCGGTGGACCGTCGCGGCATCCGGTAGAACCGGGCGGTGACGGCGTCGACGGCCACTGTCAGGTTGGCGTACGAGCTGGTGGTGAACCAGCTCGGACCGCCGGGCAGCAGCTGGTCGCGCAGGCCGGTGGTCGAGTCGCCGGCCGGCGCGTCGGGGAAGTCGACGAAGACCATCGTGGCCCGCACCGTGCCGTGCGACGGCACGTGCCCCGCAGGCGTGGGCACGCCTTCGGTCAGGTGCGCGCTGGTCGGGGGCAACGCACACGCGCCCGCGGGCACGTCGGCGTGAGCCGTCCCGGTGGGCAGCACCGTCGCGGCGACCAGCGCCGCGGCGGTGAGGAGGAATCGGTGGCCGGCCATGGGAGCCTCCCCGCGCTTCGTGTCCTGACGTGTCGAACGCTAGGTCCGCGGCTGGTCCAGGCGGAGTCCCGGGAACCGGCTTCACCCGACCCGTCATCTCGACAAGCCGCCTGGGTGACGGGCCCCGCGACGCGGTTGCGAACCGTGCACGTCCGCCGGAAAACCTCGGTCGGTGCGCCGGGGAATGCGAATGGCGGCGATGTGGTAGCCGCGTGCGCGAAAAGCGCGGGAATTCACCGGGATGAACGTATCGGGGTGTTATCCCTTCGGTTCGGGTCAATTTTGTTCATGGTCGTGAATCGATCCGGTGGTCGGCGGTGAGTGGGGATCGTTCATGATTGTGAATTTTCTTGCCGGTCGCGCAAGGTTGCGCAATGCTCCCTGGGAGCGTTCCCAGAGGGCGGTTCACACTGCTGGAACCGCCAATTCGGCCGTGGGTCGGCGTCGTGGGGATCGCGGTCCGGCAGTGCTGTTCGCAAGGAGGCGACGCATGAGTCCGCGTAGGGGTTGGCGCACGAGGAGCCGGACCGCCGGTATCGCCGCGGCCGTGTCGGTGGCGGCTTTGACCGGCGGCTTGGTGATGGCGGTCGGCACCAACGCCAACGCGGCGGTCGGGTGCCGGGTCGACTACACCGTGACCAACCAGTGGCAGGGCGGCTTCGGCGCCGAGGTGACGGTCACCAATCTCGGCGACCCGGTGTACGGGTGGAGCCTGACGTGGGTGTTCCCCGCCGGGCAGCGGGTGACGCAGGCGTGGAACGCCACCGTCACCACCGGCACGGCGAACGTCACCGCGACGAACGCCTCCTACAACGCGGCCCTCCCCACCGGCGGCAGCGCGACGTTCGGCTTCAACGGTTCGTTCACGTCGACCAACCCGACGCCCACCGGCTTCGTGCTCAACGGCACCACCTGCACCGGCGACAGCCCGACCACCACCACGACCACGACAGGTGGCGGGAGGTGGTCGGCGACTCCCGACGGGTTCGCGGGCGCGGCCGGCACCACCGGCGGCGCGGGCGGCGCCACGGTCACCGTCACCGACCAGGCCGGCCTGGAGCGCTACGCCTCGGCGGCCGAGCCGTACGTGATCCGCGTGGACCGCGCCATCACCATCACCCCGCTGGGCAGGGAAGTCCCGGTCGCCTCGAACAAGACCGTCGTGGGCGTCGGCACGCGCGGCGAGATCGTGGGCGGAGGCTTCCGGCTCAACGCGGGCACGGGCAACGTCATCATCCGCAACCTGACCATCCGCGACACCCGCGTCGCCTCCGACGACCCGGACGACAAGGAGTTCGACTACGACGGCATCCAGCTGGACACCGCCGACCGGGTCTGGATCGACCACAACCGGATCCTGCGCATGAACGACGGCCTCCTCGACAGCCGCAAGGACACCACCAACCTCACCGTGTCCTGGAACGTCCTCGCCGAGGGCAACAAGTCGTTCGGCATCGGCTGGACCGACAACACCACCGCCCGCCTGACCATCCACCACAACTGGATCCACGACACGAACAGCCGCAACCCCAGCACCGACAACGTGGCGTACGCCCACCTCTACAACAACCACCTGCAGGACGTGCGCGGCTACGGCAACTACTCGCGCGGCAACACCAGGATGGTGCTGGAGAACAGCTACTTCGACAACGTCCGCGACCCGTACTACAAGGACGCCACCGCCGAGCTGCGCCAGAGCGGCAGCATCGTGGTCGACTCGACGGGCAAGCAGCAGACCGGGGGCTCCGCCTTCACCCCGTCGGACTTCTACGCCTACACCCTGGACAAGGCCGCCGACGTGCCCGCCCTGCTGCGCGCGTACGCGGGTCCCCAAGCCGACATCGGCAACTGACACCGACTTCCGCCGGAACGCCCTGGTGGACTGCCGGGGCGTCCGGACCCTGCTCGCAAGGAGGCGATGCATGAATCCGCGCATGATCAGGCGCACCACCCGGTGGGTCTCTGTCGCGACCGCCGCCGCTTCGGCGGTCGCCGTGTCGGCGTTGATGGTGGTGGCCGCCGGCACCAACGCCAACGCGGCGGTCGGGTGCCGGGTGGACTACGCCGTGACGAGCCAGTGGCAGGGCGGTTTCGGCGCGAACGTCACGGTGACCAACCTGGGCGACGCGGTGTCGGGGTGGACGCTGGAGTGGAGCTTCGCCGCGGGGCAGCAGGTCACGCAGCTGTGGGGCGGTGAGTTCTCCCAGTCCGGCAGCGCGGTGACGGTGCGCAACGCGTCCTGGAACGGCTCCCTGGGCACGGGCGCGTCGGTGACGCCGGGCTTCAACGGCTCGTGGACCGGCTCCAACCCCGCCCCGACCTCCTTCAAGCTCAACGGCGTGGCGTGCACCGGCGTGCCCACGGACACATCCACGTCGACGTCCACCAGCACGAGCACGACGACGAGCACCACCACGACCACGACGACCACCACGACGACGACGAATCCGCCGGCGTCGGCGTTGTACGTGTCGCCGAACGGCACCGACGGCGCGGCGGGCACGCAGGCCGACCCGACGACGTTGACCTCGGCGATCAGCCGGATC
>NZ_LGED01000012.1 GCF_001280085.1 Saccharothrix sp. NRRL B-16348 | reverse complement strand
TGTGCCTGCCGATAACCTCATCCATGCAGGTAGAGGACGCACGAAGCCCAGGGGAGTTGAGCGTTCGCGGCACGGCTGCCATGCGCTGTGACGTCGACCAGCACGGCATGATGACCGGCTGTGCTCCTCCGACTGGCCTACCTCGGTGTGACCAACGCCTTCGCGCTGCTGCGCCTGCTGCCCATGAGCGACAGGGACAAGGACACGGAGATCCTGGCGCTACGACACCAGATCACGGTCCTGGAACGCCAGCTGAGTAACGTCCGTCCGCAGTTCTCTCCCGGTGACCGGGCGTTCCTCGCGGCGCTGCTGCACCGACTCCCGGTCGATGCGCTTCGTCAGCTCCGGCTGCTGGTGCGTCCGGAGACGGTGCTGCGGTGGCACCGGGACCTCCTCGCACGACACCACGCGATCAGATCCCGCCCCAAACGGCCCGGCCGACCACGGACCATCCGCTCGATCCGACTCCTCGTGCTGCGCCTGGCACGGGAGAACCCCACCTGGGGCTACCGCCGCATCCACGGCGAACTCCTCGTACTCGGCATCAAGGTCGCCGCCTCCACCGTCTGGCAGATCCTCCAGGACGCCGGAGTCGACCCGGCACCAGAACGCGCCACGACGACCTGGCCAACCTTCCTCCGCTCGCAGGCCGAGGCGCTACTGGGCTGCGACTTCTTCGAGACACGCACGTTGAGCGGCACCCGACTGTATGTACTCGCGGTGATCGAGCACGCCAGCCGCCGGATCCGCGTCCTCGGCGCCACCGCACACCCCACCGCATCCTGGGTCACCCAAGGCGCCAGGAACCTCGCCATGGACCTCGAGGACGCAGGCAGCCCCGCACGAATCCTGATCCGTGACCACGACGGCAAGTTCCCCGCCCTGTTCGACACCGTCCTCGCCGACGCGGGCATCCAGGTCGTTCTCAGCGGCATCCGCATCCCGCGCATGAACGCGATCATGGAACGCTGGATCCGCAGCTGCCGCCGCGAACTACTCGACCGCACACTCATCTGGAACCAAGAGCACCTACTCCACGCCCTTCGCGAGTACGAGAAGTACTACAACACCCACCGACCCCACCAAGGCATCGCCAACGCCCGACCACTGCGCACACTGCCGCCAGCCGTCACCGCCCAAGCGGCCCTCACCCGACTCGACATCCGCCAACGGCAACGACTGGGCCGACTCGACATCCGCCAACGGCAACGACTGGGCGGCATCCTCAACGAGTACCACCACGCCGCCTGACCAGCACGGACGACATTTTCGGCAAGCACAACGTGACCACGACCATGCCGCTGGCTTCGCCATGCCCCTCGATGACCAGCGCGCAGCCCGGAAGACACAGTCCACAGGGGAATCGACATCCACTACAAGATCATGAGCTAGGCCAGCTACTCGACGGGGACTGTAAAACGAGCGGTGTAACTCCTGATCAAGGATGCGCACCTGATGACCGAGATGATGTCCGGCGTGGAGAACGCCGAGGACGCCAAGCCCGAGACCGCCCTGGAGGGCCTGATGAGCAGTTGGTCGACCAGCTGGTCAGCCGGGCCCGCGCCGGTGGCCTGAAGCTCACCGGTGAGGGCGGGGTGCTCCAGCAGTTGACCAAGCGGCTGCTGGAGTCGGCGCTGGAAGGCGAGATCACCGACCACCTGGGCTACGACAAGCACGACCCGGCCGGTCGTGGGACCGGGAACTCGCGCAACGGCGTCCGCTCGAAGACCGTGCTCACCGATGTCGGGCCGGTGGAGATCGACGTGCCGCGTGACCGCAACGCCGAGTTCGAGCCGCGGATCGTGACCAAGCGGCAGAAGCGCCTGACCGGCGTGGACGAGATGGTCATCTCGCTGTCCGCCAAGGGCCTGACCACCGGGGAGATCTCCGCGCACCTGGCCGAGGTCTATGGCGCCGACGTGTCCCGGCAGACGATCTCCACGATCACCGACAAGGTGGTCGAGGGCATGGTCGAGTGGCAGAACCGGCCGCTTGACCCGGTCTATCCGGTGGTGTTCATCGACGCGATCCACGTCAAGATCCGCGACGGCCAGGTGGCCAACAGGCCGATCTACATGGCGATGGCCGTGACCACCGAGGGCCACCGCGACATTCTCGGCCTGTGGGCCGGGGACGGCGGCGAGGGCGCGAAGTACTGGCTGCATGTGCTCACCGAGCTGCGCAACCGCGGCGTGGCCGATGTGCTCATGCTGGTCTGCGACGGGCTGACCGGCCTGCCCGACGCGGTCACCACCGTCTGGCCGCGCACGGTCGTGCAGACCTGCATCGTGCACCTGCTGCGCAACAGCTTCCGCTACGCCGGCCGTCAGCACTGGGACGCCATCGCCAAGGCCCTCAAGCCGGTCTACACCGCTCCGACCGAGGCCGCGGCGAAGGAGCGGTTCGCCGAGTTCACCGACGCCTGGGGCGTCCGCTATCCGGCGATCGTCCGGCTCTGGGACAACGCCTGGGCCGAGTTCGTGCCGTTCCTGGCCTTCGACGTCGAGATCCGGCGGGTGATCTGCTCGACCAACGCCATCGAGTCCGTCAACGCCCGCATCCGCCGCGCGGTCAAGGCCCGAGGCCATTTCCCCAACGAGCAGGCCGCGCTCAAGTGCGTCTACCTCGCGGTGATGAGCCTGGACCCGACCGGCACCGGCCGCAAACGCTGGATGATCCGCTGGAAGCCCGCCCTCAACGCCTTCGAGATCGCCTTCGACGGCCGCCTGGCCGCCGGACGCAAGTAACCCACTTCAACCCGAGTTACACCGCTCGTTTGACAGACCCACTCGACGTCACCACCGACTACGAACCAGAGCCGCTCGAGATTGACAGATCTTCTAGGACGGACCTGGCTCCGCATTCTTGTGGCAACAGCGGATTGTGTTCTTGGTGTGCGGTGCGCTCGATGCTTGCAGGCTGTGTTCGATCCGGTCGGCGTCATCGGTGCGTTGCTGGGCACGGTACAGCTGCATGGCCTCCTGCCAGACGGCTTCGGCTTCCTGGTCCTGGTCGAGTGCGGTGTGCGAGCAGCCCAGCACGTCGAGGGTCTGTGCCTGTGCGTGGAGGTCGCCGAGTTCGCGGAACAGGAGCAGGGCCTGCTGGTGGTGGCGGACGGCTTGAACGTGGTTGTCGGTGAGGTGGTCGATGTGGCCGAGGTTGTAGAAGGTTCTGGCTTCGCCTTCCGGGTTGTTGTGGCGTCGGTGCATGACCAGTGCGTTGCCGCAGTGCGTGCGTGCCTGCTGGTACCTGCCGAGGTTGGCGGCGAACCAGCCGATGTCGTTGAGCGCCCGCGCTTCCCCTATGGGGTGGGAGAGGCTGCGGAAGCACTCACGGGCATGAATCGCGGTCGAGAGTGCCGCCTGGTGCTGCCCGAACTCCCCCAATGTCCTCGCCATTGCTTCCTGGGCAAGGGCGTGATTGGCATGATCTTCGTGGTCCCAGGCCAGGTTCACCGCCTGGGCCAGATGAGCGAGGGCGTCGGTGTGGTGTCCGAGTTCGGCATGGGCGCATCCGAGGGACCGGTGGGCGATGCTCAGCGCTGCGGGGTCGCGGAGCTGTTCGGCGGCTCGCAGCGCGGTCTGCCACATCACGACCAAGCGGTGGTGTTCCCCCGATCGACGGTAGAAGGTGTTCAACGCCCAGGCCAGTCGCCAGGTGGGGCGGTGCCAGCCGTGGTGGGCGGCGATGTGGTGCGCCGCCAAGACGCAGGTGTGCTCGGTGCGGAACCAGGTGGCCGCGGCCGGGGCGTCGGGCAGCAGCAGGGTGTGGGCGCCCGGTTCCGAATCGTGGACAGGCGTGCGGTGCGGGTGCAGGAGCCGGTCCGCGACATGGGCGGTGTGCAGGTAGAAGTCGACCGCACGCCGCAACGCCGCCTCACGCACGTCCCCGGTCAGGTCGCGGTGGGCCATGCTGACGGCGAAGCCGCGCACCAGGTCGTGCATCCGGTAACGGCCTTGACGGTCGCGGGCCAGCAGCGAGCTGTCCTCCAGCGCCCGTAGCGCCTCGCGGAGCCGCGCCGGGGACAGACCGCTCAGGGCGGTGGCGGCGTGCACTCCTGTGGCGAGGCCGGGTGCGATGCCCAGCAGACCGAACAGGGACCGCTGCTCCGCGGTCAACGCACGGTACGACCACGACAGCACGGCGGGCAGGTTTGCGACCGTGTCGTCACCGGCCAGTGCGCTCAGGCGCAGGTTGCGCAGTTCGGCGGCGAACTCGCTCAGCGGCACTTCGGGACTGGTGTGGGCCCGCCCGGCGATGATGCCCAGGGCGAGGGGCAGTCCGCCGCACGATTCGACCAGGTCGGTCACCGTCCCGGGTTCGGCCTCGACCCGTCGGTTGCCCAGTCGGTGGGTGAGCAGGGCCCGGGATTCGTCGTCTGTGAGGATGTCGAGGTTGATGTGGTGTGCGCTGTGCGTGGCGGTTAGGCCGGGTAGCCGACTACGGCTGGTGATCAGCACGGTGCAGGTGTCCGTGCCGGGCAGCAGCGGGGTGACCTGGTCGGTGTCGGCGGCGTTGTCCAGCAGGATGAGCATCTTCTTGTCGGCCACGAGGCTGCGGAACAGGCCGGCTCGGGCGTGCGGGTCGACCGGCACGCGATCGGAGCGCACACCCAGGGCGTCGAGGAACCCGCGCACCGCCACCATCGGATCCATTGGCGCGCCGTCCGGGCTGAAACCACGCAGGTCGACGAACAACTGCCCGTCCGGGAAACGGTTGAGATGGTGGTGTGCCCAGGTCAGTGCCAGCCACGTCTTGCCGATCCCACCGATTCCACCGATCACGCCGATCGAGGACTTTGCAGCCTGCAGGTCCGGAACGGCGATTCCCGGGCGAACCGCACCGCTGCCGTCGGGTGGGTCGGTCAACGCTTGATCGAGACGAGCCAAGTACTCGGCCCGCCCGACGAACGACTTCGGCGGGGCGAGCAACTGCCGGGGCACCGGGGCGGGCAACGTCGTCGGAACGACGGGTGCGGCATCGTCACGGAGGATTCGCTGGTGCAGGTCCCGCAGCGCGGAACCCGGATCGACCCCGAGCTCGTCGCGCAACCGGTTGCGCACCCGTCCGTAGTGGGTCAAGGCTTCGGCTTGTCGGCCACTGCGGTGCAGCGCAAGCAGGTACTGCCCGGCTACCTGCTCGTCCAACGGGTGCTCCGCAGTGCGGGCGGCCAGTTCGGGCACCAGGATGCTGTGCTGCCCCAACCGCAACGCGAGATCGACCCGTTCGGTGTCCGCGGCAAGCCTTTCGCGCGCCAAACCTTCGCGGACGGCGGCGATCCACGGGGTGTCCAGACCCGCGAAGGCCTCCCCTCTCCACAACTCCGATGCGCGTCGCCACAGCGTTGCAGCACGCGTCCCGTCGGTCTCGGCACCGGCTTCCATCACCAGACGTCGAAACCGGTGCACATCGACATCGTCCGGATCGGCCGGCAGGACATAGCCGCCACCACGTCGCTGAATCGTCATCCCGACCGGGGTCTTCCCGTCGGTGGAGCCCAGGTGACGCAGGCGGGAGATGTAATTGCTGAGCACCTGCCTGGCCCGATACGGCGGCGACTCCCCCCACACCCGGTCGAGCAACTGCTCGACGGTGACCACCCGGTTGAGCTCCATCAGCAACACCGCTAACACACACCGCTGCCGGGAATGGCCGACGTCCACCGGTAGACCGTCGATCCACGTCTCGACCTGCCCGAGCAGACGGAACTCCACTCCCACCACTCACCTCCGTCGTCCTCCTTACTCCTGCCGTCATCACGATGCCACCGCCTGCCGGGAAATCGCCGTGGCTGATCCGGGCGCGGGGTGGCCGCGATGCAGACCTGCGATCGCAGCCACCCGCGCCGAGTGCTCAGCGGCGGTCGCCACCGGAACACTCGTGGATGCCGATCCTGGAGAATCCGGACGAGGTCATCCCCACTGCACGCTGGCGCCGGTGACCCTGACGGTGCACTCGTTCTGGTCGCTGCCGGCGCCCGTCTGCCAGGTTCCGAGGATGTCGCCCTGGAACTGGCAGGTGAGCTTCAACCTCCACCTCTGGCCGCTGTTGCCGGTGCAGTTCGTCTTACCCAGCGTGGTGAACCACTGGTTGTTGCAGGTGAGGCCATTCCTGCTCTGAGTCGTCGAGCCCGCCATGACGGTCGGTGACCCGGAAGCCGATCCCGTTTCCGCCATCGCAGGCACGCTCATCCCGGCACCGACCGCCGCGACTGCGGCTGCGGTGACCCCTGCCCTGGTCCAGATGTTCACGTCCGTCTCCTCTCGGTTCATCATCGCGGCATGCGTGATGCCACGACTTCAACACGAACCGGAGAGCATCCCGGGCTACGCACCGATACCCCTCGTCACGTCAATCGGTGCGTCGCGTCCCCCTGTCCTGCGGGATGCCCTCCGTGGTGCAGAGCATCGGCCGCTCACACACCACGCCCACACCTGAGGACAACAATCGCCTGGTCAGCTGTTCTGCACCGATACGAGCGGAGCAAAGACGACACGGGGATGGGCCGTGGCGAAGGCTCTCGTGCACGGGTAGGTCGACTGCGGGCCGACGGCCGACCGGTGGACGGTGGCCATCCCCGGTAGCGGTGTGCTGGAGTCGTTCCGGTGGTGCCACAACACGCCCGTCGGTGCTCCGGATCGACCCGGTCTCCTTGCCCGCCCGCACCAGGAGCGTCGCCACTCGGCAGCCTGATCAACGAGTAGGAACCCACCGCCTAACCCAGGTCAGAAGGCGGCGGCCGACTTCTGGCGCTCCACAGGTCGGTGTTCGCGCTGGTCAGGTCTGTGTGCGGCAGTGGCGGAGGAACTCACCGGTGAGGTCGGCGTCGCGTAGGCTTCGGTCGGCGATTGTGGTCTCGTTCACCACGGCTCTTCGAGGCGGGTGGTCTGAAGGCTCGTGCGGGTGAGGTTGACGTGGTCCCGGCGGGTCTCGCGCAGATCTGCTCCGGTCAGCGTGGCGGCAGTGAACACGGTCTCCAGCAGCCGGAACTCGGTCGGCGATAGCTCAATCACCGCCCGCCTCCATCACGACGTGCGTCGAGGTGTCCAGCGCGAAGTCCCCGGTCCGCATGACCTCCGAGGTGGCCCGTCCGTGCGGTCAGGAACACGACCGGCACGTGCACCTGCCGAGATCGCAGCCGCACCAGCTCGAGGCACGCCCATCCGGATCCGGCCACCGTCACGTCGAAGCCGGCGAACCGCAGTGTGCTCTCCAACAGTTCGCGGATCCGCGCGTCGTCGTCCACCATCAGGATCCGCGCATCCGTCCACGGTTCTCCCCCGCCGACCGAGCGTTCCTCGCGGCACTGCTGCACCGACTCCCGGTCGATGCGCTTCGTCGGCTCCGCCTACTGGTACGCCCGGAGACGATTCTGCGGTGGCACCGAGACCTTCTCGCCCGCCACCACTCAGCCAGATCCCGTCCCAAGCGGCCCGGCCGACCACGGACCATCCGCTCCATCCGGCTCCTGGTGCTGCGCTTGGCACGCGAGAATCCCGCCTGGGGTTACCGCCGCGTCCACGGCGAACTGCTCGTCCTCAGCGTCAAGGTCGCCGCCTCCACCGTCTGGCAGATTCTTCAGGACGCCGGGGTCGACCCGGCACCCGAGCGCACCACGACGACCTGGTCGGTCTTCCTCCGCTCACAGGCCGACGCACTCCTGGCCTGCGACTTCTTCGAGACCCATACATTGAACGGCACCCGCCTGTACGTACTCGCGGTCATCGAGCACGCCAACCGCCGGATCCGCATCGTCGGCGCCACCGCACACCCCACCGCATCCTGGGTCACCCAGGCCGCCAGAAACCTCGTCATGGACCTCGAAGACGAAGGCCGACACGCACGGTTCCTGATCCGCGATCACGACGGCAAGTTCCCCGCCTTATTCGACGACGTCCTCGCCGACGCGGGTATCAGGGTCGTTCTCAGCGGAATCCACATCCCGCGCATGAACGCGATCATGGAACGCCGGATCCACAGCTGCCGTCACGAACTCCTCGACCGCACCCTCATCTGGAACCAACAGCACCTGCTCCACGCGCTACGCCAGTACGAGCAGTTCTACAACACCCACCGCCCCCACCAGGGCATCGCCAACGCCCGACCGCTACAACCGCTGCCACAGCCGACCATCGAGCAGCGGTCACGCGACTCGACATCCACAGACGGCAACGACTGGGCGGCATCCTCAACGAGTATCACCACGCCGCCTGACCTGCACGGACGACATTTTCGGCAAGCACAGGTGCGACTGCCCGAGCTCGATTACTTCGACCTCCCCTCGACCGCGCAGGGTCTCAACGTGGTCGGCGACGTCGAGCTGATGATCTGCTGGCCGAGCACGCCATGCGACAAGTACAAGACGTCGAAGGTGAAGTTCACGCTCATCGTCAACCAGTGGAAGTCGGACGGCACGCTCTGCAAGACCGACGACAGCGTCGCGGTCACGCACGACGTGCCGTACTGGGTGCACCACAAGTACGTGCCGCTCAACAAGGCCGACTTTACCGTGAGCAAGGAGCCGGGCTGCGTCCCCCGGTTCAACACCTACGTCAAGGCCGAGTGGCTGGGCGGTGAGACCGCCGGCATCCAGGGGACGGCCACCCGGCTCCCCGACTCGCGCGGCTCGACCACCACCCACGATTCCGACATGAGCCACGCATACGTCCTGCCGTACTGAGCCCTTTCGTCGTGATGGTGCAGGTCACGGCGCAGGCTGAACAGGTGGTTGCGGGACGGGCGAGGCTCCCGTTCAGGCCGTTGATCAGGTCGACTCGCCCTGTGGGGTGCCAGAACTCTACGAAGGATGTGCAATTGCCAGCGCTGCGACACAAGGCCGCCGTAGCGCGCCGGACCAACCCACGCCTGCGGATCGGACCGATCACACAGCGATCGCCGCACTGGTGCATCAACCCGTGGCTGGTGTTCGACCCTCGGGCAGCGACTGCGCCAGCCAGGTCACAAGGAAGCGGACCGGCACGCGGTGACAGCCGATCCGACCCCGGCAAGACGTCGCACAAGTCGCCCCAACCGACCCGAACGGCAATCAACCGCACCCTGCGATCTCTTCGGTGCGTACGAAGTGTTCACCATGACACTTGGGATGTTGATCAGGGCCATAGATGCGCGACCAGCGGTTTTATCACCGGAGATAGACGAATCCGACCACAAATGCGGCGGCCCCGAAAGGAGGTCTGCTCCCAAACTGCTCCCCAGAACGATCACCGGCCCGCAGACGATGATCCGCCTACGGGCCGGTGACCTGCATAAACACACTGTGGGCGATACTGGGATCGAACCAGTGACCTCTTCGGTGTGAACGAAGCCAGAACAAAGCCTCCACCAGCGGAAACAGAATCACCGCAGAAAACACGCAGCCGTTGGAAGCCATTGAATGCGGTTCAACGCTGTTAAACACGTCCGACGGCTCCCATTCTGCTCCCAGCGTCCGCTCCCACGCACTCCCCCCGCTCCCGGGCGATCTGCGGACCGCCGACTGTGATGGTCGCGCATCCGACCCTCATCCGACCCGGACAGCGGATGCATCGGTCGCCACGGAGGACGAGGGTCATGCCCGCCGGACCGGCGGGCATGACGACACGCAACGTCGTGTCGTTGTCGCCGGGCCGCTGTCGACGCCGACCCGCTATCGTGTCCGTGTGACCGCAGCAGCCGCGCACCCACCATCTCCGGAGGTCGAGAAGACCCCCGAGGCGATCCGCGCCGCGTTGCTGCCCGAGGAACGCGACGCCCACGAACCTTGGTACGGCGAGCCCTACCACCGCGCCAACCCCGACGGCGCCCTGCGCCAACTCGTCTACGGGTACGGCAACGGCCTCATCGTCTACCTCATCCTCGAACAACAGAAACGCTGGTTGTTGATAGTGAGGCGGAACATGACAGAGATGGGCGAATACGAGGAGGTCAGGGGCAGCGGATGAACACGTCCGGTCCGGGCCGATTGCCGGATCGGTAGGTGGAACCGCTATGCACCCCTGAACTCCGATCGTGGCAATCAGCGTAGAGGGATCGATCGTTTTCAACTCGATATGCATGACCGAAATCTTGCTGATCGGCATGACCTCTACGAGCCTGATTGCCGGGTTCGACGCTTGCGTCGCACGACGTGACGGACTCGAAAGACGACCAGGAGAAAGGCGACTCCGGCAGCAGTGGCAACGATGATACCCTGAAGACGAGAATCTGTCTCGCGTGCTCCGGCTGATGAATTTTCGGGCGCTTCCGAACTGGTCACAATGGAATTACTATCATCCTCATGCCCTGCAGAACCAAGCCAGGTGCGTCCATTGGCATCGCTCGCGCGATGATCGAAGGAAGCGATTGCCGATGATTTCCCTCCTGGCCAAACCTCCTGGGTCCTGCCGTCGTCTATACTATTGAGCCGGACTTGGCTGAAATCGACGCCACCGTAGGTGTAGGTCCTTACCAGGACGCCACCCGCAGTGTCCTGTCGCCGTTCGACGGAAAATTCGCCCTTTTGATACGAGGTAACGTATTCGTCGAAATAGGCGCGTGGTGACCATGGCGTGCGCGCAGGCCAGGATGCGACATCACCGCTATCAATAACCTCACTATAGGTTGTCTTCCGGGCGGCCGACTGGTTCCGGTACCATTCGGCGGCCACGCGACTGAGGTATACGCCCCGCAGTTCGGCGTACTCCGGGGCTTCGTTGACTGCTTTCTCGACCTGGGGTAAAATAATATCACGGAATATCTGTTCCCGCTGCTTGGCTGCGGGTGTGTTCAAGGCGCACCCTTGGGTTAGGCTTCCCGTTGCGGGCGTCTCGGACTCCATCCGCACCTCTAACGGCGCGTCGATGATGAATAGACCACCGTCCGCTTCGTGTACGTCCGCAGTGCCTGGAACGATCCACTGCCGTGTCGAAAGGCAGATCTGGCCGTCCGTTGCCTCTGCTTCCGACCAGAATTTCTGCCCGCTGGGGCTGTCCGGGTGGAGGAGTCCGGCAACGGTCTTCTTCAGTTGCAGGTCAGAAGCTAAGAGGACTCTGCCGGCGTCCGTGGTGGCCAGCGCCGGATCGATCACGCGATCGGGTTCATCGGGGTTGAGGTTGACCCAGAATTTGTTCCTTGGCACGGCCAACCACACGAAGAAGGAATCCGATGCTGAGCGCATAGAATTGGCGCCGACTGTAACGTTGCGATCAGTTGGTGCCGGTGTCGCGGCAAAAGAATAGCGGATGCCCTGCTCTCCTGCAGTAGAGTCGCTTATGTACCGGAGTTCGACGGTAGAGAAGTCCACACCACCGGCACTGTCAGGGCCAGGCAAGTCGAATGGCAACGTCTCCTGCCAGTGAGGTGTCGCCGGTTGGGTTGCCGATCCACCTTTCTTCTTCGGCTGACCGTTAGGGCTGCGCCCCAGGTCGAACAGGCGATTGCCCACCAGCGCGATACGGCGTCCTTCGATCACCCAGTCGTTGATGTACGGAGCTAGTCGCTCGACAGCCTTCGCACGATCCTCTGCGGTGTCGTACGGAATGTTGTAGTAGAAGTCGGTCAGTCCTGCCATCTTGCTCACGCGGAGTTTGCAACTGTTCACGTCCTCTGAGCAGGGCTCGCGCTCGGAACGACCTATGCGTGCCCACCCTTCCATGTCGTGACTCTCGATGTACGCATCAAGAAGTTCCTCCGAATGCTTGTTGGCGATCGAGAAGTCCGGTCTGCCGGTGAAAGATTTCATCGGAATTTTCTGGATGCTGCCGATGAACTCGTATTGTCCCGACGCCTCGGAGTATTCCCATTTTCCCTCGAAGCGCATGAACCAGGCAACGGAGGAGTTGCGATTCGCGCTGGCTACGGCAATGACGAATGGATCGTTCTGGCCATCGTCGAAAAGTATCGCCGCAATGTTGCTCTCGGCGGAAAATTGCGTGTTATCCGCCCTGTACTTCTGAATGTAAGGAGCGAGTGGCCCGTTGTCCCAGGCGACTTCATGAAACTTGACATCTTGGGCCGAGTCGCTAGCTGTCTGGAATTCCGGGAATATTAGAATGAGTGTCGAGAAGAGTATGCGAGATGTTTTGACGAGGAGGTTCTTCATCATACTGCCTCCATCTAGTCTCTCACCGACCAATCGTGACGTCCGGTCTAAGGCTGAAGCAGAAGGAGCATTATGGCACGAGTGGTCGGATGTCTATCCGCAAATTGGCGATGTGCGACCACTTGGGTCAGACGTCTAGCCCTTCCGGGACATTCTCATGCTAGGTATGCGCCGTTCGAATGGAATATTCCTCCTGGCAGACATCTGGCCGCTGTCGCCACTCTGTTCGCCGCGACTGATCAGGTTCGGTGAGCACTTGCCGATCGAATGGCGGCTGGACAAGCTCATCACTCACGAACGCCTGCGACGCTGGGGTCTGTCAAACGAGCGGCTCTGGCCCGTAGTCGGTGGTGACGTCGGGTATCCGTTCGCGATCATGATCTTGTGATGGATGTCGACTCTCTTGTGGGGACGGTGTTTCCGGACTGTCGCGCTGGCCGTCCAGAACGTGGCGGAGGACGGCGGCATGGTGGTGGTCACGGCCAGCACTCGGGACGTGGCCGTGCCGTGTCCGGTGTGCGGGACTGCAACGGCGAAGGTGCACGGGTATCGCCATCGGGCGGTGAAGGATGTGCCGGTCGACGGCCGCCAGGTTGTCGTGCACCTGCGCGCCCGGCGGCTGGTCTGCCCGGCTCGGAGCTGCCCACGGCGAACCTTCGGGAACAGGTTCCGGGTTTGCTGGAGCGCCACCAGCGTCGAACGGTGCGGCTTGCCCGGCAGATATCCCAGGTGGCGCAAGAGTTATGCGGTCGAGCGGCCGCCCGCCTGGCCGACCTGTTGGCCATGCCCGTGTCCCGCAGTACCGCGTTGCGCCGTCTACGGCACCTGCCGCTGCCCGAGCTGACAGTCCCGCGGGTGATCGGCGTGGACGACTTCGCCCTGCGCCGCCGCCACCGCTACGCCACGATCGTCATCGATGCCGAGACCGGCCGACGCGTCGCAGTCCTGCCCGGCCGCGACGTCGCCACCCTGGAATCCTGGCTGCGCGAACATCCCGGTGTCGAGGTGGTGTGCCGGGACGGCTCAGCCGCCTACGCCGAGGCCGTCCGCCGCGCCCTGCCCGACGCGGTGCAGGTCAGCGACCGCTGGCACCTGTGGCGAAATCTCTGCGACAAGGTCATGGTCGAGGTGCGCGCGCACGCCGGATGCTGGGCCACCCTCAACCCGCCCCGCCCCGGCGGGGTTCACGAGCAGACCGTCCGCGAACGCTGGAAGAAGGTCCACAAGCTGCTCGGTCAGGGGTCGGCCTGCTCGACTGCGCACGGCGCCTCGGGGTGGCCCTGAACACCGTCAAACGCTACGCCCGCATGCCCGAACCCCAAACCTTGCGCATCGCCCCCCACCTACCGCCCGACTCTCGTCGCCCCCTATCGCGACCATCTGCGCGCCCGCCGCTTGGCCGATCCCGTGGTCCCCGTCACCCAGCTGTTCGCCGAGATCCGGGAGTCGGGCTACACCGGCAGCGCCAACCTGCTGGTCCGCTACCTCAACCAGGGGCGCGCCGAAGGCGACCGTCCCGTCACGACCTCGCGTCACGCCAGCCGACTTCTGCTCACCAAACCCGACAACCTGCGCCCAAAGGAAACGACCTTGCTGGAGAAGATCTCCGCGGCCTGCCCGGAGATGACCGCACTCGCCAGTCTGGTGCGCGGCTTCGCAGCCCTGCTGACACCGGCCGCGCGGACACCACCATCATCATCTACGCGAGCACTCCCGTGATGTCGGTGATGGGTGTCGCGACACTCGCGAAAGTCGACACGGCCGCCCCCGGCACACTGTGGCGCCGCTACCGGCACCACCTCGGACTCACCCGCTCCGAGTTCGACGACTACCTGGCAGGAGTCGACGCAGCGACCTGCTTGAGCATCACGAACCCTCGGACACTCGACGAGCCCTTGAAGCTGGCCGATCTTCGCGAGCAGGCAGACTTCCAGCCGCCCCAGAGCTACAGGTACCTCGCACCACACGACCCCGGCATGCTGCACTCGCTCACCGAAACCGCCCAGGTGGGCCCAGCAGCACCGCTCGATGTCGGCAAGCGCTGAGCAACCCACAGCGAGCGCTATAGCGCATGATCCTCGGCGCTCGGCCAGAGGTGTCTTACTGTTCGGTTGGGGCCTGTGCCGCTCGGATGGTCATCGCCGCTGGTAGAGCGGGGTAACCGCCGCTTTGAGGCCATGTCCGCGTGATTCTCTCCCTGCTGTACAAGGTGACCCGGAGGTTGCTGTCCGTCCCGTCGGTGCTGCTGCGCGGTAAGGCGGCGAAGGACGCCGAGCTGCTCGTGCTGCGCCACGAGAACGCGGTCCTTCGCCGGCAGCTCGCAGGTCGGATCCGCTACGAGCCCGCGGAGCGGTTCTGGTTCGCCGCCCTGTCCGGGCTGGTGGATCGTGGACGTTGGTCAGAGATCTTTCCGGTCACCACCGGCACCCTGCTCGCCTGGCACCGCAGACTCATGGCTCGGTGGGACTACTCCGCGCATCGACGCACCGGACGCCCACCGACACGAACCGCGATCAAGACGCTCGTGCTACGGCTCGCGACGGAGAACGCCCGATGGGGTCATCAGCGGATTCAGGGTGAACTGGCCCGACTCGGCCACCGCATCACCCACTCGACGGTCTGGCAGATCCTGCACGACGCAGGCATCGACCCGGCACCACGCGCGGCGACCGGGCAGACGACTTCCGATTCGTCATCCGCGACCGGGGCGGCCGGTTCACCACCTCGTTACACGGTTCTGTCCCGCCGACCGGGCGTTCCTCGCGGCGCTGCTGCACCGACTCCCGAGCACCACGCTTCATCGGCTTCGACTGCTGGTCCGTCCGGAGGCGGTACTGCGATGGCACCGCGACCTCCTCGCCCACCGCCACGCAGCCAAATCCCGCCCCAAGAGTCCCTGCCGACCACGGACCATCCGCTCGATCCGACTCCTGGTGCTGCGCCTGGCACGAGAGAATCCCACCTGGGGCTACCGACGCATCCACGGCGAACTCCTCGTACTCGGCATCAAGATCGCCGCCTCCACCGTCTGGCAGATCCTCCAGGACGCCGGGGCCGACCCGGCACCCGAACGCACCACGACGACCTGGTCGGCCTTCCTCCGCTCCCAGGCCGACGCACTCCTGGCCTGCGACTTCTTCGAGACCACCACCCTGAGCGGTACCCGCCTCTGCGTGCTCGCGGTGATCGAGGACGCCAACCGCCGGATCCACGTACTCGGCGCCACCGCACACCCCACCGCATCCCGGGTCACCCAAACCGCCAGGAACCTCGACATGGACCTCGAAGACGCGGACAGCTCCGCGCAGTTCCTGATCCGCGACCGCGACGACAGGTACCCCGCCCTGTTCGACGACATCCTCACCGACGCCGGCATCCAGGTCGTCCTCACCGGTGTCCGGATACCGCGGATGAACGGGATCATGGAACGCCGGATCCGCAGCTGCCGCCGCGAACTCCTCGACCGCACCCTCATCCGGAACCAATAGCACCTACTCCACGCCCTGCGAGAGTACGAGACGTTCTACACCACCCACCACCCCCACCAAGGCATCGCCGACGCCCGACCACTGCGCACGCTGCCAATGAGCAGTTCCCTCGGTGGCGGGGCCTGCCCGTGACGGGTGTCGCTTCGCGGGGGACGGTCAACGTCATTTTCCGCATCGGCGATCGGCTCGCCGCTCGTTTCCCCTTGCGCCCCGGCGAGGTCGGGTCGGTGCGGCGGTGGTTGGAGTCCGAGGCCGAAGCAGCCCGAGAACTGGCGGGTCGCACGCGGTTCCGCACGCCGGAGCCGGTCGCGCTGGGTGAACCCGGGACGGGCTACCCGCTTCCGTGGTCGGTGCAGACCTGGCTGCCCGGGGTCGTGGCCGCGGAGGAGGACCCGGGCGAGTCCGTCGCGTTCGCGTACGACCTGGCCGAGTTCATCCGTGGTGTGCGCGCTGTCGACACACGGGGCCGGACGTTCAACGGGAAAGGCCGAGGAGGGGACCTGCGATCCCACGACGCGTCGCCACGCCGCCAGGTCCCGACCCAAACGGCCCAGCCGACCACGAACCATCCGCTCCATTCGGCTCCTGGTGCTGCGTCTGGCGCGCGAGAATCCCGCCTGGGGCTACCGACGCAGCTCGGCGAGTCGCGTCGCGACACCGGCCACCACTACTACTCCGAGGTCGCGTTCACGGTGCTGGAGGTCAGCGAGTCCGCCGAGTTGCCCACCGACAGCGAGTTCTGCCCGCCCACCATCCAGGCAAGCAACGGCAAGTGGATCACCGTACGGATCAAGGTCGTCAACGAGGGCAACGAGCCGGTCGTCTTGGCCACCAACGCCAACCAGTCGCTCTACGACGGCGACCGCCGGTACGAGT
>NZ_LGED01000011.1 GCF_001280085.1 Saccharothrix sp. NRRL B-16348 | reverse complement strand
CGGCGGGTAGTGCTTCATCACCATCTGAACGGGACTCCTGTCCACCCGGATCGTCAGGATCCAAGTGTGTCTGGTGTCCAACATCCAGGGTCAAGTCCCACCACCCGTTCGGGGGAGTCGTTGTCCCGGTCTTGTCCCGCTGGCCGTCCCCGTCTCTGTCCCGGGGTGCGCCGCATCCTGTTCTCGGCCGGCAATCCGCCGGCCGCCACAGGAGAGGAGGACCAGGGTGAACGAGCTCCGGTTCCACATCCCACTGCCGGACGAGGCGCAGCTGCCGCGTCCGTGCGTGCCCTTCCCCGCCCTGTTCCGCCTCGGCTGGCAGGGAAGGGGGTGACGACATGATCATCACGTTCATTGCGGTCACGCAGGACTGGATCCCGTGTGACCCGAAAACGTCGGACGAAGCGTGACACGATGGTGACAGGAGAAGTGTGATGCACCGCCCACGTATCAAGTACGAGCACCTGCCCGTCCGCCACGGCGAGGACCTGGTGCAGATCGGCGGCTCCTTGCCGGGAGTCGCTGCGAGGATCCCGGATCCGGACGGCACGGTGTGGGCGCTGCTCACCCTTCTCGACGGGACGCGCACGGTGGACCAGGTGGTCGCCGACCTGGTCCACCGCCACCCCGACGAGCCGCCCGACACGGTCTACACGGCGATCGACACGCTGGCCTCCGCCGGCTATCTGGAGAACGCCGACGAACCACCACCGGAGGCGCTCTCCGAGGCCCAGCGAGAGCGGTTCGGACGTGGTCGGGCGTTGTGGCGGTGGATGGACACCATCCCGCGCACCACTGGTTGGCACGCGCAGTTGGCGCTGCGGCAGGCTCGGGTCACGGTCGTCGGCGTCGGCGGGATCGGCAGCACCGCGGCCCTCGCGCTGGTCCAGTCCGGGGTGGGGCGGCTGCACCTGGTCGAACCGGACCTGGTGGAGCTGTCCAACCTCAACCGACAGATCCTCTACACCGAGCACGACCTCGGCCGCCCCAAGGTCGATGTCGCGGTCGAGGTGTTGCGACGGCACAACGGCGAGGTCGAGGTCACCGGCGAGCAGGCCACCGTCGACGGCGTGGGGATGCTGCGGCGGATGGCCACGAGGTGCGATGTGCTGCTGATGGCCGCCGACACGCCACACGAGATCCGGTCGTGGACCAACCGGGCGTGCCTGGACACCGGCACCGCCTGGGTCCACGGCGGTTATCACGGGCCCAGGGCGGGTGTCGGGCTGTTCGTACCCGGCAACGGACCGTGCTACGACTGCGCACGCACCGCTGCTGCACGTGAACAACTCGCAGCACCGCCGCCGACCTCCTGGCCGGACACGAGCGGGACGTCCGGGACGCACGCGGTCAACGCCGTGTCCGCTGGGATCGCCGGTCACCTGGCCGGCCACGCGGTGATGAGCCTCATCACCGGAATCCCCCGCCTGCGCGCGAACCGCCAGATCGGGTACAACCTCATGACACTGCAGCACAGCACGTTCTATGAATCGGCGGAACCTGAGCCGGACTGCCCCGCCTGCGGACCGTCCGCCGCCTGACTCGAGCCGTCGGCGCGCATCGAGGCGAGATCCTCAGCACGTCTGTGAACCAGTTCGGCGCGCGGGTCGTCGAGGTCCCTCAGGATCCCGGCGGCCCGCCGCAGGTTGTGCACGGCCCGGTCGTCACGGCCGGTGGCGACCAGGGAGACGGCCACCGCCTCCAGCGCCGCAGCCAGATGCGATTCAGCGCCGCTGTGCCGCGCGTAGACGCCCACGACCTTCTCCCACAACCCGATCGCCGCGTCGTGCTCACCCAACCCCTGGTGCGCGAGCGCCAGGTCGTCCTCGGCATAGGCGGTGATCAACGGATTACCGGTGCGGCTGCGCAACTCCCAAGCCCGTTGCGCGTAGTCCAACGCCTCAGCGAACCGCCCCCGCGCCACGTTCACCAGGCACAGGTTTCCCAACGCGATGGCCTCGGCCGCGGAGTCACCCTCCTGCCTCGTCGCCTCCCACATGGCCAGGTAGTACTCCGCCGCTTCGTCGTGACGTCCCTGTGCCTGGCGCAGGCTCGCCAGCCCGGCCAACGCTCGCCGTCGCAGGACCCGATCGCCGGACTGTGCCGCCGCCTCCAACACGTTCTGGAAGTCGGCCTCCGCCGCCGCTTCGTCGCCCGAACTCCGGTAACTGTGACCACGCAGGATCCGCAGGAACGCCTCGGCCGCCCGGTCCTCCGACACCCGAGCCGCCTCGACCCCGCGTGACTTCGCCTCCAGTTCCTCCCGCCACCACGACCGCGGCCCCAACCCCAGATGGCGCGACGACAACGCCAGCGCGATCACCACCGCGTGCATGCCGTGAGCCACGGCCATGCGTTGTGCCGCCGACAACACCGCCCGCTCCGAACGCAACCAGCCCATCGCCTCCTCTCTGTCCCGAACGGGCACCTGTACATCGGGAAAGTCCACAGGTAGCCGGGCCGACACCGGGTACACGAGACGATCTGCGAGGTCTGCCGCCGCGGCGTACCAGCTCAACACGCGCGACACCGCCTCCTCCCGAGCCACAGGTGTCTCGTCCAGGTCCGCGCGGTAGGCGGCGTAGTCGTGCAACAGGTCGTGCATCCGATACCGGCTACGGGCGACCGGCTCGACCAGATGCTGTTCTGCCAACTCCTCGAGAACACGCGTCGTGGACCGAAGGTCCAGCGCGGCCAAGGCGGCGACGGCGTGCACCCCGAACTCCGGCGCCGGGTGCAATCCCATCAACCGGAACACCCGTGCGTGCACCGGGTCGAGCTGGGTGTAGGACCAGTCGAACACCGACCGCACCCCACCCAATCCGCGCCACGACCCGTCCACCCCGATCAGGCCCCGCTCCTCCTGGATCTCCTCCACCACGTCGGCCACCGCCAGGAACGGGCGGGACGCCACCCGCGTCGCCGCCACGCGCACGGCCAACGGCAACCGAGCACAAGCGCTCACGAGCTCCTCCACCGCGTCGGGCTCGGCGGCGGTCCGGGTCTTGCCGACGATCCCCTCCAGCAGACGCACGGCGTCCACGGTCTCGAACACGTCCACCGCGACTCGCCGGACCGCTTCCAGCACCACCAACTCCGACAACGCGCCTCGACTGGTCACCAATGCCAGAGAGCCCACCCCGCCGGGCAACAACGGACGTACCTGATCGGCGGACCCGGCGTTGTCCAACACCACCAACACCCGCCGGGCCGTCGCGATCGACCGGAACAACGCGCCCTGGGCCTCCACGCCCTCGGGAATCCGCCGCTCCGCGACACCGAGCGCGGTGAGGAAGTCCGTCAGCACCACGTCCGGGGCCAATGGGGCGCTCGGGCCGTAGCCGCGCAGGTTCACGAACAACGTGCCACCCGGGAAGCGGTCCTGGACACGATGTGCCCACCACACCGCCAACGTCGACTTCCCCACGCCCGCCGAACCGTCCAACGCCACGACCACCGCCCCTCCAGCGGCATTCCGCTCCGCTTCCGCAAGCAGAGCGTCGAGAGCGGTGACGTGGGCAAGACGTCCGCAGAAATCGGGTACCGAGGCCGGTAGCTGTCGCGGCACCACTACGGCTTCCGGAGCAGGCAGCACCACCTGATCGATCCGGCCCGCCTGCACCACCATGCCCTGGACCGTGCCGCCTATGTCATTGCTGACCCCGCCATCGGCCATGGGGTCTGAGTATGGCTGCATTTCCGCGAAGCGGCGCCCGCTGAACCGGTACATCACCCAGAGAGTTAGAGCTCTCCCCCTGGGGGCGAGCCTGGGGGTGTCTGGACGGCGGCCTCGTTGTCAGAAGACAGCTGTGCAGGCGAGGACCAGCAAACCGGTGGTGACAAGGGCGGACAGGAGCAGGAGAACGCGGGCCACAGCGCGGCCGCGGTCGGTCGACGAGGTCATGGGGTGGTTCCCGTCAACAGCCAGTGGATCGGGGCGGCCGGGTCGTCGTGGGGGTTGGCGGAGGTGGTGAGGTAGGTGACCACGAAGTAGTGGACTTGGGGGAAATGGTGCTCTGCGGAGTGAACGAGGTCCGCGTGGCCGTGGGCGATGAGCCACGCACGGACTGCGGCGGGGCGGTCCAGTGGACGTGTGGCGTAGGGATGGGTGCGGTCGGGGAGGGTGTCGCCCTTGGTGACGACGACGGCGATGCGGCGTGGTGTGGCGGTGTCGTGCTCGGTGAGGGTCTCGGTGAGCAGGTCGAGGACGGTCTTGGGGTCGGTGCCGGACGTGCGGGAGGCGGCGAGGACGCCAGGGTCGGCACGGGCGCGGACGGCCGGAAGGGCGAGCGGGTCGACGATCAGGATCACGCCGTCGCTCAAGGCGAGGAAGGCGGAGTCGGCGATGCGGTCGGCCTCCTGCACGATCTCCCCTGCCGCGTCGTACAGGTGCAGGAGGCGGTTGCGCACCTGCAGGGTGTGCGAGACCGGTTGGCTCACTGGCGTGCGCGGCGGGAACACACCCTCGGCAAGCAGAGCACCGGTCTCGGCCAGCCTGCTCTCGGTGAACGGGTCCGCGGGGACGGCGTCGTGACCGGACCTCAGGTAGGCCACCGCGGTGTGCAGGAACACCGACTTCCCGGCACCGGTGCCGCCGACTACCGGGACGTGACGCGTGGGCATCATCTGAGTCGAGGAGGGAAGGGAAGCGTCGCAGCTGCCGCAGCGCGGTGAGAGACCGCGTTTGCCGGTGATCAGCAGTGTGGGCAGACCTCGCCCGCAGCGGCAGGTGCGGAGGAACACGCCCTGTGCGCCCGGAATGAGCGCGTGGTGCTCGCGACCGCAGGGGCACACGAACACCGGGCGGGCGAGTCGGGTGTGGCAGCTGGGGCACTCCGCCGTGATTCCCCTCAGCGCCAGAGAAAGCGCTTCGAACAGCCACAACGTGCCGGACACGAGCCGGAACCCCGTCACCACCGCGGTGAGGAACACCAACTGCACCACCCAGGTGGTGGCCAGCAGGACGAGCGCGAGGGTGTAGCCGATGGCGAACCCGATGCGCGCGATGAAACCCACGAACGGCACCGTGGACGAGCGTGTGATGACCTGGAACTCCCGGATCGGGCGAGCTTGCCGCAGCCCATCGCCCGCGGAGTCCCCGTTGAGCTGGGCCAACCCGCGCTGGTGCAGCGCCACGAAGCAGGCCACGCCGAGGCGCCGGTGGTCACGCAGGGCCGGGCCGGACAGGTACCGCCGATCGGCCGGGTCAGGCAGGGTGTCCAGCGCCAGGTGCTCGATGTTGGCCCGGGCGGAGAGGCAGTCGAGCGCTTCACGGATGACGGTGACCAGCGCCAAGGTCAGGCTGAGCACGACCGCGGCGGCGAGGACCGGTCCGGTGATCACGAGTACGAACACGGCCAGCAGCAGGTAGAGGAACAGTGACCCGATCATGAGGTCGGCCCCTCCCGACCCCGGAAGACCGGTATCGCGCCGAACCCGGCAAGCAGCCACAGCAGCGGATCCTCCACCCGGTAGGGGATCGGTTCCCTCCTGCCGTCCGCGCGGTCGCCGAGCGCTGTCGCTGCGAAGTAGCGGTGGCGCCGGAAGGCGGTGTGGACACCTCGGATGAGGTCCGTCTTGTTCCAGTGGCCAAGCCAAGCGGCGGTCTCGTGGTGGACGTCCACCCCGTCGGACACCGCGTAGCCGCCGCTCCGGGGCACGGGCCGCAGCAGCGGCGACGCGGGGTCGACCATGTCCCACACAGTGTCCAGTTTGGTCAGTACAACGGCCAGGGGCATGTTGATCCGGGAGTGCGGGCGCAGGCCGCGCGCCGCGCGCACTGCTTCGGCCAGCCGGGTGATCCCCGCGTCGCCGGGCACGGCGGCCCCGGGTTCGACGGCCAGGACGAGGCCGTCGGCGTGCTCCAGGTTCGCCGCGGACCCGTCGGCGCTGTCGTAGAACGCGATCACCACGGCCCGTGCCCGCGGCCGGATGTGCAAGCTGACCAGCAGCGGCCCGGGCTCCGTGGCGAGGGGCAGGACAGTTTCGGCGACCAGCACACGGTCGCGGTCGTGCCGTAGCCTGCTCCCCTCACCGAGCACGTCGAGGGACATGCCGGGGAAGCGATCGTCCAGGTGCCCTTTCGCGACCCTCCGAATGACCGACGCTACCCACGTGCTCTTACCGGATCCCGCCGCTCCGACCACGGCGATCACCCTGGGGCGGCCCTCGACGTACTCACGCGGCACGACCTGCTCACACACCGGGCAGACCCGGCGCGCCTTCGGAGCACGCCCGTGCGGGCACTTGCCCTTGCGCGCCTCCGAGACCGGGAACTGGATCGCGGTCTCGCCGCAGCGCGAGGCGCACTGCCTCAGGTACGCCTTGCCCGGCGTCCGGGCGTGGCAGTACGGGCAGGCCGGGACACGCCGGGTCGGGACGCTCCAAATCGGAGCACGCACAGCGGTCTCCTCTCGGATCAGGGCACGACCAGCAGATGTGGGGCGGGGTGGGCGAGCACGACGGTCTCGTCCAGCGAGAACGCGCGGAGGAACACCGGCCGCCGTAGTTCGCGCGGCACCCGGAGCCGGACGGGCTCCGGCGGGCCGGGGGCGGGCAGCCGCAGGATCTCGACGCCGTCCTCGGGAGCCAGCGGCCGCGACCCGGACTTGGCGACAACCGCGATGTCGGGGGCGGGCTCCGGACCGTGCACGGCCATCAGCAGTTCGCCCCGGCGCCACCAGGCCGCGCGCCGGATGCTGTAGCGCACTTCACGCAGCCGGGTCGAGCACACCGTCACCATCGGCCCGAACAGGGCGGAGTCCACGACCGACACCCCGAACCAGTGCTCGCCGGGCAGGGTCGCGGTGATCCGCGCGCCGCGGCCCGCGTACGCGGACCTGCTGATCTCGACCACGGTGGCCTGCGGGTCCAGCGGCCCGGTAGGCGGCCCGTCCACCCGCCAGACCACCCGCGCGTCGGTAGCCCACATCGGCCACTGCCACGACAGCACCACCTGGGGGCCGAATCGTCTGGCGTGCAGTCCGCTGACCGGTTCCAGTGGCGCGGTCACCCGCGTCGCCGCGCCGATGGCGGCGAGCGGCCCGGACACCGTGACCGGCACGAGCACCCGCTGCCCTGCCAGGTCCGCCACCGGGACCGACGCCCGGCCCGTGTCGCTGACCGCGACCACCCGGCCCGCGACCACCGCGTCGGCGGCGCGGAGAACCTGCGGCGCGGGCGCGACCCCGTCGTGCGGGACGCGGATCACCAGCGGCGAGCCGCTCTGCCTGCTCCAGGTCAACTCCACGGTGTCACCCGAGAGGCCGGCCCGCAGGTCGTCGACCTGGCGCGGGTTCCCCGGACACTCGCCGTACACCGCCAAGCCCGCGCTGTCCTCGGGCTCGCCGGCCCGGCCGGGATAGCGGGCGCGCACGAGGTAGCGGTACTGCACACCGGGCACCACAGCGGTGTCGTCGAACCCCGTTCCGTCGGGCGTGGCGACCTCCGCGGTGTCGCCCAACGGCCCGCTCCTCATCACCGATGCCCCGACCGCTCCGGGTGGCAACCGCCAGCGGCCCTGCACCGACCGCATCGTCGACTCGACCGCCAGATCCAGCACGTCGGGCACCAGCACGATCTCCCTGCTGTGCGCCATCCCGCCGGGGACGCCGTTGCGCAGGGTCTGCACCGCGTACGAGGTCGGCACACCGGAGGGCGGCACGTCCGACAGCGTCAGGGCGTCGGTGTCGTGGGCGATCACCGTCCCGCCCCGGCTGACCCGGTAAGTCAGGCGCCCCGCGGTCGACGTCGACTCCTGCCACGTGATGACGACGGCGTCGCGGTCCGCCCGTACGGACACCTCGGCGGGTGCCACAGCCGGACAGCGGCGCAGGCCCGACTCGATCGCGGGGTCCGTCAGCTCCCGGGCCGCCGCCAGGTAGCGGGCAGCCGCGTCCTCCGGCGCGGTGTCCTCCAATTCGCGGGCGGCGGCGACATCGGCGGCCAACCGGTCCACGGTCGCGGCCAGCGCGTCCCGGACGGGCTCCCAGTCCCCGGTCAGCCGCCTGCTCGACAGCACCGCGAGCGCGGCGTGCAGCCTGCCGTCGGCGACGGCCTGCCTGTAGTCGGACTCCCAATCGGACTGATGCGTGCGTCGGCACCAGACGGCGTAGGCAAGCGTGTCGGGATCGCGCGGGAGGCCGCTCGCGACGCACCGCTGCGGGTCGGCCGCCGCGAGGAAACTGACTTCCTGATAACCCACCAGCACGGCCACCGACAGCTCGGTGAGGAACTCGTGGCGCAGCAGCGGGCTCAGTCCGTCGGGCTCGTCCAGCGCTTGTTGAACGATCTTGAGCACCGTCTCCTCAGTCGCGACAGCGGCTCCTCGTCGGGTCCGCAGATGTGCGCGCCTGCGCCGAAGTACGTCCGCGTGGATGTCCGGGCCGCCGGCAGACAGGTTCCGGGTCAGGTACTCCCACAGGCTGGGGATCCCGAGGTCGGCCAATGCGGCGGCGATCCGGCGCGACCGGAACGTATCCGGCGGTACATCGAGGCTTGCGGGCTCTCGCTCGACCGCTCGGTGCTGCTCGAGCGCAGCCAAGACGTCCGGACGGCTCCAGCGGCCCGCTGACTGCCGGACGAGGGCTGCGACGGCCGTGGTGGGCATACCTGGCGCGGACCGCAGGAACTGGTCGACCACCTTGGCCAGGGCCGTGCGTTCCGCCGCTACGGCGGTCCGGTGCACCGAGCGCTCGCGGGGATCTCTCAGCACCCGCACGGCGGTCTGGTGCCCGCGCCGCAGCCGCTCCACGGCCTCGGTGTGCTCGCGCAGTTCGGGAGTGCCCCAGAGCTTCGGAATGGAGGTCAGCGCCGAGTCGATCTCGTCGGTGGTGCAGTCGGCGGGCAGGCGGTACACCCGGAACAGGTTCCGGTGAGGCGACCACCCCGTCTCGACCGGCGTGATGACGTCGACGAGGTAGGCCCGGACGTCGGCCTCGCGGAGTCCGGGGAGTTCCGTCTCGGCCATGTCACCGCCGCAGGCCGGGCAACGGCGCGACGGTGTCGGTGTCGCGGCCACGGACCTGGGTCTCGATCCGCAGCCGCGCGCCGTTGGCCGCGTGGGCGTCGATCCGCAGCACCCCGTCGGCGCCGAGCGAGAAGTCGAGCTCGACCGGGTCGCCGCGTCTGCTGTCCCGTGGAAGCCCTTCCATGGTGCGCTCTTCGAGCCGGAGGTGGTCGGCCTCGTCGTCGGACAGCACGTCGGTCATGGACTCGTACACGGCGACCCGCATCGCGGTCTGCCCGTCGCGCACGGTGCACAAGGTGTGCTGTCCGCTGGTGGGCAGCGGGGTGTTCGGGGCGATGATCCAGTGCACCGCGCTGCCGAGGGAGGGACGACCGGCGTCGCGCAAGATCAGCACGCCGTAGCCCTTGGACGTCACGTCCACGACCTTCCGGGACTCGCCCGCAGCGACCTGGGCGGCTCCCTTTGCCACCACCAGTTCCGCGTCGGCTGCGAGCCGCGGCGTGGGCAGGTGCGGGAATGTCTCGAAGAGCCTCTTCGCGACGGCGGGCGTCCGTGACATCCCGCCGATCAGGAGGACGTCGTCGATCGTCGACACCCCGGCGGCGCGGGCCTGCTCGATGAGGTCGCCGGTGAAGTCGATGGTGCGGTCGAGCAAGTCGGATGTGGCTTTTTCGTAGTCGCTGCGGGAGATGACCATGCGGTGCACATGGCCCTGTGCGGTCCGTACGGTCAGTATCTGCTCGGTGGAGGTCGACAGCGCGACTTTGATCGCTTGGGCCTGCCCGAGCAGGCCTGCCATCAGTCTCGGAGACGTCCGAGGGTCATCCTCGTCGGAGACGTCGCCCAGCTGGTCGAGGATGAGGTCGACGAGCACCCGGTCCCAGTCGGCGCCGCCGAGACGGGCGTCCCCGCCGGTCGCCACGACACGGACCTCGTCGGGGAACATGAGCACGACGGTGACGTCGAAGGTGCCCCCGCCGAGGTCGTAGACGAGGACCGCCCGACCGGCCGGGGTGCCGCGCAGGCCGCTGGCCAACGCCGCCGCGGTCGGTTCGTTGACCAGGTCCAGCACGTCCAGCCCGGCGATGCGGCCCGCTTCGCGGGTGCGCGCCCGTTCCGCCGTCCCGAAGTAGGCGGGAACCGTGATGACGGCAGTGGCCAGTGGACCGGCGGCGGGCGCCGTGACACCGAGTGCATCGAGCGCGTCCTCGACCGCCTGCCGCAGGATGAGCGCCGAGATCTGTTCGGGCCGCAGGTGCCCGCCGGGCACCGCGACGGTGTAGTCGCCGCCGATCTCGCGCTTGATCTCGGTGATCACCCGCCCCGGCTCGTACGCGCGCTGGTCGAGCGCGACGTCACCCACCGCCGCTGTGCCGTCCGCAGCGAGGTACACCGCCGACGGGGTGGTCGCGCCGCCCTCCCGGTTGGTCAGCACCCTGGCCTTCCCGCTGCTGTCCACCACGCAGACGCACGTGGCGGTCGTGCCGAGATCGATTCCCAGGCGGGGACGATCAGCGCTGGTCGTCATGCTTCTGCCCCTCCGGGTCGTAGGCCTCGGTGATCTGCGGTGGCTGCGCCTGCACGTCCGCGGTGTCCACTACCCACATGGGAAGCTGCCCACCGCGCCGGGAGACGCCCCGGACCCGTCGGGGAAGGCCGATGATCTCGGGGTCGCTCGACGCGACGAGGACCTGGGGAACCTGGCGGCTCGCGTCGATCTTGGCCAACCGCTCCGCGGCGACCTGGTCGCGGCCCAGGATGCGGACGTCCTCCTCGAGCTCCGCCGACCGCTTCAGCTTCTCCTGCTTGATGCTCTCCCTCTTCAGGTCCGTCTCCACCGCCGCGTTGGTCAGCTGCTGGCCGAGTTGCCTGCTCTGCTGCCGCAGCTTCGCGATGTGCCGGAACTCCTCGTTCATCTCATCGGACTGAAACTTGATCGCGCCGATGGTGGTCAGCCGGGGCGAGACGTTCTGCTCCCGCAGCGCTTGTTCGACCAGGGTCTTCAGCTCGGCGCGGACCTGGTTCTGGTCGCTGATGAACTCCTCGATGAGGTGGCTGTTGGACACCTCGTTGAAGTAGCCCTTGACGACCACGCCGAGCAGGCGGGTGACCAGCCGCTGCACCGCGGCCGACTTGCGCACGCCTGCGGTGCCGTGTTCCTCGTCGTCCTCGCCGAACCGCTTGACCAGGTGCGGTGCGGTCTCCGGCGGGATGGCGAAGGTCTGCGTCAGCTCGACCGAGACGTGGAACCCGTCCAGGGTCACTTCGATCAGGTCCAGTTCGGAGTCGTAGCGGTCGGCGCTGACGTCCTTGCGGCCCCAGGAGAGGATCAGTTCCCGTGAGGGAATCCGCACCACGCGCGCGAAGAACGGGTTGATCGCGTAGGTGGAGCCGCCCGGAAGCACCTCCGACTGCGGACCGAACTGCCCGCCGTTGGCCAGGAAGATCCAGGGGAACTGAAAGCTCTCATGGCCCTCGATCCTCGGCGCGGGCTCGGCGGCGTCGACCGGGTGCAGTCCTTCGGTGACGATGACGACCCCGGTCTCCTCGCTCTCCACCGACACCAGTCGCAGATCCTCCGGTTCCAGGTAGTGGTGGGACAGCGGGACCGTCTCCAGGTCCAGGTGGTTCTCGGTGAGCACGTTGAACATGTCGGTGTTGATGGCGTAGTTGCCCCCGCCGGGGAGCAGCGCCTGCTGTGGGCCTTGTTGCCCGCCGTCGTCGAGGAACTTCACCCCGTCCTGGAAGTATTTGCACTCGACGTGCCGGGCGAGGGTGTGGCCATACGGCATGATCTCGCCCACTTTGGCCACCACTACGCCGATGGTCCGCAGCGGGACGTAGGTGCGTTTGACGATCTTCACGTCGAAGACGGTGGGATGGATGGCGTACTGGCCTCCGCTGTGCAGGATCTCGATCTGCGGTCCCTGCTGTCCGTCCTTGTCGAGGAACGTCTTGAAGTCCTGGAAGTGGTCGCACGGCACGTGTCGAGCGATGGGCTGTCCGTGCTCGAGCGAGCTGCCCATCTTGGCGTGCACGATCCCGATCGAGTCCACCGGGATGCTGATCATGTCGTGGACCTGCACCCGGTAGAGCCAGGGTGGACGGAAGTAGATGCGACCGCCGATCAGCAACTTGCTCTGCCGGTTCACCGCCCTGGCGAGCGAACCCGCGTGCCGGAGCGAGCCGTACTTGCGGGTCACGATGACGAACCGGCCCAGCGGAACGTCTACCATGGACAGCCTGATCTGCTGCACGACCAGCACGAGGAAACCCAGCCCGGCCAGGACGGCGAGCCACGGCAGCACGAACCCGATGATGTCACCCATTGCGCCGCTCCTCGCTGATCCGGTTGTGCACCGCGGTGACCGTCATGCCCCAGTTGTCGTACCAGTCGTATGACCGTTTGGGTGAGCGCAGCGTCGGGAAGAATCCGGGGACGTCCCCGCGGTCGGCCGACCAGGCCTCGTAGTCGTCCGGTATGGGGCCGTCATGGCTCCAACCGAAGGCACGGGCCAGGGCGAACATCCTGTTGCGCGAGTTCTCCGGCACCAGCGCTCGCTGGGCGCGAAAACCGTGCCGGCCACCGGTTTCCTCGTGCCACACCTCGGTGAACTCACGCAGGAACGCCGTGCCGATGCGGTTGACGTGAGACCGGATCATCCAGCCCTCTTCCGCCCGACCGGCTGCCGTCAGCAGCATGTCGGTGGTCAGCCGGTCGGCCGTGACGAGGTCTCCCGCCCGCAACGCGGTGCGCACCGCCGCGACGAGCGCGGCCGTGCGGTCCACCGGGCTGGTGGAGTGGCGCGGCCGCTGCTCCGTGCGCACCAGGGCACGCAACTGTGCGAGGTGGGCAGGACCGGGCAGCGCGCTGGCACGCGCGTCGAGGAATTCGTCCGGTTGCCGCAGACCGGAGAGGGCGATCCCCAGGACGGGGATGTTGAGCCATTCCGCGGCGAGTCGCATGTCGACGGTCTCGGGGGCGGGCCGATCGGTGACCAGGATCAGCAGCACGCCCGCCCCGTTGAGGGTGTCCGGAATGGCGGAGATCCTTACGGCGAAGCCGTTGTCAACCAGGAGCTTCCGAAGCCGAAGTTCGTACCCGTTCTGGGGTGCACCGCAGACCACCACGGACGCGGCCACCGATTCCAGTTCGGCGACCAGCCGTTCGGCGTCCGGCCGGTCCCGTGCTTGCTTCGACAGCGCCAGTCCCACCATCTCACGCACCTCGCCCGGTACCGCGCGCAGATCGGGATCCGTGCCGAGGATGGCCGGGATGACCTCGCCCGCCGCGCCGTCGCCGAACGGTCCTCGCCCGGTCGCGGCGTAGAAGACCACGCAACCCCACGCGAAGATGTCGGACTGCACCGACGCGGTGCTGCCTCCCTTGACCAGTTCCGGGGCCTGGTAAGGCAGGGTTCCCATCACCTTTCCGGTGCTGGTCAGGCGGCCGATGTCGGCGACGGTGGTCGCGATGCCGAAATCGATCAGTACGGCCCGGTCGGCGCCGACCATCACGTTGGAGGGCTTGAGGTCGCGGTGGATCAGCCCTTCCCGATGGATGTCGCGCAGCGCCCGCGCGGTGTCGCGGGCGAGCGAGACGACACGTTCGGCAGGCAGCCCTCTTCCGGAGCCCGCCAAACGGTCGAGCGCCTGTCCCTGGACCACCTCCGTGGCCACGTAGAGCGGGTCGCCCACCACTTGCGAGTCGACCACCTTGGCGGTGTACTCCGAGCGCACCGCACGCGCCGCGGCGATCTCCTGGGTGAACCGCTTGCGGTACACGGGATCCGCCGCGTGCGATGAGTGGATCACCTTCACGGCCACGTGTTCCCCGGACGACTCCGCCAGGTACACCGTCCCCATCCCGCCCGATCCCAACCTGCCCAGAACCCGATAGGGTCCCAGGCGTCTCGGATCGCCGGGCCTCAATCCTTCAACCTGCCAAATGACCATTCGTCACCTTCCGGTACACGAACGTCCCCCGACGCGTGCCACGCGCGGGCCCCGCTTGCCCGCCGTGCGTCGCTAAGTGCGATTCTATCCCGGTTCAGAACAAAAGCCACCCAGTTATCACGCTTTTGCCCTATTACGGTCGGATCGTTGCCTTCCCTGGTAACGAAACCCTTAAGATCATTTTCTCGGCAGGGTGTCCGTTGGTCTGAAACTGGCTGTTCCTGCCGCAATTCTGCGGATTTAGAATCCTTGTCGGAATGATCTTGGAATGCGGTCGATCGCCTTCATGTCACCCCGTAACGTGAGGAAGGGTCGGCAGTTTCGGGCTCGTCTCCGACGAGCCGCCGGCTCTGCACCGACATCCACGAGTCATTCCCGAGCGTGACCTGCGGCGCCATCTGCCGGTGCCGCCTGCGCAACATCTCATCGAGTCAAGGGTTCTTGGCACACCACTCCTGGCATCAAACCGACTCCTCTCACGGCCACCAGCGCCGCACGTCGTCGATCGCCGCAGCGAGGCCGTCGGAAAACCCGGGGCCGGCGAGCTCCGCCAGCCTCGGGGCGGCCCTGTCCAAGAGCGCGAGACAAGTCGTCCGACTGACCGACCGCAACGTGCGGCGAAGCAGGACGACCAGGTCTGGGCCTTGCAGGACCGCAGCGGCGCGGGTCACCACCGCGACCAGCAGCCCACGGTCCCGGCTCGGTGCCGCCGCCGCGGCCCGTGCGAGGTGAGCAGCGGAACCGAGGACGGGCACCAGGCCGGTGAGCGCGCGCGTCCGGGCCTCCTCGGGAAGGAGTTCCGCGGCGGAGAGCGCCACCTCCACCTCGGCGACGGCCAAGCCGGGTGCGGCCGAGGCCAGCGCGCGAGCTCGGCGGAACGGGTCGCGCATCGCCAGGATCTCGGGGAGCGTGCGGGCGGGCAGAGGAGGAGGGCTGTGTCCCACGGCGGTGGTGCGCTGGTCGGGCACCGCGTATCCGGCCAGCACCCCGGCGCGGGTTCGGCGGTTGGCCGCCTCGTCGGCGTTGGCCTCGCCGGCCGGGTCGGTGGTGATGGTGCGGGCCGCGGTCAGCGCGGCTGCGAGCGCCGGCGGCCGATCGCCGATGGGCAGCCGGGCGGCGACCGCCGTCAGCAGGACGGCCCGGGCGTCGAGGTCGGAGATCCCGGCCGCGGCGGCGAGCACCTCGGCGAGTTCACCGTCGGAACTGGTCGGGATGAGCGCGACGAGCTCGTCGATCCGCACGAGTTCGTCGTCTCCCGGTGCTGCGTGCTTCAGCAGCGCACCGATCCGCGGTCGGGGCATCTCGCGCGGCGGGACGGTTCCGACCGCGGCGGACACCGCGTCGTCGACGAGGTCGTCGGGCAGGTCCGGCAGAATCCGCCGGACGGCCTCCGCTCGATCGTGCTCACCGGCGACCGACATCGCCGAATCCAGCGCGTCACGAAGCAGGCTCCGTCTGGGCTGCCCGTCCAGGTGTCGCGCGATCGCCGCCTGCGCGGCAGCACGCCACCCGTCGTGTCGTACCCGGGACGCGATCGACACCGCGTCGGCCACGTCCGTCAGGTACGGCGCGATCCGGGTCAGCACGTCGCCGGTGATGTGGGTGATGGGATCACGGGCAGCGGCCAGCGCCCACGCGACCGCCGGAGGACGAAGACGATCCGGCAGGAGCGGGACCAGCGCGGCGAGCAGCAGCGCCCTGGCAGGCGAAGCGTGCAGCCTGCGTGCGTGCGCGACCGCCCGCGACGGCGTCCACATCCCGGCCTTCACCAGGGCGACCACCAGGTCCGCCGGGATGTTCGCGGTGAGGCTGGTGATCGAGGAGACCACGAGCGCGCACCGTGCCTCGTCCACCAGCGTCGGCACGGACCTGCCCGCGGCCAGCGCCTCATCGGTCCGGCGCGCGAGGTGCGACCACAGGGCGGCGATGTCGGCGAGATAGTCGTCGACGGCGTCAACGTGCTCGTGGGCGGCGAACCACAGGTTGCCCGTCCGGTCCCCGGTGACGAGAAGCCGGCGGAGATCCTCGACCCGCCCGGCGTCGAGCAGGTGCCCCGCCAGGTGCCGCACCGCGTATCCCGACCCCGCTGCCAGCAGATCGGGGTCGGCGGCCAGTCGCGGCAACCCGGCGTCGAGTCCACCGAACCTGTCGAGGTGGTGGTCGACGATCCGGTGACGTGCGGCCGCCGCCGCGGCGCCCAGGGTCTCGCTCCAGTGCCAGTCCTCCTCGGAGCCGAGGTCGTCCAGAGGACGGCCGTTCAGGAACTCCCGCAGGCTGGTGTGGTGGACGCCGAACCTGCGGACCGTCGGTCCCGCGCGCTCCACGGCGAGGAAGGGCCGAAGGGTGCTGTGGCACCAGCGACGGACCGCGGTCTCGTCGGCGTCGGCGGCCAACGCGAGGTCTGCGGCGTCGAGCGGCTCCCCGATGACGGCGACCACGCCCAAGAGCCGAAGCAGCCCGGCGTCCCAGTCCGGGCTCCGGCTCCAGCGGTCCACGGTGTCGGTGTAGTAACGGGACAGACCCGAGGGCAGAGTGGTGAGGTCTGCGACATCGTGTACCCCGCTCCTCAGTTCCTCGACGGCGTAACGCAGGTACACCCAGACACCCTGGCATCGGTCCGACAGCCCGGCGATGACCTCCTCGTCGGCAAGCTCCGGAGGCAGCACCGCACGCAGGTGCGCCTCGACGTCGAGGCGGTTACGCGGATCATCGGCCGCCAGCCGCACCACGGCTTGGTCCCCGCCGGTGCGCGGCGGCGGGTGGCCGGTCCGATAAGTGCCCACCACGAACACCCCGTCCGGCAGCACGAACGACAGCCCCCACGGCTGCTCCCCGTAGCTCTCCGCCTCGTCCGCCCCGTCGACCACCAACACCAGCGGGCTGCCCGCGACCCGCGCCCGCTCGGCCGCCGCGTGGAGCACCACGTCGAACCCTTCCGGGGTGAACGCCCACTCCGGCACCATCGCGCTCGGCGCGATGTCCGGCAGGGTCCACCGCCGCACCAACTGACCGACGAGGTTCTGCAACCCGACCCGCACCGTCGCACCCCTGCTCACCCCGGCGAAGTGGCCCACCCATCCCCGCCGCAGCACCAGGAACGCCGCCAACGCCGTCTTACCCACCCCGGCGTCCCCCTCGACCCAGACGTAGCCGCCGGACATCTCGGCCAGACGCTTGTCGATCTCCGCGAGCACCCACGTCCGCCCGGTGAACCCCTCGCTCAACACCCGGTCTGTCACCTGCCGGTGCCCCCGGACGGCGTTCTCCACCGACACCGCGGCGGGGCCGGCCGGCACCGGGGTGATGGTGTAGCCGTGAACCGCTCCCGTGGGACTGCCATTCACGAGGTTCAGTGCGGCTTGAGGGCCGGAGAACTCGAGCAGCAGGCTGGTGGGCGCCGATGGCACGGTGGGCGCGGGTGGTGAGTGCCGGCGGGTCGCGGCGGTCGTGTGGCGGGCTTGGTCAAGCGTGCCCGCGGAGGGCTCGGCGCCGTAGACCTGGCTCATCAGGGTGGTAAGGCGGTCCATCCAGGCGGGAACATCGATGTGGCGTCCGAGCGCGGACAGGGCGCGGACGCCGAGGAGTAAGAACTCGTCGGTCGGGTGGTGCTCGACCAGGACGTGCAACTCTTGCAGCACCCGGTCGGCGTGGCCGTTGTCCAGCAAGGCCTGAAGGTGCTGCTCTTTGACCGTTCGGTGCCGGGTGAGCATGTCCTCGCGGCGGCGGTCGGCCCAGCCGCCGCCCAGTCCGGCCAGCGGGGCACCCCGCCACAGGGCGAACGCCTCCTCGAACCCGTCCGGGTCACGGGCCTGGTGAGCAGCGTCGGCCAAGAACAGGAACCGGTGATAATCCACCAGCATCGGGTCGATCGCGAGCATGAAGAACCCGGGACGTGACCTGCTGTCCAGCCAGGAGCCACTGCCACCCGCGCGGGTGAGGGCACTCCGGATGCGCTTGGCATAGGTCCGGATGGTGGACTCGGGATTTTCGGCCTGTTTGCGTTCCGGGTTGTCTGGCGACCACAGACAGTCGATCAGCGTCGACCACAGACAGTCGATCAGCGTCCCGACGCTGACCGGTCTGCCCGGGGACAGGGCCAACACGGCCAGCATGCACTCCTGCGTTCTTGTCTTCAGCTTGTGTTCGCCCTGGTCACTGCGAATCCCGACACCGTCCAACAGTCGGATCTCCACCCGCCCCTTACCGGGAGGCTCGACCTGTCCGGGGTGTGACAGGCGGTCGGTCAGCGGCTCGCGCGTACGCAGTGGAGGCGCAGGGACCCGATCCCGGCGCACTGGCTCGGGTCGATCCCGCTCTACCATGCCGACCGTGACGGAGGACCCGTCACGCGCGTTGATCACCAGGTTGTAGTCGCCCGCGACCACCGGCCCGTCGGTGCTCCCGCCGACTTCCACCTGGCGACTGTCGCCTTCGTGCTCGCCTGGCCGTCCGAGGTCGTCCGGTGTCCGGCTCACTGCCCGCTTCCTCCTCGTGACGTGGGAAACCCGGCGTCGGAGGTCCCGTTACAGCAACCGCCACCAGGCATCGCACGAGGTCTCCTTGACGACCACCGCCACATGGCGATAACAGGCGGGCCCGATCCGGCAGTAGCCCTCGTCCACCACGTGCTTCACCGCGTCCGACACCACCACCGCGAGGCAGGCGTCGCCGGCCTCTTCGAGCGAGCGCTTCACTTCAGGCGCGTCCACCAGGCGTGCGGCGTGCACCAACGGGGTGCCCGACCACTCACCACCCACCCGATCGACGTAGCCCACGTGCACCGCGGCCCTCAGGTCAACCCGGTAGGCGTCACTGGCTGCCGCGTTGTGCATTCGCAACGCCTTCGCGACCGCCTCGACGAACGTGTCGAGGACATCGACCAACGTCACCGCCTCCGGCATCACGACCTGCACACCGTCACCGCGGTCGACCACCTCGAAACTGCCCCGATCCACCCCGAGCGCCGCGGCCCCCGCGTGGACGCACTCCTCCAGCGCCCGGCGCATGCGTCGCTGCCCGTCGTTGTTCCGCGAGCTCGACCTCTGCACGTCCGTGGTCACCACAACCCGCCGCGCCGCCAGCAGATCCGGCCGCCGACCCGATTCGGGCCCAACCGCCGCGTCGCGCTCCGAGGCATTCACATGGATCACATGGCCGACACCGGCCGCCACCGGACCGTGGGCGTCCCCGCCGATCTTCACGCTCACATCGCCAACCGGTCGCCCCCGCATCACGACTCCTCACCGCCGAACAACACCCAGATCCGGATACCTTCAGCGATCGTTCACCCCATCGTGAGACCCGGTGAACGCAGTTGTACGGATCAACCCAGTCACGTTTCGAGTCATCTGACGCACAAGTCGCCCGTTCAGCCGCTCGGCCCACCCGATTGGTCGACGGCCCGTACGCCCGCCCCTGCATACGCCGCACGAGCATGATCAGCAGGCGGCGCACGAGTTGTCGACCTGCTCGACATCGTCTTACTGATCCGTGCTGAAGCACTGCGGCTGCGCGTGATCGCTCACCGGGCGACAGCTCACTCTCGATTCGCCGCCAGCTCAGCCAATGTTCTCCCGCCCCATCCGCTCGATCCGCGGTCGCTGTGGTGGATCAACTGTTTGTCGAGCACGTCGCGTGACCAGATCGCGTACCCCAGCGCGCCGAGCACAAGGTCGGTGTCGCAGCGGTCGGAGGTCTTCCAGCCCGCGATCCGGGTGGAGAACGCGTCGCGCACGGCCGCGAGCCAGAAGGCGCCGGCGCGGTGAAGTTCCGGTTCGCCCGATCGGGCGCCGGCGCGGCCCGCAGATCACGCCTGGTCGACCGCGTCCGCCACTGTTTACGCAGGAACGCGCCCTCCAGGCCGACCTGGCGCATCAGCCGCTCGACACGCTTGCGCGACACGCACGGCATGGTGCTCCAGGTCGAGCACTTTGTAACTCCGAAGAGCCGGTCCGTGCTCTTTGGACCGTGTGGCTGGTTGCCGTGCGAGGGCTGGTCGGTGTTTCGTGGTTACAGAGGGTGTGACAGAGTCGGACCGTGCGAGAGGTTCCGGGTGTGGTGGGTGTCGGGTACGAGGGCCTGGACGTGGAGGGCTTCGTGTCCCGGCTGACCGACCTCGGCGTGCAAGTCCTGGCGGATGTCCGGTTGACGCCGATCTCGCGCAAGCGTGGCTTCAGCAAGCGTGCGCTGGCCGAGGCGGTGTCCGGGGCCGGGGTGGAGTATCTGCACCTGCGCGAGTTGGGCAACCCGAAGGACAACCGGCCGGGTTTCGCCGGTGACGACGTGGCGTTGTCGCGGGCTCGTGGGCGGTACGCGGAGCTGCTCGATGTAGGGACCGCGGATAGTGCTCTGGATCGGTTGGCGGTGCTGGCGGGGGAGCGGCGGGTGGCGGTGATGTGCTTCGAGGCCGACGAGGAGCGCTGTCACCGGCACGTGGTGCTGGAGGCCGTTCGTGCCCGTCTGGAGCCGGTGTCGGTCTAGCGTTTCGGCCAGTAGACGCCCAGGACGCTGAAGGTGCGCGGGCTCTTGGCCTGGTTGCCGACGTAGAAGACGGTGTCCCGGACTGGTGCGCACATCTGGTCGAGGTACTTGGCTCGTAGTTCGCGTATGAGGTCGTCGTCGTTGCGGTGCTTCAGCGTGCGTTGTAGGGCGACGAACTCCCAGTCGAGGATGCCTTGGCGGTGGCCGTTGCAGCGTGGTGTGCAGCGGTAGCGGTACCAGCCCTGGAATCGCGGTGCCTGCAGTGCGGTCCGGTCGCTGCCGGTGAGGTCGAGTTGACCGACGTAGCTGTCGATCTTGCGTTGATCCTCGGGGCTCCATCCCGGATGGGGCTTGATGTCGATGCCGAGGACCCGGTCGGGGCGAACGGCGGCCAGGGATGGCGCGGCGGAGTTCGCGTGGACGGCTTCGCGGACCGTGCACATGGATGCGTCGACGTAGGGCTCGACTTCGACACGCCGTCGTGTCCACGGTTTGAGGTGGTCCACGGTCTGCACGCTGGTGATGTCCGGGCGCCAGCTCTCGGTGCGGAAGTCGCCTCGGGCGGGCTTGGCGCGCAGCGACACGATGTCGTACTTCCTGAAGGTGTGTGGGCTGTCGAGTTCGCGGAAGTTGATCGGGTAGAGGCGTACCCAGCCGGGCGCGTCGAAGTCCAGGCGGATACCGGCCACGCACACCGTCTCGCCGTAGGTCTCCGACGGGTTGGGTGCCGCCTTGACGGTGATCAGCACCCGCATCTGTTGCCATCCGTCCCCGACGGGTTTGGCGGTGGGCGCGTCGTCCGGTCCGAACAGCAGTCCCTGGCTCATGGCACCCCCGGCAGTGTGACAATCGGTCACCACGATCGAGTGTGACCTGCGTGAACATGCAAGTCATTCCTCCGGTCGTGTGCAGACGGTGATAGCGCGGTTTCTGCTGCGGTTTTCGAAGATGAAGCGATGAGCGTCGATCACTCGACCGGGTGAAGACGTTCGGGTGATGTAGCGAAGATCGCCTCTGCATCGATGGTGATCCACAACGCGCTGACATGATCACCGGCCGTCGGCGGACGGCACGGTCGAAAGTCGGGATGCGCCTGCGGTAAGGATCGCCAGAGCCCGAATCGGGACTCCGCTGCCTGGAAGGCATCATGTTGCCTTGCACGTGTGGTGCGCTGGGGTGTCTCCTAGTTGCCGTTCCAGGATGGTGATCTGGTGCCGTAGCGCCAGGAATCTCCACGTCCTTGTCCCGGTCGCTCATGGGCAGCAGGGGCAGCAGTGCGAAGGCGTTGGTCATGCCCAGGTAAGCCAGCCGGAGCGGCATGGCCGGCCATCATGCCGCGTCAGCCGAGGGCGGTGCGGACCTGCGGCCGCGCCCAGGAGCCCTTCGATCCCTCACACCACGCACGGCTTCAACCTGCACGGATATAGTTTTCGGCAGACACAACGCTCAATTCCGCGTTCTCCTTGCCGAGTCGACGCAGCTCCTCCGCCTCGGTCGCGGTGGGCCGATCGCCCCGCTCGCCGCGGCCGGCCTCGTCTTGCCGGATCCAGTTCCGCAACGCCTCGTGATGCACACCCAGCTGCTCGGCCAGACGCCGGATCACCGGCTTCGGATCCGACTCCCGGTACAACCGGACCGCACGAGCCTCAGCTCGTCGGGGTACTTCTTCGGTGGTGCCATGGTGCCACGGATGACTCCCTTCAGGCCCTGTCGAACCATGTCTGGAAATGCTCCGGGCTATCGGGGGTTCCTCTGTGTTTGTCGCGGCGTTGGGTCGGGCTCGGTTGTAGGCTTTGGTTTGGCGGGTTCGGGAAGTGACTTGTCCGAAGAGCTGGCTGTCGGGGTTGTGCCGGTCGCGCTGGATGTCAGAGTCGCACCCGAATGTCCTCCCGGGCCCGCTTCCCGTGCTTGTCGGCGAGCATGAGGCGCCAGACGTGGTCGGCGAGGCGGCGTTTGAGGCAGCGCATGGCCTCGTTGTGGGTCTTGCCCTCGGCGGTCTTGCGGTCGTAGTAGGAGCGTCCGCGGCTGTCGGGCATGCGGATCTGTGTCAGGGCGATGGTGTGCAGGGCGTTGTTCAGCTTGCGGTCGCCCTCGCGGGACAGCCGGTGGCGGGCCTTGTTTGCGCTGGCGATCTCGATCGGGGCGACACCGGCGTAGACGGCGAACGCCGCCGAGGTCGGGAAGCGTGAGGCACGTCCGGTGCGTCCGAGCAACCTTGCCGCCACCATCGGGCCGACCCCGACGATGTCGGTCAGGCTGCTTCCGGAGTCGGCGACCGCGTCCCGCATGCGTTGGGTGTTGGCCTTGAGGCGGGCGTCCAGGGCGCGGATGTCAGTGATCAACTCGCGGGCGAATTCTTTGCGTGCCCGTTCCACCGGTGACGCAGGCCGGATCCCGGTCAGCGCCGCGCAGGCACGATCGGCGGTCAGGTCGGTGGAGACGCCGCCGGGCAGCAGGTCGCGCAGCAACGCGTGCAGCTGGTTGACCGTGCGGGTCCGCTGCTGGGTGAGGTTGCCGCGTCGTTCGTCCAGCATTGCGAGCATCGTCGTGGCGTCCTCGGCCGCGACAGGGGCGGTATCACCGCGCAGGGCGGCCACGCCGGCCGCCGCCGCCGCCGCGTCGAGCACGTCGTTCTTACGGCGTCCACCCCGCGACAGCTCTCGCACCCGTGCGGTGGCCGTCGGCGGGACGTCCACCACGGTCTCGCCTCGTGCGATCAGCCATTGCGCCAGGTGCCGGCCGAGGCCGCGGGCGTTCTCCACCGCCCACCGACGTTCGCCGAACCGTCGCGCCCAGGTCAGCAGCCGCCGGTACTCGACCAGTGTGGCGTCCACACGGACGGTGCCCAGCGTGCTGTGGGTGTCGGAGTCCAGCACCGCCGCCGTGTGGCTGGACTTGTGCGGGTCAACTTCGATCACGACCATCGACCGCAGATTCAACTGCGCAGTATTTCCCAGATGCGTCTGCGGAGCAGCCGTTCGGGAAGCGGGTTGATGCTGATCCAGCCACTGCTTTCGGTCAGACTCAAGCGGCCTGGTCCACTGTCAACCCACCGCACCTCGTCGTCTGGTCGACTGCCGAATTGGCCATCGGAGACCACGGGGTACAGCGTTGTGATCCAGCGCTGTTGTGTGGCGCGGTCGATACCATGCTCCGCCAGCATCCGTTCGACGAGGTGCTCTTCGCGTAGGTGCTTGACCGCGTCAACCGCCTTGCGCGGCAACAGGAGGGGCATCACGTTCGCGGCGTGCACCCGGGGTATCAGGGACAAGAGGGTGTCCGGCAACGTGTCGAGAGTCGATCGCAGCACTCTGATGTCGCTTTTGTCCTGCACGAGGACACAGCAGGTTCCTGTGTGGCGGAGGACGGCCGCAGCCAGCGGTGCTGGTCCGCCCACGACCAGGTACGCCCTGCTTCCCTCCCTCAACCCCGTCACTACGTCGGCCGCGAAGTCCCGCGGCCCTCGTTCGTTGGCCAGTCCTCGCGCGGTCAACGTGTTGACCGCTTGCTTGGTGCGTTCCAGGTGCGCTTGGTGATCTGCCGCCATGGCGGGTTCGGCGAGCGGGAGTGGCCACGACCGTTCGGCGAACTCGCACAGCAGGAGCAGTTCACGGTCGGTCAGCAGGTGTCCGGTCATGGACCGACGATGGTCTCTCGAGCCTCGTCATCGGCTTGGCGGTAGACGGTCGCGGTGGTGCCGAGCTTATCGGCGACTAATGCCAACTGCACTTCCATGACGTGTAGCAGGTCTCGGAACCGTGCCGTTCTATCGGCGAACTTCCGGCCGAGGGCTTCCGCATGTGGGCTTGACCCCAGCGGCAGCGCTCGGTCGAGCGCGTCCACTTCTGCCCGGATCTCCGCGAGCTGCACGGTCAGTCCGGTGACGCCCGTCCCCACGAGTTGCAGAGTCTCGGCGTCGACGTTCAATTCGCTCTTATCCCCATACATCAGGAATCCCTTCTACTCGCCGATCACGGCAGGTGCGGTCGATTCAAGGTCACCGAACAAGTCGAAGTCGTAGGGGTAGGGTCCGTGACGGCCATCTTCCTCGCGATCGGCGCCTCCGGCTGCGTGCGCGCCGCTCGCCGGAGGTGTCCGCGACGTGCTCCGGTCGACCGGGGGCGGGGGCATCCCGCCGCCCGCGACCAGCCCGCTCATCGCCGCGTGCGTCGCCACCGAACCGCCCACCGGCTGGTTGCCGACCACCGTGCCGCTCACCGCCGAAGTCGAGGTCATGGCCTGCCACCGTGCCTCTGGGCCACCGGCCGCCCAGGACACGGCGGTCGAGGTCTGCGCCGCACCCGCTCCCGGGGCCGATTCGCCCAGGGGGTCCTGCCGCGCTTCCTGCGACTTGCCTTGAGCACGCCGATGAGCTGTCGACGCCGCGACGGTGCGTCCGACCGCCGCGGTGAGCCCGGGCATGGACACGAGGCCAGGGATCGTGGTCAGGGCGTCGGAGAATTGCGGCGTGTCGGCGTCAACGGCTTGCGAGCCGCGCTCGTGCTCGCGCATGACGTATACGGCTTGGTCCTTCTCGGCCGACTGTCCGATCATGGTCCCGATCACGCTGGTGGTGCCGCCGGTCACGGCACCGACAACCGCGATCAGGAGGCCGGCGCCCGCTCCCGCCGCGCTGCCGGCGACCGCGCCGGCATGGGCATTCGCCGGGTCTTGCGGCGCGGGCATCGCCCGTTGAGCGGCGGAAAGTTGGTAGGCGGCTTCGTCGACCGGCCTGGCCATGTCCGTGGTGGTGCGCGCCAGGTGTGCCAGCCACTCTGCGTTCTTCCGCAATGCCGAGATCGCGCTGACCGCACTTTCGCCGTTCCACACCGCTTCCAGCGACGCGAGCATCCGGCCGAACCGATCGGCCAACGCGCCGATGGACTCGCCGTGCTGCCGCCACCGGTCAGCGGCGTCATGCACCGCCGCCACATCGACGCGCTCGTGGAGCATGGCGAACAGTTGCCGGTGGCTGTAGCTCTCCCAGCGCACGCCGCCAGCCACGTACCGGTCGTCTGACGGGTGGATTCCGGCTTCCAGGGATCGCGGGTCCGCACCCCGTGACCTGCCCTGCGCGGTGTCGCTCTCGACCTCGTCCAAATGAGCCTCCATCCGCCAGGTGCCCGCGCGTTCATGATGCCCGAAAGGTAACCACTCAGTGGTGTCAAGTGGTGGCAGGTGTTCCTTGCTCTTCAGGCGAAAGCGAGGCAACCCGAGTCATCCTCGCATTTTCGTGCCTATGTGAATCGGACTGGACTGATTCTCCGCAAAAGTGCGTTCAGCGGCCGAATCTCCGGCCTTGTTCCCCTCGTCCGCAGGTGCGACAATCCCGGCCGGGCAGTCGACCTCTGTGACCGGCGACCTGGAAGGTGGCGCTGGTGGCGGCATCTGATCCGCACGATCAGGACTGGTCTTCCGGCGCGCGTGTCTGGAACGACCTGAACGGATTGATCAACGGACCCGTGGTGATGGCCGGGACGATCACCGGCGGCGTGTACGTGGAACGCGGGGACGGTGCCCGATCAGCCGGGGCCAAGCGCGAACACCGCGTCGACGTCGAACTGCTCGGGGCCGCCGGTAATCTTCGCTTGCGCCACAGGTTCGCGGACGGTTCGGACCACGTGACGGACGTCTCCACTCCCGAGGTGGCAAAATTGGTCCGGGATGTTGGCGCGCTGCTGCGCAGCGCCATGGCCGGAGCTGCCCAGCACCGCGCCGCCCTGCTCACCGAGTGCGGTTACCGCCTGCACACGTTCGTCGACACCGCAGAGCGGGTGTTGACTGGATATCGCGAGCGCACCAAGGGCTTGTGGTCCGCCATGGTCCTCGCCGTCACCGCAGACGAGGAAATCTCGCGGCTGCCGTGGGAGTTGCTGCACGACGGCTCGACATTCCTCGTCGCCGCGCCCGATCCGGTCGTACCCGTCCGAGTGGTCACGTCAGGCGGGCAGCCTCGGCCTGTCGCGAAGCGCGGCCTGCGGCTGCTCTACATGGCCTGCGCGCCTGTCGGCGACCTTCCCGAACTCGACTACGACGCCGAGCACGACGCGATCATCGCGTTAGCGCGCAAGCACCCGCTGGAACCGCACTTCGACGACAGCGGCAACCTCGCGGACCTCGAGCACAGGTTGGGCGAGTACGACTACCGCCACTTCGACGTCATCCACCTGGATGGTCACGTCGCCTACGCCCGAGGCGAGGTCGTTCTCGCGACCGAGGGCGTCCGTGGTGAGAGAGTCGACGCGGAGGCGATCGTCCTGCGCGATGTAATCCGCGACAGCGGCGCGTCCGTGCTTTTCCTCTCCGGCCGCCCGGTGAGCGGCGAGGTGGATGACTTCCCGACCGGCAGGCTCGCTGCGCGCCTGGCCTGCTCCGGCATCCCGGTCGTGGTCAGTTTGGACCGGCGCACGCCCGACGCTCGCACCACTCGGGCCGTGGACGCCTTCTACCAGGTTCTGGCCCGCGGGAGAACGTTCGTCGAAGCCCTCGCCGCCACCTATCGATCGATGGTGGACAGAGGCGGAGCGGATTGGCACGCGCTGCGGGTCTTCGTGGCCGGTGAACTGCCTGGTGCCCTCGTCCCCGCCCCGCGATCCGGCGGCGGCGCCGTCGCACGAGCCCTCCCCGGGCCGGATGACGAGGCGCGCGGCGCGGGCAGCACGGGTTTCATCGGCCGCAGGCGGGAACTGCAGGACGCGGTCCGGCTGCTCGGCGCCACTGCCGCCCCGGATCCGGTCGGGCTCGTCCTGTGCGGGATGGGTGGGCTCGGGAAGACCCGCTTGGCGCGTCGCATCGAGCAGCGACTCGCCGCCGACTACGAAGTGGTACGGGTGGCCGACGGCTTGACCGAGCAGAAGCTGGTGGACGCGATCGCCGCGGACATCGAGCGCGACGTGTACCTGCACGACGTGCCTTCCACACTGCCTCTGGTGGACCGGCTCACCTTGTTCCTGCGCAGGCAGTCGGCCGCGTCGGGGAAGCTGCTGCTGTTCGAACTGGATGCGTTCGAGCACTCGTTCGAGGTTGATCCTGGTGATACAGGGGCGATTCTCCTCGTCAACGGCCGGCCGACCACCGCCACCGAAGCAGCGTCGGTGTTGAATGCCCTGGTCACCGCCGTGCGAACCTGCGGGTACGGTCCGCACAGGATCATGATAACCACTCGGTACCCGCCTGACCTGCCGTGCATGCGGTACCTGGAGGTCAGGAGGCTGAGCTCGCTCGGCCGGTCCGACCTGGAACGCGTGGTCGCGCGGCGAACTGGGGAGGACGTCGCACTGTCCGCCACCAGCGTGGACGAGATCATCTCCATCTCGGGCGGCAACACCCGGTTGACCGAGTGGCTGGTGGACACTGCCCGGCGTGAAGTCCGGGTGGAACCGGATGCGTTGCGCGCCATACTCCGGCACAACCGATTGGAGTTCCTGGAGAAGGACGTATTCGCCCCCATGCTGCTGGACCGGATCAGCCGTGACGACGCGCGCGTGCTGCGGGCCGCCTCCCCGTTCCAGGTACCGGTGTCCGCCGACGTGCTGTCACGGCTGACTGGGACCGACGCGAGCGAAGCCGCGTGGCGATTGGCCAACCTCGGACTCCTGGAGCACCAAGCGGGCGGTGTCGACCGGTTCGCGCTGCCTGGTGTGCTGCGGGCCCGGTACGTCGCCGAACATGCCCCGGCCGTCCTGCGCGCACGGCACGCGACCTGTGCACGAGCGCTCGCAGCACGGGCGAAAGACCCGATCGAGGCGGAGGACCTGACCGAGGTTGACGTTGCCACGTTGCGAGAGGTCCACCGGCTGGCGCGGTTGGGCGCAAACCTCGATCTGGAGGTGGAGACCGCGATCGCGCTAGCCGACCACCAGTTGTTCCGGCTGCGGTTCGCCGAGGCCCGCGAACTGTGCCTGCACACGTTGATGAGGCTGCGAGAACACGGTCGGGAACACCACACGCTGTACATGATCCTGGGCGAGGTCCAGGTGCAGTTGGGCGAGACCCGATCCGACCTCTACCTGGTCAAGGCGCTGGAGGTGTGTCCGTCGGACGCGGACGGGGACCGCGCGGAAATCCTGGCGCACCGGGGTTTCCGATCTGTCGACCATTCGCCTGAACACGCGATGCTGGACTTGGACGAGGCGATCAAACTCGTTCGCGGGCAGGACCGGCCCAACGTCCTGGCGTTCGCGCTGCGCACCAAAGCCAGGGCACTCGCGGCAGCGCGTCCACGTGGATGGGAAGATCAGGTTCGCGAGCTGATCGCCGAGGCGCTCGACCTGGTCCCTCGCAACGGGCTCTATTACGCTGCGGTGCTTTTGGACCGAGCTGTCGCGCAGCACCTCACGCGCAATGATGCCGTTGCCGCCCTCGAAGACCTCAACACGGCCTTGGCCATCGACGAAGCGAAGGGCACCAGCGCACACCAGGCGATCACCCTGCTGACGATGGCCGACGCCGCGCTGAGCAGCGGCCGCGTTGACCTCGCGGTCCGCTGGGTGGACGATGCCGCCGTGCGGTGCACCACCCAGCGCATCAAGAGTGGAGTAGACCTCCACCGCGGCAGCATTGCGCGCCTCACGGGGGACCTCCCCTCGGCCCGTGCCCACTTCGAGGCAGCTCACGCCAGGGCACAACGGACGGGGCACCTCGGGCACCAGCTCGACGCGCTGGTCGGGCTGCGCCGGGTGCACGCAGCCGCGGGCGACCACAAGGCCGCCGACCAGGCCAGGGAGGCGCAGGACGAGGTCGCGCGACGGCTGGCAGACCCGACCGCATTGATCAACACATTGCTCGAGTCGGTCACCGGCGAACTTACGACCGGGACGGCGGACGCAGGGGCAGTGGTGGAGCGGGCACGGGAAGCCGCCGCGATCGCTGCGGCGATGGGCCGGCCCGATCGTGAAATCCTTGCCTTGCAGGCTCTCCTGGACCACAGCGAGATGGCAGGGCTGCCCGAGGCGAGCGTTGAAGATCCGCTGCGCCGGATGCTCGTGCTGCTCGGCACCGGCGGTCGCGGGGGCTCGGCACACCTCGCGAAACGCTTGGGAGTGCTGCTGCTGCGGGCCGAACGGTTCGCGGAGGCCCATCCGGTGCTCAGGAGTTCGTTGGAACACTACGAACGGCACGGTCTCCGCGAGGCCGCCGCCGAGGTGCACGAACGCCTGTCCGAGGTGGCCCGGGCGTTGAGCCGTGCGGATGAGGCCGAACGCCACCTCTGGGCCGCCGCGGCGCACCGTCTCGAAGTGCGGGCGCACACGGCGGCGGCGCAGGCGTTGCGTGCAGTGGCCGCGATACGCCCCGACCGCGCGCAGGACGTGCTCGCCCTCGCCCGAAGGCTTACCAGGATCGCTGCTTCCGGTCTGGACGAGGAACAGGTACTGCTCGACCTCGTGGCAACGGACGATCAATGGCGCGAGCAAGCCGCGCTGGCTCGGGCCCGCGCTCAGCCGTTGCGGGTCGAGGTGGCACCGGACCTGGTCGCGTGCGTCGACCCCCAGCGGGGCGGTCGGTTCCTGGCGGGAGTCGACGAACTGCGTGCCGAGGTGCGCGCCGACTCCGGCTGGGTGCTGCCCAAGGTGCTCGTCGGCGCGAACTCCGACCTGCCGCCGACGTGGTTCGTAATCAGTGTGTGGGGGAGACCTGCCATCAACGGACCTACCGTCGAACCGCTGGTGGGTGACCGGGCTACCGCGATGGTGGCCGCGTTGCGCGCCGTCCTGCGTACGCACCAAGCCCTCCTGTTCAGTCCCGAACCGGCTCCCGAGCCCGATCCCGAAGTGGACGTGCTCACCGCCGAAGAGATCCTCGCCGTGCTGCGCGAACGGTCTTGATCGAAGGGAATAACATGCTCTATGCGGGCATTTCCGGTGTGATGATACCTGTTCTGCCGGGCTGGGAGGACTTATCCCAGCTCACCCTGGCAGCCGTGTGCGACGGCTTCCGGCACAACCTGGTCCTGACGGTGAGAGAATCTTCCGAGCGGAGTGCCAAGGTATTCGCGGAAGACCACGTCGCTAACCTGTACGTCACACTTGCTGATATCTCCATGAACCTGGAGGAGCCGGTGGCGTTCGGTCCTCATGACGGCTGGCTCTTCGATTATGAATTTACTTCGAATGGAAACGTCTTCCGGCAGAGGCAGTTCTTCGTGTTCCGAGGTGAACGCGTATACAACTTCACCTACACTGACCTCTCGGATCGATTCGAGGCGAACATGGAGATCATGGAACAAATCATCGGTGGCACGCGCTTCGCTGAGGATGGACCCTCGCATGACCGGTTTGAGGTCTGAGTCCTGCTGTGGAGTCCCCCGAGCGGGCCGCATCTCCTGTGAGGGTCAAATGTCGGCCACCGGGCTTGAACTGCGGTTAGGCAGCCGCGTTCGCACTCGTTGATCAGGCCGCCGAATGCCGAAGAACGGCAGCGCGACGATGTCGACCTCGGGGTGGCCGAAGAACCAGAACAGGTGGTGCCACAGGATGTCCCCGCTGTTGGCCGGGTCGAACACGTGTGCGCCAGGTGCCGGTCGGCCAGCAGGCCCAGCGCGGCGGTTAGGATCGGGAACGCCTGTGGGGTGTCAATAGTCGGCCGCACGGCCTGACCTGTGTCTACGGAGCTGTAGGTTCGTGCTCGTTGAGTCAGGTCGCCGCGGGTGGTTCGGTGGCGTGTCGACGTGTGGACCGGCGGTCTGCGTAGGCTCGAGCTCGGCCTGCCGGTCATGAATATCTTTCAGCAGGATCGTGATTGCACGGGTTCAACACATGGGCCGCGCCCACCCTCTCCAGCTGTAATACGAAGGGTATTCAGGGCTGGCGCGCGTTCCGGATCGCGAAACTAGGCTCGGGCGGTGCAGTTGGACAAACCTGAATTCGCCGAGCTGTGGCGGCTGGCCCGCGAGACGCTGGAGGGTGGCGGCCGGTCTGCGTTCGGCATTCGCGTCGAGGACGAGAAGACCGCTGCGGCGCTCACCGAACTGTTGCGCAAGCCGGTCGCGCACCCGGCCCGCCGGCAGATCTCCCTGGCGCGTCTGGACGAGCACGTCCGTGCGCACGGCAGC
>NZ_LGED01000010.1 GCF_001280085.1 Saccharothrix sp. NRRL B-16348 | reverse complement strand
AGGCACCACAACCATCCTCGTCTGGCAGATGCACGGACCTGCCAGACGCCACTCTTCCACCCAAATATGCCAGAACTAAGCAGCGACACACTACTAGCTTAGGCCATGCCTGACCTATGCGGCTGCGAGTCGTCCGGACCTACTTCGGGTATCGGTGAACCGGAGTGTTGGCTATAGGAACAGACCCGGAGTCGCCACACATCAGCGGGTATGCTGCACACAGCGTGACCCACACACCGTCCTCCGATTGGGGGACTGGCCAGATGGCTGGCACCCGCGAATGATGGTGCTACGGCGTCGGGTGGTCCGCGCCACCAGGGGTGAGCTCGATGGGGATCTGCGACCTCCTTGATGGATGGGACGAGGGTCCGAACTCTGCACAGTTCGGCGATATCCGCGACTTCGTCAATGATCTCCTCGAGAGTTGGGGGTTCGACACCCCACAGTGGAGTGACCAGATGCCGACGGGGTACGAGGATTCCCCAGCTGTCTACACGAGCCAGGACAACACGATCCATCTCAACCCCGATATCTTTTACGGTGATGCCGAGGACGCTGTGAACATCGCCGTTCACGAGGGCCTTCATGCCGCCATGCACCAGCTTGACTGGAATTTAAGGGACGCCGAGGAGGAATGGACAGCAGCAAGCGTTGGTTTGGGCGTCGCCGAGGACCTTGCCGAGGGATGTAAGGAATCCACCGAGTCGGGGAGCCCATCCTCGATGCCCGACTATCCGTTCATAAGTGAGGGCTGACATGGAAGAGCTCGATGCTGCGACCCAGGCGGCGTGGGAGCGGGCCGTTCGACGTCAAATGGCCCGGGACCGGCTTCGGGTGCGGCGGGCAGCCCTCGACGGCCGGCTGGCGCTCTACGAGAGTCTTCTCCGCCCGCTGGCATCGGAGCCGCCGGGCCATCTTGCGCAATGGCGGGCCGCCTTGCACCTCGCGACAGCAAACGAGCTCTCGCAGAGGACAGGCGTCGACCTCTTGGAAATGTTCCTTACCGATGCGCATGACGCGGCGATAGCCGCCCTCTGGGCAGCGCCGTGACCGGCCCAGCGCGTGTAGTCGCTGACGGCGCGCCGTGCTGGCTACTCGCCGACGCCGACTACGCCCCGGAGGTTGTCCGGCTAGTCCGAAAGGCGAGGCGCCGGGTTTTCGCGAGCATCTTCATCATCGACCCGCAGGGTGCGGTGAATCCGTTCCTCGACCTGCTCAACGCACTCAAGGACGCGACGTGGCTTGGGGTCGACGTGCGCATCATTGCGGGGGGTTCCCGGAGCACGTTTGACATCGCCGTGGCGTCCGCCGCTGGCCGCGCCGTCCTTCGGGACAGTGGGGTGCAGTGTAGGTGGCTCACTGGCTTACCGGTTCGGAGCAGTCATGCGAAATTCGTCGTCGCGGACGACGTGTTCGTCCTTGGATCCCACAATTGGTCGGCAGGTGCCTTCACCGACCAGATTCAGGACAGCATCGCTGTGCACTCGGCGTCTATCGCTGGTGTGCTAGCGGCCCGCTTCGAGCGCCAGTGGGCAACCGCCGGGGGTGCGCCGTGATGTGGCGGTGGGAGTGGGAGGAGCTAGTTACCGACGAGGTCGTGGATTGGTTCTACCGCAACGCGGGGGTCGACGTCCCGCAAGCGGTGAGATCGCCGCAAGTTCCGGCGGCGCTGTCGGCACTCCTACATGCCGTCGGCGGGATGCCGGTAGCCGAGGAGCAACCCGACCTGAAGGCACTCGTCGAAGTGCTCGTCGACGAGGCATGCCGGCACGTGCTGCGCACAACGCCGTCCGGCCCTGCCGTGCCCGGTGTCGTGCTTCTACCAGACAAAGAAGGCAGGCTCTGTGCACAGGCGACGCCCGTCGTCGATGTCAACGCCACCGCCGCTGAGGCACTCGCCGCGCTACCGGCCATCGGCCCGGCACTGGCCCGTGCACTCATCAAGGAACGGAGGACGCGTGGTCGATTCGCCGGTCCCGCCGATCTGGTTGATCGAGTCGACGGCGTTGGTCCGACGATCGTCGAGCGACTCGGAACGACTCTGAGCTACGGGCCGGGTGCGCCGCCCCCTGTGACCCCGGCCGAACCTGGTTCGGCGTTCGCGGCGGTCGTCGCCATGTCGCGCCACGCAGATGGACCGGCCGACCCCGTCCTCGGCGCGCTCGACTTGCTCTGCTCGGTCTGTTCGGCCCAGCCTCATCCAGCGAGTGTCGGCAGCCGACCACATCCAGCGACGACAGGCCGGAATGCCCCAGCAGTGCACAAGGCCGATGGGTTAGAGCTTCTTGAGAACGGGTACCACGCCGCGCTGCTGGACCTCGTCCGCAACGCCACCCGATCAGTGGATGTATGCATGTTCCACATCGCGCTTGGCGGTCCGGACCACCCGACCCGCGCACTTCTCGTCGCACTAGGCGAGGCCGTGCAGCGAGGGGTCGCCGCAAGGGTCCTCGTCGACCGAGACCGCAGGACCGACCCCTACCGATCCACTGTCGTCAATCGGCCAGCGGTCGAACTCCTCGAGAGTCTCGGCGTCATGGTCAGGTTCGACCGCGAGGACCGGTTACTCCACTCAAAATTCGCCGTTTTCGACGGCCGCTGGACGGTGGTCGGTAGCCACAATTGGTCCGCAGGGTCATTCGCTGAGTTTGACGATGTAAGCGTTCTCGTCGACGGGATGAACGTCGCTGTGGCGCAGGTGAGCCGTTTTGACGCATTGTGGGCATCGGCGCAGGCGTGACCGTCGGAATGCCCAGATCGGTCGAACGCCCACCCGGACACGACGACGCTAGTTAGACCGCCGGGTGGCCCAGGGGAATCTCATTCCTGGGCCACCCGGCGGTCTAGGAACAACGACTTGGGGGTCAACAAACCCTCTCGGACACGCACACTATTCACACGGCCCACGGGTTTGATGATCACATCAGCCTCGTGGGCCGTGTGCGTGTAGCGAACTTGCAGGTCAACGGCCCTGTAGAGGCTCGCCACGCTCTCTATGTCAGCATCGGCCAGGGCCGCTCCGACGTTACCCAGTGAGTCGATCATCGCGTGGACTTCGGCCGCGCTCAGCGCGTCAGGTGCCGGCGTTCCTTCCAGTTCCGCCCGCGCGGCAGCTCGAACCGCTTGCGCCTCGTTCATCGGCTCGACCAGTGCCAGCGGGTCAATTCCGGCTTTGATGGCCTCTTGGAACCGGCTCAACTGAGCTTCCGCTTTGGCGAGTCGCGCTTTCACCGCCTCCCTGCCGTTCGCCGCGCCGTTCGTTCCCTGCGACTCCACCAGGGCGGCAACGGTCCGGTCCCGGTTCTCCGGTGCGAACAACCGCCCGAGCCACCCGTTCACCGCTTCCTGGAGAACGTCTTCGCGGAGGTAGACCGTGGGCGGATGTGTGGCGAGCGCAGGTGATCCGGGCGCGAGCGTCCGAGCCGGACACCGGTAGTACACGCCGCGCGCCCGTGGACTGGCTTCCATCTTCCGACCGCAGGCGGTTGCACCTGACGATGCCCCGAAACAGGTACGGCCGTTTCGTGGGCCGCTCGGCGCGCTCAGTCTTGCGCGCCGTCTTCAGCCCACCGGCGGACTTCGACTTGCGCAGTAGGTGCGCCTGCGTGAACTCCTCGACGCTCACGATCGCCGGATGCGCAGGCTTGCGGGACCGCACGATCCGATCGGCGCTCGCCCGCCGGAACCGGATCACGTAGCCGGCCGCCACGTCGTCGGGATCGAGCAGCATCTCTTGCCGCGCCCACCGCCCGAAGAACGCGAATCCCGTGTACCTCGGGTTGTCCAGGATCGCCCGCACCGTGCTGCCCTGCCAGCCGTCCGCCAACCGGTGCCGGTTCTGGTCCGGCCGTCGAGCGGACGGGCAAGGAATCCCGTCCCTGTTGAGGCCCGTTGCGATCGCCCGGTCACCTCGACCACTCACGTACTCGGCGAAGATCCGCCGCACCACCTCGGCAGACGGCTCGTCAATCGCCAGCACCCGCAACCGGTAGCCCTCACTCGCTTTTCGCGGGTTCGGATGCGGGCCGCCGTCCACCACGACATAGCCGTACGGTGCACGTCCGCCCTGGTGCCGCCCTTCGTTCACGACCTGAGCGTCCATCGCCGCCCGGACTCGTGCCTGCACGTGCTGGCGCTCGGACTCGCTCATGCCGCCCAGCACGCTCATCAACATCTTGTGCGAAGGGTTCCGGGCGTCGAACTTCCCGCCCAGCTCCGGCACCCACAGTTCGACGCCGTACGCGGCGAACTTCGGCGCGATGAGCGAGAACTGATTGCCGAACCAACACCGCGTGCCTTCACCGACCACCACGGCGTTCCACCCGCGATGCGGGTTCTTCAACGCCGCCAGCAGCCGAGCGCCCTCTTCTCGACGCTCCCACGGCACGGACCGCGACTGCCCCACGTCGAAGAACTCCTCAGCGATGACACCTCCGAGCGGTTCCACGAACTTCCGCGCGTTGCCGAACTGCCAGCCGCGCGACGTCTCGGGATCTTGGTTGTCCTCGGTCGAGCACCGCCCGTAGACCGCTACCGGCCCGATACCGTCCTCGATCGCTTCGACCACCTCGACACCCAGCAGCTCGTCCAGCGTCGCCCATGGGTCTCGGCTGATTTCAACAGTGATCGTCACCCCCTCCCGGAGGTCCGTCCAGGACCTCCACCTTGGTCAGTTCGACCAGTATGGCAAGCAGTATGCGGCTGATAGCAGGGGTCAGCACAGGTAGTTCATCCGGCAGGCGGACGGTGACACGACCGTCATCGGTCATGCCTGACCACCACCCTGCGAGCCGATTTCATCAACCGCAACCCGCTCGACAGCCGCCCGGAGGTCCGCCGTCAGGTAGCCACGAACACGCCGTGTGGTCTCCCCGTCCGGCACGTACTGCCGTAGCGGCTTGCACCCCAGCTCGCTCAACTCACGAGCGAACGTGACCGCCTCGACCTCCAGCGCCTCGACCAACTCCGACGTGGGCACGAACTCGCGCTCGTCCAGCTCCTCGCCGAGGTAGTCCACGACCGAAGCCAACGGCTCCGGAAGATCCACGACCCAGCCGTCAGCCGTCCCGCTCACGATCGCCTTGACCACCGACGTCGAGTCGATCGGCCGCGGAGCATCGTCGCCCACCGCGTGACCGCCGAGCGTGCCCGCGGCTTCCCTCAGTGCTCGACCACGCGCACAGATCACCCGCCACTCGGCGTTGGGCATGTAGTACGTCCGCACGGTCATAGCGACCATGTCCGCCCCAGCGTCCGTCTCACCGTCCGGCCGCAAGATCCCAACGCCCTTGTGACTCGGCAGCAGGGTCGAAGCGTCATACCCGCGCGTGTTCATCTGCTCGCCGAGCACGATGTTCGAGTCACGCCAGTCCATCACCCGCAACGCGAACCGTGAGCCGAGCACCGCCCGCAGGCGAGACGGGATGGTGTTCGAGTCCGGCCGCTGGGTGGCCAGGATGACCACCACACCGGCCGCCGGCCCCTTCCGCACGAGGTAGGTCAACAGGTCGGCGATGTACGCGCCGAGCGTGGTCTTCTTGCCGCCCACCTGCTCACGCGTCGGGTTCTCCAGGAACACCTGAACCTCGTCGATCACCACTCCGGTGATGGGCATCCCGAGGTCCGCGTCCCGTGAGATAGCCGGCGTGATCTTTGACTCCGGACACACTTCATCGTCCAAAGTGGCCATTCGCGCATACCGGGCTTGCACCTCCGCCACCAACTCCACCAGGTGATCCCGCACGGCGTACGCGTGCTCAAGCTCGTCCCCGCACACGTACCGGTAGACGATCTGCTCGGCAGCCTCCCAGTCCTTGCCGCCCTTCCCGTCGAACACGTACAGCCGCGCGTACGCATCCAGCACCAGCCCTGCCGCAGCCAACCGAGTGGCGAACGTCTTGCCCTGCCTAGGAATCGCACCAACGAGCAACGACGTCCACACCAATGGAAGGTCAACGCGCCGGTTCCGTGCATCCCGCCCGAACGGCACCGGCCGCCACGCGTCCCACCGCTCCACATCGAGCAACGGCGTCCGCAACGGCGGACCCGCGTACGGGTCTTCGTCAGCGACCCACAGAGCCACCCGCCCCGCGTGCCCACCGCGCCCACGGACCCGCTCCACGATGAGCTGTACCTCGTCCACCGCCAGCGCCGACGCCAGCGCGTCCCGGTGCTTGATGACGTCGGCAGCCTTCCGCGTGGCCGGAAGATCGACCGTGACCGCCCAGCCTTCCCCTACTCGTGCCGCGCGCTCGACCAACCGCAAGGTCTCGTCCTTGCCGATCAGCTTCGCGTCCCGGAACGCGTCGACCAGGAGCTGCGAGTCCATCGTCCAAGCCAGCGTGCGTGGTCCGCCCAACACCGCCTTGCGCCCTGGCGATCCGTCCTTCCGCCGACCCACGATCGCCAGCACCACCGACGCCAACCCAGTCGAGCCCCACAAGGCAACCGCGCCGTAAAGCACGTACAGCACGAGCAACGCCGCCCCGACAACCCCGACCACGGCACCGGTCACCTTCCACCGGAACAGCGTCAAGGCGCGAATCTCCACGAACTTGTCCGCCAACTTCTCGGACTGCTCCGCAGCCTCCCGGTAGTCCCGCACCCGAACCCACCGCCGCCACGCCCGAGCCGCTACCACTGCTCCCCTGCCGATTCCGCCGACGAACCGGCCTGGGAGACGCACGAGCCAACTGACGGCGACTTTCAACCAACACTGAAGCAATCGTGATGATTTGAATTGCGGTGATACGCCCACCCGACGCCAGCCGCTCCCCAACCGCCGAACCAACGTCTTCGGCTCACCGACCAACTCACCATCGAGTACCGGCTCAGCGGGCACCAGGTCGCCGTTCATGAACGACCCCCGTCCTCCATGAGCGCCGCCGCGAGCCGTGACGACAGCCCACGCGAGCACCCAGTGACCTCCCGCACCCACGCCGGCGTCACCTTCACGTCCGGCGTCCGCGCCGCCCGCGCCGCCCGTGCCACCGCGAGGTAGTCCGCGAACGACGTCCGCGGAGCCGAGGGCGCCGGTGCCGGCGGAGCGCTCGGCGCGGCGTTCGCGGCCGCGCCGAGCTTGTCCCGCAACTCCGTAACCGCCTCCGCCGCCACGAACACGACCAACGGCGGCACCGAGTGCAGCACCACGAGCGCCGCCGAGCCGGCCACGAACGCACTCCAGGTGTTCATGACGTACGTGGCTGCGAGCGTGAACCACTTCGCCGCTCGCACCCATCCGCCCATCCGGACGCCGTACCGAGCGGTGACCTGCTCGGCCCGAAGGATCGCCAGCAGCACTAGCGACACCATCGGATCGAGCAGCCACGCCGCAGACCAGGCGAGCGACCACACCGGCGCACCAGCTGCCGCGAACTGCTGGACGTTGGTCATCGTGAACGCCAGCCCGAGCAAGATCCCCGTCCAGCACAGTCGGTCCACCTGCCGAGCCACCCGCTCGACCGACTCACTCATCGCCGCTCACCCCGACGCCGAGATGGCTCGTACGTCGTTACGGTCAGCGCCCGAGTCAACGTGTAGGAGGCGAACAGTGCCGGCACGACGAGCACCGCCAGGAGCAGCCACCCATCACCGCGATGGGTGATCACCACCCACTGAACAAGCACGATCAACACCGCGTTGACCGCCACTCGACCGGCGAGCGACACCAACCGAGCACCACTCCGTGCCGCATTGGCCGCAGCCTTCGCACGACGTGCACCAGCTCGCCACACGAGCAGCAGCACGAAGACCACGCCGACACCGGCCAGCATCTGAGTTGGCGTGAGACTGAGGGCGTTCATGAACGCGGCCCCCTCTCGACCCGTTCACCGCGTCGCAGCCAGTGCGCGTACAGCTCCCGCCGGTCCTCGGCAGCCAGCGCACCCCACACCCCCACGGTGTCCTCACCGGAGGTGCGCAACTCCAGTTCCAAGCACTCGTCCCGCACCGGGCAGCCAGCGCACACCCGCGCGGCCAGCTCCCGATCGGTCAACTCCTCATCGGCCCACGGTGGCGAGTCCGTGAACGCCCACATGCACAGGCCGTCACGCCCGACGACCTCGGCCAACACCTCACTCGGCACCCACCGGAGCCGGTCCAGCTCCCACGCGATCGAGATCAGGTTCACGGCGTGCCTCCCGAACGGGGCTCGCCGAGCAGCCGCACGAGCACGTTCGCCGGGATGACGAACCGGCCACGCCGCCGCACGAGCGGCAGCCGCCCGAGCCGAACGGCCCGGTGCACGGTCGCGGCCTGGACGCCGAGCAGCCAAGCGGCCTGCCGAACGGTGTAACCGGAAGAAGGCAGAGAAGTACGCATCAGAAAAGCCCTTCGACTAATCGAGCTGACGATTTCAGCTCTATATTGCTGATTTCAGCGCATCAGCAGACGCGTTTGATCGCACCCGGCGCGAAATGCGCCGTGTCACGTCACGGAACAGCGGAAGACGGCTAATCTCAGCGCTGAGGCGGAGCGCGGAGGAATACGTGTCGGAGGATTGGGCGGCAGTCGCCAAGGCCATCAACCAGCGCGTGAACGAGCTGGGTTGGCGTCAACGGGAGCTTGCGGAACGCTCGCACGTCTCGCAGGCGATCGTGCGCGAGATCCAGCACCACACGGTCGAGCGCCGCCGCAGCCCGCGGACCCTTGAGTCCCTGTCGACCACGCTCGGCTGGCACCCCCAGCACCTCGACTCGGTGCTGCACGGTCGAAGGCCACCCGAAGCCGACGAGCCGATCACCAACCCGACCGACAGCCTCTGGTCCCGTTTGGACGGTTTCGAGCAGCGGCTCAACGACATCGCCGACCGCCTCGACGACCTCAAGTCGGACCTCTCGACCGTGATCGAACACGTCCGCGACCGCCGTTAGCGCGATGCATTTCCGCTGGTGGAGCGAGCTGTTTTCCATGGCTCAATTCCACTGCGGAAGCGCCTTCGGCCCCATGCATCACCGATGCACATCCAGTGCACCACCAGTGCACATCGCTCCCGGGGGGATAGCGAGAAGATGAGCCAGCACGAGGGTTGGACCGGCCGAACCGCCAGCGCCCTTCAGACAGCCATGCGCCTCACCAACGAAGCGTTCGCCGAGCACCTGGGAATCGCCGTCCGCACGGTCGCCGGCTGGCACCAGAAACCCGACCTCAGGCCGAAGTCCGAAATGCAACAGCTCCTCGACACGGCCCACGACCAGGCCGACGCAGCCGTCAAAGCCAGGTTCGCCGCCCTGATCGCCGAACCGAAGCTCGACCTCCCGGACGGCGCGGCAGCCGACGCCGAACTACGGCTCAGCTCCGACCCGAACATCGTCGCCGCGCTGGACTGGCTCGACCAGCACGCGGGCTGGGAGCCGGGAACCGCCCGGCGCGACGTCGCTGCCCGCCTCGTCCGCCTCGACGTCCGCGCACTACAGGACCGAGGCGTCCGCCGAGGTCGGGTGAACCAACGCGACACCGCACGCGCGCTCGCCGACTACTACGGCACGGCCACCACCGGCCACGGCCGCTACGCCGCCCGCTTCGGCACCACCACCCGCGCGGCCACGACCGTGTTGACGCACCCGGACTGGCTCGACCTCGACTGCCCGCTCATCCCGGCCCACGACCGACTCAAGCTGTCGACCGTAACCCCGGACGATCATCAGCCGATGAACGAGGAGAGCGCCGGACGCGCGGCCCAGCGGCTGGCCGAAGCCCTTGCGCTCGGCAATCGCATGGTCAACATGCCGCTGTATCGACTGCTCGACGTGGGCGTGCAGAGGCACCAGCTCGGCGGCAGCGTCGGCGTGACGAACTTCGTGGGGTACGTCGTGACGATGGACCTGCTCGAAGGTGAGTTGGTCGGCGCGCTCACCACCCGCCAACCGATCAGCCCCGGTGCCCTACCCCTCCGCGACGCCTACCTACCCGACCTATCCTCAGTCCTCGACGTCTCCGGCCGCATGTGCGCAGGTGGCGCTCTGGCCTTGACCGCCATCGCACGACCAGCCGACCCGTTCCGCGGCGAAGCGGACTACCTCCTGCTGGTCCAGGAACGCTCTGGTCACGTCATCAACGCCGCACGCCGCTTGGCCGTGATCCCGAAGGGTTTCCACCAGCCGCTGACCGACTACCGAGCCGACGCCCAGATCGGCGCGACGCTCCGCCGCGAGATGGAAGAAGAGCTGTTCGGCCGCGACGACATCGACAACACGGTCGGCGACCAGCGCCACGCGGACCCGATGCACCCGACTCGCCTCTCCGAGCCGATGCGCTGGCTGCTCGCCGAGCCTGGCCGTCTCCGGATGGAGTGCACCGGCTTCGGCCTGAACCTTGTCAGCGGCAACTTCGAGTTCGCCAGCCTGATCGTGATCGAAGACGAACAGTTTTGGACGGAGTTCGGCGGACAAGTCCGAGCGAACTGGGAAGCATCGAACCTCCGGCAGTTCTCCAGCCTGGACACCGAGGGCCTTGAAGAACTGGCCAACGATGTAGCGTGGAGCAACGAAGGACTGTTCGCGCTCCTCCAAGGTCTCCGCCGCCTGCGACAAATCGGCGGAAGCCGCGTGAACCTGCCAACGATCGAATGGGAGACAGAGTGACCGCCAACTGGCAAGCCGGAAACGCCAACGAAGACGGCGCGGTGACCCGCGGCTGGCTGGTAGGCCACTTCATCGACCCGTCCGAGGGCGTTCGGTCCCAGAAGGACGTTGAGGTCAAGTGGTTCAACCACCCCGCAGGTGACAAGCGTGTCGAGTGGACCTCCGACGACCAGCGAACGACCCTGGTCCTGTTGGTACAGGGCAACTTTCGGGTCGACACGACCGAGGGCAACACCACCATGACCCGACCCGGCGACTACGTGATGTGGGGCGCTGGCGTCGACCACTCCTGGGAAGCGCTCGAAGACTCGACCGTCCTCACGGTCCGGTGGCCGTCACAGACCTGACAACTCGATCGCCGGCAGCTTCACCCGCAGGCCACCGATCTCCGCAAGCCGCCGAAGTCCTTGGAGCAACGCGAACAGCCCTTCGTTGCTCCAGGACTCGTACGTCACCAAATCGGCGATCAATTCGTCATCAAGGCTCGAATACAACCGCAACCCAGACGCTTCCCAGTTGGCCTCAACCGCCCCGCCGAAGCGCGTCCAGAACTCCTCGTCCTCAATAACCACAAGACTGGCGAACTCGTAATTCCCGCTCACCAGGTTGAACCCGAACCCGGTGCACTCCATCCGCATCCTGCTCGGATCATCACGCAGCCACCTCATCGGCGCAGACCACCGGCCAGGGTGCATCGGCGAGGCCGCGCGACCCTCCCCTACCGTGGTGTCCACCTCGTCGCGGCCGAACAGCTCCTCCTCCAGCTCACGGAGCAGCGTGGCACTGACCCTCGCGTCCGCACGCACATCGGTCAACGGCTGATGGAACCCCTTCGGCACAACGGCAAGCCGCCCGGACGTGTTGAGCACATGCCCTGACCGTTCCTGTACCAGCAGCGCGTAGTCCGGCGCCCCACGGTACGGATCACGCGGACGAGCGATCGCACATAGCGCCAGCACACCGCCTGCGCACACGCGTCCCGGCAGATCGAGCACTGCATCGAGATTCGGCAAGAACTCGTCCCGAAGCGGCAGCGCACCGGTTCTCGCGCCAGAGACCACCGCCTCGACCAGCTCCCCTTCGAGCAGGTCCGCCGTCAACGCGTACTCGGCGAAGTCCACCAGCCCCACCGTGCCCTCGATGGCCGAACCGACGTCTACGCGCAGCAGCCGGTAGAGCGGCAGGTTCATGACCCGCACGTCCAACGCGGCCCATTCCGCGAGCCGTGCCACAGCCGCTTCCGCCGCCGCTTCACTCAGGGCAGCGCGCGGGCCATCACGGCGGCCCGCGAGCACCAGGCGGTCGTTCTCCGCCGTCAACGAAGCGGGCTGATCAAGCCACTCGGGACGAGCGAGGATGCTGGTCTTGACGTCTTCGCCACCACAACGCACGCGGTACATGCCGTGTCCCGCGACTCCACGTCGGTAGTACGCGCGGAGCGCACGAACGATCTGCTCCCGACTCACCCTCGCGCGCCGATACCGCCGGTCGACCAGCGCACCGGCCTCGAACGTGGCGAGCTTGGCGTGCACCTTCGCCCGGCTCTCCCCTGGTGCCCACCCAGCCCGCTCGTCCAACCAATCCGCCATGTCAGCCAAGTCGGCGTTCGCACGCACGTCCAACTTGCCGACGTCGTTCCCCGCGGACCCAGCAGCCGAAGGTTCCGCCAACAGCTCGTGGATGCTGGTCCGGAAGATCTTCTCCAACAGCCGAGCAGTCACCGGCCGGACCGGACCGAGCGGCTGACCGGACGACCTCCGCCCCGCAGCCAGCCTGTGGAGGTGACGCAAGCTGATCGTGCCGGGTTCGCCGGCCTCCCGCGCGAAGACCTCGACGTACTCGGCGAACTCCTCCAGCGTCTGCTGTCGGTCCCAGATCTTCTGCTCAAGCACCGTCCGCGCCGTCCGCATGACCACCTCTCACCGGCTGATTCCGCGCTGACAAGCCGTTGATTTCAGTGTGTCACGACGTAGCTGCTACCCGTCCCGGAACCCCGTCCCGTCACGCCAGCCCGTCCCGACCAACGGGACACCTCGCGCACCGCTGATGACCAGCGCAAACACGCCAAAATGACGACCGGGACGGGACAATCCAACCCGTCCCAAACGCACGAAACGGCCGTGCGCGACGCCATCCGAATGGATGGTTCGCACACGGCCGTCCCGTCCCACAGGTGCCGGGGGAGGCGTCCGGCACCCCATGCCCAACCGTCAGAGCGCGGTCAACGACGGTTGGAGGTCTCCAGCGCCAACAGGTCCGCCAACTCCCGACCGCTCATCGGCCCGTCGCACTCGGCCGGCGACACCAGCCACTCCGCCTTGTGCCCTTCCACCACGGCGGGCGGCAGCGGCAGCATCGAGCCCCGAGGAAAGACCAACCTCTCCTCCACCCCCTCCGCCGACGACACCACGAACACCGCCGACTCGATCATCAGGCCGAACGTCGGAACCGGAAGCATCACCACCGGCGTCGGCGACGCCCGGAACGCCTCCGACTCGACCACCCGCCGCGCCAGCTCAGGCTCGACCACCACCGCGGCCATCAGCTTGCCCAGCACAGCCAACGCCGACCGCGTGACCCCGCCGTCCGACACCGGCCACAACCGCCGGACCTCCTCCGGGTCCAGCGTCGCCATCGCAGGCGACGACAAGGCCAGCGCATCGCACTCAGCGTTCGTCACCGGATCGACATAGGAGTCACCGACCCACAGCGCACCCGGTACTACCGGCCACCCGCGCCCGACGCACTCCAGCGCGGTCTCCAGCCCGTTACTCGCCACCGTTGCCCCCGACCCAGAAGATGCGAGGGTTCGCACCCCCACCGGCCCGGTAGAAGATCAGCGCGTTCTCCGCCGACTGGAGACCCATGCGCATCCCACCGTGCACGCTGATCACCTCGACACCGGTCTTGGTGGTCATCCCCCACGCCACGATGTTCAGATCCTCCGGCGGCCCGAACGTCTCCTGCACCACCGCGAACACCCGCGGAGCCTGGTCGTCCACGAACTCTTGAACCTCACCGACGACCTTCGGGTCATCAAACAGCGAGACGGGCTTCTCCCCACCCTCTCCCTGTTCGCCGTCACTCACCAGCGTCACCGTCATGACTGCCTTCCCTCTGCTCCTCACGGATCAGGCACACCTCATCCCGCGCCCAAACCGCCGCCTGTGCGTTCTCCTGGCACTGCCGCACGTATCGCCTACCGACGGCGACGAGGTAGAGCAGAGGGATCACGAGCCACACCAAGAACAGCACGACGCCGCCGAGATCACTCGCCAAATCACTCCACACCACAACCATCACCACCTCAGACGATCCGCTGACGAGGAGCTTGGCCAACGGTCCCGCCAAGAAGAAGGGCCTGTAGCTGACCTACATGGACCTACGGGGTCATCAACCACGGTGGCCGCGATATACAAGCGGGCAATAGTCTAATTACTGGGAAGCGGAAGCCGTCCCAGAGCCGACGAGACCAAGAGTGAATACCCTATATGGGAATGGCATAAGCGGCACTACGACTTCAATGAATTGCAATGGTCACCACTTAAGCATGAAGTCATCGCTCGCCAAAAGCGCGCAACGCCAGTATTCCGCTCTTGCGGCCTCGTCTCCCCAGGGAGTGGATGCGACAAATTCCGCCGCCTTCATTTCACTACGATCCCAGTGGATCAAATCTCCGTACTGAAAAAACGAAAGAAGCCGTCCGCATTCGCACTTCTTGATGCATACGGAAGCGCGAATCTCAAAGATTGAGGTAGCGCAAGGCTTCGCCATTCATTTCACTTCGGGCTGAACCGGCTCATCTTCAGACACGCAGGAGATTATGCCCCACGAGACGGGACAGACCATCAGAAACCGAGACACTGTGAGCCTCATCGGCCATGATGTGATCAAAATCGAATCAATAGGCACTCAGGTCTCGAACGAGACTCTTCCCATGGGTCATCGATGATGGCATACTTGACGGATGCCTGGCCGCTCAACAACTCTGACACGCTGGCTCGTAATAGCCGTGATTTTCGTAAGTGTGACCACAGGAAGCATAGCAGCACTAAAAAATCTCCGCACAGATTGGCCTTCATGGGTTATCCCAGCCGCATCAGCAGCATTAGGTGTTATAACTGCCTACATAGCGAGTTGGGCTCAGTCAGAAGTAAAAGCCACTATCGACCACCGGAGAATGCGGCATCAGCGCCAAATCGGTGGCGAACAAGCTCTACTTCGGGAATTAGGAAGCAGCAATAAGCTTCCTCGCCTTCAAAGCATCCCGCCGAACCAACTAGGCGTTCATGCTGCAGTAAGAGCCAAAATTGACACATCTGATTCCAATGCGAGCGATTGGAATCTTCCACAATACGTTACCAGAGACATCGACGAAGAGATTCGCCAAGTACTGAGTGCGACGGCAAAGAAGAACGGCTTTCTGCTATTGATAGGGAACTCTTCGGCAGGAAAAACGAGGTGCGCGTACGAAGGAGCCAAGGCCGTAGCGCCACAGTGGCAAGTTTTCCGCCCCAAAGATGGAAAATCATTGAATGACGTCGTAAACAGTGGAGTAACACTTCGCAAGACGATTATTTGGCTCGATGAAATTCAGCAATACCTGGACGGCGAGAACGCTATCACATCCAACACAGTACAGAAAATTCTGAATGCAAGCGGCCCTACCATCATTATAGGTACCATATGGCCAGATTTGTACTATAATTACTTAGAGCGTGAATCGCAATCTTCGATCCCGCCTGGAAGAGGGCGGGAAGTTCTGCGGTTAAGCATCACCATAGATGTTTCAGACTCGTTTACAAAGCAGGAGATCCAACGCGCACGTGAAGTTTCTCAAAAAGACGATCGAATCGCGGAGGCCTTGCAGAGCTCTCACTTCGGCTTAACTCAGATGTTAGCTGCAGCGCCTGAGCTGATACGACGCTGGGAGAGTGCGCCAACGGCGGTCGGAAGAGCTATTCTGACCGCCGCAATTGATATATGGCGGCTCGGTGTCAAAGGTGCCGTATCGGATCAGTTTCTTAAGTCCGCGACTCCTCTCTATCTCTCACCAACCGAACGCGCTCAGGCAGCACCGAATTGGTATACCGACGCGATAAAATTCGCAAGTAAGCGCGTCAAGGGTGCAACTAGCGCGCTTCTTCAACTGGGCAACGAGATGAGTGTAGCTAATGGCTACACTGTCGCAGACTACTTAGCACAACGTGGCAGCGAACAAAGACGTTCCATTCTTCCGCCGATGCAACTGTGGGAGCAGTTATTAAACTATACCGAAGATATGGATGACCTACTTAGAGTTGCAAAAAGCGCCCAGGATCGAATCCTCTTAAGAACAGCTGAGAAGTTCTACTTGAAGGCAATAGGTAAAGGATCTGCGCACGCTCGTACCGAACTAGCGAACATGTACAACGATCAAGGGCGAGGGAAGGTCGCCGAGGATCTATTGCGTGCAGGAATCGTGAATGAAGCAGAGGCACGGTCATCTCTTGCCTACATGCTACAACAAAAAGGCCGATGGGCTGAAGAAGAAGAAATAAGACAAGAAGCCGTTCGGCAGGGCGATAGCTACTCCAAAAGACAATTAGCGGAACTCTTCATCAGAACCAAGCGTGTAGCTGAAGCCGAAAAACTTTTAGTTCAAGCTCTGGCCGAAGGCGACCTCACAGCGACAGCACCACTTTCCAGAGTCCTCGAAGGCCGGGGAAACCATGATGAAGCTGAAACTTTGCTTCGCACAAAAACGACAGACGCTGCCGATCACAGCGAATCCGCTCTTGCGGATTTTCTCTGTCGTCACAACCGGCTCGATGAAGCAGAAGAAGTGCTACGTCAAGCCATCACATCAGGACAACCCGGACTTATCCGCTCCAAACTCGTCGATATCTTGAATGAACAGTCGCGACACGAAGAAGCCGAGGAAATACTTCGTGAGGCTGTAGCGGAAAAAGAGCCACTAGCCGACTTATGGTTGGCCATACATTTTACCAAATACAAGAGGGAGGACGAAGCAGAAGAGGTGCTCAAGGAAGCATTCGAACGTGGATCGCCTTTCGTTGGGCCTCTACTCGCAGCCCGATTGCAGCGACGCGGCTTGCACAATGAGGCTAATGACGTATGGCAGCAAGCACGCGCAGGTGGTGACCCATTCGCCGCGATTCTCTACGGCACCATCGACAAAAGAAATGAAGATCGCATAAAGAAGTACGGACTCGAGCCAGACGGGTCAGTATGTCAACCGTGGTGGTGAGCGCACATCAGAACACAACAGTGACTATTTAAAAATTCTTAAATGAAGATACAGCCAGCTATCTTCTGCTATATAACTTCGTCCGGGTGGCTCTGCCCTGACGATATGGTTAGGGCAGAGCCACCCGGACAAAGTCAAGCGAAATCGCGAAGAGCGACTTGTGTGAATAGTGAACAAGTCGCTCCTCGGACACATAATTTGCCCCGCGAGATATCTCCAGGTCACCTGGGAGTCTCGTGGGGCATTGTGTTTCCCGACGCTGCTTCGACCCTACCCGATGGTCGCTGCTCGTAGGGTGTCTGCCGGTGCGGGGGCAGGAGCAGTGGGCGGCGCCCAGCTCGTCCCACGACCTGTCGACCGCGGTCACGGCAGTGCTGGCCCGGCAGCGGGTACTCAGCTCCCCCGGCCCGAGATGCGTTCCGCGAACGGGTGGTGCCGAGGGCGACGTGGAACCCGGTCTGCTCGCGCCGACGCTGGGGCGCTGCCAGGCGGACCGGTCGCTGGAGAGGCTGGCGCGTGGGGCGAGTTCTGTGAGCCAGTGCATCGACCTGGCCCGCTGGTGCATCGGGCTGATCCGCCTCAGAGGCCGTCGCGCAGCTCACGGCCAGCAGGAGTTGTTCGCCTGCCTTTCCACCATCTTCGGTTCCGGGCCTGCCATAGACACGCTGCGGTGCCAAACTACTGCGTGATGTGCGCGCTCGCCCGGTACTGCCGCGGTCGAGCAGCGCGACCCCCGTAGCGTCGCAGCGGAAGACGAGCCCGAGCTCGTCGACCAGCCGTGCGGTCTGCTCCGGGCCTGGGTTGTCGGCGATGCCCGCGGCGGTGAGGTGTGGCGCGATGCGGCCGAGCAGGTGGTCCTCGCGCAAGTAGAGGTTGCCCGGCGCGCCCTCCGGTCGGGTACGGGAGCTGGTGTGACCGTGACGGCAGCGGTAGGCGGCACGACCGTGAGAGCGGTGTGAGTCCATCTTCCGCCTGCACAACCCGCACTGGAGCCTGCCCGCCAACAAGTAGACGCACTCGCCGCCATCGGTGTCGGCACGGCTCGTGCTGTTCCTGGTGGCCTGGATGGTCTGGGCGGCGACGAAGTCCTGCTCGGACACCAACGGCACGTGGGCGATGCGGGTCGAGATCGCCCAGGCGTACTGCTCGTTGCGCACGCTGGTCCGACGACCGCTCGGCGAGCGGGTGGCGCGGTCGGCGCTCGTGCGATTCCACACCTGACGACCGGTGTAGCGCGGATTGCCCAGGATCTCCACCACCGTACGCAGCGACCAACCCGGATCGACCCGATGCCGGTCGCGTTCCGCGTCCGCGCTCGACGGACTGGGCACCGACTGCTCGTTGAGGTGACGGGCGATACCCGCAGCACTGTGCCCGGCCAGACGCAAGGAGAAGATCAGCTTCACGGTGGGAGCGGTGGCCGGGTTCGGCATGAGCCGCTGCTGCCGCACCCCGCGCCGCGCCAACGCCCGATTCGGGTGCGGCCCGGCGTCCACGAGACCGTAGCCGTAGGGCGGCCTGCCTCCGAGGTAGCGTCCCTGCTCGACGGTCTGCATCCGCATCACGGTGACGACACGATGCCGGGAACGCAGCACCTCCGTGAGCGAGTGCAACGCCAGCAACGCTTCGTGCGCGGGGTTGCCGAAGTCCACCGGCCCCTCGGCCTCCGGCAGCCACAACTGCACCCCGTACCGCTCTAACTGGTCCTAACAGAATCGTTGGACGTGTCGGTAGCAGATGATGCAGGTGGCGAGGCCGAGAAAGGCCTCGTGGATGTCATCGCGTCGTTCCCATCG
>NZ_LGED01000009.1 GCF_001280085.1 Saccharothrix sp. NRRL B-16348 | reverse complement strand
ATCCCGCCGACCTGGCGCAGCCCTACCGCACGTGTCAAGGGGGCGGCGTTCACCAATGCCTGCCACATCCACTGTTGTCGCCCCCTTGACACGTGTGGTTGCCCTTGTGGAGGTCGGTGGGATGACACGAAACCCGCACCACAACGGCCCCGGCGCTCAACCACCAAACCAGGCGTCATCCTGCTGATCTGCCCGTCCGGCGAGGACATGCTTTTAACGCTTTAGAACCCTCACCTCACCAACCCGTGCTCATACGCATAGATCACCGCGTGCACCCGCGTCCGAACCCCCAACTTGGTGAGGATCCGCGCCACGTGCGTCTTCACCGTGCCCTCTTCGATCGTCAACTCCGCCGCGATCTCCGCGTTGCTCAACCCCCGCACCACCTGCCCCAACACCTCCTCCTCCCGCCGCGTGAGCAGCTCGACCTCCGCAGGCACCGCCTGGGGCGACAGCTGCGCGAACCGGGCGATCAACCGTCCCGCCACCCTCGGATCGATCAACCCGCGCCCCTCGTACAACCCGCGCACCGCGTCCACCAACACCGCCGGATCGCTGTCCTTCAACAGGAACCCACCCGCCCCTGCCGCCAGCGCCCCGAACAGGTACTCGTCCAGGTCGAACGTCGTCAACGCCAACACCTTCGCCCCTGCGCCGACCTCACCGAGCCGGGCGATCGCCGAGATCCCGTCGCCGTGCGGCATCCGCAGATCCATCACGACCACATCGGGCCTGCGGGTCAACGCCAGGTGCACCGCCTCCGTCCCACTGGCCGCCTCACCGACCACCTCGATGTCGGGCTCACCGTCCAGGACCATCCGCAACGCTTCCCGCACCGCCCCCTGGTCATCCGCCACGAGTACCCGCACCGACACCACCTCCCGTCGGCAACTCGGCCCGCACCGACCACCCCGACTCACCGGGCCCGACCACGAGCGTCCCCCCAACCAACCGCACCCTCTCCCTCATCCCCCGAATGCCCTGCCCTTCTTGTCTCAACCCACCGACCTGACCTACCCCGTCATCCACCACCGTCACCACCAACCGCCCCCGCCCCCGATGCACCCGCACGTCCACCACCCCCGCCGTCGAGTGCCGGACCACGTTGGTCAACGCCTCCTGCACCACCCGGTACGCCGTGTGATCAACCGCGGGCGGCACCGCCACCGCCACCCCCGTCCGCGTCACCGTGATCCGCCGACCGGGCCCGGACAACCTCTCGACCAACTGCTCCAGCTCACCCAAGCCCACCACCCCGACCGGCCCATCCCGCAACGCGCTCAACAACCCCCTCACCTCGTCCAACGCCGACGACGACAGCTCGGCGATCGTCCCCAACGCCCGATCCGCGACCGGCGGCGCGCCGCCCAGCACCCGCCGCACCGCCGTCGCCTGCATCCGGATCGCCGTCAGGTGATGACCCACGCTGTCGTGCACGTCCCGCGCCAGCTGCGCCCGTTCCTCCGCCAGCACCCGATCGGCCTCCGCCCGCTGCACCCGCAACGTCTGCTCCGCCCGTTCCCGGTGCAGCCGCAACGCGTACCCGGTCGCCACCGGCGCCACGCCCATCACCACGAGGTCCGTGACCGTGAACACCTGGACCGGGCTGCCCGCGATCACCGCGCTGACCAGCACCCAGCACCCGCACGCGGCGAGCACCAGCCCCGGGCCTCGCTCACGGTGGTAGACGGCCGCGCAGAACGCGCCCATCGTCACCAACATCCCCGGCCACGCGGGCAGGAACCCGAGCCCACCCAACCCCACCACCGCCGACAGCACGGCTGAGGTCAACGGCAGTACGCGCCGCAAAAGCAACGGCAGGCTGACGCACAGACTGGACCCGATCAGGAGGAGCGGCACCTGCGGTGGCGCGGACCGCTCCTCCCAGATCGTCAGGACTACCAGCAGCGTCGTGACGCCGACGACGAGCAGGCCTTCCCGGACGTATCGCATGACCGCCATCGTCTACGCGGCGCCGCAGGCCGTGCCTTCGGGTGGGAGCGCGCCGGTGGTCAGGTAGCGGTGCACGTGCTCCCGGACGCACGGGTGGCCGCTGAGGTACAGGGCGTGGCCGCCCTTCGTCGGCACGTAACGGGCGTTGCCGAGTTGCGCCGCCACGCGACGGGCGTCCAGCGGCGGGGTCGTGCTGTCGTACTCGCCGCTGGCAACCAGAACGGGCGGCAGCCCTTTCACGCGCAGTCGGTGCGGCGGGTACGTCCGCGTCGGAGGCAGACCGGCGCAGTGGTAGGCCATCATCCACGTCACCGCCCACCCGATGCGGGGCGTGGCCTCGCGCAATCCCGTCTCCCACGACTTGAGCACCGGATAGCTCGACGGGTACGGGAAATCGCCGCAGAACATGATCCGGGACAGGTCGGGATCCCGGCCGCCGATCGGCAACCGGGCGAACAGCGTGGCGTCACCCGCGTGCGCCTCGGCGAGCGACCGGGCCAACTGCGGCCACTCCCGGTCGAACGCCGGGTTCGTCCGGGACACGATCCGCGTCGCGCTGACCGTCGTGCCCTCGCCGGGCGCCGGGATCGGGTCACGAGTGGCCCGTGCGATCACTTCGTCCCAGACGGCGAGCACGTCACGGCCGTGCAGGGCGCAACCGGGCTCATCGGCACACCACTCGGCGAACCGGCCCAGGTTGCGCTCCATGGTCCGCGCGCGTGGCAGGAGCCAGTCGGGCCAAGAGCGGGTGGTGTGGTCGACCACGCTGTCCAGGTACATCCGCCCGATCCGGTGCGGGAAGAACTCGGCGTAGGCCTGGGCGAAGACGGTGCCGTAGGAGTTGCCGTAGTAGTTCAGCTTCGCCTGGCCCATCGCGGCCCGGATGGCGTCCATGTCGCGGGCGACCTGCCAGGAGTTGAGCGTGCCCGCCAGCGGCCCGGCTGCCTGGGTGCAGTCGATCCCGAACTGGCGGTTCACCGTGCGGTACTTCTCGTAGGCGGCCTGGTCCGGGAAGACCCACTCGGCGTTGTCGGGGATCGGAGCCTGATACGGGCACTCGATCCCGGCGCTCGCCTCGAACCCGCGCGGGTCGGAGACCACGACGTCGAACCACCGGGTCAGGTCGGTGAACGCGCTCTTCGCCACGCGCAGCACGGAAATCTGCTGCGCCGGCCCACCCAGGTTGACCAGCAGCACGCCCTTCTTCGCGGCCTGGTCCCGCGCGGGCAGCCGCGCCACCGCCAGCCGCACCCGCTCGCTACGCGGCTCGCCCCAATCCGCGGGCACCGCCACCTCACCGCACTGCAACCCGTCACCGCAGTCCACCCACTCCACCGAACCCGAACCCGCGGCCTGCGCCGCACCCGGCGCGAGACAGAGCGCGATCACCGCACCCACGGCCCCGACCACACCCACCACACCCTTGATCGTTTTCCTCATGCGCCCAGCGTGCGCGCCCGCCACCTCCCACCGCGTCTGCCTTTCGACAGATCTTGCACCGCACCCACCCGGAAAGAACTTCCGTGATTTCGGACACCAACGCCACACGATCGCGAGGTGAACTCGCGATAAGGTGAAATAATCCCAACTACATTGTTGGGGCGGTTACTTTGTGACGGCTTTTCTCCTACAGTGGCTCGGTGAAGTTCGGAGTGCTCGGGCCGCTTACCGTGTCCGGATCGGATGGTGCGCACGTACAGATTCGTGGCCGACGTCTGCGGACCCTTCTCGCTGTTCTGCTGATGCACGCGGGCAAACCGGTTTCCGTCAACCACCTCGTTGACGCCATATGGGACGGAGACCCGCCCAAGTCGTATCTCTCCAACCTGCACACCTATGTGTCACGGCTGCGCGAACGGCTGCCCGGTCTGCGGATCGACCACGTCGACGGCCAGTACCTGTTACGCGTCGGGCCGGGCGACCTCGACCTGCTCGTGTTCCGGGCCAAGGTCGACGCCGCACGGCTCGCCGCACGCCGCGGCGAGCACGCCCTCGCCGCCGACCTCTACCGCAGCGCGTTGGCGCTGTGGCGGGACCGCCCCGTGGCCGACCTCGACGTGTCGGCGCTGGAACCGGAGATCTCTCACGGCGAGACGACCAGGCTGATCGTCCTGGAGGACCGGTTCGAAGCCGAACTCGCCGCCGGGCGCCACGTCGAGGTGGTCGGCGAGCTGGAAGCGGCGGTGGCCGAACACCCCACGCGGGAACGGCTGTGCCGCCAGCTCATGATCGCGTTGTGCGGCGCTGGCAGGCAGGCCGACGCGCTGGCCGTGTACCGGACGACCCGTGACGTGATGGTCGAGGCGCTGGGGCTGGAGCCGAGCCCGGCGCTGCGGCGGCTGCACCAGGAGATCCTCCGCGGCGACGTTCCCGGACTGTCGGCCGAGCCGGTCGAACCGGTCGAGCCCGCGTTCCCGCTGTGCCAGCTGCCGCCGGACACCGCCGACTTCGAGGGCCGCGGCGGTGAGCTGGAGCAGGTCGTCGCGGCGCTGCGGGCGAACGCCGCCTCGGTGCCGGTCGTCGTGCTCACCGGCGAGCCCGGCGTCGGCAAGACCGCGTTGGCCATCCGGGTGGCGCACCGGCTGCGGGCCGAGTTCCCCGACGGCCAGCTGTTCGCGCACCTCGCGGGCACGTCGCCGAACCCGAAGCAGGCGCTTGACGTGCTCGGCAGCCTGCTGCGGGCGTTGTGGCGCAAGGGCGCCGCGATCCCGGAGGACCTGGAGGACCGGACCGCGGCGATCCGCGCGTGCCTCGCCGACCGGCGGGTGCTGGTCGTGCTGGACGACGCCGCGTCCGCCGCCCAGGTGCGCGCCCTGCTGCCCGGCACCGCCGGTTGCGCCGTGCTCGTCACCGGTCGCGGCAGGCTGGACGGCCTGGCCGGCTCGACGTCGCTGGCGGTGCCGCCGTTCACCACCGACGAGGCCCGTGCGCTGCTGGGCCGGATCGCGGGCCGCGACCGCGTCGAGCTGGAACGCGCCGCCGCCGACGAGGTCGTGGCGCTGTGCGGCGGCGTGCCGCTGGCCGTGCGGATCGCGGCGACCCGCCTGGTCGCCCGACGGCACATGAGCGTGCGGTCGCTCGCGGACCGGCTGGCCGACGAACGCGGCCGGCTGGACGAGCTGGCCGTCGGCGGTCTCCAGGTGCGGGCGGCGGTCGCGAGCAGCTACGCGACCCTGAGCGCGCCGGCCCGTGCCGGACTGCGCCGCCTGGCGTCGCTCGGGCCCACCGACATCACGGAAAGCGTGGTCGCGGCCGTGCTCGACGTGCCGGACGCCGACGGCGTGGTCGAGGAGTTGGTGCGGTCGAGCCTGCTGACGCCCGGTGGCGTGGACGCGGGCGGCCAGCCGCTCTACCGGCTGCCCGAACTCGTGCGGGTGTACGGGGTGGAGCGGTCTGAGGCGTGACACCGAGGGCCCGGCGGACAACTCCCGCCGGGCCCTTGGCACATCAGCCGAACCAGCCGATCAGTCGAACCAGCCGATCAGCCAGGCAGCCGAACGAGCCGCACTCAGCCGATCAGCCGATCAGCCGGATCAGGTGCCGATGCACGACGCCGTCGCGAACGGCCCGGTCGCCGTGTTCGTCGACACCACCGCGCCGTCCACCGTGATCTTGCAGGTCACCGTGCCACCGTTCTCGTCAGCCGTCGCCGTGAGCGTGCCGCCCTTGTAGACGCCCTTGTTCTCGGCCTGCTTGGTCCACGGCAAGGTCGGCGCGGTCTCGGTCTTCGGGTCGAGCACCTCGCCGTAGAGGATCTCCACGTTCGCCGCGTCGCCGGTGACCTCGTAGTCGACCTTGGCGACCCGGTTGACCTCCTCCTGGATCTCGTTGACCGCGGAGTTGAACACGAACACCCACACGATGCAGACCGCCAGGCCGAGCACGGACACCGCGATGCCGGTGATGGACAGGCCCTTGTTGGTGGCACGTCCCTTGTTCACCCTGGCCAGCCCGACGGCCGAGAAGATCAGACCCAGGATCACGAGCGGCCAGGCGACCACGCCGATGAACGGGATGGGCGAGAACACCAGACCCACCAGGCCGAGGACGAACCCCGCCGTGCCCAAACCGTTGCGGGGCGGCTGCTGGGGGGTCTGCGGCGGCACTGGCGGATAGGAGGTCTGCTGGCTCATGAGTTCTTTTCTCTTCCTGAATTGCGGAATGTGTGCGCCGGGCGAGCCGCAGGCTCACCGGAAATGCGCGTCGTGGTGCCGGTCTTCGTTTCGAGGAACGGCGGCTGAAATGACGCACGGGGCGTCGGCGTCGCATAGCCTCGCACGCGTCACCACACGCCCCGCACACACACCGTGCACAGTTCAGGAGTCGGGTTTACCGCGCCGTGGGATATTCGTAGTCCGCCGGCTGGTCGACCTGCGGCAGGTCGTGGCCCAGCCGGTCGCGCTTCGCGGTCAGGTAGCCGATGTTGTGCGGGTTGGGGCGCATCAGGTGCGGCACGCGGGCCGCGACTTCGATGCCGTTGGTCTCCAACGCCTCGATCTTGTCCGGGTTGTTCGACATCAACCGCACGGACGTGACGCGCAGGTGCTTCAGCACGCGCGCGGCCGGTGTGTAGTCGCGGACGTCGACCGGCAGGCCGAGCGTGGTCGCGGAGTCGAGCGTGTCCAGGCCTTGCTCGTCCTGCAGAACGTGCGTGCGCACCTTCTCCACCAGGCCGATGCCTCGACCTTCGTGTCCCCGCAGGTAGATCAGGATGCCGCTGCCCTCGGCCACGATCCGGTCCAGCGCGGCGTCCAGCTGGTCGCCGCACTCGCAGCGCATCGCGCCGAAGAGGTCGCCGGTCATGCATTCGGAGTGCACGCGCACCAGCACGTTCTCGCGCAGCGTCGTCCTGCCGTACACCAGCGCCATGTGTTCGTGCCCGTCGGCCCGGAACGCCACCGCGCGGAACTTGCCGCGGCGCGTGACCAGGTCCGACTCCGCCAGGTCCTCGTCCTTGAAGGCTTCTTCGCGCATCCGGCTCCCTCGTCACCCGAACCCGACACCGGCCGGGCGTTCACTACGCTCGGCCGGTACTTGCACCGTAGCTCGCTCACTCGGCGGAGGTCACCCTGTTCAGCATCACCGTTCGTGATCACGTGATGATCGCCCACAGCTTCCGCGGCGAGGTCTTCGGTCCGGCCCAACGCCTGCACGGGGCAACGTTCGTGGTGGACGCGAGGTTCAAGCGGGCCGAGCTGGACGCCGACAACATCGTGGTCGACATCGGGCTCGCCACCGAGCGGCTGCGCGCCGTTCTCGGTGAGTTCAACTACCGCAACCTGGACGACGTACCGGAGTTCGCCGGGGTCAACACGTCGACCGAGTTCCTGGCCAAGCACATCGCGGACAAGCTGGCGGAGGCCGTGCACGCCGGTTCGCTCGGCGAGGGCGCGCGGGGGCTGGCCGGGATCGAGGTCTCGCTGCACGAGTCGCACGTCGCGTGGGCGAGCTACGAACGTCCGTTGTGACGGTCCACTTCGTCCTGCCCGGCGGCGTGGACGACCCGGCGTCACCGAGCGGCGGCAACCTCTACGACCGGCGGGTGATCGACGCCCTCCGCTCACCGCACCTCGCACACTCACCGCACCTACCGCCCTCGGTGCACGAGATCGTGGTGCCCGGCACCTGGCCCCAACCCGAACCCGCCGCCCGCTCAGCGCTGAACCGGGCGTTGGGCGACCTCGCGGACGGCTCGGTCGTCGTCCTCGACGGCCTGGTGGCGTGCGGCGTGCCGGACGTCGTCGTGCCGCACGCCGACCGGCTCCGGCTGGTGGTCCTGGTGCACCTGCCCCTGGCCGACGAGACGGGCCTGCCACCGACCCTGGCCGCACGGCTCGACACCGCCGAACGGGAAGTCCTGCGTGCCGCGCACGCCGTCGTGGCCACCAGCCCGTCCGCGGCCCGCCGGCTCACCTCGCACCACGGTTTGGCCCGGGTCCACGTCGTCGCACCCGGCACCGACCCCGCGCCCCCTGCCGTCGGCACGGACGGCGCGTCCCGGTTGCTCTGCGTCGCTTCCCTCACTCCCCGCAAGGGTCACGACGTGCTGGTCCGCGCGCTGGCTTCGGTGACCGACCTGTCGTGGACCTGCGCGTTCGTCGGCCCGGAGCGGTGGCCGGTCCGCGACCTGGTCGACCGGCACGGGCTGGGTTCGCGGATCGAGCTGCTCGGCCCCCTCAGCGGCCCGGCGCTCGACCACACGTACGCCACGGCGGACCTGTTCGTGCTGGCGTCGTTGGCCGAGACGTACGGGATGGTGGTGACCGAGGCGTTGGCGCGGGGCGTGCCGGTGGTGGCCAGCGCCGTGCCGGACGCGCTCGGTGACGGCGGGGTGCTGCTGCCCGCGGGCGACGTGACGGCGTTCGCCGAAGCCCTCCGGCGGTGGCTGACCGACGACGAGTGGCGGCGTGACCTGCGCGGCCGTGCGTTTGCACGCCGGCGCGAGTTGTCCACATGGGACGAAACGGCGGCCGGGCTGGCGGCGGTGCTGGCTAGTCTGCCGACATGAGCACCTTCGCCCCGGAATGGCTGTCACTGCGCGAGAAGGCCGACGCGGAAGCCCGCGCGCTGGACCTGGTCGACCGGCTCCAGGAGATCAATCTGAACCGGACCCCCCTCGTGGTGCGTGATCTCGGGTGTGGAACGGGATCGTTGGGACGATGGCTCGCCGGCCGGCTGGGCGGTCCGCAGCGCTGGGTGCTGCACGACCGCGACCCCCGGCTGCTCAGCATCGCGGCGGCGACGATGAGCGGGGTGACGATCGAGACGCACGAGGGCGACCTCACCGGCCTGACCGGCGCGGACATCGCCGGGACGTCGCTGGTCACCGGGTCGGCGTTGCTGGACCTGCTGACCGCGGAGGAGGTGGACGGGCTGGCCGGCGCGTGCGTCGACGCGGGGTGTCCGGCGCTGTTGACGCTGTCCGTGGCGGGCCGGGTGGAGTTCGACCCGGCCGAGTCGCTGGACGCCGAGTTCGAGGCCGCGTTCAACGCGCACCAGCGGCGGGTGGTCGGTGGACGTCGCCTGCTGGGGCCGGACGCGGTCGCGGTCGCGGTGGAGGCGTTCGAACGGCGTGGCGCGGAGGTGACGACGAGCCCGAGCCCGTGGCGGCTCGGCCCGGAGCAGGCCGCGCTGGCGGGGGAGTGGCTGCGCGGGTGGGTGGCGGCGGCGGTGGAGCAGGAACCCGACTTGGGCGTCGAAGCGCCCGCCTACCTGCGGCGCAAGCTCGACAACGGCCCGCGCGTGGTGGTGCACCACACGGATCTCCTGGCGGTGCCTCGATGACGGCCACGCGTGCGGTCGAACTCCCGGCGGCACATCGATCCGGCGGCGGCACGATGAGGCGCGCGTGGCCCTGGCTCCGGCTGGTGGCCGCAGTCGGCATCCTCGTGGCGTTGGCGTGGCGGCTGGGCGCCGACGCGTTCCTCGACGGCCTGCATGCGGTCGACGGCCGGGCGGTCGCCGCCGCGTTGGGCATCGGGCTGCTGACCACCGTCGCGAGCGCGTGGCGGTGGCGGCTGATCGCCCGCCGCCTCGGCCTGCCGCTCACCCTCCGCGCCGCCGTGTCCGACTACTACCGCGGCCTGCTCCTCAACGCCGTCCTGCCCGCCGGCGTCCTCGGTGACGTGCACCGGGCCGTGAACCACGGGCGGCAAGCCGGTGACGTCGGCCGCGGCGTCCGGGCGGTGGTGTTCGAACGCGCCGCCGGGCAGGTCGTGCTGATCGCGCTCGGCGTCGCCGTCCTGGTCACCGGCTCCGTGCCCGTGCCCGTCGACGTGCCCGCCCTCGCCCTGCCGGCCGCCGCGCTCGTCCTCGTGGCTGCCTTCGGGTCCGCGAAGGTCCGCAGAGCCGCGCGGACGACGTGGGCCGACGCCCGCACCGGCCTCGTCAACCGCGAAGTCCTGCCCAAGGTGACCCTGCTGTCCGCCGCGGCACTGGCCGGGCACGTCGCGCTGTTCGTGGTCGCGGCCAGGGCCGCCGGCGCCGACGCCCCGCTCAGCCGACTCCTCCCGCTGGTCGTGCTCGCCCTGCTGGTCATGGCCGTCCCGCTGAACGTCGGCGGCTTCGGGCCGCGCGAGGCGTTCCTGGCGGTGGCGTTCGGCGCGGCCGGGCTCGGCGCCGCGCAAGGGGTCACGACCGGCGTCGTCTACGGCGTGTTGGCGCTGATCAGCAGCCTGCCCGGCGTCCTCACCCTGTTCGGCGGGCCGGCGCACCGGTCAGAACAACGCCAGGTACTGCCCGAACGACTCGACCAGCCCCGCGAGCACGTCCCGGCCCTTGTCGGCTGACGCCAGCGACGGCCGCCCGATCACGCCCGACGACGTGTACGGCGCGAGCCCCAGCGTGAGCATGTGCGGCCGGTCGTCGGCCAGGTGGTCGCTCGTCTCGTAGCCGGGTTTCACCAGCTCCGGCTGGGTGTGCAGGAGGATCGACGTCTCCAGCTCGCCCGCGTGCATGTCGCTGCGGGAGGACGTCACGATCCCGGCGGCCTCCCGTGCCGCGGCCCAGTCGCCGCTGCCCGGGAACAACGCCATCCCCTCCGACTCCTGCACGACGTTCGACAGCACGTAGTTCCCGCCGTGCCCGCTGACCAGCACGAGATGGGGCACGCCCGACCGCCGCAACGAGTCCGCGACGTCCCGCAGCACCGAGTACAGCGTCCGCGCCGAGATGCTCACCGTGCCCGGCCACGCGGCGTGCTCCTGCGAGCACGAGATCGTGATCGGCGGCAGCAGCTGCACGGGGTGCGCGTCGGCGATCGCCCGCGCGATCGCGCAGGCGACGACGGTGTCCGTGGCCAACGGCAGGTACGGGCCGTGCTGCTCGTGGCTGCCCACGGGCAGCACCGCCACGGTCGCCGCACGCGCCCGCACGTCTTCGGTGGTGTCAGGCAGGTACATGCCCGGCACGGTAGTCAACGCGGTGGCACAGGGACGGTAGCGCGCCGCCGGCCAGCAGGGACGGCAGTTCGTCGAACCGGCTCTCCCCGGTGATCAACGCGTCGAAGACCGGATCGGCCAGCAGGTCCAGCGCCAGCGCCATCCGCTCGGCGTACGTGCGGTCGGGCCGCGCCACCACGCCCACCTGGCTGCTGCGCAGCCGCAGCCGCCGCGAGTGGAAGAACTCGCCGAGCGGCACCGAGACCCGGCGGTCGCCGTACCAGCTCAGCTCCAGCACCTGCCCCTCCGGCGCGAGCAGCGCCAACGACCGGGCCAGCCCCTCCTCGGACGCGCTCGCGTGCACGACCAGGTCGCAGCCGCCCGAAGCCTCCTCGGGCGACGCGAACGAGACACCCAACGCGGCGGCCAGCGACGCACGGCTCGGGTCGGCGTCCACCAGTTGCAGCCGCACGCCGGGGAACCGGGCCAGCACGGCGGCCACGCTGCACCCCACCATCCCGCCGCCGACGACCGCGATCCGGTCGCCGATCAACGGCCTGGCGTCCCACAGCGCGTTCACCGCCGTCTCCACCGTCCCGGCGAGCACCGCGCGGGCGGCGGGCACCGAGTCCGGCACGGGCGTCACGGCGGCGGCGGGCACCACGTAGTGCGTCTGATGTGGATAGAGGCAGAACACCGTGCGGCCGAGCAGCGGTCCCCGTTCCACCACACCGACGTTGAGGTAGCCGTACTTCACCGGCCACGGGAACTCCCCGTCCTGGAACGGCGCCCGCATCACGTCGTGCTGGCTCTCCGGCACGCCACCGCGCAGGACCAGGCTCTCCGTGCCCCGGCTGATCCCCGAGTACAGCGTCCGCACCAGCACGTCGTCGGGCCCCGGCTCGGCCAGCGCCACCTCCCGGATCTCACTTTTTCCCGATGAGGTGAACCAGAGGGCCCTCGCAGAGCGTGTCATCTATACAACCTCCGAACAACGGGGCCACCGTCACGAGGGGCACGATGACGACACTTCACCACAGCGCGACTGTCCGCGAGGTCGCGGCGCAATCCAACTCCGAGCCCGCCGCTTGGGCGGGCGTCCAGGTGCTGCTGCTCGGCCTGCTGGAGGCCACGGTCGGGCTGGGTGTGCTCGGGTGGCTCGCCGGCATCGCGTACGCGGTGGCGAACCAGGCGTTGCTGGGCGGCGCGGTGCAGCGGTCGTCGCGCGGGGTGCTCGGGCCCGCCGACCGGGTCACGTCGGCCAGGGGTCTGCTGGTCGGTGGTGTCACGGCGCTGGTGGCCGACGGCGGCGACCACCCGGTGCTGCTCGTCGTGCTCGCCGCGGTCGCGCTGGCCCTGGACTTCGTGGACGGGCAGGTGGCGCGTCGCACGGGCACGGCGTCGGCGATGGGCGCGCGGTTCGACATGGAGGTCGACGCGTTCCTGATCCTGGTGCTGAGCGTGCACGTGGCGGTCGCCCTCGGGCCGTGGGTCGTGGTGATGGGCGCGCTGCGGTACGCGTTCGTCACGGCGTCCTGGGGTCTCGACTGGCTGCGGGGCGCGCTGCCGCCGAGCCACGCGCGCAAGGTCGTGGCCGCCGTGCAGGGGATCGCCCTGGTCGCCGCCGCGTCCGGCCTGCTGCCGCACCCGGACGTCCTCGTCGGACTCGCGCTGGCCTCGCTCATCTGGTCGTTCGGTCGTGACATCGCCTGGTTGTGGCGCAATGCTCCCGCATCGGTGGAAGGAGTCAGCCATGTCTGACGCAGCCCGGACGAACGTCAGCGTCGGCAACATCGCCCTCTGGGTGTTGCAGGTGCTGCTGGCCGCGTACTTCGTCTACAGCGGGGTGTCGCTGCTCGGCGACGACTTCGTCGGCAAGTTCGACAAGATCGGGTCCGGTCAGTGGCTCCGGTACGTGACGGGGGTGCTGGAGCTCGCCGGCGCGCTCGGCCTGCTCGTGCCGCGGCTGTGCGGGCTCGCCGCGCTGGGGCTGGTCGGCGTGATGGCGGGCGCGGTCGTCACGGAGCTGTTCGTCCTGGGCGACTCCGCGGGCGCGGTGCTGCCCGCCGTGCTGCTCGTGCTGGCGGCCGTGGTGGCGGTGGGCCGGCGGGACACCGTCCGGTCGTTGCTTCAGGCCTTCGGGAAGTAGCGCAGCACGGCGACGTCACCGAGCTTGCTCACGTCCTCCAGGTGGAAGCGGCGCGCCGGGCCGCCGGGGAACTCGGCCGGGTTGAGGAAGCGCGGCGCGGCGGCCTGCCCGATCAGCATCGGCGCGACCGCCATCCGGATCTCGTCGGCCAGCCCGGCGGCCAGGAACGCGGTGTGGATCGTGCCGCCTCCCTCCACCATGAGCCGGTCGACGCCGCGCGAGCCGAGGTCGTCCAGCAACGCCCCGAAGTCGACCGCCGGCCCCAGCGACACGACGTCCGCCAGCTCGCCGACGGCGCCGACCGCACGGCCGTGGCCGGAGTCGGTGGTGTAGACGATCTTGTCGCCGCCGTGGTGCCAGAACTTGAGCGCCGGGTCGAGGTCGCCGCTGCCGGTCACGGTCACCTTCGCCGGGTACTCGGGCCGCCCTTCGGCCACCCGGGCGGCCCGCCGGTGCGCGCCGTTGACCAGCAGGCGCGGGTTGTCGCGGCGGATCGTCGCCGCGCCGACCAGGATCGCGCCGGACTCCGCGCGCACCTGGTCCACGTGGTCGAAGTCCTCGGCGTTGGACAGCGGGAACCGTTGCGCGCTGCGGTCGTCGATGTAGCCGTCGACGCTGACGGCCACGCTGAGCAGGACGTGCGGGCGAGTCACGAGCCCACCGTACCGACGTCGTCTCGTACTTCAGGCCGATCCGGCGGGGCCCGCGCCCTCGTACGATCGGCCCGTGCACGACATCCTCCGCGAGCCCCGGCCCCACCACCCGCCACGCCGGGTGTGGCGGGACTGGGCGCTCGTGGGCGTGCTCGTGCCCGCGGCGGCGCTGGAAATGGCTCTCCGGACGGACCTGCCGTCGCGCGCTCTGTGGGCCGTCGTCGTGATCGGGCTGGCGCCCACCCTGCTGTGGCGCCGGACCAGGCCGCTGCTCGTCCTCGTCATCGCCTTCGCCGGCACCGGCCTGGTCCCGTTCCTCACCGGCGGGGAGCGGGTCGAGCCCAACACGACGGCGTTCGTGCTGTTGCTGGTGTACTCGGTGGTCAGGTGGGGTTCCGGGCGCGAGGCGGTTGTCGGCCTGGTGCTCGTGGTCGGCAGCGCGTGCCTGTCCATGGCGTTGCGCGAGCTGGCCCTCGTCGACGCGATCGGCGGCCTGACCGTGGTGTTCTCGGCGACCGCCCTCGGCGTCGCGATGCGGTACCGGGCCGGCCTGCGGACGCGGGAGCTCGACCAGGTCAAGCTGCGGGAACGTGAACGGCTGGCCCGGGACCTGCACGACACGGTCGCCCACCACGTGTCGGCGATCGCGATCCGCGCCCAGGCGGGCCTGGCGACCGCGGAGGCGCAGCCGGACGCCGCCACCGACGCGTTGCGCCTGATCGAGGCCGAAGCCTCGCGTGCCCTCACCGAGATGCGCGCGATGGTGCGCGTGCTGCGGCGTGACGAGCCCGTCGACCTGGCGCCCAGCCCGCGCATCGCCGACCTCGGGCAGCTCGCCACGTCGGCCCGCACCGGCCCGTCGGTCGAGGTGGGCCTCGCGGGCGACCTGGACGGCGTCCACCCGTCGGTCGACGCCGCGGTCTACCGCCTGGCCCAGGAAGCGGTCACCAACGCGCGGCGGCACGCCCGGCACGCCACCCGCATCGAGGTGCGCGTCGCCGCCGACGACACGTCGGTGCACCTGCGCGTGAGCGACGACGGCGACGCCTCCGCCGGTCCCGCCACGCCGGGGTACGGGCTCGTCGGCATGTTCGAGCGCGTCGACCTGCTCGGCGGCACCTGCGCGGCCGGCCCCGGCCCCGACCAGGGCTGGACCGTGACCGCCACCCTGCCCCGGACGGGAACGGGCGCGTGAACGTCCGGGTGGTCGTCGCCGACGACCAGGAGATCGTCCGCACCGGGCTCACGATGATCCTCGACGCCCAGCCGGGCATCGAGGTCGTCGGCGCGGCGGCCGACGGGCGACGGGCCGTGGAACTCGCCCGGCGCCTGCGCCCCGACGTGTGCCTGTTCGACATCCGCATGCCCGGTCTGGACGGCATCGAGGCCACCCGCCTGCTGGCCGGGCCGGAGGTGGACGACCCGCTCGCCGTCGTCGTCATCACCACGTTCGACCAGGACGAGTACGTCTACGCCGCGCTCCGGGCCGGCGCGGTCGGCTTCCTGCTCAAGGACGCCGGTCCCGCGCTGCTCGCCCAGGCCGTCCACGCCGCCGCCGCGGGCGACGCGCTCATCGCGCCGAGCATCACCGCGCGGCTGCTCAAGACGTTCGCCGCCGCCGCGCCGCCACCCCAACCCGTCGAACCGCTCACGGACCGCGAAGAGCAGGTGCTCGTCACCGTGGCGCGGGGCCGGACGAACGGCGAGATCGCCGACGAGCTGCACATCACCCTGAGCACGGTCAAGACGCACATCGCGAGCCTGATGGCCAAGCTGGGCGCCCGCAACCGGGTCGAGATCGCCATCTGGGCCTACGAGACCAACCGCGTCGCCGGCCGAAAGTACTAGCCGCACCCGCCGCGAGTACCGCCCCCCTCCGGCCCTTCTCCCGATGTCCGCCACGTCGCCGGTCACCAGACTCGGACCACACCGAGACCGGACCGACGAAGGGCCTTCGCCGTGACCTCCTCCCGCAGGGCCGACTGGCTCGTGCCGACCGCGTTGATCGCGCTCACCCTCATCCCGATGGGAGGCGGCGCGATCCGCCTGACCGACCTCGCCGGCGGCGAGGTCACCCCGGAGAACGCGAGGTTCTTCGCCGCGCCCCTGCCCGTGGTGCTGCACATCGTCGGCGCCGTCGTGTACTGCCTGGCGGGCGCCTTCCAGTTCTCGCCGGGTTTCCGCAGACGCAAGCCCGCCACACACCGGCTACTCGGCCGGATCCTGATCCCGGCCGGCCTCCTCATGGCCCTCACGGGCCTGTGGATGACCCTGTTCTACCCCTACCCGGAGGGCGACGGCGACCTCCTCGCCTCCTTCCGGCTGGTGACCGGCTCCGCCACCGTGCTGGCCCTCGTGCTCGGCTTCACCGCGATCCGCCGCCGTGACATCGTCCGCCACCGCGCCTGGATGGTCCGGGCCTACGCGATCGCCCAGGGCGCGGGCACGCAAGCGCTGGTCACCATCGCGTGGGTCGTGCTCGTCGGGCCCGCCACCGGTCTCACCAGGACACTGCTGCTCGGCGCGGGCTGGGTGATCAACGTCGCCTTCGCGGAGTGGGTCATCCGTGAACCGGGCAGGCGTCGCCGCGCGTTGTACAGGGAAAGGCGCGCAGAGAGGACCGCATGACCTTCGCCACCCGCCGCACCGCGCTCACCGCCCTGGCGGCCGTCCTCGTCCTGCTCGCCCTGCTGGCGCCGAGCGACGTCGACTCGCTGACGCCCGCCGCGTTCCTGCGCCTGCCGGTGGAAGCGCTGCTCGCCGTCGTGCTGGTGCTCGTCCTGCCCGAACGGGCGCGACGCGTGGTGGCGCCGGCGGGCGGTGCGGTGCTCGGCGTCCTGCTCGTGGCCAAGGCGCTGGACATCGGCTTCGACGCGGTGCTGCACCGGCCGTTCGACCTGGTGCTCGACTGGCCGTTGCTGGCGCCCGCGGTGGACTACGTGGACGTGACAGCGGGCCGGTTCGCCGCGGTTTCCGCCGTCGTCGCGGCCGTGCTGCTCACCGGCGCGGTCGTGGTCCTGATGGCACGGTCCGCGGCACGGCTCAGCACCGCGGTGGACCGGCACCGCCCCGTCGTCACCCGCGTCGTCGCGGTCCTCACCACCGTGTCGATCACCCTCGCCGCGCCGGTCGCCTCGCACAGCACGGCCGCGTTCGTCTACGACCAGGCGCAACGGGTGCAAGCGGGACTCCGCGACCGCGCGGACTTCGCGGCGGAGTCCGCGGTGGACCCGTTCGCCGGCACGAAGGCCGACGAACTGCTGACCTCGTTGCGCGGCAAGGACGTCGTGGTGGCGTTCGTGGAGAGCTACGGGCGTTCCGCCGTCGAGCACCCGGACATGGCGCCGCACGTCACCTCGGTGCTGGACGCCGGCACCCGCCGACTCGCCGCCGCCGGCTACACCTCACGCAGTGCGTTCCTCACCTCGCCGACCGCGGGCGGCGGGAGCTGGCTGGCCCAGGCCACCTTCCTGTCCGGGCTGTGGGTCGACAACCAGCAGCGCTACCGCACGCTCCTGGCCAGCGACCGGCTGGCGCTCGGCAGCGCGTTCCGCCGCGCGGGCTGGCGTTCGGTCGGCGTCATGCCTGGCATCACGAAGGCCTGGCCGGAAGGCGGCTTCTTCGGCTACGACCGGATCTACGCGTTCGACGACCTCGGTTACCACGGACCGCGCTTCGGCTACGCCACCACCCCTGACGAGTTCACGCTGGCGCGGTTCCAACAGCTCGAACGCGCCGACGAACCCCTCATGGCCGTCATACCCCTGCTCTCCAGCCACGCGCCATGGTCACCCGCGCCGACCACCGTCGGCTGGCAGAACCTGGGCGACGGCTCGGTGTTCCACTCCATGGCCTCGGGCGAGGCCCCGGCTGAGGACATGTTCGGCCGCGACCCGGCGCTCGTGCGGGCCGACTACGCGCGCACGGTCGAGTACTCCCTCAACACCCTCGTGTCCTACGTGGAGACCTACGGCGACGACGACCTCGTGCTCGTCTTCCTGGGCGACCACCAGCCCGCGCCGTTCGTCACCGGCCCGGACGCGGGCCGCGACGTGCCGATCACCATCGTGACCCGCGACCAAACAGCGCTCGACCGGACCGCACCGTGGGGCTGGACCGACGGCCTCCGACCAACCCCGGACGCGCCCGTGCGCCCCATGAACACCTTTCGCGACCAGTTCCTGTCCACGTTCCGGTAACCCACTTCCGGTGGACGCCCGGCCGGCGACGACGGCGAATGCACTACGGTCGGCGACGCAGACGGACCATTTCATGGGGGAGTGCGATGAGATCCACCCGACGCAGACTGCTCACCGCCACCGCGCTCACCGCGACCGCGGTGCTGGTCGGCGCCGCGACCACGGTGCCGACCGCGGCCGCGGCCCAGGACGTGAACGCCCTGCTGGCCGAGTCGCTGCGGCAGGCGGTGGTCACGCAGAACTTCAAGGACGTGCTCGACCTGACCCCGCCGGAGTCCGCCGCGGCGTCGTCGAAGGCCGGCGCGCCGGAGAAGCACGACCCGCTGTCCGCCGAGGAGGCGTCGACGAACCGGCTCGACGCCACCGCGGCCAAGCCGCTGCACCAGATGCCGAACATGGACCTCGCGGTGATCGAGCTGGACCGCCTCGGCCGGCCCATCGCGATGGCCGACGTCCTGCTCAGCCCGCAGTACCCCAACGGCAAGGTCGTGCCGCTGAACCACCGCACGCTGTCCACCGACCAGGTGCGCTACCGCTGGTGGGACGACACCGAGTGGGACGTCAACGGCGGCCAGGGCACCCGGGACGTGCTCGCCGGCCGGGAGAACGCGCCGATCGACTTCTCCTCCCCGTACCCGGCGTCGGTGCTCAAGCTGATGGTGGGCTTCGGCGTGCTGCGCCTGGCCGACCAGGGCCGGGTGGACCTCGACGCGGTCTACGACTACCGGCCGGTGACGCAGCACCCGGTGTGCGGCGCGGCGTCCAGCAAGGTGATCCGGCAGCACTTCGACGAGATGATCACCAAGTCGCAGAACGAGTCGACCTGCGCGCTGATCAAGATGCTCCACGACCTCAACGCGTGGGACGAGGTCAACGGCATGTTCGTCGAACTGGGCATGCCCACGCTGATGGTCACCGGCACCAACCCGGAGAACGGCGGCCGGTGGATCGGCTCGAACATGAGCAGCATCGACACCGCGAAGCTGCTCCTGCTGATCAACGGCGGCTCCGGCGTGCTGTGGACGACCGCCGCGGGCAAGCTCGTCACCCGCAACGAACTCACCGAGGCGTCCCGCGTGCAGTTCATCAAGTCGCTGGGCAACCAGGGCCACAACGAGATGCTGTCCACCACGAACCACTGCGGCCGCACCTACCCGGTCCAGGGCATCCCGCAACTGACCCCGCCGCGCTGGATCCAGCCCGACGGCACCGTCAAGGTGGGCGACGCCGTCTACGACAGCGACGTCCGCCCGTGCGACCAGGTCGCCGAGGTGACGTTCAGCCACAAGACCGGCTGGGTCGACACCACGGGCAGCGACGCGGGCATCGTCCGCTCCCTGCCCGGCAAGGAACGGCGCAACTACATCGTGGTCGCGTTCAGCAACCTGGGCACCGACTACATCGACACCTACCGCCCCGCCAACCGCCCCAACGTCTTCCCGGTGCTCTACACCGAGAAGTACGCCAAGCTGGGCGCGGCCGTCGACGACATCATGACCATGATCGCGCCCCTGTCCCACTGGAACGTGCGCCGAGGCTAAACCCACCACCCAGTCCGCAACAGGCGTACGGGCCCAACAGCCTCACAACGGACCCGCCGCCTGGCGGGACGCTTTACCCCGCCGGGCCTGCCGGCTTTGGCCTGCCTGGAGTGCCCGTAAGGGCCCCATGTCAAATCGAGCCGAACAGCACCACCGACCGGACCCGAGCGTGACCACCGGACGGAACTCTCCCTCCTACGCGGCCGTACGCCATCACCCGATGGAGAAAAGCCGTTGGCGCGCCGACCCGGTTTCCGGTGGACTTCCCGACATGAGCGACCAGCCCCAGCCCGTAGTGCGACCGGCGCCCGTGAGCGGCTTCCCGGAGTGGCTGCCGCATGTGCGCCTGGTCGAACTGCGATGGCTGGACAAGATCCGCGCCGCCTTCGAGCGCTACGGGTTCTGCTCCATCGAAACCCCCGCGGCGGAACGGCTCGACGTCCTGCTGGCCAAGGGCGAGACCTCGGGCGAGGTCTACACGCTCAACCGAGCCCAAAACCACACCGAGGGACAAGCCCCGGACGAGGGCCAGCTCGGCCTGCACTTCGACCTCACCGTGCCGTTCGCCCGCTACGCCGCGCAGCACTTCAACGACCTCGTCTTCCCCTTCAAGCGGTACCAGATCCAGAGCGTCTGGCGTGGTGAACGGCCGCAGGACGGGCGGTTCCGCGAGTTCACCCAGTGCGACATCGACGTGATCAACGTCGACGACGTCCCGATCCACTTCGACGCCGAGCTGCCGCGCATCGTGCACGAGGTCCTGACCTCGCTCGACCTCCCCGCGTGGACCATCAACGTCAACAACCGCAAGGTGTTGCAGGGCTTCTACGAGGGCTTGGGGATCACCGACCCGCTCGACGTCATCCGGGCCGTCGACAAGATCGACAAGATCGGCGCCGCCGGCGTGGCGTCCTTGCTGGCCGACCGGCTGGACGAGTCGCAGATCGGCTCGGTCCTCGAACTCGCGCAGCTCCGCGGCGGCGTCGAGGACGTGCGCAAGCTGGGCGTTCGCTCCGCTCTCCTGGACGAAGGCCTGGACGAACTCGACTTCGTCCTCCGCGAGCTGTCCGACCTGCCCGAGGTGGTCGCCGACTTCTCCATCGCACGCGGTCTGGACTACTACACCGGCACCGTCTACGAGGGGAAGTTCGTGGACTGGCCGGAGTACGGCTCGATCTGCTCGGGCGGCCGGTACGAGAACCTGGCCGGGTCGTTCATCCGGCGCAGCCTGCCCGGCGTCGGCATGTCGATCGGGTTCTCCCGGATCTTCGCCAAGGTGCTGTCCGCCGGCCTGCTGGAGACGGGCCCGAGCACGCCCGCCGACGTCCTCGTCGTCCTACCGCCGAACCGCCGTCGCACCGCCACCGACACGGCGAAAGCCTTGCGCGCCAACGGCTTCAACGTCGAGCTGTACCACCAGGAGGACAAGCTCGCCAAGCAGGTCAGGTACGCCTCCCGCAAGGGCATCCCGTTCGTGTGGTTCCCGCCGTTCGAGGACGGCCGCCCGCACGAGGTGAAGGACCTGACCACGGGTGCGCAAACCACCGCCGACCCGGCAACGTGGTCGCACGGGAGTGAACCCCGCAGGACCGAACCGCCTCAGAACTGATCCCCGCCGGGCTCGATCCCCACAGGACCGGGGATCGAGCCCGCCCGACCAGCCAGCCGTCAGCGCCGACCCAACCGTTCCGGAATGGGAGCCAACGGGTAGACCTGCCAGAAGAACCGGTCCGCCGCGTGCTGGTCCGCGGCGAAGTTGACCGCCTCCACGATCCGCCGCCCGCGGATCCGGAACGCCAGCGCCCACGTGATGTCCAAACCCTCCGGCGCGGTGCTCCAGCCACGATGCAGGTCGACGACCCAGTCGCCGTCCGCGGCCAGGAAGATCGGCTCCGCGCGGAAGCCCGCCTTCGCCAGCTCACCGAAGAACGCCAGCACCTCCTCGACCCCGACCTTGGTGCCCGACAGCGGGTGGTGGCCGGGGATCGTCCACCGGATGTCGTCGGCGAAGAACCGGCGCAGGGCGTTCACGTCACCCGAGCCGTAAGCCGCGTAGTACTCCTTGATCAGCCGCACGTTCGGGTGCTCGGCAACCGCAGGAACGGCAGCCGCAGGGGCACCACTCGCAGTGCCCGCGCCGAGCAGCGAGCCCGCCGCCACGCCCACCGCCGTTGCGCCGAGACCGCGCAGCACGTCGGCCCGGGACAGGTGTTCCGTCATTGTCTGCTCCTGGTTGGTGGTTCAGCTGTTCCAACGGGTGCTCGCGCCCGCCGTCACGTCGAGCACGGTGCCGGAGACGTACCGGGCGCGCGGCGAGGCGAGGAACGCGATCGAGTCGGCCACGTCCGCCGGCTCGATCAACCCGACCGGCTGGGTGTTGTAGCCGCGCAACGCCTTCTCCAGGTCTTCGACCGTGGTGCCGCCGGCCCACTCGTACGTCGCCTCGTTGAGCACCATCGGCGTGCGCACACCGGTCGGCGCGACGCCGCTGACCCGCACGCCCGCCGGCCCGACCTCCGTCGCCACGCCCTTGACCAGCCCGATCACACCCCACTTCGCGGCCTGGTAGTGGGCGAGCTGCGGCGCGCCGTGCCTGCCCTCGCTGGACGACACGACGATGATCGACCCGCTCTTGCGCGCCACCAGGTGGGGGATGACGGCACGCATGGTGTTCGCGACGCCGATCAGGTTGACGTCGATGACGTCCGCGAACTGGCTCGGCGACATCGCCTCCAGCGGCGCGTAGGTGGTGATGCCCGCGTTGGCGACCGCGATGTCGAGGCGGCCGAACTCGCGCACCGCCTCCCGCGCCACGTCCTGCATCCGCACGGCGTCGCGCACGTCCGCCTTCACCGCCACCGCGCGCCGTCCGAGCGAACGCACCGCGCGCACGGTCTCGTTCAGCTCGTCCTCGCTGCCCAACGGGTAGTCGAGCGTGATCGCCCGCGGTGAGGCGATGTCGAGCGCCACCACATCCGCGCCCGCCCGGGCCAGCGCCAGGCACGTGGCCCGACCGATGCCGCGTGCCGCGCCGGTGACCAGGGCGACCTGCCCCCGCAACTCGCCGACCTGCCCCTGCGCCCCCCCCGCACCCGCCGCCACACCCACACCCGCACCCGCCCCCACGAGACCGCCCGCACCCGCACCCACAAGACCGGCCGCACCGGCACCCGCCAGCAGCGTGCGCCGGTGCACCTTCTTCCCGTCGTCCATGGCTCCGATCGTGGGCCGCGGGCGTGCGCGGCGTCCAAGACCTGTGCCGATGCCGTTCGGTAATGGGCAGGCACCCGGCACGGGCGGTGCGTCACGATGCCTTCGTGGAAGAACTGGAACAGCTGCTGGACTCGTACAGCGCGGGGTTGGCGGAGCCGGACGCCGTGCTCACGCTGCTCACCGCGATCGCCGGGGCGGACGACGAGGCGGCGGGTCTCGCGGCGTTGACGGCGCTGGCCCGTCGGCCGCGGGCGGTGATCCAGCTGGACGCCTTCGCCCGCCGGGTGCGCTGGTGGGCGTCCGAGGACTACGTGCCTCCGGAACTGAAGGAGTCCGTCCTCTACAAGCGGCTTTCCACAGGCACTGCGTCACCCTTGAGCATCGCGTTGGCCGGCACGCACGGCGACGGGTGGCTCCGGGAACGCGCGGTCGAGCGGATGATCGCGCGACCGTTGCCGGAGCTGATGCCGTTCCTGGTGCTGCGGACCGGAGATTGGGTGTCGGAGGTCCGTGACCGGGCGAGCGCGGGACTGGCCGTGCTGCTGCACGACGACCCCGCGCGGATGCTGCCGGCCGCGTCGGGCGTCGGGTTGCGGGTCGCTCGGTGGTTGCGGGGATCGTTCGTGCGCAACCAGCTCCTGGCCGCCGCGACGGATCCGCGTGCGCCGTTGGAGTCCTTGTTGACGTCGCCGGACCGGGAGGTGCGCGCGTTCGCGTTCGAGGTCGGGACGTGGCGGCTGGACCGGAAGGTGTCGGTCGCGTTGACGGCTCCGGACGTGCGGCTGCGGACGTCGGCGGCGGAAGCGGCGGCGCGGGACTGCGTGTGGACCGCGCGGGTCGAGGTGTTGCGGCGGTTGGCCGCGTCGCCGCACGCCGAGGTGCGGGTGCAGGCGTTGACCGGGTTGGTGCGGTTGGGGCGTGACGCGGAGGTGGTGGCGTACTTGGACGACACGTCGTCCCTGGTGCGTGCGTTGGCACGGGCGGCGGCGGCACGGGTGGGCGTGGACGTGCCCGAGCACTACCGGTCGCGGGTGACCGTGGGCGCGATCGACGGGTTCGCCGAGGTCGGCGGCGACGGGCGGCACCTCGTGGCGTTGCTGGACCACCCCACGGCCAGGATCCGGGCACGGGCCGTGCGGGCGTTGCGGGTGCTGGAGCAGGTCACGGACGACCTCGTGCTGCCGCTGCTGCGCGACCCGTCGTCGGTCGTCGTGCGGGAGGCGACAATCGCGGTGCGTTCGGTGCCGGCGGAGTTGCCGTGGGAGTTGTTGGGCGACGAGCGGCCCGCGGTGCGGACGGCCGGGTACCGGTTGGCACGGCGGCTCGGGCGGGTCGCCGAGTTGCGCGCGGCCTTGACGGTGGTGGGTGACGCGCACGCACGGTTGGCGCGGCGTGGTCGGGCGGACGCCACGCGGATCTCGCGCTCCCTGGTGTCGGTGCCGTGGCGTCGGCGGATCGTCACGCCGTTGGAGGTGGGCGCGGCGGACGCGCCGGTGCTGCGGACGTTGTTGGCGCGGTCGGTCGGTCTTGAGGAGCAGACCGCGTACCTACTGCGGAAGCACCTGGCTTGATCCGTTGTGCCATGCTGTCGGCCGGCCTTGGGGGAGGAATCGCAGTGGAAGGCTTGGCACCGCCGGAAGTCCGGGACGCCGCCGAGTTCACCGCGGCCCTGCGCGGACTGCGGGTGCGGCTCGGCTTGAGCTACCGGCAGCTGGAGCGTCGTGCGGAGCGGGCGGGCGACGTCCTGCCCGCGTCCACGCTCAGCACCGCCCTGTCCCGGAACACCCTGCCGAGGGAACAACTGCTCACCGCGTACATCCGCGCGTGCGGCGGTGACGACGAGGCGGTCCGGGCGTGGGCGGCGTTGCGCGCCGACCTGGCCGCCGCCTCCGTGAACCCCGCCGAGCCACCGACCGCCGCTCTGGCAGCCGACCCCGCTCTGCC
>NZ_LGED01000008.1 GCF_001280085.1 Saccharothrix sp. NRRL B-16348 | reverse complement strand
AAGCCGGGCAGGCTTGGCGGACGCTCTTCCCGCCAGGCCTGCCCGGCTTTGGCCTGCCTGGAGTGCCCGTAAGGGCCCCATGTCAAATCGAGCCGGACCTGAGCGTTGAATTCACCGCTCCCGAACGTAGGACTCTCGCACCCTGAACGTAGGACTCTCGCGACCTGAACGTTCGACACACGCGACCTGAGCGTTCGACACGCGCGTTCTGAACGTAGGACACGCGCGTTCTGGAGGTAGGACACGCGAGTGGGTCAGGTGGGGAGGTTTTGGGTCAGGGTGGCGCGTATGGCCAGGGCGGCCCCCGAACGCGCCCACTCGCTGAAGTCGAAGGGCTGGACGTCCAGGTCGATCAACGCCGGGTCGGCCTCGAAGCTCGCCCCGATACCCTCACGCACCCGCCCCTCCGACACCTCGTACAGCGCGAGCCCTTCCCCGGTCAGCAGCACCTTCTGCGGATCCAGAAAATTCGCCGCCGTCCCGATGAGCACACCCAACGCGTAGCCCGCGTTGTCGAAGACCCTCCTGGCCTCCGGATCACCGGCCAACGCCCGCCCGACCGCCTCCTCGTAGCTCGGCGTGCCGTCGAGCTGCCGCAGCATGACGTGGGTCATGAGGTAGCTCGACGCGCAGCCCCGGTGGCCGTACCCGCACAGCGGCCCGCTCGGGTCGACCAGGATGTGCGCGAGCCGGGGCGGCAGGCCGTGCGCGCCGCGCACCAGCTTGCCGTCGACGATGACGCCGCACCCGACGCCCGCGCCCACCGTGATGAGGACCATCGAACTCAGCCCCGCACCGGCCCCGAACCAGTGCTCGGCCGAGGTCAGGGCTTGGACGTCGTTGTCGACCGCCGTGGGGATCGCCGTGGCGGCGACCAGGTCGTCGCGCAGCGGGACGTTCACCCACCCCAGGAACTCCGCCTGCGCCACCTCGCCGTGGTGCACGATGCCGCCCAACGTCACGCCGATGGCGGTCAGGGCGGGGAACGTGGCGGCGACGTCGGCGATCTGGGCGACCACGTCAGCCGGGTCCGTGGACCGAAGGGGCTGGTCGACGGTGTCGACGACCTGGGCGGTGAGGTCCGTGACGGCGGCGTAGAGCCGGTCGGCGGTGAGCTTCACGCCGAGGAAGTGGTGGGAGTCGCCGCGCACGTGGAGCATCTCCGAGGGCCGGCCGGTGGACGAGCGGAGCTGCGTCTCGCCCTCGACGAGCAGTCCGTTCAGCACGAGCGTCCGGGTCACCCGGGTGAGGGTGGGCCGGGAGAGGTGGAGGCGGGCGGCGATCTCCGCTCGCGGCATCGCGCCGTGGATCAGGACCTCCAGCAGCACGTCACGGGCGACTTCGGGCAGGTCCGGCCAGGACGGGGCGGTACGTGGGTCGGTTCCCGAGGTCACCGACCGAACATACCCGGACCCGTCCCGGCCGGACCGCCGACCGAATCGACGGCCGGCCCGACCGGCACCGACAGCACCGACAGCACCGACAACCAGACCGCCGACACCGCCGGCACCGTCAGACCGGATCGCTAGCAGATGTTCTGCCTGCTGTTGACCAGCGTGTTGTTGCGGAACGTGGTGTTCGTGCCGCACGGGTTCTCGGTGATGGCCGAGTTGGTGACGGTCAGGTTCTGGATGGTGATGTCCCGGGTGATCGGGAACTCCGTCCGCGCCGCCAGCCGGATCTCACCACCGCCGCTGACGCTGCCGCCCTGGGCGGCGATGTTCACGTTGTAGCAGTTCTCGATCAGGATCGCGTTGTTGCCGGTGTTCGCGATGTCGATCCGGTCGATCTGCAGGCCGCCGCTCTCCGACACGCAGAAGATGCCACGACCGCCGCCGCGGGCCTTCACCGTGCCCACCCGGATGTTGATCGGGTAGCTGCTGCCGACCCGCCCGTTGCGGTTGGCGGTCCGGAACGCGGCGTAGCCGGTGCCCGTGCCCGCGTTCTCGGCGTCGACCGTGCCCACGGTGGCGTTGATCGTCTGGTTGAGCAGCAGGCCGGACTCGCCGACGCCGCGCGCCACCACCGTGCCGATGGTCAGGCCGTCCACGCCGTAGGTCTCCACGGCGTGCGAGCTGGCGCCCTGCACGTAGGCGTAGTCGATCCGGACGTTGCGGGTCCACTGGCTGGTGTCGCCGCGGTTGTCGATGCGCACGCCCAGGCCCCTGGACAGGCGCATGTTCACGTTGCCGATCACCACGTTGGTGACGTTGCGCATGAAGATGCCGTACAGCGGGGTGCCGGTGAGGGTGAGGTTCTGGACCTCGATGTCGCGGACGCCGCGCGCGTAGACCGGCGCGTAGTCGCCCGAGCCGGTGCCGGTGACGTTGATCGTGCCGCACAGGTCGATCGTGGTGTAGCTGCGCATCGAGTACCGCTCGCCCGCGGGGATGGAGCCGGACGCCCGGACGACGATCCGCTCCTTGTAGGTGCGGTTCGCGGTGAGGCTGTCGTTGGCGGCCTGCATCGCGGCGCGCAGGCTGCTGCCGGTGTAGACGGTGCTGCTGCCCCGGCGGGCGGTGAAGCTGCTGCCGGACCCGGTCACCTCGGCGTGGTACGTGCCGTCGCCGCAGGCGGCCTGGGCTTCCGGCGCGGTGACCTGGATGAGCGCCGCTGTCAACGCTGACACGGCGAGTAGTGCTCTCATGTGGTGATCTCCTGAGTTGGTAAGCGCTTTCCTGATGGCGGTGGCGGCGGAGATCTCGGCGGTGCGGTGGGAGGGTGGAGCGGGAGTGGTGGTGGCCCGCCGGGGGACGTGGCGGGCCACCACCAGAAGATCTGGGAGCGTTCCCAAAGCTGGTAGGTAGTGAATCCGAAGTGACCGGCCTACGTCAAGGGCCTGCCGCACAGGTGTGAGGCAGGCCCTTGATCGGTACAGCGGGTCAGGCGCGGCCGCGGCGCTTGGTCCACACGTCGTAGGCGACGGCGGCCAGCAGCACCAGGCCCTTGACCAGCATCACCCGCTCGCTCGGCGCGCCGATCAACGACATGCCGTTGTTGATCACGCCCATGATCAGGCCGCCGGTGATCGCGCCGACCACCCGGCCCACGCCGCCCTGCACCGCCGCGCCGCCGATGAACGCCGCCGCGATCGCGTCCAGCTCGAACGCGTTGCCCGCGGTCGGACCGGCCTGGTTGAGGCGACCGGCGAAGATCACGCCCGCCAGCGCGGACAGCAGGCCCATGTTCACGAACACCCAGAACGTGACCTGCTTGACCTTCACGCCGGACAGCGTCGCGGCCTGGAGGTTGCCGCCGATGGCGTAGATGTGCCGGCCGAAGACCGACTTGTTCGCCATCACCGAGTAGCCCAGCGCCAGCACCGCGAGCAGCACGAGCACCCACGGCAGGTTGCGGAACCGGGCCAGCTGCACGACCACGGCCAGCACCACCGCCGCCGCCAGCGCGATCTTCGCGACGAAGATCGGGAACGGGTCGACGACCTGCCCGTAGCTCAGCCGCGCCTTGCGGTTGCGCCACTGGTTGAACGCGAACCCGGCCACCACCGCGACGCCGACCAGCAGGCTGACCAGGTCCGCGCCGCCCAGCGGGCCGAGGCCGACGTTGCCGAGGTAGCCCTCGGTGAAGCCGTTGGCCAGGGTGCGGATCTGGTCCGGGAACGGGCCGATGCCCTGGTTGCCCAGCACGGTCAGGGTCAGCGCGCGGAACACGAGCATGCCCGCCAGCGTCACGATGAACGCCGGGATGCCGAAGAACGCCACCCAGTAGCCCTGGGCCGCGCCGATCACCGCGCCCGCGAGCAGCGTGATCAGCACCGCCAGCCACCACGGCAGGCCCATCTGCACGGTGAGCACCGCGCAGATCGCGCCGGTCAGCGCGACCACCGAGCCGACCGACAGGTCGATGTGCCCGCCGATGATCACCAGGATCATGCCGATGGCCAGGATGAGCACGTACGAGTTCTGGACGATGATGTTGGAGATGTTCTGCGGCGTCAGCAGAGCGCCGTCCGTCAGCACCGTGAAGAGCACCACGATCAGGGCGAACGCGATGTAGATGCCGGACTGCCGCAGGTTGAACGTGAACCTGCGCTGCGGCCCGGCCGGTGTCTTCAGCGCCGTGGCCGCGGTTTCGGTGGTCATGAGGTCTGTCCCTGCGTCATGTGGTGCATCAAGCGTTCCTGGGTGGCTTCCACGCGGTCGAACTCACCGGTGATGCGGCCCTCGGACAGGGTGTACACCCGGTCGCACAGGCCGAGCAGCTCCGGCAGCTCGGACGAGATGACCAGCACCGCGCGGCCCTGGGCGGCCAGGTCGTTGATGATCGAGTAGATCTCGTACTTCGCGCCGACGTCGATGCCGCGGGTCGGCTCGTCGAGGATCAGCACGTCCGGATCGGTGAACATCCACTTCGCCAGCACGACCTTCTGCTGGTTGCCGCCCGACAGCGACGACGTCGGGGTGGCCACGGTGGGCGTCTTGATGTTCATCGAGCGGCGGTACTTCTCAGCGACCGAGTGCTCCTCGTTCTCGTTCACCCACCCGCGGGGCGCCAGCTTGTCCAGCCCGGCCGCGGACACGTTGAGCTGCACGTCCTGGATCAGGTTGAGCCCGTAGCGCTTGCGGTCCTCGCTGACGTACGCCAGGCCGTGGTCGATGGCCTTGCGGACGGTCCGCGTGTCGATCTCGCGGCCGTCCTTGACCACCCGGCCGGAGATGCCGACGCCGTAGGACCGCCCGAACACGCTCATCGCCAGCTCGGTGCGGCCCGCGCCCATGAGGCCGGCGAGACCGACGATCTCACCGCGCCGCAACGACAGCGTGGCGTTGTCGACCACGACCCGCTCGGGCTGGGACGGGCTGTGCACGGTCCAGCCCTCGATCCGCAGCACCTCGTCCCCGATGTCGGGGGTGCGCGGCGGGAACCGGTGCTCCAGGTCGCGGCCGACCATGCCGGAGATGATCCGGTCCTCGCTCACGTCGTGCGCGGGCAGCGTCTCGATCGTGCGGCCGTCGCGCAGGATCGTGATGCTGTCGGCGATCCTGGTCACCTCGTTGAGCTTGTGCGAGATGATCACCGAGGTGATGCCCTCGTCGCGCAGCCCGTCGAGCAGGTCGAGCAGGTGCGCGGAGTCGTCGTCGTTCAACGCCGCGGTCGGCTCGTCCAGGATCAGCAGCTTCACGTCCTTGGCCAGCGCCTTGGCGATCTCGACCAGCTGCTGCTTGCCGACGCCGAGGTCGTGGACGGGCGTGGTCGGGTTCTCCCGCAGGCCCACGCGGGCGAGCAGGGCGCCCGCCGCGTGGTTGGTGCGGTTCCAGTCGATGAACCCGCGCTTGGCCCGCTCGTTGCCGAGGAACAGGTTCTCCGCGACGGACAGCTGGCCGCACAGCGCCAGCTCCTGGTGGATGATCACGATGCCGCGCCGCTCGCTGTCGCGGACGCCGCCGAACGAGCAGGGCTCGCCCTCGAAGACGATCTCGCCCTCGTACGAGCCGTGCGGGTGCACGCCGGAGAGGACCTTCATCAGCGTGGACTTGCCCGCGCCGTTCTCACCGCAGATCGCGTGGATCTCACCGCGCCGCACGGCGAGCGTGACGTCGTGCAGCGCGGTGACCCCGGCGAACCGCTTGGTGATGCCGCGCATCACCAGGATTTCGTCGGACATGGTGTGCAAACCTACTTCAGCTGATCCGCGGTGTAGTAGCCGCTGTCGACGAGCACCTTCTGGTAGTTCGCCTTGTCCACGATCACCGACTCGAGCAGGTACGACGGCACGACCTTCTTGCCGTTGTCGTAGTCCTTCTCGTTGTTGACCTCGGGCTTGGAGCCCTTGAGCACGGCGTCGGCCATCTTCACGGTGGTCGCCGCGAGCTCGCGGGTGTCCTTGTAGATGGTCGAGTACTGCTCGCCCGCGATGATCGACTTCACCGACGCGACCTCGGCGTCCTGGCCCGTGACGATCGGGTACGGGTTGCCGCCGGTGCCGTAGCCGCTGCTCTTGAGCGCGGACAGGATGCCGATGGACAGGCCGTCGTACGGCGACAGCACACCGTGCACCTGGGCGCCGCCGTAGGAGGAGGTCAGCAGGTCCTCCATGCGCTTCTGGGCCGTGGCCGGGTCCCAGCGCAGGATGGCGACCGTCTTGAAGTCGACCTGGCCGCTCTTGACCACCAGCGTGCCCTTGTCGATGTGCGGCTGGAGCACCGACATCGCGCCGTTGAAGAAGAACGTGGCGTTGTTGTCGTCCGGCGAACCGGCGAACAGCTCGACGTTGAACGGGCCGGTCGCGGTGCCGGCGGAGCCGTCGGCGTTGAGCACCTTCAGGCCGGTCAGCAGCGACGTCGCCTGCTGCACGCCGACCTTGAAGTTGTCGAACGTCGCGTAGTAGTCGACGCTGTCGGTGTTGCGCAGCAGCCGGTCGTAGGCGATGACCGGGATGTTGGCGTCCTGCGCCTGCTGCAGCTGCGACGTGATCGCGGTGCCGTCGATCGAGGCCACGATGAGCAGCTTCGCGCCCTTGGTGATCTGGTTCTCGATCTGGTTGGCCTGCGTCGGGATGTCGTTCTCGGCGTACTGGAGGTCGACCTTGTAGCCCTTCTCCTCCAACGCCTTCTTGATGTTGTCGCCGTCGTGGATCCAGCGCTCGGACGAGCGGGTCGGCATGGTCACGCCGACGAGCGCGCCCTCGGTGGACCCGGTCTGCTGGTCGACGGACTTCTCCGCCGACCCGCAGGCCGTCAACGTGAGGGCTGCCGCCACGGTGACGGCGGCGAACCGTGGAAACTTCATTGTTTCTTTCTCCTCGGGGTGGCGGTGTGGCTAGCGCAGACCCTGCGCGAGTCGGAAGTACGCCTGGTTCCAGCGCAGGCGGTCGCTGAACGACGAGGTCGTCGTGTCCTGGTCGATGACCACCAGCTCGGTGTTCACCATCGTCGCGAAGTCCCGCAGCGTATCCGCACCCACGGCCTGGGTCATCACGGTGTGGTGCGGGCCTCCCGCGGTCAGCCACGACTCGGCCGAAGTGGACAGCGACGGCGCGGGCTTCCACACCGCGCGCGCGACCGGCAGGTTCGGCAGCGGCTCGTCCGGCGGCACGACCTCGACCTCGTTGGCCACCAGGCGGAACCGCTCGCCCAGGTCGGCGAGGCCGACGACCACGGCGGGGCCGGGCGCCGCGTCGAACACCAGCCGGACCGGGTCCTCCCGGCCGCCGATGCCCAGCGGGTGCACCTCGCACGACGGCTGGTCGGCCGCGATGGTCGGGCAGACCTCCAGCATGTGCGCGCCCAGGATCTTCGGCTCGCCCGGTCCGAAGTGGTAGGTGTAGTCCTCCATGAACGACGTGCCGCGGCCCGTGCCCGCGCCCATCGCCTTGACCGCGGCCAGCAGGGCGGAGGTCTTCCAGTCACCCTCGCCGCCGAAGCCGTAGCCGTCGGCCATCAGCCGCTGCACGGCCAGGCCCGGCAGCTGCCGCAGCCCGCCGAGGTCCTCGAAGTTCGTGGTGAAGGCGCCGAAGCCGCCCTCGGTGAGGAAGCGGCGCAACCCGGCCTCGATGCGGGCGGCGTAGCGCAGCGAGTCGTGCCGGTCGGCGCCCTTGTCCAGCTCCGGCGCGAGCCGGTAGGTCTCGGCGTACTCGGCGACCAGGACGTCGATCTCGTCCTCGCCGACCGCGTCCACCAGCTCGACCAGGTCGTTCACGCCGTAGGTGTTCACCGAGACGCCGAAGCGCAGCTCGGCCTCCACCTTGTCACCCTCGGTGACCGCGACGCCACGCATGTTGTCGCCGAACCGGGCCAGCTTCATCCCGTTCAGGTGGCTGTAGCCGGTGGCGGCCCGCACCCAGCCGTCGATCCGCGTGGCCAGCAGCGGGTCGCTCGCGTGGCCCGCCACGGTCTTGCGCGGCACGCCCAGCCTCGTCTGGATGAACCCGAACTCGCGGTCGCCGTGCGCGGCCTGGTTGAGGTTCATGAAGTCCATGTCGATGGTGGACCACGGCAGCGCCTCGTTGAGCTGCGTGTGCAGGTGCAGCAGCGGCTTGCGCAGCGCGTCCAGCCCGGTGATCCACATCTTCGCGGGCGAGAACGTGTGCATCCACGCGATCACGCCGATGCACGACGGGTCGGCGTTCGCCGCCAGCATGACGTCGCGGATGGCGGCGGTGTCGGTCAGCACCGGCTGCCACACGACCTCCGCGGAGAGCCGGCCCGACTCGGTGAGCATCCGCTGGATCTGCTGCGACTGCTGGGCGACCTGCTCGAGCGTTTCCGGGCCGTAGAGGTGCTGGCTCCCGGTCAGGAACCAGACCTGCGGCTTCCCAGCAGGCGACATGCGGGGCTCCCCTCGTGGGCTCATTGCCCGTAGACGTTCTGGTAACGGGCGTACAGGCTGTCGATGTGGTGCTGCTCGATCGGCTTGGGCGTGCCGAGCTGGTGTGCGAAGTGGACGGTGCGGGCCACGTCCTCCACCATCACCGCGGCCTTCACCGCCGCCCGCGCGTCCTTGCCGATCGTGAACGGGCCGTGGTTGCGCATCAGCACGGCGGGCGACCGGCTGTCGCGCAGGGTCTCCACGATGCCCTGGCCGATCGAGTCGTCGCCGATGAGCGCGAACGGGCCCACCGGGACGTCGCCGCCGAACTCGTCGGCGATCATCGTGAGCACGCACGGGATCGGCTCGCCGCGCGCCGCCCACGCCGTGGCGTACGGGGAGTGCGTGTGCACCACTCCCCCGACCTCGGGCATGTGCCGGTACACGTAGGCGTGCGCGGCGGTGTCGGAAGAAGGCGAGTAGTCGCCCTCCACGAGGTTGCCGTGCAGGTCGGTGACGACCATGGCCTCGGGGGTCAGCTCGTCGTAGGACACGCCGGACGGCTTGATGACCATCAGGTCCTGGCCGGGCACGCGGGCCGACACGTTGCCCGCGGTCCAGATCACCAGCTCGTAGCGGGTCAGCTCGCGGTGCAGGTCGGCGACCGTGCGGCGGAGGTCTTGCGCGATGCTCACCGGTCACTCCCCCTTGGCGGCACGGCGGCGCGCCTTGAGCCGGTGCATGACCTCGTTCGCGCCGCGGCCGAAGTAGTCGTGCAGCTCCTGGTACTCCACGAACATCCGCTCGTAGGCCTCGACGTTGTCCGGGATCGGCAGGTACACGCCCCGCTTGACCGAGCCCATCGCCTTGGCTGCGGCGTGGATGTCGTCGTAGGCCTTCGCCGCCACGGCCGCGTGCATCGCCGAGCCGAGCGCCGGGCCCTGCTCGGAGCCGATGACCGACAGCGGCAGGTTCGTCACGTCGGCGTAGATCTGCATCAGCAGCGGGTTGCGCAGCAGGCCGCCCGCGATCACCAGCTCGGTCACCGGGATGCCCGCGTCGGTGTAGGAGTCCACGATCACCCGCGTGCCGTACGCGGTGGCCTCCAGCAGCGCACGGTAGGTGTCCTCGGCGCGGGTGGCCAGCGTCTGCCCGACCACCACGCCCGACAGCTCGTGGTCCACCAGCACCGAGCGGTTGCCGCTGTGCCAGTCCAGCGCGATCAGGCCGTGCTCGCCGATGCGCTGCTGCGCGGCCAGCTCGGTCAGCAGCTCGTGCACCGAGATGCCGCGCTCGCGCGCCTGCTCGTGGTACTCGGCCGGCACGTTGTGCTCGACGAACCACGCGAAGATGTCGCCCACGCCGCTCTGGCCGGACTCGTAGCCCCACAGGCCGGGCACGATGCCGCCGTCCACCACGCCGCACATGCCCGGCACGTCGGCCAGCACGTCGGCGTTCATCACGTGGCACGTGGAGGTGCCCATGATCGCGACCATCTGGCCGGGTTCGACTGCCCGCGCGGCGGGGGCGGTGACGTGCGCGTCGACGTTGCCGACGGCCACCGCGATGCCGGGCTTGAGGCCGGTCCACCCGGCGGCCTGCTCGGTGAGCCCGCCCGCCCGGTCGCCGAGCTGGCCGAGCTGGTGGTCCAGCTTGTCGGAGACGAACGTCCCGAAGTCGGGGTTGAGCGCGGTCAGGAAGTCCGCGGACGGGTAGCCGTCCTGGTAGATGCCCTTGTAGCCGGCGGTGCACGCGTTGCGCACGTAGGTGCCGGCGAGCTGCCAGACGATCCAGTCGGCGGCCTCGACCCAGTGGTCCATCGCCGCGTAGACCTCGGGCGCCTCTTCGAGCAGCTGCAGGCCCTTGGCGAACTCCCACTCCGAGGAGATCAGGCCGCCGTAGCGGGGCAGCCAGCCCTCGCCGCGCTGCGCGGCCAGGTGGTTGATCCGGTCGGCCTGCGGCTGGGCCGCGTGGTGCTTCCACAGCTTCACGTACGCGTGCGGGTTGTCGGCGAACTCGGGCAGCTCGTTGAGCGGCGTGCCGTCGGACTTGACCGGGACCATCGTGCACGCGGTGAAGTCGGTGCCGATGCCGATCACGTCGGCCGGGTCGACCCCGGCGTCGGCGATGGCCGCGGGCACCGCGTGCTTCAGCACGTCCACGTAGTCCTGGGGCACCTGCAAGGCCCAGTCAGGGGGCAACGGGCGCCCGTCTGGCAGGGCTCGGTCCAGCACACCGTGCCGGTAGTCGTGCACCGCGGTGCCGAGTTCGAGGCCGTCGCGCACCCGCACGACCACCGCGCGGCCGGACAACGTGCCGAAGTCGACACCCACCACCAATGGATCGCTCGCCATGATGGGCAGTGTTATCGCTAACATTCACGGCGTCAAGACCTGCCCGCAACGTGGTCTTAAAGAGTTAGTGAGCGTGCACAAAACGCGGTGTTCAGCGGGGTGCGGGATGGCCGCGGTCACACCGTCAGCCTAGGCGCGTTCCGGTCGCCCGGGGGACCGCAGATGCGCGGAGAGCGGACGAAAATGTTGCGGCCCGGTCCGGACCACCGCCGGCGCCGGGTGGCGTGACCGTATACGGCCGCCCGGGACCGCGTGAGGGCGGCACGACGGGGGCGGCACGACGACGCCGTGCCGCCCCCGTCGCGGGTCACTGCACGGGCGGCGCCACGCTGTCGCGCTTCACCAGCGCCGGCGGGACGTTGCGCTGCGGCGCGCCCACCTCGCCGTCACCCACCTGGGCCAGCAGCAGCTCCAGCGTCTCCTTGGCGACGGCGTGGAAGTCCGGCCTGATGGTCGTCAGCGGCGGGATGAAGTAGGCCGCCTCCGGCACGTCGTCGAACCCCACGATGCTCACGTCGTGCGGCACCCGCCGGCCGCGCTCGCTCATCGCCCGCAGGATGCCGAGCGCCAGGTGGTCGTTCGCCGCGAAGATCGCGGTGACCTCCGGCATCCGCGCGAGCATCTGCCCCGCGCGGTAGCCCGAGGCCGCGCTCCAGTCCGCCGGCACGACCGGCGGCACCTCCAGGCCCGCCGTCTCCAGCGCCGACCGCCAACCCCTTATGCGGCCGAGGGCGTCGAACCAGTCCGACGGGCCCGACACGTGCCACACCGTCCGGTGGCCCGCCTCCAGCAGGTGGGTGGTCGCCGCGAACGCGCCCGCCGCCTGGTCGACCGTGACCAGCGGCGTGGACCGCTCCGGGTCGCCGTCCACCGTGACCAGCGGGATGCCGGCGGACACGTCGCCGACGGCGTCGTTGGCCGACGCGGTCGGCGCGATGACCACTATTCCGGCGACCCGCTGGTCGCGGTGGCGTTCCACCGCGTCGGAGATGGAATTGCGGTCCAGCACGTTGACGCGGCCGACGCTCACCGCGAACCCCGCCTCGGCCGCCGCCGCTTCGAACGCGGCCAGCAGCGACGCGGGGCCGTAGAGCGTCGAGTTCTGCGCCACCACCCCGATCAGCTGCGACCGCCCCGTGACGAGCGCGCGGGCCGCCTTGTTGGGCCGGTAGCCCAGTTCCGCGATGGCCGCGCGCACCCGCAGCCGGGTCTGCTCCCGGACGTTGGGGTGCCCGTTCAGCACCCTCGACACCGTCTGGTGCGAGACCCCGGCGAGCCGGGCGACATCCGTCATCGCGGGATCGCGCGAGGTCCTGTGCTCCACTAGCGCCCCATCTCCCCTGTCGACACTGCAGCCTTCGAACTCGATGTTAGCGATAACACGCCCGGTTCACCGCGAAGGCACTCCCGGACATTGTCCACCAAGGACCGCTCCTACCAGCGCAGGACGCGTCAGCTCACCCGAAATGTCGCACGTTCCCGGGCGCGCCGTCACCACCCGGCTTGGACAACCGCCCACCCGACGGCGCCGTGCGCGAGGCAGGCGTCCGGGTCGGCGGCGGGCAGGCTCGCGGCGGGCGCCGCGGCCGTCACGAAACGGGACATGCGTTCTCCAGTGCTCCTGTGCGGCGGGCCGTCACGGGAAGGCTGCCCGGACCCGGTCGAGCTCGGCCTTGGTGACCGGCAGCACGGTGCCGTGCCGCGGCCGGCTGGGCAGCTCGTAGCCGGTGGCGAGGGTCCACTGCCCCGAGGCCAGGTCGGTGGTCTCGAACGGCACGTAGCCGCGCCCGCCGAACTCGTCGATGAACAGGTACCAGCGGTCCTCGGTGTTGGACTTGAACACCGTCGGCCCCTCGCCCTGGTTGATCGAGCCCTTGCCGATGCAGTCGGCGACGAAGTCGTACGACGTGTCGCGGAGCTGGGCGGACTTCTCGGCGAGGATGAACTTGCTGCACGGCGTGGTGGACGTGTTGTTCCGCTCGTCCTTGGTGAACCGGTAGTACTCGTCGCCGTGCTTGATCACGGTCGAGTCGATGACCGAGTAGCCCGGGTCGACCCAGACCTGCGGCTCGCTGAACGTGCGGAAGTCGCGCGTGGTCGCGTAGAGCATCTTGTTGTAGGTGTTGCCGGCGTGCTCGGGGTCGTCCTCGGCGTAGAGCTTCGAGGCCCAGAACACGACGTACGCGCCGATCGACTCGTCGTAGTACGCCTCGGGCGCCCAGGTGTTGCCCGCCGTCTCCGGCGAGACCTGCACGTGGCGCTGTTGACCCCAGTTGACCAGGTCGGTCGACTCCCACACCTCGATGTGGCGGCTGCCCTTGCGCTGCACCAGGTCCCAGTCGCCGTTGCCGTGGATCTTCAGGTCGGTGGCGATGAGGTAGAACTTGTCGCCCTCCGGCGACCGGATGATGAACGGGTCGCGCACGCCCTTGTCGCCCAGCGAGGACGTGAGCACGGGGTTGCCCTTGTTCAGCTCGTCCCACTTCAGCGCGTCGTTGCCGCGGCTGGCGGCGAGGTAGACCTGCTCGCCGGTGGCCGAGCCCTCGCCGGTGAAGTAGCCGAACAGGTAGCCCTCGTAGTCCTGCTTCTCGGGCAGGGGCGTCACGGTGACCTTGAACTTCTTGCGGGTGGTCTCCTCGCCCGCGCGGATCTCCGCGGTGAGCTGCACCTTCACCGGCTTCTCCCCGGACGCGGGCCGGGTGACCTCGCCGGTGGGCGTGACGACCTCGGGCTTGTTGCTCTTCCACGTGACCGCGGTGCCGTGCAGGCCGGTGGTGGGCAGCGTGATGTTGCCGCGGATGTCGTCCTCGTCCCAGACGACGAGCGCGGCATCGGCTTCGGCGACCTTCTCGTCGTCCGTCAGCTCCGGGCGCACGGTGACCTGGAAGTCGCGGGTCTGCCCGAACGCGGTCGCGGTGAGCGTCACGGTCGCGGGCGCGCTGCCCGGCGCGGGACGGGTCACGGCGCCCGTGGTGGACACGGTCGCGGGGTCGCTGGACCGCCACGTGATCGCGGAGCCGTACGGGCCGGTGGTCGGCAGGGTGAGGTTCGCGGTGACGGCGGAGGTGTCGCCGAGGTCGATCGCGGCCAGGTCGCGGCGGCCCTTCTCGTCGTCGGCGATGAAGCCGAGGTCGTGCGCCTCGGCCGCGCTGAGGGCGCGGTCGTAGAGGCGGAAGTCGCGGACCGCGCCCTTGAGGTGGCGGTCGCCGCTGTAGACGGAGCGGCCGATGTAGTTCGCGGTGGTCGTGCCGCCGCCGATCATCGCTGGGGTGATCGTGACGCCGGTCTTGCGCGCGACCTCGACGCCGTCCTCGTACAACACGGCGGTGCCGCCGCCGAGCGTGTAGGTAAGCGTTTTCCAAACACCCCTGGCGAGATTCCGGCCGGCCGTCACGGTCTGCTCCGTCGACCAGTTCCCGGTGGCGATGGACGAGCGGTAGGCATTGCCCGTGGTGAACAGGTAGCCGTTACCCGTAGTGCCCGAGGTGTTACCGAGGCCGTAGATGAAATAGGGCGTCGCCTGGTCCGGCGCGATGCGCACCTGGAGCGAGACGCTGACTTCCGTCAATCCGCGCAGGACGTCGTCGGGCAGCTTCACGTGGCCGTTGACGCCGCCGAGCTGAAGGCCTTCAGGACCGCCCGGGGTGGCGTCCCCGATAACGGTTCCGTTGCGACCTCCGCCCGAGGTGTCGGCCACGACGGCGCCGTCGGTTTCGGTGAGGGGGTAGTGGAGCACGAGCCCGTCGGCGGCGGATGCCGGCGGAGCGCTCAAAGCCGCGGCGGCCACCGCCGCGACAAGCGTCGCGACGAGGGTGCGTGGGCGATGACGAAGGGTGACCATGGGGGGCGTCGCTCTCGTCTTGCGCGCGGCGCGAAGCCGCGGATGATCAGGGCATCCGGGTGTCTAGGTGTGTTGTGTCACAAAAGTGAGCGCTAACATACGACCGGCCTAACGAATGTGTCAAGGATGCGAAGTTGACATTTCCGGGGGGTTGACGGGCCGATTGTGAGCGTTCACTCTTGTGCCCCAGGTGACCACCGTCACGCGGTTCGCCGTCCCGTCAAGTGTCTCGGGTTCACACGGAGGAAGACCAGTGTTGAAGAAGATCACGACCGCCGCCGCCGCGGTCCTGTTGGCCGCGTTGACCGCGTGCGGATCCGGCGGGTCCGGGGACGCGGGGTCGCCGTCGGGCAACGCCAAGGGCGACGACAAGATCACCATGGGCTTCGCCCAGGTGGGCGCCGAGAGCGGCTGGCGCACCGCGAACACCAAGTCGATCCAGGAAGAGGCCGCGGCCGCCGGGATCGAGCTGAAGTTCTCCGACGCGCAGCAGAAGCAGGAGAACCAGATCAAGGCCATCCGGTCCTACATCCAGCAGAAGGTGGACGTCATCGCCTTCAGCCCGGTGGTGGAGACCGGCTGGGACGCCGTGCTGCTGGAGGCCAAGCGCGCGAACATCCCGGTCATCCTGACCGACCGCGCGGTCGACTCCGACGACACGTCGCTCTACAAGACGTTCCTCGGCTCGGACTTCGTCGAAGAGGGCAAGAAGGCCGGCGAGTGGCTGAAGGCCAACGCGGCGGGCGCGAAGAACGTCGTCGAGCTGCAGGGCACGACGGGCGCGGCGCCGGCGATCGACCGCAAGAAGGGCTTCGAGGACGCCATCGCGGGCACGGACCTGAAGGTCGTCGCCACGCAGACCGGTGACTTCACGCGGTCCGGCGGCAAGCAGGTCATGGAGGCGTTCCTGAAGTCGGTGCCGCAGATCGACGTGGTCTACGCGCACAACGACGACATGGGCCTCGGCGCCATCGAGGCCATCAAGGCCGCGGGCAAGGTGCCCGGCAAGGACATCAAGATCATCACCGTGGACGCGGTGAAGGACGGCATGACCGCGCTGGCCGCCGGTGAGATCAACTTCATCGTCGAGTGCAACCCGCTGCTGGGCAAGCAGCTGATGGAGCTCGCGAAGAAGGTCGTGGCGGGCGAGGAAGTGCCGCCGCGAGTGGTGACCGAGGAGGGCACGTTCACCGTCGACCAGGCGAAGACCGAGCTCCCCAACCGCAAGTACTGATCGCGAGCCGCGGCTCCCGCCACCCTCCGGGTGTGGTGGCGGGGGCCGCACCCGCCGTTTCGCCGCTTCTTCTTCTCGTCGTTTCGTGTGAGGTTCTTGTCGTGAGGTTCTGGTTGTGAGGGTCGCGTGAGGGGAGTTGTCCGGTGACCGAGCCGGTCGTCGACATGCGGGGCATCTCGGTGGAGTTCCCCGGAGTGAAAGCCCTGCAAGAGGTGGATTTCCGGCTGTTCCCCGGCGAGGTCCACGCGTTGATGGGTGAGAACGGAGCGGGCAAGTCCACGCTCATCAAGGCGCTGACGGGGGTGCACCCGCTGGCGGCCGGACAGGTCAGCTACGCGGGTGAGTCCGTGTCGTTCACCGCGCCCGCCGAGGCGCAGGCCGCCGGGATCAGCACGGTGTACCAAGAGGTCAACCTGTGCGGGAACCTCACCGTCGCGGAGAACATCCTGCTCGGGCGCGAGCCGCGCAAGTTCGGCCGCATCGACGGCAAGCGGATGCGCGCGCGGGCGGCCGAGCTGCTGGCCCGGATCGGGTTGCACATCGACCCGGGCTCGGTGCTGGAGAGCCACCCGATCGCCGTGCAGCAGCTCGTCGCCATCGCGCGGGCCGTGGCGGTGGACGCGCGGGTGCTCGTGCTGGACGAGCCGACGTCGAGCCTGGACGCCGACGAGGTCGCGGAGCTGTTCCGGATCATCCGGGTGCTGCGCGACGAGGGCGTCGCGGTGCTGTTCGTGACGCACTTCCTGGAGCAGGTCTACGAGATCTCCGACCGGATCACGGTGCTGCGCAACGGCCAGCTGGTCGCCGAGCACTCGACTGCCGCGTTGAGCCGGATCGACCTGGTCTCGGCCATGCTGGGCCGCGAGATGGGCCTGCTGGAGGAGATCGAGCGCCGGTCGGGCACGCCGGGCCAGGCGTTCCTGGTGGCGGAGGGCGTCGGCCGCAAGGGCTCCGTCGCGCCGTTCGACCTGGAGGTCAGGTCGGGCGAGGTCGTCGGGCTGGCCGGGCTGCTCGGCTCGGGCCGCACCGAGGTCGCGCGGCTGCTGTTCGGCGCGGACAAGGCCGACTCGGGCCGCATCCTGGTGGACGGCAAGCCGCTGAAGCTGACCGGGCCCAGGGCGGCGATCGAGGCCGGTGTCGCGTTCTCGTCGGAGGACCGCAAGGCCGAGGGCATCGTGGCCGACCTGAGCGTGCGGGACAACCTCATCCTGGCGATGCAGGCCGCGCGCGGGTGGGCCCGGCCCGTGCCGCGCAAGCTGGCCGACGAGCTGGTGGCCAAGTACATCGAGCTGCTGGACATCCGGCCGGCCGACCCGGACCGGGCGGTGGGCAACCTGTCCGGCGGCAACCAGCAGAAGGTGCTGCTGGCCCGGTGGCTGGTGACCGAGCCGAAGCTGTTGATCCTGGACGAGCCGACGCGCGGCATCGACGTCGGCGCGAAGGCCCAGATCCAGAAGGTCGTGGCCGACCTGGCCGCGGAGGGCATGGCCGTGCTGTTCATCTCCGCCGAACTGGAGGAGGTGGTGCGCGTGTCCGACCGCGTGGTGGTGATGCGCGACCGGCACAAGGTGGCCGAGCTGGACGGCGACGTGGGCGTGGACGACGTGATGGCGCTCATCGCGGGCGGCGGCGACCACGGTCTGGACAAGGACGTGGAGAAGGCGGTGGTGTCGTGAAAAACCGACTGCTGTGGCCGGTGCTGGCGCTCGTCGCGCTGCTCGTGCTGAACGTGGTGGTGACGCCGTCGTTCTTCTCGCTGCGCCTGCAGGACGGGCACCTGTACGGCAGCCTGATCGACATCCTGCGCAACGGCGCGCCGACGCTGCTGATCGCGTTGGGCATGACGCTGGTGATCGCCACCCGCGGCATCGACCTGTCGGTCGGCGCGGTGGCGGCGATCGCGGGCGCGGTGACGTGCACGTACATCGCCTCCGGCGGTGACGCGTGGACCGGCATGGGCCTGGCGCTGGTGCTGTGCGGCGTGCTCGGGCTGTGGAACGGGTTCCTGGTGTCGGTGCTGGGCATCCAGCCGATCATCGCCACGCTGGTGCTGATGACGGCCGGGCGCGGTATCGCGATGCTGATCACCGAGGGCCAGATCGTCACCGTCGACTCGCCGACCTTCCGCGAGGTGGGCGCCGGGTTCGTGGTGCTGCCGATCGCGATCCTGATCAGCCTGGCGGTGCTCGGCCTGGTGGCGCTGGTGACCAGGCGCACCGCGCTGGGGCTGCTGATCGAGTCGGTCGGGGTCAACCCGTCGGCGTCGCGGCTGGCCGGTGTGCGCGCGCGGACGATCATCTGGACCGTGTACGTGTTCGCGGCGCTGTGCGCGGCCGTGGCCGGGCTGATGATCAGCTCGAACGTGAGCGCGGCGGACGCCAACAACGCCGGCCTGTGGATCGAGATGGACGCCATCCTGGCCGTCGTCATCGGCGGCACGTCGCTGGCGGGCGGCCGGTACTCGCTGACCGGCACGCTGCTCGGCGCGTTGATCATCCAGACGTTGACCACCACGGTGTACACGATCGGCATCGCGCCGGAGATCACGCTGGTGTTCAAGGCGGTCGTGGTGATCGCCGTGTGCCTCATGCAGGCGCCGGTGCGGATTCGGGTTCGTGGGGTTCGGGGGAAGCAAGGGGTGCCCGCGTGAAGCAGTCAGTGATGGTCCAGCCGGAGGTGTCGTCGGCGGCACCGGTCCGGTCGCGTGGCTTGATGAGCGTGCCGAAGCGCTTCCTGCCGGTGATCGCGACGTTCGTGGTGTTCGTGGCGACGTTCGGCGTCGGCTCGGTGCGGTACGAGGGGTTCGCGTCCGGGCAGGTGATGGCGAACCTGTTCATCGACAACGCGTTCCTGATCGTGCTCGCGGTCGGGATGACGTTCGTGATCCTGACCGGCGGCATCGACCTGTCGGTCGGGTCGGTGGTGGCGCTGTCCACGATGATCGCGGCGGCGGCGCTGCAGGCCGGGTGGCCGGTGTGGCTCGTGGTGCTCGCGGTGCTCGCGTCCGGGTCCGGGCTGGGGCTCGCGATGGGCTGGGTGATCCACCGGTTCGGCGTGCAGCCGTTCATCGTGACGCTGGCGGGCATGTTCCTGGCGCGCGGGCTGTGCTTCGTGATCAGCGTGGAGTCGGTGTCGATCAAGGACTCGACGTTCCGGGCGCTGGCCACCGGGTCGATCGAGCTGCCGGGCGGGGTGACCATCACGTACGGGGTGGTGATCGCGCTGGCGGCGGTGCTGGCGGCGGTGTACGTGCTGCACCTGACGCGGTTCGGGCGCACGGTGTACGCGGTGGGCGGCAGCGAGTCGTCCGCGCGGCTGATGGGCCTGGCGACCACGCGGGTGAAGATCGGCGTGTACGTGATCAGCGGGTTCTGCTCGTCGTTGGGCGGGTTGCTGTTCAGCCTCTACATGCTGTCCGGGTACAGCCTGCACGCGGTGGGGATGGAGCTGGACGCCATCGCGGCGGTCGTGGTCGGTGGGAGCCTGCTGTCGGGCGGGGTCGGGTTCGTGATCGGGTCGGTGGTGGGTGTGCTGGTGTTGGGCACGATCCAGACGCTGATCTCGTTCGAGGGCACGCTGTCGTCGTGGTGGACGAAGATCGTGATCGGTGCTCTGTTGTTGGCGTTCATCGCCCTGCAGCGAGTCATCGTCCGCCGCACCTAGCCGCGCGTGTCGAACGCTCAGGTCGCGCGTGTCCTACGTTCAGAACGCGCGTGTCCTACGTTCAGGTCGGGTGTGTCGAACGCTCGGGTCGGGCGTGTCGAACGCTCGGGTCGGGCGTGTCGAACGTTGAGGGTGCGAGAGTCCTACGTTCGTGGGGCGAGAGTCCTACGTTCGGGAGCGGTGAATTCAACGCTCGGGTCCGGCTCGATTTGACATGGGGCCCTTACGGGCACTCCAGGCAGGCCAAAGCCGGCAGGCCCGGCGGGGTAAAGCGTCCCGCCAGGCCTGC
>NZ_LGED01000007.1 GCF_001280085.1 Saccharothrix sp. NRRL B-16348 | reverse complement strand
TTCCTCGTCCGTCAACACCACCACGGCCACCGGCCGACCCCTACGAGCCACCCGACAACCCTACAATTCATCAACGAACTTCAGACGCAGGACACTAGGTTGGCGACGGTCGACTCCGGTGCGGTTCGCCACGGAACCGCCGACGACGCGTGGAAGGGTGGGCGATGGACGCGGCGCAGGCGATCTCCCTGGTGTCGGGGCGGATCCGGTCCGAAGGGTCGGACTACCCGACCGAGGAACTGGAAGCCGAGAAGTTCTGGGGCGGTTGGTGCGTCTTCGCGCCGGTGATGGTCGCCGACCCCGACCCGGCGGACGACTCGCCCGGCCCGGAGTTGCGGTCGGTGTTCCTGGTCGGGAGGTACGGGCAGGTCGAGGAGGTGTCGTCGAGCGGACCGGCGGAGGACGCGCGCTCGCGGTTCGAGGAGGCGTGCCTCTGGTTCGGCGCGGGCCAGCCGACCGAGGAAGGTGGCTACACCGGGCAGAGCAGCCCGGACTTCAGCCGGTTCGTCCGGTCGCGCCCACCCCGGCGTGCCGCCACCCACGACCACCAGGCCGTCGAAGCCTTCGCGGAGGCCCTGCTCCACGAGCGCGACTTCTCCGGCTGGCTGACCGACCGCCTGCGCGAGCTGGGACAACTGCTGGGCGGGCCGGGGTACCTGGTCGCCCGACGTCCGGACTCCCGGTCGGCGCGGCGCTTGATGGACTTCCTGGAGTGGGACGACGACGAAGCCGGCGGAGGGGCGACCGCGGTGTGGCGGACCTGGCCGCCGATCGACCCGGCGAGCCTGCCCGACGCCGACACCGCGGGGTGGCTGCTCGTCCCGGGCGAGGCGCTGTGCGACTACCTCGAGGACCTCGACGCCGAAGCGGATGCCGTGAACCGCTTGTTCGACACCATCGCCGACCGCGTTCGGCAGGCGTCCCGGTGGCGCGCCTGCGGTGTCACCGACCTGTTCCCGCGGCTCGTCGCGGTGCGCCGCACCGAACTGCGGGACGCCGACCTGGACGCCCTGCGACGACTCGCGGCCGAGGACGCCGCCGAGGACTTCCTGGACGTGCTGCTGGCGAATCCGTCACCCGACGACCGGGACACGCAGGCCCTGCTGCGCATCGCGCTCGACGCCGAGCGGCGCCGCCTGGAATCCATCGACCTCGACGCGTCGGCCACGGCCGCTTACCGGCGTGTGCTCAACCGCCTCGGCATGGCCTTCGAGGACGACTGGCTCGGCGCGGTGTTCGCCGCGCAGGACCCGGAGGAGGACTACCCGTTCCACGAGCCTCATCGCCCCGAGGTGACCAGCGGCGACCGCGGAGACGGGGGCTCGGCCGTCGTGGACGCGCAGGCGGCGATCGCGCTGGTGGTGCAGTGGATCAGGTCCCGTCGGCTGGACTACCCGACCGAGGAGTTGGTCGCGGACCGCTTCGAAGCCGGGTGGAGCGTGTACGCGCCGGTTGAGGTGGACGAGAGCGACCCGATGGCGTTCCTGGACATTCCGGTGGGTCGGTCGGTGTTCCTGGTAGGTGATTGGGGGAGGATCAAGGAGACGTCGAGCTCGGTCCCACCCGGGCAGGCGGTGGACGAGTTCATCGCCGAGGAGCGCGCCGCGAACAGCATGATCGACATCGAGTGGGCGGCCATGCAGCTCGAGGAGGAAGGTGCCATCCAGAGCTTCACGATCGTCGACGCCCCGCCCGAGGAGGCGATCGCCGAGCAGGCGTCGAGGTTGATCGAGCCGATCGTCCAGCAGCTGGCCCGGTTCGGCCCGCCGGGATGGCGGCGGCTGGGTGCGGTGTTCGTGGTCACCGTGTCCGCCGAGGCGGGCCGGGTGCGGTTCTGGACCGACCAGCCCGACGACGCGGTCGCGGCGCCGGAGTCTGTCATGGCGTTGGTGCGCGAGCAGCGCGAGGTCGCGGCGCGGATGCCGGCCGGGCCGTGGTGGCGCCTGTCGCTGACCGTCACGCACCTCGGCGAGACGACGGTGGACTACGACTACGGCGACCAGCCGTTCCCGCAGGAAGACCTGCTGGCTCCCGAGCACTACCGCAACGACCTGGGCGCCTACCCGCGCGACCGAGTGCCTGCCTGGCTCACCGACTACCTCGCCACCGCCGACCGTCCGGGGGAGTCCTTCGAGACCGAGATCGAATCCAGGCGGTTGCACGCCGACGCCCGGGCGATCACCTACGGCGCCCGGTCGATCGAGCTCGACCGGGCCGAGTGGATCCGGTACCTCAGCGCCCCCGCCACGACGAAGCGCTTCCTCGGCCTCGGCTCGCGTCAAACCGCCTGGTACTTCTCAGTCGGCGCGTACCCGGCAACGTTCGGGAACAAGATCGACCTGGAGTTCCTCACCGACGGCAAGGACTCCGCACCACCTGCCGCGTGGGCGTTCCTCGTGGGTCTGTCGCAGAGTCACCTCGAACCACGGCTGGTCGCCCGACTGGCCGACCGGGTCCGCCGGGGCGAGACCGTTGACGTGGGAGGCTTGTCGGTGCGCCAGGGCGGCGTCGACGTGCAAGGGGGAACCCTGCCGTGGAGCGCGATCAGTGACGTGCGGATCGCCGACAACCGGGTCTCGATCCACCGGGTGGGAGCGTCGGAGCCTGCCGCCTGGGTGCCGTTGGGAAACGTGAACGCCGTGCTCATCCCTGGCGTGATCGCACGCCTCCCCGGCATCGTCGAAGCGACGTAGCGTGTGCCGCTCGAAAGTCATCGTCGCTGGTAGAGCAGCGGAGAACCAGCTTGAGTTCGGCTTTGTGGTCCCGGTTGGCGGCGGACACTCCGGTTGATCCACGCAGCCCTTTGGTCGATCATCGCTCTTGCGACAGAAGGATGATCGACCAAGGGCTGCGTGATCGGTGTGCACCATCTCGAAGTCCGAGGCGAGCTGCTCGAGTTCGGCCATCGGGTAGCTGCCTCGGCTGTACGGCGCCTGCTCAAGCGTTTACGAATACCACCTGCGCCGCAGCACGACGCTGACACGTCCTGGCGAAGGTTCCTCCGCGCCCGGTTTCACCGGCATGTCGGCCTCCGACGCCTTCCGCATCGACTGCATGCGCACTCTCAAGCTGACGCGAAGTCACCGACCGACCGCCGGTAGAGATGAGGATGCAGGTCCCCCGTGCAGAACCGGGGACAAACCACATCCGCACGGGTGAACGTCCGCACGGTTGCGGATTCGCCCGACCGACCTCCTGCCACACCCCGGACAGGTCGAGCCTCCCAGCAGGGGGCGGGTGGAGATCCGGCTGTTGGACGGTGTCGGGAATGCTGGCCGTGTTGGCCCTGTCCCCGGGCAGACCGGTCAGCGTCGGGACGCTGATCGACTGTCTGTGGTCGCCAGACAACCCGGAACGCAAACAGGCCAAGAAACCTGCGTCCACCATTCAGACCTACGCCAAGCACATACGCGGCGCACTCACCCGCGCGGGCGGCAGTGGCGCCTGGCAGGACAGCAGGTCACGTCCCGGATTCTACCTGCTCGCGATCGACCCGATGCTGGTGGACTACCACCGGTTCCTGTTGTTGGCCGACGCTGCCCAACAGTCCCGTGACCTGGACCGGTTCGAGGAGGCGTTCGCTCGTGGCCGGGTGCCCCGCTGGCCGGACTCGGCGGCGAAGGGCCGACCGCCATCGCGAGGACATGGCCACCCGGCGGCCCTGCTCGTGGCTCACCTCGATGTCGTCACCGGCTTCCACCGCGACACTCCAGTCCGGCCCTGATCGGAGTTACTCGACGCAGAACAGGGCTTTGGGGAGTTGAAAAAGATACCCGACGGCGGAGGTCGACGCCTCGCACCAATCGAGCTGTTCGCCCATGCGCCCTCCCATGTTCGACTCCCGGGCGGAATCGTACGGTCTCGACCACGAAAGGAACGATGTTGACATATCGGTGACCTGACTCGACTTGAACAGGTGAATGATTGTCACTCGATCAGATGAGTAGCGTTGGGCCGCGCTTGTCCGATCGAGTTCCGTGATCGTTACTCGGAGTTTCCTGCGTCCTTTGACAAGTGCGGCCGGAACAGTGCCGAGCCCGACTGCCCCGATCTTCACTGACGAACCGCCGGTGTGCGTAGGCTCCACGCTCAGCACGTCGGCGCGAGTCGCTTTCAGCCTTCCACCGTGGTCGCTTCTCGGGCCGGCGGTCGTCCGCTGCTGGTCGGCGTAAGGCGGCGCTAGGTCGCGGTACCTCGCCGACCCGCTCGGAAGCGTGGTCGCGCTCGCCGACGACACGGGTGCGCTGTCGGTCGAGTACACCTACGACCCGTACGGCAACGCCTCGGTCAGAGGCGTCGAGGGGGCAACACGCGCCGGTTCACCGGCCGTGTGGACGACGGCACCGGGCTGCACCACAACCGCGCCCGCTACTACAGCCCGACCCTGCAGCGGTTCATCAGCGAGGACCCGACCGGGTTCAACGGCGGGTACAACCTGCACGCCTACGCGGCGAACCGGCCGACGGTGTTCGTCGACCCCGCGGGCACGAAGCCGGCCCCGTCCGGCGGGATCAACAACCCTCCGTCGCGCGGCATGACGGGCGCCCAGCCGGGTCAGAACGGTGTGAACCGCAAGGACGTGTCCGGTTCCAGCGGTCGCATCGCCGACGAAACTCGCACGACGGGGCAACTCGTCGCTCGGCCGCGGTGTGCCGGTCCAGTCGATCGTGGACGCGTCCCGGTACCTCGGCAAGGAGATCGGCATCATCCAGAACAGCCAGACCGGGCAGCTCAGGGCGGTGATCGGCAAGGAGACCACGGTGAGCTTCGGCAGGCTCGGCCCGAACGAGCACGTGCTCGCGCGCACACGCACCCGGTCTACAAGACCGACCGCAGCCACTTCGGCAAGGACCTGTCGGCCGCGCACCCGGACCGGGTCGAGGCGGTCATCGACTGGAGCGGCGCGGTGACCTACTACAAGCGCGACACGTTCGTCAGCGCACCGCCGAAACCGATGATCAACGAGTACGGTTACCTGGTGGGGTACCGACCTTGAGCCGACGACCGGGTCTGGTCGACCGATGCGGTGCGTGCGACGGCGTCGTGCTCGGCTTGACAGGCCAGGACCACGTATTCGAGCCCTACCTCCTCGCAGGGGACGGCTCGGAGGGGTGGGTCCCGGCGGGCCTGTGCCACCTCTCCTGCGTCGTCGCGTCGCCCGCAGGCGACGTCTGGGCCGCGCGGGAGATGGCGTTCCACCGCGAGCAGGAGTTCGTCGAGCGCGACGGTTTCTTCGTCCGCTGGGCAGGCGGGGGAAACTCCCTCGTCCTGATCCGCGACACCGGCTGGATCGGCTGGGGCGCGGCGGATCGGCTCGACCCGCTGCCCGCCGCCGACGGGATGCTGCACGTCCCGGTGCGCAGCGAGGCCGGTGAGCTCACCGACGAGTTCGGTGACCTGATCATGGCCGCCTGTCCGGCGCTCGCCGCTGGCGAGCCGGTCGCGCTCGGCGACCTGGTCTCCGCGCTCGGCGTGGCGGACCGGTACTCCGTCGACGGCGAGGTCCGAGTGGTGACCGCGCGGGAGAAGGGCCGCGAGGGTTTGTCGTGGCAGGTCGTCCAGGTGGACCACGACGTGGTGCTGGAGCCCGGTTTCCTCGCCGTGGCACGGGAGCTGCCCGGCTGGCGGGCCAAGGGGGGACGGTGACCATCACCCGACGTGCCGTGCTGGTGAGCGCGGCCGCGTGCGTGCCGGAGCACCGAGCGACACCCACCGCCGCCACCAGCGGGACGCCGCCGCCGGAGTACCCGACGTTCCAAGCGGGCGTACTAACCCCGCCGCCCGCGTCGAGCACCCGATGGGCGAGCGTCTCGGGGTGGTTCACCAGCAGTTCGTGACGACCTCGACGTGGGATCACGTCGAGGTGCGGCGGCGGTTGGCGTTGTCGGCTCGGGATTTCGTCGATTCGGACGCGTTCGCGGTGGACGACACGACGCCACCGCCGACCTCTTCGCCCCACAACTCGCCGCCAACGACGGCAAACTCGACTACGGCGGACGCTCCGTCAAAGCCGCCCTGGCCGCTACCGCCTCCACGACCTGCTGCGCGCCTACACCCGGACTGCCTGCGCTGGTCGGAGTGGCGCCGACGGCATCAGTACCGTGCCGGACAGGCCCACTACCAGCGCCAGGCCGATCAAGAGCGGTGAGGGTCATGGTCTGTTGCCGGAGTGTTGACGGGAGGAATTCTCGCAGTGCCCACGAAGGAATCTGACGACGCCAAGGTGAGGCTGGGCAGTCGCTTCCACAGACTCTTCGGCGCCACGCTCGTGTCGGCCATCGGTACCGGCATGCACGCAGCCGCGTTGCCCCTGCTGGTCTTGCAGAGCACCAGCAGCCCGATGGCGTTGAGCTTCGTCGTGATGGCCGCCGAGATTCCCTGGGTGCTGCTGTCGCTGCACGCCGGTGTCGTGGTGGACCGGCTGGACCGCCGGCGGGTGATGGTGTGGGCCGACCTGGGCCGGTTCGCCGTCCTGGTCGTTCTCGCGGTGCTGATCCTGACCGCGCAGGTGAACCTGGTGTGGCTGGTGCTCGCGGCGTTCCTGCTGGGCATCGGCCAAGTCTTCTTCGACATCGCCGCCCAGTCGGCCATTCCCGACTTCGTGTCCCGGGATCCGCGGAGCCTGGCCACGGCGAACGGGCGGATCGTCGCGGCGGAGGGCAACGGTGAGGACTTCGTGGGGCCTCCGCTCGGCTCCGCGCTGTTCGGCGTGTGGAACACCCTGCCGTTCGCGGGCAACGCTCTCTCGTTCGCTGCCAGCGGCCTGTTGATCTTCTCGATCCGGGCGGACGCCAAGCCTGAGAAGACGTCCGAACCTCCGCGCAAGAGCATGCGGAGCGAAATCGTCGAGGGCATTCGTTGGTTGTTCGGGAACCGCACCCTGCGGGTGCTGGCCATGGTTTCCTGTCTCGGCAACGTCGCCGTCACCGCTCAGTTCGCGATGCTCGCGCTGCTGGCCAAGGACGTCCTCGAACTTCCGGATTTCGGTTTCGGTCTGTTGCTGACGGCCACCGCGGTCGGCGCGACGGTCGGGGGACTGGCCGCCGCGGCCGCCGGCAAGCGATTCGGCCCCGGCACGGTGATGATCGTGGGCAAAGCCGGCGTGGGCGTGGCCATTCTGGTTCTGGGACTTGTCGCCAATGTGTGGGTTGCGGCCACGATGATGATGGTGACCGGTGCGCTGATGACTGCGGAGAAAGTCGTGGTGAGCACATTGCGCCAGCGGATCGTGCCTCATGAACTCTTGGGGAGGGTGCTCTCGTCGAGTAGGCTGGTGGTCATGATCGGAGGGCCGGTTGGAGCGGCACTCGGCGGCGTTCTCGCCAGTGTGTTCGCCGTCCAGGTCTCGTATGTCGCCAGTGGCGTTTTTCTCATCCTGGTGACGCTGGTTTTCTATCCCGTGCTGAACAATCGCGCCCTGGCAAGCGCTACGGACGAATCGGCTGGGTAAGCGAGAAAACCCGGCAGAGGCTCTCGGCCTGACCGCGTCCGCGTCCGGTTGTCCGGTACGGGTGTCAGAGCTGTGGGTAGGTGCCGGGCGTGATCGTGCCGATCGGACCGGTGACGGGTGTCTGCCACCTGATCCTGAGTCCCTCCACCGTCGTGGCGCGCGTGCCGGGTGCCACGACGACGTTCGCCACGAGCCGGATGTAGTAGTCCTTGGTGACGAGATCGGTTTCGAGGAATTTGCCTCCGGAGATGCGACAGTTCTCGAACAACGCCTGGAACGTCCCGTTTGCCAGGTCGTTCCGGTTGTGGGTGAAACCGCAGTTGACGAACCGCATGTCGTGCGTGATGTGCACGGTTCTGGACGCGCGCGCGTTGAACCAGCAGTTCGTCCAGGTGACGCCGACGCCGGTGGGCTGCGCGTAGAACAGGTACTCCTTGCGGTGCACGCGGCCGTTCGTCCAGAGCCGGTCCTCGATCGTGCAGTTCGTGAAAGCGGTGGCCGCAGCGGGGTCGGCCGATCCGTGTACCCGTTCGAAATAACCGTGGAACCTGGTCCCGTCGGTGAACCTCACGCCCGGCTTAGCGATGTAGACAGCGTGTCCGGCGCCGGTTTCGGCGCCTCCCATGGTGGTCCACCGGGTGTCGGACACGGCCCAGAAGACGCAGTTCGCGAACGTGTTGTCCAGGCTGTCGCCGTTGGACGCCTCGACGCCGTGACCGATGTTGTTCACGAACTCGCAGTTCTCGAACCGGCCTTCCCGAGTGATCTCGTGCGCGGCGCCCCGGTTCGGCTCGATGTCCAGTCCGGCACCGGGTTTCGACGCGACGAATCCTCCCGGCGCGCCCGCGTGCGGCTGTCGGCCCGTGTGACTGAACGAGCAGTCCCGGCAGGTCAGGCCCCACCCGCCGATCCACGACAGTCCTTGACGGCCGTTGTGGTCGGAGGTGACTCGCTCGAGCAGGTGCGGCTTGCGCGCCTCGGGCCTGCGCAGCCGGTGCAGGATCGTGATCCCGTCGAGGCCGTGGTGGTGCGTGCGCACGTCGCGGACGATGACGTTCGTGCATCGGTCCAGCCAGATCCCGGTGGCCATCGCCTGAATGCCGTTGACCGCGTCGGCCTCGGAGTTCGCCCATCCACCTCCGAGTACCAATGCGCCGTTGTTCCCGTCGAGCGTGAGATCACTGATCGTCACGTTGGCGCAGTCGGCGAGCCTGATCATGGCGCCGATCGCCGCGCGCTCGCTTTCGTTGCTACTCAACGGGATGCGCCTACCCTGGGCATCGAACGCGCCGTAGTGCAGGCCGCTCGCGAGCCGGATCGTCGCGCCGTTGCCCTGAATGTCCAGGAACTCCAAGCCTTCGGCGTTGAAGATCTCCCACGGGGAGTAGTAGGGCACGCCGCCCTTGTCCTGCCCACCCACCTTGTAGGTACCCGCGGGGATGACGAGCGTGCCACCCCGGTTCTCCGCGCTGCTCAGGGCCGCGGCCGCGGCTTGAAACGCGCCGGTGTCGTTATGGCTGCCGTCACCGACCGCACCGAAATCGGCCTTGAGGTCGAACGTCGGGTACGCACGCCGAGCGGCCTCGGCGACGCCGCCGATCCCGACCACTGCCGGGGCCGCGACCATCATGCCCAGCACACTTCGTCGAGTCCACGGCCTGCGCTCCACCATGCCCATGCCCGCTCCAGCCAACCGGTCCGTCCCCGATCAAGTAACTCAGGCTAACAACGGCGAGGCCGCCGAGAGCCGGTAACAGTTCGGGGTGCCGTCTCCAGCGTCGCGCAGTGCCACCAGGGAGGTGATCGGGGCCCAGCACACGCTGACAGGGCAGTCCACGCTGCTGAACCCCACGTCATCCGGAGTGTGTTTGATCGACCCAGCCGAGCGTCAGGGGAAGCCGGTCGGATCGGTGTGCGGCGCGCTGTTCGACCACCCACTGTTCGATCTTGTCGACGGACTGGGCGATGGGTTCGTCGGTGGTGTCGAGGATGTGGGTGCTCCACCTGGGGTCGCCGGCGGTCCAGGCGGTCCAGCGGTGCCAGACCATGTCCGGGGCGCTGTCGCCGGTGATGACCTCGGGGCGGTGACGAGGGTCCCGGGCGTGTCCGCGATGCCAGGCGGCCCAGCCCAGGAAGGCGTCGACCGCCGAGGCGTCCCACCGGCCGGAGTCGCGGTGGGCGAGCCGGACCCGGCGGATTTCGTCGTCCACGTCGACCAGGCAGAGCGCGATCCCGTCCACCTTCGGTGCGGAGGGGGCCGCCAGGATCTCGCCCAGTGGGGATTGTCCGGTCAACAGCAGGTCCAGTCCGCGTTCCTGGTACTCGAGTGCGCGGCGTACCCACAGCTCGGTGATGCGGTGGCGCCAGTGACGGTCGGCGTCCCGCGGCACGCCGACCTCGTCGAAATCGTGGACGACGACGTCCCGGAGCCGGTCGGCCACGGCGAAGGCGAGCGTGGACTTGCCCGAACAGCTCGACCCCGTCAATTTCAGCAGCACGTCGCCAGGGTCACACGGTCGGGGCGCTCGGCACATCCGACTTCCCGTGAGCGGTTGGTTCTGACCTTCGCAGCCAGGCTGCCCAGGTCATCTGAACGGCGCACATCCGTTCCCTGGACGGGTTCTGGGCTAGAGTGGCGGCGGCTGCCAGGAAGCCACCGGTCCGCGGGAATGGGCTCAGCCCACCTGGCGCGTGCACCACGTGTCACCAGCGCTCTCCTTTCGGCCTGACCGAGCGGACATCAGGCAGACGAAAGGAGATCATCGTGCCGACCCTGGGCATGCCCGACCGTCCCCACCTCGACGGCTTCCGCCGGCAGGCCCGTACCTTGCAGCGGGCCGTCCGGGCAGGTGACCCCGACGCCGCCGCACGGGTGGCCCGTCACCACCCCGGTGTCCTGCCCGACCAGGCCGGCGGGTTCCGGCTCAGCGCGGCGCAGTTGGTCGTCGCTCGCGAATACGGATTCGCCAGTTGGCCCCGGCTCGTGCGATACCTGGACACCGTGGCCGAACACGGCTGGGACACCAAGCTCGGCGCGGCGCCCGCGGCCGGCCCGGCGGAGGAGTTCTGTCGCCTCGCCTGCCTGACCTACAGTCGTGAGGACGGGCCGGAACGCTGGGCGCAGGCCCGTCGGCTGCTGGCCGAGCGTCCCGACCTGACCACCCGCGACATCTGGGCCGCCGCGGCGGCCGCCCGCCCGGACGACGTCGGTCGGCTGCTCGCGGAGCAGCCTCGGCGGGTGGCCGAGCGCGGTGGCCCGTTCCGGTGGCGGCCGCTGTTCTACCTCGTCTACTCGCGATTCGACCAAGGCGTGTCGGCCGAGCGTGTGCTTACGGTCGCCCGGCAACTGCTCGACGCCGGCGCCGACCCGGACGAGGGCTACCTCTTCGACGGCCTGCCGTCGCCGTTCACGTTGCTTACCGGGGTGTTCGGCCACGGCGAACTCGGCCGACGACGCCAGCCCCGCCACCCGCACTGGCGGGCGTTGGGTCGGCTGCTGCTGGAGGCGGGCGCCGACCCCAACGACGCCCAGACCCTGTACAACAGGATGTTCGAGCCGGACGACTCGCACCTGGAGCTGCTGTTCGACCACGGGCTCGGCACCGGCGACGGCGGCCCGTGGAAGACACGGATCACTGAGCTGGACAAACCCGCGCAGATGCTGCGCACTCAGCTCCGCTGGGCGGTCGAGCACCACCAACCCGCCCGCGTGCGGCTGCTGGTCGAGCACGGTGTCGACTTCCACTCGCCGTTCGAGGGCGACGGGCCCGCGTGGAGTCCAGGCGACGGCCAGACACCGGTCGAGCTGGCCCGGCTCAACGGCGACATGGAGATCGCCGACTACCTCGTCACCCAGGGCGCGACGCCACCCGGCCCCGATCCCGTGCGCGACCTGATCGCCGCGGCGTTCAGCGCCGACCGGTCCACCCTCGACCTACTCCGCGCCGAGCATCCGGACGTCGTAGCGGAAGCCCGCCGCAGCCGCCCCGGGCTCATCGTGTGGGCGGCGGCCCACGCATCCATCGAGACGGTCACGTTGCTCGCGGAGCTCGGCTTCGACGTGAACGCCTACGGCCGCGGTGACGCGCCGGTCGAACAGGCATGGGAGACCGCACTGCACCACAGCGCTATGGCCGGCGACGTCGAGCTCACGCGTCGGCTGTTGGACCTGGGTGCCGACCCCGACCTCCGCGACCAGCGCTTCGACGCGACTCCGCTCGACTGGGCCCGGCACTTCCACCAACTGTCGACCACCGACCTGCTCGGACCACTCACCGCGCCCCCGGCAAGCGGCGAACCGGTGTGAAGCCGCGGTCGTTCGGGTCGGGACCGCCGCGCCTGAGGCGGGCGTCCCCCGGCAGAACTGTGCCGTTGGCGGTGACGCCCCGGCCAAGGGAGAAGTCCGGTCATCGGCATGGGCGTGCGTTGCCTGCTGCACTGCACCGGGCGCGGGTCGGTCTGGTGCCGACAACTCGTCCTCGTTCGCCAACGCCTACCGAAGTGCCATGCGACTGCGCAACGAGTTCTACGCTTCCGCCCGCGCAGACCTCGACATCGCCAGCGGTCCACTGCCCGAACTCACGTGGAAATCGCTTGAACCCCCGCCACCACCGCCCGACCGCCCCGCCAGACCTTGGCGGATGAGGTTCCTCCTGCGGGAGGACGCCGTCGCACCGGACGGGCAGCCACGGAACGTTACGAAGTGCTACACCTGTGCGCACCCGGCCTGGACGCCCTGCCCACGGACCTGGTGAAGTGAATCCGTCGGTTGGGACACGAGACCGAACACCCGGCGCGAGCACTCGGACGCGCTGCGCGAACAGGACTTCCTACCCGATCCGAAGGGGCCGCGAGGGGGCCACTCTGGACATGCCTGGGGGTCCGCTCCGACTTGTGGAGGTTGGACCATGACGGACTTCTCTGCCCTGCGCGGCGCGATCGGCGGCACCGTCCTCACGCGTGAGGACGACGGTTTCGAGGCCGCGCGGGCCGTGTTCAACGGCGCCATCGAGACCTCGCCCGCGGCTATTGCGCGGTGTGTGACGACCGAGGACGTGAAACAGGCCCTGGGGTTCGCCCGGCGCTCCGGGTTGCCGGTGGCGGTGCGCAGCGGTGGGCACAGCGTGGCCGGCGCGAGCCTCGTGCAGGACGGCGTGGTGATCGACATGCGTGGCATGGACTCGGTCACCGTCGCGCCGGACGCGCGGACCGCGGTGGTGGCCGGCGGTGCGACGTGGGCGGCGGTGGACCGGGCGACGCAGGCGTACGGCGTGGCCACGACCGGCGGGCGGGTGTCCACCACGGGGGTGGCCGGGCTGACCCTGGGCGGCGGCTCGGGCTGGCTGGAACGCAAGTTCGGTTTGGCGTGCGACAACCTGCTGTCGGTCGACCTGGTGCTGGCCGACGGCCGCACGGTCACCGCGAGCGAGACCGACCACCCGGAGCTGTTCTGGGCGCTGCACGGCGGCGGAGGCAACTTCGGCGTGGCCACGTCGTTCACGTTCCGGCTCCACCCCCTGCCGGAGTTCTCCTTCGCGCTGCTGCTCTGGCCGCACGACGAGGGCGAGGCCGCCACCACCCGGTTCCGCGACCTCGTGGCCGGCGCGCCGGACGAGGTGGGCGGCGGGGTGCTCTACATGACCGGGCCGCCGGCGGAGTTCGTGCCGCCCGGCATGGTCGGGCGGTTGTGCTGCGGCGTCCTGGTCACCTACGCCGGGCCGGTCGCCGAACTGCGCGAACTCGTCGCGCCCCTGACCGACATCGGACCGGCGTCGACCGTGCTGTCCGACATCCCGTACACCGAACTGCAGTGCATGCTGGACGATCCGCCGGGGTACCGGAACTACTGGTCCGCCGAATACCTGGCGGAACTGCCCGACGAGGCGGTGCGGCGGTTCTGCGCGGGCGCGTACCAGATGCTGTGCCCGTCGCCCTCGCAGCACGCACTGGTGCCGTGGGGCGGTGCGGTGGCAAGGGAGACAGGGTGGCCGATGCGGCACCGCGACATGCCGTGGGTGGTGCACCCGTTCGGCATGTGGGAGAACCCGGCCGACGACGAGCGGGCCCGGCGGTGGGCGCGCGACCTGCGCGACGCCCTCCAGCCGTGGAGCACGGGCGCGGTGTACCTCAACTTCATCGGCGACGAGGGCAGGGAGCGCGTCGTGGCCGGGTTCGGCGCGGCGAACTACGCGCGCTTGGGGCACGTCAAGGCCGAGTACGACCCGGACAACGTGTTCGACCGGTGGCACAACATCGTGCCCGCGACTGCCCGTCCCGACCGCAGCGGCCCGATCGGGGTACCGGACTAGCCCGGGTCCAGCCGGCCTCGCGGATGAGGTTGGTGCAGCCCGTGAGGTTGGAGTTGGAGGAGATCCTGCGCAAGGCGCCTACAGGTCGGTGAACTCGTCCACCAGGGCCGCGGCGGCCTCGACGTCGGGGCTCAGCTGACGGTCGGCCATGATCGGGTTCAGCCTCGCCGCCGCGAGTTCGTAAGCGGTGCGCAGGGGTGTGTCGGGGTTGGGTGCGAGGCCGCGCATGCGCAGTGCGCGGAGGGCCGCCACCAGTTCGCAGGCGAGGACCAGGCGGAACGCGTTCAGCGAGCCCAGGGACTGGCGGGCCGACTGGAAGGCGAAGCTGGAGTGCTCCTCCAGGCCGCGCGACACGACGGCGTTGCCCAGACTCGGGGTTTCGGTGAGGCTGCGCATCTCGGCCAGGGCGGAGTTCGCGCTGTACTCCAGGATCATCACGCCCGAACTGCCGGTCGCACCGTCCGCGAGGAACGGTCGCAGCCCGGTGAACCTCGGCTCCACCAGGCTCGCCAGGCGTGCGGCGGACAGCGTTCCGGTGTGCAGCAACGCGAGCCGCACGCGGTCGAGTGCCTGGCCGAGGTAAGCGCTGTGGAAGGCGCCGTGGTGGTAGGCGGTGTCGTCCTCCGCGCGGATCAACGGGTTCTCGGCCGCCGCGTTGATCTCGACTTCGAGCACCCGGCCGAGGTCGGCGGTCGCGTCCAGCGCGGGTCCGTGCACTTGGGGGAAGCAGCGGTAGCCGAAGGTGTCCTGGATGCGGGCGGCGGGGTTGATCGGCTCACCCAGCAGTCGGCGCAGTTCGGCGGCGGCGCGGACCTGGCCGGGGTGCGGTCTGCCCACGTGCACGGGCTCGGCGAGCGCTTCGTGCGAGCCGTCGACGGCCAGGAAGGACAGTGCCGTCACGACGTGCGCGGCGGAGAGCAGTTGGTGCGCCTCGCGCCAGGCGATGGCGGCCATGCCGATGGTGAGGGCGTTGCTGCTGATCAACGCCAGCGCGTCGCCCGAGTCGAGGGTGATCGGTTCCGGGGGCGCGCCGGTGCCGAGCCAGAAGCGTTCACCCAGCAGTGTGAGCCCGGTTTCCGCCAACGCGGTCAGGTCGCCGGTCCCGATGGCGCCGAACTCGTGCACCGCGGGGAAGGAACCGGCGTTGAGCGCGTCCGCGAGCACGTCGACCACGGCGGGGCGCAGCCCGGCGCCTCCGGCCAGCAGTTGGTTGAGCCGGACCACGAGCATCGCGCGCACGTACTCCTCGGGGAGCAGCTTGCCCAACCCGCCCGCGTGACTGCGCAGCAGCCGCAGCCCGTGACCGGGCCGGTCGTCGGTGTCCACGGTCTCCGACCGGTTGGCGCCCACCCCGGTCGTGCGCCCGTACACCGGCCGGCGCAGGACGACCCGCTGGGCGGCGTGCCACGACGCCTCGACCCGGCGCCTGCCGCCGCCGTCGACCACGACGGGGGCGTGCGAGCGTGCGACCTGCACCACGTCGGCACTCGTCATGGTCTGTCCGTTGAGGACGATCGGATCGGGGGTGGGCAGCGTATCGGGAACGTCCGGGTGCATTGTTCCGCCCTTCCTCGTCTTGCGGACGGGCGCACCGTTGCGCCGTTACGGGCAGGTGAAGTGTGGCGCTCGGCCCCTTGACACTGCTCGGCGTGGACCAGAGCATGCATGAACGCATTCACACATGACAAGAGGTGAATCGTCTTGATCAGTTTCGAGGCCGTGAACAAGAAGTTCGCGGACGGAACCACGGCAGTGCGCGAACTCGACATGGAGATCCCCGAGGGGCAGCTCACGGTCCTCGTCGGTTCGTCGGGCTGCGGCAAGACCACGACGCTCCGCATGATCAACAGGATGATCGACGCGACCAGCGGGCAGGTGCGGGTGGACGGTCGCGACGTGCGGGACGTCAACGCCTCCACCCTGCGCCGGAACATCGGCTACGTCATCCAGCAGTCCGGCCTGTTCCCGCACCGCACGGTCGCCGACAACATCGCGACCGTGCCGCGCCTGCTGGGCTGGGACCGCAAACGGGTCCGCGACCGCGTGGTGGAGCTGCTCGACACCGTGGGGCTGGCCCGTGACCTGGGAGGGAAGTACCCGCACCAGCTCTCCGGCGGCCAGCAGCAACGCGTCGGCGTGGCCAGGGCGCTGGCCGCGGATCCACCGGTCCTCCTGATGGACGAGCCTTTCGGCGCGGTCGATCCGGTGGTCCGCACGCTCTTGCAAGACGAACTCCTGCGCCTGCAGGACGAGTTGCACAAGACGATCGTGTTCGTCACGCACGACATCGACGAGGCGGTCAAGCTCGGCGACCGGATCGCGATCTTCAAGACCGGCGGCCACCTCGTCCAGTTCTCCACACCCGCGGAACTGCTCGCGCACCCCGCGGACGACTTCGTGGCGGACTTCCTCGGCTCCGAGCGCGGTCTGAAGCTGCTCTCGCTGACGTCGTTGGCCGACGTGCCGGTCGAGCCGGTCACCACCGTGACCGTGTCCACGCCGGTCGCGGAGGCCAGGCGGGCGGGTGACGGCTGGGTCCTGCTGGTGACCGACGACCACCGGCCGCGCGGCTGGCTGCACGTCGACCACCTGCCCGCCGACGGCGTGCTGGCCGACGCCGAGCCGATCGTCGCCGCCGGCCTCACCGCGAGCGCCTCTCTGCTCACCGCGCTGGACGCCACCGTCTCGTCGCCCGTGGGCCTCGCCGTCCGCGTCGACGACGACGGACGCGTGGTCGGCGTGTCGAGCCACCAGCGGATCAACGAGCGCGCGGCGCGGTTCCGGGCGCAGGTGCTGGTGCCATGAGGTGGTCCTGGATTCCCGACCACGCCGGGGAATTGGCGATGACGACGCTGGAGCACACCGCCATCGCGGCCGTCGCCGTCCTGTGCGGGCTGCTGCTGGCGCTGCCGCTGGGCGTGCTGGCCGTGCGGTTCCCCCTGCTCAAGGGCGCAGTGCTCGGGATCTCGGGTGTGCTGTTCACCATCCCGTCGCTGGCGCTGTTCATCCTCCTGCTGCCGTTGACCGGTCTGAGCTACGAGACCGCCGTGCTCGGACTGACCGTCTACACGCTCGTCGTGCTCGTCCGCAACACGGTCGAGGGCCTGGCCTCGGTGCCGCCGCACGTCCGTGAGGCCGCCCGCGCGATGGGCTACGGCGGCACCCGCACCCTGCTCACCGTCGAGCTGCCGCTGGCCCTGCCGGTGATCATGGCGGGCGTCCGGGTGGCGACCGTGATGACGATCAGCCTGGTGAGCGTGGCCGGGTTCATCGGGCACGGCGCGCTCGGCCAGCTGTTCATCGACGGGTTCCAGCGGGACTTCGCGGTGCCGGTCATCGCCGGCGTGGTGCTCACCCTGCTGTTGGCGCTGGTGGCCGATCTGGCGCTGGTCGGCGTCCAGCACGCGCTGACGCCGTGGACCAGGAGGGGGCGGTAACCATGGGTCAGCTCATCGCCGACGTGGCGCGCTGGTTCGCCGACGGCACCCGGTGGTCCGGTCCCGAAGGCATCGTGCAGCGCCTGCTGGAGCACCTCCAGTACTCGCTGCTGTCCACAGTGGTCGCCGTGCTCATCGCGTTGCCGATCGGATTGCTGATCGGCCACACGGGCAAGGGCGCGTTCCTCGCCATCAACCTCGCCAGTTTCGGTCGCGCGCTGCCGACCGTCGGCGTGGTGATCCTGGTGTTCCTGGTCAGCGGGTTGAACCTGTGGCCGGTCTACGTGGCGCTGGTGGTGCTGGCCATCCCGGTGATCGTCACGAACACCTACGCGGGCATGGCGGCGGTCGACCACGACGTGCGCGACGCGGCCCGTGGCACCGGCCTGAACGGGTGGCAGGTGCTGTTCCAGGTCGAACTCCCGCTGGCCGTCCCGCTGATCCTCAACGGCGTGCGGTTGGCCGTCGTGCAGGTGGTCGCCACCGCGACCATCGCGGCCTACATCAGTTTCGGCGGCTTCGGCCGCTACGTGTTCGACGGCTTCGCGCAGAACGACCTGGCCCAGGTCTTCGGCGGAGCCGTGCTGATCGCGGTCCTCGCGATCACCCTCGACCTGGCCCTGAGCGGGCTGCAACGGGCACTCACGCCCCGTGGACTCGCACTGCAACGCCGAAGGAGCACTCGATGAAGCCCCATCTCGTCACAGCGGCAATCCTGACGAGCCTCGCCCTGGTGATGACGGCGTGTTCCGGCGGTGTGACCTCACTGGACCCGCAGAGCAGCCAGACCGGCACCGCGTCGGAAGGCGCCCTCACCGTGGGCACCGCCAACTTCAGCGAGAACGTCATCCTCGGCCACCTCTACGCGGGGGTGTTGAAGGCCAAGGGGATCGACGCCACGGTGAAGGAGAACCTCGGGTCGCGCGAGATCATCGTGCCCGCGCTGCAGGGCGGCGACATCGACGCCCTGCCCGAGTACCAGGGCAGCCTGCTGCAGTACCTGGACAAGAACGCCAAGCAGAGCGCGGCCGAAGAGGTCCAGGCGGCGTTGGGCCCGGTGCTGCCCAAGGGGCTGAAGGTGCTGCCCTACGCGGCCGCGGAGAACAAGGACGTCTACGTCGTCACCAAGGAGACGGCGGCCAAGTACAGCCTCAAGACGCTGGACGACCTCAAGGCGCACAGCGCGGAACTCGTCTTCGGCGGCCCGGCCGAGGACAAGACCCGCTTCGTCGGACTGGTGGGCCTCAAGGAGGTCTACGGTGCCGAGTTCAAGGAGTTCAAGGCGCTCGACGCGGGCGGCCCGTTGACCAGGGGAGCGTTGGAGGGCGGCGACATCCAGGTGGCCAACTTGTTCAGCACCGACGTCACCATCGTCAACAACGGCTGGGTGGTGCTGGAGGACCCGAAGAAGCTGGTCCCCGCGCAGCACGTGGTGCCGCTGATCAACGAGTCGAAGGCCAGTGCGACCGTGGTCGCCGCCCTCGCCGTGCTCAACGACAAACTGACCACCGACGAGCTGACCAAGCTCGACGCCAAGGTGGACAACGACAAGGAAGACCCGGACGCCGTGGCGCTGGAGTGGCTGAAGGAGCAGGGGCTCGCCTCCTGACCCTCCTGCCCCTCCGGACCGGACGATGAGAGCGGCAATGGACTCGACAGCTCTGCGGCAGCTGCTGGGCGGACGACGGTTGTCGCCCGCCCAGCGGCGGATCGCCCGATACCTACTGGAACACCCGCAGGAGGCCGCGTACCTGGGCACCGTGGACCTCGCCGAACGCGTGGGGGTGAGCCAGGCGTCGGTGACCCGGTTCGCCTTCGCCCTCGGGTTCGAGACGTTCCCCGAGTTCCGCGCCGCGGTGCGGTCGCTCGTGCTCACCCCCACGACGAACGGTCCCGCCGAAGAGCTCAACGAGATCCAGCTCCTGGTGGAGACCGAGATCAGGAATCTGCGGTCGCTGCGGGACGGCCTCGCCGACCTGGGACCGCTGCGGGAGGCGGCCGGGGCGCTGGCCGCCTCCCAGCCGCTCCCCGTCCTGGGTCTGCGGGTGTCCGCGCCGCTGGCCCACCTGTTCGGCTACTTCGCCGCGAAGGCGCACCTGGACGTGCGGGTGCTGGACTGTCCCGGCTCGCTCATGGAGGACGGGCTCCTCCGGGCGGTGGACGCCGGGGCGGACTGGGCCTTGGCGTTCGCGCTGCCGCGCTACCCGCGTGAGATGCGCGACGCGCTGACCTTCGCCAGGCGGGTCGGCCTTCGGACCGTGCTGGTGACCGATCAGCCGATCAACCCGCTGACCGAACACGCCGACCTGGTGCTGACCGCGCCGGTCAGCTCGCACTTCGCGTTCGACTCGCACGCGGCGTCGACCGTGCTGTGCTCAGCCCTGCTGCACGCGATGCTGGCCGCACTCCCGAAGGAACGGCAGGCCAGTTTGGACGCCTTCGAAGCCATGGCCGCCCAACGCGAGGTGTTCGTGGCCGACTAGAAGCCGGCGTGTGCACTTCTCCCGAGAACTGCGGAATGCGCACTGTGGCAACGCTTTCGGTTGATCGTGGTCGCACTTTTCGGTGGTCGTTTCCTCACTTCCCGTGATCGGTAACGGGCCGGTCGGGTGCGCGATGTTCCCAGGCACAGGTCGGGGATTTCCGGGAAACATAGGGGAGTGCCATGCGAAAGCGACGTGCGGCGTTGGTGTGCGCCCTGATCGCGGTCTTCGGGATCAGCGGGACACCGGCCTTCGCGGAACGGCCACCGCCGACCGTGCCGGATCGGGAGCCCACCGCGCGGGTGGCGAAGGCGTTACCCGCGGCGGCGGACGACGGCGGGTCGACCATCGCGGTCGCGCCGGTCCGCATCCTCGACACCCGCACCGGGCTCGGGCGGGGCGGTGCGGCGGCGCCCGTCGGTGGCGGGCAGGGCATCACCATCGTGGTGGCCGGAACCGCGGGCGTGCCCGCGAACGCGACGGCCGTGGTGCTCAACGTGACCGCGACCGAGGCCACCGCGGGCACCTTCGTGACCGCGTGGCCCGCGGGCGAGGCGCGGCCCCTGGCCTCGAACCTCAACGTCGTCGCCGGCCAGACCACGCCGAACCTGGTGACCGTCGGCCTGGGCGCCGGCGGTGCCGTGAGCCTGTACAACAACGCGGGCGCCACCCACCTCATCGCCGACGTGCAGGCCTACGTCGTGCCGCAGGGCGCGACGCCGACCGGCATGCTGGTCGACCTGGCACCCGCCCGGCTGCTGGACACCCGGACCGGTGGCGGCGCCGTCGGCGGCGGTCAAGCCGTCGCGCTGGACGTCACCGAGGTCGGCGGAGTGCCGGAGACCGGGGTGTCGGCGGTCGTGCTGAACGTGACGGCGACCGAACCCACGGCGGCTTCCTACGTGACCGCCTACCCCGCGGGCGGCACCCGGCCGCTCGCCTCCAACCTGAACACCGTGCCCGGTGACACCGTGCCCAACCGGGTGATCGTCCCGGTCGGCGAGGGCGGCGCCGTGCGGCTGTACAACAACGCCGGGTCGGTGCACCTCGTGGTGGACGTCGGCGGCTACCTGACCGACGGTTCGGTGCCCGACACCGGCTCCGGCCTGACCCGGGTCTCACCCGCCCGCCTGCTGGACACCCGGCCGTCGGGCGCGCTGACCGCGGGCGGCACGCGGACCGTGCAGGTGGCCGGGCGCGCGGGCGTGCCGGGGACGGACTCGGAGGTGCCACCGACCGCGGTCGTGCTGAACCTGACCGCCACCGCGCCCACCGCGGCCTCCTACCTGACCACGTTCCCCGGCGGCAGCGCGCGCCCGCTCGCGTCGGACCTCAACGTGCGACCCGGCGAGACCCGGCCGAACCTGGTCGTGGTCAAGCTCGGCCCGACCGGCGCGGTGACGGTCTACAACAACGCGGGCGACACCCACATCGTGGTCGACGTGTTCGCCTACTACACCGGCGCCGTGGTGCTCGACCCGGCGTTGGAGGTGCTGACCCCGCCGGTGGCGGGCGCCGTCACCGGGGTGGGTGCTGACACGGTCACGTTCACCGGCACGGCCGCCGGGCTCGGGCTGTCCGTGGGGCAGGTCCTGGCGTCCGGCCCGACTCCCGGCGCGCCCTCGGGCTTCCTGCGGCGGGTCACCGCGCTGGCGGAGTCCGGCGGCGTGGTCACGGCCACCGCCGTGCCCGCGGCGCTGGACGAGGCCGTCCTGCGCGGCACCTACGACGGCGGCATCGACCTGGTGCCCGTCACCTCGGCGGCCGACGTCACCGCGTCCGGGATCACCGGCTCGGTCACGGCGCCGTTCGACCTCCAGGTCGACGGCGTCGACGGCAACCCCGACGACGCGGTGTCGGCGTCGGCGAGCGTGTCCGGCAGCCTGACTCTGTCCGCCGGGCTCGACCTGCGGGCCAAGATCGGACCGTTCTCCGGTGTCGAGGTGGACTTCGAGGCGGAGCTGGGCGCGTCGATGGTCACCGACGTGTCGGTCACCGGGGCGTACGAGCTGTTCTCGCGCGAGTACGAGCTGTTCGAGCAGCAGTTCCGCGGTTTCCTGTTCACCATCGGGCCGGTGCCGGTGTACGTGGAGCCGGAGTTCGAGCTCGGCCTGGGCGTCACCGGTTCCGCGGAGGCGTCGATCGGGGTGCGCACGACCCGGTCGGAGACGGTCTCCCTGGGTTTCCGGCTGCGCAACGCCGACCTCCAGCCGTTCACCACGTCCACCGGCACGCCGCTGACGCACACCGTCACCGGCCCGGACGCGTCGGTGAACCTCAGCGCCGAACTGCGGGCCACGCTGGAGGCCGAGTTCTACGGCGGATTCGAACTCGGCGTCGGCGTCGCGCCCGGGATCACGGCGACGGTCGGCACGCAGGACTGCGGGTTCTCGCTGGACTTCACCGTGGACGCCTTGGCGGAGTTCGAGGTCGAGATGTTCGGCAAGGAGATCGGCGAGGGCGTGGAGTTCTCCACGCAGCTGTTCGAGCAGAACCTGCTGAAGAAGACCGTGCCGGGCTGCGAACCCGACGGCTGGACGATCACCGGGCGCCCGGCGGCCGACCTCGCGACGCTACTCGCTGGCCCCGGCGTGGCGATCCAGTCGGCCACGGCGTCGGGCGGCTCCCAGGTGGCGGAGTTCACCGCGCCGTTCGGCTCCATCGGTCTGGAGAAGGGCGTGGTGCTCAGCACCGGCACCGCGTCGGGCGCGCCGGGCCCGAACTCCCAGTCCGGCTACGGCACCTTGACCGGCGGTCCGGGTGACAGCGCCCTGTCCGCGATCGCGGGCGGGACGACGTACGACACCGCGGGGCTGGACGTCACGTTCGTGCCGACCACGTCGACGGTGGAGTTCTCGTTCGTGTTCGCGTCCGAGGAGTACCTGGAGTACGTCGACTCGCAGTACAACGACGTGTTCGGCGGTTTCGTCAACGGCGTCAACTGCGCGGTGGTCGACAAGGGCTTCGAGCGCGTGCCCGCGACGGTCAACGCCATCAACCACCTCCGCAACACCCTGCAATTCCGGGACAACACCGGCGGTGGCACCAACGCCCAGGCGGACGGGATGACCACCACCCTGCGCTGCCGCGCGCCGGTGCACCCCGGCGTCCCCAACACCCTGCGGCTGGCCATCGCCGACACGGGCGATCCCGTCTACGACAGCTGGGCGTTCATCCAGCGCGGCAGCTTCCGCGCGGTCTGACCCTCCCGACGCCTGCCCGCCGGTCCACCCGTGGACCGGCGGGCAGGCCTGGCGGAGGGCGATCGGCGGAGGACACCCGTCCAGCGGAATGCGGACGGGGTGGACAGCAGGCGTTCACGAACCGTGGGTTGGGTTCTAGGGGATTTGGTCGGCTTCGGTCGTTTTCTTGCGTCGTCGTGGTTCCGCGGACCGCGGTGGTGTCTGACGCATGTGGTCTCGTGCGCGGGTGAGGATGTCGGCGAGTGTCTCGATGTCGGAGCGGGACAGTGCGGCGAACAGCAGGTCGTCGAGGACGGCGATGTGGCCGGGGAAGACCCGTGCGAGCACGGCGCGTCCTTCCTGCGTGATGGTGACGGTGATGCCGCGTTCGTCGTCGGAGGACGGTGTTCGGGTCACGAGGCCCCGCTTTTCCAGGGTCTGTGCCTGGTAGGTGAGTCCGCTGCGGCTGTAGACGACGCCGTCGGCGAGGTCGGTCATGCGTCGGCTGCCGGTGGGGGAGTCGCCGAGGGTGGCCAGG
>NZ_LGED01000006.1 GCF_001280085.1 Saccharothrix sp. NRRL B-16348 | reverse complement strand
ACGGTGGCCCGACGACAACGACACGGTGGTGCGTGTCGTCATGCCCGCCGGTCGGCGGGCATGACCCTCGTCCTCCTCGGCGACGGATACATCCGCTGTCCGGGCCGGAATGAGGGTCGGGTGCGCGACCATCGCGGTCGGCGGTGTGCTTGCCGAAAATGTCGTCCGTGCAGGTCAGGCGACGTGGTGGTACTGCTTGAGGATGCCGCCCAGTCGTTGGCGTCGGTGGATGTCGAGTCGGGTGTCGCTGCTCGGCCGGGGGGCTGGCTGTGGTAGCGCGTGACCTGTACGCGCAAGCACTGCTCGGCAGCTGACCGCCTTCGCACCCTGCGGGACTTGCGGTGCTGCGGGTCGGCGTTCGGAGCGATGTCCGTACGTATTCCGGCCCCTGCGGGACGCGCACGGCTGCGTGTCCGGTATGTGGCACGCCGTCATGGGGCAGTCCGTATTTTTCGGGTAAGTCAGGATTGTCGGGTGAAGTCCCGGGTGTGGTCGTCGCGTGCATGGGTTTGGAGCGGGATCGCCGGTGTGCTGCTGGTGGCCGGTTCGGCTGGTGTGATGTGGTGGCTGCTGGGCCGGACCGACGGCGGGGACGGGGCGGGGATCGCCAACGTACTGGCTTTGCCGGTGGCGGTGGCGAGCATGGTGCTCGGGCTGGTGTCGGCGGCCGCGGCGGTGCGGTCGATGCCGCGGGCCGACGACCCGGCGGTGCTGGCCACGGCGGCGCGAGAGTTGCTGCGCGCGGTGTCCACCGCCGAGGCCGCCACCCTGGCCCGACTGTTGGGCGATACGGGGCGGGTGCGTCCGGCGAACGTCGGGTTTGCGCAGCCCGAGGCGGCGTTGCTGCGCTGGCGCACCGACGGTGGCGCACGGAACGGCGCTCTGGACAACGTCGTGGACTACTACCGGTGTCTGGAGATGGAGCGCCTGGTCGTGCTCGGCGAGCCCGGGGCCGGCAAGACCGTGCTGGCGTTGCGGCTGCTGACCGATCTGGCCGTGGTCGCCCGCGATGCCCTGGACCGGGATCCGGTGGCGCAGGTCCGGGTGCCGGTGCGGTTGAGCCTGTCGTCGTTCCCCCCCCGCCCGCCGGCCCGCATTCCCCGGCCGCTGTGCGGGCCGGCCTCGACGGGTGGGTCGCCGCGCACCTGACCCGTGTCCACGGGGTCAGGCCCGCGGTGGCCGCCGCGCTGGTCGCCGACGGCCGGGTGCTGCCGGTGCTCGACGGCCTGGACGAGATGGATCCCGACCACACTCCGCCTCACCGTGCCCGGCAGGTCCTGCACGGGCTCAACCACCCTGACGGACCGCTACCCGGTCCTGTCGTGCTCACCTGCCGCTCCACCCACTACCACCGGCTCCTCCATCCCGACCTACCGGACACACCGCCGGCGGCGGCACAGGTACCGGTGCCCGAGCCGGTAGCGCTGCAGGATGCCACGGTAGTCGTGATCCAACCTCTCGACGTCGAGCAGATCGTCACCTGGCTGGCGCACCGCTTCCCCGACCCCACCGTGCCTGAAGGACTGCAACGCCGCAATGCAGTATGGACCGGCCGTGGACGCGTGCATGTCAGCAGTGTTCTCGGTAGGGTGACGTCGGAAAGTATGTCGGCCAAGTCGTCTCAGTCAAATGGCTGGGCACAGTTGCACAGATCCGCGCAGCAACGGTATCTGGGTCTGTTTCCCACGTGCGGATGGCTCGATCACGGCCGCTGCTGATCAAGGTGTGGCCGTCCGATGCGAAGTCAACCACATTGATGTGGCCGTTGTGCCCGGTCAAGTCCGCCATCCGCGCGGGAGCATGTGGATTCTTCACGTCCCAGAGCACAATCGGCCCGCTGGTACTTGCCGCGAGGTGCGTACCTGACGGATTAAACGCGATCGCGGAGATTCCCGCCGGGTGGATGAGTGCGCCGCCTAGGACGGCGGGTTCCTCCGGATTGCGGACGTCCCACAGCCAAAGCCTCCCGTCGCCGCCGCCGATTGCCAGAAGTGACCCGTCCGGCGAGAAGTGGACTCCCCACAGATCGCTGGTGTTCCGCGTCAATGCGGCAAGTCGGAAGGGGTTGCCGAGATCGGTGATATCCCAGAGCGTGAAGACACCGTTTCCCACGGCAGCGAGCAGTTCGCGACCGTCTGCATTTCGCGCCAACGCAACCCTGGTGACACTTCCAGCGTGCTGCTCGAGAGTCCTTTTCTCGACCAGCTTGTTCCCATCTTCGATGGTCCACAATGTGATCTTGCCGTCGGAGGTGCCGGCGACCAAGTGGTCGGGACTTGACGTGAACGATATCGATCCGACTTCTCGGTCGCTTGTGGCCAATGCTGTATCGAGCAGTACCGGGGCTTTCGGGTCGACAATATTCCATAATTTGAGTAGGCCGCCATGTCCGGACGTGACCATCGTCAGGTCGTCCTGGCTGAACGCTATTGCCCCTATCATTTCGTCGGAGGCTTTCACTGTACTCAAGGGTTTCAACCGTCTTGGGTTCGTCGAATCCCAGAGCTTCAGTATGCCGTCCGAACCTCCGACCGCGAGGAGGGTGCCGTTGTGACTGGGTCGCAGAAAGAGGCCCCATCCGCTGTGGGAGGGTCCGACGGTCGTCAGATCCCACAGCGTAATGGTTTCGTCGTCGGCGCCCGCTATCAGGGTCGTGTCTGCAGAGATGGCCACTGAATTCACCGGCGCACTGTGGGCTTTCTGTAGCGAGACGAGATTTGGTGAAGCCGGATCGGTGATGTCCCACAAACGAATTGACGAATCGTTGTTCGAGGTGGCCAGATGGATTCTGTCCGAACTGAAGGCGATCGAGGACACCTCTTGGGTTCCGTCGCTCCCCGAGCCGATCGGTACGGGCGCGGCAGGCTCGTCCACCGTCCAGAGGATGAACTCGGACTTTGTGCCGACAGCCAATGTTCGACGGTGAGGACTGAACGTCACCGAGGTGATCGGCCTATCGCCCATTGTGACGACACCGCGCTTGACGGGCTTGTCGCCCGGGATTGTTTCCCACAAAGTCGCCGTTCCATCCAGGCCGGCGGTGACGACCAGTTTCGAGTCGTGACTGAACGCCACGTTGGCGCCGTCCGACGACTGCCTTATCGAATGAAGCAATATGGGGTTCTGCGGGTTTCTTACATCCCATAGCGTCGTGGTGTGATCTCGACTCCCGACGGCGAGGAAACGACCATCCATGCTCAGGGCTACGGACTTGATTTCACGCGAGTGGTGGCGGATCACGTGCGCCAGAGTGACAGCCTTCCGGTTGGCGGCGGACCACAGTGCCACGGTCCCGTCCAAACTGCCGGTCGCCATGAGAGTGCGGTTGAACGACACTGACCATGCGGCACTGTCGTGATCGGTCAATCTGACAGGATCACGAGGCCGGTTCGGGTCGGATATGTCCCAGAGCGTCACGACACCGTCGGTTCCGATGACCGCCAGAGTCTGTCCTTCGTGTCCGATGGATGTGCCCTTGACGTCATCGGTGTGATCAACGCGGGTTGAGACGGGTGCGGCGGCATTGCTTAGCAGGCCGCTGAGAGTTTCGGAATTCGGATGTATTCGGAACGCTGCCACACTGAGGTGGCTGGCCAACGCCGAGTTGCCCGGCATGGCGTCCGTAGCATGTCGGATTGCGCCTCGCACGTTGTCGAGATCACGCAACTTAAACGCCGTGCTGGCGGCGAGATATGCACCGACCCCACTGCCCAATGCAGTCAGGATCGCAATCGAAAGAACGATCACGAGGCTGCGCAGCCGGCGCATGTTCCGCTGTTGGGCCCGGCCACTCACGGCGACGAACTCGCGTTCGAGTGCGGTGAGCGGGCGGGTCGGGTCGTCGGCCACCACGTTCGCGTCGGCCAGTAACTTGCCCCGGTACAGCGCGCCGGGATCACGGTTCTCGCGTTCCCACGTGGCGGCGGCCTCACCGAGTCGCTGGTGCACCAGCAGTCCCGCCCGGTCCTCCTCGATCCACCGCCGCAGCGCCGGCCATGCTCGGACCAACGCCTCGTGCGTAATTTCGACGGTGTCTTCGCGTTGGACGAGCAGCCGCGCAGCGGTGAAGGCGGCCAGGACCGCCGACGCCTCGCCCGGCCCGCCTCCGGCCTCAAGCAATTCCGCGCGGGCCAATCGACGCCGCGTGTCCTCGGTGCCCTCCCCGATCCGGACCAGTCGCGGGAACATCAGCCGGCACAGGTGCCGCCCGGTCGTGTCCAGGCTCGTGTAGACCCGGTCGGCGCTGCGGGCGACGGCACCCTCGATGCCGCCCGTCGCTCGGTAACCCCCAACGGTCAGCGCCTTGCCTTCACGCTGTTGCCACGTGGTGCGTAGGGCATGGGCCAGCAGCGGGAGCCTGCCCACGTCGTAGCCAGCCGCGCTGCCGCTGGCGCCGAGGTCGTGCAACAGCAGCTCGGCCAAGCCGGGTTCCACGGTCAACCCGACATCCTGGGCTGGATAGAGAACGGCTTCGCGCAACTCATCCTCGGACAGCGGGCCGATGACCAGTGGGCTGTCCCGCAGCGCGCCCCGCAGCACATGGTCGTTGGCGCACGCGGCGTAGAAATCCGCCCGCACACCCAAGACGACCAGCGCCGAGGGAGTTCCCCGGGCGAGCCGGTCGAGCACCTCGGTAAAGGTACGCCGCCGGTTCTCGTCGGGGCAGAGCGTGAAAAGCTCCTCGAACTGGTCCACCACCACGAGGACATGTCCGTCGCCGCTGGCCCTCGTGACCGCATCGACACACCGCGCCGGGTCTGCGGCCAACTCCGCGGCTGTGACACCGGGATGATCACCGACCAGCGGGACGACCTGTTCCGCGAGCGCGGTCAGGGGGTCGGAGGTAGGGGTGAACAGCAGTCGGGGCCACGCGCTAGATCCAGGCAGCGCCGACTTCTCCAACCGGGGCAGCAGGCCGGCGCGCAGCAGCGAGGACTTGCCCGCGCCGGACGGCGCCACGACCATCTGGATGCCGCCGGAGCGCTGTCGGTGGTCCAGCGATTCCACCAGCTCTGCGATGAGCGCGTCACGGCCGAAGAACCACCGCGCATGCTCAGGGCCGAACGCAGACAGCCCTGGGTACGGGCACTCCCCGTCCGTCGAGCCCGAATCGGCGCGCCGAGCGCCGCGCACACCCGAGCCGTAATAGTTGTGCTGGTCGCCACCGACTTGGACGACTTGCGCGTGTTCCGAGGCGGTCGCCTGCAGGTGGACGGACTTCCGCCCGGCCTGCTTTGTGGTCTCGTCACCGGGCTTCATCGATGTACTGGTCACCGCCCGCCTGGTAGATCCTGGAGTTGTCCTGGGCTGTCGCCCACATGGTGACCGTCATAAGCCCCGGCGCGCTGGCGTCCAACGCGGGTGTCAGAGTGTCGCCCAACAGCCTGCGCAGTTCGGTCCCCAAGGAGGGCTCAGCAGCCAGCAACTGGCTTAACCGGTTCTGCCAGTCGATCACCAATTCGCGCTCCGGCTTGTCGTCCTGCGCCAGACGCGCTGCGATCGCATGCGCGCGGGTGTCGGCGATCTGCGTATCAATCCTGGCCACGGCATCAGCATCATCCGGCCGAGTACGTCGCCGCAACTTCTGTAACTCCGATGGGTTCATCTTTGCTCGGTGGGGTTTGTCCTTCTTATTGATTCAATGCCGTTTACAGCCGTTGTCCACGCAGGGGTCAGGAGCGCATCGGGCCGCCCTGGTATTCCGGCTTGAGGGCGTTGTTGGCTTGTGTGTCGGAGGTTGATGCGGTCCCGTAGGAGCCGTTGTAGGTGTAGATGATGTTCTGGGCGTCTCGCCAGGTGATCATCCAGGTGCCGTCGGTGCGGGTGAGTGCGGTGGGGTCGGTTGCGGCGTCGTTGAAGTCCTGGACGGTCCACTGGCGGAATGGTCCCGCGGGTGTCGACTGCCCGGTGACGTGTACCAGGTTGTCGGCTCCGCGTGCGGCGAGTTCCACCATGCCGCGGTCGGTGACGACGGCGGCGGGGGAGCCGGTCGTGATCAGGTCGCCGACTGGTGACCATGCGCCGGGGAATGTGCCCGTGGTCTCGCGTTGAGTGTGGACGCGGCCGTCGGCGCGACGGGTGAAGATCTGCAGACCGCCGTCCTGGTGGACCACGAGTGTGGGTTTGCCCAGGCCGTCACCGAGGGCGCGCCACGGGCCGAGTGTGCCGTTGGCGAACCGCGCGACGCGCATCGAGCCGTCGGTGAAGCGGGCCGCGATGTCGACTGCCGAGCCGTTGCGTGTCGCAGTGATGTCGGTGGTGAGTCCGGTGCCGTGCAGCTGTCGCCACGGTAGGTATCCCAGGAGGTCTTGGGTCTGTGGGCGTAGCCACAGAGCTCCCGCGTGGTCGACGCCGAACACGGCGGAGCCGTTCGCGGTGGCGACCATGACGGGGTCGCCGAGCAGCCAGCCGGCGTGCTGCTTGACGCCTGCTTCCCAGGGGCCGTTCTTGACCGCTTGGAGCTTGCCGCGTACGTCGGCGTCATCGCTGCTGTTGGCCAGCACTTCCAGCCTGCCGTCGGCTCGGGCCGCGGCGCCGGGCGTGCCGGTGAAGCGATGATGGTCGGGGAAGCTTTGGTAGTCGATCAGCAGCGGGTCGTCGATCCGGCGTTGCTTGGCGTGGACGAGTCCGCCTTGGCTGTTGACGTAGAAGTAGTTCATGAGGCCGTCGGTGCCGGGCACCGCAGTGGTGGCGGCGTCGTAGCGGGCCGGGACGGCAGGTCTGCTCGGGGCGGGCGCACCGAGGAGGGTGCACGCGTCGGTCATCGCGCCGACCTGCCAGTCCGCGCGCCAGCCCCAGTCGATTTGCTGGCTCCCGTGGAAGGTCCCGTCAACTTCGTCGTAGCGGTACCAGCGTAGTTTGTCGTCGGAGCTCTCTTCGCGGCCGTAGATAATCCCGGCGCCAGGGGAAAAGAGCGCGCGGTGCATATTCCAGCCGTAGCCCGCGTAGTGCTTCTGCTGGATCAGGCGTTGTGATTCGGGATGGTACTTGTGCCTGTAGAGTGCTCCGTTGTCCTGTCCGGGGTCGCGTACGAAGAAGACTCCGTCACCGGCGGCCACGATGAGGTCGTACCGGTCGGGGTTTCCTTGCTCGAGTACGCGGCGTGTCCAGGTCTTCGTCGTTTCGTCGTAGCGTTGCCATGACAGGACCCCGTTGGAATGTAATGAGTAGAAGTCGCCGCGCGAGTCGATCGTGAGCCGTTTGCGGTAGGCGGGCGTATCCCAGCCGGTCCACTCGGTGTCGATCTTCTCCGACCAGCCGCCGCCTGGTCTTTCCCAGTCGCTGCCGGTCCAGCGAAAGCGGTACAGGTCGCCGTCGATGATCTGGTACAGTAATCCGTTGGGTCCGATGAGGGTGTGCGGATACCACCCGTTGCCGATGTGACTCCATCCGCTCCAGGATGCGATGCCCGTCTCGGGTTCTTCGTGGTTGTACAGTCGCAACGATCCGTCCGGCAATGCGGCGAACACCGACACCGCTGTCCGACATTGCAGCGCGCTCGTCGCTGCCGCCTTGGCGGTACCGGTTGGTGCCACCGTTGAGGCGGCCAAGGACAATGCGGCGAGCGTACCCAAGAACCGTTTGTCGTGACGCATCCCACGTTCCTTCCTCAGTAGTATTGGTGGGCGAACTGTCGCTCGATGGTGGAAGACGTCGTAGGGGCTGGCTGATCGTCGGATCGACTGCATCGAGGGGCTGGAAGGCGTTCGCCCCGGTGATCTATCCAGAGCGTCGTCTGACGTTGGCCGTCAACATGTCGATGCAACGGTGACGAGTCGCAGTGGTGTTGGCTCGCTGCTTGGGCAGGCTCACGCGGTACTTCGCATGCGGCACCACTATTCCCGGTATATGTGGCCGACCGGAAACTGTAACGGATCACGCTGGAGCCTGTCAGCCTCCGAAAGGGTGCCGCTAAATGCGGACTGGGTTGGGGTGTAGTGCCGAGCGTTCGTCCGTATGGCTGATGTGTGCTGTGAAGGGTTGTAGCCCATTGCGGTCATTGCCTTTATCGAGGCGGGTGTGGAAAGTTTCGATAGCGGGTTCTGGTCATGAGGCTGGATCGGCTGCGGTTTGCCACGGGGCGGGGAATTATGACTGACGGTCGTATTCGGCATGTGCGCGTCGGTGCGTGGAGATCCGAAGCCGTTCGTATCGTCGCGGCGCTCGGTCTCGTGTTGACGCTCCTGCTGGGCGCGGTTCCTCCTGGCGTCGTCGACGTCCTGCCCTGGTTCGGCACTGCGTCCGACGATGTCAATCCGGGTGATCTCGCACCGGATCAGGCTTGGGGTTCGGCGGAAGGACAACCGCAGTACGTCATGGGAGAGTCGGTCAACCGTGCGTCGCCACGCGCCGAGTTGGCGGACTACCCGCAGCCCGAGTTCCCGCGGACAGCCGTGCGGACGAACGAGACGCGCGAACTGTCGGCACCGTCCGACCCGACCGGCTTCGACGCGGCGAGCAGCCGTGAGGACCGGGGGAGCAGGCAGGCGTACTCACGCACCTATGCCAACGCCGACGGTACCCGCACCACGGAATTCAGCCAGGCACCTGTGAACCACCGGCGACCTGACGGAACGTGGCATCCGATCGACACCACGCTGGTCGCGGACGGCGATGGATGGCGTAACAGCGCCGACGAGGTCGAGATCAGGTTCGGTGCGACGGCGTCCGACACGCCGTTCGTGCGCATGCGGTTGCCCGACGGGCACGAACTGTCCTTCGGGCTAGCGAGTGCCGCATCCGCACGGGCACAGGTCGAAGGCAGCCGCGCCGTCTACCCCGGCGTCGCGGCGCATACCGACCTGTGGGTGGACGTGATACCCGGCGGGGTCAAGGAAACACTGGTACTCGACTCGCCCGACGCGCCGCACGCGTGGACTTTCCCGTTGCGGCTGACCGGTCTTACCGCCCGGATGGCGGACGGCGATGTGGTCCTGGTCGACGTGTCCGGGCGTGAACGAGCCCGGATCCCGGCCGGTTTCATGACCGACAGCCATCCGGAGAACCCTTCCACCTCACACGGTGTGCGCTACGAACTCGTCGACCGCGGCGATGGCCAGGCGTTGCGGATGACGCTGGACCCGGTGTGGCTGCGTGATCCGGGTCGGGTCTACCCGGTGTCGGTGGACCCATCGGTGCACGGCGCGACCGCGAACGCCGCCGTGGTGACCTCTGGCGGTGCCCGTACCGGCGGCCCGGAGCTGCGTGTGGGCGACGGCAGCGCGATGTACCTGAAGTTCGACGGGATCGGCTCCGCCCTGGCCGGGCATCGGGTGTACGCCGCGCAGCTGTACTTGACCAGTTTCGACGCGCCGTCCTGTCGCCCGGAGCCGGTCACAGTGCATCCGGTCACCGCCGGCTGGTCATCATCTGGGTCGGGTCACCCGCCGACCGGCGGCGTGATCGGCGGTGCGTCGTTCGCGCACGGCTACGTGGCGCTGGGTCAATCGCACTCGGCATGCCCCACCGCGGCCGACCTCATCGAGCTGGATACCGCCGGGCGTGACCTCGTGCAGGGTTGGGCACGTGGCGTGGCGAACAACGGCCTGGCGGTGAAAGCCACCCGGAGCTGGAAGAAGTTCACCGGCACCGGCACGGCCAACCCGCCGCGGCTGTTCGTCACCCACACCCCCTACGACGCGTCCTACCGGATCGTGCGGGGTGTGCCGGAGCCGCCCGTGCACCGGCAGCAGGACGGCAAGGTCAGCATCGCGGTGACCAACCGCGGCAGCCAGACCTGGACACCCGGCGCGTACAAGCTCGCCTACCGGGCCTTCACCTCGGAAGGACGACCGGTCGACTCCCGCGAATCCGCGGCACTGCCGCGTGACGTACCACCGGGTGACACCGTCACCCTCGACGCAACCGTCTTCCGCTTCGCCAACCCCGGTGACTACCTGCTCGACTTCAGCATGGTGCACAACGACATCTACTTCACCGACGAGCAGATCCCACCGGCGCGGCTGTCGATGACGATGTTCGAGATCCCGCCGATCGTCAAGGCGCAGTACCCGCCCGCCGGGCATTCCGCACCCACCCTGACCCCGCAGCTGTGGGCCGACGCGGTCGACGTCGACGCCCCGCCCGGCACGGACGTGCGCTATGAGTTCGAGGTGTGCGACAGCGCCGTCGACGGCGCCCCGAACCTCGCCGCGTGCACCCTCGGTCCCCGTGCAGCGAGCAGGACATGGACCGTCGCGAAAGGACGGTTACAGTGGAGCGAGACCTACCACTGGCGGGCCTTCGCGATCGACCCCAGCGGCGCCCGCAGCGAGGCATTGCCGTTCAGCGCGCTGTTGACCGCCGTGCCGCAGCCAGACGTCACGTCGCACCTGGGCGGCGCCCCGTACAGCGCGGGTGATCTGGACTTCGACCCGCAGGTGGGCAACTACACCACGGCCGCGGTCGACGCCGCACTCGGTGTGACCGGTCCGGACCTGAACATCGCCCGCACCTACAACAGTCTGGACCCGCGTAAGACGAACCTGTTCGGCGCGGGCTGGTCCACCCGCTACGACATGCGGGTCGTGCCGGATCGGGACGGGTCGGGCAACGTCGTGGTCACCTACCCCGACGGGCAGCACGTGCGGTTCGGACGCAACGCCGACGGCAGCTTCGACCCGCCGCCTGGACGGTTCGCCACCTTCTACCAGGACGTCACCACGGCACGGAACTACGTGCTGGTCGACAAGGCCAACACCGTGCACACCTTCCGCGAGTTCGACGGCCGCCTCATCACCATCCACGACAATGCCGGCCGCATGCTCGAACTCGACTACGGACCCGACGGGCAGATCAAACGCGCCATCAGTCGGGCGAGCGCGAACCGGACGCTGTACTTCACTTGGACCGGCAACCACGTCACCGAGGTCCGCACCGACCCATCGGTGACCGGCGGCACACCCATCAGGTGGATCTACTCCTACCTCGGCGACCGACTGACCGGGGTGTGCGACCCGAAGGGCGGTTGCACCCGATACGACTACGACAACGGCTCGCACTACCGCAGCGCGGTGCTCGACTCCCGACCCGACTCCTACTGGCGTCTCGGCGAGACGGACCGCGAGGACGCCCTCAGCCAGGTCGCGATCAACCTGGGCAAGGACAACGGCGCCCACCGCGGCACGCAGCTCGGTGTTCCCGGCGCACTGGGCGGCAGCCCGGACACCTCCACGGGGTTCAACGGCACCGGCTCCTACGTGACGCTGCCCGACGGCGCGATCAAGAAGTCCCGAGACCTGTCGGTAGAGCTGTGGTTCAAGACCACCAGTGGCGGATCGCTGATCGGGTTCCAACGGGCGCCGTTCGACCGCGACCCGGTCGGTGCGGTCCCGGTGCTGTACGTCGACCGCGACGGGAAGCTGCGCGGCCAGTTCTGGCACGGCCGGATCGCACCCATCACCAGCACCGACACCGTGAACGACGGACGATGGCACCACGTCGTGCTGGCCGGATCACTCGCGACACAGACGCTGTACCTGGACGGCGCCAAGGTCGGCACCACCGACGGCGAGATCGACAACAGCCTGTTCAACCACGGCCAGATCGGCGCTGCGCACGCGGTCGGCCCGGACGCGTGGCAGCCCCACGGCTGGTGGCCGGGTGAGGCCAAGAAGCACTTCACCGGCGAGATCGACGAGGTCGCGATCTACCAGCACCCCCTGGGAGAGGAGGCCGCGCGGGCGCACTTCTTGGCACGGGAGCACTCCGACCAGCTCACCAAGGTCACCATGCCCGGCGGCCGGGTAGCCGCCCACCTCGCCTACGACACCACCAACGATCGCGTCCGCAGCTACACCGACGACAACGGCGGGCACTGGAAACTGGGCCTACCGCAGGTCAGCGGCACCGAGACACAGGACGCCCAAGGCCGCACCGTCCGCAACCTCGTCCGCTCCATCCAGGTGACCGACCCTGGCGACCGACACCACTTCTTCGACTACGACCCGATCAAGGGCCGGATCATCCGGTTCGTCGCACCCCTGGGCACCGGCGTACGCCTGGAGGACCGACCCGACCCGTCCGTGGTGCCGACCACGCCGTCCACCGCACCGCCCTGCACCGGCGCGACCAACCCGGACGGCACACCCGCCTACTGCGGCGGCCCGGGGGCGAGCAACCCGAGCTGGCAGGGCGGCCCGGTCCAGGGCGTGGGCGTACGGACCTTCGCATACGACAAAGACGGTTTCCAGCAGACCATCACCGACGAGAACGGGCACCGGGTCGAACTGCGCAACGACGAGCGCGGCAACGTCGTCTCCCGCACGACCTGCCGCGAACCCGGCGTCTGCGACACCGAGCACTTCACCTACCACCAACCCGCACCGGGCAAGGTCAACGACACCGACCCCCGCATCGACAAGCAGCTCACCTCCCGCGACGGCCGCTCCACCGGACCCACCGACAACCGCTACCTCACCACGTCGGAGTACGACACCCGCGGCGAGCTGCTCAAGCAGACGATGCCCGACGGCACCACCGTCACGCACTCCTACACCGACGGCACCACCACGGCGGACGGCGGCGGCAACGAACCCGCGGGTCTGCTCAAAACCACGCGCGACGCGCGAGGCAAGCAGACCACCTACCGGTACCACGCCAACGGCGACCTCGCCTCCACCACTGAACCCGGTCGTACCGACACCGAGACCGACGGTCTCATCACTCGATATCGCTACGACCTACTCGGCCGCAAGACCGCAGAGGTCGAGGTTTCCGACACCCACCCGCAGGGCCTGGAGATCAAGTTCGGCTACGACGAGCTCAACCGGCTCGTCGAGGTCACCGACGCCCCGGTCGCCAACGTCGTCGACGGCGTCCGGCACACCAAGTTCACCAAGATCAGCTTCAACGTCGACGGACAACCGGAGAAAGTCGAGGTCTCCGACCTCACCGGCGGCGATCAGACACGCACCACGACCTACAGCTACGACGACCGCGGCCGGCAGGACTCGGTCACCGACGCCGAAGGCGCCAAGACCAGCTACACCTACGACGTCTTCGGCAACCGCACCCAGGTCGTCGATCCCCTGGGAACCCGCATCGAGTACGCCTACACCGCCCGCAACAAGATCGCCGAGATCAGGCTGCGCGGGTGGCACGGCAAACCGGTCTCCGGAGGCTCCGACACCGGAGAACCCTCCGACCCCGGCACGCTGCTCGTACTCGAGGCCAACACCTACGACCTCGGCAGCCGACTCGTCCGCCGCGTCGACGCCATGGGCCGCAAGACCCTCTACGAGTACACACCCAACGGCCTTGTCTTCCGCATACAGGCCGAAATACCGATACCGGGCGGCGCACCCCGCAAGGTACTGCTGGAACAGAACGCCTACGACGGCACCGGAAACCTGATCCGACACACCGGCCCGAACGGCCGGATCACCGAGTACACGATCGACACGGTCGGCCGCGTCACCGACATACTCGCCGACCCAGGCGGCCTCTCGCGGCGCACTGCCTACCGCTACGACGCCAACGGCAACGTCACCCAGATCGCCCGCACCGGCAACGGATCCAACACCCCCGGCGTGCAGACCTCGGCCGGCACGGTCGTCGACTACACCTACGACAACGTCGGCAACCAGACCAGCGAGACCATCCAGTACGGCAGCACACCGCTAACCACCACCCGCAGCTACGACAAACGCGGCCTCCTGACAGCGGAAACCGACCCGCGCGGCAACCTCGCGGGCGCCAACCCCGCCGCGTTCACCACCGAGTACCGCTACGACGAAAGCGAGCGGCAGGTCGCCATCACGCTGCCCTCCGCCCAGGTGGAAACAGGCGGCGGCATACCGACCACCACCCGACCACAGACACTGGTCGGATTCGACACCTTCGGCGACCAGACCACCGTCAAGGACGAGAACGGCCACATCACCCGAACCATCCACGACAAGGTCAGCCGTCCGACTCGCGTCGAGACACCCGACTACACCCCACACGGTGCCACCCAGCCGATCAAAGGCGTGGTCACGACCCGATACGACGCCGCGGGCAACGTCGTCGAAGCGACCAGCCCGCGCGGCGCGGTCAGCAGATTCCGCTACGACCAACTCGGCAGGCTCCTCGAACGGCAGGACCCCAAGGCCGACGACCCGAACGCGGTCGGCGGCGTATGGCGCTACACCTACACGCATAACGGTGAACGACTGTCGATGACCGAACCGACCGGCGCACGACAGGAAGCGACCTACGACGAACTCGGCCGCCAGATCACCGCCACACGGCTGGAACGTAAACCGGCCGCGGCGGCGTACACCACACGGCTGGAGTACAACGACGCTGGCGAGTTGGTGAAGGCGACCTCCCCCTCGGGCGACATCACCCGGTACGGCTACGACGCCCTGGGCCAGCGCACCAGCGCCACCGACCCGGCCGATGTCACGATGCAGTACGGCTACGACGGCCTCGGCCGCCAAGTCTGGCAGCGCGACGCACTGGGCCGCACCAGCTACCTGCGCCACGACGCCGCTGGACGCACGACCGGACAATTCAGCCTCGACGGGCAGAACCGCATCCTGCGGCGCACCAACTACAGCCACGACGCCGCGGGTAACGTGCTCACCGCCACGGACGGGCTCAACCACACAGCCACCTACACCTACGACGCGGTGAACCGGCTCACCAGCCAAACCGAACCGGTCTCGGACACTGAATCCATCACCACCTCCTTCGGCTACGACGCACGCGGCAACCGCACCCGCTACACCGACGGCCGCGGCAACACCTTCACCACCACCTACACACCCTGGTCCCTCCCCGAATCCGTCACCGAACCCGCGACTACCGCCCACCCTGCCCCCGCCGACCGCACCTGGACCTCGGTCTACGACACCGCAGGCAACCCTACGAGGCTGACCGCCCCCGGCGGGGCGGTACGTGAGCGGCACTACGACCAACTCGACCGGCTCACCACCGAGACCGGATCCGGCGCGGAAGCAGCCACAACCGAGCGGACCTACTCGTACGACGAAACAGGCAGGCTCACCCAGACCAACGCACCCGGCGGCCACAACACCTACCAGTACAACGACCGCAGCGCCCTGCTGTCCGCCACCGGTCCTTCAGGCGACTCGTCGTACCACTACGACGAGAACGGGCGGATCACCGCCCGCACCGACGCCTCCGGCACCACCGGCTTCAGCTACCACCGAGGCAGGCTCGCCACCGTCTCCGATGGCGTCACCGGCGTCCAACTGACCCACGACTACAACGAAGCCGGCCAGCTCAGAACCCTCAAATACGGCACGAACCGCATCCGCACGTTCGACCACGACGCCCTGGGCCGACAGAAGTCCGACACTGTCACCGACGCCACCGGCACGCCGGTGTCATCCATCACCTACGACTACGACAACAACGACCGACTGACCCGCAAAACCACCACCGGTCTGGCAGGCGCAGGCGAGCACACCTACACCTACGACCACACCAACCGCCTCACAACCTGGACCACAGGCGGACAGACCACCGGATACACATGGGACGCATCAGGAAACCGGACCCGCAACGACACCAAGATCGCCACCTACGACGAACGTAACCGCCTGTTATCCGACGGCGACTACACCTACACCCACACAGCACGCGGCACCACGGCCTCACGCACCTCCTCCGGCCTCGAAGAAAAGTTCACCTTCGACGCCTTCGACCGTCTCATCGGAGTCGGCCACACGAACTACACCTACGACGGCCTGGACCGGCCGATCACACGAGGCAGCACGTCCTTCCATTACGCCGGCTTCAGCCTCGACCCGGTAGCGGACGGCACCACCACCTACGGCCGAGGCGCGGCGGACGAACTGCTGTCCCTGTCGTCGGGCGGGACCACGCGGCTCACCCTCGCCGACAAACACGGTGACATCGTCGGAGGGTTGGACCCCGCCACGACCGGCATCGCGGACTCGGCGGCCTTCGATCCATTCGGCACCATCACGGCCACAACCGGAACCAAACGCCAGGTCGGCTACCAAGGCGACTGGACCGACCCGGACACCGGCCAAATCAACATGGGCGCCCGCTGGTACCAACCGAATACCGGCACCTTCACCTCACGCGACACCGTCTCGGCAACCTCCGGCGCCTCGATCCTGTTCAACCGCTACACCTACGGCGCGGGCCGGCCCCTCGACCTCATCGACACCGACGGCCACTGGCCGAGTTGGAGCGATGTGTGGAACGGGGTGAAAAAGGTCGCATCGGTTACGGTCAGTGTGGTCAAAGAAGTCTCTGGCTACAACGACGTCGTCAATTTCATTAACAACCCCAGCCTGGGCAACGCCCTCTGGGTGATCTCCAACGTCATCCCCGCAGGCAAATTTCTCAAGGGCGTCAAATATCTCGCCAAACACGGCGACGAAGCCGTCACCGCAGGTCGCAAACACGCCGACGACGTGGTATCCGGAGTCCGCAAGCAGGCCGACAACGCGGCCTCCGCCACCCGCCGTGTCGGAGACGACGTGCTCGGCGGGACTCTCCGGAACGCGACCGACTTCGCCAAGACCGCAGTCCGAACGGCAGTGCAGGCAGTGGCGCAGACAGCAGCGAAACGTGCTGCTGCTGCGGCCGCGGCAGCAGTCGCCCGACGCGCCGCAATGGAAGCGGTAACCAAACGCGCCAAGGCGGCTATCGCTCACGCTGCGAAGAACAACCCTCTGCCGGTACTTCAAGCCGTACTCAAAGCGCGCGTAGCGATGAAGGACCTGGTTTCCTCAGCGCCCAACCTCCCCGCGCGGCAGGTTCAAGCACTCGCGGAAAATGTCCAGGACGTCAACAAGGTCTTGGACATCGTCAAATCGACCATCGTCAAACCTGGAACGAATGTTATCCAAGTCGTCAGTGAACAAGTCGTCTCGGACTTCGCTAACAGTCAGATTCCGGGTCTGGGCGACTATCTCGACCTGGTCTCGCCCTCCCGTAAGCGAGGCAATAACTCTGCAAAGCGCTCCGAGTCCGAGGTGCGTGCTGATATCGGTGGCACTTGTTCGAAGCACAGTTTCGTCGCCGCCACCCTGGTTCTGATGGCCGACGGCTCGACCAAACCGATCTCCGAAGTGGAGATCGGTGACAAGGTCAAAGCCACCGACCCCGTTACCGGTGAAACCACCGACCGCGATGTCGTCGCCACCATCGTCCACACCGACGAAGACGACATGACCCGCCTCATCGTCACCGCCAACGACGGCACCATGGGTACGGTCGACGCCACCTCCTGGCATCCGATCTGGGTTCCATCTGAGAACCGCTTCGTCAACATCGGCGACCTCAAACCAGGCCAGGGTCTCACCTCGGTCGACGGCACGTCGCCCGTCGTGTCAGTGGCTGCGCGGCACACGCGCCTCGAACCCGTCTATGACCTGACTGTTGAGGGCCTCCACACGTACTATGTGCTCGCAGGCGCTACGCCGGTTCTGGTCCACAACTGTGGCGAAGAGATCGACTTTGCTCCCGGAACACGTCTGAAGAACGAGCAGATCCTTACGCGGGACCAGTCCGACGAGGTGGCCGCGTGGCTCGGGTACACGGTGAGGAGGGAAAAGTCGGCGGGCGGCCCGAAGATCTGGCACAACAAGAAGGCTCCAGCGGCCGAGCGGTACATCGCTCAGGACACCGCCGGGCACGGCGGAGGTCTGTTCAAGGCGGGGCCGACTGTCGAGTCGTTGCAGACGACGAGTTCGAAATACCGCAGTGGGTCGTATGATGTTGTCAAGAACCCTGACGGAACCATTGGCTTGCAACGAATCAGGAAGTGATGTTCTACCTCAGCATCTCGAAGCACTCACCTTCGGAGCGTGCGCGGGCGCGTTCCGGGGGTGAGTGGGGCTGGACGTCGTTCGATGAGGTCGGGGAGGTCTTCGACGGTCAAGAACTTACCCTGCGGGATTACGTCGAGGCCGAGGATCGTTATGTCTGCGCGGTGTGCGCGGTCATGGATTCGCTCGGTGCCCACCAGGCGGTGCTGCGGCAGGTCTTCATCGGTGAGCTTCCGCCGGAAGAATTAGGTGAGCTGTACAACGGGCGCGTAGTGGGTCTGCGAGAGGTCGAGACCCTGATCCGCAACCTCCTCAGGGGGGCGCATTATCACGCCGTCCTCGATCTGGGAAACGGGGTGTACGTTCGAGTCGGCTTCGACTTCTACCTCAACGTGTACGCGCCGGGCGATCTGTCGGCGTTGGTCGAAACGGTTCGTGAGTGCGGTCTCTACGTCGACCACTTCGAGGAAGAAGACGATCCGGACGATCATGACGCCCCGCCTCCTCCGGCGGATCACGACTTCTGGGCATCGGTCCGTGCCGCGGTCGAGGCGTCTGCCAGGCCGGTGCTGCTGATGGAGCGACGGGCCCGCGGGCGTTACGGGGAGGACTGGTACCTGGTCGGTGCCGAGGATCTGGACGACGTGGTGTCCGGACTCAGAGCCGGCGCGGAAGTGTTGGTCTACCCCGATCTGGAGGTGACCACCACGACCCCGGGCGAACTGGTCGAGTCGGTTGCCTCCTCGGTCGGGTCGTCGTCGAGCATCGTGCTCTTCGTCCGACCACGACCGCTGCCGCGGTTGGACTACCTGAGGTTGAGCGCGGGGCTGGGTTCGACGGTCCCGGAGGCGTTCGTGGAAGCGGAGGGTGTGGGCTACTTCCTGGACCCGGACCTGGAAGCGACCGACACCCGTTGCTTGTGGGCGATTGTGTGATTCGGAGCTGCCGTGTGAGGTTCCAGAAGTCGGCCACAGGGTCTGAACTGCGGGTTAGGCGGCTGTGGGTTCGTGCTCGTTGATCAGGCCGCCGAGGACTGGTCGGCGGCGTATCGAGGTGCAGCCTGGCTCTGCGGTCGAGTGGTCCGGTCGTGGTGGCGCGAGTTGCAGTGCTTGGTGTGGTCGGCGGTGGTTGTAGTGGGATACGTAGCGGCCGAGTACCGCTCGCAGGTGGTGTCCGTTGATGATGAGCAGTCGATCGGTGGCTTCCCGTCGGACGGTTCCGACGAATCGTTCGGCGTGGGCGTTGGCTCGTGGACACCGTGGCGGGATCTTGACGACCTGGATGCCCGCATCGGAGAAGACCGCTTCGAACGAGACGGTGCCGCGTACGTCGGCGATGGATCCGTTGAGGAAGGCGGTGTCGTTGTTGGCGTGGCGGGCGCGTCCGATGGCGAGTGGGCCGTTGGCGGCGAGGGGTGCGACGTCGGCGGTTGTCGCTTCGAGGGCTCCGTTGACGTAGAGCCGGGCGATGTGGCTGTGTGCGTCGTGGGTGGCGGTCAGGTGGGTCCAGGTGTTGAGTGCGGGTTCGTTCTTCGACAGGGCCTGTCGGGTGGTGTTGTCCGTGGAGCGGGTGGTGAAGGCCCAGCGGCGTGCGGTGGGGTTGTAGTGGAGTTGGAAGGCGCTGGTGGTGTTGCCGTCCTGGCTGACGGCGGTCTGGTCGGTGGTGTGGGATTGGATCTTGACCCAGGCGGAGACGCTGAAGTTCTTGGTGGTGTCGAGTACCTTGCTGCTGGTTTCGAGGTGGCCGGTGGTGCCGTTGAGCACGGCGGAGCCGTTGATCAGGCACCGACTGGTCGGCGGCGTATCGAGGTTCAGCCCGGCTCTGCGGTTGGGTGGTCTGGTCGTGGTGGTGTGAGTTGTAGGGCTTGGTGTGGTCTGCGGTGGTTGTAGTGGGTCGTGTAGCGGTTCAGCACGGTCCGCAGGTGGTGTTGGTTGAGGATGAGCAGGCGGTTGGTGGCTTCGCGTCTGACGGTGCCGGCGAACCGTTCGGCGTGGGCGTTGGCTCGGGGGCACCGTGGCGGGGTCGTCACGACGTGGATGCCTGCGCCGGAGAGGGCCGTGTCGAGCGAGGTGGTGAACTGGCTGGCTCGGTCTCGGATGAGGAACCGGAAGTCGTCTGCCGGGTCGCCGAGGTTCATCAGTAGGTTGCGGGCTTGTTGGGTGGTCCATGTCCCGTCGGGGTTGGTGGTGCCGAGGATGTGGACGTAGCGGGTGGCGACCTCCATCACGTAGACCCGCTTGCGGTCACGGCGCAGTCGACGTGGAAGAAGTCGCAGGCCAACATGCCGGAGGCCTGGGCGCGCAGGAATCGCAGCCAGGAGGTGTCGGTGTCGCGCCGGGGGTGCGGGTGGGATCCGCAGGCGCTTGAGTACGCGCCGTACGGTCGAGTCGGCCACCTGGTGGCCGAGCTTGAGCAGTTCATCTTGGATCCGGCGGTAGCCCCAGCCGGTGTTCTCCCGGGCCATGCGCTCGATCAACGCCACAATGGTGTCGTCGATCGGCCGGTCGGTGCGATTAGGTAGTCCACTTCCTCGCGACCAGGCGCCGGTGCCATCGCAGGATGGTTCCCGGTGTCACCAACCGGTGCTCGCGCAGCCGATGGGGGAGTCGGCGAACCAGCGCGGCGAGCACCGCGCGATCGGCCCGGTCCAACCGCGGGCGGGGGTTTGGTCCGGCGCAGCACGGCGACCTCGTGTCGCAGCACCAGCAGTTCGACGTCCTTGGCCGTGGAGGACCGGCCGAGCAGCACCAGCCAGTCACCGAGTCGAACGAAGATCAGGTACGGCAGTCGTAGCGCCACGCCTCGCGATCACGCTCCTACAGCCCATGGTGCGCGATCGCCGGAGGTCGGCGCCTCAGTGCGGGGTTCTGGCACCCCGGAGGCGCGCGCGCTCCGGATCGCGAAACTAGGCTCGGGCGGTGCACTGGGACCAACCTGAATTCGCCGAGCTGTGGCGGCTGGCCCGCGAGACCCTGGAGGGTGGCGGCCGGTCTGCGTTCGGCATTCGCGTCGAGGACGAGAAGACCGCCGCGGCGCTCACCGAACTGTTGCGCAAGCCGGTCGCGCACCCGGCCCGCCGGCAGATCTCCCTGGCGCGTCTGGACGAGCACGTCCGTGCGCACGGCAGC
>NZ_LGED01000005.1 GCF_001280085.1 Saccharothrix sp. NRRL B-16348 | reverse complement strand
GCCGCGAACGAGCCCGCATCCGCAGCGAACGCCACCAACGCTGGGGCCGACCACGAGCAGCCTGACCAACCCGGCGAACGTTCGTGGTCAGCGCACTAGGCGCCCGCACAGCTGCACGCTACGTCGTCGAGTCGTCTCCGGCCACGGACATAACGGGGCAGATCGTCGATCCGGTGATGGAGGGTCACCAAGCGCGTCGCTGTTCGTCTAGGAGTGGACTACCCGCAAACGAAGGTTGTTCACCCGCGAGCATCTCGAGAGCGCTTGGAGCAAGCTGCAATCCGTCGGACTGGCCGGAACGGCTTCGGTGTAGTCGGAATTGGCTTTCCGGTCGGCTAAGACACTTCAAGCGGTGGGGCTCAGCGGCACGTGCCAGGTGATCGTGGTGCCGGTGCGGGGTGACGAGGTGATCTCGCAGCCGCCGCCCGCGGCGAGGGCGCGTTCCTCCAGGTGCCGCAGGCCCCGTTTGGCGACACCGCGCGGGATGCCGCAGCCGTCGTCGGCGACTTCGAGGTCCAGCCGGTCGGGGGTGCGGCGCAGCGCGATGCCGACGTGCCGCGCGCCCGAGTGCCGCACCACGTTCGACAACGCCTCCCGCAGCGCCGCGCGGGCGTGGTCGGCCAGGTCCGCGGGGACGTCGCCCACCTCGCCCTCGACGCGCACCTCCGGTTCGAACCCCAGCAGCTCGCCCGCCGTGCGTGCTTCGGCCAGCACCGAGCCCTTGAGGTCGACGTCGGCGGGTTTGCCCGGATCGGCGCTGCGCAGGGCCCGGACGGTGGCGCGGACCTCGGCCATGGTCTGGTCGAGCTGGTCCACGCAGTCGGCCAGCCGGCGCGCCTCCCGGCCGTCGAGCTTGAGCCGCCGGTCGAGCAGGTCGAGCTGCACGCCGGTCGCGTACAGCCGCTGGATGATCACGTCGTGCAGGTCGCGGGCGATGCGCTCGCGTTCCTGGTAGACCGCGATCCGCTGCCGCGCGGTCGACCCCTCGGCCAGCACGACCGCGAGGCCCGCCTGCGCGGCGAACGCGGCCAGCACCTCGACGGTGTCCTGGCTGAACGGCTGCGCGCCCTTGCGCCGGTACACCGCCAGCGCGCCGATCCTGCGCTCCTTGGTGCCGAACGGCGCGACCGCGAACGGGCCGTAGCCGCGCAACGCCTTGGGCACGAACGGCGCGGTGCGCGGGTCGGTGGTGAAGTCGGCCGCGACCACGGGCACGCCGGTCCGCGCCGCCCGTGCCGCCGACGAACGGCTCGACAGCACGATGCCCACCGGGTCGACGTCGCCGGAGGACGCCTCGACGGTCAGCGTGCCGTCGTCGGCGGTGACCATGGCCAGCCCGAGGTCCGCGCCGGCGAGTTCGACGGCGCTGCGCACCACGAGCGGCAGCACGGCGTCCGGGTCGTCGCCGGCGAGGGCGGCCGAGGTGATCTCGGTCGACGCGGCGAGCACGCGGGCGGGGTCCACGGTGGTCAACGGTAGGCCCTGACCCGCGTCCGCCCCGCGGCGACGTCCAGCACCAGGTCCGCGCGGTCGGCCTCACCCGGCCGGTGGGTGATGTGGATGACGGTCTTGTCCCGCAGCACGTCGTCCAGGCGCGCCAGCAACGCGGCGGCGGTCGGCTCGTCGAGGTGGGCGGTCGGCTCGTCCAGGAGCACGAGGTCGGCGTCGTAGAGCAGGGCGCGGGCCAGCGCGACCCGCTGCGCCTCACCGCCGGACAGCAGCGTCGGGCCGATCACGGTGTCGAGGTCGAGCCGGACGCCGGCGACGTCGAGTGCCCAGCGCAGCCGTTCGTCCTCCGCTCGGGGGTCGCCCAGCCGCAGGTTCTCGCGGACCGTGGTCGAGACGAGCATCGGCTCCTGCGGGCACCAGGCCACGCGGTCGGGCCGCCACACCAGCCCGCGTTCGGGTTCGAGGAAGCCCAACAGCAACGCGAACAGGCTCGACTTGCCCGCTCCCGACGGTCCCACCACGGCCACCTTGGCGCCGGCGGGTAGGTCGAACGACACCCGCTCCAGCGCCGGTTCCGCGCTGCCCGGCCACCGCACCGTGACGCCTTCGAGCCCGACCGCGCCGCCGACCGCGCCCTGCTCGACCCGTGCCGTCGACGGGTCGGCGGGCCGATCGGCCTGCTCGACTACCCGGCCGTACGACTCGCGCAACGCGGCCCGGTGCTGTGCGGCGGTGGGCAGCGCGCCCAGCACCTCCGCCAACGCCAGCGGCACGAGGCCGAGGACGGGCACGAGCAGCGGGTCGACGCCGCCGGCCAGGCCGATGCACACCGCCGACGCCAGGCCGGTCGTCAGGTGCACGATGCCGATCGCCGCGCCCGCGCCGAGGGCCTGGCGACGGGCCTGCCGGGCGAGTTCGGCGTCCTGGCGGGCCAGGTCGGCGCGGACCTCGCGGTCGGCGCCGAACGCGATCAGGTCGGGTGCGGCGGTGAGCAGGGTCAGCACCTGCTCCGACACGTGCCGCCGTCCCCTGGCGAGGACGGCCGTGGCACGGCGTTCGGTGAGCACGGCGACGACCGGCGCCAGCGTGCCGCCGACGACCAGGGCGACGGCCAGCGCGAGGCCGGCCACCGGTTCGATCAGCGCGAACAACGCCACCGCCGCGGCCGACACGCCCACCGCGATCAACGGCGGTTGGAGGACGCGGGGGACCAGGTCGCGGACCGTGTCGACGTCGTCGACCAGGCGGGTGAGCTCGGCTTGGCCGGGCCGGAGCCCGCGCCACAGCCGGACCCGCAACGACTCGGCGTGGCGGAAGGCGGCGTCGTGCGACACCAACCGCTCCAGGTACCGGAGCACCCCCTTGGCCAGCGCGAACGTCCGCACGCCCACCACCAGCACGGACAGCGTGAGGATCGGCGGCTGGGTCGCCGCCTTCGCGATCAGGTAGGCCGCGAACGCCGTCAGCGCCACACCGCTCGCCGACGCCGCCGCGCCCAGCAACGCCCCCGCCAACAGCCGCCGGGTCGGCCGGGGCGACCGCGCGACGGTCGACCGGTCGCCTACCGGCTGGACCGCCCGAGCCGCCGCCACCTCCTCGGCCTGCTCACCGACCAGCCGGTGGGTCGCCAGGACGACCGCCGCACCGTCAGCGGCGGCCTGGTGGACCGCCGCCATCACCTTCGCCGCCGTCGCCGGGTCGAGGTGGGCGGTGGGCTCGTCCAGGAGCAGCACCTTCGCGCCGTCCCGCACCCGCGTCAGGGCCCGCGCGACCGCGACCCGCTGCCGCTCCCCGGTCGACAGCTCCGCGATCGGCCGCGCCACCAGGTGATCCGCCGCCACCGACGCCAACACCTCGTGGTCGACCCGCCCCGCGGTCAACTCCAGTTCGTCGGCCACCGTCCGCCCGGCGAACGCGGGCCGCTGCGGCACCCAGGCGATAGCCGACCGATCAACCGCAACGGACCCGCCATCCGGCTCCACGAACCCCAGCAACACGGCGAAGAGCGTCGACTTGCCGGCCCCACTGGGCGCGTCCACCCGGTGGACCTCCCCGGGCCGCACTCGGAACCCGACCCCATCGGGCGCGAACCTCCCCCGCCGCGACACGCGGAGATCGCGAACCTCCACCCCCTCGACCGGCCTGGCCTCCCCCTCGGCCAGGACGGGCGCCCACCCGCGCTCGCGCGGCTCGGGGATCTCCGCGACCCGCCGCACGGCCTCCACCCCGTCCTCCGAAGCGTGGTGCGCCGCACCGGCCGCCCGCAGCGGCAAGTAGCACTCCGGCGCGAGGATCAGCACCACCAGGCCCGTGACCAGCGTCATCTCCCCCGACACCAGCCGCAGCCCGATCCCCACCGCGATCAACGCCACCGACAGCGACGCCACGATCTCCAGCACCAGCGCCGACAGGAACGCCACCCGCAACGTCCCCATCGTCGCCTTCCGATACCGCTCGCCCACCTCCTGGACGGCCGACGCCTGAGCCGCCGCCCGCCCGAACGCGGTCAGCACCGGCAGCGCCCGCACCAGCTCCGCCAGCCGTCCCGACAACCGCTCCAGCGCCGACGCCGCCGCGGCCACCCGCGCCGACGTGAACCGGCCGATCAGGATCGCGAACACCGGGATCAACGGCAGCGTCACGGCGATCAGCACGGCCGACGTCGGGTCGGTGAAGAAGATCCACCCGCCCACCGCCACCGGCACGACGGCGGTCGTCACCAACGCCGGCAGGTAGCGGGTGAAGTAGGCGTCCAGCGCGTCCAAGCCTTTGGTCGCCAACACCGCCAGCGACGCCGGCCCCCGCGCCACGATCCACGACGGCCCGAGCCCCAGCGCCCGGTCCAGCACCGCCGCCCGCAGCTCTTCCTTCGCGCCCGCCGCCGCACGCGCCGCCACCGTCTCGGTCGCCCACGCGAGCAGCGCCCGCACCACGACCGCGCCCGCCAGCACCCACAACGACCCGCCGGTCACCAGCGCCGACGCCAGCGCCACCGCCTGCCACACCAACGCGCCCGCCGTCAGCGCGGCCAGCACCGCGCACCAGGCCAGCGCCCGGCGCGCCGAACGCGAGAGCGTTGGCAGCGCGCCGAGCGGGCCTTTCCCCGGCTTCTTGGCGGAAGGGGCTCCGGGGAAGTTCACGGCACGTGCACCTGAGGGATGTGCCGGGTGCCGATCCGCTTGCGGAACACCCAGTACGTCCACCCCTGGTAGACGAGCACGGCGGGTGTGCCGAACGCGGCCACCCACGTCATCACGGTCAGCGTGTACGGGCTCGACGCGGCGCCCGCCACCGTCAGCGACCACGCCGGGTCCAAAGTGGACGGCAGCACGTTCGGGTGCAGCGCGCCGAACAGCGCCGCGACCGTCGCCGCCACCACGACGCCCATCAGCGCGAACGCCTGCCCCTCACGCCGCAGCACCAGCCGCCCGTACGCGCCCAGCGCCGCCAGCGCGACCACGGTCGACGCGCCCCACGTCCACGCCGACCCGAACCGCAGCTGCACGGTCAGCAGCAGCACCAGCAGCGGCAGCAACGCCACCGGCGCGACCTTCAGCGCCAGCGCGCGCGCCCGTTCCCGCACGTCACCCTCGGTCTTCAGCGACAGGAACACCGCGCCGTGCACGAACGCGTACCCGGCCACCGCCACCGCGCCGAGCAGCGTCTCCCACCGGATCGAGGCGAACGGCGAGCCGACCCGGTCGCCGGCGGCGTCCAACGGCATCCCGAACACCGTCGCCGACAGCAGCAGCCCGATCCCGAGCGCGGCCGTCCACGACCCGGTGACGATCACCCGGTCCCACACCCGCCGCCACCGCGCCGAGTCGACCTTCCCCCGGTACTCGAACGCGACCCCGCGCCCGATCAACGCCAGCAGGAACAGCACCAGCGGCAGGTACACCGAGCTGAGCAGCGCCGCGTACCAGGCGGGGAACGCGGCGAACGTGGCGCCGACCGCGACCAGCAGCCACACCTCGTTGCCGTCCCACACCGGTCCGATGGTGTTGACCAGCACCCGCCGCTCGGCGTCCGACCGCCCGAGCACGGGCAGCAGCATGCCGACGCCGAAGTCGAACCCCTCCAGGAACAGGTAGCCCAGCCACAGCAGGGCGATCACGCAGAACCAGAACGTCTCCACGGCTCCCCCTCTCAGTAAGCGAACGTCAGGACGTCGTCGTCACGCGACTCGGCGTCGTCGTCGGGTTTTCGAGCCGGCAGCACGCCCGCGATCCCCGCGCGGACGTACCGCCGGATCAGGAACACCTCGACGCACGCCAGCACCCCGTAGACGAGCGTCAAGGCGACCAGCGACGTCAACACCTCCCCCGGTGTCGACGACGACACGGCCCGCGCGGTGAACATCCACACCCCGTCCACCCCGCTCGGGTTCGGCACCACCACGAACGGCTGCCGACCCATCTCGGTGAAGATCCAGCCGAAGCTGTTGGCCAGGAACGGCGTCGCGATGCTGCCCAGCGCCAGCCACTTGAACCACCGGCCGCGCGGCGTCCGACCACCCCGCGTGAGCCACAGGACCAGCAGCCCCGCGCCGACCGCGAGCCCGCCGAACCCGATCATCAGCCGGAACCCCCAGTAGGTGACCGGCAGGTTGGGCACGTAGTCGATCGGCTTGCCCGACAGCTCGCCCAGCTTCGGGTCGACCGGGTAGTTGGTCCCGTACTTCTCCTGGTACAGCGGCACCAGGTCCTCGATGCCCTTGACCTCGGTGGTGAAGTCGTTGTGCGCCAGGAACGACAGCAGCGCGGGCACCGTGACGCTCTTGACGTTCTCGCAGTCGGGCCGCGACACGTCGCCGAGCGCGAACACCGAGAACGCGGCGGGCGACTCCGTGTGGCACAGCGCCTCGGCCGCCGCCATCTTCATCGGCTGCTGCTCGAACATCAGCTTGCCCTGCATGTCGCCGGTGATCGCGAGCCCGGTGAACGCCGCCACGCCCACCCACGTGCCGAACTTGACCGACGCGCGCCACACCGGCCCGTCGTCGCTGCGCCGCCACAGGTGCCACGCCGCGACGCCCACCAGGAACGTGCCGGCGACGGCGAACGCGCCGAAGATCGTGTGCGGAAACGCCGCCAGCACGGTGTTGTTGCCCAGCACCGCCCAGATCGACGTCAGCCGGGGCCTGCCGTCGACCAGCTCCACGCCGACGGGGTGCTGCATCCACGAGTTCGCGGCCAGGATGAAGTACGCCGACGCGATCGTGGCCAGCGAGAACGCCCACACGCAGGCCAGGTGGACCTTCTTCGGCAGGCGGTCCCAGCCGAAGATCCACAGCCCGAGGAACGTCGACTCGACGAAGAACGCGACCAGACCCTCCATGGCCAGCGGCGCGCCGAACACGTCGCCGACGAAGCGCGAGTAGGCGCTCCACGTCATGCCGAACTGGAACTCCTGCACGATGCCGGTGACCACGCCCATGGCGAAGTTGATCAGCAGCAGCTTGCCCCAGAACTTCGTCATCGCCAGGTACTTGCGGTCACCCGTGCGCACCCACGCGGTCTGCATCCCGGCCACCAGCAGGGAGAGCCCGATGGTCAGCGGCACCATCAGGAAGTGGTAGACGGTGGTGATGCCGAACTGCCACCGTGCCAGGTCGAGGACGTCCACGGCTCGAACCTAGGTCCGAGCCTGGGGTCGTGCTCAGGTACGACGGTCCCCCACGACCCGGGACCAAGGTCCCGGGTGCCGTCGCGGAGTACCCGTTTCGGCCGGTCCCGACGTAGGGTCAGCCGGCTCGTCGTGACCTTGGGGGGACATCATGTGGCGGCTTCTCGCGCTGTGCGTCGCCGTGCTCACCGTGCTCGGCGCTCAACCGGCCGCGGCACAGGCCGATCCGACCCCTCCGGTGGTCCAGGGCGGGGTCGAGGAGCTGGGCGGCACGTTCGTCCCGACGGCGCCGAAGCGGGTGCTGGACACGCGCGACGTCGGCGGCCCCGTGGGCCCGCGCCAGGCCGCGGTGGTCGACCTGGCGCCCCACCTGCCCGCCTCGGCGACGACGGTCGTGTTCAACCTGACCGGCACCGAGCCGACCGCCGCGACGCACGTCGAGCTGTCGCTCGGCATCGTGCCCTGGGGCTCCTCGAACCTGAACCTCCAGGCCGGGGAGACGAGGGCCAACCTGGTCACCTTCGAACTGCCGCGCGGCGCGCGGAAGATCCACCTGTACAACAACGCGGGCACCGTGCACCTGATCGCCGACCTGGCGGGCTACTACACGACGGACGAGGCGTCGCGGTTCACCACGACGTCGCCGACCAGGGTCCTGGACACCCGCGTGGGCGCGCCCGTCGGCCCGCGGGCGACCCGTGAGGTGGACCTGTCCGCGCACCTGCCCGCCTCCGCGACCGCGGTCACGTTCAACCTCACCGGCACGGAGCCGACCGCCGCGACGCACGTGATCGCGCACGCGTCGGGCACGGCCAGGCCCGTGGTGTCGAACCTGAACCTGGCGCCCGGCCGGACCAGCCCCAACCTGGTCACGGTCACCGTCGGCGCCGACCGCCGGATCAGCCTCTACAACAACGCCGGGAACACGCACCTGCTCGTGGACCTGGTCGGCTACTACGCCACCGACCGCGGCCACCGGTTCTTCCCCGTCCAGCAGATCCGGACCGTCGACACCCGCGAGACCGGCGGTCCGGTGCCCGCCGGCGGGACCAGGGTGGTCGAGCTGGCCACCCGGATCCCGGAGTCCGCGGCCGCCGCCGTGCTGAACCTGACCGGCACCAACACGACCGACGCCACGCACGTCTCCGCGTACCGGACCGGCACCACCCGCCCGGCCACGTCCAACCTGAACCTGACGCCCGGGCGGGACACCGCGAACGCCGCCGTCGTCGCGATCGGCGGCGACGCCCGGATGACGCTCCACAACCACGTGGGCTCGACCGACCTGGTGGTCGACCTCGCGGGCTTCTTCGCCACGCCGCCGGGGTGCGCCGCCGACTGCCTGTACGCGTGGGGCGACGGCTACGGCACGACACCCGGCCGACGTCCGTGGCTGTCCGGCGTGACCGCCGTGGACCAGGACGGCGGTCACGCCTTCGCGGTCAAGTCCGACGGCACGGTCTGGGCGTGGGGCGGGCACGGGTACGGCGAACTCGGCACCGGCGCGATCGGCGGCGGGTCGTCCGTGCCGCTGCGGGTGCGCGGGCTGAGCGGTGTGACGGCGGTGGACACGGGCGGCGGGACGACGTACGCGCTGAAGTCCGACGGGACGGTCTGGGCGTGGGGGTCGAACGGCAAGAAGCAGATCGGCCCGGACGTGCCCGACCTGTCGGCCGTCCCGGTGCGGGTGACCGGCGTCTCCGGGGTGACGGCCGTGGCTGCCGGGTACGGGGTGGCGTACGCGCTGAAGTCCGACGGCACGGTCTGGGCGTGGGGCGACGACGCGGCAGGCGGCCTGGGTGACGGCGTCTGCCCCACTGACCACTGCCCGCCCGGCACGCCGGTGCGGGTGGCGCTGCCCCTGCCCGGGACGACCAGGATCACCGCGATCGCGGCGGGTGACGGCCCGACCGGCTACGCGTTGCGCTCCGACGGCACGGTGTGGGCGTGGGGGCGGGACAACTTCGGCGAGACCGGCACCGGCGTGCCGCCCGGCACCTCGATCGGCCCCACCCGGGTCGTCGGCCTGACCGACGTGGTCACGATCGCCGCCGGCACACAGATGGCCTACGCGGTGACCGCGGACGGCCGCCTGTGGGCGTGGGGCGACGACGAGTGGGGCTCGCTCGGCCTCGGGACGGAGTGCGCGGGTCCCGTGACCGACTGCCGGTCCTCCGTCCCGGTCGTGGTGCCCGGGCTGACCGACGTCGTCATGGTCGAGAGCTACCAGTGGGTCACGTTCGCCGTCCGGTCGGACGGCACGGTGTGGGGGTGGGGGCGCAACGACGCGGGCGGCAACGTGGGCAACGGCACGAGCGGCCGCTGCTACGACTCGCCCCGGCCGGCGGAGTGCCGGGTGAGCACCCCGGTTCGGACCGCGCTCACCGGCGCGTCGGCCATCGCGGCCAGCGGGGCGAGCGGGCAGCTGGCGGTCGTGCCGGGCTAGTGCGCACGGTCACGTCCAGGGCAAACAGGTCCGCGGGGTACGATGTGGACGCCAGAGGGGAGTAGTTCCCCCGGGTCACCACGACCGGGGCGAGAGGATCGACATACTGATCCGCCTTGCGCGGATCCGGTCCCTCACCCGTTCTCGCGAACGGGCGAACGAGACCTCCGGCCGGGCAGTGCACCACGCCCGGTCGGGGTCGTGCTGCCTCCGTCCGGGTTCACATCGGACGTCGGAGGTACCCGTGGCACCTGAACTCATCGCCCTGGCGACGGCTTTCGCCATCGTCTTCCTGGCCGAGCTGCCGGACAAGACCATGGTCGCCACCCTCGTGCTGACCACGAGGTACCGGGCGTGGCCGGTGTTCGCGGGCGTCACGGCGGCGTTCGCGATCCAGTGCGTGGTGGCCGCGACGTTCGGCGGCGTGCTCACCCTCCTACCCGATCGAGTGGTCGCCGGTGTCGTCGCGGCACTGTTCGGCGTGGGCGCGTTCCTGCTGCTCAAAGAGGGTTTCTCGAAGGACGAAGACGGTACCGACGCCTCCGCGAACGGCCCCGGTCAGGTGACGTTCTGGCGTGCCGCGCTGACCTCGTTCGGTGTCCTGTTCGCCGCCGAGTGGGGCGACGCCTCCCAACTGGCGACCGCCGCCCTGTCCGCCCGCTACGCGAGCCCGGTGTTCGTGGGCCTGGGCGCGTTCCTGGCCCTGGTCACCGTCGCCGCCATCGCGGTCCTGGTGGGCCGCAAGATCGCCACCCGGATCCCGACGCACCTGATCCAGCGGGTGAGCGGCTTCGTGTTCGCCGCGTTCGCCCTGGTCGCCCTGTGGCAGGCGGTCGGCGGTTGACCACAGGTCCCTGACGAGCACGTTTTAGAAGTGCGAGTTGTCGCGCGGCGTCCCGCTGTTCTACGGCGACTTCGACGAGCGCGACGTGGAGATCGCCCAACGCGCCTACCCGGGCCGCCGGATCGTCCTCACCGAGGAGGGCCACCTCGAAGTGCACCCCGGCGAACCTCGGCCGGGCTGATCACGCGGCCTGCTCAGGAGGCGTCGGCGCACCCGCGTCAGCGCAACGCGTCAGCGACCTCCTGAGCCGCCCGCACCACCTGCGGCCCCACCACGTCGCCGTCCAGCTTCTCCAGGGCCACCACGCCCACGCTGGCCCGCAGTCCGGGCACGCCGCGCACCGGCGCCGCCACCCCGAACGCGCCCGGCTGCAGCTCGCCCGTCGAGTGGACCCACTGCCTGCCCTCCGGGGACAGCCCGATGGCCTTGCCCGCCGCGCCCCGGTGCACGGGGTGGCGCGACCCGACCCGGTACGCCACGTGGTACGCCGTCCACGACGGCTCGACCACGGCCACCGCCTGCGCCTCGCTCCCGTCGGCCACGGTCAGGTGCGACGTCGCGCCCACCGCCTCCGCCAACGTCCGCAGCGCGGGCTGCGCGGCCAGCCGCAACTGCGGCAGCACGTTCGACGCCAGCCGCAGCACGCCGAGCCCGAGCCGCACCTTCGACCCCTCGCGCCGCACCAGCCCGCGCGACTGCAACGGCACCAGCAGCCGGTACACCGCCGCCCGCGACGCGCCGATGGCCGCCGCCAGCTCGCTGATCGACGGCGCCTCCGACTCGGCGTCGGCCACCGCCTGGAGCAGGGCCAGGCCCCGCTCCAGGGTCAGCGAGCTCTCCTTGGACGCGGGCGCCGGCAGCCGGCCGCGGGGATCGGGTCTGACCACGCTCTACCTCTCGTCGGCGGGCGCGACCGTGCCGACCACCTCGGCCAGCCCGACGACCGAGCCGCCCTCGCCCGGAGCCGTCGCGGTGATCCGCACCGTGTCGCCGTCCTCCAGGAACGTCCGCTCGCCGTCGTCGAGCAGCACCGGCTCCTGCCCGCCCCAGCTCAGCTCCAGGAAGGAGCCGCGCTCGTCGCGGGCCGGGCCGGACACGGTGCCCGACGCGATCAGGTCGCCCGGCCGAACGGTAGCGCCGTTCACCGACAGGTGCGCGAGTTGTTGCGCGAACGTCCACGACATCTCGCGGAACGGCGGCCTGGACACCACGGTGCCGTTCCACTCGACCTCGAGGTCGATGTCCAGGCCCCACGACCGGTCCTCGACCAGGTACGGCAGCACGTCGTTGCCCAGCGGCGGCGGCGACACGCGGGCCACCGCGAACGCCTCCAGCGGCGTGATCCACGCCGAGACCGACGTGGCGAACGACTTGCCGAGGAACGGGCCGAGCGGCTGGTACTCCCACGCCTGGATGTCCCGCGCGGACCAGTCGTTGACCAGCGCCACGCCGAACACGTGCTCGACCGCCCGCGACGGCGTGAGCCGCGACGCGACCGGCCCGCCGCAGACGAACCCGACCTCGGCCTCGATGTCCAGCCGACCGGTCGGCCCGAACACCGGACCGGCCGACGACCGCCGCTGCCCGTGCGGGCGGACGATCGGCGTGCCGGACACGACGACCGTCCCGGCCCGGCCGTGGTAGCCGACGGGCAGGTGCGTCCAGTTCGGCAGCAGCGCCTCGCCGTCGGGCCGGAAGATCCGGCCGACGTTCTCCGCGTGGTGGCGCGACGAGTAGAAGTCCACGTAGTCGGCCACGGTGAACGGCAGCACGGCGCCGTCCAGCCCGACCAGCTCCGCGCCGCGCGGCGCCGACGTGGCCGAGACGATCTCGACCAGCCGCGCCCGCAGCTCGCTCCACGCGGGCCGCCCGGCCGCCAGCAGGGCGTCCAGCGTGCCCGTGGCGACCAACGGCTCCAGCCGCTGACCCAGGGACAGCCCCCGCAGCAGCAGCGCCTGGTCGCCCACCCGCACCGCGACACCGCCGGGCACGAGGACGCCGTAGGGCAGCGTCTGCGGCCCGAACGGCTCGTCGGCGGTGAACGCGGGGTCCTCGATCCAGCTCACAGCAGACCCAGCTCCTCCAGGTCGGCGATCGGCTCGTCCAGCGAGCATGACCCGTAGGAGGCGAACACGCCGCGCACGGCGTGCGCGGCCTGGTCGGACAACCCGTTGGCCTCTTCGCCGAGCGCGACCGCGTCCGTGCTGGACAACGCCTCGCGCACGTCGCCGCCGGACAGCGAACGCGCGGTTGCGACGAGCAGGTTGAGGAACCCGTGGTGGGTGAACCCGGTTTCGCCGTCCGTGTGCCGCACGGCGTGGTGCAGCCCGGCGGTCGCCTTGAAGGCCACGCCGCCGCTGCTCACCACGGACAGGAAGTCGGCGACCTCGTCCACGCTGGGGAAGTTCTCCTTGCTGACCCCGCCGCAGCGCAGCTTGGGCCAGCTGCCGTGCTCGATGACGCGGCGCACGCCGTCCAGCCACTCGGCGCCGCCCCGGCGGGGCTCGACGACGCGGATGACGTCCTCGGGCACGAACTCCGAGACGCGTTCGAGCCAGACCTCGTCCACATCGGACGGGGCCGGCATCTCGACCATCCGCAGCGCCAAGAGCTCACTGCGGGACTCGACGATCGACACGGCCTTGGGCACACCTCCCAGACCCGTGTCGATGACCAGCGACAGGGCCACCGGCTTGACCGGCTTGACCTTGATCAACTCGGTGATGAGCTCGGCGAGTCGCGACGCGGGGCACAGGAAGAGACCGACCGCACCGGCCCATTCCCCGGCACGTGCGTCGAGGTGGCCGCGGACCGCGTCGGGCATGGAGGCGTTGCCCGGCGGGAACAGTGCGGCGTCGTCGACAAGCCTCGCGAGCAGGGGCGGAGTGCCGCGGGGACCGGGCGCACGGAGTTCGAAGGCGCTTGACACGGCTGACACGCTAGTGGCGTACCGGTCAATGAACAAAGATGTCCGACTATCGAACGCCCGGAGTGAACCATGGCGTACTACCGCCAGGTGGGTGAGATCCCCCGAAAGCGTCACACGCAGTTCCGCACGCCGGAGGGCGGGCTGTACGCGGAAGAGCTCATGGGGGTCGAGGGCTTCTCGGCCGATTCGGCGCTGCTCTACCACCGCCACCTGCCGACCGCGATCGTCGACGCGGTCACCGTCGAGGAGACGCGCGGCGCGTTGACGCCGAACCTCCCGCTCAAGCCGCGGCACTTCAAGACACCGGCGCTGACCTGGGACTCCTCCGACGTCGACGCCGTCACCGGCCGCCGCACGCTGTTCGGCAACGCCGACGTGGTCATCGGTTTCGTCACGGCCACCGCGCCCAGCCCGCTGTACCGCAACGCGGCCGGCGACGAGCTGCTGTACGTGCAGTCGGGTGAGGGCGTCGTGGAGACGATCTACGGCGCGCTGCCGGTCGCCGAGGGCGACTACGTGGTGCTGCCGACGTCGTGCACGTACCGCGTGGTGCCTTCCGAGCCCATGAACATCCTGGTGCTGGAGGCGACAGGACACATCGGACCGCCGAAGCGGTACCTGTCGGCCAAGGGCCAGTTCCTGGAGCACTCGCCGTACTGCGAGCGCGACCTCCGGGGGCCCGCGGAGCCGTTGCTGGTCGACGGCGAGGACGTCGAGGTGCTCGTGCGGCACCGCGCGGGCCTCACCCGGTTCACCTACGCCAACCACCCGTTCGACGTCGTCGGCTGGGACGGCTGCCTGTACCCGTGGGTGTTCAACATCCGCGACTTCGAGCCGATCACGGGCCGCGTGCACCAGCCGCCGCCCGTGCACCAGACGTTCGAGGGGCCGAACTTCGTGGTGTGCTCGTTCGTGCCGCGCAAGGTCGACTACCACCCGTTGTCGATCCCCGTGCCGTACAACCACGCGAACGTGGACTCGGACGAGCTGCTGTTCTACGTCGGCGGGAACTACGAGGCGCGCAAGGGCTCGGGCATCGGCCTGGGTTCGCTGTCGCTGCACCCGTCGGGCTGCACGCACGGGCCGCAGCCGGGCGCGGTCGAGGCGTCGCTCGGCGTGGACTACTTCGACGAGACCGCGGTCATGGTCGACACGTTCCGGCCGCTGGACCTCGGCGAGGCCGCCGTGGCGTCCGAGGACCCGAAGTACGCCTGGTCCTGGGCACGCCGCGGGCCTGACCTGGGTTGATCGACTCATTGTCGGTGGGGCCCTCTAACGTCTGCCGGCATGGACGCACAAGCGCTTCTGGAGCAGGCCCCGGACGGCCAGGTGGCGAGCAGCGCCACCCGGCTGGCGGGGTCCTCCGGCTGGCAGGGGACGGGTCGCAGCGACACCGCCCTGTGGGGTCTGTGCAAGGGCAGCGGCAAGAACCCGTACCAGGTGTGCGTCGACCTGGGTGACCGGGCGACGAAGTGCTCGTGCCCGTCGCGCAAGTTCCCGTGCAAGCACGCGTTGGCGTTGCAGCTGCGGGACGTGCGCGAGCCGTTTCCCGTGGCGGAAACGCCCGACTGGGTGACCGAGTGGCTGACCCGCCGCAACCGCGCCGCCGCCGCTCCCGCAGCTTCGGACGAGTCGCCGGAAGCGGTCGAGCGGCGGGCCAAGGCCAAGGAGAAGACGGCCCTGGCCAGGGAGAACGCGGTGCGCGCGGGCGTCGCCGGGCTGACCGACTGGCTGGGTGACGTGGCCGGTGCCGGGCTGGCCGGACTGCCCGCGCGTGACGCGGCGTGGTGGCACTCGATCCAGGCGCGGATGGTCGACGCGCAGGCCAAGGGGCTGGCGTCGGCGGTCGACGAGGTGCGCGGGATCGTCGCGGCGGGCGGGCCGCGGTGGGCGCACGACGCGGCCGACCGGTTGGGCGGGCTGCACCTGTTGGCGCGGCTGTCGTCATCACCTGATCCGGTGGTGCGCCGCCGGTTGGGCTTCTCCGTGGCGGAGGAGGAGGTGCGCGCCGGGGCCGGCTGGTCGGACCAGTGGGCGCCGTTGCTGAAGGTGGAGAGCGACGACGGCCTGGTGCGAACCGTGCGGCAATGGGCGTGGGGGCGCTCGCACGGCTGGGTGGTGGCGGTGCGCCATGCCGGGGGCGGCGCCCGCCCCGTGCCGCCGTTGACGCACGGGGTGCAGGTGCAGGGGGTGCTGCACCCGTATCCCGGCGTCCCGCCGCACCGGGTGGCGGTGGGCGAGCTGCTGGTCGAGCGGCAACCGGAGCCGGTGCCGGCGCCTTCGACGTGGCGCACGGCCCTGGCCGGCCTGGAGGAGTACCTGAGAGCCGACCCGTGGCAACGCCTCCACCCGCTGGGGTGCGCGTCGGTGCGCGTCACCGAGGACAGCAGGCACCTGGTCGACGAGGAAGGCCGCGGCCTCCCGGTCCGGAGTGACGTGGCCCTGGACCAGGCGCTGGCCCTGACCGGCGGCGCCCCGTTCGACGCGTGGGGCCTGTGGAACGGCCGCGAACTGCGCCTGGGCGCGGTCGCCACGCCAGGCGGAGCACCGGAGGTAGTGGGATGATCACGCAGGTCAGGCAGTACCTCCAGCAACACGATCGGGTGATCATCGCCCGAAAATGTACGGAAACACCGTTACCGCACCTCGGTTGCAAACGAGGAACCGCGACCCACCAACCCCGACCCGACCGCCACCACCCCGACCACCACCCTCACCCCGGCCATCTTCGCCCCATCGGCCGCCGCCCCATCGGCCGCCGACCCGACAGCCTCCGCCCCGACCACGACCGCCTCACCACCACCCCGCACACTCCAACGACCACCCCACCTCCGACCCGCCGGCCGACCCCGACCAATCCGGCGACGCCGAACACTCCCGCGTGGACTCTGGCGAACACCCCGGCCGACCCGACCGCGATCGGCGGCCGGCCATGACCCACCAAGCCGAATGGGACGAGGCCGTCCAAGCGGCCCTGATCGGCGCACACCGCGCGGGCACGACGCCGACCGCCCTGCTGGACCGCGTCGCGGCCCTGGGCGTAGCCGCCCACGGCGCCCAGCTCCCGCCGCCCGTCGACACCCCGCCGCTACCGGCCGCCCCCGCGTCCGACGACGTCCGCGCCCACCCCGCCGCGAGGTCCGTGCTGGTCCAGATCCTGGCCCTGGACGACCAGGTGCTGCTGACGGAGTGGTGCGGCATGGCGAAGGCGGCACGCGTCGTCGCCGACCACCGCGAACTGCCCGCGTTGCTGGGTCTGGGCACCGCGCACCCCGGCCTGCGCCCCGCCGTGTCGGCCGTCCTCGGCGCTCGCGGCCGGTGGCTGGCGGCCATCCGCCCGGCCTGGGCGTGGGCGTCGACCGGCGCGGTCGCGGAGGAGATCGACCTCGACCAGGCCCTGGACCTGCCCGGCACGTCGCGCCTCGCCGCCCTGCGCCGCGCCCGCAACCAGGATCCGGCGAGAACGCGCGCGTTCCTGGCCGCGCAATTCGAGGTCCAACGCCGTGCCACCGACCGTCAGGTGCTGGTCAGCGCCCTGGAGGCGAACCTCGGTCCGGACGACGAACCGTTCCTCGAACGCGCGTTGGACGACCGCGCGATCGGCGTCCACGACGAAGCGTTGCGGCTGCTGCGAACGCTGCCGACGTCCGACCTCGCCGGACGCGCCGCCGAACGCCTCCACCGCGGCCTGTGGCTGACCGCGGACGGCTTCGACGTGCAGACCGACGAGCTGTGGGCCGAGACCGCGCCCGAGCCGGACGAGGCCCGTGACCTGCTGAAAGACGGTTCCGAGGCCGGTGTCGCGGGTCGGTTGCGCGGCGCGGCGGCGAGCGTGCCGCCGCAGCACTGGACCAGCCGGCTCGACACCGACGACGAGGGTGCCGCCGCCGAGCTCGCACGCGGCCCGTGGGCGAGTTCGCTGCTGCGCGGCGTGGCGCAGAACCTGAAGCTCGCCGACGACGCCCGGCCGTGGGCGGTCGCGGCGACCCGGTCGCTGACCGGCATGGAGCAGTTGGAGATGCTCGGCGGCCTGCCCGCCGAGCTGGCCGCGCGCACCGTGGTCGAGGTGTCGCGCCAGTGGAACTACGACCTGCTCGACCACGCGTGTTCGCAGTTGCCCGCGCCGTGGGGCGCGCAGGCCACCGCGGACCTGCTCGACCGCTACGCCGGGATGCGCGACCCGAGGTGGCGCGCCGGCCGGCCGCCCGCGGTGCTGCTGGCCAGGGGTGACGCCGAGGTGCTCGGCGCGAACTGGGCCCGCATCACCGAGCGCTGGCCCGAGCACACCGTCGAACTCGACGTCCTGCGCCTGCGGATGCAGCTGCGCGAGGCGTTCAACCACCGGGAGGAAAGCCAGTGACCACCGAATCCGTGCTGCGGCCCGCCGCGGAACAGCAGTACGCCGCCGAACTCGCGGCCCTGGCGGCGGCGGACGACCGGCCACGCCCGCCGCGGTGGCGGATGTCGCCGCAGGCGGTGGTCACCTACGTGCTCGGCGGCAAACTCCCGGACGGCACCGTGATCACCCCGAAGTACGTCGGCGACCGGCGGCTGGTCGAGGTCGCCGTCGGCACGCTGGTCACCGACCGGGCGTTGCTGCTGGTCGGCGTGCCGGGCACGGCGAAGTCGTGGCTGTCCGAGCACATCGCGGCGGCGGTGAGCGGCAACTCGATGCTGGTCGTGCAGGGCACCGCGGGCACGGGCGAGGACCAGGTCCGCTACGGCTGGAACTACGCGCGGCTGATCGCCGAGGGGCCGTCCGAGGCGGCGGTCGTGGCGAGCCCGGTGATGACGGGGATGCGCGAGGGTGCGGTCGTGCGGGTGGAGGAGCTGACCCGGATGCCCGCGGAGGTGCAGGACTCGTTCATCACGATCCTGTCGGAGAAGACGCTGCCGATCCCGGAGCTGGGGATCCAGGTGCAGGCCGTGCCCGGGTTCACCGTGATCGCCACCGCGAACGACCGCGACCGCGGCGTGAACCAGATGTCGTCGGCGCTCGCCCGCCGGTTCAACACCGTCGTGCTGCCGCCGCCCGCAACGGAGGACGACGAGGTGGAGATCGTGTCGGCGCGTGCCGCCCAGCTCGGTCGGGCGTTGCAGCTGCCCGCCGAGCCGCCGGCGTTGGAGGAGGTTCGCCGGGTGGTGCGGATCTTCCGCGAGCTGCGCAACGGGTCCACTGTGGACGGACGCACGCAGCTGAAGAAGCCGAGCGGCAGCCTGTCCACGGCGGAGGCGATCTCGGTGGTGACCAGCGGCATGGCGTTGGCCGGGCACTTCGGCAGCGGCACGATCACCGCCGACGAGTTGGCGTCCGGGCTGCTCGGCGCGGTGGTGAAGGACCGCGTGTCGGACACGGCGGCGTGGCAGGAGTACCTGGAGGCGGTCGTGAAGGAGCGCGCCGAGTGGCGTGACCTGTACCGGGCGTGCCAGGACATGGTGGGCTGATGGCGCGCGACCAGCCTTTGCCCGATCGGGTGACGTTGCTCGGCATCCGGCATCACGGTCCGGGTTCGGCGCGCATGGTCGCGGCGGCGTTGGCGGCCGTGCGGCCGGAGGTGGTCCTGATCGAGGGACCGCCGGAGGGTGACGCCTTGTTGCCGCACGTGCCGAACCTGACGCCGCCGGTGGCGTTGCTGCTGCACGACGAGGCGGAGCCGGCGCGGGCCGCGTTCTGGCCGTTCGCCGAGTTCTCGCCGGAGTGGCGGGCGATGACGTGGGCGCACGCGAACGGCGTTCCGGTGCGCTTCTTCGACCTGCCGGCCGCCGCGTCCCTGGCCGAGCCCGACGCCGACTCGGACGCTCCGGACTCTCCGGATCCGACCGACACCACACCGAAAGCGTCGCTCGACCCTCTCGGCACGCTGGCCGAGGCGGCGGGGTTCGACGACCCGGAACGCTGGTGGGAGGACGTGGTCGAGCACCACATCGACCCGCGGGACCTGGCGGAGGCGGTCGCGGAGGCGATGGGGGCGCTGCGGGAGGAGTTCGCCGACCAGGTGGACGCCCGCACGTTGCGGCGGGAAGCGGCGATGCGGCAGAACGTGCGGCAGGCGTTGAAGGACGTCGAGGGCCCGATCGTGGTGGTGGCCGGCGCGTGGCACGTGCCGGCGCTGCGCACGCTGCCGCCCGCATCGGTCGACGCCACGGCGCTGAAAGGCTTGCCGCGCAAGAAGGTCTCGGGCACGTGGGTGCCGTGGAGTCACGGTCGGTTGGCGGCGTCGTCCGGTTACGGCGCGGGTATCGCTTCGCCTGGCTGGTACGCGCACTTGTGGGAGTGCGCCGAGCGCGGTGACGCCTTGCCGCGCTGGTTCGCGAAGGCGTGCGCGGTGTTGCGGGCGGAGGACTTGCCCGCGTCGACGGCGAGCGCGGTGGAGGCGGTGCGGCTGGCGGACGCGTTGGCGGCGATGCGCGGGCGGCCGTCGCCGGGGTTGTCGGAGGTGATGGAGGCGTCGCTGGCGGTGTTGTGCGGCGGTGACGCGACTCCGCTCCGCCTGGTGCACGAGCAGTTGGTGGTCGGTGAGCGGTTGGGCGAGGTGGGCGACGACGTCCCGACGTCACCGCTGGCCGCGGACTTGGCGCGGTTGCAGCGCCGGCTGCGCATGCCGGCCAGTGCGGCGATCAAGCCGATGCGCTTCGACCTGCGCAAGGACACGGATCGTGAGCGCTCGAAGTTGTTGCGGCGCTTGGAAGTTCTCGACGTTCCCTGGGGCACGCCGGACACGACCCGGACGTTGGGCACGTTCGCCGAGGCGTGGCAGTTGCACTGGCGGCCGGAGTTCGCGGTGGCGTTGGCCGTCGCGGCGCGGCACGGCACGACGGTCGAGGCAGCCGCCCGAACGGTGCTGATCGCCCGTGCCGCGGCGGCCACCCGGGTGGTCGACGCCGCCGAAGCCCTGAGCCAGGCGGTGGGGTGCGAGATCCCGGAGGCCGTCGCCGCGTCCCGCCAGGCGCTGGACCGCTGCGCCGCCGCGACCGACGCCCTGGAACTCCTGGCCGCCCTGCCGGACCTCGCGACCACCGTCCGCTACGGCTCGGTGCGCGGCACGGACCCGGAGTTGCTTCGCGTCGCGCTGCACGGATTGCTGGCCCGGGGCGCGGTCGGCCTGCCGCTCGCGTGCCGCGGCGTGGACGAGGACACGGCGGAACGCGCGGTCAAGGCGGTCGAGGGCGCGGACGACGCCGTCCGCCTGGCGGCCGACGACGAGCACCGCGACACGTGGCAGCGCGCGCTGAAATCGCTGGTCGCGATGCCCGACGCGCACGGCCTGCCGACCGGCCGCGCGACGCGCCTGCTGTGGGAAACGGGTGCGCTGGACTCGGACGAGGTCGCCGCCCGCCTCCACCGCGCGGTCTCGCTGGCCGCCGGCGCGACCGCGTTCGTGGCGGGCTTCCTGCGCGGGTCAGCCGCCCTGCTCACCGCCGATCCGCGCCTGTTCGGCGTCGTGGACGAGTGGCTGACCGGCCTGTCGGGCGCCGATTTCGCCGCCGCGCTGCCGCTCCTGCGCCGCGCGGTGGGTGATTTCAGCCCGGCCGAGCGTCGGATGCTCGGCGACCGGGTCAAGGGCACGACGGCGGGCGGTGCGGTGGCGTCGAGCGACTGGGACGAGGAGCTCGCGGCACGGCTCGTCGGTCACGTGCGCGATCTGCTGGGGGCCAGCGCGTGACGCAACGCCCAGGGCCGTCACGCCAGCGGGCGTCACGCCGGGGCCGTCAGGCCGGGGGACCAGGCCGGGGGACCAGGCCGTCGCGGGGAGGCGGTGGGCGGGCCGTGGGGTGGGGATTGCGGGCCGTCGGAGGGCGGTGGGTGGAGGTCGGCGGATGGG
>NZ_LGED01000004.1 GCF_001280085.1 Saccharothrix sp. NRRL B-16348 | reverse complement strand
ACCATCACCGACCCGCACGACGTGCGCGAGTACCTGGCGCTGTTCGGCAGGCTCGAACGGCTGGCGGTGCGCGGCGACGCGCTGGAGGACCTGCTGGAGCAGATCTCCAGGGACCACCGCAAGCTCGGCTGAGCTGGGTGGTTAGGCTGCCGGTGACCACTTCGTCCCCGTCGGTAGGTGCCCCGCCACCCCATGCTGAACATCTTCGCCCGCGCGTCGGTTTCGCGCGTCACCGATCCGATCGGTGCGTGGCTGCTGCGCCGCGGCCTCACCCCGAACGCCGTCACGGTGCTGGGCACCGTCGGCTCCGTCGCCGTCTCGCTGTGGTTCATCCCGCGCGGGCAGCTGTTCACGGGCGCGGCGCTGGTCACCGTGTTCGTGCTGTTCGACCTGATCGACGGCGCCATGGCGCGCGCGCAGGGCGGCGGCACGAAGTTCGGCGCCGTGCTGGACGCGAGCTGTGACCGGATCGCCGACGGCGCGCTGTTCGCCGCCATCGCCTGGTGGGCGTTCGGCGCGGACGAGCACGGCCTGGCCGCGGCGACCCTGGTCTCGCTGGTCGGCGCGCAGGTCACGTCGTACGTGAAGGCGCGGGCCGAGGCGTCCGGGCTCTCCGCCGACGGCGGTATCGCCGAGCGCGCCGAGCGCTTCATCGTGGCGCTCGTCGGCGTGGGCCTGCACGGGCTCGGCGTGCCCTACATCCTGCCCGTGGCCCTGTACCTGCTGGCCGCGCTGGTGTCGATCACCGTCGTGCAGCGCGTCCTGGCCGTGAGCCGCGCCGCGAAGGAGCTCGGGACGTGACCGCTCGGGACATCAAGGGCAGCCTGGCCGACCTGGGCTACGCGGCGGGGTGGCGCCTGGTGCGGCTGCTGCCGGAGAAGGCGGCGCGGGCGTTGTTCGACGCCGTCGCGGGCCGGGCCGCGAAGCGCGGCGGCGGTGGCGTGCGGCAGCTGCGGTCGAACCTGCGCCGGGTCGTGCCGCAGGCGGGCGAGGCCGAGCTGGACGAGCTGGTCAGGCTGGCGGTGCGCTCCTACGCGCGGTACTGGCGCGAGGCGTTCCGGATGCCGTCGCTGGACCTCGAGAAGCTCTACGCCGAGCTGGACCGGACGATGAGCGGCGTCGAGAACCTGGACGCGGCGCTGGCCGAGGGCCGCGGCGCGGTCATCGCGCTGCCGCACTGCGGCAACTGGGACATGGCGGGCGTCTGGCTGGTCGGGCACTGCGGCACGTTCACCACCGTCGCCGAGCGGCTCAAGCCCGAGTCGCTGTACCGGCGGTTCATCGCGTTCCGGGAGAGCCTGGGCTTCGAGGTCGTGCCGCTGACCGGCGGCGACCGCAACCCGGCGCTCGTGCTCGCCGAACGGCTGCGCGCGAACCAGGTCGTCTGCCTGCTCGCCGACCGCGACCTCACCGCGGGCGGCGTGCCCGTGACGTTCTTCGGCGAGCGCACCATGATGCCCGCCGGCCCCGCGCACCTGGCCGCGACCACCGGCGCGGCGCTGATCCCGGCCGGCCTGTGGTTCACCGAGGACGGCTGGGTCATCCGGCTGCACCCGCCGGTCCGGGTCTCCGGCACGGCAGGCGTGCCCGCGGCGACCCAGCAGCTGGCCGACGTGTTCGCCGCCGACATCGCCACCCACCCCACCGACTGGCACATGATGCAGCAGCTGTGGCTGGCCGACCTGCCGGAGAGCAGGCAGAAGGCGCTGCGCCGGGTGCTGGCCCGCCGGGGGGAATCCGCGTGAAGGTCGGCATAGTCTGCCCGTACTCCTTCGAAGTGCCCGGAGGAGTGCAGGCGCACGTGGTCGACCTGGCACACGCCCTGCGCGGCCTCGGGCACGAGGTGGAGGTGCTGGCCCCCGCCGACGACGACACGCCGGTGCCGGAGTTCGTCACGTCGGCCGGTCGCGCGGTCGGCATCCCGTACAACGGCTCGGTGGCGAGGCTGTCGTTCGGGCCGGTGTCGTTCACCCGCGTCCGGCGGTGGATCGCCGAGCACGACTTCGACGTGCTGCACCTGCACGAGCCGACCGCGCCGTCGCTGTCGATGCTGGCGCTGATGGTGGCCGACGGCCCGATCGTCGCCACCTTCCACACGTCGACGCCGCGCTCGAAGATGCTGTCGGCGTTCCAGGCGGTGCTGCAGCCGTTCCTGGAGAAGATCACGGCCCGGATCGCGGTGTCCGCGCTGGCCAGGCGCGTGCAGGTGGAGCACCTGGGCGGTGACGCGGTGGAGATCCCCAACGGCGTCGACGTCGGGTTCTTCGCCGACGCGACGCCCCTGGACGGCTACCCCCGCCCCGGCGGCACGGTCGGGTTCGTCGGCCGGTTCACCGAGCCGCGCAAGGGCATGCCGGTGCTGCTGGACGCGTTCCGCGAACTCGACCTGCCGGACGTGCGACTGCTGGTGGTCGGGCGCGGCGACGCCGACGAGCTGCGCAAGCAGGCGGGGCCGGAGCTGGCGTCGCGGATGGTGTTCCTCGGCATGGTGGACGACGAGACGAAAGCGCGCGCGCTGCGCAGCGTGGACGTCTACTGCGCGCCCAACACCGGCGGCGAGAGCTTCGGGATCATCCTCACCGAGGCGATGTCGGCGGGCGCGGCCGTGCTGGCCAGCGACCTCGACGCGTTCCGGCGGGTGCTCGACGACGGCAAGGCGGGCGTGCTGACCCCGGTCGGGGACTCGTCCGCGCTGGCCGAGGCGTTGCGCGACCTGCTGACCGACCCCGCGCGGCGGGCGGACTACGTGGACGCGGCGCGGCAGCGGGTGATGATGTTCGACTGGTCGGTGGTCGCGAACCAGGTGGTGCGGGTGTACGAGAGCGCCATGGCGGCCGACCCGCGTCGGGTGGGTGAGGCGTGACCAGTTCCGGCGTCGCGACGACGTTCCTCGTGCTGCTGGCGTTGGCGGTGCTGGTCGGGCCGTGGACGCTGGGCACCGCCAACCGGCTCGACCGGCTGCACGTGCGCACGGACGCTGCCTGGGCGGCGCTGGACGCGGCCCTCGCCCGGCGGGCCGTGGTGACGCGGGCGGTGGCCGTGGTGTGCGGCAGGCCCGAGCTGCGTGCGGCGGCGGACCGGGCCGAGCGGTCGGCGCGGTCGGACCGGGAGGCGGCGGAGAACCGGCTCTCGGCGTTGTTGGACGGGCTCGACCGGTCGGTCCTGGCGCCCGCGCTGGCGGCCGAGCTGTCCGACGCCGAACAACGGGTGGTGCTGGCCCGGCGGGTGCACAATGACGCCGTGCGCGACACGTTGGCGCTGCGCCGGCGGCGGTCCGTGCGGTGGTTGCGGCTCGCGGGCACCGCGCCGACGCCGTCCTACTTCGAGATCGCCGAACCCGGCGGCGACGTCGAGGCGTCCCCGTTGACCCAGCGCGTGGCCGCGCGGGTCGTGCTGCTGGACGCCGACGACCGGGTGCTGTTGTTCGAGGGCTTCGACCCGAGCCGGCCGGACGAGCTGTTCTGGTTCACCGTCGGCGGCGGGGTGGAGCCGGGGGAGGACGTCCGGACCGCGGCGGTGCGTGAGCTGTTCGAGGAGACAGGTGTGCGGGTCTCCGGGGACGAGCTGGTCGGTCCGGTGTGGAAGCGGCACGCCGTGTTCGCCTTCGGCGGCTTGAACTACGCGGCGGTCGAGTGGTTCTTCGTCGGAAAGGTGGAGGCGGTCGACGTGGACACCTCGCGGTTCAACGAGATCGAGCAGCAGACCATTCGCCGGCACCGGTGGTGGTCGGTGGACGAACTGGCGTCGACCGACGCGACGGTGTACCCGGCGCAGCTGGCCGAGGTGCTGCCCGGCGCGCTGGTCGGGTGGGACGGCACGACCCGTGCGGTCCGATGATCGGGATCTCGAGCCGGATGGACGACGTCGTCTCCTGGTACCGCGCCCTGGAGGAGTCGGACCGGCCGCGCGCCTACTTCGAGTTCGTGGACGTCGAGGGCTGGGTGGACGAGGGCGCGCGTGCGCTCTACGAGACCGTGGAGCACGAGGGCGAGCTGATCGCGATCCGGCAGATCGAGTTACCTTCGGCCGGCGGCATGCACCGCTACTCGTGGCGGCGGATGGAGGACGCGTACGGCGGCCTCACGGACGAGCCGATCGACCCGCACGAGGACCCGGTCAAGCCGATACCCCGTGAGGCGTTCGTCAAGGTGTGGAACTCGCTGCCGTACGAGGTGTGACGGAGCGGCCGACCGGGCGTACCGCTTCTCCCGCCACCGCCCTACGATTGCTCGTCCGGGGTGGGGACGTGGGGGAGCGGCATGAGACGGCGAGTGGCGTTATCGGTGTGCGTGCTGGCACTGCTCGGGGTTCACCCCGTGGCGGCGCAGGCCGGTCCGGCGTTGTCGGCGTCGTCCGCCGGCGTGTTCGCGGACGAGGGCTACGCCTTCGTGCCCCTGTCGCCGTCGAGGGTGCTGGACACCAGGGACGGCACCGGCGGCGCGGTGGGCCCGGTCCAGGGCCGGATCACGCTCGACCTGACCACGACGGTCCCCGCGACGGCGACCGCGGTCGTGCTCAACCTGACCGGTGTCGCACCGACGGCGGCCACGCACATCCGGGTGTCGCCGGACGAGTACAACGTTCCGTCAGCCTCGATCCTGAACCTCGTGCCCGGTGAGACCAGGGCCAACCAGATCACCGTCCTGCTGGGGCCGGACCGGCGGCTGCACCTGCACAACAACGCGGGCGCGGTGCACCTGCTCGCCGACTTGGCGGGCTACTACACGCCCGACCCCGCGTCCCGGTTCACCGCGGTGCCGGCGACCCGGGTGCTGGACACCCGCACGTCCACCGCGCTCGGTCCGGGGGCGACCCGCGAGGTGGACCTGTCCGCGCACGTGCCCGCCACGGCAACGGCGGTGACGTTCACCCTGACCGGCACCGGGCCGACCGCGTCGACGCACGTCACCGCGCACCCGTCCGGCGCGGCCCGGCCGGACGTGTCGAACCTGAACCTGGAGCCGGGGCAGACCAGCCCGAACCTCGTGACCGTCGCGCTGGGCGCCGACCGGCGCGTCCGGCTCTACAACCACGCGGGCAGCACGCACCTGCTCGCGGACCTGGCCGGGTACTACGCGACCGACCGCGGCCACCGGTTCTACCCGGTGACGCCGGCCCGCGTCGCCGACTCGCGCATCATCCACGACCCCTACCTCGCGGGCTGGACCAGGGACTTCACCCTGGACTCGTGGATGCCGGCCACCGCGGTCGCCGCCGTGGTGAACCTGACCGGCACGAACGTCACGGCGCCGACGTACGTCGTGGCCTACCCGGCCGAGACGACCAGACCGAGCACGTCGAACCTGAACCTGCCGCCGGGCCGGGACACCTCCAACGGCGCCGTGCTCGCGCTCGGCCGCGGCGCGCGGATGACCCTGTACAACCACGCTGGCTCCACGGACCTGATCCTCGACCTGACCGGCTTCTTCGCCACCGCGCCGGGGTGCGTCGCCGACTGCCTGCACGCGTGGGGCGGCGACCCGGGCCACGGCAGCCCGACACCGTCCCGCCGCCCCTGGCTGTCCGGCGTGACGTCGGTGGCCGCCGGTCGCGGCACGGCCTACGCGGTGACGTCCGACGGCACGCTCTGGGCGTGGGGTGAGAACCGGTCCGGCCAACTCGGCACCGGCACCCGCGGGGGCAGTTCGGCGGTGCCGCTCCAGGTGGGCGGCGGGATGAGCGGCATGGTCGCCGTGGCGGCGGGCGAGCAGACGGGCCACGCGCTCCAGTCCGACGGCTCCGTCTGGACGTGGGGCTGGGATCAGCAGGGCAGAGTGGCCCGGGTGCTCGTCCCCTCCAAGGCGACGGCGATCGCCGCCTCCGACTCGACGACGTTCGCGTTGGTCGCGGACGGCACCGTGTGGGCGTGGGGCTCGGACGGCTTCGGCAACCTGGGCGGCGGCGCGTGCCCGACCGCGAACTGCCCACCGGCCACGCCGGTGCGGGTCTCGTTGCCGCTGCCGGGCGACACCAGGATCACCGCGATCGAGGCCGGCGCGCAGACCGCCTTCGCCCTGCGCTCGGACGGCACGGTGTGGGCTTGGGGGCGGAACTGGCGCGGCGAGTCGGGGACCGGAGCCGCCCCGTCGGACCGGGTCAGCCCGTCGCAGGTGGTCGGGCTGACCGACGTCGTCACGATCGGGGGCGGCGACCTGGTCGGGTACGCCGTGACCGCGGACGGCCGGGTGTGGTCCTGGGGCGACGACACCTGGGGCACGCTCGGCACCGGAGCGACCTGCGCCGGGCCGACCGCCGTCTGCTGGTCCACCGTCCCGGTCCAGGTCACCGGCTTGACCGGGCCGACCACGATCGACAGCGCCTACGGCACCACGGTCGCCCGCACGCCGGACGGCGCGGTGTGGGCCTGGGGCGGCAACGGCGACAACGGCCGCCTGGGCACCGGCGTCACGGGCTCCTGCGCCACGACCCCGCTGCCGATGGACTGCCGGTCGAGCGTGCCGGTCCGGACCCTCGTCACCGGCGCGTCGGACGTCGCCGTCGGCGCCCTGGGCGCCTTCGCGGTGGTCCCGGGCTGAGGCGCGCCGTGACCACCGGTCACGGCGCTAGAGGATGAACGTCGCGATCATCTGCCCCAGCAGCCGCACGTCGGCGTGGCCCTTGAACTCCAGCCGCACCTGACCCAGGCCGCTGAACCACAGGTCGAGCTCGGCGTCCATGTCGAACGTGCCCGCCGTCTCGATCGAGAACGCCTGCACCCGGCTGTACGGCAGCGACGTGAAGTCCTTCTTGCGGCCGGTCATGCCCTGGACGTTCACCGCGATCACCCGCTTGTTGGTGAACACCACGAAGTCCCGCACCGTCTTGAAGCTCGACACGATCTGCTCGCCCTGGATCAGGATCGGCGACACCTGCGACGCGATGTCCTCGGGACGGCACGGCGCCAGCTTGAAGACGGACTGCTTCTCGAAGTCGATCACGCGTCCGACGCTACCGCCTACCGCGGCCACCCCGCCGGGTTCGAGACCGATTCCCGGGAGATCCCCGACCCCGTCTCCGGGTGATCCCCGAACCTCGTGGCGTGCAGCCGCGCGAAGAAGTAGCAGAACGCCTCGCACTCGGCGTCCATCACCGCCACGCGCGGATCGCGGGCCACCGCCTCGTAGAACTCCTGGCCCAGGACGAGGATGAAACCGCGCGCGTACAGGAAGCCGTCGTCCGAGCCGTCGGTGACCTCCTGCACGTCCGCCCGGTCGATCTCGTACAGCTTGCGCTCGGCCACCCGGTCCAGCGCGGTCAGCTCCTCGGCGGACAGCCCGGCCGAGGCGCTCACCAGCGCGCGGAGCACGGTCGGCAGGTGCTCCTCCAGCTCGGCGGCGTCCTCGAAGGCGTCGACGGACGTGTCGCGCTTGGCCAAGGCGCGCCGCACCTCGTTCGGCCCGGGCCCCAGCGCGGCCCACGCGTTCTCCAGCATCGCCCAGAAACGGGCCTCTTCGGCAGCGGTCGGAAGGATCATGGCGGCACGGTACCGAGGGGGTCCGACAATCGCGGCGAGGTCAGCCGGCTCGCTTGAAGCTGTCGATCGCGCCGCCCCAGGACGGGCCGTCCCAGGTGATGACGAGCGCCGAGCCGTCCGGCTTGAGCGCCAGGGTCCCGCGCTTGCGCTCCTCGTTCGGCGTGGCGCACTCCAGCGTGAGGACCGGCTTGGCCGAGTCGGCGTCGGCGATCGCACCGGGGCACGCGAGCTGACCGGTCGTCCGCGCGGTCGCGTCGGTGATCGTGAGCGTGGCGATCGGGCTCTCGTTGATCGGCTGCCACGTGCCGGCCAGGCCTTCCGCCTCCGGCTGCTCGGCCGAGTCCCGCGTCGCCGGCGCGCTCGTGGACGTCGTCGTGGACGTCACCGCGGCCGCGTTCTGCCCGTCGCCGTCGCCGCCGCAGCCGGACAACAGCCCGGCGGCCAGCCCGAGGACGGCGATGGTCAGTGCTGCGCGCATGGTCGAGTTCCCCCTCGTGGATCTTCACCTGAACGCGCCCATCCCAGCACACCCCGTCACGACGACGCGGCCGGGGTCGGGCCGGACCAGTGCCCGGCCCGACCCCGGCCGTCCGCCCGTCACACCCGGCCGATCACCTCGTTGCCGTAGGACGCGAGCGTCTTGTCCTTGTCGTCGTGCATCAGGTACAGCGCGAAGTTGTCCACGCCGATCTCGCGCAGCTCCTGCAACCGGTCCACGTGCGCCGACGCCGGGCCGAGCAGGCAGAACCGGTCCACGATCGAGTCCGGCACGAAGTCCGTCGACCGGTTGCCCGCCTTGCCGTGGTGGGCGTAGTCGTAGCCCTCGCGGTCCTTGATGTAGTCGGTCAACGCGGCGGGCACCGCGCCCGAGTCGCCGTACCGCGCGACCAGGTCGGCCACGTGGTTGCCGACCATCCCGCCGAACCAGCGCAGCTGGTCCCGCTGGTGCGGCAGGTCCGTGCCGACGTACGCGGGCGCGGCCACGCACATGGTGATCGCCGACGGGTCGCGGCCCGCGGCCACGGCCGCCTCGCGCACCGTCCCGATCGTCCACCGCGCGATGTCCACGTCCGCGGTCTGCAGGATGAACCCGTCCGCCTGCTCGCCGACCATCTTCAACGCGCGCGGCCCGTACGCGGCCATCCACATCTCGAGCTTGCCGTCGCGCACCCAGGGGATGCGCACCGGCGTGCCGTGGTGCTCGGCCTCCCGCCCCTCGGCCAGGTCCTTGATCACGGTCATGGCCTGGCTCAGCGTCGCCAGCGACGCGGGCTTCTGCCCGATCACCCGGCGTGCCGAGTCACCGCGCCCGATGCCGCACACCGTGCGGTTGCCGAACATGTCGTTCAACGTGGCGAACAGCGACGCCGTCACCGACCAGTCCCGCGTGCTCGGGTTGGTCACCATCGGGCCGACGACCAGCTCCTCCGTCGCCGCCAGCACCTGCGAGTAGATGACGAACGGCTCCTGCCACAGCACGACCGAGTCGAACGTCCAGCCGTAGCGGAAGCCGTTGTCCTCGGCAGCCTTCATCCCGGCCACCACGTCCCGCGCCGGCGGGTCCGTCTGGAGCACTACCCCGAAGTCCACTGCCGCCTCCTACACCAGGTACTGGTTCAGCTCGCGGGACAGGAACTTCCCGTGCCCGGCCGCGCCGTGGAAACCGCCGGCGTCCACGACCACCCGGCCGCGGGAGAGCACCGTGTCGACCTTGCCGGTGATCTCCATGCCCTCGTACGCGGAGTAGTCGACGTTCATGTGGTGCGTGGCCGCCGAGATCACCTGCTGGGCGTTCGGGTCGTACACCACCACGTCGGCGTCCGCGCCGGGCGCGATGACGCCCTTGCGCGGGTGCAGGCCGAACATCCGCGCGGGCGTCGTGGAGCAGATCTCCACCCACCGCTCCAGGCTGATCTCGCCCTTCACCACGCCCTGGTGCAGCAGGTCCATCCGGTGCTCCACGCCCGGCATCCCGTTGGGGATCTTGGAGAAGTCGCCGCGCCCCAGCTCCTTCTGGTCCTTGAAGCAGAACGGGCAGTGGTCGGTCGACACCACCGACAGGTCGTTGGTGCGCAGGCCGCGCCACAGCTCCGACTGGTGCTCCTTGGGCCGCAGCGGGGGAGAGGCGACGTACTTCGAGCCCTCGAAGTCCGGTTTCGCCAGGTCCTCCAGCGACAGGTACAGGTACTGGGGGCACGTCTCGGCGAACACGTTCTGCCCGGTGTCGCGCGCCTTCGTCACCGCGTCCAGCGCCTGCGCGGCGGACAGGTGCACGATGTAGAGCGGTGACCCGGTGACCTTCGCCAGCGTGATGGCGCGCGAGGTGGCCTCGCCCTCCAGCTCGGCGGGCCTGGTCAGGCCGTGCTCCACCGGGTCGGTGCGGCCCTGCGCGAGCGCTTGCGCGACCAGCTGGTCGATCGCGATGCCGTTCTCCGCGTGCATCATGATCGTCGCGCCGGTCTCCCGGGCCTTCTGCATGGCGCGCAGGATCTCGCCGTCGGTGGCGTAGAAGACACCGGGGTAGGCCATGAACATCTTGAACGTGTTCACGCCCGCGTCGATGCAGGACTCCATCTCCTTCAACGACGTGTCGGTGACGTCGGAGACGATCATGTGGAACCCGTAGTCGACCGCGCACCGGCCGTCCGCCTTGCCGTGCCACTTGTCCAGCGTGGACAGCAGCGAGGAGCCCTTGGGCTGCACGGCGAAGTCGATGATCGTGGTGGTGCCGCCCCACGCCGCCGCGATCGTGCCGGTCTCGAACGTGTCGGCGGAGAACGTGCCGCCGAACGGCATCTCCATGTGGGTGTGCCCGTCGATGCCGCCGGGGATCACGTACTTGCCGGTGGCGTCGATCGTCTCGTCGGCCTGCACGGGGAAGCCCGGCGCCAGCAGCGCGACGATCTTCTCGCCGTCCACCAGCACGTCGGCGGCCACGGCGCCGGTCGCGTTCACGACCGTGCCGCCCTTGATCAGGATGCTCACGGCTGCACCAACCCCTCGTACGTGTCCGGACGGCGGTCGCGGTAGAACGCCCACAGGTTCCGGACCTCGGCCAGCAGGTCCATGTCCAGGTCGCGGACCACGATCTCCTCCTCCGTGTCGGAGGCCGCCTCGCCGACGAGCTGCCCGCGCGGGTCGGCGAAGTACGACTGCCCGTAGAAGTCGTTGTCGCCCAGCGGTTCCACGCCGACCCGGTTGATCGTGCCGACGTAGTACTCGTTCGCCACGGCCGCCGCGGTCTGCTCCAGCCGCCACAGGTACTCCGACAGGCCGCGGCTGGTCGCGGACGGGTTGAACACGATCTGCGCGCCGTTGAGGCCCAGCGCCCGCCAGCCCTCCGGGAAGTGCCGCTCGTAGCAGATGTAGACGCCCACCTTGCCGACGGCGGTGTCGAACACCGGGTAGCCGAGGTTGCCCGGCTTGAAGTAGAACTTCTCCCAGAACCCCTTGACCTGCGGGATGTGGTTCTTGCGGTGCTTGCCGAGGTACGTGCCGTCGGCGTCGATCACCGCGGCGGTGTTGTAGTAGATCCCCGGCTGCTCCTCCTCGTACATCGGCACGACGAGCACCACGCCGAGCTGCTCGGCCAGCTCACACATCAGCTCGGTGGTCGGGCCGTCGGGGATGCCCTCGGTGTAGGAGTAGTAGTCCGCGTCCTGCACCTGGCAGAAGTACGGCCCGTAGAACAGCTCCTGCAGGCACACCACCTGCGCGCCCTGCGACGCGGCGGAGCGGACCGCCTCGACCGCGTTCGCGATCATCGACTCCTTGTCGCCGGTCCACTTCTGCTGCACCAGACCTGCTCGGATGATGTTGCTCACGCGTTCTCCCTCCGTGGCGCCAGCGCCAGGTAGACGAGCATGCCGCCGACCAGTCCGACGACCCAGTTGTAGTCGTAGAGCGGTTTGAGGAACGGGATCAGGCCGTCGGCCGGGAACGGCCCGTTGTACGCGCCGCCGACCGCGAGCACCGAGCCCACCAGCGTGGCCGCCACCGCGCGCCAGTTCCAGCCCGCCTTGAACCAGTACGCGCCCCGCCCGGCCAGGTACAGGTCGGGCAGCTCCAGCCGCGTCCTCGCCAAAATCCAGTAGCCGGCCACGAACACGCCCGCCACGGACGCCAGCAGGCCGCCGTAGAAACCGAGCCAGGCGAAGATGTAGATGCCCGGGTCGGAGATCAGCCGCCACGGCTGGATCACGATGCCGATCACGCCGGTGATCAGGCCGCCCACCGCGAACGTGATCTTCTTCGGGAACGCGTTGGAGAAGTCGTAGGACGGGCTCACCACGTTCGCCGCGAGGTTCGCCGAGACCGTCGCCAGCACCAGCGCCACCAACGCCACCAGCACCACCGCGGTGCTGTCGAACCGGCTCGCCAGCTCCGCCGGGTCCCAGATCGCCTCGCCGTACAGCGCCATCGCGCCGGACGTGGTCAGGATCGCCACGATCGCGATGAACGACATCGTGGTCGGCAGGCCGAGGATCTGACCGACGACCTGCTTGCGCTGGCTGCCGCCGAACCGGGTGAAGTCCGGCATGTTCAGCGACAGCGTCGACCAGAACGCGATCATGCCCATCAGCGACGGGAAGAACACCTTCCAGAAGTCGACGCCCCAGCCGAGCTTGGACGGCTCCGACAGGATCGGGCCGAAGCCGCCCGCCTTCACCGCGACGTACCCGAGCAGGACCAGGAAACCGATGCTGACCAGCGGCGCGGTCCAGTTCTCGAACCGGCGGATCGCCTCCATGCCGCGCCAGATGATCAGCATCTGCACCACCCAGAACACCAGGAAGCACAGCCACAGCGTCCACACCTGGCCCAGCACGACCGGCGCGTCCACCCACCCGTCGCCCGCCAACCGGCCCACGATCACGTGCAGCGCCTTGCCGCCGACCCACGTCTGGATGCCGAACCACGCGCACGCGATGAACGCGCGCAGCAACGCCACCAGGTTCGCGCCGCGGATGCCGTAGAACGCGCGGGCGAACACCGGGAACGGGATGCCGTACTTCGTGCCCGCGTGGCTGTTGAGCAGCATCGGGACCAGCACGATCAGGTTGCCCAGGGTGATGGTCAGGAACGCCTGCACCCAGTCCATCCCCAGCGCCACCAGCGACGCGGCCAGCGTGTAGCTGGGGATGTTGTGCGCCATGCCCATCCACAGCGCGAAGAAGTTGTACGTGGACCAGGTGCGCCGCTCCAGCGGCACCGGCGCCAGGTCGGAGTTGTAGTGCGGGCTGTCCGCGATCGCGGAATGATCACGAAGCTCGACGCGGCCGTCGGGATCGGCTGTGACCTGGGTTGCGGAGTCAAGGGCCATCGGTCACTTCCCTGTTACGCTCGTGAAACACCCTTCGCGCGGGCGGTTCGGCGCGATTTCCATCCCGGCATCCTCCGGTCGGCCCGCGCGCCTGGGCAGTGGCAAAGTGTCCACGCTTGCCATGATCAGGGCACACTCTGTCCATTGCCACCCAAGCCGCTGGTCCGGGCCGGTGCGCGTGCTCCCGGCCGGCCCTCGACTGGCACGTGAGCGGTGACCTAACGTCCGTTGGATGAAGCTCGAACTGCGGCACCTGCGGGTCGTCTGCGCGATCGCGGACGCGGGCAGCCTGTCGAAGGCGTCCTCCCTCTTAGGCCTGGCGCAACCCGCCCTCACGGCCCAACTGCACCGGATCGAGAGCCTGCTCGGCGGCAAGCTGTTCGAGCGCGACCACAAGGGCGCCCGGCCGACCGTGCTCGGCGAACTCGTGCTGGAACGGGCGCGCGTGCTGCTGCCCGCGTTCTCCCGGCTGCAGGAGGACGCGACGCGCCTGCTGGACGACACCGTGCCCGGCGACCGCTACCGGGTCGGCGCGGTGAACGGCCCGATGCTCGGCGGCCTGGTGCACCGGCTCACCGAGTCGCACCCCGGCGCGCACGTCTCCACGCAGGTGTCTTGGTCCGGCCGGGAGCTGTCCGCCATGGTCGCCGCGGGCAGGCTGGACTACGTGCTGGTCGGCGTGTGCGGCGACGCGCCGCCGCCGTCCGAGCACGGGCTGACGTGGCACGTGATCGCGGTCGACCCGGTGTTCGTGCTGCTGCCCGAGGACCACCCGTTCACCGTGTTGGAGGAGGTGGAGCTGGGTGCGCTGAAGGACATGCAGTGGGCGGTCGTGCCCGGCGACGGGTGCTTCGGCGACTGCTTCGTGGCCGCGTGCAGCCGCGCGGGTTTCACCCCGCGCACCATGTACGAGGTCGACATCAACAGCTGCATCGACCTGGCGTCGTCCGGTGACGCGGTCGCGCTGTGCCAGCCGACGTTCCGCCGCACCCCGGGCCTGGTCTCGATGCCGTTGGCGGGCGCGCCGCTGCGGTGGCGGCACCTGATCGGCTGGGACCCGGAAGGACCGGCCGCCGCGTTCGGCCCGCAGGTGCTCCGGTACGCCGCCGAGGCCTACCGGGAGACCGCCGAGCGCAACCCCCGCTACGCGGGCTGGCTGCCGGGGCACCCGGAGTACGGCGCGGTCCCGCCCCAGGCGTTGGTCTGACCGCTGGTTCCGCCGTCGGCCATCACCGCGTCTTATGACCCAAGTGGTATTACCGCGAACGGGTCCGCGGACCTACTTTCACGGGGAATCCCTGCCCTCCTTCGAGGAGAACTCCCCATGTCAGCACTGTTGAGACCCATCGCGCTCGCCGCGGCGCTCGTCGCGGCGGGGATCCTGACCCCCGCCGCCGCGCAGGCCGCGCCCGCCGGTCAGGACGCGGAGATCCTGGCCGCCGTCCAACGCGACCTCGGCCTGGACGCCGACCGGGCGCGCGCCCGGCTGGCCGCCGACGAACGCTCCGCCGACACCGCGCGCGGCCTGCGCAAGCGGCTGGACGGCCGGTTCGGCGGCGCGTGGATCGACTCGTCCGGCACGCTCACCGTCGGCGTGACCCGCGCGTCCGACGTGGACCAGGGCGGCGTGCGGACCAAGCTCGTCCAGCGCAGCGAGGGCGACCTGGACGCGGTGAAGTCCGCACTCGACGCGCACGTGGCGCGCACGCCGAAGTCCGTGCCCGGCTGGTACGTCGACCTGCCCACCAACACCGTCGTGGTCAAGTCGCACCCCGGCGGCCTCGCCGCCGCACGCGCGTTCGTCGCGTCGTCCGGCGTCTCGTCCTCGGCCGTCCGGCACGTCACCACCACCGAGGCCCCCCGCCCGCTGATCGACGTGATCGGCGGCAACGCCTACACGATCGGCAGCGGCACCCGCTGCTCGGTCGGCTTCTCCGTCAACGGCGGGTTTGTCACCGCCGGGCACTGCGGCTCGACGGGCGCGTCGACGGCCAACCCGAGCGGCACGTTCCGCGGGTCCAGCTTCCCCGGCAACGACTACGCGTGGGTGCAGGTCGCGGCGGGCAACACCCCGCGCGGCCTGGTCAACAACTACTCGGGCGGCACGGTGTCGGTCGCCGGTTCGCAGGACGCGCCGGTCGGCTCGACCGTGTGCCGCTCCGGGTCGACCACGGGCTGGCACTGCGGCACCATCCAGGCCCGCAACTCGTCGGTGACCTACCTGCAGGGCACGGTGACCGGCCTGATCCAGACCACGGTGTGCGCGGAGCCGGGCGACTCGGGCGGCTCGCTGCTGGCCGGCACGCAGGCGCAGGGCGTCACGTCCGGCGGCTCGGGCAACTGCCGCACCGGCGGCACCACGTACTTCCAGCCGGTCAACGAGATCCTCCAGGTCTACGGCCTGACCCTGGTCACCGGTGGCGGCGGCGACCCGAACCCGCCGACCGGCTGCCAGAGCTCGGAGACCACGTACACCGGCTCCCTGGCCGCGGGCGGTCAGGCGTACCAGCCGGACAACAGCTACTACCAGTCCACGGTGTCGGGCGCGCACGTCGGCTGCCTGGCCGGCCCGAGCGGCACCGACTTCGACCTCTACCTGCAGAAGTGGAACGGCAGCTCGTGGGCGGTCGTGGCCAAGGGCGACAGCCCCGCCGCGAGCGAGACGGTCGACTACAACGGCACGCCCGGCTACTACCGCTACCGAGTGCACGCGTACAGCGGCTCCGGCAGCTACACGCTCGGGGTCACGAACCCCTAACCCGGGGGAAGAAGCCGCCGCGGGACCGTGTCGCCCTTAACGTCTCCCCGACACGGTCCCGCGCGGCCCACGTTCCGCCACGGGGGCGGGCGGCCCCGCGGTTCCGGTACCCCGACCCCGGACCCGCGGGGCTCTCACCAACGCCCACGCACCGCTTCCGCCTCGGGGTGGCCGATCCGGGTGAGCGGACAACGTGCGGTAGGACCACACTCGTCCGCGCAGTCAGTGTGCCTCGATCGGGTGGGGTGGGGACACGGAGCGTCAGTCACCTGATCGAGCGGTCAAGGGTGGGGGCGGTTTCGGTCGATGGGGAGTAGGTCAACTTGCAGGTCCCCAACCAGGTTAGGAAAACCGTGTCCGGATACCGCACGCGCGGACTCCTGCGTGCCGCCGCCCTGCTCGCCGTTGGTACTTCTCCGCTGCTCGCCTCCGCGGCCTCCGCGGCCGAGGGGCCGACCGAGATCGTGGACGGCACCGTCGGCAAGATCGGCAACGCCCCCGAGGTCGGTCTCGACGCGACCAGGCCCGTCACCGACCTGCTCAGCGGTCAGGCGGTGAAGCTGCCCGCGCCGCTGCCCGGCGGCACGTCGGACGTCACGGCGCCCAAGGTGGCCGCACCGGCCGCGCTGAAGGCGCCCGCCGCGCCCCCGCTGCCGTTCGTGGGCGACGTCCTCGCGCCGCAGTCCCGCGCCCTGCCCGAAATGCCGGAGCTGCCGGTGAGGCCGCCGATCTCGGGCCCGAGCGAGATGCCCGACCTGACCGGTGAGCTCGGCAAGCTGCCGGTGCCGCTGGGCTAAGTCGCGGAAGTGGGCGGGCGGGGTAGCTGAGGATCCCGCTCGCCCATCTCCTGCACCAGCAACGCCACGTACAGCGAGAGCACGGACTCCGGGTCCTCCAACGACACCCCGAGCACCTGCTCGATCCGGCTCAACTGCTGGTAGTACGCCGTGCGGGAGAGGTGCGCGGCGGCTGCCGCGGCCGACTTGTTGCCCCCGTGCTCGCAGAAGCACCGCAGCAGCTCCACCAGCCGGGTCCCCTGGTTGGCGTCCCGCGACAGCAGCGTCCCCAGCTCACGGTCCGCGAACGCGACCACCCGCTCGTCCTCGCGCAACAGGTGCAGCAGGCCGCGCAGCCGCACGTCGTCCAGCCGGTGGTACAGCTTGGTCCCCGGCGACCGCAGCGCCGCACCCGCCACGTGCGCCGCCTCGCCCAACGACCGCCGCACGTCCGGCAACGCGGTCACGGTCGTGCCGACGGCCACCACCACGGGCAACGCGTGCTGCGCCTCCGCCGCCCGCCGATGCACCTCCCGCGCCAACCGCCGCAGCACACCGTCCAGCCCGGCCTGCGGCGGCAGCGACAGCAACGCCCGCACGCTGGTGTCGTCCACGACGCCGACGAGCGCGGGCACGGTCACCCGCCGTGCCGCCAACGCCGTCGCCTCGGCCAGGTCGCGCAGCACCTCCTGCGAGGCCAACGCCTGCGCGGGCACGCTCGCCGTGCCCGGCCGGATCGCCACCCCGACGAGCTGCCGCCGTTCCAGCGGCACGCCGAGCGCCGCCGCCCGCGTCGGCAGGTCGTGCGGCGGCTGCCCGAGCAGCTGGGTGAGCAACGTCCGGTGCGTCTGCCGTTCCAACGACTCCCGGTCCCGCGCCACCAGCCGGTGCACGGCCAACGCCGACGCGGCGCGTTCGGCCACCACGACGTGCCGGTGCGGCGGCGGCTCGGGCGACAGCAGCACCAGCCGCCCCCAGTCCGCGCCACGCGCCCCGACCACCGTCACCAGCCACCCGGCCTGCTCGTGGTACGCGGTCCGCTCCGGCACGGCCACCGCCCGTGACCGCTGGCCCCAGTCGGCCAGCAGCGCGGTCGGGTCCTGACCGGCCGCGTCGTAGGCCAGCACCTCGTGCCCCAACGTCTCCAGCACCACCGGCAGCCCCGCCGTCCGGGCCACCTCGCGCAGCACCTCGGCGGGCTCCGCACCGGCCACGGTCAACGCGGTGAACGCCTCGTGCACCTGCTCGGCCGCCCGCAGCTCGGCCAGCTGCGCGTCCACGATCAGCGACACCACGGCCTCGGTCACCGACACGAACCGGGTCTCCCGCGCCAACGTGACCAGCGGCAGCTCGTGCTGCTCGGCGGCGGCCACCAGCGCGCCCGGCACCTCGTCGCTCCACCGCCGCACCAGCTCCACGACCAGCCCGGACGCGCCGACCGATGCCAGGTCGGCGACGTAGCGGCGCAGCCCGTCCGGGTCGTCGGGCAACGCGATGCCGGTGGTCAGCACGAGCTCGCCGCCGCGCAGCAGGTGTGCAATGTCGGCCACCTCGGCGACGTGCACCCACCGCACCCGGCGGCCCATCCCGGCCGCGCCCGCGACCACGGCCGGCTTGCCGCGCCGGACCACGGGCAGGGCCAGCGCTTCGGCGACCGTCGGGTACATGGACACAACGTAATCCGCCGCGCGGGAAAGCGGTACAGGTTGTCCATGGCGGCCCTCCGCACCGCCGACCACACTCCATCCAGGGACTACGACCGGAGGACGCGATGGGACACGAGGAGTTGCTGGCCCGGCACCGCGCGGTGATGCCCGACTGGATGGCCCTCTACTACGAGCAGCCGATCGAGCTGGCGAGCGCGAGCGGACGCCGCGTCACCGACCGTGAAGGCCGCACCTACCTGGACTTCTTCGCCGGCATCCTGACCAACGCGGTCGGCTACGACGTCGCCGAGATCTCCGACGCGATCCGCTCCCAGCTCTCGACCGGCGTGCTGCACAGCTCCACGCTCTACCTGATCCGCTCGCAGGTCGAGCTGGCCGAGAAGATCGCCGAGCTGTCCGGCATCCCGGACGCCAAGGTGTTCTTCACCAACTCCGGCACCGAGGCCAACGAGACGGCGCTCATGCTGGCCACCCAGTTCCGCCGCAGCGACCAGGTCCTCGCGCTGCGCAACTCCTACCACGGCCGGGCGTTCGCCACGGTCGCGATCACCGGCAACCGGGGCTGGTCGGCGTCCTCGCTCAGCCCGGTCAAGGTCAGCTGGGTGCACGGCGGCTACCGGTTCCGCAGCCCGTTCAAGGGCTTGTCGGACGCCGACTACGTCAAGGCGTGCGTGGCGGACCTGCGCGAGGTGATCGAGACGACGACGGCGGGCGACGTGGCGTGCATGATCGCCGAGCCGATCCAGGGCGTCGGCGGGTTCTCCTCGCCGCCGGACGGGTTGTTCGGCGCGTTCAAGGAAGTGCTGGACGAGTACGGCATCCTGTTCGTCTCCGACGAGGTGCAGACCGGATGGGGGCGCACCGGGGAGCACTTTTGGGGCATCCAGTCACACGGCGTGACGCCCGACGCGATGACGTTCGCCAAGGGCCTCGGCAACGGTCTCGCGATCGGCGGCGTGGTCGCGCGCGGCGACCTGATGGACTGCCTCACGGCCAACTCGCTGTCCACGTTCGGAGGCAATCCGATCGCCACGACCGGCGCCCTGGCCACGTTGAACTACCTGCTCGACCACGACCTGCAGGCCAACGCCGCCAAGCTCGGCGAACGGCTGATCGACGGGCTGCGCGACATCGCGGCGGACCGGCCGGCGGTCGGCGACGTGCGCGGCAAGGGCTTGATGATCGGCATCGAGCTGGTGGGCGCCGATGGCGCGCCGGACGCGGCGAGGGCGGTCGCCGTGCTGGAGGGCACGCGGGAACGCGGGCTGCTGGTCGGCAAGGGCGGCCTGTACGGCAACGTCATCCGCCTCGCGCCGCCGATGACGTTGACCGAGGACGAGGTCGAGGAAGCGCTCGGCATTCTGGAGGACGTGCTGTGAAGACGATCGGGCACTGGATCGGCGGCAAGCCGTGGCAGGGCGAGAGCGCGCGCTCCGGCGACGTGTACGACCCGGCGACGGGACAGGTGGCCGGCCAGGTCGGCTTCGCCGATGAGTCCACTGTGGACGAGGCGGTGGCGGCGGCGCGCGAGGCGTTCGAGTCGTGGCGCAACGCGTCGCTGGCGCAGCGGTCGAACGTGATGTTCGCGTTCCGCGAGCTGCTCAACGCCCGCAAGGGCGAGCTGGCCGCGATCGTCACCGCCGAGCACGGCAAGGTGCTGTCCGACGCGGCGGGGGAGGTGCAGCGCGCGCTGGAGGCCGTGGAGTTCGCGTGCGGCATCCCGCACCTGCTCAAGGGCGGGTTCAGCGAGAACGCGTCGACGCGGGTCGACGTGTACTCGATCCAGCAGCCGCTGGGCGTGGTCGGCGTGATCTCGCCGTTCAACTTCCCGGCCATGGTGCCGCTGTGGTTCGTGCCGAACGCGATCGCGTGCGGCAACGCGGTGGTGCTCAAGCCGTCGGAGAAGGACCCGTCGGCGGCGAACTTCATCGCGGAGCTGTTCGCCGAGGCCGGGTTGCCCGACGGCGTGCTGAACGTCGTGCACGGCGACAAGGTCGCGGTCGACCGGCTCCTGGAGCACCCGGACGTGAAGGCCGTGTCGTTCGTGGGGTCGACACCGATCGCGCGGTACGTCTACGAGACCGGCACGCGGCACGGCAAGCGCGTGCAGGCGTTGGGCGGCGCGAAGAACCACATGGTCGTGCTGCCGGACGCGGACCTGGACCTGGCGGCGGACGCGGCGGTGTCGGCCGGGTTCGGCTCGGCGGGCGAGCGGTGCATGGCGATCTCGGTCGTGGTCGCGGTGGACCCGGTCGGCGACGAGCTGGTGTCGAAGATCGTGGACCGGATCCGGGAGCTGCACGTCGGTGACGGCCGCCGCCCGGGCTGCGAGATGGGGCCGTTGGTCACGGGTGCGCACCGCGATCGTGTGGTGTCCTATGTGGACGCCGGTGTGTCCGAGGGCGCGTCGCTGGTGGTGGACGGGCGGTCGCATGAGATCGACGGTGCGGCGGAGGGGTTCTGGCTCGGGCCGACGCTGTTCGACCACGTCGGCGCGGACATGGCGATCTACCGGGACGAGATCTTCGGGCCGGTGCTGTCGGTGCTGCGGGTGGCGAAGTACGACGACGCGCTGGATGTGGTGAACGCCAACCCGTACGGCAACGGCACCGCGATCTTCACCAACGACGGCGGCGCGGCGCGGCGGTTCCAGAACGAGGTCGAGGTCGGCATGGTGGGGGTGAACGTGCCCATCCCGGTGCCGGTGGCGTACTACTCGTTCGGCGGGTGGAAGGACTCGCTGTTCGGCGACTCGCACGCGTACGGGCCCGAGGGCGTGCACTTCTTCACCCGCACGAAGGCCGTCACGGGCCGGTGGCTCGACCCGTCGCACGGTGGCGTGAACCTGGGCTTCCCGCAGAACACGTAAGACCTGACCGAGCCGCGCGTGTCCTACGTTCAGAACGCGCGTGTCCTACGTTCAGGTCGGGCATGTCCTACGTTCAGAACGCGCGTGTCGAACGTTCAGGTTGGGCGTGTCGAACGCTCGGGTTGGGCGTGTCGAACGTTGAGAGTGCGAGAGTCCTACGTTCGTGGGGCGAGAGTCCTACGTTCGGAGTGTGTGAGTTCAACGCTCAGGTCCGGCTCGATTTGACATGGGGCCCTTACGGGCACTCCAGGCAGGCCAAAGCCGGCAGGCCCGGCGGGGTAAAGCGTCCAAAGCCGGCAGGCCCGGCGGGGTAAAGCGTCCCGCCAGGCCTGCCGGCTTCGACCAGCCTAAAGCACCCGAACCCATGTCAAATCGGGCCTCGGTGGGGGTGTGGCGGGTCCGTTGTGCGGCTGTTGGGTGAGGGCTAGGTGGGTGGTGGGCGGGTGGTTGGGAGAGGTGGTGTGTGGCTCAGTGTTGTGCGGCTAGGGCTTGGGGGAGTGGGTCGTAGCGGCTGAAGTGGCGGGTGTAGGTGCCGGTGCCGGAGGTCAGTGAGCGCAGTTCGACGGCGTAGCGGAGCAGTTCGGTGGCGGGTACCTCGGCGCGGATCACGGTGTAGCCGGGGGTTTCCGCCTCGGTGCCGAGTACGCGGCCGCGGCGACTGGACAGGTCGCCGAGGACGGTGCCGAGGTGGTCGTCAGGCAGGCGGACGGTCACCTCGTCGACGGGTTCGAGCAGGCACGTCTTGCCGTTGGCGGCGGCTTCCTTCAAGGCAAGTGCGCCGGCGGTTTGGAAGGCGGCGTCGGATGAGTCGACAGAGTGGGCCTTGCCGTCGACCAGGGTGACGCGGACGTCGACCACGGGGTGTCCGCCTTGGAGGCCGCGTTCGAGTTGGGCACGCACGCCCTTCTCGACGCTCGGGATGAACTGGTTCGGTACGGCGCCGCCGACGATCTTGTCCACGAACTCGAAGCCGGAGCCGCGGGGCAAGGGGTCGACGATGATGTCGCAGACGGCGTACTGGCCGTGGCCGCCGGACTGCTTCACGTGCCGACCGTGGCCCTTGGCCTGGCTCGCGAAGGTCTCGCGCAACGCCACCCGCACCGGCTCGGTGTCGACCTCGGCGCCGCCCGCGCGCAACCGCGCCAGCACGACGTCCGCGTGCGCCTCGCCCATGCACCACAGCACCAGCTGGTGCGTCTCGGCGTTGCGTTCGAGCCGCAACGTCGGGTCGCCGGCCACCAGCTTGCCGAGGTTGCGTGCCAGGTTGTCCTCGTCGCTGCGGCTGCGTGGGACGACGGCGACCGGCAGCAGTGGTTCCGGCATCTCCCACGGTGCCACCAGTAGAGGCTTCTCCGGGGCGGACACCGTGTCGCCGGTTTCGGCGGAGCCCAGCTTGGTCAACGCGCACAGGTCGCCCGCCACGCAGTACGGCACCTCGCGCAGGTTCGCGCCCAACGGCGAGTAGACGTGCGCCACCCGTTCGTCCACGTCGTGGTCCTCGTGACCGCGGTCGGCCATGCCGTGGCCCGACACGTGCACCGGGCGTTCGGGGCGCAGCGTTCCGGAGAACACGCGCACCAGCGACACGCGGCCCACGTACGAGTCGACCGCCGTGCGCACGACCTCGGCCACGAGCGGGCCGTTCGGGTCGGCTTCCAGGCGCGGCTGGGGGATGCCGTCCACGCCGGTCACGTCGGGCAGCGGGTGTTCCAGGGGTGAGGGGAACGCGCGGGCGATGCCGTCGAGCAGTTCCGGCAGGCCGACGCCGGTCAGCGCGCACACCGGCATCACCGGGTGGAACGAGCCGCGCGCGACCGCCGTCTCCAGGTCCGCGACGAGCGTCGCCTGGTCGACCTCCTCGCCGCCGAGGTAGCGGTCCATCAGGGTCTCGTCCTCGCTCTCCGCGATGATCCCCTCGATGAGCGCGTTGCGCTCCTCCTCGAAGCGGGGGTCGTCGGTGGTGAGCAGGTTGACCAGCCCGTCGCCGTCCGGCAGGTACAGCGGCACGACGCCGGCGCCGAACGCCTCCTGGCACGAGGCGATCTCGCCCGGCACGTCGGCGCGCTGGTGGTCGGTGCGGGCGACCACGACCGCCCGCGGCATGCCGACCATCGCGCACTCCTCCCACAGCGCCACCGTGGCCGGGTCCACGCCTTCCGCCGCGCTGACCACGAACAACGCCGCGTCGGCGGCGCGCAGGCCGGCGCGCAGCTCGCCCACGAAGTCCGCGTAACCGGGCGTGTCGATGAGGTTGATCTTGATGTCGCCGTGCTGGATGGGTGCGACGGCGAGCCCGACCGACCGCTGCTGGCGCACCGCGGCGGGGTCGTGGTCGCACACCGTGTTGCCCTCGGTGACGGATCCTGGTCGGGTCAGCACGCCGGTGCTGGCGAGCAGGGCCTCGGCGAGCGTCGTCTTGCCGGAGCCGGACGGGCCGACCAGCACGACGTTGCGGACCTTGGCCGGGTCGTCCACAGCGACCGCGCCTGCCGAGTGGCCGTTGTCGGAGTGTTTGCTGCCCATTGGGACCACCCTCCACAAGTATTTAGTGTTCGATCTCACACCCGTGGGGCGCGGGGGACAACCCCAAGTGGCCACACCCAACCCGGCAGGAGGAATCCGGGCGGAGGTCGCGACCACGTCGGCCGCACGTCGCCGTGTCGCGGGGTGGCGTACGCCACTACCTGCGAAGGGAGGGCAAGTGGCCTGCCGAGAACGTGCCTGATTGGCATGCTTCGGCGGTCCACGTCGGCCGTACCATGGTGGTGTTCGCCCCCTACTTCGAGAAAGGCTGGTCGTGACCACTTCACCCGACGCCGGCACCCAGGTCACCGGCACTTCCCGCGTCAAGCGGGGCATGGCGGAGATGCTCAAGGGCGGCGTGATCATGGACGTGGTCAACGCCGAGCAGGCCAAGATCGCCGAGGACGCGGGCGCCGTCGCCGTCATGGCGCTGGAGCGCGTGCCCGCCGACATCCGCGCGCAGGGCGGCGTGTCCCGGATGAGCGACCCGGACATGATCGACGGCATCATCGAGGCCGTGTCGATCCCGGTGATGGCCAAGGCCCGCATCGGCCACTTCGTCGAGGCGCAGGTCCTGCAGTCCCTCGGTGTCGACTACATCGACGAGTCCGAGGTGCTGACCCCGGCCGACTACGCCAACCACATCGACAAGTGGCAGTTCACCGTGCCGTTCGTGTGCGGTGCGACGAACCTGGGCGAGGCGCTGCGCCGCATCACCGAGGGCGCGGCGATGATCCGCTCCAAGGGCGAAGCCGGCACCGGTGACGTCTCGAACGCCACGACGCACATGCGAAAGATCCGCGCGGAACTCCGGCGGCTGCAGAACCTGCCCGTCGACGAGCTGTACGTCGCGGCGAAGGAGCTCCAAGCGCCGTACGAGCTGGTCCGCGAGGTCGCCGAGGCGGGCAAGCTGCCGGTCGTCCTGTTCACCGCGGGCGGCATCGCCACGCCGGCCGACGCGGCGATGATGATGCAGCTCGGCGCGGAGGGCGTGTTCGTCGGTTCCGGCATCTTCAAGTCCGGCAACCCGGCGCAGCGCGCCGAGGCGATCGTGAAGGCGACGACGTTCTACGACGACCCGGACGTGATCGCGAAGGTGTCGCGCGGCCTCGGTGAGGCGATGGTCGGCATCAACGTGGACGAGATCCCGGAGCCCCACCGCCTGGCCGAGCGCGGCTGGTAATCCCTGACGTGAGCGCGGCCCGCCGGACTTCCGGCGGGCCGCTGCCCGTTCACCGGGAGCCGGGCGTCGTCGGCTGGTCGGCCAACCTGACCAGCGAGTCGCGCAAGTACCCGCTGAGCGTGGTGCCCTGCGCCTTCGCGCGGGCTCGGAGGACTTCGATCACTTCGGTGGGCACGCTGCGGATGTGCACCCGCTGGGTCGGCTGATCGCTCATGTCGGAGTTCATCGGTCGACCGGCGGCCCGCCTGAATCGCTCGAACGTGTGTTCTAGACGTGCTCCGAGACCAGTAGGGCGGTGGTTCCCGGTTCGAGCGCCTGGGCCGTGTGCGGTACGTCCCCGGGGTAGAGCAGGTAGTCGCCCGGGCCCAGCTCGACAGGCTCGGTCCGCGGGCCGGCGAGCATGCGGCCCGCGCTGACGATCACGTGCTCCACGGTTCCCGGCATGTGCGGCTCGGACTCGCGGGCCGGGCCCGGCTCCAGCTGGAGCAGGTAGATGTCACGCCGGGCGCCCGGCGGGCAGGACGCCAGCAAGGTGGCGGTGTAGTGCGCGCGTTCCGAGTAGATCGCCGGGCCCTCGCCCGCGCGGATCACCCGGACCCGCGGCGTCGGCGGGTCGACCAGGCGCGAGAACGGCACGCCCAGTGCCACGCCCAGCGCCCACAGGGTCTCCACGCTCGGGTTCCCGCTCGCCGACTCCAGCTGGGACAGGGTGGACTTCGCGATCCCCGCCCGCTTGGCCAGCTCGCTCAACGACAGCCCGACGCGTTCGCGCTCACGGCGCAGCGAGGCGGCGATGACGTCGAGCGGCGCGCCGCTGTTCGACGCCCCTGTGTTCGACATGACAGTCCAATCGTTCGGCTTGACGAACGCCGTGCCCGGTGTTCATTGTAAAAGACGATGCGTTCGACATGGCGAACCCTTGATGCCGAGCTGCTGCGTGACGTCACCGCGGTGGCCGCCGGCGCCGCGGTCAGCGGCGCCTCGTTCGGCGCGATCTCCACCGGCGCGGGCCTGCCCTGGTGGCTGCCCGTGGTGATGTCGCTGCTGGTCTTCGCGGGCGGCTCGCAGTTCATGGCGGTCGGGGTGGTCGCCGCGGGCGGCAGCCCGGCCGCGGCGGTGCTGGCCGGTCTCCTGCTCAACGTCCGCCACCTGCCGTTCGGTTTGGCGGTCGGCGACGTGCTGGGCAAGGGCCTGCTGCCACGGCTCGTCGGCAGCCACCTGCTGATCGACGAGACGACGGCCTTCGCGCTGGCCCAGAGCGACCCGCGCAAGGCCAAGGCCGCCTACTGGTCGTGCGGCGTCGCGCTGTTCATCTCCTGGAACGTCGCCGTGCTCGCGGGCGCGCTGGTCGGCCAGAACATCGGCGACCCGGGCGCGTTCGGGCTGGACGCGGCGTTCCCCGCGGCCCTGCTCGCGCTCCTGCTGCCCGCCCTCAAGGACAAGGCCACCCGGCACGCCGCCCTGCTCGGCGCGGCCATCGCCCTGGCCACCACTCCGTTCCTGCCCGCCGGCGTCCCGGTGCTGTTCGCCCTGGGCGGCCTGCTGGTCACCGCACGACAGGAGGTGAAGCCGTGACGCTGACCGCCGTCCTGGTGCTCGCCGCGGGCACCTACGCGTTCCGCCTGGCCGGACCGCTGCTGCGGGACCGCCTCAAGCTCTCCGACCGGGTCAAGCTGCTGATGTCCACCTCGGCGACCGTCCTGCTGTTCGCGCTGGTCGCGACGGCCTCGTTGACGAAGGGCCAGGGTTTCGCGGGCCTCGCCCTGCCGATCGGCGTCCTGGTCGCGGGCATCGCGGCGTGGCGCAAGGCGCCCTTCGTCGTGGTGGTCGTGCTGGCCGCCGTGACGACCGCCGGCCTGCGGTTCGTCGGCGTGTCCTAGAGGTACTCGCTCAACCGCCCGGCGAGCCTGCGACGGTCCTGCGTCGTGGCGAAGTCCGGCTCGGCGCCGCCCGACTTGCCCGCCAGCACGTCGTCGACGAACCGCGCCACCTCGTCCGGCGGCGGCACGAGCGGCAGGCCGAGGTGCGCCACGACGACCGGCTTCTCGGTCGGGTCCGTCTCCACCGCGATCGACCAGCCGCGCCGCTCGTTCCACAGCAGCATCAGGTCACGTCCCGGCCCCTCCAGGCCGAGGTAGGCGGTGGCGGTGTCGCTGACCTCGAACTCGGTGCCCTCGGGTGGCACGCCGATCTCCTCGGCCACCGCTCGCACGTACCGGGCCAGTCCGAGGCTGATCAGCGCACTGTCGTCCATACCTCTCATTCTGGACCTTTACCCGCGCTCCGGACCTCTCACCCGGCGATCGGCGCCGTGAGCCACGTCTCGGGGATGCCGAACGCGTCCACCAGCGTGCGCGCGTGCGGGCGCAGCCTTCCGCACAGCTCGTTCACCGCCTGCGACACCGCCTTCGCCCGCTGCGGTGTGAGCCGGCCGTGCTCCAGGAACCACGCCCGGTCCGCCTCGATCGTGCTCAACGCGTACAAGTCGCACACCTCGTCCAGCAGCGCCTTCGCCTCCACGTCCGCACACCGGTCCACCGCCGCCACGAACGCCTCCAGCACCACCCGGTCCACGTGGACGCGCGCGGCGTGCAGCACGTGGTCCTGCGCCGCGTTGAACACGTCGAACGCGTCGTCCCGCGACGCTCGCCGCAACCGCCGCGCCAACCCCTCCAGCACGTGCTTCTCGCGGTCCTCGAACTGCCGCACCTGCCAGCCCCGGTCCAGCAACGCGTCCGAACTCCCCGACACCAGCCGGTCGATGATCGCCCGCGCCGCCGTCCGCTCGATCACCACACCCACCGCCTGGTCGGCCACGAACCGCACCATGCCCCACGGGTCCAGGTCGCCGACGTGGTCGCGATAACTGGTCAGCAGCCCCTTCGCGACCAACTGCAGCAGCACCGTGTTGTCGCCCTCGAACGTCGTGAACACATCGGTGTCCGCCTTCAGCCCGGCGATCAGGTTCTCCGACAGGTACCCGGCCCCACCGCACGCCTCCCGACACGTCTGGATCGTCCGCGTGGCGTGCCACGTCGCCACCGCCTTCAACCCCGCCGCCCGCGACTCCAACTCCCGCTGCCCCCGGTCGCCGGACACGTCGTGCAACGCCGACACGAGCTCCTCCTGCGCGAAGTGCAACGCGTACGACGTCGCCAACGCCGGCAACAACCTCCGCTGGTGCGCCAAGTAGTCGAGCACCACCACTTCCTCGCCCGTGTCGGGCCGGGTGAACTGCCGCCGCGCCTCGCCGTACCGAACGGCCAACGCCAACGCCTTCTTCGTCGCACTCCCGGCCCCACCGGCCACACTGATCCGCCCGCGCACCAACGTGCCGAGCATCGTGAAGAACCGCCTGCCCTCACCCTCGATCGGACTGGAGTACGTCCCGTCCGGCGCGACGTCCCCGTACCGGTTGAGCAGGTTCTCCCGAGGCACCCGAACCCGCTCGAACGACAACCGCCCGTTGTCCACGCCGTTCAACCCGGCCTTCGGCCCGCAGTCCTCGATCCGCACGCCCGGCATCGGCGCGCCGTCCGCATCCCGGATCGGCACGAGCACCGCGTGCACGCCATGCGTCACGCCACCCGTCACCAACTGCGCGAACACCACCGCCATCCGCCCGTCCCGCGCCGCGTTGCCGATGTAGTCCTTGCGCGCCGACGGATCCGGCGTATCAACGACGAACTCCTCCGTGTCCGGGTCATAGGTAGCCGTGGTCCGCAAGTGCTGCACATCCGACCCGTGCCCGGTCTCGGTCATCGCGAAGCAACCGGGCAACTCCAAACTCATGATCGCCCGCAGATACCGCTCGTGGTGCTCCACAGTCCCCAACGCCTGCACCGCACCACCGAACAACCCCCACTGCACACCCGCCTTCACCATCAAAGACAGATCGCCGAACCCAAGCACCTCGAACGCCACCACCGACCCACCGACATCATCCCGCCCGCCGTACGCCGCCGGGAACCCGATCAACGGATGCCCACCATCGGCCAACGCGTGCAACTGCTCGAACACCCAAGCCCGATACTCCTCGCGCTCCAGCTCACCAACGGGCTTCACCTCACCAAGCAACTCCAACGCCCCCCGCCGCAACACCCCCCACCGCCCATCAAGCAACCCACGCAACGCCCCGACAACTCCACCCTCAGCAATCCCCATACCCCCTTGCTAACACACCTCCACCCCACCGGCCCGCCAACCCACCCCCACCCAC
>NZ_LGED01000003.1 GCF_001280085.1 Saccharothrix sp. NRRL B-16348 | reverse complement strand
AGATGTCCCCGATCGACTACGAGAACAGCCTGCTACCAACACCGGTTACGCTGACCTCAGCCGCATAACCCCGTGTCCAACATCCAGGGTCAAGTCCCGTCCTGTTGCGTGATCGGTATGCCGTCCCTGTGCCCGGATCGGTTGGCGATGCCCAGGGCGTGTTCGGACCCGGTCATTTGGGTGAGCTGACCCGTCACCTGCTCGTCGATCTCGTCGACGCCGTCGTGGAGGAAACCCGAACCGTTCAGCGGCGGATGCGGTGTCTGCCCTCCCGGGTCGGGGTCTACTTCGTGCTGGCGCTGGCGCTGTTCCCCTCGCTGGGATATCTGCGAGTCTGGGACAAGCTGACCACCGGTCTGAAGGCACGTCCGCACCCGCGTCCCAGTGAGAAAGCGTTGCGCGACCTGCGTCGCCGGCTCGGGCCGGCGCCGTTGAAGGCGGTGTTCGAGGTCGTGGCGGGTCCGTTGGCGCAGCCCAGGACGCCGGGCGTGTGCTATCGGCGCTGGCGGACCGTCGCCTTCGACGGATGCAGCTCGGTCAAGGTCCCCGATCACGAACGCAACCGGGCATGGCTGGGCAGGATCGCGACAGCGTCCGGTTGGGCGGGCTACCCGATGCTGCGGCTGATGGCGTTGTGCGAGACCGGCACCCGTGGTCTGCTCGGCGCGGTATTCGGTCCCATCGGCGAGTACGAAACCACCTACGCACAACGGTTACTGCCACTGCTGACACCCCGGATGCTGCTGCTGGCCGATCGGGGGTTCGACAGCAACGCCTTCCTCCAACAGATCGCCGACACCCGGGCCCAGTTCCTGATCCGTCTGAACCACCGTCGCCGCCCCGGCGTGCTCGCCGTCCTGCCGGACGGCTCCTACCTGACCCGACTCGGCAACCTGCGGGTCCGTGTCCTCGACGCCCAGGTCACGGTGACCACCAGTGGTGGCAACCGATTGAGCGAACATTACCGGCTGGCCACCACGCTGCTCGACCACCGCCGGGACCCGGCCTCGGCGCTGGTACGTCTCTACCACGAACGATGGGAAGTCGAGTCCGCCTTCTACGCCCTGCGACACACTTTGCTCGACGGACTGGTCCTGCGCTCCCAGGACCCGACCGGGCTCGCGCAGGAACTGTGGGCCCAATTGACCGTCTACCAGTTGCTGCGCATGGCCATGGTCGAGGCCGCGGAGTCGCGTCCGGGCACCGATCCGGACCGAGCCGGCTTCACCATCGCCCTGGAAACCGCCCGCGACCATGTCATCCTCGCCACCGGCCGAGACGACACCACCAGCATCGCGGTGGGAGCGATCGGCCGGGCGGTCCTGGCCGGACTGCTACCCCCGCGTCGAAAGCGGATCAGCCGCCGCAGGGTCAAAGCACCGATCTCCCGCTACCACTCCCGACCCGCCGACCCCCGCCCCACACACAGTCAACGCATCACGCACCTGAACATCGACATCCACCAGGCCACCGCCACACCACCGCCTCCCGTCGTCGACACACCGCACGACGTCCGACGCGCAAGCCTTGGCCCAGGCGTCTCCGGCGCCGGACACCGCAACCGCACGCTGCAACTGATGGCCGCCGATCCCGATCGTGCCTGGCATCCCCGCGAACTGGCCAAAGCCTTGGGAATCCACAACACCAAGAGCTTCGGCACCCAGATGCTCACATGGCTGGCCGACGGATTCCTTCGCAAAATCCGTCGCGGCACCTACGTCCTCACCGACGCCTGGACACCACGAACGGAAGGCTTGACGGCCCCAACTATCCCTTAACTACGCGGCCTTGGGTCAAGTCCCTGTGCCTGATCACAATGGGTCTGTTGTGGACTCCATCGCCGCGGAAGCCCGGGCGGAAGCGTGTCGCTTCCGCCCGGATTCGCCGGCACGCAGGGATCAAGCGCTTCAGTAGGGGAAGATGAACCAGTAGAAGGATTGGCTCACGCTCGCCCCGGAGCTGTCGGTGACCGTGACCTGCGGGTGGTAGTTGGCCCACGTGGTCGGGGTGCCGGTGATCAGACCGGTCGAGGAGTTGACCGTCAGTCCTGCGGGCAGGTCGGTCGCGGAGAAGCGGTATCCGCCGCTGCCTCCGCCGGCGGCGAGTTGCAGGTTCACCGCGCGGCCCTTGACGGTGGTCTGGGTGCCCGGGTTGGTCAGCGACAGGTTCGTCGGGCCACCGGCGGTGACCGTCAGGTTGTACTTGACCGTCCGCGATTCCGTGCCTTTGGCGCCGGTGACGGTGATCTCGTAGGTGCCGGTCGGGGTGGACGAGGTGGTGCTGATCGTCAGCGTGGAGCTGCTGCCCACGCCGATCTTGCCCGGGTTGAACGAGGCAGTGACGCCGGAGGGCAGACCGCCGGCCGAAAGCGTGATATCCCCGGTGGGCGGGTTGGTGGTGCCGATCTCCTGGTTGGCCCAGTCACCGAGCACGCCGTGCATCTTGGCGTGCGCCTGGTAGTAGGCGCAGTCCGTGCGCAGCCAGGAGAAGACGCCGTAGATCTTGCCGTTGTAGAGGTACGGACCGCCGGAGTCGCCCTGGCACAGGGACGGTCCACCGCTGCTGTAGCCGTTGCAGAACATGTACCGGGCGTCGAAGTGGCCGGCGATGTCGCGGCAGTTCTGGTCCTCTGCCACCGGCAGAACCGCCTCGTACAGCTTGGTGTTGCGGTTGGCGTCGTTCGCGTCCGACTTGCCGTAGCCGACCGCGGTTCCTCGCGTGCCGACCGGCAGCGAGTCGGCGGACTTGGCGATCGGCGGGTAGGCCATGCCAGCCGGGGTCGGGATGTCGCTCGTGGTCGTGATGATCGCGACGTCGAAGCCGGTCCGCCAGCCGTCGGACGGGTTGTAGCTCGGGTGGGCCTTGTACTCGGCGATCTCGATCCGCGTGCCGGTGCTGGTGTTCGCCAGGTCGTCGCGCCCGTAGATCAGGTACTTCGGGTCGCCCTGGGAGAACTTGCAGTGCGCCGCGATGAGAACCTTCCGCGGAGCCACGACGGAACCGGTGCAGGACTGCTCCTGCGGGCGCACGCCGCCGGTGCGGTGCTGCGAGATGATGAACGGGTACTTGGCCACCGTGGTCGGCGTGCCACCGACCACGGCGACGCCGGATTCGCCGTCTGCTTGGAAGGCGCTGGTGGCACTGATCGTCAGGGTCACCGACGAACCCTGTGTGACAGAGCCGCTGGTCGGGTTGGCGGTCAGGGTGAAGCTGCCCGGCGGGACCTCGCCGTTGACCTTCAGCGACACGTTCGCGGTGCGGATGGCATCGGTGCCGGTACCGGTGACGGTGAGGTTGTAGGTGCCCGGGGTGACCGATGCGCCCACGCTCAGCGACAGCCTGGACGAACCGCCCGCGGTCACCGAGGACGGGTCGAACGCGGCTGTCACGCCTGCGGGCTGGCCGCTGACCGAGAGCCGGACGGTCTGAGCCGCGCCCTGGGTGACCGCCGTGGAGATCGTGGTGCTGACCGCCTGGCCCGGATCGGCGCTGACCGAGGACGGGCCGGCCGAGATGGAGAAGTCGTTGCCCGGCTGGGGATTGCCCGCGGGCAGGTGCAGCAACCGGTTGGGGGTGCCCGTCCGGATGTTGGTCATCTTGCCGGTGGTGGCGTTGTCGACGACCCACTTCTTCAGGTCGGCGGGCGTCGAGGACGGCGCCTCGGACAGGCGCAGCGCCAGGGTGCCCGCCACGTGCGGGGCGGCCATCGACGTGCCGGACAGCTGCCCGTAGGAGGAGTCCGACTGGTGGAAGGACGAGTCGATGCCGCTGCCCGGCGCGAACAGGTCCATGCACGCGCCGTCGTTGGAGTCGCCCGCGCGCGCGTCGCTGCTGGTCGCGTTGCCCGTGCGGACGCCGGTCTCGACCCGGGGGCCCGGGCCGTAGTCGCAGGAGTTGCCGCCGTTGTTGCCGGTGATCAGTGCCCATTGCACGCCGGCGGCGATGGAGCCCTTGATCGCGTCGACGGCGATGGACGGGTTGTCCGTGTACACGCTCAGGTTCGCCACGGCGGGCTTGATCGCGTTCCGGGCGAGCCATTCGGCGGCGGCGACGACGTCGCTGTCCTTGCCGCGCCCGTTGCAGTCGAGGATCCGCACCGAGTGCAGCGTGACCTTCTTCGCCACACCGCGCGTCTCACCGCCCGTGATGCCCGCGACGTGCGTGCCGTGCCCGTTGCAGTCGTTGCCGTTGTCGGCCGGCACCACGAAGTCCGCGGCGAACTTCGCCCGGCCGTCGAACTCCTGGTGCGAGTAGCGGATGCCGGTGTCCACGATGTACACGTTGACGCCTTGGCCGCCGTGGCCGGGGTAGGTGTACTTCCTGTCCAGCGGGCGGTCGCGCTGGTCGACGCGGTCCAGGCCCCAGTTCGCCGGGTTGTCCTGGGTGTCGCCCGCGCGCGAGGTGCCCGACTGGATGACGGACTCGACGGCGGGGTGCGCCGCGAGACGTCGCGCCTGCTGCTCGCTGAGGTTGTCGACCACGTAGCCGCGCATGACCCGGGTGAGCACGTGTTCCGCGCGGCCGCCGTACTGGTCGACGAGGGAGTCGACGGTCTGGGCGACGCCGGAGGCGGCGACCGCCGCGTCCTTGAGCTTGACGACGTAGTTGCCGGGGACCGGGTTCTCGGCCCCGCCTTGGACCACGCCCTCCGGTGCCGCGGCGTGGGCCGGCGAGGCGAGCCCACCGGACATGACGGCTGCCAGCGCGAGCGCCAGCAGTGTTTTCGATGTGCAGGGCATTGAATTACTCCTTTAGGTACGGAGCTTTCAACACCGCAAATTAGTCCAGCTCATCGCGGAGCAGAAGTGATCTGTTGACGGTCGACACGACTGCCTGGTTCGCCACGATTCGTGCAGGTCAGGGGTGGTTCCGTGAAACAGTTCTTCCCATTGCGTCAGGACTCCCAGCGCACGCCGATCGTGCCGGGCCGCACTGTCGAAGCGACGAGAGACGTCGTGCCGGCGGCGCCCAACCACAAATCTTCGATGTATTTCTCCGGTCCGCGCAGGCCTGGTCGGTCGTATCGGCGGAGCCTGCCCGGCGGCGGACCGCTGAAGCGCAGCGTGGCGGTGTACAACCCGACCGGTCGCGGGAACCGGCGGTAGTAGTGGTCCAGCGGCTGCCGGGCCGGCAGCCGCACCTCGTACTCGATCACGGTGTGCTCACCCCGGCCGAGCGGCCGATCGAACAGGAACTCGGCTACGAGCGCCCGGTTGATGGCGTCACCGCGCACCCGGCCGACGCGGGCGTGGGCCACCCCGACCAGTTCGGGGGCCGGGTAGGCCGGGTCGTCGACCTCATGGCACACGACGTGCCGGTCCACGCGTTCGGCGGCGGCCCGCAGCACCAACCGGGTCCGCTGCCTGCGTTCACCGGTGTTCTCGTCGATGCTGAGCGAGTCGCTGATGCCGAGGAACTCCAACTCTCCGTCGGGCACGGTCCCGAGCCCGGCCAGCAGGCTGCCGCAGGACGGCCACAGCGCCCGCCGGGACAGCGTGCCCGGCGAACGGCCTGACGTCCCCCCGCGCGGGCGCCGCCCGCCGAGCAGCGCGACCAGCGACGCCGCGGGCAGCCCCAGGACCTGCTCCAACCGGCTGAGGGCCGCGAGTGACTTGGCCCGTTCCGGACGGCTGCGGCCGGTGCGCCAGTAGGAGATCGCCGTGCGGCTGACGGTCACGCCGCCCTCCGCGAGTCGGCTGCGCAGCCGTTCCAGCGTCAGCCCGGAAGCCTCGATCGCGGCGTCCAACGCCACCTCGAACGGGCCGGTCCGCAGCAACTGCCTCAGTTCCCGGTTCACGTCGCCCCCGGTCGCGTCCTCATCGCTCGAAAGGTGAACCGTATACACAGAACCGTCCCGGCGAGAAGGGCAGAACTAGCCAGTGACCAGAATTGGCCGGCCTAGTGTGGGGTGATGGACGAGTTCGACCCCGGATTCCTCGAACCGATCGGCCTCGGCGTCGCCGAAGGCGCCCTCTACCTGTGGCTGCTGCGCCGGCCCCGAGCGGAGAGGAGCGAGCTCACCGCCGCGCTCGGGATGACCGCGGGCAGCCTGTCCCGGGCCATCGGGAACCTGGTCGAGGCGGGCTTGGCGACCCGCCTGCCGGGACGTCCGGTCCGCTACGTGCCCGCACCGCCGCAGGTCGCCCTGGACGCCCTCACCACGCGTCGCGCCGAGCAGCTCGACCGCCTCCGCGGTGTGACGCGCGACCTCGCGGCGATGTACGAGGAGGCGCCGCGCGGCGGGCCGGGCGACCTCATCGAGCTGATCGAGGGCGGGCCCGCGGTGCGCCACCACATCGCCCAGATCCAACTGGCCGCCCGGCAGGAGGTGCTGCTGATCGATTGCCCGCCGTACCTGGGCGGCGTGCCGGAGCACAACGTGGAGGAGTTGCAGGGACTGAGGCGCGGGGTGGCCTACCGCGCGATCTACCACATGCCGACACTCCACGACCGGGAGCGGTTGGCCGAGATCAGCACCTACATCGAGGTGGGCGAGGACGCCCGCACGCTGTCCGACGTGCACATGAAGATGATGATCGCCGATCGCCGGGTGGCGCTGATCCCGCTCAGCTTCGAGATGTCGGAGACGGGGTCGCGGATACTGGTGCACCGCTCTCCCCTCCTCGACGCGCTCATCGCCTGCTTCGACATGCTGTGGGAACGCGCGGCGCCGATGGGTGCCGCGCTGCGCGGCGGGCACCGCGACAAGGAGTTGTTGACGCTGCTGGCCTCGGGCATGAAGGACGCGGCGATCATGCGATCCCTCGGGATCACCCAGCGCACCATGACCCGGCGGATGTCCGCCCTGCTCGAAGAACTCGGCGCGACCACCCGCTTCCAAGCCGGGATCCAGGCCAACCGGCGCGGACTGGTGTGAGCTTGTCCCGACTCTCCACCCGAGGTGACCAGGCGATCGGGCGGGAACCGGCGCTCCCTCCCGACCTCTCCCGACGGCCACTCGGCGAAAGGGTCTCCGGCGGATTCCCTCGGGGATGAGCGCCTATCCGCTGATCGTGCCTGCCCTCGACCGCACCGCCGGGCGCCATGGATTGTGTTTGCGCAGGCCGGGGGCGCTTTCAGGAGCGATCCGCCGCGACCATGGAGTCGAGGGTGTTCCGAGCGAGTCGTGCCTCGACGTCGGTGGGTGAGGTGGCGTGGCGGAAGCGTTGGGACGCGACGAAGGACAGCAGCCACCAGGCGGCGGCTCCGGCGTCGAGGTCGGGACGCAGTTCGCCGTCGGCTTTGCCGCGGTCGAGCAGTGCGGTGATGGCGGTGGCGAAGCGGCGGGTGGAGTCGCGGGCGGCCGTTTCGACCGCCGGTTCGCCGGTGACGGCTGAGGCGTCGGCGAAGATCGCGCCGACCGCGCCGGCGCTGTGCACGTTCGCCAGGTGGTCGGGGTCGAGCATCGTGGCCGGCTCGGCGGTCACCGGGGTGCTGCCTGCGGTCATGCGGTCGAGGAGCCGGCAGACGTGGTCGGCGGCGTGGTGGACCACGGCGGCGAACAGTGTGGCCTTGGTGCCGAAGTTCTGGAATACGACCGGTTCGCTGACGCCGACGCGGCGGGCGACCTCGGCGGTCTTGCCGCGCAGGTAGCCGACCTCAGCGAACACCTCGGTGGCCGCGGCCAGGGTCGAGGCGCGGCGGTCTTCGGCGCTCATGCGGGTGCGGCGGGCGGCGGGCCCGGTCACGGGCCGATCGGAGTGCCCTTGTTTTCAACTTAGTTGTCACTAAGTCAGCGATCGAGACAACGCGGGACAACCCCGTCGAGCGGATCGCCCCGATGCTGGCCGAGGCCAGGTTCACCGCCGTCGTGGAGAACCGGGTCGGCGCATTCCTGCACTGTGTCGGCGCGGAGAAGCCGGGCGGTGACCGGTGAGCCGGCACGCCGGACGGCTCGTGCTCCGGCTGCTGGCCCTCGGTGGCCTGGCCGTCCACATCGGTCGTGCCATGACTCCATCCTCTCAAGGAATGGAGCCTCCACCACAACCGGAGCGCTTCATATCCAGGTCGGGCACTGCCGGTGGCCAGGGCGGGCGACTTGCGGACGTTCGACAGTGCCAAGAACCCACCGGCCGTCACGACTACGAGGGCGCCGGACAGCAGCACCGATCTGCGCGTGAGACGCGTGGCGGTCCCGTCCCCTTCCACTGGCGGGTTCACGGTAAACGCGGTCGGCCAGCGGTCGCGCTGTTGTGCGGCCGGAGTAGCGCAGTGCTGCTGCCGGGGCGTTGGACCTGGCTGACGGCCCGCCCGACGTCCCCCGCCCGGCGGTTGAAGAGCTGACCGGCGTGCCATGAGCCGGGTACCGGTGCTCATGGCACGCCGATCACAAGACTCGGGTACGGGTTCAGAGCCGCAGTGATTCGACCCGCAGCACGAGCGCGAGATGGGCGTCGGTGTGCTCGCCGACCCACGTCTCCGGCGGGTGGTTGAACTGGCGGCGGTAGAGCGTTTCGGCCTCGCGGGGCAGGCCGTCGTCACCGGCGGGGTGCAGTGAGACGGTCATGTTGTCCACCTCGGCCACGTACCCGTCGAACAGGTGGACGTCATCGCGGCTCCGCGCGGGCACGTGGGTCCAGTGCATGCGGGAGCGGTCGAACACGACCTTGGCCCACAAGGGCTCCTGCGCCTCGAGCGAGAGCCCGTCGAGGGTGACGCGGATGCGGGACACCGCGGCCAGACCCCTCGCTCGGCGCAGCCGCAGCTCGTAGGTGCTGCCACCGACGATCCGGTTGCCCTGGCGCTGGGAGATGCTGAAACGCTGCGGCGAACCGTACGGGGTCTTGTGCGAGCCCCGCACGGTCAACAGGCCGCGGAGCGAACGGCCCGGTGCCACCGGAACGCGCCGGATCTCGGCGCGCTTGGTGGTGCTGAACTCGAAGATGCGTCCCTGGTCGAGCTGTTGGAGGTAGTCGTCCCGGCCTGGCCACGGGTCGTCGCCCGGCCGCTGGTACCACTCGCCGATGTACTCGCCCGGCCGGGCGTGGTACACGGTGACGTCCCGCAGCGCCCTCTCGTCCAGGTCCACCGGTTCCAGCAGGAGCCCGATCGTGCCTTCGACGAAGTCCTCCGGGTCGATCACGATGTCGAGCGTCGGGTGGTCGCGCAGGGCGTTGTGGAACCGGATCGGGAGCAGGTACTGATCCGGTCGCGGACCCGCGGCGCTGATCACGTGCAGGTTCTTCAGGCACACCCGCCTCTCGTTGCGGACCAGGGCGTCGGCGTTGGTTTCCGCGGTCGTGATCGGGTCGTCCGGGTTGGAGACCACGGCGAGCAGGCAGCTGTGGGTGGTGGCGCCGGCCGGGATCGGCCAGTCCCAGGACACGATCACCGGGCGGTTGGGTTCCAGCACCGGGATGGTCTTCGCGGGTCCGATCGGTTGCCAGTCCACCGTTGACGACAGGTCGAAGTCCGGTGGCGTCAGCGGGTTGGGCAGCGGCGGCAGACCGGCCGCCGCGCCGGCGAAGAACGCGCGCACCCGGACGTCGGACGCGGTGGTCCAGCCGCGGTTGTGCACCTGCAGGTGGATGCGGTTGACCTCGGTGCGGACCGGGTCCTCGTGGGGTAGCTGCAGGTCGAACTCGACACCGTCGAACAACGCGTCCGGTGTGAAGTACGGGGTCACGTCAACCTTGATGTCCGGGCTCTCCCAGTAGCGGACGGTGTCGGCGGGGTCGTTCGGGTTCGGGATGCCGGTCGGCGACGGGAACCGTTCCCCCGTGTCCAGCAGGCTGTCCCGCAGGTAGAGGTCCACCGGCGGTTCGGACGCTCCCGGCGCGATGCCCACCTTGTACATGCCGCGCCCGAACGTGGCGGCGTAGAGGGCGTTGTCCTCCGCGTCCACGTGCAGGTCGGCGATGATCACGTTGGGCAGCCCGTTGTCGAACGCCTCCCAGGTCGTGCCGCCGTCCTGCGTGCGGTACACGCCGACGTCGGTGCCGACGTACGCGGTGTTGTCGTCGTTGGGGTCCAGCGCCACGGCGTTGGCGGGGACGTCGGGCAGGTTGCCGCTGATGTCGCTCCACATGTCGCCGCCGTCGGCGCTCAGGAAGACGTGCCCGGTCCCGGTCCCACCGACGCAGAGCACCACGCGGTCCGCGTCGGTGCGGTCGGTGGCGATGTCCTTGATCACCCGGGCCGGCAGCGGCGCGGAGGTCTTGTCCGCCCACGGGTTCGTGACACCGGCGTCGTCACTGCGGTAGACGTGCGTGCCCCCGGCGGCGTAAACCCGGCCGGTGTCGGATCTGGCGACCGAGATCGACGACACCGTGCCGGCCAGGACCTGGCTGGAGGTGACCCAGTCGGTGACGAGACCGTCGGTGCTGCGGAACACCCGGGTCGTGCCGCAGTAGAGCTTGTCCGGATCGAGGGGGTCCATCTCCATCACACCGGTCCACGGCGTGCCGTCGGACAGGCCGCCGATCTTCGGCACCCATGAGTTCCCGCCGTCGGTGGACTTGAAGATCTGGGTGTTCTGGTGCTCGGCGTACATGGTCCGCGGGTCGGTGTGGTGGACCATCATGTAGCCGCCGTCCTTGCCCAGGATGTGCCGCCAGGTCAGACCACCGGTGGTCATGTTGGTCCCGTTGTCCTGCGTGCCGCCGCCGATCACGTTGGACAGCGGGTCCCAGGCGTTCACGTCGTAGAACTGGGTGACCACGAGGCCGTCGCTGACCTTCTTGAAGCTGGCGCACTTGTCCGACGAGCGGTACACGCCGCCGTCGTTGCACTCGTACACGATGTCGGGGTTGCTGGGGGCGAACACCGCGACGTGGTGGTCGGCGTGCAGTCCGCCGATCGCCGACCACATGAGGCCGCCGTCCGTGGTCAGCTCGACGGCGGACGACTTCCCACCGACCACGATCACGTCCTCGTCGTCCGGGGCGACCGCGATCATGTCGCACCACCCGGTCCAGCCCACGCCGTGGCTGCCCGCGAGCGTGCTCCAGGTGAGACCGGCGTCGGTCGTCACGTGCACGGTGCCGACGCTCTTGACGGCGAGGAACTGCGACCCGTGCGCACCCGCCTTCCCGATGGCCAGCTTCGCCCAGTTGGCGTCGGCCCCGGTCGGCCCGGCCGGGAGCGGGTCCCAGCTCAGGCCGGCATCCGTGCTGCGGTGGATGCCGTCGTCGTCGCGGCTCGCGTAGCAGATGTTGCCGTCATTGTGGTCGAAGACGACGTCGGCGATCGGCCCGGTCAGCACGGTGTCCCAGCCGACGCCGGCGTCGGTGGTGCGCTCCAGCCCGCTGTCGCCCGCCACCAGGACCGTGGACGGGTCGGTCGGGGAGACCGCCACCTTCGACACCCGCCGGGTGACCAGCGAGGTGTGCCGCACCCAGGTCGCACCGGCGTCGTTCGAGACGTACATCCCGGAACCGGGGTACGACGGCCCCCATCCCGGTGTCCACTCACCCGTGCCCGCGTAGATCGTGTCCGGCTCGCTCGGCGCTATCGCGATGCTCCCGAACGTCAGCGACTCCTGGGTGTCCCACAAAGGGCGCCAGGACTGGCCGGCGTCGGTGGTCTTCCACACCCCGCCCGAGGCCGCGGCCGCGTAGACGGTGTCGGGGTCGGTCGGGTGCACCGCGATCGACTTGACCCGGCCGTTGATGTTGCGCGGCCCGATCGAGTACCACGGCGTCCCGGCGCCGGCCGGGCCGTAGGCCGCCATGTGGTCGGTGCGGTCGCGCTGCTCCTCGATCAGCGCCCGCTTCTCCCGCATCGCCCGCTCCACGGTCGCGCCGAGCACCTCGTCGTCCCGGGACCGGCCGAGGTGGAACCACTCGGTGCGCCATTCGAGCTTGCGGTTGCGGTGCCCGTACTCCGGGGCGCGGGGCTCCTGGCGATCTCGATCCATGTCTCCTCCACGGGGAACAGCTCGTCAGCGGTGCGGGAGTTCACAGGCCCACGACCAGGCGGGCTGTGTAGCCGGTCATTACCGTCCAGAACAGGTAGGTGTAGCCGCGTTCCCCGATGCGGGTGTTGAAGCGCCGGCCGAGGAGCGTCGCGCCGACCATCAGGGGTACCGCCGCGGCGGTCAGGAGGTAGCCGCCGGGTGGGATCAGGCTCGCCCCGGTCCAGATGGCGGTCTTGGTCACGTCCCCGACCAGGGACACCAGCGACAGGGCACCGACCACGTGCAGCCTGTCCAGCGGCAGGTTGCGGACCGCCAGGCCCTTCAGGGGACCGGAAGTGCCGCTGAAGCCGGACAAAGCCCCTGACGCGAACGCGAACAGGTGGGTGCCCAGGACCTTCACCCTCGTCAGGTCCAAGTGCTCCACGGCGAACGCCAGTGCGAAGGAGCCGATGACGGCGATCGCCACCACCTTCTCCGGCGCCGCCACGAACAGCAGCGCACCCAGCGCCGATCCGACGGCCAGCAGGACGACCACCACGAGCGCCCGCTTCACCGGGATGGTGCGCCGGTACGCCCACACCTTCATCACGTTGTTGGCCGCCAGCAGCAGGGAGGCCAGGGCGGTTCCCTGCTTCGTGCCCAGCACCAGCGCCAGGGCGGGTACGAGGACGAGGCTCCCCCCGAAACCCGCCGATGCGGAGACCGCGAACGCGAGCGCGATGACGATCAGCACGAACGTGATCTGCAAGGCCATCACTGGTCCGCCGTCCGTGCTGCCGGACGTGGGTCGTCGTCGTTCATGGGGTCGCTACCCACAGCTGTGTTGACAGTGATCTGCGTCACGTTCGATGGATCGCCTCGTCGCAGGTCGCTGTTATCCGCCGACGTTCGGAACAACCCATGAGTGCAACCGCGCCCGCCTGTTCGGAGCAGCCTGACGCACTGAGGGTGTCGATCGGCGGTGGGTATTGCTTCGCTCGGGTTGGAGTTCCGGACCGGCGGTCGGCGGCCGGTCTTGTTCGCCGCCACGCCTGCTCGGATCGCCTGCGTCGGGGTGTCCCGATGCGGTTGTCAAGCCACAGCAGGGGCGGGCGTGGTCTCGGGGTGTTGGTAGTAGGTCTTGTTGCGGAGCATGGCGAACAGGACGTCGCTGCGGCGCCGGGCCAGGCAGGTCAGCGCGGCGTTGTGTTTCTTCCCTTCGATGCGTTTTCGCTGGTAGTAGGCCCTGCTGGTGGGGTCGGACAAGGCTGCGAACGCGGCGCGGAAGAAGGCCCGCTTGAGCTTGCGGTTGCCGGTGCAGGCCGGGTGTTCGCCTTTGATCGAGGAGCCCGAGCTGCGGGTGACCGGGGCGATGCCGGCGTAGGCGGCCAGGTGCCCGGGCGACTTGAAGGCCGAGGCGTCGCCGATCTCCAGCAGGATGCGGGCTGCTGCGCGGGGCGGCCCTGCTGCCGTACTGGACGATCAACCGCCTCACCAGCGGTCGCAAGTGGGCGCACCTGGTGGGGTTGGCCGACCTCGTGGTCAGCGGCGGGTTGCTGGTGCCGGCGTTGTTCAACCTGCTGCCCGCCGCCGTGACCGGACCCGCCGCGGCCATCGGCGGTGCCTGGCTGCTCGCCGCGCTCGGCTACTCGGCGCTGACTGGCCAACCCGTCCCAGCACGCGCCTTCGATGCCAAGTGTTGGCTGCACGTGCTCACCGAGCTGTGCAACCACGGCGTACCCGACGTGCTCGCGTCCATTCTCGCGGCGGTCACGCGCCACCGGCCAACCACGGTTCCTCGCCGTCGTTGATGTGCAGTTGGCCGGTGGCGCGTTTCGACGGCCACCTCACGGTCGCAATTTGTCAGCCAGTTCAACAGTTTCTCAGAAACCGTTTACAGTAGGTGGTCTCAGGTCTTCAGTCCTTCACCTCGGATCACGGCGTCTGGCCACATCTCCGGTCAGGCGTTTGCCGTCGTGAACACATAGCGTCCGCTTGGCACGGTGTAGAGGCGGTAGGCGCCTTCCGACCCTGCTGGGACGGCTCCGGGCGGCGCGATCACCCTCTGGCCACCCGTGACCGGCACGTGGATGGTGCCTGTCCGGTTGACCGGTACCTCGACGGTGAGGGTGAGGTGGCCGTTTGCGAGGGTCCAGCCGGATGAGGCTGTGCCACCGTTGGTCTGCAATGAGGCGGAGGCTCGTTGGAGGTTGGCGGGTATGCGCGGCTTCACGACGACCTTGGTCGAGTTGGTTCCGGTTTGGGTGAGTCCGGCGATGTCGGCGAGCATCCAGTCTTCGGCTGTGCCGAGGAAGGGGTGTCCCTTGGATCGTGTGGTCGTCCATTCCTCCCACAGGGTGGTCGCACCGGCTGCCATCCATGCGCCGTAGCCGGGCGCGGTGCGTTGCGTGGCGGCCCGGTAGGCGGTGTCGAGGTGTCCGTACTGGGTGAGCACGCGGAACAGCCACTTGGTGCCCAACACGCCGGTGCCGAGGTGGTCCCCACGGGCGGCGACGTCGGCGGCCACGGCGTTGACCACGGCCTGGCGGTTCGCCTCGGGTGTGATCCCGAACGCGACCGGGAGCACGTTGTTGGTCTGCAGGAACCTGGCACCGCTCGCCGTCCGGTAGGTGCCTGACCTGAGGTAGTCGGTGTTGAACGCGGTCCGTGCGGCGGCGGCGCGGTTCGCGAACGTGGCGGCGTCGCCGGGATAGCCGAGCTGCTGGGCAACATTGGCGAACTGGTCGAGCGTCCGGTATACGTAGGCGCGCGCCACCAGCCTCTTGTCGGCTGCGGTGTTGCAGACGCTGTCTCCGTCGGGGCATACCCAGTCGCCCCAGAGTTCGACGGGGTTGGTGGTTTGGGACGACACGAACTCGGCGTAGGCCTTGAGCTGCCCGTAACGGGCGGCGACGGCCTGCTTGGCGTCGTGGTCGCGCAGCAGCAGTGTCGCCGTCTCGGTGAAGGCGTTGCCCCATGCGGCGCTGGACAGATCGGCTGCCCTGGTCGGGACCGGGGCCCAGGCGGGCAGGTCGCCGTTGCCGCGCAGGCTGTCGGCGATGTCGTTGTACCACTTGATGTAGAGGGTCCTGGCGTCGAAGTTGCGCATCGTGGCCTCGGCCATGAGTGCGCCGTCGCCGAGCCAGGGCAGTTTCTCGAGGTAGGACCCGTCGGTGGGTGCTGCGAGCACGAAGTTGTTCAGGATGGTTTCCCGGCCGGCTTTGTGAACGAAGTTCAGCACGTCGTTGGACGAGTCGAAGGTCCCGACGCTCCGGATGTCGTTGTGGATGCGCAATGCGGTGACCCGGGGTGCCGGCGCGCCGCTGGGCAGGCCGCTGACCTCGATGTACTGGAAGCCCTTGTGGGTGAACGACGGGGTCCAGGTTGCTGCTCCCGAGCCCTTGCCGATGAACGTGTCGTCCTGTGGGCGGTTGCCCGCAACCACGGCTCGCCCGTTGCTGAGCGACTCCGCGTACCGGATCCTGACCGCGGTGCCGGCCGGCACGTCGAGCGTGATGCGTGCGTTGCCGGAGATGTTCTGGCGGACGTTGTAGACGAACACCCCAGCGGCCGGCGTGGCAGGACTCCCGAGGCTGATCTCGCCGACGACGCGCGAGGGCTCGATCGGGCTGGCCTGCAGGCGTGCCGCGCCGTTGCCGACGGTCACGGCCGGCGCCCACCGGCTCGCGTCGAAGGACGGAGTATTCCAGCCGGGCTGCTCCTTGCGGGCGTCGTAGCCCTCCTTCTCCGGGAGTACGGCGGGGCTGGCGAAGGGCAGGGACGGTCCCTGTGCGGCGGCCCAGCCGGTGCTGGTGGGGACGGCCTGCGTGGTGCCGTCCGCGTAGGTCACCTGGAGCAGTGCTCTCGTCCGGAGGATGCCGTCCCAAGCGCCGCGATTCTCGGCCGCGGTCCAGGTGTGCAGGCCGTTGAGTGTTCCCTGGCCGAGCGCGATACCGACGGTGTTCTGGCCTGCCTGGACCTCGGACGTGACGTCGATGCCGTCGTAGTAGGCGACCTTGTCGTACTTGGTCCACCCGGAGCCGAGCACGATGGTGCCGGCCGGTTTGCCGTTGACGGACGCCGCGTACGCGCCGAGACCCGAGACGTACAGGCTTGCGTTCGCGACCGGCTTGCCAACGGAGAAGTTCGTGCGCAGCAGGGGAAGACCGAGCAACGTGCCGCCGGGTGCGGGCACCCCTCGGCCCGCTACCCAGTCTCGTTGGGAGATCCAGGCCGCGCCGTTCCAGTCCTGGTCGCTCAGCATCCCGGTGCCGAATCGGAAGTCCGGGCCCCAGTCGCTCCAGTCACCGGCGGCGTCCCTTACCCGCACGCGCCACGTGTAGCGGTGCTTCGCGGCCAACGCCGGCCCGTCGTAGGTCATGGCGGCTACACCACTGGCCTCGGCACGGTTGGTCCAGATCGGCTCGGCGGTCCGTTCCGCGTCACGCACCTCGACCTCGGCGGCCGTGACGACGGCGCCGGCCTGGCTGGACGTCACGCTCCACGCGAACTCGGGCCGGGGGTTGTCGACCGCGAGCGGGGCGTTCAGACCCTGGGTGGTGCCCCGGATGATGACCAAGCCGTCCCCGCCATCGCCTCCGTCCGGGGTGACCGCCTCGATGAAGTCGATGTTGGCCAGCCCGTCGGCGGTGGTGGCGGCGAGCCGCACGGTGTTGCCGCCCGCCGCCACCTGGACCGTGACCGACTTGGTCACCCAGGTCGTCCACACGCCGGTGACCTCGAACGGGAAACCGGACTGCACCGTCGTCCCGTTGACGGCGACGTCCGCCGGCCGGTTCGTCGCGCTGCCGTTGGCGTACCGGACACTCACCGTCGCGGTACCGGCCGCCGCGGAGTCGATCGTGAACTGCACCGCGGAACCAACGGCGTTGGTCGTGTCGCAGAAACCGCTACCGGAGAAGCCGGAGTGGTTCGAGGCCACGGCGCCGCCGCACACGGCAGGTGTGGACTCCGCCTCGTACCGCGTGGTAACCGCACTCGCCCCGACCGCGGGCGAGGCGTTCAGACCCTGGGCGGCGTCTTGGACGGCCACGAGCGGCGATCCGGGGTCGGGAAGGGGAGCCGCCCCCGACGGCATCGCCGTCATGGTGATCAGGGCGACGAGTAATGCGGTTGCTGCTGACGCGCTCGTTCGACGCGGATGTCTCACAGACCCCACTCCAGTCTTGGATCGTTTCAATCACTGCGGGACGGCGACCGTGCCGCTTCCGTCGCGAGCAGCGGGGCTACGCGGCGACGACGATGTGGTCGATGTTGGCCAGATCCTGACGGTCAGGTGCTGCGGTAGCCGATGCTGCCCGGCACCGTGAGCAGGGCGTTGTACCAGGTGGTGGCCATCTTGTAGTAGCCGCGGGCGTTGGGGTGGACGCCGTCGGCGAGGTCGGCGGTGGTCAACGCGTGGTACTGGTCGACCAGGTGGACCTTCTTGCCCAGAGCGGCTTTGCTGCTCACCATCGGGGGGATCGTCGCGTTGAAGGCGCGCACGGTGGAGTCCATCCCGGAGATCGGGGTGATCATCGCTACGAACACGCGCGTGTTGGGTGCCAGGGTGGTGATGCGGTCGACCAAGGCGGACAACCGGCCGGGCGCGCCGCGCGGGTCGCGCCACATGTCGTTGGTGCCGATGTGCAGCAGGATCGTCTGGGGGGTGTAGGCGCGCAGCCAGGTGGTGATGTTGGCGTCGATCTGGGAGATGGTCCAGCCCGGGTGGCCCTCGTGGTTGCGGTCGGGCAGGCTGCTCGGCCCGTCGGTCCTCGATCCGACGAAGTCGACGCTGTGGCCGCCCGCGGTGAACTTCTGCCACAGGCCGACGCGGTAGCCGCCGGGTGACTTGTCCCCGTAGGTGATCGAATCGCCCAACGGCATCACCCGGGCCGGCGCCGCGACGACGACGTCGGGAGCGGCGGCCGCGGGCAGGGACGGTGCGAGTAACGCCGCCAGCGAGACCGCGCCGACCAGTACACGTTTCATCATGGCCATGGAACTTCCTCCACTGTGATGGGGGCCTGGTGGTCAGGGATTCGGCGAGCGCGGACGCGGTCGGCGCGCCCCAACTGGGCGGCGGTGTCCGGGGAGGCGGCTGATCGGTCAGGACGGCGGTAGCTCGCCCGTGACAGCGGGCGCGGCGTGTGGTCGCACCCGCGCCCGCTGTCATCCGGCGATGGGTTCGGTGTGCCGCGCTACCGGCGGGTCCACTTCTGGTTGGTTTGGCCGTTGCAGTTCCAGGAGTTGACCTGGGTGCCGTTGGCGGTGCCCTGGCCGTTGGCGTCCAGGCACAGTCCGGTCTGGGTGTGGCGGATCGAGCCGTCGGTGCCGTGGGTCCACTTCTGGTTGCTCTGACCGTTGCAGTCCCAGATCTGGGCCTGTGTCCCGGCGGCGGAGTTGGACGGGAGGTCGAGGCACTTGCCGCCGTAGACCCGCAGCTCGGCCGCGCTGGTCAGCGTCCACTTCTGGTTGCTCTGACCGTTGCAGTCCCACAACTGGGCCTTGGCACCGTTGGTCTGGCTCTGCCCCGTCACGTCCAGGCAGCGACCCGACTGCTGCCCCACGTAAGTACTACCGGTCGGGACGCCCGTGGTCGTGGTGGTCGTGGAGGTGCTGGTCGGTGGCGTGGAGGGCACCAGGGGACAGGTGCTCTGGTAGGTCCTGATGCCGTTGGTGTCGGCCAGCGGGCAGAGGAACTGGGTGTAGCGGGTGTCGCTGTCCACGAAGATCTTGAACCACGGGATGATGGTGCGCATCATCGTGGGGTTGTTCGAGGTGGGGAAGCCGTGACCGGCGCCGGTCAGCTCGAGGTAGGCCTTCTCGACGCCGGCCGGGATCCCGTTGTACAGGTTCAGGACGCTGGAGGGCGTGACGGTGCCGTCGTACTGCCCGGCCAGCAGCATGGTCGGGACCTTCGTGGTGGTCAGGTTCTGGGAGAAGCTGGCGGGCGCGAGCCCGATCGCGGTCTTGAGCGTCGGCCGTTGCAGGGACGCGTTCGCCGCCCCGCCGCCGCCCATCGAGTGACCCATCACCGACGTGCGGCTCGCGTCCACCCGGTCCCGCACGGAACTGCGCTGGGTCAGGTAGTCCAGCGCGGCCAGCAGCTGGGTGCCGCGGGCGTTGTCCCAGTCGTTGCGGCTGTTGGTGTCGATCCCGATCACCACGAACCCGAACGACGCCAACCAGTGCCCCATCCAGGCGCCCTCGGCGGCCCACGTGGCCGTGTAGCCGGGCACGACCGCGATCGCACCGAACCTGCCCTGGCTGGTGTCCGTCGGGTAGTAGATCACCCCACCGCCGAAACCGTTGCCCGCGGGCACGCTGACCTGCGCGGTGGCGAAGGTGCCCCGGTTCGCCGAGACACTGGCCCGTGTCGGGTCCGGTCCCCGCTGGTAGGGGTTGTCGGCACCCGTCGCCTGCTGCGTGCCGCCCGCGACCGTCAACGCCACCAGCGTGGTCGTCGCCGCGACGAGCGCGAGGGCGTACCTCCACGACCGACCCGCCGGCCGTCCTGTGGGGACGGTCCCGGAGGGATCTCGGAAAGCGCTTCCACTGCTTTTCATGGTCGACTCCCTGTCGGAATGCGGCGGACGGACTTGTGCGTGGCCTATTGCCACACAGGTGATGAAGGCCTTCGACCCTCGTGCGGCGCGGCCAGACCCCCAGGCGAAGCACACGTCGGCAGCCCGGCCGCGGGGAAAGGGACCGGTGCGGCCGAAAGCGGACTAACCGGAGGTACTGCCGAACGGGAAAGGGAACCAGGCCGTCACGGTCGCGTCACCGGTCGGCCAGGCAGGGCCGCAGGGACTGACGCCCTCGTCGAACGCATCCGCCACCCGACACCGGCCGTCAACTTCGTTGTTCATGGCCTCACTGGCTTTCTGCGGAACCCAATTGACGACGGCCGCAGGAGGAGGGGAACCGCCCGCGAGGTTCGGCGGTTCCCCCTGCCCTCAGCGCCGAACCCACCTCTGGTTGGCCTGCCCGTTGCAGGTCCAGAGCGCGATCCGGGTGCCGTTCGCGGTGCCCTGGCCCGAGGCGTCCAGGCACAGACCCGACTGCGTGCCCTTGATGGACCCGTCGGACTGCGTGGTCCACTTCTGGTTGGCCTGGCCGTTGCAGTCCCAGATCTGGACGGTGGTGCCGGCGCTGGTGCCCTGGCCGGTGGCGTCGAGGCACTTGTCGCCGTAGACCCTCAGCTCACCGCCGGTCGTGGAGGCCCATTGCTGGTTGGCCGCCCCGTTGCAGTCCCACAGCTGGATCGCGGCGCCGTTGGTGCGGCTCGCAGAGACGACGTCGAGGCACCGGTTGGACTGCACGCCAACCAGAGAGGCGCCGGTGGACGGTTGCGTGCCGATGCCGAAGAAGCGGATCACCTCGTCACCGAGGATCTGGAGGTTGTGAGGCTGTCCCTGCTCGCGGATGGCCTCGACCCGTGAGCCGTAGCGGGTGCGGGTCCACGTGCTGCGCGGGGTGTTGTACTCGGTGGAGGTCGGGGTCGTGCTCACGCCGTGCACGTTCGTCCACTGCTCGATCGCCTCGCCGAAGTTGGCGAAGCGCAGCACGTCGTCCTCGGTGCCGTGCCACAGCTGCACCCTGGGACGCGGGCCGGTGTAGCCGGGGTAGGCGGCGCGCACCTGGTCGCCCCACTGCTGCGGGGTCCTGTTGATGCGGCCTTCGGCGCACTCGGTGTTCCAGGAGTTCGTGCCGGCGAAGCAGCCGAAGGGCACACCGGCGAACGACGCGCCGGCCTGGAACACGTCAGGGTAGGAACCGAGCAGGACGTTGGTCATCATGCCGCCCGAGGAGTGGCCGGTGACGAACGTGCGGCTCGGGTCGCCGTTGTAGCGCTGCTGGACATACTTGACCATCGACACGATGCCCTGGGCGTCACCGCCGCCGTTGTGGGTGAGCACCGCCCGGGAGTGGACGTCCCAGCAGTGGTCGGAGCTGACGGCGGAGGGGTAGATCACGATGAACCCGTGCTGGTCGGCCAGCGAGGCGTACTGCGTGCCGCGGTAGAAGTCCTGTGCGGTGCCGCTGCACCAGTGCGCGCCCACCACCACGGCGGGCTTGGCCGCCACGTTGTCCGGCACGTAGACGAACATCTTGATGCCGCTGGGGTTGTAGCCGAAGTCCCTGACCTCCTGCAACGAGGCCGCCTGGGCTGAAGGGGCGACCAGCAGCGCTGCCAGACAGGCCAGCAGGGTGGTGACAAAGGCCGCAGCCGTCCTCGGTCTGCCGTGTGCCATCCGAACCGCCTTGTCTCGTCGATGAGCGCGGTCAAGCCGTGACACCGGCATTGTTAAGTTCTCGACGAAACAAAGTCAAGGACGCCGTCTCGATCGGCTCACCTCCTTGGTGCCGCAGCCGGAGTCTGCCGGACGGACGCGGCCGCAAACCTCGGTTCACAGGTCACTGCCGCTTCATGGGTATCCGCGCTGGGGGGCGGGTGTGCTGCGGTGAGGTCTTGCTCCGGAGGCGGCGGACGAACCCGGAAGTGGTCTCGGGTCTGGACCCTCAATCGGCCGTATCCAGACCGGATGGGCATCGAGCTCGGTCACATGGCAACGGGAGCGGACGACGCGTCCTGCACGAATACCCGCCTCAAGTCCTGGCAGGCCGCCGGCGACGAACATCGAGGCCGTCAAGATCCCCGACCGAGTCGGGTTCAGCACGGGTGCCGACCGTTCCGGGTGGGCGTCGGCACCGGTGACGCCGATGGCCATTTCGGCCACGGTGTGGGCGCGGATGTCGGGGTGCTGTCCGTCGTCCGCGTGGGCGGCGACGGCTCGGACGTGGTCCTGGGCTGGTTCGGCCAGTCTGTCGTACACCGCGAGGAACGTTTCCCGTGCGCGGGTGCGCGGCCAGTCGGGCGGCAGGAGTTCGAGGGGGAGCCGGGGGTCGATGGCGGGGAAGCGGCGGTAGGTGTCCATCACCTCGGTGCGGGCGCGGACGGCGTCCGCACCGGTGATGCCGTCGGCCTCGATGCGGGGCAGCATCGGAGTCCAACGCCGGATGAACCTCTCGTACTGATCGGCGATGGATGTGATGTCCCAGGCTTCGATCGGGTGGCGTGTCGTGCCCGAGGCGAACCCAGGTGCCGTGCGCGGAACGTGGTCGTCGTGCCGGGCGTCGCCGCGTGTCGGCGGCCAGTGAAAGATCCCCATAGGCGGCCACTTACCGCCCCGTAGGTGGCCGGCGATCTCCCCGCTGACGGCCAGATATCTCCCCGGTGAGCA
>NZ_LGED01000002.1 GCF_001280085.1 Saccharothrix sp. NRRL B-16348 | reverse complement strand
GCGCGGCAGCGCGGTGAATCAGGATGGTGCGTCGAATGGGTTGACTGCGCCTAATGGTCCGTCGCAGGAGCGGGTGATTCGGCAGGCGTTGGCGAATGCTGGGTTGTCGCCGGCTGATGTGGATGCGGTGGAGGCGCATGGGACTGGCACTACTTTGGGTGATCCGATCGAGGCGCAGGCTGTGTTGGCGACTTATGGTCAGGAGCGTTCGGAGCCGTTGTGGTTGGGGTCGGTGAAGTCGAACATCGGCCATACGCAGGCGGCGGCGGGTGTTGCCGGTGTGATCAAGATGATCGAGGCCCTGCGTCACGGCTCGCTGCCGAAGACGCTGCACGTGGACGAGCCGACACCGCACGTCGAGTGGGAGCAGGGGGAGATCCGGCTCCTCACCGAGACCCGACCGTGGCCGCGGACCGACCGTCCGCGCCGGGCAGGTGTCTCCGCGTTCGGGATCAGCGGCACCAACGCCCACGTGATCCTCGAAGAACCGCCTTCGGGTGAACCGGTCGAGGTGGTCGCGCCCGTGCCGTGGCTGCTGTCGGCGAAGTCGCCGGAGGCGTTGCGGGCGCAGGCACGACGGCTGCGCGACTTCGCCGACGACCCGGCGGTTGGTCCTGCGTTGGCGGCGCGCACGCGGTTCCCGTACCGCGCCGCCCTGACCGATCCGAGCAGGCTCCTGGCCGACCTCGACGCCTTGGCCGACGCCCCGGTCGTCGCGGCGCGTGCCGGCAAGACCGTGTTCGTGTTCTCGGGTCAGGGTTCGCAGTGGCGGGGGATGGGTCGAGGTCTTTACGACACGTATCCGGTGTTCGCTGAGGCGTTGGACGAGGTGTGCGGGCGGCTCGGGTTGTCGTTGTGGGAGGTGGATCTGGATCAGACCCGGTTTACGCAGCCTGCGTTGTTCGCGGTTGAGGTTGCGTTGTACCGGTTGGTGGAGTCGTTGGGTCTGAAGCCGGATTACTTGATCGGTCATTCGGTGGGCGAGATCGCTGCCGCGCATGTGGCCGGTGTGTTGAGCTTGGACGATGCGTGCACGTTGGTGTCGGCGCGTGGTCGGTTGATGCAGGAGTTGCCGTCGGGTGGGGCGATGGTGTCGATCCGGGCGTCCGAGTCGGAAATCGTCCTCATCGACGGCGTTGAGATCGCGGCGGTCAACGGGCCTGACGCGGTGGTGATCTCGGGTGACGAGGACGCGGTGCTGGAGGTCGCCGAACTGTGGCGGGAACGGGGACGCGAGACGCGGCGGCTCTCCGTGAGTCACGCGTTCCACTCGGCGCACATGGACCCGATGCTGGCCGAGTTCGCTCGGGTTGTGGAGGGGCTGTCGTTCGGTTATCCACAAATCCCGATTGTGTCGACGATTTAGCGTTGAAAACAGGGATCCCCTGGGCGGGGACCCTTCCGCAGGCAGGGCTTTCGACGCCGGGTATTGGGTGCGGCAGGCGCGGGAGGCGGTGCGGTTCTCCGATGGCATGGAGTGGTTGCGTGCCAACGGTGTGACCACCTTCCTCGAAGTCGGGCCGCATCCCACGCTCGTGCCGACCGGTGTGATGCGGCGTGGTCACGATGAGCCCGAACGTGTCCTCGCCGCCCTCGGCAGGCTCTGGGAACAGGGCGCGGACTGGCGTCCGCCCGCGCCGCGCGTCCACGTCGACCTGCCCGCCTACCCGTTCCAACGGGAACGGTTCTGGCTGGTGCCGAGCGTGCCGGCGGACGTGGCCGGCGCGGGCCTCGACGCGCTGGACCACCCGTTGCTGCGGGCGTCGGTGACGCTGCCCGACGGCCAGGGCGTGGTGCTGACCGGTGTGCTGGCACGGTCCGCGCACCCGTGGTTGGCCGAGCACACCGTCCTCGGCACGGCTCTCCTGCCCGCGACCGGGTTCGTGGAGCTGGTGTTGCGCGCGGGTGGTCAGGTCGGTTGCCCGGTGCTGGCCGAACTCGTCCTCGAAGCACCGCTGCCGCTGCACGACACCGTGCACGTCCAGGTCACCGTCGGCGCGCCGGACGGCACCGGGCGGCGGCCCGTCACCCTGCACTCGCGCACGGCCGCCGAACCGGACGACTGGACCCGCCACGCCACCGGCGTCCTGAGCCCCGAACCGGCCACCCCGCCGGCCGGGCCCACGACGTGGCCACCCGCCGGCGCGACGCCGCTCGACATCGCCGCCCTGTACGACACCCTCGCCGACGCCGGCTACGACTACGGGCCGACGTTCCAGGGCCTGCGCGCCCTCTGGCGGCATGGCGACGACCTGCACGCCGAGGTCGCGTTCCCCGCCGACCACGCCCAGCTGACCGGCTACGGCGTCCACCCGGCCCTGCTGGACGCGGCGATCCAGCCGCTCACCCTGCTCACCGGCATCACCGCCGAGGTCGACGGCCCGGGTCAAGGCCTGGCCAGGCTGCCGTTCTCGTTCGCGGGCGTGTCGATCACCGGCACGGCCGCCACCCTCCGCGTCGTGCTGTCGCCCACCGCGCCGGACACCTACGCGGTGGGCGTCACCGACACGGCGGGCACCCCGGTCGCCACCGTCGACTCACTGGTGCTGCGACCCGTCGAGCTGGGCGGTCTCGCCGTCGTCCGCCACCCCGACTCCCTGTTCACCCTCGACTGGACGCCGTTGCCGATCACCGACGCGCCGGACGTGCCGGTGGAGTTCCACGACCTCGCGATCACCGGGGGAGACCCGGTCGAGCAGACCCACGCCCTCACCCGGCAGGTGCTCCACGACGTGCAGCGAGCCCTGACCGACGACACCCGCCTGGTGATCGTCACCCGTGGCGACGACCTGGCCCTCGCGGCGGCTCAAGGGCTGGTGCGCAGCGCGCAGGCCGAGCACCCCGGCCGGTTCCTGCTGGTCGACCACGACGACACCGAGGCGTCTCGCCAAGCGCTCCCGGCCGCCGTGCGCACTGCGTTCGCCCAAACGGAACCACAACTGCGGCTCCGGCACGGCGAAGCGCTGGCACCCAGGCTCACGAAGTCCGTCCAGGACGGCGCACCACGCCCGCTGCGCGGCACCGCGTTGATCACCGGCGGGTTCGGCGTCCTCGGTGGCCTGACCGCACGCCACCTCGTCACCGGGCACGGCGTGCGGCACGTGGTCCTGGCCGGACGTCGGGGCGTCGCCACCCCCGGCGCGGCGGAACTCCAGGCCGAACTGGCCGGTCTCGGCGCGATCGTCATGGTGGCCGCGTGCGACGTCGCCGACCGGGCCGCCCTCGCCGGGCTCCTCGCCACGATCGACGACCTGCGCGTGGTCGTGCACACGGCCGGGATCGTGGACGACGCCGTGGTCGGCTCCCTCACCCCCGAGCAGTTGGACGCCGTGCTGCGGCCCAAGGTGGACGCGGCCTGGCACCTGCACGAGCTGACCCGCGACCTGGACGCGTTCGTGCTGTTCTCCTCCGTGGCGGGCGTGCTGGGCAGTCCCGGTCAGGCCAACTACGCGGCGGCGAACGCGTTCCTCGACGGCCTGGCCCGCCACCGGCACGCGCTCGGCCTGCCCGCCGTGTCGCTGGCGTGGGGTTACTGGGCGCAGGAGAGCGGCATCACCGGCCACCTCACCGAGGCCGACCGGCTCCGCCTGGCCCGTGGGGGCCTGCACGCGCTGCCGACGGACCGGGCGCTGGCGTTGTTCGACCTCGGTTTGGCGGCGGGCGTGCCGGTGCTGGTGCCCGCCCACCTCGACGCGGCCACGGCGACGACGGCGTTGCTGCGCGACCAGGCGCGGTCCCGGCGGACGAAGGCGCCCGCGGTCACGCCCGCCGACCTGCTCGGTCGGCTCGCCGCACTGGCCGAACCCGAGCAGCGCGCCCTGCTGCTGGACGTGATCACCACGCACGCGTCGGCCGTCCTCGGCCACACCACGCGGCTCACCGCCGACCCGCAGCAGGCGTTCCGCGACCACGGCGTCGACTCGCTGACCGCGATCGAGCTGCGCAACCGGCTCAACGAGGCCACCGGTCTGCACCTGGCCGCGACCGCCGTCTTCGACTTCCCGACGCCCGCCCAGCTGGCCAACCACCTCTACGGGCAGCTGCGCGGCGCCGCCAACCGGGACGCCGGGCCGATGGAAGTGCTGCTGCGCAAGGCGATCGACGTCGACCGCACCCGTGACGGCGTGGAGCTGCTGGCCACCGCGGCACGGCTCGGCCCGCTGTCCGACCGGCTCGACGTCACGCCGGTCAAGCTCACCACCGGGTTCGTGCCGCCGGCGCTGGTCTGCCTGCCGTCCGCGTTGGCGTTCACCGGCGTGGAGGAGTACGCGCGGTTCGCCGCCGCGTTGGAGGCGATGCGGGACGTGACCGCCGTGCCGCTGCCCGGCTTCACCGGCGGCCCGCTGCCCGCCACCGCCGAGGCGTTGGTGGACGCGCTGACCGACGCGGTCGCCGCGGCGGGCGTCGGCGAGTTCGCGCTGGTCGGCCGGTCGGTCGGGGCGTGGCTCGCCCGTGCCGTCGCCGGCCGCCTCGAAGCCAGGGGCGTGACACCGGCCGCCCTCGTGCTGATCACCCCGACCGAAGAACCGGTGCTCGACGGCGTGCTCGACCCCGAGCACCAGGTCCACCCCGTCGACGACGACCGGCTGGTCGCGATGGGCCGCTACCTCGACCTGGCCGGGCAGTGGCAGTCGGACCCGACGACCGCGCCGGTGCTGCACGTCGGCACCGCGCACGAACGCCCACCGTCCGGGCAGGAGTCGGTGGTGGTCGCCGGCGACCACTTCTCCGTGCTGGAACAGCACTCCGCCTCCACCGCGCTGGCGATCAGCAGCTGGCTCACGGACTTCCGCGGGTACGGCGCCGGGTTGTCCGAACTCAGGGAAAGGGACGTCCATGATCTGGGATGACGTGTTCATCGGCGGCACGGGGCACTACCTGCCGCCGCGCACGCAGGCGACGGACGCCGTGCCCGACACCGACACCATGCGGCGGCTGCTCGCGCTGTCCGACTTCACGTCGTTCACCCGGTCCGACGACCTCACGGAGCACGCGATGGCGGTGCGGGCCGCGATCGGCGCGCTGCGCCAGTCGGGGTTGACCGGCGCCGACATCGCGATGGCCGCCTACGCGCAGATGGACCACCAGGACCACATGGCGTCCTCGTGCCACCTCCAGCGCGTCCTCGGCCTCGGTGACGCCCTGGTGTTCGAGGTGGAGGCGACCAGCAACGGCGGTTCGGCCGCGCTGCAGGCCGCCGCCGCGCACCTGGTGGCCGACCGGTCCGCCACCGCGACCCTGGTCACCGCGACCGCCCGGTTCCTGCCGCCGCGCTGGGAACGCTGGCAGCCCACCGTCGGCATCTTCCTGGCCGACGGCGCCGCGTCCGCCGTGCTCACCCGCGACGGCGGCCGGGCCCGGCTGGTCGCCACCGCCAACAGCTCCGCCACCCAGATGGAAGTCCTCGCCACCCCGTCCATCCCCGACCCGCTCGGGCACCGCAACCGCACGCCCATCGAGGTCACCGGCCTCGCGCCCTACCTGACCCTGATGAGCGAGGCGCTCGTCAAGGCGGTCGAGCAGGCCGCGAAGGAAGCGAACGTCGCGATCGCCGACATCACCCGATTCGTGATCACCGGCCTGGGGCTGGCGCAGCTGCAGGTGGTGGTGCTGGAACCGCTCGGCATCGACCTGGACCGCACCACCTGGCCGTTCCTGCGCGAACTGGGCCACGTCGGGCCGTGCGACCAGCTGCTCGGCGTGGACCACCTGCTCAACGACGGCGACCTGGAACCCGGTGACACGATCATGGTGATCGGCCTGGGCATGGGCTCCCGGTTCACCGCGGCACTGCTGGAGGTCACCGAGCCGCCCACGCGCGGCACGACGTTCGTCGAGCAGTCGGTCGAGATCCCGCCGGTCGAGCGGTACACCATCGACCCGTCCGGCGGCGACATCTTCGGCGAGGCGGCCCGGCTGCGCGACCGCGGCCACACCACGCCCGTCGAACTGCCCGGCGGCATCGGCGCGTGGGCGGTGACCGGCCACGACGCCGTCAAAGCCGTGCTGCTCGACCCGGCCGTCTCCAAGGACGCCAACCGGCACTGGCCCGCGTGGCGCAACGGCGAGATCCCGCCCGACTGGCCGCTGATCATGTGGGTGGCGATGAAGAACATGTTCACCGCCTACGGCGAGGACCACACGCGGCTGCGCAAGCTGGTGGCCAAGGCGTTCACCGCGCGGCGCATCGACGCCATGCGCCCGCGCGTCGAGGAGATCACCGCCGAGCTGATCGACCGGCTGGCCGCCGTGCGGCGCGGCGCCGTAATCGACCTGCGCGCGGAGTTCGCGTTCCAGCTACCGATCCGGGTGATCAGCGGCCTGTTCGGGCTGTCCGAGCGGACGGGCGCCGACCTGCGCCGGCTGGTGGAGGCGGTGTTCAGCCTCGACGCCGACCCCGAAGGCGTGCAGGACGCGTCGGCCGAGCTGTACATGCTGCTGAAGGGCCTCGTCGCGGAGAAGCGCGCGAACCCCGGCGACGACATGACCACCGACCTGATCGCGGCACAGGAGGAGGACGGCAGCCGGCTGGGGGAGCAGGAGCTGCTGGACACGTTGCTGCTGACCATCAGCGCGGGCTTCGAGACCACGGTCAACCTGCTCGACAGCGCCGTGCACGCGCTGGCCACGCACCCGTCCCAGCTCGACCTCGTCACGACCGGCACGAGCACCTGGGACGACGTGGTGGACGAGACGCTGCGCTGGCAGGCTCCCGTGCCGAACCTGCCGCTGCGCTACGCGGTGGACGACGTGGAGGTCGACGGCGTGCCGATCGCCAAGGGTGACGCGATCCTGGTGTCCTTCGGCGCGGCCGGCCGCGACCCGGCGCGGCACGGCGCGGACGCCGAGGCGTTCGACATCACCCGCCCGTCCCGGCGCGACCACTTGGCGTTCGGCCACGGCGTGCACTTCTGCCTGGGTTCGCCGTTGGCGCGGATGGAGGCGACGGTGGCGTTGCGGGCGTTGTTCGGGCGGTTCCCGAACCTTCGGCTGGCCGTGCCGTCGGCGGAGCTGGAACCGTTGGGGTCGTTCTTCACCAACGGGCACAAGTCGCTGCCCGTGGTGCTGGAGGAGGACTGAGATGGCGCACTTCGCGTTTGTCAGCGCGCCCGCCGCCGGGCACGTCAACCCGACCCTGCCGGTGGTGGAGGAGTTGGTCCGGCGCGGCCACCGGGTCAGCTACGCCACCGGGCCCGCCACCGTCGACGGCGCGGTGAAGGCGGGCGCGACGCCGGTCGTGCTGCCGTCGGAGCTGCCGCCGGACCTGGACGCGCGGGGCGAGTTCACCGCCGAGCAGCTGGCGGTGACACTGGGGTACTTCCTGGACGACGCCGAGGTGTCGTTCCCGGTGCTGGCCGCGCACTTCGAAGCCGACCGGCCGGACGTGGTGTGCTACGACTCGGTGACGTTCACCGGGCGGATGCTGGCCAACCTGCTCGGCGTGCCCGAGGTGGCGCTGGTGCCCACGTTCGCGGAGAACGAGCGGTTCTCCGCGACCCAGGTCTACCTGCCGCCGTCGTTCGACCACCAGCACCCGGACCTGGTCGCCGCGGTCGGGCGGATGGCGAAGTTCGCTTCCGGGTTCAGCTTCCTGGACGACCCGAACCTGATGTTCGGCCACGTCGCGCCGATGAACGTCGTGTTCGTGCCGCGCTCGTTCCAGCTGTCCGCCGACACGTTCGACGACCGGTTCCACTTCGTGGGGCCGTCGCTGGGCAGCTGGCAGGACGCCGAGCGGTGGTCGCCGACGTCCGACGCGCCGGTGCTGCTGATCTCGCTGGGCACGGTGTTCAACTCACGCCCCGACTTCTACCGGGCGTGCGTCGAGGCGTTCGCCGACGGGCCGTGGGAGGTCGTGATGTCGATCGGCGACCTCGACCCCGCCCTCCTCGGGCCGCTGCCCGCGAACATCTCGGCGCACGCCCGCGTGCCGCAGGTGGCCGTGCTGCGGCACGCGTCGGTGTTCCTCAGCCACGCGGGCATGAACTCGGTCATGGAATCGCTGTACCACGGCGTGCCGTTCGTGACCGTGCCGCAGATCCCCGAACAGCGCGCCATCGCCGCACGGTCCGCCGAGCTGGGCCTCGGCGTCACGCTGGAGGACCAGACGCCGGAGGGGCTGCGTGCCGCGGTGTCGGCGGCGTCCGCGAACCGGGCGGCCGTCGAGGCGATGAGCGAGGTGGTCCGCTCCAGCGGCGGTGCACCCGCCGCCGCGGACGCGTTGGAGAAGCTGCTGAGCCGGTGACGCAGCCGCCGGTGGTCCCGCCCAGGACCACCGGCGCCGCCGTCAGGGCTTGGGCGTGAGCGCGAAGAACCGCCGCTGCCACAACGACACCAGTTCCGCGCGCACCTCGTCGGTCAGCGTCCCGGCCAACGCGGCCACCGTGCTCTCGCCGTCCGCCGCGGCCAACAGGTTGAACACGGCCGGTGACACCGTCGCCGAAGGGCCGAACGAGTAGTCCAGGTAGACCTCGCCCTTCACCTCGTCGCCGGGTCGCCAGTCCTGCCTCAGCCGGGTCACCGGGCGCAGCGTCAGCACCAGGTCGTCCAGCGCCTGTGCGACCGGCTCCCGTCGTCGGACCAGGAAGTCCTCGACCACGAGCACGTCGATTTCGGTCGTCAGGTACGTGGTGAGCGTGTCGTGCACGGATTGCACGATCGGTTCGGCGTTGTTGTTGAACGAGGTGTTGAGCAGGACGGGTGTGCCGGTGAGTTCGCCGAACCGGGTGATCAGCTCGTGGAAGCGGGCGTTGGCCTCGGGTGTGACGACCTGGACCCGGGCGGTGCCGTCGACGTGCGTCACGGCGCCCAGTTCGGCTCGCCGGTCGTCGTGGACGTGGACCACGAACGACATGAAGCTGTGGTCCGCCGTGGTGTCGGTGAGGTCGAAGTAGGTGGCGGCGGCTTCGCGGGTGACGGCGGGCGCGAACGGCCGGAAGCCTTCGCGCTTCTTCACCATGGCGTTGATCCGGTCCCGGTTCTCCACCGGTCGTGCGTCGGCCAGGATGCTCCGGTTGCCCAACGCGCGCGGCCCGAACTCCGAACGCCCGTGCGCCCACCCGACCACCGCGCCGCCCGCGAGCAGTTCCGCCGTCGCACCCACGACGTCGGCCGCGCGGTCGATCTCGACGATGCCGCTCCACGCCCGCAACGCCCGCTCCACCTCGTCCGGTGTGCCGAGGTCGGGGCCGAGGCTCGCGCTCACCAGCCGTTCGACCTTGGTGTGCGGCGTGCCGAGACGGGCCGCGGCGACGATGGCCGCGCCTTCCGCCGCGCCGGCGTCGTGCGACGACGGGTGCACGAACACCTCGTCGAACAGGCCCGAGCGCAGGATCACGCCGTTGAGGCTGCTGTTGTGCGCGACGCCGCCGGTGAAGCACAGCCTGGTCGCGCCGGTCTGCCGGGCCCAGTGCGCGAGCACGTGCATGGCCAGGATCTCCAGCGTTTCCTGGAGTCCTGCGGCGAAGTCCTTGTGCTCCTGCGTCACCGGCTCGCCGGCGCGCCGCGCGACGAACCCCATGTCGTAGAACGCGGCCACGGTGGGGTTGATGTCCGGCATCGGCGGCGTCATGGCGTAGTCGCCGTCGGGGAGGAGCGTGTAGAGGCTGCGGAACTGCTCGCGGTAGGTCGCCGGGTCGCCGTACGGGGCCAGCCCCATGACCTTATACTCGTCGCCGAACCCGTAGCCGACGTGCCCGATCGCGTCCTGGTAGAGCAGACCGAGTGATTGCGGCACGGAGTACGACCGCAACTCGCGCATCTCACCCGACCCGGCCAGGTAGATCGTGGTCGAGACGTTCTCGCCGCGGCCGTCCATCACGACCACCAACGCGTCCGACATGCCCGACCGGGCGAACGACGACCACGCGTGCGCGAGGTGGTGCCGGGTGAACATGATCCGGTCGGCGGGGATTTCCCAGTCGAAGTGCTCGCGCAGCCTCTCCTGGAGGAGGTCGATGCCCCAGCGGACCGGCTGGACCGGCGTGGCCACGTGGAAGTTGCCCAACCCGAGGTCGACCAGGTCGCGGTCGAAGTAGTAGCCGACGGCGTCGATTTCGCCCGGCTCGACACCGGCCAGTTCCAGGCACGCGCGAATGGCGCCGGCCGGGAACTTGTTCGTCTTCTTGATCCGGTTGAACCGCTCCTCTTCGACCGCCACGACGAGTTCGCCGTCGGCCACCAGACAGGCGGTGGCGTCGTGCATGTAGGTCCGGTACAACCCCGGCAGCAGGTCGAAATGACCGCTGATGCCCAACGTCAGCATGTCGCTCCACTTCCGCAGACAGTGGTTCGTCATTTCACCGAACCACGGTCGTCCGAGACGCCATACCGCTGATCGGTCGGTTCGCCGTTAATGACGGTTCGCGCGTTATCGGAATTGTTGCTGTCAATGGTGGTTGCCGAACTGTGAACGGGGTCACGCGGTTTATTCATGATGTCGTGCGCAATAGCGCAGGGGTGCGAGATCGTAACGCCAGTGCGTTGTCGACTGCGGCGGTGGACTTGCTGAACCGATAGTGGTCTGTGAACGACCTGGTGCCGGCGTCCGGTCGGCCGCGGTCGCGCGTGCTCGGCTGCTTGCCGTGCGCGTCAGCACATGTACGGGCGCGGGACGTCGTCATGCCTGCTAGGTCTGCTGGACGTACTCCCGGCATGCCACTACAGTAAAATGAAGTGGACAGGCCGGAGTCTGTGCTCGGTCGTCAGTGATCTACTCCGAATGGGGGCACCATGACCCGCCTCTCCCGTCCCCTCCGCCTGGGACTCCCGGTGATCCTGCTGGCGGCCCTGCCCGTCGCCGCGGGCCCGCCGGCGGCGTCGGCGCCGGCGGGCGGGCAGGTCGTGTTCACCGAGATCGCGCTGCCCGGCACCGCGCTCGACCGGTACCGGCGCACGCCTTCGGCCGAGCACTGGAGAAGCGTGGCCAACCTCCGGCGCCCGCACGTCACCCAGGAGGACTTCGCCGCGGAAGGGGTGCACACCCACGGTGTCCCAGGTGTGGTGGTGTTCGACTACGACGGCGACGACGACCTGGACTTCTTCGTCAGCAACGGGCCCGGCAGCCCGAACAGCCTCTACCAGAACCAGCTGGAGCAGACGGGTCGACTGTCCTTCGTGGACACGGCCGCCGCCGCGGGCGTCACGTTCACCGACCTCGACGTCAACGGGGCCTGCGCGGGCGACATCGACAACGACGACGACACCGACCTCTACCTGCTCGGCCGCAACACCGCCAACCACCTCCTGCGCAACCAGGGCGACGGCACGTTCGCCGACATCACCAGCGCCGCAGGGGACATCGCGGCGGGTGCCTACAGCCACATCAGCTGCACGATGGCCGACATCGACAACGACGGGCTGGTCGAGATCGCCGTAGCCAACGCCTACGACATGAACACGGCGTTGGCGATCCTCCGCGTCCCGCACGCGTTGAACCAGCCCAACCAGCTGTTCAAGAATCTCGACGGGCGCAGCTTCACCGACATCAGCGCCACGTCCGGCTTCGCGCCCGTCAAGATCGACGGGGTGGTGCCCGACCCGGCGCGTGAAGAGCTCACCTGGTCGGTCACCGCCGTGGACTACGACCAGGACGGCGACACCGACCTCGTCACGTCCAACCACCAGGCACTGGTGCAGCCGAAGAAGTACGGCGGGGTGGACCGGGGGTTCGTCCGGGTCCACCGCAACGACGGCGCCGGTCGCTTCGAGGACATCACGACGAGCGCGGGCCTCGCCGAGTGGGGAGGCTGGGCCGGCACCTCGTTCGGCGACTTCAACTTCGACGGCACGCTCGACCTGTTCGCCTCCAACGCGGGCGACTACATGAAGCTGCCGGTGCCCGGCATGCCGCACCAGAACGGCGACATGACCAGCCGGTGGTTCCTCCAGCGCCCCGACGGCACGTTCGTGGACTCGCGGCGCAGCTCCGTCACGACACCGGTGACCGACAACGGCGACGCCGACCCGACGCTCGGCGGCCTGGGCGCCACACCCTGGGCGTGGGGCACCTCGACGTTCGACTACGACAACGACGGCGCCACCGACATCCTGCTCCACGGGAGCATCGACGGGATGAACCTGGTGACTGCGGACAACCCCGGCACGCTGCTGCGGAACAAGGGGCCGGGCGCGCTGCGCAAGGGCTTCTTCCCGTCATTCGACTACGACGAGGCGGCCCTGTCGACCACCGACCACACCAAGCGCAGCGTCATCGGCGTGGCCGTCGGCGACCTGGACCGGGACGGCTTCACCGACATCGTCAGCGCGGCGCAGTCGATCAAGGTCGGCGACACCACCAGGTACAAGGACGAGGTGCGGTTCGACCGGTACGGCGTGTTCGACGAGGAGGCCGCGTTCCTCAAGGTGTACCGGATCGAGGGCTCGGTGTTCGTCCCGACCGGCAACCACACGGTCGAGGGCGACCTCTCGGTCGAGATCAACGGCGGCAACGGCAACGGCTCGGCCACGGTGCGCACGCTCGGCAGCGTCGGGACGACACCCGACGGTCAGGTCAACCGCAACGGCATCGGCGCGATGGTGAAGTTCACGCCGAAGAACGGCGCGCCCGCGTTGCACCCCGTCACCGCGGGATCGTCCTACGCGTCGCAGGACTCCGGCGAGGGCACGTTCGGCATGGGCGCGGCCGGCACCGGCACGGTCGAGGTCCTGTGGCCGGGCGGCGTGCGCAACAAGCTGTACGACGTCCGGGCGGGCGAGCGCGTCACGTTCCCCGAGATCCCTTGCGGCTACGACGATCCGGCGATGCCCCGCCACCGGTACGCGGCCTGCGTCGTCAGGGCGCTGGAGGACATCGTCGCGGCCGGCCACCTGACCCGTGCGCAGGCATGGCGGTTCTTCACCAGCGCGATCCGGGCCTTCGGCGACGCGCATTAGCGTCGTCACCACGAGCGCCCGCCGTCTGGGCACCCCGGCCGCCACCGGGTTTCCGGACGGCGGGGAAGCCGACCGTTCAGCCGGCGTCCGTGACCAGCGATGCGCCGGTCGCCTCCGCCCACTCCCGCGGACCACCGGTGACCACGGCGACATCTCGGTGACCGGCGCGTCGCAGCACGCTGGCCGCGCTCATCGCGCGCTCGCCGTGGCCGCACATCACGATCGTCCGCCCGGTCGGCAGCTCGTCGGCGTGGTCGGCGACCGCGCCGAGTTCGAGGTGCGTCGCGCCCGGGACGTGGCCGGCGGCGTACTCCGCCCGCTGGCGCACGTCCAGCACGGCGGCGTGGTCGAGGTCCGCGGCCTGCAGCAGGTCGATCGAGGCCGTCGGGCGCCCCTCTGCCGTCCAGGCCGCCATGCCCCCGGCCAGCTCGCCGACCACGTCGCAACCGATCTTCGCCGCCTGCCACGCGATGTCGTCGGCGTCCTGGTCCGGGTCGCGCACGATCACCAGAGGGCGGTCGAGCGCGGTCAGCCAGCCGAGCCACGAGGCGAACGCCGGGCGCAGGGGATCGGACAGCGCTCCGGGGACGTGCCCGGCGGCGAAGTCCGCCACCGGTCGCACGTCGACGACGTCCGCGCCCGCCGACACGAGCGACTCGACCGCCGGCACGTCGAGCGCCGCCAACGCCGGGTCGGCCTTGAGCAGTTCCGGGCCCCGGCGGTTGACCTCCGGCAGTTGTCGGAAGTACGTGGGGTAGCTGCCGAGCGATCCGAGCAGGGCCGTGACGAAGGTGTCCTCGTCCTCGATGCGCAGCAGGGGGTTCGTCGCCTTTTCGTGACCGATGGTGCTGGTGCGCTCGGCGCCGGGCGCCGCAGAGCAGAACGAGCCCGCGCCATGGGTCGGCCACACCACCACGTCGTCGGGCAGCCGCGCGAGCCTGCGCAGCGAGGCGTGCTGGGCGCGGGCCAGGGGAGTGGTCTGCTCCGGGGCCACCAGGTCGGTGCGGGCGGCGGTGCCGACCAGGAGCGAGCCGCCGGTGAACACCCCGACCGGGCGGTCGCCGTCCAAGAGCAGGTACGCGAGGTGCTCGTGGGTGTGGCCGGGAGTGGTCAGGGCACGCAGCCGGAGACCGCCCAGGTCCACCTCCTCGTCGTCGCGCAGTCCGAGGTGGGGGAACTCGCGGCGGCCCGCCGCCGAGGCCAGCACCCGCGCGCCTGCGGTCTCCGCGAGCTGCCGTGCGCCCGAGACGAAGTCCGCGTGCAGGTGGGTCTCGGCCGCGAACGCCAGGGTCAGCCCGCGGCGGTGGGCCGCGGCCCACGCCCGGCGGAGGTCCAGGCTCGCGTCGACGACCAGACCACGTCCGTCACCCAGGTCGACCAGGTAGGCGGAGTTGCCCAACCCCTCGTCCACGAGCGGGAAAACATCAACCGTCGCCATCGTGCTTCGCCTCTCGGTCGCGCAGTCGGCCGGTGCCACGATATCGGCTCACCGCGTTCGGTACACGGGGGCAGCCGGTCGGGCAGATGTCGTAATGCGGGGAAAACGCTTCAGCTAGATATAGTCGAGTGCTAGCGTGTCGGAGGTCTTGGTCGTCTTTGGCGGGAGGCCGCGATGGTGTCAAACGACGGTGTTCCCCGGTTGGCGGCGCAGGCTGATGGTGCGGTCGGCCGACGTGCGGTGCTGCGTGCCGGGGCGTGGGTCGGTGCCGCGGCAACGGCTGCTGGAGCGGTGGCCGCCCAGTCGGTGGTCGAAGCGGAGGCGACGTCTGCGGCGTTCGACCCCGGCGACTGGGGCTCGGTGCGCCGCGAGTTCGCGCTGAGGCCCGACTACGCGCACTTCGCCGCGTTCATGCTCGCCTCTCCACCGCGCTCGGTACGGGAAGCAATAGCCTTCTTCCGTGATCGGCTCGACAGTTCCCCGGCGGATTTCCACATGGGTGTCGCTGATTTGGAGTACAGCGGGCGTGCGCAGGCGGCGCTCGCGAGGTACACCGGCGCGATGCCGGGCGAGATCGCCCTGACCGACAGCGCGACGATGGGCATCGGACTCGTCTACGGCGGCCTGCGGCTGAAGCCCGGGGACGAGGTGCTCACGACGCCGCACGAGTTCTACTCCACGCATGAAAGCCTGAGGCTGCGGGCGAGCGCGCACGGGGTACGCGTGCGCCAAGTGCCCCTGTACGCGGACCCGGCGACCGCGTCCGCGGAGGAGATGACCGACCGGCTGCGCCGCGCGGTGACCGGCCGGACCCGTGTCGTGGCGCTGACGTGGGTGCATTCCAGCACCGGCGTCAAGGTGCCGATCCGGGCCGTCTCCGACGCGATCGCCCGCATCAACGCGCGGCGCGGCGAGCGGGAGCGCATCCTGCTGTGCGTCGACGGTGTGCACGGGTTCGCCGCCGAGGACGTCGACATCCCCGACCTCGGCGCGGACTTCTTCATGGCCTCGACCCACAAGTGGCTGTTCGGCCCGCGCGGGACCGGGTTCGTGTGGGGGCGGCCGTCGGCCTGGCCGCGGGTGGACACCGTCATCCCGAGCTTCTCGGTCCCGGCGTTCACCGGGTGGCTCACCGGTCGACCCCCGGTCGGCGACCCGGGCACCCTCAACACCCCCGGCGGCTACCACAGCTTCGAGAACCGCTGGGCGCTGCCGGAGGCCGTCGCGTTCCAGGAGGCGATCGGCCGGTCAAGGGTCGCCGAGCGGATCAGGAGCCAGGTGGCGCGGCTGAAGGAGGGACTGGCCGGGTTGCCCGCCGTGCGGGTCGTCACGCCGCGGTCGGCGGAGGTGTCCGCGGGCATCGTCTGCTGCGAGGTCGAGGGGGTCGACGGCGAGCAGGTGGTGGGTCGGCTCCACGACGAGCACCGCATCGCGGCCGGGACCACGCCGTACCGGGAGTCCTACGTGCGGTTCGGACCGAGCGTCGTCACCGACGACGACGAGGTGGACCGACTGGTCCGGGCGATGGCGACGTTCCGCTGACGGGCGCGGATCAGCGCGCGAGCGGCAGGTCCGCCAGCTTCCACTCCAGCATGCCGTCGGCCAGGCGGACGGCCGTGCGGCCGTTGGCGAGCAGGGTGCGCACAGCGTCGTGTGCGAGCACGCAGTAGGAGCCGCGGCAGTAGGCCACCACCGTGCTGTCGGCGGGGAGGTCGGCGAGCCGGTCGGCGAGCTCGTGCAACGGGACGGACAGCGCGCCCGGGATGTGCCCGGCGTCGTACTCCTCGCGCGGCCGCACGTCGATCACCGTGACGTCGCCCTGCTCGATCCGCCGGAGCAGCTCGTCGCGGGTCAGCTGCTCGGTGTCGTCGGGGCCGAGGTAGGCGGCGCGGGCGCGGTCGACGCCGGCGAGGTGCCCGGACGCGACTTCGCGCAGCTGCGCCCACAAGGCCATGACGTCGGCGCCGGCGAGCCGGTAGAAGACCTTCGTGCCCTCGCGGCGGGTGGCGACCAGGCCTGCCTGCTTGAGCACCTGGAGGTTGTTGGAGGCGGTCGTCAACCCGATGCCCACGGTGGTGGCCAGCACCTCGACCGACCGCTCGCCCTGGGCGAGCACGTCGATCATCTCCAGCCGCTTCCCGCTGGCGAGCGCCTTGCCCACCTGGGCGAACGCTTCGAACAAAGCCGCCTTGTTGGCCGGGCCATCCGTCACGTCCTCCATGAATCCATAGAGTACATGGTTGTGGGGACAATGGTCGAACACTCAACCACACGGCCGGTCCACCACCGCGATGTCGGCCCGTGGGTTCGAACCCCGCCAATCTCCTCAACCTCGGGAGACCACTTCAGTAGACGGTAGTGATGTGGACCGGCTTCGGCGAGCCTTCGAACGGGTGATGTTGGCTGCTAGAGCCGGTAGGCGACACTGGTCAAGGTCTCCCTGTGGTGCCGCTTGACTACAAAGATAGGTAGTAGTGTACTGATCTCACGTTTGGGGGCACGGCAACCGATCCTCTCGTCGCGGACCGGCGCCTCCGTCGCGATCACGCGATCACGCGATCACTGGAGAGGGAGACACGGATGCCACACGTCACGATGCCCGCCCAGGCGTTCCCCGGTACACCGGGCCTCATGCAGTACCGCCTGGAGACGGGCACGCCGCTCAGCGAGCTCGCCGAAGTCCTGCTCCGCGACGCGAACTCGCTGACCAGGTCCGAGCGCGAGCTGATGGCGGCGTACGCGTCGTCGCTCAACGACTGCTACTTCTGCACCTCCACGCACGGCCAGATGAGCGTGCAGCAGAGCGCGGACCCGGACGCACGAGCGGTGCTGGAGAAGGTCCTGGCCGACCTCGACAGCGCGCCGGTGTCGCCCAGGATCAAGGCGCTGCTGCGCATCGCGGGCGCCGTGCAGGAGAGCGGCCGGGCCGTCACCGCAGACATGGTCGCCGTGGCCCGTGAGCACGGCGCCACCGACACCGAGATCCACGACACCGTCCTCATCGGCGCCGCTTTCGCCATGTACAACCGCTACTGCGACGGGCTGGCCGCGGTCGTCCCGGAGGACCCGGCGTCCTACGTCCCGATGGCGGCGATGATCATCCGCGACGGGTACAGCATGTGCGCCCGGGGCCACTAGTACCGCCGCACCCTCCCGCAACGACGTGAAACGAGGTAGTCGTGGTCGTTCGCTTCGCCCGTGTGGTCGCGCTCGTCGCACTCCTGGTCGCAACGCACGCCACGCCGGCGGGCGGCTCCACGGCCGAGTTCGCGCCGGTCGACCGCAAGGGCCCTCGGCTCAGCGTGCCGGTCGACCGGCTGGAGGCGAGCCTCACGTGCACCGGCAACGTCCGCCGGGCCAGGACGACGCCAGTCCTCCTGCTCGCCGGCACCGCGGTGAACACCGACCAGTACTTCAGCTGGAACTGGAAACCGGCGCTGACCAGGGCCGGCATCCCGTGGTGCGCCTCGGACGTGCCCGTGCCCGACGCGGCGAACCAGAACCTGACCGACATCCAGGTGCGCGCCGAGTACGTCGTCCACGCCATCCGGACGATGCGCGCGATGGCAGACCGCAAGATCAGCGTCATCGGCCACAGCCAGGGCGGGGTCGTGCCGCGGTGGGCACTGCGCTTCTGGCCCGACGTGCGGCCGATGGTGGACGACGTCATCGCCTTGGCGCCCACGAGCCACGGCACCCCGCTCGGCACGCAGATCTGCCCGGCGATGTGCCACCCGGCCATCTGGCAGCAGCGCGTGCCCGCGAACTTCTACCGCGCCGTCGACTCCTACCAGCAGACGTTCCGGGGCGTCTCCTACACGGTGGTCCGATCGGATTTCGACCCGATGGTCCCGCCGGAGGCCGCCGACCTCACCGGGCCCGGTGACATCACCAACGCGCGGGTCCAGGACATCTGCCCGGCCGACACCGCCGACCACGACGGCGTCGGCACGGTGGACGCGGTCGCCGAGGCGTTGGTCCTCGACGCCCTGCGGCACCGGGGACCGGCGGACCCGGCCCGGGTCGACCCGGCGGTCTGCTCCCGCCCGCTGATGTCCGGGGTGAACCCCGCGACGCACGCCGCTGACTACGCTTGGATGAAGGAAGTCCAGAACCAGAACTACCTGCGCGCCCCGGTGGCCGAGAGCGAACCGGCGTTGGCCTGCTACACCTCGGTCGCCGGGTGCCGCAGGCCGCGCGCCGGCGACTCGTGACCGGACTCGACGCGATCGGCGGGGAAGGGCCATCCGGGTGAACCCTGTGCGCGAACCCGTGTCGGCCAGGTGTCACAGGGTTTTCTTCAATAGGATGCGGTGTCCACTGACACCTGGAAGGGGAATTTCGTGGGGAAACCGTTGGCCTACTTCGAGATCACCACCTCGGATGACGCCGCCAAGTTGCAGGACTTCTACCGCGACATGTTCGACTGGCAGGTCAACGTCATGCCGGAGATGGGCGGCTACGGCCTGGTCGACACCGGCTCGGAAGGCGCGGTCGGCGGCGGCATCGGGCCCGCGCAGAGTCACTCCGGAGTGCGGGTCTACTTCCACGTCGAGGACCTCGACGCCGCGCTGAAGAAGGCGGAAGGCTTGGGGGGCAAGACAGTCATGCCCCCGATGAAGATCTCCGACGACTTCGGCAGCTTCGCCGTCTTCACCGACCCGCACGGCAACGAGATCGGCCTCTGGGACCGGCCGGGCCTGCAGGGCTGACATCGGGCAACCCCGCGCTCGGGCAGGTGCACCGCACCGTCCGGACGCGGGGTTCTTCATGTCCGAAGTGGTCTGTCCTAACGCGACTTCGGTCGGGAACGCGCGCGCCGACGAGCCGACGGCCGCACGTCGGCCATCGGTTCGGTGCCCGGTTCCGGTCAGGTCGCCACCGCGGCGGCGACCTCCCGAAGCCTCGGCGCTCCATCACGGCGATCCCAGCGGGTAGCCGGATGCCACTACTGACAGATATAGTGAGCTGCCTGAGTGAGTCGAGTGCTTGGCGGTGGTCATGTCGCACGAGGCTTCATCGGTCGCCACCCGGTCGTCACGCGGAGCCGCAGCCACCGTGTTCGCCCTCGGCATCGCGTCGTTCGTGGTCATGGTCGATTCGACCGTCGCCCAGGTGATGCTGCCGAACCTCATGGAGGACCTGGGCGTCGGCCTGGACGGCGTGCTGTGGGTGGCCAACGCCTTCACGCTGGTGTACGGCGTGCTGCTGCTGCCGGGAGCCCGGCTGGGCGACATGTTCGGCCGCCGCGCGCTGCTCGTGACCGGCCTGGTGCTGTTCCTGGCCGGATCGGTCCTGTGCGGATCGGCGTGGTCGCTGCCGGTCCTGGTCGCGGGACGCGTCGTCCAGGCGATCGGGGGCGCGCTGCTGATCCCGCAGACCCTCGGGATCCTGGCGACCTCGGTCCCCGAGCACCGCCGCGGTCTGGCGTTCGGGTTGGTCAGCGCCTCGATGGCGCTGGCGGCCGTCGTCGGGCCGGTGCTCGGTGGGATCGTCGTGTCCTTCGCCGGCTGGCGCTGGGTGTTCCTCGCGAACGTCCCGGGGTGCGCGCTGGCGATCGCCGCCGTCGCCTGGGCGCCGGCGAGCCGGGAACCGAAGCGGGCGCACGAGCTGGACGTGGTCGGCGTGCTGCTGGTGATCGCCGGCCTGGGCGCCGTGGTGTACGGCTTCATCGCCGGTGCCCGGCAGGACCTCGGGAGCGGCGCGGTCCCGGCGATCTTCGGGGTCGGCGCCGCGCTGCTCGCGGCTTTCCTGCTGTGGGAGCGGCGCGCGGCGGAGCCCTTGGTGCCGCTGGGGCTGTTCGGCACACGCGGGTTCTCGGTCGCCCTCTGGCTCGGCGTGCTGCAGTTCGTGCTGATGTTCGGCGTCATGCTGGTCGTGACGCTCAAGGTGCAGACCGCCTTGGGCGGCAACGCCTTCCAGACCGGGATCGTCCTGCTGCCCATGGCGGTGGCCGCCGGGGTGGTATCACCGTTCGCCGGGCACGCCACCGATCGGTGGCGCGGGCGTCCGGTCATCGTGCTCGGCTTCCTCGTGATGGGCGGCGGACTGGCCTGGCTCGCCCTCGTCTCGTCGGCGGTCGGCACCGCGTCGCTGTTCGCGCCGCTCGCCGCCGTCGGGGTCGGGGTGGGACTGCTGATGGGACCGATCAGCGCCGAGGTCGTCGGCCACCTGCCGAAGGCCTTGGTCAACACCGGGTCGGGTGTGCTGACCACGAGCAGACAGGTCGCGGGAGCGCTCGGCGTCGCCGTCGTGGGAGCGCTGCTCCAGCCGGCGACGTCACTCACCGGGCGCGACCTGGCCGGGTTCGTGACGGCCGAGCGGTCCGCGTTGGCCGTGCTCGGCGTGCTGGCGGCCGTCGCCGTGATCAGCACCGCGTTCCTCCCCGGACGCCGCCGCGACCACGGCGGGTCCGCGCCGGGTGCGCCGGACCAGGCTCGCGAAGGATCCTGATCCGGCGCACCCGGCGCGGGTCGGTCAAGAGGTCGTCCGCGGCACCACGGCGGCCGGCACGTCCGCGGCGGTGGTGGTCGCGGTGCGCCGGACCAGCGCGCCGACACCCACGCCGAGGGCGCACAGCACGGCGAGGACGATGAACGCCGGGCTCAAGCCGGACACGAACTCCGCCGGCGTGCGGTAGCTGCCGTTGCCGGCGAAGACCGCGGTCGCGATCGCCACCCCGAACACCGCGCCGACCTGCCGGAACGTGTTGCTGGTGCCCGAGGCGATGCCCACCTCCGCCGGTCCGACCGACCGCATCACGGCCGTCGTCACGGTCGGGAACGCGATGGCGATCCCGAAGCCGGTGACGAACAGCGGGCCGATGATCGTGCCGTACCCGCTGGTGTCGGTGACGAGCAGGCCGATGAGCAGCAGACCGGCCGCCTGGAGCCCGAGGCCGAGCATGATCAGCGGCCGTTCGCCGATCCGGTCGGCCAAGCGTCCGGTCACGGGTGCGATGAACAGCGCCACACCGGTCGCCGGGAGCAGGCCGAGACCGACGTTGAGAGGCGTCTTGCCCAGCGCGAGCTGGAGGTACTGGGCGGTGAGGAAGCCGAGCGCGAAGATGCCGGCCATCAGGATGAAACCGGCCACGCACCCGGCGGTGAAGCTGCGGTTCGCGAACATCCGCATGGGCATCATCGCGTTCGGTGCGCGGTGCTCGTAGACGACGAAGAGCACCAGGGCCACCACACCACCGATCAGCCCGACCAGGACCCACAGCGAGGTCCAGCCGGCGGAGTTGCCCCTGATCAGGCCCGCGGCGACACCGAAGATGCCGAGCGTCGCCAAGAGCAGGCCGATGGGGTCGGCCGTGGCCTTGAACCGCGCGCTCTCGGCGACCTTGGCCGACGTCAGGGCGATGATGGCGACACCGACCGGCACGTTCAGCCAGAAGATCCACTGCCAGGCCAGACCCTCCACGATGGCGCCGCCGACGAGCGGGCCCGCGGCGACGGCCAGCCCGGTGAAGGCGCCCCAGATGCCCAGCGCCTTGCCCCGCGATTGCGGCGGGGTGACGTCGGTGATCAGCGCCAGCGCCAGGGGGACGGCGATACCGCCGCCGATGCCCTGCACGACCCGGGCGAAGATCAGGAACTCCACGTTGGTGCTGAGCGCGCACGCGGCGGACGCGATGGTGAACACCGCGATGCCCACGACGAACAGCTTGCGCCGCCCGAAGCGGTCACCGAGCGTCGACCCGGTGAGGATGGACGCCGCGAACGCGAGCTCGTAGGCGTTGACCGTCCAGCCGAGCCCTTCGATGCCGGTGCCGAACTGCAGGTGCAATGTGGGGAGCGCGGTGGTCACGACCAAGGCGTCGAGCCCCACCAGGAAGGAGGAGAGGGAACCGAGGATCAGGGTCCAGCGCTGCAACGCCGGACTGGCGCCGGTGGTGGTGCCGGTTGCTGCCATGGTGGATTTCACTTTCTCGTGGTCGCGTCATGCGCCGAGGCGGTCGGTGCCCGCGCCGCGGCGTGGTCGATCAGGCGGGCCGAGCCGGTTGGTAGAAGCTGAACGGGCTGCCCTGGTCGTCGCGGCAGTGGGCGATCTGACCCACTCCGGTGACGAACACGACGTCGTCGGCCGTGCCGCCCAGGTCGCGGACCGCCGCGACGGAGGACGCGATGTCATCGGTGGCGAAGTACACGCGTGGCCCGGTGAGCTCGTCGGTCTTCGGCACGATGGCGCCAGGGGCGCCGTTCTCGATGATGTGGTAGTCGTCCAGGTCGTCGCATTCGCCGGTCTGCCAACCGAAGAGCTTGCCGTAGAACACGCGTGCCCTGGCCGTGTCCTCGGAGGGCAGCTCGAACCAGTTGATCTCTCCCGACATGGGTGGTCCTTCCGCGAGTCGTGTGGACGTCACAAGGACGAACGGCGACGGCGGAACTCGACACCGGGTGCGGAGAAATTTTCCGCGACTTGTGGACTACCGGTCGGTGGCCTCCGCCAGCTCCGCGAGCCGCTTGGTGAGGAAGCGCCGGTCGGCCGGGTTCGTGGCCAGGTCGTGGGCGCGCAGGTAGGCCTGCGCCGCCTGGTCGGTCCGGCCGAGCCTGCGGAGCAGGTCCGCCCTGGCCGCGTGCATCAGGTGGTAGCCGTCCAGGCCCTCGATGCGGTCCACCAGGGCCAGGCCGGCTTCGGCGCCGTCCCTCATCGCCACCGCGACGGCGTGGTTGAGGGCCACGACGGGTGACGGCGTGACGTCGAGCAGCTCCCCGTACAGCTCGGTGATCACCTGCCAGTCGGTCGCCTCGCCTGTGGGCGATCTCGCGTGCTCGCCCGCGATGGCGGCCTGTAGCTGGTAGGGGCCCGGCACGTCCATCCGGGCCGCTCGGCGCAGCAGGCCGATGCCCTCGGCGATCTGCGCCCGGTCCCACCTGGTCCGGTCCTGGTCCTCGAGCAGGACGATGTCGCCGGTCGTGGTGTACCGGGTCTCCCGCCGGGCGTCGGTGAGCAGCATCAACGCCACCAGGCCCAACGCTTCGGGCTCGTCCGGCATGAGGGTGGCGACCAGCTTGCCCAGCCGCAGCGCCTCGGCGCGGAGCTGGTCGTGCCGCGGTGCGCCCAGGGGAGCGGTGTAGCCCTGGGTGAAGATCAGGTAGATCACGGCCAGGACCGCGGCCAGGCGTTCGGGCAGCCGGTGGTCGGGCGGCACCTCGAAGTTGATGCCGGCGTCGCGGATCTTCCGCTTGGCCCGCACGAGCCGTTGCGCCATGGTCGGCTCGGCGACGAGGAACACCTTGGCGATCTCGGCGGCGGTCATGCCGGCGACCGCCTGGAGCGTCAACGCCACGCGCGCGTCCATCGACAGCGCCGGGTGGCAGCAGGTGAAGATCAGGCTCAGCTGGTCGTCACCGACGCTGACCAGTCGGTCCTCGCCGTGCTCGGCCATGGTGGTCACCGCGCCCGGAACGGGGTCGTCCAGGGCGGCCAGCGCCTGCCTGGCCCGCGAGTTGTGCGCGCGCCGGATGCGGTCGACCGCCCGGTTCCGGGCAACCGTCAACAGCCACGCGACCGGGTCGTCCGGCACCGCGGTCGGCACCCACCGGCGCAGGGCCATGGCGAACGCGTCCTGCAGCGCGTCCTCGACCAGCTCGAAGTCGCCCACGGCCCGTACCAGCGCGGCGAGCATCCGACCCCGGTGCTCCCGGTACACCCGCTCGACGACGGTCGCGGGTGAGCGGTCGGTCATTCCGAGACGGCCACCGATCGCGCGGCGAACTGCGGCGCGTTCCAGCCGGGGATGTCGTCCATCGGCCGGACCTCCACCGAACCGTCGTACGCCATGGGGCACAGCGCGGCCAGTTCGAGCGCCTCGTCGAGGCCGGGGCAGTCGAGGATGCAGAAGCCGCCGAGCTGCTCGTAGGTCTCGGCGAAGGGCCCGTCGGTCATCAGCGTGCGGCCGTCGCGGACCCGGACGGTCGTGGCCGTGTGCACCGGCTTGAGCGGTCCGGCGGCCACGAACGCACCACGCTTGCGGCACTCGTCGGTGAACGCGTTCGCCCTGGTCAACGCGCCCTCGAAACGTGGATCACCCGGCTCGGGGCGATCACAACCGTAGAACAAGAGCATGTACCGCATGACGTGACTCCTGAGTCGGTTCCGGTCCCACCGGGCGGGCGGCTGTCCGCACGACGTCGTGCACCTGAGGATTCTGCCCCAAGCCGGTCGGTTGGTCACCGCACGCGCCGATGCCGTCACCGAGCGGGTGAACGCGGGTGACGGCGCCGGCGCGGGTCGGGCTACCTGGACTCGCTGTACGCCCGGCGGGCGCTGTTGATGAACCGGGTCGCGTCCGCCGCCGCGATCCGCCCGGCCGCGACCAGGGCGTTGACCGCGTTGTCGACGCAGGTCCGGTACTGCGCGCCCGTCATCGTCGTGGTCGTGAAGCTGCACGGGATCTCCGGCACCGTGATCCGCTCACCGGCCCGGACGTTGTAGAGCCGGTTGCGGACACCGCCCGGCCACAGCACCTCCACCACGCCGGCGCTCGACCGACCCGTGCCGAACGTGCCCTCGAACGCGTCCTGCGAGGCGAAGCCGGCGCCGCCGAGCACGGGGCGCAGCGCGCTGGGACCATCCGTCGGGGTGAACTTGACGACCGCTCCGATGCCGTCGCGGTTGACCCTCGCGCCGGCCGTGAGCCCGACGCTGCCCACGGCGCGCACGGTGACCGACTTGTTCCCGTTCCCGCCGCTGTTGACCTCGACGGACAGGTCGCCCTCGACGGTCGTGCTGCCGGTCGGCACCAGGGTCGACGGGTCACCGGCGACCGGCCGGAAGATCTGGAGGATGGCGGCGTCGCGGTCGAACGGCGACTGGAAGTCGAACGGCACCACGTCGTCGATGTTGACCAGTCTGCCCTCCTTGACCGACTGGGCGACGCTCACGACGTCGACGAAGCCGTTCTGGTCGAGGTCGCCGGTGGCCATGCCGATCACCGTGCGCCGGCGGTGGTCCTTCGTGCCGCGGGTGAAGACGTCGTCGTACTCGAAGGACGGGTAGAACGCGCCGGCGCCCACCTGCGGCCCCTTGTTGCGCAGCAACGCGCCCGCGTTGTCGGCCGTGACGTTGCCCAGGCCGTCCAGCGCGCCGTGGTAGAGCACGTCGGTCGAACCGTCGTTGTCGTAGTCGAACGCCGAGGTGCTCCAGCCCCACGGCGTGGCGTTGAGGCCGCCGAGGTCGGGGTCGGCGCCGGTGACGGCGGGCAGGTGCAGCGACGAGCGCCGCGGGTCGGCGAACGTGCCGTTCGGTCGCTGGAGGAACCAGCGGCTCGACGGGTCGCCCAGCTGCCTGGGCATCTGCGGCAGGGGCACCATCACGTAGTCGCCGCCGTTGGTGCCGAACACGTCGAGGTTGCCGTCGGCGTTGAAGTCGGCGAACGACAGGCCCATCCACAGGCCGGGCTCGCCGAGGCCGACGTCGAAGGTGACCTCGTCGAAGTACCCGTCGCCGTCGTTCTTCCACAGCCGGATGAAGCCGCGGTCGTGCCCGCCGTGCTTGGTGATCCGGTAGGCGGCCTGGTCGCCCGCCGTCATCAGATCGGCGTCGCCGTCCTGGTCGTAGTCCACGGCGGCGACGGCCCAGGTGATGTCGTTGAACGGCCCGGTCACGCCCGGTGGCACGTCCCGCACCTCGACGTGCCCGAAGCCCGAGGTGTTGCTCACGTCCGTGAACCGCAGGCCGTCGACGTTGCGCAGGAGCTGGTTGGGCTGGTTGTACGCGTAAGGGGCGGCGAAGATCGCCAGCGCGTGCTTCATGTCGAAGGAGTTGGCGATCGCGATGTCCAGCAGGCTGTCGCCGTTGATGTCGCCCATCGTGCAGCTCGCGTGGCTCAGGGCGCCGGCGGCGGCGTCGCCCGCGGCGGCCGTGACGTCGCCGAACGTGCCGTTGCCCCGGTTGAGGAGCAGGCGGTTGCCCTCGTTGCGACCGAGGACGTAGAGGTCGGTGTGTCCGTTGTTGTCGATGTCGCCCGCGCAGGCGCCGTTGGAGTCGTGGCCGGTCAGTGAGGTGCCCGTCCACGGTGCGAAGTCCACGAAGCTTACGGCGCCCGTTTGCCGGAGCTGGTTCTGGTAGAGGCTGTTCGCCCGGCCGGGCCCGTTGGTGACGTAGAAGTCGAGATCGCCGTCGTTGTCGTAGTCGAGCATCACGATGCCGGGGATGCCGTGGCTGAAGACGGGCTCGGTGGCGAAGTCGGCGAACTTGACCGAGGGCCGCTGGCGGTTGGCCACCCGCACCGCGTGCTCGGGTGACGGTATCCGGCGGTAGTTGGACATGGCGGTGCCGGGTAAGGCGAGCTCGGTGAAGGCGACGCCTCCGGGGGATGCCACCGCGCCGGCGGCGGGCGCCGCGAACGTCGACGCGAGCGTCAACACGACGACGGACAGGCTGAGCCGGCGCGAGCGCGACATGCGTGCCATGAAGCCTCCTGACGTAGGTCGCTAACACTAAAGATAGTTTTCCGTGCAGGCAATCTCTTCGCCGCTGGCCATCTGGCGTAGTTCTTGTTGCGCTCAACGGGTGTCTGCCTGTCGGTCTTTAGGGCTCCGGACGGCTGAGCGTCTCTGTGGAGGTGGGAAACGTGCAGGTCAGGAGAGAGATCTTCGCATGTGGGGCGTGGTCCCATCGAGTGAAGGCCGTTTCAGACATCTTGTTATCCATGGATTACGGTGCTAGACACCTAGTTCGCAGGTCAGCTCCAAAAGTCTTGTTTCCAGTAGTGAAATGATGTGCGTGGGGTCGACTGGGGGAGTCGTGGAAGAGCCTGTTGCCTTACCCGTGAGGGCTGCGGTCCGGCGGGCCTTCCGCGCGCCGCGGCTGCCGCTCTCGACGGCCGACTTCGGTCGCCGGGGATTCCGGACCGACCGGCCGGTGGCCCGGGAAGCCCTGGAGGGCCACGCGCGCAGCTTCCTGACCGGTTTCAACACCGCGGTGGGCGAGTGGCGTGCGCCGCACGCCGCGCTCGACCGGCTCGCCGACGAAGAACGCGGCTTCGCCTACGAGGGCGCCGGGATGTTCGCGCGCATCGCGGACCTGGCGACGGCGGGCCGGGCTCGCGCGGTGGAGCGCCTGCTGTCCGGCCCCGGCCACCGGTACGCGCACCTGGTGCACGTCGGCGCCGGCTGGCCGTTCGCCGCCGCGCGCCTGCCCGCACCGATCCCGCTGCCGCGCACCCCGCTGCTGCGGTGGTTGGCGTTGGACGGCGCCGGGTTCGCGGCAGCGTTCTTCGGTGGCGCGCGGGCGCTCGCCCGGCAGTGCCGCGCCGCCACGACTCCGGCCGCGGAGGCCAAGGTCGCCGGTTGCGGGCGCGCCGTGTGGTTCCTGGAGTCGGCCGACGTCGCGGGCGTCGCCCGACGGGTGTCCACCCTGCCACCGGCCGCCCACCCGTCGCTGTGGAGCGGGATCGGCCTGGCCTGCGCCTACGCGGGCGCGACGGACGAAGCCGGGCGGGCGGAGCTGGTCCGCGCGTCCGGGACGCACCGGCCGCACCTGGCGCAGGGAGTCGCCTTCGCGGCCGGCGCCAGGGTGCGCTCCGGGATCGTGCCGGAGCACACCCGTGCGGCCTGCGCCCAGATCCTCGGCGTCCACCCCGAGCAGGCCGCGGCGTGGACCGACGCCGCGGCGGAGGGCTTGACCGACTCCCGGCACGTCCACGCCTACCTCCGGTGGCGAGCCCGCGTCCGCGCGCTCGCCGCCCCGGTCACGCCCAATTAGAGAAGGGGTCGTGCGTTCCATGCCCAAGGCCGTTCGCGGGGCTGTCGCCGCCGCCGTCATGTTGGGTTCCTGTGCCGCGTTCGGGGTGCTGGCGGTGCGCCCGAGCCCGAGCCAGGCCGAGGTGGACGCCCTCGCGGCCACCTTCTCGTTCACCGCCGAGCCGGTGAACACCGCGCCTCCCGGCGCGAACCGGGAACGGCCGGTGGCACCCGGGCTGCGCGGCATCCGCAGCTGGATCTCGGCCGTCGGCGCCGCCGTGGCGGCCACCGACCTGCGAGGTCTCGGGCGGCCCGGCGACCTGTGCCTGGTCGACCCCCGGGACGACTCCGTCACGGTGCGGCCGGTGCCGCGCGACGCGGAACCGTACGAGCCCGTCCGGTTGTCGCCGACGGGCGTCGCCTACGACGCCACCATGGCGCCGATGGGCTGCGTGCCCGCCGACCTGGACGAGGACGGGGACCTCGACCTGCTCGTCTACTACTGGGGCCGGTCGCCGCTGTTGTTCGTGAACACCGCTTCGCCCACCGCCGTGCCGCGCCCCGGCACGTTCCGCGCGCGGGAACTGCTGCACCCGATGGAAGTGTGGAACTCGACCACCGCCAACGTCGGCGACATCGACGGCGACGGCCACTTGGACGTGCTGGTCGGCAACTACTTCCCCGACGGCGCCAAGGTGCTCGACCCGGCCGCGGCCGACGACGAGCGGGTGGCGATGCAGGACTCGATGTCCCGCGCCCGCAACGGCGGGGTCAACCGGATCCTGCTCACCACGCCGCGCGGTCCGGACGTGGTGCCGGACCTGGTGGACGCGGGCAACGCCCTGTCCGAGACCGCGGCGACGTCGTGGACCCTCTCGATCGGGTTGCAGGACCTCACCGGCGACGGTCTGCCGGAGCTCTACCAGGCCAACGACTTCGGGCCCGACCAGCTCATGGTCAACACCTCGGAGATCGGCCGCGTGCGGTTCACCGAGGTGACCGGCGACCGGGACCTCACGACGCCGAAGTCCGAGGTGCTGGGCCACGACTCGTTCAAGGGCATGGGCGTGGCGTTCACCTACGACCGCGGCAGCCGACTCCCGACGATCGTGGTCAGCAACATCACCACCCCGTACGCCCTGCACGAGAGCAACTTCGCGTTCGTCCCGGACGGCGACCCGCGGGACCTGCTGGACGGCGCCTTGCCGTACCGGGAGCAGAGCGAACGGCTCGGGTTGGCCAGGTCGGGGTGGTGCTGGGACGTCAAGACGGGCGACTTCGACAACGACGGCGTCGAGGAGATCCTCCAGGCCAACGGCTTCCTCAAGGGGGAGGTCGACCGGTGGCCGTTGCTCCAGGAGTTGGCGATGGGCAACGACGAACTGGTGCGCCACCCCTGGGCGTGGCCGGCGTTCGGGCCGGGCGACGACGTGTCGGGTCACGAGTCGAACCCGTTCTGGGTCAAGGGGCGCGACGGCGTCTACACCGACCTCGCGCCGGCCATCGGCATCGCCGAGCCCGACAACAGCCGCGGCTTGGCGCTGGCAGACGTCGACGGCAACGGCACCCTCGACGTCGTGGTCGCCAACCAGTGGGAGGACTCGGTGCTGCTGCGCAACCGGAGCACCGCCGGCACCGGGGCGAATCTGCGTTTCGTGCGCGCCGCCACCACACCCGGAGGACCCGAGGTCCAAGCGCTCGGCGTGCAGGTCGAGCTGCACCACCCCGATCACCCCCAGCGGGCGCAGCTCTACCCGGCGAACGGGCACGCGGGGGTCTCGGCCGCCGAGGTCCCGCTGTCCCTGCCAGACCACACCCCGGCCCCGGTCACCGTGACCTGGCGCGACGCCTCCGGGCTGCACGAAGCCCGGGTCGACGTGGCGCCCGGCCGCTGGACCGCGGTCCTCCACGGCGACGGAACGGTGGCACTGAGATGACGACGACAGCTCCGGCCGAGGCCCAACCCGTCGCCGGAACGCGGCGGGCAGGTTCCGGGCCCACCCCGGTGACGCCGGAGGTCCGGCGCGAGAAGGCCCTGCTCAGGTTCGCCCTGTCGATCACCGTGTTCAACGTCGCCGGTCACCTCCTCCTCGGGTTCGAGCAGTCGCCGATCACGCCCATCGCCACCGTCCTGGTGAGCTACGCGGCGGCGATGCTGTTCGAGACCCTCGACGCGTGGGTCCGCGGCCGCGCTCCGCAGTACCTGGGCGGCACGCGTGCGCTCGTCATGTTCCTGCTCCCCGCGCACATCGCCGCGCTGGCGTGCGCGATGCTGCTCTGGGGCAACGCCTCGCTGTGGCCCTACCTGTTCGCGGTCACCGTGGCCAACGCGAGCAAGTACCTCGTGCGCCTCGACGTCCGCGGCCGGCTGCGCCACGTGCTCAACCCCTCGAACACCGGCATCGTCGTCACCCTGCTGCTCTTCCCCTGGGTCGGAATCGCGCCGCCCTACCAGTTCACGGCCAACGTCGGCGGCGCCCTCGACTGGGCGATCCCGTTCGGCATCCTGGTGCTCGGCACGATGCTCAACGCGAAGCTGACCGGGAAGGTGCCGCTGATCCTCGGCTGGGTGCTCGGCTTCGCCGCCCAGGCGGTGGTGCGCTGGTTGGTGCTGGACCACCAGCTCGTCGGCGCGTTGGTGCCGATCACCGGTGTCGCGTTCATCCTGTTCACCAACTACATGATCACCGACCCCGGCACGACACCGGTGGCCACGCGCGCCCAAGTGGTCTTCGGGGTCACCGCCGCGGCCGTGTACGGCTTGCTCGTGGTGTCCGGTGTCGTGTTCGGCCTGTTCTTCGCCCTGGTAATCACGTGCGTGCTGCGTGCCGGGGTGATCCTGGCGGCGCGGCTGGCGCCCGCACGCGAGCAGGTCCCGTCGGGTACCTCCCCGGCGACGGCGGCGGTGGCGTGATGGGCGGACCGCGCATCGCGATCGTGGGCATGGCGTGTCGCTACCCCGACGCGGACGGCCCGGAGCAGCTGTGGGAGACGGTGCTCGGCCGGCGCCGCGCGTTCCGGAGCATCCCGGAGAGCAGGCTGTCGTCGGACTACATCGGGTCGCGGGACGAGCCCGACCGCACGTACGTCGCGCACGCCGGTCTGCTGCGCGACTGGGAGTTCGACCGGCGTCGCTTCGGCGTGCCGGGACCGCTGTACCGCGCCACCGACCAGACGCACTGGCTCGCCCTGCAGGTCGCCGCGGAAGCACTCGCCGACGCGGGCTTCCCCGACGCCGAGGGCCTCGACCGGGAGCAGGCGGGCGTGGTGCTCGGCAACACGCTGACCGGTGAGTTCACCCGCGCCCACCAGCTCCGGTTGCGGTGGCCGTTCCTCCGACGGGCGGCAGCGGCCGCGCTCGAAGCGGCTGGGACGGACCCCGAGGGCGCGGTCGGGGTGCTGACCGCGTTGGAAGGCATGGTCAAGCAGCCCTTCCCGGTGCCGGGTGACGAATCGCTCTCCGGCGCGCTCGCGAACACGATCGCCGGTCGGATCTGCAACCACTTCGACTTCCACGGCACCGGGTACACGGTCGACGGCGCCTGCGCGTCGAGCCTGCTGGCGGTGGCCGCCGCGTGCCGTGCCCTGGTGTCGGGCGAGCTGGACTTCGCCCTCGCCGGCGGGGTCGACCTCAGCCTCGACCCCTTCGAGCTGGTCGGCTTCGCGCGGCTCGGCGCCCTGGCCGTGGACGAGATGCGGGTGTACGACGCTGAGCCGACCGGGTTCCTGCCCGGCGAGGGGTGCGGTGTGGTGGCGTTGATGCGCGCCCAGGACGCGGAACGCGCGGGCCTGCGCGTCTACGCCGAGATCCTGGGCTGGGGCACGTCCTCCGACGGCGCGGGCGGGTTGACCCGCCCGGAGGCGTCCGGGCAGGCACGCGCGCTGACCAGGGCCTACCGCCTGAGCGGGATCGTCCCGAGCGCCGTCGACCTGGTCGAGGGGCACGGCACCGGGACGCGGCTCAACGACGTGACGGAGCTGACCGTGCTGCGCGCGGCGCTGGCCGACCGCGCGACGCCCGCCGTGCTGGGGTCGGTCAAGGCGAACATCGGTCACACCAAAGCAGCCGCGGGGGTCGCCGGTCTGATCAAAGCGGCCCTCGCGGTGCACCACCGGGTGCTCCCGCCGACAACCGGCTGCACCACGCCGCACGAACTGCTGCGCGGGCCCGGCGTGCCGCTGCGGGTGCTCACCGAAGCGGAACCGTGGGAGACCCTCGTCCCGCACGCGGCGGTGTCCGCGATGGGGTTCGGTGGGATCAACACCCACGTCGTGCTGGGCGGGCGCCACGCCGGACCGCACCCCGGTTTGCCCGCCGACGTGAAGGCCTGGTCCCGCCCGCGTCCCTCCGACGACGTGGTGGCGCTCGGCGCGGACTCGGCGGACGAACTCCTCGCCGCCCTCGACCGCCTCGTGGAGAACGCGCCCGCGCTCAGCGCGATCGAGGTGCACGACCTCGCCGCCACGGCGGCGGGTTCGGCGGCCCACCTGGCACCCGTCCGCTGCGCGCTGGTCGCCCGGACTCCCGCGGAACTGGCGGGGGTGGCCGCCCGCGCCCGCGCGCGGCTGGCCCGAGGCGTCACCGCGATGGCGGTGGACGAGGAGGCCGGGTTCGCCATCGGCGCCGGCGCGCCCGCTCGCGTCGGCTTGCTCTTCCCCGGCCAGACGTCACCGGTGCGGGCGGAGCTGCCCGCCTGGGCCGCCGCGCTGTCGGTGCCCGATCTGCCTCCGGACGTGCGGATCGAGGACGGCGACGTCGACACCGCCGCGGCCCAGCCCGCGATCGTCCGGCAGTCGCTCGCGGGCCTCGCCTGGCTCGCCGGCACCGGGTGCGACCCCGTTGCCGCGGTGGGCCACAGCCTCGGTGAGGTCGCCGCGCTGGTGTGGGCGGGCACGCTCACACCGCAAGCAGGTCTGGAGCTCGCCACGACGCGGGGTGCGCTGATGGCGCGTCACGGTGCGCCCGGCACCACCATGGCCGGCCTGGGCGCGGAGCCGACCACGGTGACGGCCCTGATCAAGGAGACCGACGCGACCATCGCGGCGTTGAACTCACCGCGGCAGACGGTGATCGCGGGTCCGGCGGCGGACATCGCGGAGGTCGTCGCCCGCGCGCGGGCGCAGGACATCCTCGCGACCCCGCTACGGGTCTCGCACGCCTTCCACAGCGCCGCGATGGCACCCGTCCAGCCGGCGTTCGGGGCGGCGCTCGCGCGCACGGACTTCGCGCCGCCGCGCAAGCCGGTCTTCTCCACCGTCACCGGCGGCCGGGTCGCGCGGCCCGCCGACCTGCTCCTGCGGCAGCTCGTGGAGCCGGTGCGCTTCCAGGAGGCATTGGAGAACCTCGTGCCGCGCACCGACCTGCTGATCGAGGTCGGGCCGGGGACGACGACGGCCGGTCTGGCGCGTGAGCGGGGGATCACGGTCCCGGTCGTCAGCATGGACTGCGGCGGTGACCCGCGGCGTCATGCGCTCGTGGTCGCCTCCCTGGTCGCGGCGGGCGTGCCCGCCACCGCGACCTGGTACCTCGGAGGCGGGCACCGTCGGCTCGACCTCGACCACCGCGGCGTGTTCCTGGCCAACCCGTGTGAGACGGTGCCCGCCGTGCTGTCCGCCGTGCCGTCCGCGGTGCCGGGACAGGCGCCCCTGCGGCTGCCGGATCCGTCGGGCGGAGAAGCCCTGACCGTGCTGCGGGAGCACCTCAGCCGCACCCTGGAACTGCCCGCCGACCGCATGGAGGCCACCAGCTCGCTGCTCACCGACCTGCACGTCGGCTCCCTGCAGTTGCTCGACCTGGTGACGACCGCCGCCGACCTGGTCGGCAGACAGGCGCCCAGCCCGCACGAGGTCATGGCGCACCCGTCGATCGGCGACATCGCCCGCATGATCGACGCGGCGCCGCTCAAGCGCATCAGGGCGGTCCAGGGGCGGGGCGTGCGCCCTTGGGTCCGCGCCTTCGAGCACCACTGGGTCGGCTACGACGGCGACGGACCGCAGCCGGCCGAGCCGGTGGAGTGGATCCGCTACGCACCGCTCCTGCGGATCCCGGACGGCACGGCGGCGCGCACGCCGACACCCGGCTCCGCGCGGCGCGGCATGGTGGTCGAACTCGGCGCCGCCGTCGAGGTCGTGCACGTGGTCGGCGCGCTGGCCGCCGTGATCGAGCGCATCGAGGTCGAGCGGCCGGACGTCCTGGTCGTGCTGCACGACAACCACCCGGCCGCCGCCGCGCTGGCGCGCAGCGTGGCCGTCGAGAAGGCGGACTGCGCGGTCACCGTCGTGAGCCGCCCGTCGCACCACGAGTTCGACCTCGGCCTGGCCGCCCGGAGCGGCTACCTCGAACTGCGCCTCGGTCACGACGGCCGCTACGAGAGGCCGGTCACCGAGGCGCGCCGTCCCGGCAAGGACGCCACCGCGCCGCTCGCGCCGGGTGACGTGTGCCTGGTGACCGGTGGCACGACGGGCATCACCGCGCGCTGCGCCGCCGTGCTGGCCGAGCGGTTCGGCGCCACCCTGGTCTTCCTCGGCCGCACGCCGGCAGGCTCACCCTCCGTGCGGGCGGGTCTCAACCACCTGCCCCAACAGATCCGGGTCCACTACGTGCAGTGCGACGTGACGGATCCGGCGGACGTCCGGGCCGCCGTGTCGGCCGCCGCGACCTGCGGGCCGATCCGCGGCCTGCTCCACGGCGCCGGCGTCAACGAGCCCCGGCCGCTCGGCGCGGTCTCCGACACCACGCTCCGCGCGACCGTCTGGCCCAAGGTCACGGGACTGCGCCTGCTGCTGGAGAGCATCGGCGGCCACGCGACCCTGGTGCTCGCCTTCGGCTCGGTCATCGGGCGGATGGGGATGCCGGGCCAGGCCGAGTACTGCGTCGCCAACGACTGGATGCGCGCGGAGGTCGAACGCTGGGCCGCGCGCCACCCCGGCTGCCGGACCCACTCGGTCGAGTGGACCTTGTGGTCCGGCGTCGGCATGGGCGAACGGCTGGGCGTGGTCGACCGGCTGCGCGGGCAGGGCATCGACCCGATCAGCCCCGACGACGGCACGGCGGCGTTGGTGGAAGTGCTCGCGGATCCGGGCGCGCCGGTCACGGTCATGCTGTCAGGTCGGCTGCCCGCCACACCGTCGCTCGTCTTCCGCGCCGGTGGCGAGCGCGGGATGCGCTTCAGCGAGGAGGAATCGGCAGGCACCCCCGGCGTCGAGTCCGTCCTGCGCGCCGGGCTCTCCCTGGGGACGGACCCCTACCTGGACGACCACCGCGTCGACGGCACGCCCGTGCTGCCCGCCGTGGTCGGTCTGGAGGCGATGGCCCAGGCGGTGGCCGCGCTCACCGGCGTGCCGCGACGGTGGTCGTTCGAGCGGGTCGCGCTGACCGCGCCGGTCGCGGTCGGCGAGCGGGGGACGCGCACGCTGGAAGTCGCCGCGTTGGCGCGCGATCGCGGCGACGGGGTCGACGTGGAGCTTCGCGACGACGCCGACGGGTACGGGGCCACCCGCTTCTCGGCGAGGTCGCGCACCGCCGCGGCACCACCCGAACGCGTGACCGTGCCGCCGGCACCGGTGCGCACCGAGGGGCGGCACCCGTTCTACGGACCACTGCTGTTCCACTCCGGGCGGTTCGAGCGGCTGGTCCGGTTCGACCACCTGACCGCGTTCGAAGTCAGGGCCTGGGTGAACGCCGACGACCACGCCCGGTGGTTCTCCGACTTCCACAGCGGTCGCCTGCTCCTCGGCGACCCGGGCGCGCACGACGCGAGCGTGCACGTGCTGCTCGCGTGCCTCCCGCACCGCAAGGCGCTGCCTGTGGGCGCGGATCGCGTGACGGTCTGGCGTCGGCCCGAGGGTCTGCTGAGGATCCACGCCGTGGAGACGCGGCACGCGGACGACGAGTACTGGTTCGACGTGGACCTCATCGACCAGGACGGCGAGGCCGTCAGCCGGTGGGAAGGGCTGCGGCTGCGGGTGATCGGGCCTCGGCGGTGGCACGAGCCGATGCCCGCGCCACTGGTCGGTCCGTGGCTGGGCAGGCGCCTGTCCGAACTCGGCGTCGGCGACCGGGTCGAGCTCGGCTCCGTCCGGGAAGGCGGTGACGGCCGGCTGGCCGCGCTCGACCCGGCGGTCGCGGTCGTCACCGAACCGGTGGCCGGTCGGCCGACCACGGCGCTGGCGGCGTCGTTCGCCGCCCGCACCGGCGAGGACGTCGAGGTCTCCGCGGCACGGGCGCGCTCCGTGCTCCGGGCGCTCGGCCTGCCGGAGCATGACGACGGCGATGCGGTCCGCGTGGAGGAGGCCATGGCCGACGGCCTTGTGCTGCTGCGCCACGAGGGTCGGCGCGTGCTCAGCGCGAAGCTCGCCACCGGGTCGCCGTCGCGGCCTGTCGCCGCGGTGGCCGTCGCGGTCGCCGAGAACCGATGACCGCGTACCTGTACCGGCACCGGGTCACGTTCGACGAGACGAACGTCGTCGGCAACGTCTACTTCGCGCACTACCTGCACTGGCAGGGGCACTGCCGCGAGCACTTCCTGGCCGACCACGCGCCCGCCGTGCTGGCGGCGGTCCGCGCGGGTGAGCTGGTGCTGGCGACGGTGTCGTGCGACATGGAGTACTACGCGGAGGCGTTCGCCCTGGACGAGGTCGAGGTCGCGATGACCCTCCGGGACTCCGGCGGCAACCGGGTGCTCATGGACTTCGACTTCCGCCTCGGCGGTCGCCTCTGCGCCCGCGGGTCGCAGGTCGTCGCCTGCCTCCGGCGGACGGCCGCAGGCGCGGAACCGGTGTCGTTGCCCGCCGAGCTGCTCAGCGCGCTCCGCGCTTATCGCCGTCCACCGGACCACCGGGAGCGGGACGGGGACCGACCGACCTGACGGCGGGCCGCGACGCGGGTGCACGGACCCGGTCCGTGCACCCGCGTTCCCGTCGTGCCCGCGGGACGCTCCCGCCACTTCTCACGACCGACTTCATCGCCTAGCTAACGTATAGCGACTCTCACGGCAGTTGACTTGGTCGGCCTCAGGATACGGCTCAACCAGAGCTATTCGTGTCCTCAGTGGAATGCTGAAGGGGTCATTGACTCATAAAAGAGATAGTGATGTACTCATTCGGAGAGTCACCCGGCCCGCAGCGCCGGAGGTTCCCGGTTCCGCGCTCGAACACCCCAGGAGGATCGATGACCGCGACAGCAGAGGCGTCCACCGGAGCGACCAAGCTCGACACCGCCGCGTTGCTCGACGCGTACCGGGCACAGGTCACGCCCGCGGCCAAGGCGTTCGTCGAGGACCGGATGTCGGCGAACGAGCTGCGAAGCCGTTGGCTGCCCTACTTCCAAGGCCCTTTCACGGAGTACGAGCTGGGGGTGCAGGCCGCCTGGCGCGACGCCTACGGCCCGGACCACGGCGTCGAGCCCGGCCCGCCGCACGCGGACCCCGCGTACGCGGAGCAGCTCGAGCACTTCCCCGTGACGATCTCGCACAACAACCTCGAGCGACTGGTTGACGTGCTGGCGGTCGAACTGGGTGACCGGATGGCGAGCGCGACGGTCACGCCGGAACGGGTCATCGATTTCGCGTACGTCATCGACGCCCTCGACAGGTTCATGGCTTCACTCGTCTTGACCTCGTGACGGCGCGGAAGCCGTGCGCCGCTCGGCGTGCGGACGACATTTGCTGAACAGGAGTGGCATGGAGAACAACGGCATCCCCGTCAGCGTCATGGAGATCCTGAAATCGTTCGGAGCGGTGACCGGCGCGGACGGTTCCGCGCTGTCCAACGCCGACGTCGTCAAGGGCCACGACCTCGCGTGGGGCGGTCCGGGCAACCTCTACACCATCCGCCCGTACACCCTGAGCCCGGCGGCGCTGGAGGTGTTCACGGTCCGTGAGCGCATCCACGTCAGCATCGACGGTCTCGGCGAGGACCTGGTCGACCTGCACGGCATCGGCGTCTACCGCCGGCACGAGCCGCGCATCGGCGCCGAGGGCGCGGAAGAGCTCACCTGGACCACGGCGACCATCGGCGCGCAGTTCCTGTCGTTGCAGGTCGTCGGTGACAGCGAGATCTTCGGCCAGGTCCGCGTGACCAACACGCCGTGGAAGCGCGAAGGCGCGACGGTCGCGCCCGCCCAGCCGGGCGGCGGCAAGGTCACGCCGCTGAAGAACTGCGTGACGCTGCTGTTCCCGCGGTTCGAGATCGAGAACCTCGGCGCGATGGTCGACACCGGTGACGTGCCGGTGGCCGTCGAGTCGCGGGTGAACATGGTGCCCCCGATCGGCGACGTGTCCCGCACCTCGCACGGTTACGCGCTGTTCGACGGCAGCCGCCAGGTGGGCACGCTGATCGCGGCCGACCTGGAGATCGGGGCGCTCCTGCACCACATCCCGATCGAGACGGCCAAGGACCCCGTCGAGGCCTACGCGGTGTCCGCGGTCTAGGACCCTGCGGATGGGTGACTCCACTGTCGGGTGGGCCCGGACCAACCTCGGTGCGGGCCCGCTCGGTTCATACGCGTTCCTGGTGGAAGCCTCGCTCGGACACCGGCCGATGACCTACCTGTTCGCCCGCTCCACGACCACCGGCGGCGCCGGGGCGGCACGCGCCGTCACGGTCCTGCTGGTGCTGGGCCCCGCGGCCCTCGCGGGCACGCGGGTGACCACGACGGAGGTCCACGGCGCCGAGTCGGCGGAGGTGACCACGTACCTGCCGACGATGCGCGCGCCCAAGGTGATCACGGCGGCGCACGTCTACGAATGCCTGCCGCTGACCGACGTCGGTTACGTCGACCTGATGGCGTGGCCGCACCCGCCCACGCGCGACCTGACCCCCGACGACGGCGTGACCCCGTGGAGCCGGTGGCACGACCTGCCGGCGTCGACCACACGGGTGTCGAAGGCGGCCCACGGCTACGAGGTCGTGGAAACCGTCAGCGACGTCCACGGCATCCCGGTCGCGCGGAGCACGGTGCACAAGGGCGAGGAGACCCGCCGGTGGGAGGCGCTGGAACTCGGTGCGGCCGAGTGGGACCACCTGCCCGTGCGCATCCGGGTCTCGCGCCCGCGGACCGGGCACTGGACCGCGTTCGAGCGGACGACCGAACCCCGGCCGGTGCCGCCGGAACTGCTGACGGCCGATTCGGACACGCTCCGCGAAGCGGTCATGTGCGTGCTGAAGGGATGACAACGTGACGACGATCGTCATCGTCCGCAGGGCGGTCCAGGTCGTGCTGGCGCTGGTCGCGCTGGGCTCCTCGGTGGCGTTCGCGCGGATCAGGTCGCGCGGGCACTGGCGCGAGGACGCCGCCGAGCGGACCGCCGCGACGGTGGAACGGCTCGGCGGCGCGTTCCTCAAGGGTGGGCAGTTCCTGAGCACGCGCCGGGACCTCGTCGGTCCGGTGCTGGCGCACGCGCTGGGCCGCCTCCAGGACGACGTGCGGCCGATGCCGGTGGCCGACGCGGTCGGCGTCGTGGACCGCGCGGAGGTGGCGAACGCCCAGGCCGTGCGGCGGGCCGTCCTCGACGGTCCCGTGGCGAGCGGTTCCATCGCGTGCGTGTACCGGGTGGTGCTCCCGCACCGCGACGTGGCGCTCAAGGTGCGCAAGCCGGAGGCGGTCCGGCAGATCACCGCGGACACGCGGATCATCCGGGGCATGGCGCGGGCGTTGGCGTTCGTGCCGGTGCTCCGCGGCGTGCCGATGGGCGAGATCGCCGACCAGCTGTGCCGCTGCGTGCTCGACCAGCTGGACTTCGACCGCGAACGGCGCAACCTCCGGCGGTTCGGGGAGCTCACCGCGGACCTCGACGCCGTCACCGTCCCGAAGGTGGTGGACGGCATGTGCGGTGAGGGGGTCCTCGGCATGGACTTCCTCGACGGCCTCGACCGCGACCGCAACGCCGGGCTGCCCGGCCCGCAGCTGACCGGGGCGGTGGAGACGCTCGTGCGCGCGATGTACGAGTCGATGTTCCTGCACGGGTTCGTCCACGTCGACCTGCACCAGGGCAACGCCTACTTCCGCGCGGCAGGGGACGTGGTCGTGGTCGACTTCGGCTTCGTCTACCAGCTCAGCGACTTCGCGCGCACGAAGTTCACCGCGTTCTTCGCGGGCATGATCGACGGCGACGGCGCCGGGTGCGCGGACACCCTGCTGTCCACCGCGCGCGCGGTGTCGGGGCAGGCCGACCTCGCCGGGTTCCGCCGTGACGTCGCCGACCTCGTGCGGCGCAACTGCGGGCGTGCCGTCCAGGACTTCAGCCTGCCCCGGTTCGCCGCCGCGCTCTTCGACCTCCAGCGCAGGTACGGCGTCCACGCCGACCCGGAGTTCACGTTCCCGCTGCTGAGCCTGCTGGCGCTGGACGGCGTGGTCAAGCAGCACCACCCCGGGATGGACTTCCAGCTGGAGGCCGCGCCGTTCGTCATGGCAGGCATGCTCGACGCCGACGAGTCCGCCTGACGCCCGCGTCAGGTCAGGTCAGGTCAGGCCGAGCATCCGGGTGCACCGGTGGATGACCTCCGGGTCGCCGTCCACCTTGATGTCGCCGGCCACGATCGCGTCGAACGGGGTGAGCATCCGGGCGCCGATGCGGACGAACGTGTCCGCCGCGCAGGTGATCGTCAGGTCCGGCATCGGCACCGATCCGGGTGCGAAGGTCACCGCGCCACCGCGGACCTGCACGGCGAAGCTGTGCTCGCCGACCCGGAACTCGTAGGTCTCGTCCACGTCCGGGATCCGGTCGTGGTCGATCATCGCCTGGAGGGCGAGGAAGCCCCACTCGTCGCGCACGGCCTTCTTGGAGTCGCTCTCCCGCAGGAAGCCCATGCCCCACTTGGCCAGGGCGAGGACCGGGGCGCGCAGCTCCTCGCCCAGCTCGGTGAGCTGGTACATCTTGCCGCGCGAGTCGCCCTCGACGGGCAGCTGCCTGATCACCTCGGACTCGGTCAGCATCTTGAGCCGGTCGGCGAGCAGGTTCGGCCCGATGCCCGGCAGGTTCTCCAGGAGGCTGTTGAACCGCGTGGGCGCGATGAGCAGCTCGCGGATGATGAGCAGCGTCCAGCGCTCGCCGATCACGTTCAGGCCGCCGGCCAGTCCGCAGAACTGGTTGTAGTCGCGCCGGACGTTCATGGTGCCGAACCTTCCGCCGAAGGTAGCTGTTGAGACTGATAGTAGCATTGCGCGGTCGCTGCCGGTCGCCCGTCCTGCTCCGTCAAGAGCAGTGATCTGTCAACGTCTCAGTGCCCACGTCAGCGGTCTTGCCCAGGCCTGATGGCGCAGTCCAGAGCGTTCGTCGGAACGTTCGCCGGACCCTGTCGACAGCAGAGTCGATACACTACTATGAAGTGATCTGCTGAGAGCAGCCGGCCCTCGGAGCTTGGCGCACAGCACGTCGCGCAGCGCAACGGAGTCGCCGGACATGCGAGTGCCGACCGGCCCGCGGGGTAGAAGCGGCATCCGGCGGTCCCAACGGGGGAGGAGCGCCCATGTGGCGTGTTGCGCGAGCGATCCTGTTATCGGTGGTCCTGGTCTCCACGGCGGCTTGCGGGGCGGGCGCGGGCGGTGAGCCGGGCGGGTTGCGGATCGGCGCGATCCCGGACCAGGACCCACAGCAGCTGCAGCGGATGTACGGGGTGGTGTCGGACTACCTCCACGACCGGTTGGGCGTCCAGGTCGAGTACGTGCCCGTGCGCGACTACGCCGCGGCGGTCGCCCAGTTCGAACGCGGCGACCTCGACCTGGTGTTCTTCGGCGGCCTGACCGGCGTGCAGGCGAGGAAGAGGGTACCCGGCGCGGCGCCGGTCGCCCAGCGCGACGTCGACGCGCAGTTCCGCAGCGTGTTCGTGGCCAACCCCGCGGCGGGCGTGGAGCCGTTCACCGAGGTCGGGGACCTGGCCCGGCTCAAGGGCCACTCCTTCACCTTCGGCAGCGACACGTCGACCTCCGGCAGGCTGATGCCGCAGTACTTCCTGGACCGGGCCGGGGTCTCGTTGGACGACTTCACCGGCGAGCCGGGCTACTCGGGATCGCACGACGCCACGCTCAAGCTGGTCGAGTCCGGCGCCTACCAGGTGGGTGTGCTCAGCGCGTCGGTCTGGGAGAAGCGGGTCCAAGAGGGCAAGGTCGACCCGACCACCGTGCGCGAGGTCTTCCGCACGCCCACCTACCACGACTACCACTGGCTCGCGCGGCCCGACCTGGACCAGCGCCTGGGCCAGGGGTTCACCGACCTGGCCCGGGACGCGCTGCTCAGCTGCGACGGCAGTGACGACCGGGAGAAGCAGGTGCTCGACCTGTTCGCGGCCGGCGGCTTCGTCGCCGCGGCGGCCGAGGACTACGCGCAGATCGAGGCCGTCGCCGGTCAGCTCGGATTGCTGCGCTGACCCATGGCAGGCGACCGCGTCTTCGAGTTGCGCAGAGCTTCGGTCCGCCTCGGTGGGGTGGACGTCCTGTCCGACATCGACCTGGAGATCGAGGCGGGCGAGCGGGTGGCGCTCATCGGCCCGAGCGGTGCGGGCAAGACCAGCCTCATCAGGCTGCTCAACGGCACGGTGGCCGCGACCGGGGGACGCGTGCGGGCGCTCGGTTGCGACTACCGCGTCGCGTCCACCAGGAAGATCCGCGCCGCGCGGCGCCGGATCGGCACCGTCCACCAGCACTTCGACCTCGTCGCGCAGCTGCGCGCGGTGCACAACGTCAACGCGGGCAGGTTGGGCGCGTGGCCGTTCTGGAAGGCGGCGCTGTCCCTGGCCCGCCCCTTCGAGGTGGCGAGCGCCGAAGCCGCCCTCCGCCGCGTCGGCATCGGCGACAAGCTGCGGGAGCGCACCGGCGACCTCTCGGGCGGCGAGCAGCAGCGCGTGGCGATCGCCAGGGTGCTCGTGCAGGAGCCGAGGGTGATCCTCGCGGACGAGCCGATCGCCAGCCTCGACCCGGCCCGCGGCCGGGAGGTCGTGGACCTGCTGTTCGCGATCAGCGACGAAACGCGCACGACGCTGGTGGCGAGCCTGCACGACCTCGACATCGCGCTCGGCCGGTTCGACCGCGTCGTCGGGTTGCGGTCGGGGCGGGTCGTGGTCGACACGAGCACGGCCGACGTGCGCGCCGCCGACGTGGCCGAGCTGTTCCGCACCGACCGGGACGGCTCGTCGTGACCCTGACCGCCAAGGCGCTGGACGAGCGCGTCGGCTGCCTGCCGCCGTCCGCCGTCCCGAACGAGCCGCCGCGCCGCGCCGGAGGCGGGACCAACCGGCGGCGGTGGTGGCTGCTCGCGTGCGTGGCGGCCGTCGTGGCATCGGCATTGCCGGTGGTGCTGGACGACCACCCCGTGATCCGGGTGGACGGCCTGCGGCAGCTGGTCGAGTTCTTCGCCGCGGCGGTGGCGCCCCGGGTCGACGGCGGGTTCCTGGCGCTCGTGGGCGCCTCGGCCATGACCACGTTGGCGTACGCCGTGCTGGGCACCGCGGTCAGCCTCGTGATCGGCGTGGTCGGCGGCGTGCTGACGTCCCAGGTCTGGTGGCGGGCCGACGCGCCGGCCAGGCGGACCCGCGACGTCGTGGGCTGGAGCCTGGCCAGGGTCGCGCTGGTGGTGCCGCGCGGCATCCACGAGGTGATCTGGGGCCTGGGCCTGCTCATCGTGCTCGGCCGCAGCCCCGTGGTGGCCGTGCTGGCGATCGGCATCCCGTTCGGCGCCGTCACGGCCAAGGTGTTCTCCGAACTGCTGGACGAGGCGGACCGCGCTCCGCACGACGCGCTGCTGGCGGCAGGCGCACGCAGGTCGTCGGCTGTCCTGTACGGCCTGGTGCCGTCGGCGCTCGGCGACCTGCTGTCCTACGCGTTCTACCGGCTGGAGTGCGCGATCCGCAGCGCCACGATCCTGGGCCTCGTCGGGACGGGAGGGCTCGGCACGGAGCTGCTGGACAGCTTCCGCGCGCTGGTCTACCACGAGATGTGGACGCTGCTCTACGCGTTGATCCTGCTCAGCGCGCTGGCCGACGGGTGGAGCTCACTCGTGCGGACGAGGCTGTCGGGTTCGCGCAGTCGCCGTCGTGGGTCGGTCGACGGCCGTGACCCGGTGGTGGCCGGGTCGGTCCTGCTCGCCGCGGCCCTCGTGGTGGCCTCGGTCTGGTGGGTGCGCCTCGACCCCTCGGTGCTGTGGAGCGACCGGTCCGCCCGCCAGGCCTCGATGCTGGCCGGGCAGGTGTGGCCCCTGGTGATGGTCGACGGCGGGCTCGCGGAGCTGCTGCGGCTGGCCGGTGTCACGCTGGCCATGTCCGTCCTGGCGATGGCGATCGCCTTCGCGGTCGCCGCCGTGCTCGCCGTGCCCGCGGCGGCGCTGCCCCAGCTCGACCGCGTCACGGCGTCCCGCGCCCGACGCCTGCCCGTGCTCCTGGCCGCTCGCCTGACGATGATCGTGCTGCGTGCCGTGCCGCCGCCGGTGTGGGCGTTGCTCGCGCTGTTCGCGTTCTACCCCGGCATCCTGCCGGGCGCGGTGGCGCTCGGGATCTACACGGCCGGTGTGCTGGGCCGGCTGATGACCGAGGTGGTCGACAACCTGGAGGGCCGGCCGTTGCGGGCGCTGAGCGCTCTCGGGGCCTCACGCAGGCAACTCGTCTGGTACGGGGTGCTGCCCGCCGCCGCACCCCGCTTCGCCGCCTACAGCCTCTACCGGTGGGAGGTGACCGTCCGCGAGACCGTCGTCGTCGGCGTCGTCGGCGCCGGCGGTCTGGGAGTGCTCCTGCACCACCAGCTCAACAGCTTCCACTTCGCGCAGGCCGCGACCATCGTGCTGACGATCGTCCTCCTCACCCTGGGCGTGGACTTCGTCAGCGCGGCCGTCCGCCGGTCCATCCGGTGACCCGGCGCCGAAGTGCGGCGCCGGGTCGTGGAAGTCAGGGGGACGGGAACCCGTCGAAGTACCGCGCCGCCTTGGCCCACGCGTGCGTGCCGACCTGGCGCCCCAGGACCCGGCCGTTCTGGTTGGCGTCGTGGAAGTGGATTCCCCCGTAGAGGCGGGAGATGCCGTTCTCCGCCTCGGCTTCGGTGAACGTCGACCAGCTCAGGGTGATGGGGCGAGCCGGCGTCAGGCCCGGTTCGACCTTGGAGGACCCCGCCGGGTAGACGAGGGTCTCGCCGTAGGCGTCGCTGCCCGTGAAGTTCTTCAGGACCTCGGCGGCCGCGGCGCCGAACGTGCTGTGCCCGGACACGAAGTCGCCGAACGACGGCGTCATCAGGAAGTCGGGTTGGTAGGGCAGCCACGTGTCGCCGGGGATCAACCGCGGCCCGGTGCCCGCCCGCGACCACGAGGGGATCTGCTTGTTCCGGTTGAGGTACCGGATCGCGGTGATCGGCCGGACCGAGTCGTAGGTGTACTTGATCCCCCAGCACGCGATGCTCGCGTCGAAGATGGCGTTGGCGACGGCGAAGAGCATCTTCGCGTCCTGGTCGACGGTGTGCGCGTCCCGCGTCGAGACGTACTGCCCGACGATCAGCCAGCGCCCCGGTGGCCGCGGCGTGCCCGGGAAGTCGTCCGCCCAGTACTCGGTCACCACCTTGCGCCGGTCGTTGAGGTTCGCCCCGTAGTCGATCAGCTGCTGCGCCTGCTGCTCGAAGCGGACCGTGCCGTGGCGCGCCGGTTGCGCCAGGCCGGCGGTGAACTGGTCCCACGAGCTCATGGCGAACGGCGTCACGTGCCGCCACTGCGGCCCCACGCCGCTCTGCGTGATCACCTGGTCGCCGACCCGGTAGCTGAGGGGCTGCCAGCGGTCGGGGTTCTTCACGGTGTGGACCGCCAGGGGTTCGGCGATGTCCATCGGCAGGTTCACCGGCGCGTAGCCGGTGTAGTCGGAGTAGGCACCCGGCGCGATGTCGCCCAGTTGGTTGGAGCCGTCGCGGTGGCGGTAGTCGAGCACCGCGCCGCACGCCCGCCTGCCGATCCACGCCGGGATCGTGGACGACGTGAGCCGGTAGCCCAGCGCGGCCATCAGCGCGTCGAAGTCGGACTTGTACTCGGGCCACAGGTCGAGCGCGGCGGTGTAGGCGGCGTGGCTGATCGCCTCGTCCTTGTTCGCCGCCGTGCGCTCGCCCTCGGGGCGGCGCAGCCCGTTGCCGAACATCGTCCCGGCGGCGCGGGAGTCGTAGGCGGCCCAGGCGTCGTAGATGCAGGTGTGCAGCACGGCGTACGCGCGGGCGACCATCGGCGGCCCCATGGTGGACTTGGTGATGGCCGACATCCCGGCGTTGCTCCACTGGATGACGACGTTCGGGGGCTGGAGGCCCTGCGCGCTCGGTGGTGTGTCGGCGGCCGCGGGGGCGAGGGGCAGTGCCACGGCGAGCACGGAGGCTAACGCCACCGAGACGACGGGGCGCGATCTGGTTGATCGGGATCTCATCTTCCGCTCCGGAGGTAGGCGGTGTGGGGTGATCGACTGCGTCGCGCTGGAGCCGGTGGAAGCCCGAGGGGGAACGGCAGCGGACCGTCAAGTGAGTATATAAAAGGTAAGCAGTCTGTAAGTTGTAGCAGTGTGCGACGACGGGCCACAAGTTCGAGTGGCGCGCTTCACGCGTACGGCCTAGCTGGTGGCGGTACCGCCTCCGCAAAGGTGGTTACACGGTGTGCGCGTGCGTCCGGTGGTGGGTCCGCAGCTCGATCGGGTGGCGGCGGTTCTCCCAGTCACTACTTGACTCTGAAGTTAGTCTGAGGTGGCTGTCCTGGGTGATCACGGCGCTCGCCCTGGGTGTCGCGAATATCGGCTCTCGAGGTTCCGCGTTCCTGGTCGGGTGTAATTCGCGGCAATTTCCGACCCTGGACACGGTGGGACCCCGTGGATATTCTGCCAATGATCCATTGATTGCTGGAACAGCGGTTCCGGGGGAATCGAGTGGTGCCTTGGCAACGTCCGACGACCCGACCGCAGAAATGCGGTGATCGGTGACTTACCGGCGACTCGTCGGACATCGCGATCTTCTGCCCGCCTCGCGGCCGTGCGGTGGAGCCGCATTCCGTGATGCCTCGGTCTTCGCTGTTCCCGGAGCACCTGCCGTCGATAGTCGAGGAGGCCACCGCGATGACTTTGTTGATGGGCGCTGTCGCGTACGACCCGAAGGTCGTGACGATCTGGGGCGGATTCCGCTCCTGGCTGCGAGCGCGGGGTCTTCCGTTCGACTTCGTCCTCTACTCCCACTACGAACGCCAGGTCGAAGACCTGGTCGCGGGTAGGCTCCACGCCGCCTGGAACTCGCCGTTGGCCTGGTTGCGGGCGGAGCGGCTGGCGAAGGCGGCCGGCCGCGGTATCCGCCCGCTCGTCATGCGGGACACCGACCGCGACCTGCACTCCGTCATCCTGGTGCGCGGCGATTCGACGTTCGAGAAGGTGTCCGACCTCAAGGACCAGACCGTGGGCCTGGGCGCGGTGGACTCGCCGCAGGCCACCCTGGTGCCGCGGTCGTTCCTGCGCGAAGCCGGTCTCACGCCGGGGGAGAACGTGACCGTCAAGCGGTTCGACGTCGGCGTCGGCCTGCACGGCGATCACATCGGCGGCGAGCGCGACGCGGCGCGGGCGCTGCTCGCGGGCGAGGTCGCGGCGGCGGCCATCATCGACGTCAACCACCTCCAGTTCTCCCGCGAGGGCACGCTGCCGTCCGGCCGCACGAGGGTGCTCGCCCAGACCCCCGCATACGACCACTGCAACATGACCGTCGTCGACACCGCGCCGCAGGACCTCGTCGGCAGGTTCGGTGAGCTGCTGCTGTCGATGTCCTACGCCGATCCGGAGGTCCGCCCGCTGCTCGACCTGGAAGGCCTGACCATGTGGCAGGAAGGCCGCTCCACCGGCTACTCGCTGTTGGACGCAGCGGTGGACGAGGAGGGCTTCTACGACGCCGACGGGCGCGTCACGACAGGGGAGTACCGGCCGTGACGACCCCGGCGGGCATGGTCGACCTCGGTGACCTCGGTTTCGAGCGCGGCGCGCACCTGCTGGTGCAGCAAGGCCTCAAGGACCTCCGGCCGGGTCAGGAACTCGGCGTCACGGGCGGCGACCCGGCGCTGGTCGTGCACCTGGAGGCGTGGTGCCGGCAGAACGGCCATCGGGCCCGCCGTGCCCCGGACACCGATCTCGGCGTCCGGGCGTGGGTCGTCCGCGGACAGGCGGACCTCGACCGGTGGGCGGGCGGGCGGCCCCGGCGTGGACGGCATCGTGGACCACCCGCCCTCGGACTGGGGCCTGGCCGCGCGCGGCGCGCTCATCGAGAGCGGCGGACCCCGGACGCCCTTCGACATCACCCATCGCGACCTCGTGTGGGCCGAGATCGCACCGTCCCTCTACAGCCACGCGGCCTCGGCGCAGTGGAACCCGGACACCGAGGTGCAGTGGAACGCGGACTTCACCCTCCCGGACGAGATCGAGACCGCGGTCGTCCAGGTCATGACCTACCTCATCGAGAACGAGCAGGCCGCGCTGGTCATCCCGGCGCAGCTGCTGGCCCGCATCCACCCGCACTTCCGTGAGGTCCTGCAACTGCTCGCCGTGCAGGCGGCCGACGAGGCGCGGCACATGGAGGTGTTCACCCGCCGCGCGTTGCTGCGGCGCGGGGAGATGGGCACCTCGTCGGTCAGCGGTCGCGAGTCGCTGGCCACGCTGCTCGGCGAGGCGGACTTCTCCATGGCCTCGTTCCTGCTGTCGGTGCTGGGCGAGGGCAGCTTCCTGAACCTGTTGGAGTTCCTGGACAAGAACGCGCCGGACCCGGTCACCCGCCAGGTCACCCGACTGGCCCGCCGGGACGAGGCGCGGCACGTGGCGTTCGGGGTCGCGCACCTGCAGCACCAGGCCGAGCTCGACCCCTCGTTGCGCTCGCGGTTGCGGGCGGCCGTCGAGCGCCGCTACAGCGCGCTGGTCGACACGTCCGGGCTGAACCAGGACGTGTTCGACTCGCTGGTGATCCTCGCTGCCGGCGAGTGGACACCGCAGGCCATCGGCAAGGGCTACGACGCGGTGATGAAACTGCAGTCCGAGATGGACGACGGCCGCCGGCGGCGCCTGGTCCACCTGGGCTTCCCCGGTGACGAGGCGGCCGACCTGTCCGCACTGCACACCCGCAACTTCATGTAGCGCAGGCGGGTGGTCGAGCCTCGGCCGCCCGCACACCTCCGCCACCCTGGTTATCCATTCCTCTTTGGAATAGGGTAGAACATCGCCTGGCAGTGGTGATCGTCCACTGCGGGAGGCGAGGAGGTGCCGTGGACGCGGCCGACGTGGTTCCGCTCGTCGACGATCGACCGGGTCCACGAGGCCGGGTGGCGGCCACCGGCCCCGCGTCGGGAACGGGCGCATGAGCTCGGCGGACCTCCGCCTGGGCATCCGCGCGAACCTCGCCCAGTTCACCCTCCTGGTCGCGGTCAACGCGCTGGTCGGCGGTGTGCTCGGGCAGGAGCGCACGGTGCTGTCGCCGCTGGCGGAGCAGGTCTTCCACCTGACCGGCTACACGTTCCTGCTGACGTACGTGCTGGCGTTCGGGCTGACCAAGGCCGTGACGAACTACTTCGCGGGCACGTTCTCCGACCGGTACGGCCGCAAGCCGGTGCTCCTGATCGGGTGGCTGTTCGCGATCCCGGTGCCGCTGGTGCTCATCTGGGCGCCGTCGTGGGGCTGGGTCGTCGCGGCCAACGTGCTGCTCGGCGTCAACCAGGGGCTGACCTGGTCCACCACGGTGATCATGAAGATCGACCTCGCGGGTCCCTCCCGCCGCGGGCTCGCGATGGGCTTGAACGAGGCCGCCGGGTACCTGGCGGTCGCCGTCACCGCCGCCGCCACCGGTTACCTCGCCGTCCGCTACGGGTTGCGGCCCGCGCCGTTCCTGCTCGGTCTGTCCTACGCCGCCCTGGGGCTGGGCCTGTCGCTGTTCCTGGTGCGGGAGACGCGCGACCACGCCCGGTTCGAAGCGTCCCGCCACGCGGCCCGCGCCGACGGGCGCCACGACCACCTGCACGCCGACCTCACCGACCGGCAGGTCTTCGCCCACACCAGCCTGCGTGAACCCGCGCTGTCCGCGACCAGCCAGGCCGGCCTGGTCAACAACCTCAACGACGGCCTGGCCTGGGGCCTGTTCCCGATCCTGTTCGCCACCGCCGGGCTGTCCGTCTCACGGATCGGTGTCCTGGCCGCGCTCTACCCCGGCGTGTGGGCCGTCGGGCAACTCCTCACCGGGCCGCTGTCGGACCGGTGGGGGCGCAAGGGCCTGATCACGACTGGGATGATCACGCAGGCCGCGGCGCTGGCGCTGACGGCCGTGGCCGACACGTTCACCGCCTGGGCGGTCGCCGCCGTGCTGTTGGGCGCGGGCACCGCGATGGTCTACCCGACGCTGCTGGCCGCCATCGGGGACGTCGCGCACCCGTCCTGGCGGGCACGCGCGGTCGGGGTCTACCGGCTCTGGCGTGACGGCGGGTTCGCCGTCGGCGCCCTGCTGTCGGGTGTGGTCGCCGACCTGGCCGGCGTGCGGGCCGCCGTGTGGGTGGTCGCCGCGATCACCGCCGCGTCCGGTGTGGTCGTCGCGGTGCGCATGTACGAGACCCACCTGCCGGACCGCCGCACGTGACCGCGCCGGCGGCCGGACTGCCACCGCGGTGGTCGGCCCGGCCGTCGGCGTCCTGCGCTAGTCGAACAGCGGCATGCCGCACACGGCACGGCCGATGAAGTCGTGGATGGCGTCCGTGGTGGGCGCCATGACGGTCGCGGCACGGGCGTCGCGGAAGTAGCGCTCGAGCCCGCCTTCCTTGCGGAACGCGGCGCCACCGCACACGCGCATGGCGATGTCGGTGACGGCGATGGCGGCCTCCGACGCGGCCGCCTTGACCTCCAGCACCCGCAGCGTCGCGTCCGGTCGCCCGGTCTCGATGGCCTGCACCGTGTCGCCGAGCAGGGCGTGGGCCTGGTCGGCGAGCAACCGCATCTTCGCGATGTTGGCCCGGTTGACCGGCAGGTCGGCCAAGCGGCGGTCGAGGTGCTCGAACCGCGCGGTCGTGACGTGCTCGACCGCCTTCGCGATCGCGGATTCCGCGAGGCCGAGCGAGACGGCCGCGCTCATGACCTGGAAGTGGGCGAGGACGATGCTCAACATGATCTCGTCGCCCTTGCCGTCCACGCCGAGCAGGGCCGTGCGGTCGACGAGGACGTCCGTGGCGGAGACGGGCCTGGACGCGTTGCCGCGCAGGCCGAACCCGTCAAAACGGCCGCTGGCGTCCAGCCCGCCCGCCGCCGCGGGGACCAGCCACAACGTGCTGGGCCCTTCGGCCGCCACCGGCTTGCTCGACCAGACGTAGGAGTCCGCCTCGCCGGCGGAGGTCACCCAGCTCTTGCGGGCGTCGAGCAGCACGCGGCCGTCGGACGCCGCGGTGGCGGTGGACATGGGCGCCCAGAAGTGGCTGCGCGAACCGGCTTCGGAGAAGGCGAGGGTGGTCAGGTGCTGGCCGCGGGCGATGGCCTCCCGCGTGTCCCTCGGGCCGAACGCCTCGATGACCGCCGTGCCCGCGTAGTGCATGCAGACCACCATCGCGGTGGAGCCGCAGGCGCGGGCGATGTGCTCCACCACCTCGGCGGAGGCGCGCAAGCCCTGGCCCCTGCCACCGACCTCGGTGGCGCTGGTCAAACCGAGCAAACCGGCTTCGCCGAGCGCTTTGACGGCCGCGCGCGGAAAAGCGCCGGTCGCGTCGACGTCGGCGGCGTTGGGCGCGACCGTGTCCTCGATGATCGGGATGAGATCGCCGATGTGGGTTCCGGTGGTCATTCTCGGTACCTCCGCGATTCCTGGTCGAAGGCGCGATCGTCACGCCACCAGGATTTGTCCGCAGTGGCTTCGACGTTGAGTTCCGAGGTGATCCACGAATGTGCGCACGAGTCGACGCCGGGTTTCTGTCGGCCCGGCTTTCGGCTACCGCGACAAATGTCCGCAATCGGCGAGGTCGAATGCGCCGATGTGGTCGAGACCCCCTTGTGTCAGGACAACACGCGCCTTTGTCCTTTTGGTCAGGCTATGGATGGCGTCAAGGGCCTGTCAATCGTCCTTGTGGGGCGTTATCCGGCCGCGGTCGTGCGGTCTGAATTCATCCCTCGGTCGCACGACCCGATGTCTCGCGACACAGGGCGACCTTGAAGCCCACTATTCCATTGAACCCTGGAGTAGTATACGAGTGGTCAGGTGTCGCGCAAGCGGCGGAACGGGTGAACGGCGGAACGGGTCGAGGTGCGTTTTGGTAGTCCTCAATAGACTGTTCACGGTGGCCGGTTCGGTGTCGTGCCGGTTCGCCGACCTCCGGGAAACCGGCAGGCGGCCCCGCAACGGCGGCGCGAGGTGAACCGTCCTCCCGGGCTGGACGGCGAGGTCACCTACCTGGACTACAACGCCACCACACCGGTCGACCCGCGCGTGGTGGAGGCATGCCTCCCGTACCTCGCCCGGCATTTCGGCAACCCGTCGAGCGGCCACGTCTTCGGGCACGTGGCGCGTGACGCGGTCGCCTCGGCGCGCGGCCAGGTCGCCGACCTGCTCGACTGCGCGCCCGAGGAGGTCGTCTTCACCGGCGGCGGCTCGGAAGGCGACACGTTGGCGGTGTGCGGTGCCGCGCTCGCGCGCCGTGATCGAGGGGACCACGTGATCACGCAGGCCACCGAGCACCCGGCCGTGCTCGCCGCGTGCGACAGTTTGGTCCGCCTGCACGGTTTCCGGGTGACCCGGCTCCCGGTCGACCGCCACGGGCTGGTCGACCCGAACGACCTGAGGAGGGCGCTGACCGGGCGCACCGTGCTGGTGTCGATCATGCACGCCAACAACGAGACCGGAACCGTGCAGGCCGTCGCGGAACTGGCCGCGATCGCCCACGCCGGCGGTGCGGTCTTCCACACCGACGCCGCCCAGTCGGTCGGGAAGATCCCCGTCTCGGTGCGGGAACTCGGGGTCGACCTGCTCACGGTCGCCGGGCACAAGCTGTACGCGCCCAAGGGGGTCGGAGCGCTGTTCGTCCGCCGTGGGCTGGCTCTGGAGCCGGTCGTCCACGGCGGTGGGCAGGAACGCGGACTGCGCGCCGGCACCGAGAACGTGCCGTACGCGGTGGCAATGGGTGTCGCCGCGCGGCTCGCCGCCGAAGCGCTGCCCGGCGAGCCGGAGCGGTTGCGGAGATTGCGCGACGAGCTGCACGCCGACCTGGACCAGCGCCTGCCGGGGCGGGTGCACCTCAACGGGCACCCTGAGCAGCGGCTGCCCAACACCCTCAACATCTGCGTGGACGGCACGGTCGCGTCGGAACTGCAGGCCGCGCTGTCGGGCGTGGCCGCCTCGGCCGGATCTGCCTGCCACGAAGGCGACGAGTCCCCTTCGCCCGTGCTGACCGCGATGGGGTTGCCGGCCGGGCGCGCCACGTCGGCGCTGCGCCTGTCGCTCGGGCGTTGGACCGGCGAGGAGGACGTCAGGCGGGCGGCCGACCAGGTGGCCGCCGCCGTCGGCCTCACCGACCGGGCGTGAGCCGAGGAGACCGGACGGGGTCGGTCGGGCCGCCACGCGGGGGTGGCCCGACCGACGTCGTTCCTCGGGCGCTCCTGAGCGTTCAGCCGCTCCACCGCTCCATCCACGCGCGTTCCTCGTCCTGCTTCTCCCGGTGGAACTCCGGCGAGGGGTCCATGAGCGTGACGGACGGCGCCGGTGCTTCAAGGAAGTTCCCGACGCCCTTGGCCGCCAGGTGCCCGCCGATCTCGACGTAGCACGAGCCATTGCCGTCGAAGTACGGCTCCGGCGCGTCGTAGCCGAGGTGGCGCGCCACCCCGTTGGCCACGACCTCCGACTCGCCCTCGGCGAAGACCGCTGCCTTGGGCAAGGGCTTGCCGTTGGGCAGCATCAGCGCGGAGCAGTCGCCGAGCGCCCACACACCGGGGACGTCGGACGCCAGCGTGCGGGGATCGACCGGGATCCAGCCCATCGGACCCAAGCGGGTCTCGCGGACCGGAGCCGGCGCCTGGTGCGGCGGCACCACGACGAGGAAGTCGAACGGCTCGCGGGTGCCGTCGGCGAAGGTCAGCTGCTTGGCCCGCGCGTCGACCAGCTCGAGGCTCTTGCCGGGGTGGAAGCCGATCCCGTGCTGTTCGAGCATCCCGACGAGCGCCTTGCCCACCGCGGGGCCGGCGACCGGCATGGGGAACGGGTCCGGGGTGAACGCGTCGACCGTGACGGACCCGCGCACACCGAGCTCGCCCAACAGGTCGGCGGCGAGCAGCGCGCCCTCGAACGGCGCGGCCGGGCACTTGAACGGCACCCCCGCCACGACGAACGTAATCCGCCCGGAGTCTACTTCGGACAACTGGCGGTGCAGCAGGTCCGCGCCGTCGAGGGTGTAGAACTCGCCTGCGATCCCGGCTTCGGTCACGTCGCTCAGACCCGGCACCCGGTCCGGTGCCAGTCCCGCGCCGAGCGCAATGACCAGTGCGTCATAGGCGATCGAGCCGCTGTCGGTGTGGACGTGCCTGTTGTCGGTGTCGATCGAGCGGACCTCCGCGGCCCGCATGTCGATGCCCGGCAACGGTTTCGGCCGCACGTGCACCTGGTCCGCGGTGCGCCAGCCGCGCATCACCCACAGCAGCGACAACCCCAGCACGCCGTCGAACGAGCGGTCCACCAGCACGATCCGGTCTTGCTCGGGCAGCATCCCCCGCAGGCGGGTAGCGGTGGTGAGTCCTCCGACGCCTGCTCCGAGGACGACAACGGTCTTGGCCACGGTCTCGTTCCCCATCTCAGACGTTGATGACCTTGTCGGCCCACACGGTCCACTCGGCCAACTCCGCCATGCCGGAGCGGTGGCTGCCGGACACCAACCGGTCGTCGGCGATGGCGCGGGCGTCCATGCAGGTGCCGCAGTTGCCGACCACGCCGCCCTTCTCGGTGAAGCCCTTGAGCATCTTGGCGAGGTTGTAGAAGCCGTTGGGCGTCTTCTGGCCGTCTGCGGTGGCGGCGACGGCGTCGGCGAACATGAAGATCTTGACCTCGTGGTTGCCGTCGGCGTCGATCAGCTGACGCGCCCACCGGATGCCGTTGTAGGTGCGTTCGGTGCCGTAGGGAGGGTCGTGCAGGACGATCAAGAACTTCATGGGTCTCTCCTGGTGGTCGCCGGGGATCGTGTCCAGGTGCGGTGGAGCCGGGACATGGCGGAGAGGTCGCCCGGTCGAACCGCCGACCACCACGAGTCTTATCCCGTAATCCACTTAACACTGGATTAGTATAGGAGTGATCGACGTGCGCGCAAGCTCTGTCAGGAGCAATGCGGAGCCGCCCGGTCAGGTCCGGGCGGCTCCGCGTCGGGTGGTGAGGGTGGTCGCCGCCGAGTCGACCGCGGCGATGCGGAAGCTCAGCAGCGAGTTCCGGGTGGTCGTGACCGGGTCGATCATCTCGATGGGCGTGGTGATGACCGGAAGTCCGTTGGCGAGACCGCCGTGCGGGGTGGTGAGGGCGTAGGTGCAGGCGCCGGGGTGTCGGCGGTGGCGGCGGTCGGGTCGGCCAGGTTGACCGCGGCGACGAGCGCGTTCTCGCCGCAGGCCACGGGGATGGTGGCGGCCTGTGCGGCGGGGTGAACCCTGTGGCCGAACGGCATCACCGATTGTGAGCCGCCTCCGGCCAGGTGCCTTACGGGCACGGGCCGCCGTCGAGCGCGTTCAGGACGGCGGTGTACGCGGGCTTCTTGGCGCCGGTCGAGTCGAACAGCAGCGGCGTGCCCGAGGCGCGCCACGAGTCGCTGTCGCGGATGCCCCACACCGTGATCCCGGTGCACCGGCTCACCGCCAGGCAGGCCGTCACGGCACGCCGGTAGTTCTCCGCCTGGGTGGCGCCGGAGCCCTCGATGTCCAGCTCGGTCAGCTGCACGTCCACGCCGAGCGCGGCGAAGTTGCGGATCGTGGTGGCGAAGTCGGCGGGCACCGGGTGGTTGGCGGTGAAGTGCGACTGGAGGCCGACGCAGTCGATCGGCACGCCGCGCGCCCGGAAGTCGCGCACCATCCGGTGCACGGCCTGGGTCTTGGCGTGCGCCCAGTTCTCGATGTTGTAGTCGTTGTAGCAGAGCTTCGCGCCGGGATCGGCCGCCCGCGCCGCGCGGAACGCGGCCTCGATCCAGTCGTCGCCGGTGCGCTGGAAGTTGGAGTCGCGCCGGGCGCCGGACGTGCCGTCGGCGAACGCCTCGTTGACCACGTCCCAGGCGAAGACGCGGCCCCGGTAGTACGCCGCCACCTGCGTGACGTGGTTCAGCATCGCCTGCCGCAGCGCCGCGCCCTGCAGGTTCACCAGCCAGGACGGTTGCCCCGGGTGCCAGAGCAACGTGTGGCCGCGCACCCGCTTGCCCTGCCGCACGGCGTGGTCCACGATCCGGTCGGCCGGGCCGAAGGTGAACCGGCCCTGCTGCGGCTCGGTGGCGTCGAGCTTCATCTCGTTCTCGGGCGTGACCACGGCGAACTCGCGGTCCAGGATGCCCGTGTACACCGGGTCGGCCAGCTTGTACCCCTGGACGCCCGCGCCGAAGTACCGGCCGCTGCGCTCGGCCGCCGAGGCGAGGGTGGCCGAGGCGAGGGTGTCGGTGGCGAGGGTGTCGGTGGGAGTGGCGGCGGCCGGGCCGACCGGCAGCAGCACGCCCGCCGCGACCAGCGCTGCGGTGATCAAGGACGTTGATAAGGGCTTGCGCACGTCGACGGTCCCTTCCGAGGCGGTGGCGATCCACGATGGGTGCGCCTCACCGGGCCGGGCAATGGTTATCGAACATTTTCGAAACCCTTGCGGCCGTAGGTGAGTCGGCGCAGCAACCATTCGGCCGGACCGCCCCGGTCCGCGCGGCGCAACGCGTCGGCGAAGGCCACCGTGGCCAGCCACGTGACGACCGCGATCCCGGACGCCGCCGCCGTGCCCAGCTCGGCGCCCAGCCCGCCCGCGTACGGCACGAACACCGCCACGAACACCACGGACTGCGACAGGTAGCAGGTCATCGACCGCCGTCCGCACGCCGCCAGCGCGGTCAGCGCCCACCCCGGCCGCGTGACCCGGGCGGCCACCAGCCCGATCAGCGCCGCGTACCCGAGTCCGCCGGCCAACCCCGTGACGCCGTGCAGCACGTACGCCGGCACCGCGAGCGCACCGAGCGTCCAGACCTGCGCGTCCACCAGTGCCAGCGGGAGTCCGCCCAGCACCGCCGACCCGATGCCGACGACGGCGGTGACGCGCAGCGCGGTGACGTGACGGCCCGGCTCGTCCAGCAGCCGGCGGCGCGCGGCCCACACGCCGAGCAGGACCGGGATCACCAGCTCCACCACCAGGAACGGCGTCAGCACACCCCACAACGCCAGGCGCTCACCCACCGCCGCCACCGGGTCGGTCGCGGCGGCCATGCCCGAGGGCCCGCCGAACTCGGCGATCCGCAGCCCGTTGACCAGGGCCGCGGCGGCGTGCACGAGCAGCCACGCGCCCGCGAACACCACGAGCGTCCGGTCACGCCACCGCAGCACGCCGACCATCAGCAACCCCGCCAGCCCGTAGGCGGCGAGGATGTCGCCGAAGAACAGCAGCAGCGCGTGGCCGAACCCGAACACGAGCAGCCACCGGCTCCGCCTGCGCAGCAGCCGGCGCGTGTCCGCCCAGTCGCCGGCCCGCTTGCCGGCCAGCTGCACGAACCCGTAGCCGAACAGCGCCGCGAACATCGGCATGGCCCGGCCGTCGACCAGGGCCACCTGGATCCCCGTGACGACGCGGTCGAGCGCGCCGCCGTCCAGCGCGTACGCCCGGTACCCGGTCGGGTGGCCGGACAGGTACATGTGCGCGTGGGCCAGCGCGATCAGCAGCAGCATCACGCCGCGGGCCAGGTCCGGCGCCAACGCGCGTCCACCGGTGAGCGGCCGGTCGAGCATGGCGGAAGATGGGGACAACGGAACACCTCAATTGGATACGGTGACGTAGCTTATCTCGCCGATAAGATACGACACCGTGTCTTGAAGCGGAAGTGACATGGAGAAAGCGGCTGCCAAGGCCCCGGAACGACGGCGTGGCGAGGCGCTGGTGCGCGCCATCCACGAAGCCGCGCTCGCCGAACTCGCCGAGGTCGGGCTGGGCCAGCTGAGCATGGAGGGCATCGCGCGCCGGGCGTCCACCGCGAAGACGGTGCTCTACCGGCGCTGGGCGACACCGCACGAGCTGCTGGTCGACGCCGTGGCGCAGGCCCACCCGGTGGAGGTGCCCACCCCAGCGGCGGACGACCTGCGCGCCGACCTGATCGCGGCGCTCACCGTGCTCACCGACTGGATGCGGACGCCCGCGGCCAACGCCGTGCTGGCGATCATGTTCGAACGCCACCGCTACCCGGACCTCGCCGAAGCCCTCTACCGCGACGTCTTCGACCCCAGGGGCGGCACGTTCACCACCACGGTCCTGCGCCACTACGCCGCCAACGGCGGCCTGGACCCCCGCCGGCTGACCCCGATCACGACCCAGATCGGCGAGGCGATGGTCTTCAAGCTGTCCATGGACCTGGGCCGCTTCCCGACCGCGGACGAACTGGCCGCGATCGTCGACGAGGCCATCCTCCCGGCCCTCGGCTTCCCGCCCGCCTGACGGCACTCACCGGGCGCCGCGGCGCAGCGCGAGTTCGGCGAGGACGGTGGCGCCGTCGGGCAGCAGCGCGTCGTCGAACCGGGCGAGAGGGGAGTGGTTGTCGGTGCCGTCGCCCGCGCCGAACGGGATGAACGCGCCGGGGACCTCTTGCAGGACGCGGGAGAAGTCCTCGCCGCCCGGCATGGGGTCGGCCAGCGGCCGGAACCGCCCGCCGAAGAGGTCGGTGATCGTCTCGGCGACGAACGCGGTCTCCCGCGGGTCGTTGACCGTCATCGGGTAGCCGTCGACGTAGTCCACCTCGGCTCGCAGGCCGTGCGCCTGCGCGATCGACCGCGCCAGCGTGACCGCCGCGTCCTTGACCCTGGCCTTGGCCGGCGCGGAGAACGAGCGGACGGTCGCCTCGAACCGCGCGGTGTCGGGGATGACGTTGCGCTTGCTCCCGGCGTGGAACGACCCCACGGTCACCACCACCGGGTCGAAGATGTCCGACTGGCGGGTGACCATGGCCTGCAACGCGGTGACGATCTCGCACGCGACCGGGATCGGGTCCTTCGCGCGGTGCGGCCGGGCGCCGTGCCCGCCGGCGCCGACGACGGTGACCTCCAGCCCGTCGGACGCCGCCATCGTGGTGCCCGGCCTGGCCGAGAACACGCCGTGCGGCACGCCCGCGCCGAACACGTGCAACGCGTAGGCGGCGTCCGCTCGGCGGCCCGCGGCGTCCAGCACGCCCTCGGCGATCATCGCCGCCGACCCGTCCCACCCCTCCTCGCCGGGCTGGAACATGAAGACGACGTCACCGGTCACCTCGTCCCGCCGCGCGGCGAGCAGGTGCGCGGCGCCGACCAGCATCGCGGTGTGCATGTCGTGCCCGCACGCGTGCATCGCGCCGTCCACCCGGGACGCGTACTCCAGCCCGGTGCGCTCCCGCACGGGCAGCGCGTCCATGTCGGCGCGCAGCAGCACCACCGGTCCCGGCCGCGCGCCGCGCAGCACGGCGGTCACCGAGGTCAGCGACCGGCCCGGCGACACCTCCAGCGGCAGCCCGTCCAGCGCGGCGAGCACCTTCTCCTGCGTGCGCGGTAAGTCCAGGCCGATCTCGGGTTCGGCGTGCAACTGCCGGCGCAGTCGCACCAGGTGGTCCATCAGGGCCGCGTTCTCGCTCGCCGACATGGGTGACCTCTCCTCGGGTTGGTGGCGGGGCACTTGCCGAGAATCGCCACGGGTGCCACTCTCAACGCTCGAATTGTCAAGATCGCTCACCGGAGTGGCCGACTGTGCAGGATTCGTTCACGCCCGACGAGACCGACCTCCGGCTCGTCCACGCCCTGCAAGCCGCGCCGCGGGCCACGTGGCACGAGGTCGGCCGCGCGCTGGGCATCGACCCGGTCACCGCGGCACGGCGGTGGCAAGGACTGGTCGACGCGGGTCTCGCGCGCGTCACCGCCTACCCCGAGGTGCGGTTGTGGGCCAAGGACCACTGCAACGCGTTCATCGAGATCGACATCGAGCCGACCTCCCGCGCGCACGCCGTCGAAGTGCTGTCCCGCATCCCGCAGGTCGTCTCGATCTCGATCATCAGCAGCGGGCGGGACCTGTTCCTCACCCTCCTGACACCCGACCTCGCCACCCTGTCGCACGTCGTGCTGCACCGACTGCACGCGCTGCCGGGCCTGCGGCGGACGCGCACGCACACCGTCACCACCGTCTACGGCGAGGGCAACCACTGGCGGCTCGGCGCGCTCGAACCCCAGCGGCGTGCGCGAGCCGTGCCGCCGGGCCGGCCGACCGGGACCGGCGCCGTGTGGAAGCCGCACCACCGGGAAGTGCTGCGGGCGCTCGACGACGGGCGCAGGCCGGCGGCCGAGATCGCGGCCCGCACGGGCAAGAGCGGGTCCACCGTGCGCCGGTGGCTCAACGAGATGGTCGACGGGAGGTTGGTGTCGCTGCGGTGCGAGGTCGCCCAGCCGATCACGGGGTGGCCGATCGCCGCGACGTTCTGGGCCAGGGTGCCGCCGGACGAACTGGACCGGACCGCGACCGCGTTGACCGAGCTGCCGGAGGTCCGGCTGTGCGCGGCCGTCACCGGGGCGGACAACCTGGTGATGACGTTGTGGCTGCGCTCGCTCGGCGACGTGCAACGCCTCGAAGCCGAACTCGCCAGGCGGCTGCCCGCGCTCACCCTCACCGACCGCGCCGTGACGTTGCGCGCCGTGAAGCGGATGGGGTGCCTGCTCGACGACACCGGGCGGATCACCGACGTGGTGCCCGTCGACCCGTGGGCGACGCCGTGATCGCGCGCGGCGTAGGTTCGCCGCCATGCGCGTACTGTTCGCCGGCCTCGCGTCCGTGGGCCACACCTATCCGCTGATCCCGCTCGCGATCGCCGCCCGGGCCGCCGGGCACGAAGTGCACTTCGCCGTCGGCGAGGAGGTGCACGCGCCGTTGACCGCGAACGGGCTGCGGCCGTTCCGCCCCGCCGACGCGTTCTACGAGCTGTACGCCGAGGACCTGGAGCCGGAGCTGGCGCGCCTGCGGCCCGACCTCGTGGTGCACGGGTGGGGCGTGCCGGGAGCGGCGATCGCCGCCCGCCGGGCAGGCATCCCGGGCCTGTGGCACGGTTTCGGCCGGCTGTTCCCCGACGGGATCGGCCTGGAGCTGCCGACGAAGGCCGTGCCCGGCCTGCCGCACGTCGACATCTGCCCGCCGTCCTTGCAGGACAAGGACTTCCTGGCCGGCGAGGACAGGATCGAGCTGCGCCCGGTCGCGTTCTCCGAACCGGGAGCGCTGCCCCTCCGCGACGATCACCGCACGTCGCGGCCGCTGGTCTACCTGACGCTCGGCACCGCGTTCGGCACACCGGAACTGCTGACCGCGGTCAGCAGGAGCCTGGCCGCGCTGGACGCGCGCGTGGTCGTCGCGACCGGCCGGGTGCGGCCGGACCGGCTCGGTGACCTCCCGGACAACGTCACCGCGCACCAGTGGGTGCCGCAAGCCGACCTGCTGCCGCACGTGGACGTCGTCGTGCACCACGGCGGGAGCGGCACCACGCTCGGCGCGCTCACCGTCGGCGCGCCGCAGCTGATCCTGCCCCAGGGCGCCGACCAGTTCGCCAACGCCGACGCCGTCACCGCCGCGGGAGCCGGTGTGCGCCTGCTCCCGGACGAGGTGAGCGAGGAAGCCGTCGCCTCCATCGTCCGGACGCTGTCACGGCCTGGCGGCCACTCCGAAGCGGCCCGTGCGATCGCCGAGGAGATCGCCCGGATGCCCGCACCGGAGGATGTCGCCCGCCGACTCCCGGAGTACGCCGAACGCGGCTGAACCACGTCGTCAGGTGGCGACGGCCCGTCGGTGACCGCGACCCGTGACCCGGACCGGTGAACGGGGACGAGTCGTTCCCACCGAGTTCACGTCGCTGAAACCACGGGCGGCCCGGCGCCGACCTACAGTCTCGCCATCATCGACGAAATCGATCCCTTCATCGGAACGGCCGCGACCTCCCTGCCACCGGCGCAGGGTCTCGCGGCCTCTTGGTGGTGGCCGAAAGCGCAGATCGGCAACACCCACCCGGGCGCGACGTCCCCGCTCGGCATGGTGTCCGCCTGCGCCTACTCCGGCGCCTACCCGACCGGCTACGGCCGGTACACGAAGAACACCGAAGGCCTGCCCGAGGAGATGTTCGACCGGCCGCAGGCCTCCGGGTTCACCCACTTCCAGCAGTCCGGCACCGGCGCGATCCGGAAGTACTACAACTACGTCCGGGTGACCCCGATGGTGCAGCAGCTCGACGCGCTCGGTCAGGCCTGGCCGCTGCACGACGAGGTCGCCGAAGCCGGGTACTACGCGGCCACGCTCGACACCGGTGTCCGGTGCGAGATCACCGTCGGCTCGAAGGTCGCGGTCCACCGCTACACGTTCCCCGAGCACCGGGGCGCGCGCATCGTGGTGGACCTGTCGTGCGGCGGCCTGGCCATCGACCACGGCCACACGGTGCCGCTGCGCGCACACGTGGAGAGCATCGGCCACGGCCGCGCGCAGGGCACCGTCGTGGTGGAGGGCGTGCCGCTGTCGGTGTACATCGAGGTCGACTCGCCGGGCTGGCGGCAGATGCTCTGGCACGACCGCAGGCTCATCGAGGGCGGCACCCGGCTGGACTTCGACCGCATCCGGCAGACCACCCTGCGCCCGTTCGGGCTGCTGTTCCTGGGTCCGGCCACCGCCGGGCAGAGCGTCGAGGTGCGGATCGGCTTCTCCCTGCGCGGCTGCGAGCAGGCCAGGGACAACCTGCACCGGGAGTGCGGTCAGCACCCGCCCGCGTTCGACGTCATCCGGGAGCGCACCGAGGACCGGTGGCGCGACCACGTCGGCCGGATCGAGGTCGAGGGCGGGACGCCCGCCAGGCGGCAGGTGTTCACCACCGCCCTGTACCACTCGCTGATCAAGCCCTGCTTCGCCGACGACGAGAGCCCGTTCTGGCCCACGTCCGGGCCGTTCGCGTTCGACGTCTGCACGATGTGGGACATCTACAAGACCCAGGTGCCGCTGCTCGCCGCGATCGTGCCGGACCGGGCGGTCGACCTGCTGGAGTCGCTCATCCGGGTGTGCGAGGAGGAGGGCAACTTCCCGATCGGGTACCGGATGGCGCGCGGCGCGGACCGGTTCTTCCGGCAGGCCAGCGCCCTGGTGCACACCGCGCTGGCGGACGCGCACGCGTTGGGCCTTGGCGACCTGGACTGGAATTGGGCGCTGGTGCACATGGAAGCCGACCTGCGCCGGCTGTACGGCGAGGACTTCTACGAGCACGGCGTCGTGCACCCGATCTCGCACACCCTCGACCTCGCCTACGCCTACCACTGCACGGCGGGCGTCGCGCGGGCGTTGAACGACAGCCGCCTCGCCGACGACCTCGCCGCGCGCAGCCTGCTGTGGACCAACGCGTTCGACCCGGACACGGGCCTGCTGCACGACTCGTCGTTCTACGAGGGCGGCAAGTGGAACTACTCGTTCCGGCTGATGCACGACATGGCGGGCCGGATCGCGCTGGCCGGCGGCGACGACGCGTTCGTCGGCATGCTGGACTCGTTCTTCGGCTTCGGCGCGCCGCCGGTGGCGCAGCCCGGCAGGCGGCCCGACCCGGCCGAGATGGCGGTCGGCTACGCGCTGAACCGGTTCGAGGGCCTCAACAACGAGCCGGACATGGAAGCGCCCTGGTCCTACCACTACGCGGGACGGCCCGACCGCACGGCCGAGGTCGTGCACGCGGCGTTGACCTGGCAGTTCGGCACCGGTCCCGGCGGGCTGCCGGGCAACGACGACTCCGGCGGGCTCAGCTCCTGGTACGTGTGGGCCTCGCTCGGGCTGTTCCCGATCGCCGGGCAGAACCTGTTCCTGGTCAACGCGCCCGCGTTCGCGCGCGCCACCGTCCACGTCGGCGACCGCGACTTCGTCGTGGAGACGAGGGGCCACCGGGAGACGCCGGTCAGCTCCGACGGGCTGGAACGCGTGCCGCCACCGCAGTACGTGCAGTCCGCCCGGCTCAACGGCAGACCGCTGGACGTGGCGCACCTCAGCGCCGCCGACGTCCACGCGGGCGGGCGGCTGCAACTCGAACTCGGCCCGGAACCCTCGGCCTGGGGCCGTCGGGTCCGACCGCCGTCGCTGTCCGACCCACCCTCGACGGGAGCGCGCACATGAGCAGGCCGAACCGCCGCCTCGTCATCGTGGTCAGGGCCGATCCGGTGATCTGCGGCCACTCCGGCGAGGCGCGCAACCTCGCCGAGGTGGCCCTGACCCGCGGCTTCGACGACGTGCGGCTGCTGACGTGGCCGCTACCCGCCCTCCAGGCGGCCGGGCTGCCGCTCAAGCCGCTCGACCGGATCACGCCGTACAGCGCGGGCATCACGGTGGAGCGGCCGGAGCCGGTCGGCGACTACCGCGTGCCCGACGGCCGGTACCTGGCCGGGCTCACCGGCCGCCTGGTCGAGCTGCTCGCCGAACCGGTGCCGACCACGTGCCTGTCGATGTACCTCATGCCGCACACGGCGGTCGTGGGGGACGCGGTGGCGGTGGCGCGCGCGGCGGGGTTCTCGCCCGACGTCCGCACCATCGCGAAGGCGGTCGGCTCGGACGTCACCAACGTGATCCGCTCGTGCCTGCGCGAGGGCCGGTTCGGCGCGGCGGTGGCGCTGTTCACCACGTTCCTGGCCAACGACCAGGTGATCGCGGTGTCGGAGTACACGCGCCAGGAGATCGTCGCCGCCGCCGAGGCCGTCGACCTGCACTGCGGCACCCGGCTCGCCGACGAGTGCCGCGCGCGGGTCGCGGTCAGCTACCCGCCGATCGACACGTCCGCGTACCTCGACCTCGACCCGGCGCGGGTGGACGCCGCACTTGCCCGCCGCGGCCTCGACCGCGACGGCTACGTGCTGTTCCTGTCCCGGGTGGCGCGGGCCAAGGGCGTCCACGACCTGGTGGCGGCGTTCGCCCGGTCGAGGGCCCGGTCGCGGGTGAAGCTGGTGATCGCGGGCAACGGCCCGGCGCTGGAGGAGGTCCGGGCGCTCACCCGGGACGACGACCGGGTGGTGCTGCTGTCCGACGTGGACGACGAGGAGAAGCCGCTGCTGATGCGCGGCTGCGCCGCCTACGCGTTGCCGACCAAGCCGGAGCCGGACTTCGTGGAGACGTTCGGCATCGCGTTGACCGAGAAGATGCTCGCGGGCGGCGGACCGGTGATCACGACGCTCACCGGCGGCACCGGCGAGGCGGTCGGCGGCACGGCCGTCATCGTGGAAGCCGGGGACGTCACGGGCATCGCCGCCGCGATCGACCGGGCGGTGCTGGACATGTCGCTCGAGGAGCGGCGGTTCATGGAGGACCGGGCCAGGGCGCACGCCCTGTCGTTCGACCGGGCGCGGGTGTTCGACGACCTGTTCGCCACCTCCGTGCCCGTCCAGCGCTGAGGCTCGCCGGCTCGGCCCACGACGGGTCGGGCAGCCGTTGATCGGGAACGAGTGGGACCCGCGGGGTCGTGATCGTTACTCTGATCATCTGCGACTACGGCGGGGGTGGCGGCATTCAAGGCGACGGTGTCGGTGTGGTGGCCGAGGAGGACGGGGCCGAGCCGTCGACGGCGCGCCGGATCCGGGCGGTGCTGGCCATCGGGCCGTTCCGGCGGCTCTGGGGCGCCACGTTCCTGTGCAGCGTGGGTGACTGGCTGTCGCTGCTGGCGTTGACCGGCCTGGTCACGAAGCTGGCCGCGGGCTACGGGTGGGAGGGGTTCGCGCTCAGCGCGGTGGTGCTGACCCAGCTGCTGCCGGGCGTGCTGTTCGCCCCGCTGGGCGGCGTGCTGGCCGACCGGTTCGACCGGCGCAAGGTGATGGTCGCCTGCGACCTGGCCCGCGGCGGGCTGTTCCTGTCGATCGCGTTCGTCGGCACGGCGTGGTGGCTGTTCGCGGCGAACTTCCTGGTCGGCTGCTGCGCGATGCTGTGGATCCCGGCCAAGGACTCGGCGGTGCCGAACCTGCTGAGGCGCCCGGACCAGGTGGAGACGGCCAACCAGCTCGGCCTGGTGATGACCTACGGCATCGCCACCGTCAGCGGGTTCAGCCTCTACTCGCTGATCGCGGGCATCCCCGGCTACCTCGGCGTCCGCGACGGCGACCTGGAGTTCCGGATCGCGACCATCGCGGTCGTCGTCAACGGCCTGCTCTACCTGTCGTCGGCGGTCCTGATCGCGGTGCGGATCCCCGAACTGTCCGGCCGGGTCGCGCCGCGGGGCAGGCGAGGCGGACCGGGCTTCCTGGTGATGATGCGCGACGGCCTGCGGTACGCGTGGCGCACGCCCCTGCTGCGCGGCCTCGTCATCGGCATGACCGGCGCGTTCGCCGCGGCGGGCGGGGTGATCGGCAGCGCCAGGCTCTACGCGTTGAGCCTGGGCGGCGGCGAGAGCGCGTACGGCACGCTGTTCATCGCGGTCTTCGTCGGCCTGGCGGCGGGCATGGCGACCGCGCCGAAGCTGTCCCGCCGGCTGACCTACAACCGGCTGTTCGGCGTCACGATCGTGGGCGCGGGCCTGAGCCTGGCCGTCGTGTCGCTCGCACCGCACCTGTGGTTCGCGCTGGTCGCGGTGGCCGTGGTCGGCGCGTGCGCGGGCGTCGCGTTCCTCACCGGGCTCACCATCATCGGCACGCGGGTCGAGGACGCCATGCGCGGCCGGATGGTGGCGCTGGTCCAGTCGCTGATGAAGGTCGTGCTCGGCCTGTCGACCGTGGTCGGCCCGCTGCTGGTCACCCTCGTCGGCCCCACGGCCGTGACCGTCTTCGACCGGTCGTTCGACATCGACGCCACCCGGCCCGTGCTGCTCGGCGCGGGCGTGCTCGCGGCCGTCGTCGGGCTGGTGTCGTACCGGCAGATGGACGACCGCCTGCTCCGGTCCTCTTCGGACGGTGGCTGACGGGCTACCGCGGCTCGTCCACGCCTCTGAGCACGCGCGACTCGGCCTCGGTGTACGGCGCGTCGGTCGTCGGCGGCCGGCCCGGACCGCGCAGGACGTCGAGGATCACGCGCGGTGACAGCATGAGCTTCCGCAGCGGTGTGGACAACGTGTAGGCGTCAAGCTGCGCCCTGGTGACGGTCGGCCGACCGGTCGCCGCGAGCACGAGCCGGTCGAGGTAGCGTTCCTGCAGCCGGGTGATCCGCCCGCGTGCCGGCCCGATCGTGCCGGGGTAGCGCAGGTCCTGGGAGACGGCCATGGCCCACGCGTCGTCCATCACGCGCGCGAACTCCCGTTGGAGCCGCTTGGCCGCCGCGCCGTCGAACCCGTGGCCGGCGAGGCCGTCGCGCAACGCCACCGCCTGCCGTGCCACGACCGTCATCCCGTGCCCGTACACCGGGTTGAACGTGCACGCGGCGTCACCGATCGCGACGAACCCGCTCGGCCAGGAGGAGAGGCGTTCGTAGCGGCGGCGGCGGTTGACCGTGGCGTGGAACCCGAACGGCCGGGTGAGCGGTTCCGCCGCGCTGATGAAGTCGGCGATGGCCGGGTGGCGCAGCCCGCGGGCGAAGGCGAGGAAGCCCTCCGGGCTGATCTCCGGCTCGCCGCCGCGGGTGCCGGCGAGGCTGACGATCCACCGGCGGCCCTCGATCGGCACCAGCGCGCCGCCCTGGCCGAACCGCGACGACCGCGGGTCGCCCTGGATGCTGAGGCCCGGGAAGTCTTCGCCGGCACCGGGAGGCACGCGGTACAGGCAGGTCGCGTAGACCATGCCGGAGTCGACGCGCTCGTCCTGGACGGGCGGCAGGCCGAGGTCGGCGAGCCAGGAGTCGGCCTTGGAGCCGCGGCCGGTCGCGTCCACCACGAAGTCGGCGCCGATGTCGCGCTTCACCCCGGTGTCGCGGTCGCGCACGCGTGCGCCGGTGACCTTCGTGCGGTCGCCGAGCAGGCCGACCACGTCGGTGGCCTCGACCAGGTCGACCCGGTCGAGCACCCGTTGCCGCACCACGCCGTCGAGCAGGGCCCGGCTGCACCCGATCACGAACTGCATCTCGTCCAGCCGGGGCAGCCATCCCGACTGGGTGAACACGAGCAGCCGGTTCGGCATCCCCAGGTGCTGCGCGCCCGCGTCGAGCAGGCTCGCGGTGAGGCCGGGCAGCAACTCGTCCAGCGCCCGGCTGCCGCCGGCCATCAGCACGTGGGCGTGCCGTCCCTGGGGCACGCCCTTGCGGTCGCCGTCGTCGCCGAAGCGGTCCCGGTCCACGACCGTGACGCGGTCCACGTGCCCGGACAGGGCGGCGGCGGCGAGCATCCCGGCCAGACTGCCGCCCAGGACCAGTGCGTGTGTGCCCGTCACGCGGGCCTCCCTTCCCGGTTCACCGACGAGTCACGGCGTCGGTGCGGTCGGCGTCGGCCAGGGCCGCGGCCACGACCGGGCCGGCGAACGCCCGCGCCACCACCACGAGCCTGGTGCGTTCGCTGGCGAACGCGTGCTTGGCCTGGAGCGGGCCGTCCTGGTCGGCCGGACCGTCGTCGTCCGCCGCGGCGCCGCGCGCTCGGGCCACCAGTGCGGCCTTGATCTGCGCGGCCTCCGTCACGGCCCAGACCTCGTCCTCGGCCAGGCGGAGTTCGGCGGCCCGCCGCCCGACCGCGTCCGCCACCGCCGGGTCGCGGCCCGCCCGAAGTTGGTGCAGCCAGTCGTTGATCTCGATGACCCGCCAGAACAACCGGTGCTCGGGGTCGAACCGCTCGCGCAGCGTCGCAGGCACGTGCCGCATGGCCGGGTCGACCGCCCGCAGCTCCCGCCACAACGGGCGCAGCCGCACGTAGTCCCCGACCGCCTCCCGGGCTCGCGCCACCCGCTCGGTGAACGCGGACAAGCGCGGTCCCCACGCGGCGATGCTGGCGCCGACCACGACCACCGGCACGGCGAGCGTGAGCGTCCGGGGCGCCGCGACGCACCACCCGTCGAGCCGTGCGTCGAACCAGCTGCCGATCACGGCGACGAGCACCATGACGGCGTAGGCGGACCCGATCAGCACGCCGACCGCGTTGAGCCGCAGGCCCCGCCGCAGCCAGGGCTGGTCCGGCGGCGTCTCGTCGGCCCACCGCCAGCACAGGCGGACCACGTTGAGCATGCCGACGAGGTACGTGACGTGGTAGAGCACCAGCAGTTCGGCGAGGTACGGGGTGTCGGCGAACGCCGCCGGGAAGTCGCCGTGGTGCTCCTCGCCGGGCGCGCCGAGCGCGAACAGCACCACCATCGCGGCCAGCACCAGCCCGCAGGCGACGAGCACCCGCCGGGTGGTCCGCCACGCCCGCGCGGGCGGGTGCCGCCAGTACAGCAGCATCGCCTGGTTCGCGGCGACGAACCCGACGCCGAACCCGTACGCCAGCACCACCGACAGGTTGGGCACGCCGGTGAGCCGGTCGACGTTCACCCCGACCACCGGCGCCAGCAGCAGGAACGCTGGCGCGGCCGTCACGCACGCCAAGCAGATCGGCAGCACCGCGGCCCGCCGCTCGGGCGGCGCCTGCCGGAACGCCCGGTACTTGTGCGCCAGCAACGCCAGCACGCCCAGGGCGCTGAGCAGGTACTGGGCGTCAGCCACGGTGGCCCCGCTCGGGCGAGTACCCGAACGTGTACCAGGCCCGCGTCGCCAGGTCGTCGCCCTCGGGCCGGGTCGGCTCGTGCGGCTGCCGTCCCGCCCAGTCGATCAACGCCCGGGTCAGCACGCCCGCGACCCGGTCGGCTTCCCGTTCGTCCTTGCGGGACAGGTTGGTCCGGCCCGCCAGGATGCGCAGCATCGACGGCGACAGGTCCGGGTACAGCAGCCGGCGGCCTTCCTCGGCGTCGAGCCGCGGCGGCTGGTGGCCGCACAGCATGTGCGCGATCTCGTGCAGCAGGATGAGCAGCCGGTGCACCCAGCTGCGGGCCGTGGTGACGATGACGACGTGGACCTCGTCCGCGGTCACGGCCCACAGGCCGCTCGTGCCGCCCGCGCCGAGGTCGTCGAACCGCAGGATGATCTCCCGCCGCAGGCGTCGGGCCATGACCTCGCACAGCCGGACGCACACGGCCTCCGCGGTGGCGGACTCGTCGAGGTCCAGCTCGCGGATCAGCCCGTCGCTCAGCTCCCGCAGCTCCTTCGCCTTCATCTGATCACCACCCCGGGCGTGTTCGGCGTCGTGGCCACGGTGTCAGCGGGTCTCGTCATCGGCGGGCACCGGCGAGCCGTCCGGTTCGAGCGCCCGCCTGATGGCGTCCTCGGCCGCGACGCCGGGGTGCAGTGCGCGCACGAGCGCGAGGAGGATCTTGTTGCGGACACCGGGCGGCGGCGGTTGTTCCGCGGTGCGCAGGATGACGGTGTTGACGCCGAGCTTGTCCATCGCCAGCCGGGTCTCCAGCTGCTCGTCGACCCGGGCGGCCAGCTCGTCGTCGAAGAAGTACGCGGGCGCGGCCCCGAACGCCTCCGCGAGCCCGAGGATGTGCTTGAGCCGCGGGTTGTCGCTGGTGCCGGCCAGCAGCTCGCGGATGTAGTTGGCCGAGATCGAGCCGTACGGGCCGCCGCTGATCCGCCCCGCGACCTCCTCCGGCGAGAACGGGCCGCGGTTGGCCGGGTACACGGTGCCGAACAGGTGTTTCACCGCGCCGCGCCGCCAGCCCGGCCGTTCGCCCTCGTGCAGCCGCGCGCGACCGCCGACGAAGCACGCGGGGTGCACGCCCAGCGCGGCGGCCAGGCCCTCGATCGTGCGGCACGTGGGGTTGTCCTTGTCGCCGCGGCGCAACTGCGAGATGTAGGTGTGGGTGATCTCGCCGCCCTCGAGGCGGATCCGCTCGGCCAGTTCCACGTTCGTGTAGCGCGGCCGATCACCGGGCCGCAGGCACAGCTCGTCGAGGATCTCGGCGAAGAGCCGCTGCCCGCCCGCGGTCATGGTCACCCCTCGTACGCACGACTGCTTCATCCCGCAAGCACTTCCACTGCGAGTGGCAGGGATCAAGCTACTCCGCACCGGCAGTTGATTCCAAGGCCGGCACCCCAGTAGCCTGGCCACGGCGGTTCCACTGATGTTGGGGGCACAGGGCAGTGGCGTCCTGAGAGTGGAATGGATTGAAGGGCCGGCTCCGCGGTGCGGCGAGATCCCGGTGACCACGCCGGTCGTCACCAGGCCCTGCGGTAGTGCCGCCGCTTCCGCCACGGCGGCACCCACTGAGGGGTGCGCAGGGCCGAGGGATCTCGTGGACGGGCGGGTTCGCCGAATCCGGTCGCGACGCGGGGTCGACCGAGCGGATCTCCGTGCTCAGTGGTGCACCGGACCGCTCGACAGCAGGTCGGCGTAGTCGGCGGGCGACTGGGCCGCGAAGTCGTCGATCTCGCCCTGCGGCAGGCTGTTCCGCATCGCGGTGACGACGGCGCGCGCGTGCTGCCGCGCCTGCTGCGGCGTGCACTCGCCACCCTCCTCCGCGGCGACCCGCCGGTAGAACTCCTCGACGTCGAATCGCTCGCCGGCACCCTGCTCGGGCAGCACGCCGGCCAGGTCGGGCGGCAGCTGCGAGGCCAGGTGACGGGTCTCGCCGCCGGTCAGCCGTCGTCCGAGGACCTGCAGCGTGGCGCGCACCGCGCGTTCGGCGTCGTCCGAGTTCGCGATCCCGGTGCTCGCCCGCACGGCTGAAACCAGTTCGTGTTCCTTCATGGGGCGTCCTCCGTTTCCCCTGTCGATCACGTGTGGGTCGGACCTCCTCGGATACCCCGGTGGCACGGGGATCACGCCGAGAGTCGGAGGTGGGCGATGACCAGCCCGGACATCCTGAAGAGCCCGGAGAGCGCGATCGGCCGCGGTGCGGTGGTCGTCGGGTTCGACGGTTCGGAGCGGTCGCGGCAGGCGGCGTACTGGGCGGCGCGCGAGGCGGCGAGCCGCGGCGTGCGCCTGGTCGTCGTGAACGTGATCCGCGGGCCGTTCCCCGAGGTGGTGGTCACGCCCGTGTCGATGCCGCTGCCCCAGTTCGTCGGCGAGAAGGCGGTGCGCGAGTACACGAAGGACCACCTCGCCGAACTGGCCGCGGCGTGCGAGGGCGTCGCGCCCGGGGTCGAGGTGGACACGCGCGCGTTCGACGGGCACCCCGCCGCCGTGCTGGCCGAGGCCGGGCGGGAATCGGCGCTGCTCGTCGTCGGTTCGTCCGGCGCCACCGGGCTGGCCAGGGTGTTCGCCGGCTCGGTCACCGCGGACCTGGCCCACCACTTCGCCGGACCGCTCGTCGTGGTCCGCGACACCGACGGCGGGACGGACGACGGGCGCGTGGTGGTCGGCGTCGACGGGTCGGAGCCGAGCGACCGCGCGGTCGACTTCGCGGTGGACCACGTGTCGCGGCACGGTGGCTCGCTGGTGGCCGTGCACGCCACCACCGGGCTGCCGGTGGACGCGTTGGCGCCGGGCGGCGCGTGGGGGCAGGGCATGGGGCTCGGCCTGGACGTCGAGCAGCTCAGGGCGTCCGCCGACCTGCTGATCGCCAAGTCGCTGGAGGTGCCGCTCGCCCGCCACCCCGGGGTGCGCGCGGAACGGGTGGTGTCGCTGGCGCGGCCCGCCCAGGCCCTGGTCGAGGAGGCAGGCGGCGCGGCGCTGCTCGTCGTGGGCAGCCACGGGCACGGCGCGGTGCGGCGCGCGCTGCTCGGCTCGGTGAGCCACGCGATGCTCCACCACGCGCCGTGCCCGCTGGCCGTCGTGCGAGGTGACGGGTCCGAGCGCTGACGAACCGCGCCGGGCCGCGGATGGTAGGAAGACCTGGTGAGTAACTTGGATGACGGGGCCGGGCTGCGGCTCGCGCAGGACGAGGTCGTGTCGCTGGCCAGCGAGTTGATCAGGATCGACACGACCAACACCGGCGATCCGGCGACGGTCGTCGGCGAGCGCGCGGCGGCCGAGTGGGTCGCGGAGAAGCTGGCCGAGGTCGGCTACGAGACCACCTACGTCGAATCGGGGGCGAAGGGCCGCGGCAACGTGGTCGCCCGCCTGGCCGGCTCCGACCCGTCACGGGGCGCGCTGCTGGTGCACGGTCACCTGGACGTGGTGCCCGCCGACGCCTCCGAGTGGTCGGTGCACCCGTTCTCCGGCGCGGTCCAGGACGGGTACGTGTGGGGCCGCGGCGCGGTCGACATGAAGGACATGGTCGCGATGACGCTCGCCGTCGCGCGTCGGTTTAAGCGGGACGGCGTGGTGCCGCCGCGCGACATCGTGTTCGCGTTCCTGGCCGACGAGGAGGCGGGCGGCCTGTTCGGCGCCAAGTGGCTGGTGGACAACCGGCCGGAGCTGTTCGAGGGCGTCACGGAGGCGATCAGCGAGGTCGGCGGGTTCTCCATCACGCTCAAGGACGACGTCCGGGCCTACTTGGTGGAGACCGCCGAGAAGGGCATCCGGTGGCTCAAGCTGCGCGTCCGCGGCACCGCCGGCCACGGCTCGATGATCCACAACGACAACGCGGTGGCGAAGCTGGCGGCGGCGGTCACGAAGCTGGGGCAGCACCGGTTCCCGGTGATCCTGTCGCCGTCCGTGCGCGAGTTCCTGGCCGGCGTGTCGGAGATCACCGGGCTGGAGTTCCCCGAGGACGACATCGAGGGCTCGATCGGCAAGCTGGGCGCGTTGTCGCGGATGATCGGCGCGACGCTGCGCGACACGGCCAACCCCACCATGCTGTCCGCCGGGTACAAGGCGAACGTGATCCCGTCGTTCGCCGAGGCCACCGTGGACTGCCGCATCCTGCCGGGCCGCGAGGAGGCGTTCGACCGCGAGCTGGCCGAGCTGCTCGGCCCGGACGTGGAGCGCGAGTGGCTGGGGCTGCCGCCGGTGGAGACGACGTTCGACGGCGCGCTGGTCGACGCGATGACGGCGTCGATCACCGCCGAGGACCCCGGCGCGAAGGTGCTGCCGTACATGCTGTCGGGCGGCACGGACGCCAAGTCGTTCCAGGAGCTCGGCATCCGCAACTTCGGCTTCGCCCCGCTGAAGCTGCCCGCCGACCTGGACTTCTCCGGCCTGTTCCACGGCGTGGACGAGCGCGTGCCGGTCGACGCCCTGGAGTTCGGCGTCCGCGTCCTGGACCGCTTCCTGCGCAACTCGTGAGTCGGCGGGGCGCCGTCCGCACCGGACGGCGCCCCCGCGCGGATCAGCCGACGTGCCGGCGAAGGGCGCGGTTCGGGCCCTGCTGACCCGAGAAGCCGACGATCACACCGGACCGGTTGACGGCCCAGGCGCTGCCCGTGTGCGCGGTCGCGGGCACGTTGCTGCTGATCCGGCGTGACTTCCAGGGCGAGCGGCCCGCTCGACGTGACTTCCGGACCGAGGTGGCCGAAGGGCTGCGGTGGATCTGGGGGCAGCGGCTGCTGCGGACGGCGATGGTGCTGATCTCGGTGAGCAACATCGTGTTCGCCGGGGCTGGGGCTGGCGGTGATGTTCATCGTGAAGGAGGACGGCGGTTCGGCCGCGGTGCTCGGCGTGATCACCGCGATCGGCGGTGTCGGCGGCATGGTGGGCGCGTTGACCGCGAGCCGGTGGCTGCGGCGGCTGAGCATGCGCGCGCTGCTCGTCGGCGGGTTCACCGCGTGGGCGCTCACGGTGGTGCCGGTGGCGTTCGTGAGCGATCCGATCGCTCTGGGTGTGGCGTTCGCGTCGCGCGTGTCTTTCCGCTGCCCGCTATACGATGAGCACGTGGCGGTGATCTTGGTGACCGGCATGTCCGGCACGGGGAAGTCGACGGCGCTGGGCCGGTTGGAACAGCGGGGATATCGGGTGGTGGACACCGACTTCGGGGGATGGATCGAAGAAGTCCCGCGTCCCGATGGCACCGGCACGGAGCGGCAGTGGCGCGAGGACCGGATCGACGCGCTGATCGCGGACCACGAGCGTTCGGGTGAGCCACTGTTCATCGCGGGCACGGTGTGGAACCAGGGCGGGTTCCACTCCCGGTTCGACGAGATCGTCCTGCTCAGCGCGCCCTTGGCCGTCATGCTCGACCGCATCGCCGACCGCGACACCAACGCCTTCGGGAAAACCGCCGAGGAACGCGAACGGATCATGGCGGACACCGCCGGGATCGAGCCGCTGCTCCGGTCGTCGGCCACCCTCGAGATCGACACCCGGAAACCACTCGCCGAAGTGGTGGACCGACTCGCGGCGCTCGCCGGTCCACCACCCCACCGCTGACCGTTCAGATCACACTATTCGGCTGTCGTATTGAATTGCGCCGGAAACCGGACGGTCGCCGAGGATCCGGTGTTCCGGTTACGGGAAGCAGACGCTCGAACTGTCGATGCGGATACCGTTCGGGACGCCGTGGGCACGCAGGTTCCACACCGTCGAGGCGGTCCCCGCCGGCAGACATGCCACGGTGCCGTTCGTGTAGCGGATGTAGGCGACGTCGTCGTTGCGCGTATTCACCCCGTAGTAGACGTCAGTTCGACTGAACGACTGCCACCCCGACGTGACCACCCGGTACTGCTCGACCTTCTGCTCGTTCGCGTTGTACAGGCAGACGTAGGGATACGTGCAGCCCAACGCCCCCGCGGTGCCGATCCCACTCCCCGTGTCGCGGGCCGGCAACGCCTGCTCACGAGCGGACGTCGGCGGGACGGAGGCGATCCGACTGAAGTTCCCCTCCGTGCTCGGAGAAGCACCGGCCGGAACCGCGATGACCACGCCCAGTGCGGCGGCGACGATCGCCACACCGAACAACTTCATGCCACGCAACATATTCCCCCCTGGAAATAGTTATTCCACACCACTCGCACTTTCCGAGACATTCGATGCGGTGTGGACTCCGATTGGCGGCACTGCAAAGCCGCCGAGCCTGAAGCTATCACGGAGAACGACGGCAAGTCCCGGACTCTTGAGAGGACAAAAGTGCGAGGGGCCGGGAGGGCTCCGAGGGGAGTGCCCTGCCGACCCCTCGCGGGGGAGTCCACCTTCAGGGGATGGCCTGGGTGTCCTGAAGGAGGACGGAGTGGGGATCAGCGGCCGGTCAGTTCCAGGTCCGGACGCGAGGGCTTCGGGGTCTCGTGCTCGCTCAGCTGGAAGCGGTCGTGGATGGGGCGCAGGAACTTCGGCGCCCACCAGTTCCACTTGCCCAGCAACGTCATCGTGGACGGCACGAGGATGCACCGCACGATCGTGGCGTCGATGAGCAGCGCCACGAACAGCCCGATGCCCAGCTCCTCCACGTCCGCCAGGTCCGCGACCGCGAACCCGGTGAACACGATCAGCATCAACGCCGCCGCGGACGTGATGACGCGACCGCTGCGCTGCAAACCGCGCCGCACCGCCGTGTCCGTGTCCTCACCGGCGTCCACGTGCTCCTTGATGCGACCGAGCAAGAACACCTCGTAGTCCATCGAGAACCCGAACGCGAACGCCGACACCAGCAGCAGGATGTACGGGCTCAGCCCGCCCACCACCAACGTGTCCAGCACACCGGACAGGAACCCGTGCTGGAAGATCGCCACCATCACGCCGATCGTGGCGCCCAGCGACAGCACGTTCATGAAGATCGCCTTGATCGGCACGGCCAGCGACCCGGTCATCAGGAACAGCAGCACGAACATCGACAGCAGCACGATCGCGATCGCCAGTGGCAGGCCTTCGAGGGTCTTGTCCCACAGGTCGACGATCACCGCCGCGTCGCCGAGCACCCACGACTCGCCGCCCGGCGGCCGGTCGGCCCGCACCCGCCCGACGAAGTCCTGCGCCGCCTTGCTCTGGCTGTCGCCCGCGATGTCGAACGCCACCGTGGACAGGTTGTCACCGGTCAGCGCGGCCGGACGGGCCTGGGGCGCGGACGGGTCGCCCTGCCACCGCTGCGCCCACGCGTCCAGCTCCGCCGCACCCGTGCGCGCCACCACGACGACCGGCGGCTGCACGGCCACGCCGAACTTGTCCTCCAGCACGTCGGCCGCCCGCGCGGACTCCATCACGTCCCGCGGCAGCCCGGCCAGTTGCGGCAGCTTGGCCGTGGTGGTCAACGCGGGCAGCGCGAGCAGCAGCAGGATCGCCGACGCGACCAGCGTGACGACGATCGGACGCCCCTGGGTGAACCGCGCGAGCCGGGCGAACCCACCGCGCTCCGAGCTGTCCGCCTTGGCCGCCTTCGCGATCGCCTTCGCCGACGGCCGGACCCGCTTGCCGAAGAACCCGAGCATCGCCGCCGTCAACGTGAGCGCCGCCGCCATCGCGATCAACGTCGCCGAGATGCCCGCCGCGCCCATCGTCTGCAACCGAGGCACGTCGAACGCGAGCAAGCCGCTCAACGCCGCCGACACGATCAGGCCGCTGAACAGGATGGTCCGCCCCGCCGTGGCCCACGTGCGCGCCGCGGCCTCGTCCGGTGTGTGCCCGGCGACCAGCTCGTCCCGGTAACGGGCCACCAGCAGCAGCCCGTAGTCGATGGACAAGCCGAGGCCGAGCAGCGACACCACGGACATGACCGTGCTGTCGAGGTTGAGGAACGTGGAGAACAGCAGCACCATCGCGAACGAGCCGGCGACCGCGGCGACCGCGGCGATCAGCGGCAGCAGCGCGGCCAGGATCCCGCCGAACACGATGATCAGCGCGATCAGGACGAACGGCAGCGTGGCCAGCTCGGCGCGCAGCGTGTCCTGGCCGGAGGTCGTGTTGGTCTCCTGCGCCTGCGGCTCGTCGCCGCCGATCACGACCTCGGCGCCGGCCACGTCGTCGGCCACCAGGTGCAGCCGCGCGGAGACGTCCTTGAGCACCTGCTTCTTGTCCGCCTTCGGCATCTTGCCGAAGCGCACGGTGATCTGCGCGGCGGTGCCGTCGGCCGACACGACCGGCTCGTCCACGGTCTTGATGCCGCCGATGTCGCGCACGTCGTCGACCGCGCGGTCCATCGTCGCGACGGCGGCGGACGACCGCACGTCGCCACCGTCCACCACGGCGACGAGCTTGTCGTAGTAGTCGCCCTCGTTGGTCAGGACCTGACGCGCGAGGTTGGATTCCATGCCCTGCGAGGGCTTGTTGAGCGCCAGACTGCCGAACAGCGGGCTGAACGCCGCGCCGCCGATGACCATGACCAGGAGCCAGGCCCCGAGTACCCACCAGCGCCGCCGGTAACAGAAGCGCCCCATCCGAGATAGCATGGTCACAGCTTGTCGACCGGACGACCACGGGTCGTTAATGCCTGCCCCCGGCTTTACCTGCACTCAACTACAGGTCGTGAACGGGCACTGGCGTCATGGTGGGGTCGATCCGAGGGCCGTGAGGTCGGGAAATGATCGCCAGCGACGGGTCGGCGGCCGGGGTGTGGCCACGCGCGGTCGTGGAACGCCGCGGTCGTGCTCGACGTGACCGTCGGCGAGGCGCGTGACCTGGCCGAGCAGCTGGTGGACGCACGGCTGCTCGACGTGCCGGACGCGCGCCGCACCCGACGAGCGAGACCACCTGCCGACTGAGGCGGACGTCGCGCCCGACCCGACGAGCGACACCAGGACCGACCCTGGCGGACCACCGGATGTCCTGGTTGCGCACCTTCGTGCCGAGACCGCGGGGGCGGCTGAGCGTGTTCTGCTTCCCGCCCGCCGGCGCCTACCGACAGTGGACCGGCTGTTCGTGTCTGCCAGGGCCGCGTCGCGGTCACGACCGGTCGATGTGGACACCGACAGCGACGCGGCGCTGCTGGCCCACATCCGCGACCTCGGCAGCGCCGGCGGCAGGCACCTGGACGTCGAACCCCGGCTGCGGCCCGTGGTGCTGCCCGCCCTGCGCGGCGACCTGGCGGTGCTGAACTCCTACCGCTTCGCCGGGGAGCCGGTGCGCTGCCCGATCACGGCCATCTCCGGTAGCGAGGACGACAACGTCTCGTCCGACGAGATCCGGGCCTGGCAGCGGCACACCACGCAGCCGCTGCACCGGGCCGAGCTGCCCGGCGGCCACTTCTACCTGGAGACCGCGACGGCCGATCTCGTCGACCTGGTCCTGCGCCAGGTGCTCGCCGCGGTGTGAGACCGGTCCGCGGCAGGGGATTGACGGCGGGCGGCGGGTGTTGGCATGGTCTGAACCAGCAGACTGTGAGAGCGCTCTCTCACCGCCTTGCCTCGGGTGCCCGGTCGGCCTGCACCGATCGTGCGCCTCCCTGCGGACAAGGAGGACCGCGTGCTGATGACAACGTTGACGAAGATCGGTGTGGCCGCCGCGCTGGTGGTCGGCGGACTGGTGGTGGCGCCGGCCGCGCAGGCCGCGCCCGCCGCCGAACAGCTGTCGCCTGGCCTGGTGTCCGCGATGCGGACCGCGTTCGGGCTCACCGAGCAGCAGGCCCGGACCAGGCTCGACCTGGAGGCGAAGGCCACCAGGCGGGCGCCCTCGGCGCGCACCGCGGCCGGGTCGTCGTTCGGCGGGAGCTGGTTCGACCAGGACAAGGGCGTGCTCGTGGTCGGCGTGACCGACACCGCGGCGGCCGACCGGGTCCGGGCCGCCGGCGCCGAACCGCGACTGGTCGGTCGGACCGCGGCCGAGCTGGACCGGGTCAAGGACCGCGTGGACGCGCTGTCGGCGTCCGGCGCGGTGCCGGCGGCCGTGACCAGTTGGCACCCGGACCCGCGCAGCGGCGCGGTGGTGGTCGACGTCCAACCCGGCGTGCAGACCGCGGAGGTCGCTCGGTTCCTGGCCGAGGCGCGGAAGCTCGGCCCCATCGAGGTGAACACCGAGGGCGTCACCGCGCCCGTGCCGTTCGCCGCCGGGACCGTCGGCGGCGACCCGTACTACACCGGCAACGTCCGCTGCTCCATCGGCTTCTCGGTGCACGGCGGGTACGTCACGGCCGGCCACTGCGGCGGCACGGGCGCGCAGGTGTACGGCTGGGACCGGTCCTGGCAGGGCCAGTTCGCCGGTTCCTCGTTCCCCGGCAACGACTACGCGTGGGTCCGCACCGGCGGCGGCTGGTGGAACGTGCCCGTCGTGCTCGGCTGGGGCACGGTCAGCGACGCCTTGGTGCGCGGCTCGTGGGAGGCGCCGGTCGGCACCTCGGTCTGCCGTTCGGGCTCGACCACCCGCTGGCACTGCGGCGTGATCCAGTCCCGCAACGAGACCATCCACTACGCACAGGGCGACGTGCACCAGATGGCGGGCACCAGCGTGTGCGCCGAGGGCGGTGACTCCGGCGGCTCGTTCATCACCGGCGACCAGGCCCAGGGCGTCACGTCCGGCGGCTACGGCAACTGCTCGTCCGGCGGCCGGACCTGGTTCCAGCCGATCAACGAGATCCTCTCCGTCTACGGCTTGAGGTTGCTCACCGCCTGACCGCCACCGCGGACCCGCCCGCACCACGGCGGGCGGGTCCGCGGAGGCCGGTGGTCACGGCCTCACCACGGTGACCGGCCCACGCCCCGCCACGACGTCGGTGCGGTGTAGCGGGCGGGACGTGCCCACTGCCGCGCTCGCGCTCGCGCTCTCGTGGTCGTGGACGGCGAGGCCCTCAGCGTGGCCAGCGCGATGAACAGCGCGGCGATCTCCACCTCGTCCGGGTGCCCGCCCCGGATCGCGACGGCGCCCGTCATGACGGCGGGTTGCCGTGCTTGCGGTACGGCTGCCCGGCGTGCTTGGCGCGCAGCACCGCCAACGACTCGGCCAGCACGACCCGCGTGCGCACCGGGTCGATCACGTCGTCGACCAGACCGCGTTCGGCGGCGTAGTAGGGGTGCATCAGCTCGTCGCGGTACTCGGTGATGCGGTCCCGCCTGGCCGCCGCCGGGTCCGGCGCGGCGGCGATCTCCTTGCGGAACACCACGTTCGCGGCGCCCTCGGCGCCCATGACGGCGATCTCGTTGATGGGCCAGGCGAAGGAGAGGTCCGCGCCGATGGAGCGGGAGTCCATCACGATGTAGGCGCCGCCGTACGCCTTGCGGACGATGACCTGCACCCGCGGCACGGTCGCCGCGCAGTAGGCGTAGAGCAGCTTCGCGCCGTGGCGGATGATGCCGCGGTGCTCCTGGTCGCTGCCGGGCAGGAAACCGGGCACGTCGACCAGGGTGACGAGCGGGATGTTGAACGCGTCGCAGGTCTGCACGAACCGCGCGGCCTTCTCGGCGGCGGAGATGTCGAGCACGCCCGCCAGCACCATCGGCTGGTTGGCGATGACGCCGACCACGTGCCCGTCGATCCGGCCGAGCCCGCACAGCACGTTGCCCGCCCAGTGCTCGTTGAACTCCAGGAACTCGCCGTCGTCGAGCACCTCGGCGACGACCCGGCTCATGTCGTGGGGCAGGGACGGATCGGCGGGCACCAGGTCGAGCAGGGCGGTGTTGAGGCGGTCGGCCGGGTCGTCGCTGACGACGACGGGAGGCGCCTCCTGGTTGTTGGAGGGCAGCATCGAGATGAGGTAGCGCACCTCCTCCAGGCAGCTCACCTCGTCGTCGTGCACGAACGTGGCCACCCCGGACTCGCGGGCGTGCACGTCGGCGCCGCCCAGCTGCTCGTGGGTGATCACCTCGCCGGTCACCGCCTGCACCACGTCCGGGCCGGTGACGAACATCTGCGCGGTGCCGCGCACCATGAACACGAAGTCGGTCAACGCCGGCGAGTACGCCGCGCCACCCGCGCACGGGCCGAGCAGCACGCTGATCTGCGGGATCACGCCGGAGGCCCGGACGTTCCGACGGAAGATGCCACCGTAGCCGGCCAGGCCCGTGACGCCCTCCTGGATCCGCGCGCCCGCACCGTCGTTGAGGCTGACCAGCGGTGCGCCCGCCGCCTCGGCCAGGTCCATGATCTTGTGGATCTTCTGCGCGTGAGCCTCGCCCAGCGAGCCGCCGAAGACCCGGAAGTCGTGGGCGTAGACGAAGACCCGCCTGCCGTCCACGGTGCCCCAGCCGGTGACCACGCCGTCACCCGGCGGGTGGCGGCGCTCCATGCCGAACCCGACCGCGCGGTGCTTGCGCAGCCCTTCCAGCTCCACGAACGAGCCGGGGTCCAGCAGGACGTCCAGCCGTTCCCACACGGTCAGCTTGCCCTTGGCGTGTTGCCGGGCCGTGGCGCTCGCGTCCGGTCCGGAGCGGACGCTCGCCCGCAGCGCGTGCAGCGCGGCCACCCGGTCGCGCAGTGTTTCCGGTGCGCTTTCCGCGGGCCAGGCCACCGCAGGTGCCATCTGGTCGAATGTCGTCACTCTTCGAGCGTAGGAATGGCGGGTCGCGCTGAGCCATACCCCTTAGGAGGCAGTGGACGTGCTCACCACGTGTCGCGGGAATTGCGGCAAGACCGTTTCCGCGATTTCGTGGAGCACCTCGTCGACGGGCCTGGTGCTGCTCCGCAGGCTCAACGACAGGTGGCTCACGCCGAGTTCGTCGAGCCGGCCCAGGTGTTCGAGGAACGCCTCGCCGCCCAGCCGCAGACCGTGGAAGATCGGCGACGGTCCGGTGGTGCGGTCCTCGGTCAGGTCCAGCATCATCGGCATCAGGTACGGCTTGCGGGTGCCCGCCTCGTCGGTCGTCGCGCGCCACTGGGCGATCTGCCCGGCCAGGGACGCGACGTCACGCGGGTAGTTGAACCAGCCGTCGGCGTGCCGGGCGATCCACTCCAGCGACTGCCGCGCGCGGCCCGCCACGACCAGCGGCACCGTGCCGCCGACGGGTTTGGGCAGCACGTCCAGCGCCAGGTCGGGGTGCACGCCCAGTTCGGGCACGCTGATCCCGGCGCCGGGCGCGGGGGTGGCCCAGGCGGCGCGCAAGGTGTCCACGGCACTGCGGAAGATCCGGTCGCGCTGGTCGAAGTCGACGCCGAACAGCGGGTACTCCACCGGACGGTCGCCGCTGGCGATGCCGAGCACGAACCGGCCGCCGCTGAGCGCGTCGACCGTGGCGGCGGCCTTGGCCACCAGCAGTGGGTTGCGCAGCGGGAGCGCCACGGCGGCGGTGCCGAGCACGGCGCCGGTGGTGGTCGCGGCGAGGTGGCCCAGGTGGGTGAAGGTCTCGAAGACCGTGCCGGCGTCGCCGAACCGGACCTGGTCGTGGACGGGCACGTCGCGCACCCACAGCGCGGCGAAGCCGAGCCGGTCGGCCAGCGCCGCCAGTTCCGCGTGCCGGGCCAGGTCCGGCACGCCGCGCCGCCGGGCCGAGGCGAAGTCGTTGTCCAGGGGCAGATCGATGCCCACGGTGAGTTGACCTGTCGGCCGGTCGAGTCGCCGCAATGGGTTCGACGGGGTCATGCAAATCCTTTGTGCCGTGATTTTTAACCGATACGACGAACGTTACTGGTGCCGAAGGCGTGAACACGGCCACTACATCGGAAGTATGAGCGCCGGGAACCGAAAGGTGCACCCGATTGCCGGCGCCGCGTCGGTGCGGCGGACCGCTCGTGGCGGACCGCCGCACCGCTGCGGCGCCGGTTCAGCCGGACAGGGTGGTCTGGTCGGCCGCCTTCACCGTCGCGGTGGCGAGGAACGACACGACCGGGTGCGGCCGGGAGACCGGCGCGAGCTCGGCCAGGTGCCCGTCGGGGCGCACCAGGGCGACCACCGGTCGCCGACCGAACACCGCCACCAGCCCGGCGCGCTCCGCCGGCGGCAGCTCGGCCAGGTCGTGCACGGCGGCGGCGTCGTCCACCAGGGCGGTCACCCCGGCCCGGTCGGCGATCCAGGTGTCCGGTGTCGCGGCGCCCGGCCACAACAGCGCGGTGAACCGCTCGGGGTCCAGCAGCCCGCGCCCGGTCTTCGACCCGTTGGTCGAGTGGAACGGCACCCGCTGGCCGGGGCGCACCCGCCTGGGTTGCGGGCGCAGCAGCGACCGCCGCTGCGCCTTGCCGTACGCGAGGCCGACGCCACCGATCAACGGCGCCGCCACCCGTTCCAGCATCCCGGTCACCCGCGCGGTGCTCACCACCGCGTCGCGCACCAGGCTCGGCAGCGGCTTGATCTGCCTGGCCGCCAGGATCTGCTTGTCCACCACCGCGGTCACCTGCTCGGCCGCCCGGCGCCGCTCGGCGTCGTAGGTGTCCAGGATCGGCTCGGGCAGCCGGCCCCGGATCACCCCACCCAGCTTCCAACCGAGGTTGAAGGCGTCCTGGATGCCCAGGTTCAGCCCCTGCCCGCCCAGCGGCACCACGCAGTGCGCGGAGTCGCCGACCAGGAACGTGCGGCCGACCCGGAAGCGCTCGGCGATGCCCGGTCGCGGCTGGAAGGTCCGGATCCACTTGGGCTCGCCGATCCGGTAGGGCAGGCTCGCCCGCTTGTCCACGATGTCCTGGAGCTGGTCGCGGGTGAACGACTCCCAGCCGTCACCCACCGGCGGCACGATCGAGGCCATCCGGCCGACACCTTCGGTCATCGGGATCATCGGCAGCAGCCCGTTGCGGGAGTAGTGGTACTCCACCTCGGTGCCGAGCGGTCCGGTGACCGGGAAGTCGCCGATCGAGATGCCCAGCTCGAACGGCTTGCCGGGGTAGGGGACGTCCAGCAGCCGCCGGGTGGTGCTGCCCACGCCGTCCGAGCCGATCACCCACTTGGGCCGCGCGGTGGTCACCACGCCGTCCGGTCCGCGCAGCTCGACGGCGGGGCCGTCCGGGTCGATGGCCTCCAGGGTGGTGCCCAGTTCGTACACGCCGCCCAGTTCGGCGAAGCGGTTCCGCAGCACGCGCTCGATCTCGCGCTGCGGCAGGGAAAGGGTGAACGGCAAGGCGGTGCCCAGCCGGTCCATCGGCACGGTGCCCAGCCGCCGCCCGCCGGAGAAGTAGCCGACCCCGGTGATCCGGAAACCCAGCGACACCAGGTCGTCCACCACGCCGATGCGGTGCAGCAGCTCCAGCATGCGCGGCCAGATCAGCACCGCGCGCGAGTGCGGGTCGCCGTCGTCCAGCACCTCCTTGCGGTCGACCACGCGCACGGACACGCCCTGCTGCAACAAGTCGCAGGCCAGCATGGTGCCCACCGCGCCGCCGCCGATCACCAGTACGTCGGGCTCGCCCGCCCGCTCAGCCATCTGCATGACTCCCTCCTAGAAAACCGCGATGTCGGGCCACACCAAGGCGCATGCGCCCCAGGTGACACCGCCGCCGAACGCCGAGAGCACCACCCGCTCACCGGTGCGCAGCTCGTCCCGCTGAGCGGCGTCGGCCAGGGCCAGGGGGATCGAGGCGGCCGAGGTGTTGCCGACCTTGTCGAGGTTGACCACGAGCCGGTCGGGTTCGAGACCCAGCTCCTCGGCGACGGCGCGCAGGATGCGCACGTTGGCCTGGTGGCCCACGAACCGGTCGACGTCGTCCACCTGCCACCCGGCGCGCTCCAGCACGACGCGCGCCGAGCCGGCCATGCGCTGGACCGCGGCGCGGAACACGCGCTTGCCGTCCATCCGGAAGTAGGCGTCGGCCGGATCGGCGGGCACGCCGCCGGAGCGCTGGCGCGACCCGCCGCCGGGGATCATGATCACGTCGGCCAGGGTCCCGTCGCTGCCCAGGTCGAACTCCAGCAGCGCGCCGGGCTCGTCGTGCTCGCCCGCGGTGAGCACGACCGCGCCCGCGCCGTCCCCGAAGATCACCGACGTGGTGCGGTCGGTGGGGTCGAGGATCGAGCTGTAGGTCTCCGCGCCGATCACCAGCACCGATCGGGCCAGCCCGGAGGCCACCGCGCCCGCGCCGGAGGCCAGCGCGTAGACGAAGCCCGTGCAGACCGCGGCCAGGTCGTAAGCGGGCACGTGGCCCAGGCCAAGGCGGGCGGCCACCGACGGGGCGGTGGCCGGGCAGGGGTGGTCCGGCGTGGTGGTGGCCACCACGACGAGGTCCACGTGGTCGACGTTGGCGGCCTTGAGAGCACGCGCGCCCGCGTCGACGGCCAGGTCGCTCGTCGCCACACCGGGTGCGACGACGTGGCGCTGGCCGATGCCGGTGCGGGTGCGGATCCACTCGTCGGACGTGTCCATCCGCTCGGCCAGCATGGCGTTGGTGACGGCGTCCGGTGGCACCACGGCGCCCAGGCCGCGCACGACGGCTGCCCGGCTCACCGGTCGCCCCTCGCGGCGTCGGTGACGGGTTCGTCCGTCGTCGGGGTGTTCGCTGACGACAACATCTCCACCTCGCTTCGATCCAACTGATCGGACCAACGCGCGAACCGCGTTGCCAAAAATGACATTAAGCGCTGGTCAGAAGGTTGAACCGGCCGGTGTTTCCTAAGAACACGGGGTGACCGAAAGTGGTATTCGCGCCCACCGCGGGACGTGCGAAAGGGCCCCGCGAGGGGCCCTTCCGGTGTTCTTGCCGGGTAGTTCGGCGGTCGTCCGTCAGGACGCGGCCCGCTCGACCACCGGCGGTGCGGCCGGCGCCGACACGAGGCGCGACTTGCGCAGGAACAGCGCGACGATCAACGCGCCGCCCACCACGATGGCGGCGTCGATCAGCACGGCCGTGGTCACACCGCCCAGCACCGCGTCCTGACGGCTGGAGGTGCCCTCCAGCAGGTGGATGCGGCTGGAGGCGATGGCGCTCAGGATCGGGATGCCGATGGTGATGCCGACCTGCTGGGTCATCGACGTCAAGCCGGTGGCCAGGCCCTGCTCGTTGTCGGGCAGGCCCGAGGTGGCGGTCACCATGTACGCCACGATCGCGACCATGTGCCCGAAACCGGCGACGGAGGTGGCCACGATGACCAGCACCACGCTGCCGGGATCGCGGTCGACCAGGAACAGCGCGCCGGTCATGACACCCTGGATCAGCAGACCCACGACCAGCGTGGTCGGGCTGCCGAGCTTCGCGATGATGCGGGGTGCCAGGATGCCGCCGAGGAACGCCGCCACGCCCAGCACGGCGAACACCAGGCCTGCCGCCAGCGCCGAGTACCCCAGCACTTCCTGGAGGTACAGCGTCATCAGGAAGATCGCCGAGGTCTCCATCGTGAAGCTGATCAAGCCACCGAAGTTGCCCCAGCTCACCGTGGGTCGGGCGAGGATGCGCATCGACGCCAGCGGCGACTGCACCCGCAGTTCGATGAACACGAAGGCCACCAGCAGGACCGCGGCCACCGCCAGCGACAGCAGGCCCACCGGGTCGCCCCAGCCGTCCTCGCCCTGCTTGGAGATGCCGTAGACCAGGGCGACCAGGCCGAGGCTGACGGTGATCGCGCCCGGGATGTCGAGCTTGGCGCGCTCGGTCGGCTTGCTCTCGGTCAGCACGATCGGGGCCAGCGCGATCACGATCAGACCGACCGGCACGTTGATCAGGAACGCCCACCGCCAGCTCGCCACACCCGTGAGCACGCCGCCCAGGACCGCGCCGGCGGTGAAGCCGGCGGACAGCAGCGCACCGTTGAGGCCCAGCGCGCGGTCACGCATCGGCCCTTCCGGGAACGACGTGGTGAGCAGGGACATCGCCGACGGGATCACGATGCCGGTCGCCAGGCCCTGCGCGACCCGGGCCAGGATCAGCAGCGTCGGCGTGTTGGCCAGACCGCCCACCAGCGAGGCCACCACCAGCAGCACCATGCCGACGATCAGCATGCGCCGCCGACCGGCCAGGTCGGCGATCCGGCCGAACACCAGGGTGAACCCGGCGGACGCCAGCGCGAACGACGTGGCGATCCACTGGAAGTTCTCCAACTCGAAACCGAGGCCGTTGCCGATCACCGGAATGGCCACGTTCAGGATGGAGAAGTCGGCGGACACCATGAACTGGGCGCCGAGCAACAACACGAGGATTACTTTTTGGCGGCTGGTCATCACCGGGGGCGATGTGGTCGCCGGCGCTCCGTCAACAGTCGACATCTCACGGCCTTTCATCACGTCGCTCGTCGTGCAGTCGGCTGCGCCGTTCGAATCGGCTTGTCCTGCATTTCCGAGGCATTCCGTGCAAGAGGCTAGCGCCGGCCGGGCCGTGTGAGATGCTGAGTGCACCCGAAGTTCGGGCCCACTACAACCAAAGTAGTAGTGACTGCACCAAAGATGTAGTGATCGTGTATCGACCGCCGCCGCTCGCCCGTGGAACAGTGGTCCAGGCCGGCCACGAATGCGCCTCGAATGCACCTCCACACCTGTGCGGTCAAGGAGAGACGATATGACAGCCACCACCCCGCTGGGCACCACCGGGATGGAGATCAGCAGGATCGGGTTCGGCGCCTGGGCGGCAGGCGGCAGTGACTGGAAGTTCGGGTGGGGCCCGCAGGACGACGCCGATTCGGTCGCGACCATCCTGGCGCTGGTCGAGCGCGGCGTGAACTGGATCGACACCGCGCCGGCCTACGGCGTCGGGCACTCCGAGGTGGTCGTCGGGAAGGCGCTGGCGCAGCTGCCCGAGGCCGACCGGCCGCTGGTGTTCACCAAGGTCGGGCTCGTGTGGACCGACACCGAGGACCTCGCCGGTTCGCCGCGCAAGGTGATGCGCGCCGAGTACGTCCGCCGCGACGTCGAGGCGTCGCTGCGCAGGCTCGGGGTGGACCGGATCGACCTGCTCCAGGTGCACTGGCCGGGTGACGGCGCCCTGGCGGTGCCGGACGGGGACGACCCGCTGGCCGAGCGGTGGGCTACGCCGCTGGCCGAGTACTGGCAGACCATGGCCGACCTGAAGCGGGAAGGGCTGGTGCGCGCCATCGGCCTGTCCAACCACGATCTCGCCCAGCTCGCCGAGGCCGAGGCGATCGCGCACGTGGAGACCCTCCAGCCGCCGTTCTCGCTGCTGCAGCGCGACGCCGTGCCCGAGCTGGCGTGGTGTGCCGACCACGGCACCGGCACGATCGTCTACCAGCCACTGCACTCGGGCCTGCTCACCGGCGCGTTCTCGCGGGAGCGCGCCGAGGCGCTGCCGGCGGGCGACTGGCGGCGCGGCGCGCCGGACTTCACCACGGACTTGGACCGCAACCTGGCCCTGGTCGACGCCCTGCGGCCCATCGCCGACGGTCACGGCACCACGGTGTCCAGCGTCGCCATCGCCTGGGCGCTGTCGGTGCGCGGTGTCACCGGCGCCATCGTCGGCGCGCGTCGCCCGGAGCAGCTGCACGACTGGATCGACGCCACCTCGGTGGAGCTGTCGACCGCGGACCTGGACGCCATCGCGGCGGCGATCGAGGCGACGGGCGCGGGCAGCGGTCCGGCGCGCCCTTGACCCGGCGCCCGCCCGGGTGGTCTGCCGGGAGTCCGTGAGCGCATGGCGTGGGGCGCGGCGAGTCGCGCGGTGAACGTGCTGCGGATGTGCTGGGTCCAGGCCAGACCCGAAGTGCAGGTGGTGTTCGCGCTGCGTTTCGCCGTGGGCGGGCTCATGGGCGCCCAGGGTGGCGTCCTCGACCTGCCGGGCCTGCTGCTGGGCGCGCTCGTGTGGGCGTGCGCGGTGCTGGCGGTCTACCTGGTCAACGGTGTCAGCGACGCGGTCGAGGACTCGATCAACAAACCCACCAGACCCATCCCGGCGGGCGCGCTCGCCGCGTCGGCGGCGATCAGGGTCGCCGTCGCCGCGTCGGTGGTCGCGTCGCTGGGCGCACTCGTGGTCGGCGTGCGGTTCCTGGGGTTGACCGCGGCGTTCCTGCTGCTGGGCTGGGTCTACTCGGTGCCGCCGGTGGCGGTGAAGCGGTCGGCGCTCGGCTCGGTGGCGGTGGTCCTGGTCGGCGGGGTCGTGACCTACCTGGCGGGTTTCTGCGCCGCGGGCGGCGGTGAGCTCGGCCCGATGCTGGTGCCCGCGGTGGCGTTGTCGTGCTGGATGGCCGGCGTCGGCGCCCTGGCCAAGGACCTGTCCGACACCAGCGGTGACCGCGCCGCCGGACGGCGGACGTTGGCGGTGCGCTGGGGGCCGTGCCGGACGCGGCTGGTGGTCAACGGCAACGCCCTCCTGATCGGGATCGGGTTCTTCGTCGCGGTGCTGTGGCACCTGCCGGTGCTCGTCCTGCCGGCGGGAGTGGTGCTGGTGGGCGCGTTGTGCCTGGCTGCGCGGGTGGGCGCGCCCTACCGGGTCTACATGCGAACCCAGCACGCCGCGCACGTCGCCGCGGTGACCGTGCTCGTCGTCGCGTTGATCAGGCGCTGAGACGGCGGTCCGCGGTGTCGGACCCGGCCGGACCGAAGGCGCGCGGGCGGAAAGGAGAGCGGTGTGGGTCGGTCTTTGCGGTAGGAAAGCACTTCGGGTGGTGCGCGTGGCGGTAACGCATTCGGGTGGTGCCAGGGCACGGTCGCCTGCCGGGGCGTGTTGCGGCTGAAGATCGTCCATCGGCGCCGCCGATCCGAATTCGACACCTCGCCGTAACCTCGGAGCCCGAATCCGGACAAAGTCGCCCGACGCCGACCACGCTCCGTTCACATACTGCTTTTGCGCACCGCGTCCAGTACCGGTCGGGTGACGTCCTGCCAATACATTTCGCCCCGCTAATAGCCCGCTCTGCGGGATGGCTTCGGGGTGTGCTGCGCGACGTTGACTCGTGGTTGAGCCGTGCTAATGTCAAGACCAGGCCGGGTCTCCGGCGAGATCTGGGTCGATCTTGCCGGAGACTGCTAAGGGGGGAAGACAGGGGCCACTGATTTGTTCCGCTATACGCGGTTGGCGATTCGGCAGCCATTGCGGCGTGTGCCGGCACGGGGCGACGTGGCCCGTAAGGAATAGCTCGGTTTCCGAAGGGTCGGTCGGATCCTTCGCCGGGTGCCGCCACGTGCGCAGCTGCCGAACGCCCTGGTTGCCCTCGCGACCGCGTCCGGGACGGCAGTGGCCTCGTGCGACGAGCATTGATCGACTGCGACGTGGCATGGTCATCCATTCCGTTGGAGTCGCCGAACCGTCCTGGCGGAATGGCACCCTTTCCGGTCATGTGGAGAAGTGAGCGGTCATTCCGGTCCCGCACCACAAGTGCGGTCGAGTGGTCCTGGGAACTGTCGACCGAGACGTGACGGAGAAAGCATGAGAAGCAAGGTGGCGGGGAGCACCTCGGATCGAGGGTGGTTACCCGAGCGATGTGACGTCGAACACGGTGCGGAGACGACGCCGGTCTGGGCGCGGTTCGTCGGCCGCCGTGACGTGCTGCTCGACGAGTACGGCGCGAGGTTGAGGGCGATGCACTCCGCGCTGGCCGAGGACGAGGCGACGTTGCGCAGCTGCGTCGAGCACGCCGGGTCGATCCTCGACGAGTGCGCGGCCAGCCTGCGCGAGGGCCGGGTCGTGAGCAGCGAGGACGCCTGGGTGATGGCGTGGGAGATCGGCGCCCGACGTGCGGCGGGCAACGTGCACCCGGCCGAGTCGCTCAGGGCCGCTGCCGTGCTGATCGAGCTGACGGTGCGGACCCTCCAAGAGGTCTGCGCCGACGACCGGGCGGCGTTGCACCTGCTGTGCACGGCGATGCTCACGTTGAACCAGTCGATCTCGTTGCGGATGCACGTGGCGTCCATCGCCTACGAGCGGTTCCTGTACGAGCAGTTCAAGCGCGCCCAGGTCGACGGCGTGCACAGCCTCGCCCGGGAGATCCACGACCACGTGGGCAACGGCGTGAGCCTGGCGCACCGGCAGTTGGAGCTGTACGACGTCCTGCACTCCGAGGACTGCGCCATCGCGCGGGACAGGGTCGTGCGGGCCCGCCTGGTGCTGACCGAGACGATGGACACCACCCGCAGGCTGATCGCCGGGTTGAGGCCGCACGTCCCGGTCGCCGGGTTGCGCGAGGCGCTGGAGGCGTTCGTCGCCTCGGTCGACTCCACCTCGACCGTGGTGGAGGTCGTCGTGGAGGGTGACGAGCACCGGCTGTCCCGCGAGGTGCTGGGCGAGCTCTACACGGTGGTCCGGGAAGCGCTGCGCAACGCGCTCCAGCACGCGGCGGCGTCGAGGATCTCCACGTTCGTCGAGATCACGCCGTGGCGGGTGGTCGCCGTGGTGGAGGACGACGGCACCGGCTTCGACCGCCACCTCCCTGGCACCGGGTACGGGCTCGCCTCGATGACCGAGCGCGCCACGCTGCTCGGTGGCGAGCTGACCATCACCAGCACCCGAGGCACCGGCACGCGCCTCGAGGTCACTATCCCGTTGATGGAGGCGGGACATGCGATCGGTGCCTGACCGCGCGCCGATCCGCATCGTCGTCGCCGACGACCACACGCTGCTGCGCGAGGCGGTCTGCGACATGCTCCGGATGGAGACGGGTTTCCTGATCGTCGGCGAGGCCGACGACGGCGCCAGCGCCGTGGTGATGGCCAAGCGGACGCAGCCCGACGTCGTGCTGCTCGACGTGGGCATGCCGGGCAACCACCCGGTGTTCACCGTCCGGCAGATCGCCGAGATGGCGCCGGACACCCAGGTCATCATCGTGAGCATGTACGCCGAACAGCGGCTGGTGCAGGAACTGCTGTCGCTCGGCGTGCGCGGCTACCTGCACAAGAGCGTGAGCAGGCAGGAGTTGGCCGCGGCGATCCGCACCGTGTGCGCCGACAACCGGAGGGTCGTCGTCTCGGTGGCCTGGATGCCCAGCGCCGAGACCGAGGACGACGGCGGGCTGCTGTCCACGCGCGAGCGCGAGGTGCTGGCGCTGGTCGCCCAGGCGATGAGCAACCGGCAGATCGCGACCCGGCTGGACATCACCGAGGGCACGGTGAAGAGGCACCTGCGCAACGTCTTCGGCAAGCTGGCCGCGGTGTCCAGGATCGACGCGGTCAACAAGGCGGTGGCCGTCGGACTGATCCCGGCGCCGGAGGACCGACGGCCGGTCAGTCCCCGAGCGGTGGGCGGGGTGGGGCTGGGCGGGGCGCTTGGGCTGAGCTGATCAGCCCCGCGTCGACGGCCTTGTTGACGGCGTCGATGCGCGACACGGCGCCGATCTTGGCGAAGATGTTGTGCAGGTGGCGCTTGACGGTCGCTTCGGTGATCCCCAGGCGCGCGGCGATCTGGCGGTTGCTCAACGCCTGCGCGACCAGTTCGAGCAGACCCCGCTCACGGCGCGAGAGCGGGGTCTCGCGTTCTTCGTTCCGGTCGATGCTCGCCGCCTCGGGCGACACCGAGATCTGCACCGACCGGCCGTCGCGCACGGTGCTGCGGATGACCGAGACGAGGTGCTGCCTGCTGACCCCCTTGCTCAGGTAGCCGCGCACGCCCTGGGCGAGCATGTCCTGGACGAACGCCGGCGTGTCGTACATGCTCAGGACCACCACGCGGGTGCGTGGTGCGACTTCCCGCAGCCGCTGCACGGTCAGGGCCGCGGGGATGCCGGGCATGTCGATGTCCAGCAGCACCACGTCGGGGCTCAGCTCGGCGGCGGCCGAGACCAGGGCCATGCCGTCGCCCACGTCGGCGACGACGGCGAAGTCGGGTTCGGCGCTCAGCGATTCCCGCAGCATCTCACGCAGGATCACGTGGTCGTCGGCGAGCAGGATGGTGATCCTGTCGGGGTGTGCCGAGGTCACGGCAGCGGCAGCTCGACATCGACGCGCGACCCCGTGGCCGTCGCGGTCACCATGCAACTGCCACCCAGCGAACCGGCGCGTTCGCGCATGGACACCAGGCCGAAACCCTGACGTGCCGCCGCACGTGCCGGGTCGAAGCCGATGCCGTTGTCCTCGACCGACGCGGTGATCGTCTCGCTGGTGATGTCCACCAGCACCACGGCCTTCTCCGCCGCGGCGTGGGCGAACACGTTGAGCAGGGCCTCCCGCAGGATCAGGAACAGCTCCTTGCGGTGCCGGTCGGGCACCAGGCGCTGGTTGCCGGTCACCTTGACGTGCACGACGGTGCGCCACGCGCCCGCCGTGTCGGCGAAGGCGACGATCTCCTGCTCCAGGTCCAGCGCGGCGGGCCCGTCGGAGAACTCGGTGATGAGCTGGCGGACGATGGACAACGCCGAGGCCAGGTGTTCGCGCGCGCCGCTGATCCGCTTCGCGGCGGCGGCGCGGTCGTCGGCCGCCTCGTACAGCTCGCCCAGTTCCAGTTGGTGCATGGCGATGCTCAGCTCGTGGCCGAGCTCGTCGTGGACCTCGCGGGCGAGCTGGCGGCGTTCGCGGCGGCGCGCCTCGTCGGCGGTGCGCAGGATCGACGTGTCGTAGGAGTCGCCGATGGCGTGCACCTGGGAAGCGAGGTTGCGGTGCAGCACGGTCAGCACGGCGGCCAGGTCCGGCACGAGCTGCGGCTGCTCGGCCGCGACCCGCAGCAGCTCGGCCAGGACCACGTCCATCAGCACACCGGTGCCGCCGGCCGGCGGTTCCGGCTGCTGCTGCTGGACCGGCGGCGCCGAGCGCGCCAGGTCGGTGACCGTGGCGGTGAGGATGGCGTCCGCGCGCGCCAGGCACTCGGGCAGCACCGCCGGGTCCTGGCCCAGCAGGCTCCGGCTGTCGCGGAGCCTGGCCTCCAACCGCACCAGGATCTCGGCGCGGCGGTCGGCCAGCAGGCCACCGGCGGTGACGTCGTCGGCACGTGCCTTCGGCATCTCGAATTCCCCCAAAATCCCGCATGTCGCACGTCGAGGGCACGGCACTGTGCGTGATGTGGATGATACCGCGCGCTGCCGACATTCCGGCGGGGTCCACCGCGACGCTGCGGTGAACCCCACCCGGGCGGTCTCAGCCCGTGACACCGGCCAGGGCGGGCCAGCCCCGGTCCGCGGCGTGCGCGGCGAGCACCGGGTCGGCGCCGACGACCACCGGGCGTCCCACGACGTCCAGCAGCGGCAGGTCGCTGACGTGGTCTCCGTAGGCCGCGCACGCCGCCAGGTCCAGGCCGAGGGCTTCGGCGCAGTCGCGCACCGCCGCCGCTTTCGCCGCACCGATCATCGGCGTGGCGACGGACCCGGTGTAGCGGCCGTCGCGCACTTCCGGCCGTGAGCACAGCACCACGTCGGCGCCCACGTGCTCGGCGATCGGGTCCAGGCACGGTGGGAAGGACCCGGACACCAGCACGACCGCCTCACCCGCCGCCGCGTGCGCCACCAGCCGGTCGAGCACCGGCTGGTGGAACAGCCGACCGCCGCCCAGCTCGGCGTCGAACCACGCCCGCCCGTGCCCGGCCAGCTCGGCTTCGCCGAGGCCCGCGAACGTCCGGAAGTACTCGGCCAGCGCGGCGGTGCGGGTCCCGGTCTCGCCGGCACGCCGCACCCGCTCGCGCACGGCCGCGTACTCGGTGTCCGGGCGCCCGCGCAGCCGCAGGTGGAAGGCCAGGAACCGGAAGACGCTCTTGACGGCGATGAGGGTGTCGTCGACGTCGAAGAACGCCGCGGCCGGCCTGCTCACACCGCGACCCGCTTGGCCTCGACCAGCGAGGCGGCCTCACCCAGGCTCAGCTCGGGCGTCAGCTCGCCGTCGGGCAGCTTCACGCCGAAGCGGCGCTCCAGCACCACGGACAGCTCGACCAGCACCAGCGAGTCGACCTCCAGGTCGTCGAACGTGATGTCGGCGCCCATGTCGTCGCCGAACACCCCGTACTTCTCCACGAGCGCGGTGCGGATCACGTCCACCACGGATTCCACGGTTTGTCTCCTTCTCTCGACGGGTGTGGTCGGTCAGACGACGGCAGCGGCGCGTTCGGTCTCGACGCGCACGTCCATCGCCGCGTACTCGGCTTCGGCCAGGGCGATCGCGCTGTCGACGTCGCGGGCCACCGGCAGGTCGAAGATCCCGGCGATGCGGCGCAACCGCTCGGGCAGCGTGCCGCCCACGACGTGGAAGGGGATGTCCAGCTCGGTGAGCGTCAACCGGAGGTGCTCGTCGGACATCGAGCGGAACCGCTCGTTGACCGGGCGGTGCCCGTCGGCGGCCAGGGGCAGCTCGTTGGGCAGGTGCACGAACGCGTCGAAGGTGGCCTTGACGTGCCGCTTGAACGCGTTGCCGATCTGGCCCATGACTTCCTCGAAGAACGCCAGTTCCGGCGTCTTCTCGACCGACTCCAGGTCGGACAGGTGCACCGAGTCGTTGGGGTTGATGCCGACGGTCACCCGCACCGCGCCGTAGATCCACTCCTGGAGCGACGAGCCGTCGGAGATGAAACCGTCCCACAGCCTGCTCTCGTGCACCGCGCGGTCGACGTGCCGCACGACGATCATCTGGAGCAGCTCCGCGGCGGTGCACTCCTCCAGCGCCTTGCCGGGCGCCGCCTCGGGCAGGATCTCGCGCATGGTCTTGGCCTGGGTCCGCGGGATGCCGGTGTAGTGCGAGAGCGCCATCCCGGTGATGGTCTTGCCGGAAGAGTAGGTTCCGGAGATTCCCAACCGCATGTGTTGTCCGCCTTCGTTTCTCGGTGGGCCGAGGTCGAGTGGCCCGGGTTGAGTGGCCGGGTCAGGTGGCCGGGTTCGGTGGAGCGGGGTCAGCTCGGATCGGGGAGCCGGTGCGCGACGGCGCACCGGGTGACCACGCCGAGGCTGTCGCCGACGATGGTGGCCGTGCGCCAGACGCCGTTCGGTGTCTCGAGCAGGGCCGGGTCGACCAGTTCGGCGACCGCGGGGAACCAGTCGCCCGCGCGTCGGGCGGTGGGCGGGCAGGCGGTGATCGTGGTGTGCCGCATCCACAACGTGTTGCTGGACGCGCGGTCCATGTCGTCGGTGGTGTACAGCAGCACCTGCCCCAGTTGGAGGGCCACCACGAAGGAGTCGACCATCGACACGACGGGGCCTGCCGCGGAGTCGACACCGGCGTCGGCGAACGGGTCGTCGGGAGGCTCCACCAGCACGTTGGCGGTGGCGCTCGCGGCGGTCACGTCGACGACCACGTCCTCGACGGTCTGCCGCCACGAGCGGAAGCCGCCGCCGTAGAGGCCGGGGTAGTCCGCGCCGAAGCGGGTGTCCAGGTCGGACGAGGACCCCGCCGGGCCGCCCGCGTCGTGCTCCAGCAGGACGCGGACCCGCATGGCGGCGACCTTGACGGCCACTGTGGACCGGAGGCGACCTCCGTCCGCCGCCTCGGTGGAGACGTGGGCGGCGGCGACCGGCAGCGAGAAGAGGTTGCCCTCGACGGGCTTGGCGGGCGCCTTGATGTCCACTCGGCACAGCCACGTCCGGCCGCGTGCCGCGAGGTCGAGGCCGTTGCGCTGGGCGGTCAGGAGCTCGGCCGCCCGCACCGCGAGGATCAGCACGTCGATGGTGGACAGGTGCGGGCGCAGCTCGGTGTCCTCGGTCTTGCGCGACCAGTCCGAGGGGTAGCGGATCTCGACCGTGGAGGCCAGCCCGTCGGCGGCGCCGTGCAGCCGGGTGTCGCTGACCGCGTAGTCCACCCGGCGGTAACCCGAGCCGAAGAACCGGGTGGCGCCGGGGCCCAGGTGGTCGTCCACGGACCTGAGCAGCAGCGCCCCGCTGTTGTTCGAAGTCATGTCGGTCCCCTTTCGCTCATTCCGGGGACGACGTTAGAGCGCGGCAGGCGTTTCCGGTGGGGTGCGTACCTCCTATTGCTCCGTCGATTCTCCTAAAGTGGTAGTCGGTCCGGCGCCGAAAACGGGAAAGGGCCGACACCCGCAGGTGTCGGCCCTTTTCGTGGCGGTGGATCAGAACTTCGCGGCGTGCTCCTCGGCCTCCGCCATGGCGGCCTTGAGGGCGGTCTCCGGGTCGGCGAGCATCCCATTGCCGTCGTAGTGGAGCTCGGTCACGTCGGTGATGCCGACGAACCGGAGCCAGTCCTTGAAGAACGTGCCGCGGAAGTCCACGCCGAACTCCTGCGGCACGCCGTTGGTGTAGACGCCGCTGGAGTAGACGACGAACGCCTTGCGGCCGGTCATCAGGCCGCTGTACCCGGCGGTGGGGTCGAACCCGAACACCCAGCCGGGCTGCGTCACGACGTCGATCCAGTGCTTGAGGGCGTACGGCACGCCCGCGTTCCACATCGGGATGTTGAACACGTACTCGTCCGCCGCGGCGAACCGGTCGAACACCGCGCGCGCCTGGCTCCAGACGTCGACCTGCTCGGGGGTTTGCTCCTGCCCGGCGAACGCGGCCATCTTCGCCGCGGCGGCCGTGGTGCCGAAATCGGGCAGGCTGTCCTCGAACACCGACAGGACGTCGACCTTGGTCTCCGGCTTGCGGTCCTTGTACGCGGACAGGAACGCCCCGGCGACGGCGAGCGACTGGCTCGCCGCGCCCCGCGGCGAGGCGTTTACGTGCAGCAGTTGGCTCATGTGGGAGTGCCTTCCAGGTTCGGGAGCCGGCCTGTGCAATCAAAGGCACGTCCGGGCGCGGATTCAATGCCACTGTCACTTTGGTCGTGCGTCGATGGGTCGAAAGTTGTACGGCGGACGGCGCCGACGCCGGTCCACCTGGTGGAACGTCGGTCCGAACGGCCCGCGGCAACCTGTTGCGTCCGTCACGGCCGGCCCTCTACGGTTGCCAGTCGAAGCGCTTCGATGATGTGGGAGCTCCACGCTTCCCCGAAGACGAAGGGGTCGATCAGTGTTGAGAGCCCGCCGCTCGCTGTTGCTCGCACTGGCCGCGGTGCTGGTGTCGGCGCCGCTGCCCGCGCACGCCCAAGAGCTCCCGTTCCGCGACCCCGACCTGCCGCGCGCGACCCGCATCGACGACCTGCTCGGCCGGTTGACCGTCGACGAGAAGGTCTCGCTGCTGCACCAGTACCAGCCAGCGATCCCGAGGCTCGGGATCGGCGCGTTCAAGACCGGCACGGAAGCGCTGCACGGCGTGGCGTGGCTGGGCGGGTCCACCGTCTTCCCGCAGGCGCTCGGCCTGGCGAACACCTGGAACCCCGACCTCGTCAAGCAGGTCGGCGCGGTCACCGGGCGCGAGGCCCGCGGCTTCCACGCGCAGAACCCCGCGTTCAACGGCCTCAACCTGTGGGCGCCGGTGGTGAACCTGCTGCGCGACCCGCGCTGGGGCCGCAACGAGGAGGGCTACTCGGAGGACCCGTACCTGACCGGCGCCATCTCCACCGCGTTCGGGCACGGCGTCCAGGGCGACCACCCCGACTACCTCCAGGCCGCGCCGACGCTGAAGCACTACGTGGCCTACAACGTCGAGGACGACCGCGTGACCGTCGACTCGATCGTGCCGCCGCGCATCCTGAAGGACTACGACGAGGCCGCGTTCAAGCCGGCGATCTCGGCGGACGCCGCCACCGGCGTGATGGCCTCGTACAACCTGGTCAACGGCCGCCCCACGCACGTCGGCCACGAGCTGGACGAGACCGTGCGCTCCTGGACCGACGAGGACCTGATGATCGTCGGCGACGCGGCGGGCGCGTCGAACGTCGCCGGGCCGCAGCGGTACTACCCGGACGAGGTGGAGGGCAACGCGGCGGCCATCCGGGCCGGCCTGGACAACTTCACCGAGGACAACCAGAACTCCGCGCCGACCACGTCGTCGGTCAAGACGGCGATCGCCCGCGGCCTGATCACGATGGCCGACGTCGAGGACGCGGCGCGGCACGTGCTGTCGATCCGGTTCCGGCTCGGCGAGTTCGACCCGGCCGGGCGCAACCCGTACGCGAGCATCACGCCGGACGTGATCGACGCGCCGGAGCACCGGCAGCTCGCCCGCGAGGTCGCCGCCGAACAGGTCGTGCTGCTGCGCAACGACAAGAACACCCTGCCGCTGTCCACCTCGGACACCAAGAAGGTCGCGGTCGTCGGCCAACTCGCCGACACGCTGTACGAGGACTGGTACTCCGGCACGATGCCCTACCGGATCACGCCGGTGAAGGGTCTCGCCGAACGCGCCGCGGTCACGTCGAGCGAGGGCGTCGACCGGATCAGGTTGAAGGACCTGGCCACCGGCAGGTACGTCACCGCGTCCACCGCGGACTCGGGTGCCGCTCTCACCGCCACCGAGGCGACACCGAGCGACGCGAGCGGGCTCGACGTGTTCGACTGGGGCGAGGGCACCGTCACGCTGCGGGCCGCCGCCAACGGCAAGACCGTGTCCCTGGGCGACGGCCGCGCCCTGGTCAACAACGCGGTGCAGCCGAACGGCTGGTTCGTCCAGCAGCAGTTCAAGCTCGTGACCCAGCCGGACGGTGCGCACGTGCTGGAGTACGCGGGCAACGACGTCACGCAGTCGTGGTTCGGCGCGAACAAGTACGTGGTCGTCGGCGCGGACGGCAGGCTCACCGTGGGCGCCGCCGAGGTCGGGAACGCCACGAAGTTCGGGCGCGAGGTCGTGCGCAGCGGCGTGGACAGCGCGGTGGAGGCGGCGAAGGACGCGGACGCCGCCGTCGTGGTGGTCGGCAGCATGCCGTTCATCAACGGCCGCGAGGACGACGACCGCAAGACGACCGTGCTGCCCGCCGGCCAGCGCGCCGTGATCGACGCGGTGCGCAAGGCGAACCCGCGCACGATCGTCGTGCTGGAGAGCAGCTACCCGTACGCGGGCGACTGGGACACCGCCGACCTGCCCGCGGTGCTGTGGACCACGCACGCGGGCCAGGAGACCGGCCGCGCGCTCGCCGACGTGCTGTTCGGCGACCACAACCCGAGCGCCAAGCTGACCCAGACGTGGTACCGCTCGGACGCGGACCTGCCGGACAAGCTCACCTACGACATCTCCAAGTCCGGGCACACCTACCAGTACTTCCGCGGCAAGCCGCTCTACCCGTTCGGGTACGGGCTGAGCTACACGTCGTTCGGCTACTCGAAGCTGAGGGTGGACCGGACCGCGGTGGACGCCGCCGGCCAGGTGAAGGTCCGCGTCGACGTGACGAACAGGGGCGACCGCGCGGGCGCCGAGGTGGTGCAGCTGTACTCGCACCAGAAGAAGTCGCGGGTCCAGCAGCCGGTCAAGCAGTTGCGCGCGTTCGACCGGGTGGAGCTGCGGCCCGGTGAGACGAAGACGGTCGAGCTGACCGTCCGCGCGGCCGACCTGGCGTTCTGGGACGTCACCCGCGGGAAGCCGGTGGTGGAGACCGCGCCGCACGACCTGACCGTCGGCCCGCTGACCCGCACGATCAGCGTGCGTGGCGAGACGATCCCGCCGCGCGACCTGCGCAAGACCACGCAGGCGCAGAACTTCGACGACTACTCCGGCGTGACGCTGGTGGACACCACCAAGGAACGCGGCACCGCCGTCGCCTCGACCGCGCCCGGCCAGTGGGTCGCGTTCGAGGACGTCGACCTGGGCCGGTCGGCCCGGTCGCTGACGGCCCGGGTCGCGAACCCGGACGCGCCGACGACGGTCGAGGTGCGCCTCGGCGGTCCCACCGGCCGGCTGGTGGGCACGCTCGCCGTGCCGACCACGACGGACAAGTACTCCTGGACCGCGGTCACGTCGCCGTTGCGCGGCGCGACCGGTCGGCAGGACGTGTACCTGGTCTTCACGGGGAAGGCCCGGATCGACAACCTCACCGTGGAGGGAACATCCTGATGTCCAAGCGTCTCCTGGTGGCCGCGGTCGCGGCCGTGCTGGCCGTGGCCGGCTGCGGGGGCTCCGACGGAGCCTCCGACCCCAACACCCTCAAGCTGTGGCACTACGAGGGACCGGACAGCGCCATGGGCGTGGCGTGGGCCGAGGCGATCAAGCAGTTCGAGGCCTCGCACCCCGGCGTGAAGGTGGAGTTCGAGGAGAAGGGCTTCGAGCAGATCCAGAAGACGGCGTCGATGGTGCTCAACTCCAACGACGCGCCGGACCTCCTCGAGTACAACAAGGGCAACGCGACCACCGGCCTGCTGTCCAAGCAGGGCCTGCTGGCCGACATGAGCGAAGAGGTCACCAAGCGGGGCTGGGACAAGAAGCTCGGGCCCGGCATCGACACCACGGCCAAGTACGACGAGCGCGGCGTGATGGGGTCCGGGAAGTGGTACGGCATCCCCAACTACGCCGAGTACGTGATGGTCTACTACAACAAGACCATGTTCGACCAGCAGGGCCTGTCCGCGCCGAAGACGCTGGACGACCTGACCGCCGCGATGACGAAGTTCGCCGCCGCCGGCATCACGCCGCTCGCGGTCGGCGGGGCCGAGTACCCGGCCCACCAGATCCTGTACCAGCTGGCGCTGACGAAGGCCGACCGCGACTGGGTCGACCGGTTCCAGCGCTACACCGGTGACGTGAACTTCCACGACAACCCGTGGGTGTTCGGCGCGGAGACGTTCGCCAAGTGGCTGCGCGAGGGCTACATCTCGAAGGACTCCGCCGGCGTGAAGGCCGAGGACATGGGCCTGTCGTTCATGCAGGGCAAGCACCCCATCATGATCAGCGGCAGCTGGTGGTACGGCCGGGTGCAGGCGCAGGTCAAGGACTTCGAGTGGGCCACGGCGCCGTGGCCGGGCATGACCGCCGGTTCCAGCGGCAACCTGTGGGTCGTGCCCAAGGGCTCGAAGAACAAGCAGCTCGCCTACGACTTCATCGAGATCACCATGTCGCCGGCGATCCAGGACAAGCTGCGTGACGCGGGCGGCATCGCGGTCGCGCCGGGCGACACCCCCGCGACGGACCCGAAGACCAAGCAGCTCAACGACGACTTCAAGGCGCTCGTCGACGACGACCGGTTGGCGTTCTACCCGGACTGGCCCGCGCCCGGCTTCTACGACGCGCAGGTCTCGTCGGTGCAGAAGCTGATCACCGGGCAGCTCGGGCCGCACGAGGTGCTGACCGAGATGGCCGACTACTACAAGGAGAACACGGCGAGCGTCGGCAAATGAGCCTGGTACCCGCCTCGATCCGCGACCGCGGGTCGTACCTGCTCTTCCTGATCCCCGGCGGCCTGCTGCTGCTCGCGGTGATCCTGGTGCCGTTCGGGATGAACATCGGCATCAGCTTCACCGAGTGGTCCGGCGCGGGCACGCCGGAGTGGATCGGGCTGGACAACTACACCCGGTTGATGGGCGACGGCACGTTCTGGGCGTCGTTCCGGCACAACGTCGGCCTGGTGGTGGCGATGGCGATCCTGCCGACCCTGGCGGGACTCGTCATCGCCGCCGCCCTGTTCGACTTCATCGGCAAGCACTTCGGGTCGAAGCACGCCTCCGTGCTGCGGGCGGCGGTCTACCTGCCGCAGGTGCTGCCCATCGCGGTGGCCGGGATCGTGTGGAGCTGGATCCTGGCACCGCAGGACGGCGCGCTGAACGAGGTGCTGCGCGCGGTCGGCCTGGACTCGCTGGCGCAGAACTGGCTCGGCGACCCGGACTTCGCGCTGTGGTCGGTGATGGGCGTGATGCTGTGGATCCAGGTCGGCTACCCGGTGGTGATCTTCATGGCCGGGATGCAGCGCGTCGACCCGTCGCTGCACGAGGCCGCCGAGCTGGACGGCGCGTCGTGGTGGGGCAGGTTCTTCCACGTCACCGTGCCGCAGATCCGGCCGGAGATCTTCGTGGTGCTGCTGACGTGCACGATCGCCGCGCTGAAGGTGTTCGCGCCGATCTACGTGCTGACCAGGGGCGGGCCGGGCGGTTCGACCAACGTGCCGTCCTACTACTCGTTCCAGAACTTCTTCGAGAAGACCCAGGTCGGCTACGGCGCCGCCATCGCCACCGTCCTCACCGTGCTGATCCTGATCCTCACGACCGTGTTCCTGCGCGTGCAGAACCGGGGTGAGCGCTGATGCGACGGCACGCGGTGCTGTGGTCGATGATCCTGCTGGCCGTGGTGATGCTGGTGCCGTTCGTCCTCGTCGCGCTCAACGCGGTGAAGACGCCGGCGGAGTACTCGACCGGCGGCCCGCTCGACCTGCCGGGCGGGGTGTCGCTGGACGGCATCATCGCGTTCTGGGAACGGGTCGACTTCGGCGAGAAGCTGCTCAACAGCGTGGTGATCAGCGGGTCGGTGGCCGTGCTCGCGGTCATCGTGTCGGTGTTCAACGCCTACGCGCTGGGCATCGGCCGGGTGAAGGGCCGGTTGTGGATCCTGGTGGTGTTCCTCATCGCGAACACCCTGCCGCAGGAGGCGCTGGCCTACCCGCTGTACTTCCTGGCCAACGAGACCGGCCTGTACGACACCAAGCTGGCCGTGATCATCATCTTCACGGTGATCCAGGCCGCGTTCGGCACCTACCTGCTCACCTCGACGCTCGGCGGCTTCCCGCGCGAACTGCTGGAGGCCGCCCGCATCGACGGCGCCAACAAGTGGCAGACGCTGGTGCGGATCGTGGTGCCGATCAGCAGGCCCACCCTGGGCGTGCTGTTCGTGTTCTTCTTCATCTGGACCTGGAACGAGTTCTTCCTCCCGCTGGTGCTGCTGATCTCCAACGAGAACCAGACCGTGCCGGTGGCGCTGGGCGTGCTCCAGGGCCAACGGATGATGGACGCCACTATGACCAGCGCCTCGGCGCTGCTCGGCGTCATACCGGCCATCGTCTTCTTCCTGATCTTCCAACGCGCGTTGACCCGCGGCATCACGGCGGGAGCGGTCAAGTGACGGACCGGTCGCCGGAGGACCGGGCTTCGCGCCCGAGCCTGCTGTTCCGGGCCGTCGACAGGCTTGCCGCTGCCGCCCGCGAAACGATTCCCCGCGCACATCGGCCGTTACCCGTGGGGCCGGCAGGTCCCGTCCCCCCGGTGCCGCGCCGAATCGTGCGGCGGCGCGCCCTTGTCGACCATCAATGAGTACATCGAACAGCAGAAGGGTCCCGACCAGCGGTCCACTACGCGGACCGGGCACGTCGGGATCGGCTTCTCTTGGCCGCGAACGGCCAGGCTTTCGCCGATTGGAGTTCGGGTGAAGTTCAGCGACGGGTACTGGCTGCTTCGGCCAGGGGTCGAGGCGGCCTATCCGGTTGAGGTGCGTGACGTCGCCACGGGGAACGGGGAAGTCGTCGTGCACGCGTCGACCCGCCCGATCCGGCACCGCGGCGACATGCTCAAGGGCCCCGTGGTCACGGTGGGGCTCACCTCGCCGATGGCCGACGTGATCGGCGTGAAGATCACGCACTTCTCGGGCGAGACGCCCAAGGAGCCGGAGTTCTCGCTGGCCTCCGACGGCGCGCACGAGGCCAAGGTGGTGGACGACGACGCCGGCGTGGTGATGACCGCAGGCTCGTTGTCGGTGCGGGTGCACCGCGGCGAGGAGTGGCGGGTCGACTTCACCGCCGACGGCCGTGCGCTGACCAGCAGCGGCGTCAAGGGCATGGGCTTCATGACGCTCGACGGCACGCACCACGTCCGCGAGCAGTTGGTCCTGGGCGTCGGCCACACCGTGTACGGGCTGGGCGAGCGGTTCGGGCCGTTGGTCAAGAACGGCCAGACGGTGGACATCTGGAACGCCGACGGCGGCACGAGCAGCGAGCAGGCGTACAAGAACGTCCCGTTCTACCTGACCAACGCGGGCTACGGGATCTTCGTCAACCACCCCGGGCACGTGTCGTTCGAGGTGGGCTCGGAGGCGGTGTCGAAGGTCCAGTTCAGCGTCGAGGGCCAGTCGCTGGAGTACTTCCTGATCTACGGCCCCAGCCCGCGCGAGATCCTGCGCAAGTACACCGCGCTCACCGGACGGCCCGCGCTGCCGCCCGCGTGGTCGTTCGGCCTGTGGCTGTCCACGTCGTTCACCACGGACTACGACGAGCAGACCGTGTCCGGGTTCATCGACGGGATGATCGAGCGCGACCTGCCGCTGAGCGTGTTCCACTTCGACTGCTTCTGGATGCGCGAGTTCCACTGGTGCGACTTCGAGTGGGACCCGCGCACGTTCCCCGACCCGGTCGGCATGCTCGAACGCCTGCGCGCCCGCGGCCTGCGCATCTCGGTGTGGATCAACCCGTACATCGCGCAACGCTCGCCGCTGTTCGCCGAGGGCAAGGCGAACGGCTACCTGCTGCGCAGGCCGAACGGCGACGTGTGGCAGTGGGACCTGTGGCAGCCGGGCATGGCGCTGGTCGACTTCACCAACCCGGCCGCCCGCGCCTGGTACTCGGCCAAGCTGGACGCCCTGCTCGAACAGGGCGTGGACTGCTTCAAGACCGACTTCGGCGAGCGCGTGCCGACCGACGTCGTCTACCACGACGGCTCCGACCCGGAGCGGATGCACAACCACTACACGCACCTCTACAACCAGACCGTGTTCGAGGTGCTGCGCAAGCGGCGCGGCGACGGTGACGCGGTGGTCTTCGCCCGCTCCGCCACGGCCGGCTCGCAGCAGTTCCCGGTGCACTGGGGCGGCGACTGCGAGGCCACCTACGAGTCGATGGCGGAGAGCCTGCGCGGCGGCCTGTCGCTGGGCCTGTCCGGGTTCGGCTACTGGAGCCACGACATCGGCGGCTTCGAGGGCACACCGTCCGCCGCGCTGTTCAAGCGGTGGATCGCGTTCGGCCTGCTGTCCTCGCACAGCCGGCTGCACGGCAGCGCGTCCTACCGCGTGCCGTGGCTGTTCGACGAGGAGTCCGTCGACGTCCTGCGGCACTTCACCAAGCTCAAGCTGCGGCTGATGCCCTACCTGAACGGCGCGGCGAAGCAGGCCAACGCCGAGGGCGTGCCGATGATGCGGGCCATGGTGGTCGAGTTCCCGGACGACCCCGGCTGCGCCCACCTCGAACGCCAGTACATGCTCGGCGACGACCTGCTGGTCGCACCCGTGTTCTCGGACGAGGGCGACGTGTCGTACTACGTCCCCGAGGGCGCCTGGACCCACCTGCTGACCGGTGAGACCGTGCACGGCCCGCGCTGGGTGCGCGACCGCTGCGACTTCCTCACCGCGCCGGTGCTCGTGCGCCCGAACACGGTCCTGCCCGTCGGCGCCGTGGACGACCGACCGGACTACGACTACGCCGAGGGCGTCACGCTGCAGGCGTACCAGCTGTCCGACGGCGACCACGTGACGGTGGTCGGCGACACCACGTTCCGCACCCACCGCGACGGTGACGAGATCCGGGTCGAGGCCGACAACGCACCGTCGAACTGGCGGCTGCTGCTGGTCGGCACGCGTGCGGTCGACGCCGTTGACGGCGGCACGGTCGGCTCGCACCCCGACGGCGTGCTCGTCAGCGCCGAGGGCGGTGCCCTGACCCTGCGGGGGATCCGGTGAGGCTGTTAGCCGTCGTGCTCGTGTTGTTGGGTTCGTTGGCCGCGACCACCCCGGTGGTCGCGGCCCCGGCCGACGAGCGGCACGTGGTCTCCTACGACCGGTACTCGCTGACCGTGGACGGCGAGCGGGTCATGCTGTGGTCGGGGGAGTTCCACTACTTCCGGCTGCCGAGCCCCGAGCTGTGGCGCGACGTGCTGGAGAAGATCCGGGCGGCCGGCTTCACCGGGGTGTCGCTGTACTTCCACTGGGGCTACCACTCGCCCTCGCCGGGCGTCTACGACTTCACCGGCGTCCGCGACGTGGACCGGTTGCTGCGGATGGCCGACGAGCTGGGCCTGTACGTGGTGGCCCGACCCGGGCCGTACATCAACGCCGAGACCAGCGGCGGCGGCTTCCCGGCGTGGCTCAAGACGGTGGAGGGCCGCGCCCGGTCAAGCGACCCCGGCTACACGGCGGCCTACACGGAGTGGCTCGGGCACCTCAACCCGATCATCGCCCGGCACCAGGTCAGCCGCGGCGGTTCGGTGATCGCCTACAACGTGGAGAACGAGTACGCGGTCAACGTCGACCCGGCCTACATGGAGAACCTCCAGAGGCTGGCCCGCGACGCCGGGATCGACGTGCCGATCGTGCACAACAACTGCTGCGGCGGGAGCCTGGCCAACTGGTCGTCCGGCCGGGGCGCGGTGCAGATCCCCGGTGTCGACGACTACCCGCAGTCGTTCCAGTGCCACAACCCCGACGCCTGGGGACCGTGGGGCGACGGCGTCACGCGCAGGCTGCGCGACGACGCGCCGGTGTACGCCGCCGAGTACCAGGCGGGCGCGATCGACCTGAACGACGCCGGGTACGACAGGTGCCGAGAGCTGACCGGCCCGAGCTACATGAAGGTGTTCTACAAGAACAACGCCATCTCCAGCGGCGCCACCATGTACGGCTACTACATGACGTTCGGCGGCACGTCGTGGGGCTGGCTGCCGCAGCCGAACGACGTCTACACCTCCTACGACTACGGTTCGGCGATCACCGAGTCGCGGCAGCTCACCGCCAAGTACGACGAGTTCAAGCGGCAGGGCTACTTCATGACCTCGGTCGCGCCGCTGACCAAGACCGACGAGGCGACCGCGCCCGTGCCCGCCGACCCGGCCGTGCTGGCGCGGACGCGGGCGAACCCGGACACCGGGACGCAGTTCACGCTGGTCCGCCAGGCCGAGCTGGCGGGCGCCGCGGACGTGTCCACGACCCTGGACTGGTCCACCCCGGACGGCCGCTACCAGGTGCCCGTGCGGGTGAACGGCCGGGACGCCAAGATCCTCGTCGCCGGCTACGACCTCGGGGGCCAGCGGCTGGTGTGGTCGAGCTCGGAGATCCTGACCCACGTGGACGTGTCCGGCCGCGACGTGGCCGTGCTCTACGGCCGTGCGGGGGAGCAGGGCTCGACCGTCCTGCGCTACGACTCGGCGCCGACCGTCAAGGTGCTCGACGGCGAGGTCCGCGCCTCGTTCGCGTCCGGCGACCTGCGGCTGGACTACACCCACACCGGGCTGTCCCGCGTGCTGGTCACCGGCGGTGGCCGTCAGCCGATGCTGCTGATGCTCGGCACCGACGAGACCGCCGCGCGGTTCTGGCGGCAGGACACCGCGGCCGGCCCCGTCCTGGTCCGCGGCACGTCGCTGGTCCGCTCCGCCGAGCTCAAGGGCGACCGGCTGGCGTTGCGCGCCGACACCGACCGCGGAGGCGAGATCGAGGTGTTCGCCCCGGCCCGCCACCTGTCCGTCGGGGGACGCCCGGTGCCCGTGCGCCGGACGTCGAGCGGATCCCTGCTCGGCTCGCTGCCTGCCCCGGAGCAGGTCCGCCTGCCCGAGCTGACCGACTGGCGGTACCGCCCCGAAGCGCCCGGCCAGGGCGAGTCCGGCTGGACCACGGCGGACAAGACCACCACGGCGAGCCCGATCAAGCCCAAGACGCTGCCCGTGCTGTACGCCGACGAGTACGGCCACCACAACGGCCACGTCTGGTACCGCGGCCGGTTCACCGCCACCGGCGCGGAGAAGACCGTCACGGTCAACGCCATCACTGGCAGGCGCGGCACCTACCAGGTGTGGCTCAACGGGCGCTACCTCGGCTCGGCCGCCGGCGGCGTCCAGGCCGACTCCGAACCGGTGAACCCCGATCCCGGCCGCGGCGACTTCGCCGTGCCCGAGGGGTTGCTGGTCGACGGGCAGCCGGCGACGTTGACCGTGCTGGTCGGGAACATGGGCCACAACGACGACTGGACCGCCGACGACGTCCGCCACAAGCAACCGCGAGGTTTGTTCGGGGTGGTCGTCGAGGGGTCGACCGCGCCGATCTCGTGGCAGATCCGGGGTTCCCGCCCCACGGACGGCGAACGCGGCCCGATGAACACCGGTGGCCTGTACGGCGAACGCGCCGGGTGGCACCTGCCAGGCTCCGGCGGGTGGCAGCGGCCTCCGGGCACGTTGACGCCCGGTGTGTCCTGGTACCGCACCACCTTCGCGCTGGACCTGCCGCGCGGGCACGACGTGTCGCTCGGCCTGAGGTTCGAGGACACCACCGCCCGCGGCTACCGGGTGCTGGTCTTCGTCAACGGCTGGAACATGGGCCAGTACCTCAACGGCATCGGACCGCAGCGGGACTTCGTGCTCCCGAACGGCGTGCTGCGCGACCACAACACGCTCACCTTCGCCGTGATCGCGACCGAGGCGGCGCAGGGTGACCCCGGGAAGGTCAGCCTGGTGACCCTAGGCAACCACCGGACCGGTGCTGCCGCGGGCCGTTAGCCGGGGTGGCAGCAGCCGGACCTCGGGTTCGGCGGGGCCGTCGAGCAGGCGCATCGCCAGCTCGACGGCCAGCCGCCCGAGTTCGACGGCCGGGATGTCGACCGAGGACAGCGGCACGGCCTGCGCCTGCGCCACGTCCGGCGGGCAGACCGCCAGCACGGAGACGTCCTCCGGGACGCTCAGCTGCCGCCGGGCCAGCTCCGACAGCAGCGGGCCGAGGATGGCCTCGTTGTGCACGACCAGCCCGGTGGCCGGGCGGTGACCGGCCAGCAGGTCGTCCAGGCACTCGCGGAGGCCGTCGTAGGTCGGCACGCACGCCATCGTGGCCGCTTCGACGCCACGGGTCGCGGCGGTCCGCCGGAACCCGCTCAGGAACCGGCCCGCGTAGCTCGTGCCGCGCCGGTAGACGGCGGGGGAGGGGCCGATGAGCGCGATGTCGCGGTGACCGAGGTCGGCGAGGTGGTGCACGCAGTCCGACCCGGCGGCGGTGAAGTCGAGGTCGACGCACGTGAGCCCGTGCGGGTCGTCCGGCACGCCGATCAGCACCGCGGGCGTGCCCAGTTCGCGCAGCACGGGCACGCGCGGTTCGGCCGCTTCGACGTCCATCACGATGATCGCGTCGGCGAGCGAGGAGGCCACCACCCGGTGCAGGCCCGCCGCGCCCTCGTCCGCGGTCAGCAGCAGCACGTCGTGGTCGTAGGTGCGGGCCGCGGTGGCCGTGGCGGTGACGAACTCCATGACCACGGGGACGTTCAGGTCGCTGCGCAGCGGCACGACCAAGGCGACCACGTTCGTGCGGCTGCTCGCCAGCGCCCGCGCGCCCGCGTTCGGCTGGTAGCCGAGCACGCGGATGCTGTGGTGCACCCGGCGCCTGGTGGTCTCCGAGATCGAGCGCTTGCCGGACAGCACGTACGACACGGTGCTCGGCGAAACCCCGGCGGCTCGGGCGACGTCGGCGATGGTGACCATCGGTGGATCATAGTACGGCGGCGAGCTGTCCGGTCCACTGTGGACCATGTAGTGCGGTGTCGCGGGTCGACCTTAATCGTGCCGAGCGGTGCGTTCGTCTTGATAACGCTAACACGCCGTGTTCCGCGTCACACCGGTTGGGCAATTCCTTTGGTCGGCTAACGAAGTGGCCGGCCTTAGCCGCAGCTGGTACCCGAGCGTCCCTCCGGTTCTGACGTTAGCGCTAACACGATGCCGACGCGGAGCACGGTTCGCGGCCGTGCGTCCACACGGGAGTGCCGAGCGAGAGTGCACCCTTCCTCCGGAAAACGCTTTCCAACCGCACCGGCGCCCCTTGACGTGACGCGCGAACCTGGTGAATCTTGTGTAGTTCTGGTTGAACATGGAGGTTCAGCATGTCGCGCCTGCGCGCTCTGGTAACAGTCATGTTCGTTGTAGGTGCTTCGGTGGTGGGGCTGAGTCCGGGCGCCGCCACCGCCGCACCTCCCGGCGACCTCTACTCCTACCTCGAGAACCCCGGCATGGTCGCGGAGGGGCAGGAGCCGGCGCACGCCTACCTCCGCCCGTACGCCGACGTCGACTCGGCCGTCCGGCGGGACGACGACTCGCCCTTCACGCGGTCGTTGGACGGCAAGTGGCGGATCGCGATGGCCAAGCGGCCGGAGGAGGTGCCCGCCGGCTTCCACGCCGACGGCTACGACACGTCCGGCTGGCGCGAGGTCTCGGTGCCGCACACCTGGCAGACCGACGGCCTCGACCACCCGATCTTCCGCAACATCGCCACCGAGATCCAGCCGGACGACCCGCCCCGCGTGCCGCGCGACGTCAACCCGACCGGCGCCTACACGCGTGACTTCGACGTGCCCGCCGACTGGACGGGCCGCCGCACGTTCCTGCGCTTCGAGGGCGTCACGTCCGGCTACTTCGTCTGGGTCAACGGCGCCTACGTCGGCTACGACCAGGGCGGCTACACCCCGGCGGAGTTCGACGTCACGGCGGCGCTGAAGCCGGGACGCAACCGCGTCGCCGTGCAGGTGCACCGGTGGAGCGCGGGCGCCTACCTGGAGGACGTCGACCAGTGGCGGTACTCGGGCATCTTCCGCTCGGTCCGCCTGCACTCGACGCCCGCGACCTACGTCGGCGACGTGACGCTGCGGACGGACCTGGACGCCACCTACACCGACGCGACCCTCACGGCCGCCGTCGAGGTGGGCCACAAGCCCGGCGGCGCCACCGGCAGGCACCGCGTCACCGCGAGCCTGCGCGACGCCCGCGGCGCCGAGGTCGGCCGGACCACCGGCGACGTCGAGGTGACCGACCGGGGCGGGCAGGTCCGGCTGGACCTGCCGGTGCGCGACCCGGCGAAGTGGACCGACGAGACCCCGAACCTCCACACCGTCGTGCTCACCCTGACCGCGCCCGACGGCACGACGCACATCACCTCCGAGACCACCGGCTTCCGCGAGATCGAGATCCGCGACAAGCAACTGCTGGTCAACGGCAAGCGCGTGCTGTTCAAGGGCGTCAACCGGGCGGAGACCGATCCCGACCACGGCCGCCACGTGCCGCGCGCCGCGCAGGAACGCGACGTGGCGCTGATGGAGCAGCTCAACGTCAACGCCGTCCGCACCTCGCACTACCCGTCGGACCCGTACTTCTACGAGCTGGCCGACGAGCACGGCCTGTGGATCGCCGACGAGGTCGACATCGAGACCCACAACCACGAGGACTGCTCGCGCTGGTGCCAGGCGAACCAGCCGGAGTGGCGGCCCGCGTTCCTGGACCGCTTCACCGCCATGGTCGAGCGGGACAAGAACCACCCGAGCGTGTTCCTGTGGGACACCGGCAACGAGGCCGGGCTCGGCGCGCACCACTACGCGATGGCCGAGTGGCTGGACGCGAACGAGCCGACCCGGCCCAAGTACCACCAGTCCAACAACCCGGACGGCGACGCGCCGTTCGCCGACGTGTGGGGCCCGCGCTACCCGTCGCCGGAGCGGTTCGAGCAGCAGGCGAAGAGCACGACCAAGCCGTTGATCTTCGGCGAGTACGCGCACGCGATGGGCAACAGCCTCGGCAACTTCCGCGAGTTCTGGGACACCGTCCGGGCCAACCCCGCCACCCAGGGCGGCTTCGTCTGGGACTGGGCCGAGGCCAGCATCCGGCAGCGGGTCCGCATCCTGCCCGACTCGTCCGGGAACAACATCTCCGCGCACCTGACCGGCGCTCCGGAGCTGGTCGACGGCCACCGCGGCAAGGCGCTGCACCTGTCCGGCCTGGACGACTTCGTGGAGGTCTACCGCGACCGCAAGCTCGACATCACCGGCAAGGCGCTGACCCTGGACGCGTGGGTCAAGCCGGCGCGGTGGAGCGGTGACTTCCGCATCGTCGGCAAGGGCGACCACCAGTACGCGCTGAAGATGAAGACCGAGAACACCCTGGAGTTCTTCATCCACAGCGGCACCTGGCAGGCGGTGCAGGCCACCGTCCCGAGCGACTTCTACGGCAACTGGCACCGGGTCAGCGGCACCTACGACGGCACGGCGCTGCGCCTCTACATCGACGGCCGCGAGGTGGCGAGCAAGCCGTTCACCGGCGCGATCGACCCGTCGTCGGCCGAGGTGAACATCGGGCGCGACTTCGAGACGTCGTGGAACGACCCGGCCAAGGTCGGTCGGATGGCGCACGGCGCGGTGGACGACGTCCGGATCTACGACCGGCCCCTCACCCCGGCGGAGCTGACCGCGGCCGAGCCCGTCGGCGGCGCGGTGCTGGCACTGGACTTCGACCGCGTCGAGGAACGCGGCACGCACCTGTCCTACGGCTCCAGCCTGTCCGGCCTCGACGGCCTGATCAGCCCCGACCGCGACGCCCAGCCGGAGACGGCGCAGCTGGCGTGGGCGCACCAACCGCTGCGGTTCGGCTACGCCGGCGGCGTGCTGTCGGTGCTCAACGAACGGCAGTTCAGCGGCACCGACGACCTGGACCTGCGGTGGCGGGTGACGGAGGGCTCGCGGGTCGTGACGCAGGGGCGGCAGCCGCTGCGGGTGGCGGCGAACTCGACCGGCGCGGTCCGGGTGCCCGCGCCCGCGAACCCCGCCGACCGCGAACGGTTCCTCACCGTCGAGGCGGTGACCACGTCGGCCGGGCCCATGGTGCCGGCCGGTCACGTCCTGGCGCACGACCAGTTCTCCCTCGGCGGCACCGAGGTGCCGGGCCTGGACGCGACGCCGAAGGGCGGTGGCGCGGCCATCACGGCCGACACCGCCGGCGCGGTCACGGCGGAGGCCCAGGGCGTGAGCTACACGGTCGACAAGAAGACCGGCACGTTGTCGTCGATCAAGGTCCGCGACCGGGAACTGCTTGCCGGCGGGCCGGAGCTGGACGCGTGGCGTGCGCCGATCAGCAACGAGACCTTCGCGTGGGGCCGCGCGGAAGGGGAGGACTGGCGCAAGGCCGGGCTGGACCGGCTCGCCACCACCGTCACCGACGTCCGGGTCGAACCGGCCGAGTCCGGTGTGCGCGTGGTCGTGGACAGCCGGGTGGCCGCGCCGGACGTCACCGGCGCGTGGTTCGACCAGACGATGACCTACACCGTCGAACGCGGCGGCGTGCTGCGGCTCGGGCACAAGGTCACCCCTCAGGGCGCCATGCGCACCCTGCCGTACCTGCCGCGCGTGGGCGTCTCGCTCGCCGTGCCCGACAGCTACGACCGGTTCGCCTGGTACGGGCGCAAGGCCGAGAGCTACGCTGACCGCAAGGACGGCACGCCGATCGGCGTCCACTCGTCCACAGTGGACGAGCAGTACGTCGACTACCACCGCCCGCAGGACCACGGCAACCACACCGACTCGCGCTGGGCGCTGCTCACCGACGGCCGCACGGGCGGCCTGCTGGTGGCGGGTGCGAAGGACGTCAGCGTGACGCCGTACGACGACCTCGACCGGGCCGCGTACCCGTTCCAGCTCCAGCGGAACAAGGGTTGGGTGACCCTGCACGCGAGCCACGCCGTCACGGGTGTCGGCGACACCCCGAACCCGGTGCGGCCACGCAGCCAGGTCCGCCCGGACACCACCTACGAGTACACGCTGACCGTGCGTCCGCTGACCGTCCAGGAGGCACGCGCGGGCATGCCGGCCGGGGCGTGACCGACAGCCGGGTTCGCCGGACCCCCTCCGGCGAACCCGGCCCTCACGCCGCCGCGTCCAGGCGGTGGCGCTGGTCCTCGGTCAGGTCGAGCGACACCCCGGCGATCGCGTCGTCGAGCTGCTCGACGGTGCTGACACCGACGATCGGCGTGACCGGCGGGTTCGCACCCGTCAGCCACGCCAGCACCACCTGGTTGCGGTTCGTGCCGGTCTCGGCGGCGATCTCGTCCAACGCGGCCAAGCGGTTCGTGGTGCCGGGGTGGTCGTACTCGGCCGGCAGCGGCTTGTCGGCGCGGGTGTACCGGCCGCTCAGCAGCGGCGTGTACGCCCACAGCGCCATGTCCGGGTGGTGTTCGACGTAGTGGATCACCTCGTCGCTGAGCGCGCCGAACCGGACCACGGTCGGCCAGATCCCCGGCCGCGGCCGCAGGTACGTGTGGTGCTGCTGCACGGCCGTGAAGCCGACGCGACCGTGGACCTGGGCGAGCTGCCGTGCCCGTTCGACCTGCCAGACCGGGTAGTTGGAGCAGCCGAGCCGGCCGACCGCACCCGCCGTGACCACGTCGTCGAACGCGGCGACCGTCTCCTCCAACGGCGTGGCCGGATCGGGCAGGTGCGCCCAGTACAGCTCGACGTGGTCCGTGCCCAGCCGCCGGAGGCTGCCCTCGATCGCGCTCTTCACCGCACCGGCCGACAGCCCTTCGACGGCGCCGTCGCCGGTCGGCGCGGCGCCCACCTTCGTGCTGATCCGGACGCGGTCGCGGACACCGGGCCGGGCGGCGAGCCACCGCCCGAGCACGGTCTCGCTCTGCCCGCCGGCGCCGGCGGGGTCCACCCAGTACGCGTACGAGTCGGCGGTGTCGATCCAGGCGCCGCCGGCGTCCACGTAGCGGTCCAGGACCTCGAACGACCGCCGCTCGTCGGTGACCGTGCCGAACCACATGGCGCCCAGGACGAGGTCGCCGATCACGCCGCCGCGTCCAGCCGGTGGCGCTGGCCCTCGGTCAGGTCGAGCGACACCCCGGCGAACGCGTCGTCGAGCTGCTCCACCGAGCTGACGCCGACGATCGGCGTGACGTCGATGCCGCCGCCGGTCAGCCACGCGAGCACGACCTGGTTGCGGTTCGCGCCGGTCTCGGCGGCGATCTCGTCCAGGACGGCCAGGCGGCTCGTGGTGCCGGGGTGGTCGTACTCGGCGGGCAGCGGCTTGTCCGTGCGGGTGTACCGGCCGCTGAGCAGCGGCGTGTAGGCCCACAGCGCCATATCCGGGTGGTGTTCCAGGTAGTGGATCACCTCGTCGTCGACCTCACCGAACCGGTGCACCACGGTGGGTTGCGTCCCCGGCCGCGGTCGCAGGTACGTGTGGTGCTGCTGCACCGCGGTGTAGCCGACGCGACCGTGAGCCTGGGCGAGCTGCCGCGCCCGTTCGACCTGCCAGATGGGGTAGTTGGAGCAGCCGAGCCGGCCGACCGCGCCCGCGGACACCAGCTCGTCGAACGCGGCGACCGTCTCCTCCAGCGGCGTCACCGGGTCGGGCTTGTGCGCCCAGTACAGCTCGACGTGGTCCGTGCCGAGCCTGCGGAGGCTGCCCTCGATCCCGTTCTTGACGACACCGGCCGACAGGCCCTCGGCCGTCTCCGGGAACCGCCCGGCCTCGGTCGGCTCGCAGCCCACCTTCGTGCTGATCCGGACGCGGTCGCGGACGCCGGGTCGGCTCGCCAGCCAGCGACCCAGCAACGCCTCGCTCTGCCCGCCGAACCCGCTCGGGTCCTCCCAGAACGCGTAGCAGTTCGCGGTGTCGATCCAGACGCCGCCGGCGTCCACGTAGCGGTCCAGGATCTCGAACGACCGCCGCTCGTCCGTGACCGTGCCGAACAACATGGCCCCCAGAGCCAACTTCTCAACCATGCCGCCACCGTAGGGCGATTCGGCTCGGCAGTACGCTCCAATCCCGTGACGGTTTCCCAGACCAATTTCGCGTGGGCGACGCTGCTGGAGGTCGGTGGGCGCGGCCGCCTGCACGACCGCCTGGCGCACGCGCTGCGTGCCGCGATCCGGGACGGCCGGCTGGCGGAGGGCGCCGCCGTGCCGCCGAGCCGGGCGCTGGCGGAGGACCTGGGCTGCTCGCGCTGGGTCGTGACGGAGGCGTACGGGCAGCTCGTCGCGGAGGGCTACCTCACCGCGCGGGTCGGTTCGGCCACGCGGGTCTCGTGGTCTCCCGTGACGGCCGATCGTCCTCGCGCGCAGCGGGCGCCGGCCCGTCCGGCGATCCGGTACGACCTCGCGCCCGGCCTGCCGGACCTGCGGGCGTTCCCGCGCCGTCGCTGGGCCGACGCCGTCCGGGCGGTCATCGGCTCGGCCGTCCAGTACGACCTCGACATCCCCGACCCGGCCGGGCACGCGGCGCTGCGCACGACGCTCGCGGAGTACCTGCGGCGGTCACGCGGCGCGGACGCCGACGCCACGTCCGTGTCCGTGTGCGCCGGCGTCACCGACGGCCTGGCCCGCACGTGCCGCGCGTTGCACGCCGAGGGGATCACGGACGTGGCGGTGGAACACCCGGGCTGGCCGCGGCTGCGTGCCGCCGTGACCAGCGCCGGCCTGCGCGCGCACCCCGTGCCGGTGGACCAGGACGGCCTCCGGGTGGACGACCTGGTCCGCACGCCGGCCAGGGCGGTCGTGGTCGGCGCGGCGCACCAGTTCCCGACCGGCACGGTGCTGTCACCGGCGCGCCGGGCCCGCCTGGTGCGCTGGGCCCGCGAGGTCGACGGCTTCGTCATCGAGGACGACTACGACGCCGAGTTCCGCTACGACCACCACCCCGTCGCCGTCATGCAGGGCCTGGACCCCGGCCGGGTCTTCCTCCTGGGCACGGTCAGCAAGACCCTGTCCCCGGCCCTCGGCCTCGGCTGGCTGGTCGCGCCGCCCGTGATGATCCCGGCGCTGCGCACCGCGAACCCGGTGGCCGCCGCCCCACCGGTCCTGGACCAACTGGCGCTGTCCACCTTCATCGACCGCGGCTGGTACGACGCCCACCTGCGCGCCGCCCGCCGCCGCTTCCGCGCCCGCCGCGACCTGCTGCTCGACACCCTGGCCGCCGAGGTCCCGGAGGGCCGACCCGCCGGCACCGCCGCCGGCCTGCACGTCCTGCTGCACCTGCCGGACGACACCGACACCCGCCGCACGGTCCAGGCCGCGGCGTCCGCCGGCCTGCGCCTGGCGGACCTCGACGACTACCGCACGGAGCAGTCGCCGGGACGCGCCCTCGTGCTCGGCTACGGCAACATCGGCGACACGGAGATCCCGGCGGCCGTGGCACTCCTGCGCGAGGCACTGCGCTCGACCGCACTCGCGGCTCCCCGCACCCGCCGGCCCGATCAGCCGCGCCGGTCGGCGTCCAGCTCGTCGAGCTGACGCCGCACCCGCGCGGCGTCGTGGTCGCGGCCTTGGGCCTGGTACAGCTCCAGCGCCTTCGACCACACCGCGAGGGCCTGCTCGTGCTGCCCCAGCGCGACGTGGGGGTGCCCCAGCCCGTCAAGGGTGTCGGCCTCGGCGTAGCCGTGGTTCAGCTCGCGGAACCGGGTCAGTGCCTGCTGGTAGTGCCGGACGGCGTCGTCGTGCCGGCCGGTGTGGTGGTCGATGTAGCCGAGGCTGTCCAGGCTCATCGCCTCGCCTTCCGCGGCGTTGTGCTCGCGTTGCAGGGAAAGCGCGGCCCGGCAGTGCTCACGGGCCCGGTCGAAGTCGCCGAGCAACGCCGCGTACCAGCCGACGAGGTTGAGCGACAGGGCCTCGTCCGCACGGTCGTCCAGGACGCGGTGGAGGCGCAGGGCGTGGGTGGCGTGGTCGAAGGCCTTCCGGTTGTCTCCCCGCAGGGCCCACAACCGGGTGAACTCCTGGTGCGCGCGGGCCTGTTGGGCGCGGTTGTCGTGCCGTTCGGCCAACGACAGGGCCCGGCGCAGGTGTTCCTCCGCTTCCTCGTACCGCCGCAGGTCGGCGTGCGCGCGGCCGTTCCGCTGGTGGGCGATGACGCGGGCCTCGGGGTCGGGCAGGTGTTCGGCGGCGGCCAGCCCGGCCCGCCAGGCGGTGAGGCGGTCGTGGAAGTGCACCCGCCGGTGGTGGAAGGTGTCCATGGCCCACGCCAGGTACCACGACGTCAGGTGCAGGTCCCGCGCACCGGCGAGCTGCTGGGCCGCCAGGAGGTTGGCGTGCTCGCTGTCGAACCAGGCCAGTGCCGCGTGCTGGTCGAGCGGCGGGGGTCGGAGGTGCGTGCCGGGCGCCGGCTCGTCGAGCCGGACGGGTTCGTGGTCGGGGAAGAGCTGCCGGTTGGCGGCGATCGCGGTGTGCAGGTAGTGGTCGACGACCCGCCGCAGGGCGGCCTCCCGCGTCGCCTCGGGCAACGTCCGCGCGGTGTCGGCGGCGTAGAGGTGGATCAGGTCGTGCATGTGGTAGCGGCCGCGGGCGTCCTGGGTGATCAGCGACGCCTGTTCCAGCCCGCGCAACAGGGCCCTGGCGCCGCCGGGTGACAGACCGGTGAGCGCGGCGGCGGCGTGCAGGCCGATGTCGTGGCCCGGTGCGATGCCCAGCAGGGCGAACGTGGTGGCCTGGCCGGGACCGAGCGCGCGCCGCGACCACGACAGCACGGCGGGCAGGCTGGCGATCGGGTCGTCGTCGTCCAGCGCGTCCAGACCCAGCTCGCGCAGTTCCGCGGCGAGCGTCGCCAGCGGGGTGCCGGGGCGCGTCTGGGCGTGGGCCGCCACGATGCTCAACGCCAGTGGGAACCCTCCGCACAGGTCGACCAGGTCGTCCACCGCCCGTGGTTCGGCGGCCACCCGCGCCGCGCCGAGCCGGTCGGTGAGCAGGGCGCGGGCCTCGGTGTCGGCCAGCACGTCCAGCGGCACGTGGTGCGCGGAGTGGCTGGTGATCAGGCCGGACAGCCGTTCCCGGCTGGTGACCACGACGGTGCAGGTGTCGCCGCCGGGCAGCAGCGGGGTGACCTGGGCGGTGTCGGCGGCGTTGTCGAGCACGAGCAGCATCCGCCGGTCTGCCACCAGGCCGCGGAAGAGCGCGGCCTGGGCGTGCGGGTCGACCGGGATGCGGCCGGGGTCGACGCCGAGGGCGTCGAGGAAACCGCGCACGGCCACCGCCGGGTCCATCGGCGTGCCGTCGGGGCTGAAACCGCGCAGGTCGACGAACAACTGCCCGTCGGGGAAGCGGTCGAGGCGCCGGTTGGCCCAGTGCAGTGCCAGCCAGGTCTTGCCGATGCCGCCGGCGCCCGCGATCGCCGAGATCACCACGGTGCCCGCGGCGTTCCGCAGGGCCGCGTCCAGGCGGTCCAGCTCCTCCTGCCGGCCGACGAACGGCGATCGCGGCGCGGGCAACTGACGTGGCACGTCGTCCCTGTCCGGTGGCGCGGCGCGGTCGAGCACGGCGAGGTCGGCCGGGTAGGGGTGGTCGGGCAGGGCGATCCAGGCGGTGTCACGGGTCTGCTTCACCACGACCGCCGCGGGTCGGAACGTGGCCGGGTCCAGCACGGCGGAGTGGCGGACGACTTCCTGGAACACCCAGTCCGACACCATCAGCGCCAGCACACCGGGCGACTCGGCGAGCGCCTGCCTGAGCGCGGGGGCGTCGAGCAGGCGGAACGCCGTGGTCAGTGAGGTGGAGGTGACGCCGTGGCCGTCGAACGCGACCTCGCCCGCGTGCACGACCAGCCGCAGCCGCGCCCGTTGCTCGGGCGGGCTGGTGGCGTTGTGGTCGCGCAACGCCTCCGCCAACGCGCCCGGCACGACCTCGACCAGCGGGCCCTTCGGCACCTGGGGCGGGACCAGGACGAAGACGCTGTCGCCGCGGTCCTCGCGGTAGCAGTCCTCCCACCGCACCCCGGCCGCCCGCACGGCCCGTTCGACGACCCGGTACAGGCCCGCGCGCGTGCCCAGTTGGTGGGGCAGCGTCCGCCGCGGGTCGCCGAAGCCCTCCACGTCGACCGCCACGATCGCGCGGTGCAGCGCCGGTCCGGAGACCTCCAAGGCCGTCACGCGGACCGGACGACACGGACCACCGGCGGCTCCCGGTAACACGCAGTCACGTCGATCAGGGTGCCGGTTGCCGGCGCTCCGCCCCAGTTGGACCGGCAAGGTGTACCCGATCGCCGCACCCTGCCCGGCCCTGGTCCGCAATGGTGCGGGCACCGGGTGATCGTCACCGTGCGTGCCGGAAAGCCCGGGTAACGGTGACGTTACGCTGATGTCGGGAGGTGGTGCGGGGTGCGGTTGCCGTTTGGGGTGCACGAGTCGGTGCGTGCGGAGTTCGAGCGGCGGTGGTCGCGGGCACGGGTGTTGCTCGTGCCCGGTTTCCTCGCGCCGCCGGCGGTGAGCCTGGTCGTCGCACTGGTGGCCCCGTGGTCTGGCCCGGTCGGGCCGGGTTGGGTGCTGCTGGTGATCGGCGTCGTCGTGCCGGTGTGGTTCCTGGCCCGCCGCGTCTACGTGCACCGGCCCGGGTGGTGGGCCGGGCTGGTCGTGTACGCGGGCGTGGCGCAGGGGCTCGGGGTCGGGCTCCTCACCCGCAACGCGCTGCTCGCCCTGCCGGTCGTGGCCGCGACGGCGGTCGCGGGTGTGCTGGTGACGAAGGCGAAGGCGGTGCTGCTGGACGTGGTGGGCGGCGCGATCGCCGGCACCACGCTCGGCGTGCGCAGCGAGTCCCGGCAGGTGCGCAACGCCACCGGGCACCCCGTGCTCGCCCACGCCAACTTCGACGGCGAGCTGCTGCGCTGGCACGTGCGCACCGGACCGTCCACCCCGGACGTCTCCGGCGGCGAACTGCCGTTGCGCGAGATCGCCGACGTCCGGGTGGCCGACACCCGGGCCGCGCCGGGCGGCGAGGTGGTCGTGGTCCGCACCGCCGCCGAGCAGGACGTCGAACTGGTCGTCGGGCGCCCGCACGACTTCGCCACCCTCCTCGACCGCCGGTTGGCGCTGCTCCGGCGACCTGACTGGTCGTAGCGGCCGGCGCGTGACGTCCGCGCTTGTTACTCGTTGGTCAGGTCGACGTCCGACGACGGAAGGGGCAGCGGCCATGGCGACCGAACGGTTGCGGCTGGAGGACGGCACGGAGCTGAACGTGGCACTCAGCGGCCCGCCCGACGCCGAGTTGACCGTGGTGCTCGCCCACGGCTACGCGCTCGACCACCGCAGCTGGCACCGGGTGGTGGCGGCGCTGCCGGAGTCCGTGCGGGTGATCGCCTACGACCACCGCGGCCACGGCGGGTCCTCGCCGGCCGACAAGGAGACCGCGACGATCGAGCGGCTCGGCGACGACCTCGGCGAGCTGGTCGAACGGCTGGCGCCCGCCGGGCGGGTCGTCGTCGCGGGCCACTCGATGGGCGGCATGGCCGCGATGGCGATGGCCGAACGCCGTCCCCGCCTGTACCGGCAGCGGGTGGCGGGCGTGGTGTTCGTCTCGACCGCCGCCACGGGGCTGGCCGAGACGTCGTTGGCCTGGCCGAAGGCGCTGGGCAAGCTGGTCCGCGAGCTGGAACGCGCGTTCGGGCCGCTGGTGCGGGCGGTGCGGGAGAAGATCGAGCCCGCGAAGACGGCCGGGCTGCGCTGGTGGCTGTTCGGCGACGAGCCGCGCGAGGAGGACGTCGACCTCACCGCGGCCATGGTGTGGGCGCACTGGCCGGAGACGATCGCGCTGTTCCGCCCGGCGGTCGACCGGTACGACCGCGAGGCCGCGCTGTCCGTCGCGGGCGAACGCCCGGTGATCGCGATCGTCGGCGACGAGGACCGGCTGGTGCCGGAGTCCAACGCCAAGGCGCTGGCCGCGGCGGTCGGCGGCGAGTCGGTGGTGGTGGAGGACGCGGGCCACATGCTTCCGTTGGAAGCGCCCGCGGCGGTGGCCGATCGGATCATGGAGCTGGGTGCCTAGTGCCGTGACCGGCAGTCGCCGCACCCGCTCGCACGGGCTCGGCAGTCGCCGCACCGGTTCGCACGGGCCCGGCGGCCGAGCGCGGCCGCCGGGCGTCCGGTCCGATGTGGACCGCGTTGGTGGGCCGCGGGTCTCACGCCGGCCCGTGGCGGCTCACGTCGCCGGCGGCGCGGTCCGGTAGCTCTCGGTGTAGTAGTCGCCGAGGCGTTGCCGGTAGTCGTCGGCGTCGAACGTGTCCGGGTCGTACTCCGGCGCGTGCCGCACCTGGTCCTTGGTGCGGTCGACGTGCACCTTCTTCGCGTCGTGGTCGACCTTGGCGACGGCGCCGACCGGAAGCACGACCTTCAGGCGCGACAACCACGTGCCGGCGTCGACCAGCAGGCAGTCGGCGGGCACGCGGGCGTTCGACTGGTCGACCTCGCCGATCGGGCCGTCCAGCGCTTCGACCTCGTACCCGAGCAGGCCGATGTCCGGGCGGTCGTGGCGCTCGGTGGACCGGGTGGCTTCGTCGGCTTCGGGGGAGTCGGTGTCGCGCCGGTCGAGCAGTTCCGCGACGTTGCGCCAGACCCACGGCGCGAAGGGGATGGGGAGCGGCTGCATCTCGGCCTCCTTGGTCGGTGGACAACCCGGGAGTACCCGTTCGGGGGACGGTCGAGACCCAGCGTCGCTCTGTGTTCACGATAACTTCAGTGCTGACCAAAACCAGTCCTCGATCGAGGGTCCGCGCCACACCCTCCAGTGCAGAAGAAGCACCGAACGTGACGACCGCCGACCCTCGTAGCGGTGACGTCCCCTCCCCGAACGGGGCCGGCTGGTGATTCATCCGGTCGCGGCCACAACGGCGGTGTAGAAGGGATTGGGCCGGTTCTGCTCGGGAACCGGGTGGTGCTCCGCTGCGGAAGGTGGTCGCGAAGATGGGCGGCACGGACGATCAACGTGACGGTGGCCATGACGGGATGTCGGCGGAGCAGGCGGCGCTGTTCCTGACCGGCGGGCCCGCGGGCCGGGAACTGCGGGAGACCAGCCACGAGGCGGGTGGCCCGCGGGAGGGTCGGACCACGACCGCGACCGCGCCGGTGCTCGAGTTGCACGTGTGCATGGGTTTGAACGCCTGCAAGGCGCACGACGAGTCCGGCAAGGCGAAGCTGCCCGGCGAGGGGACGTGCGCCACGGCGTTGCACGTCTGCCACGGCGACAACCAGTGCCGCGGGCAGGGCGGTTGCGGTTACGCCGGCAGCGAGTTCGAGCAGACCAAGCCGGGCGAGCAGTCGTGCAGCGCCAACGGCAGTTGCGCGAGCCCGATCAACGAGTGCCGGGTGGCGTCGGCGGGTCCGTTCAAGGGCACCAGCGTGTGGAAGTTGGCGCGCACGCGGTTCGAGGCGCGGATGTGGGACGCCGGCGTGGCGTTCGGTCCGGCGCACGGCGAGGGCTACCCGAACGACAAGGTGCCGGCGTACGAGACGGATCGCGCGCAGCTCTTCGCCACGCTGAACGCGAGGCCGATCGTGACCCCGAGGACCGAGAAGGCCGAGAAGGGCCGGCGGGCCGAGGAGCCCGGGATGGCTGTCGAACTGCCGCGTTACGTGGGCCGTGTCTGATGTCGGCGCCCGACCGGCTCGGCCTGCCGGAGCTGGGCTTCGGCGTCGGGCTGCGCTCGCGCCACGCCGACCAGGTGCTGCGGGGGCCGTCCGGGGTGGACTGGTTCGAGGTCATCACGGAGAACGTCCTGGACAACGGCGGTTACGCCCGGTACCTGCTCGACCAGGTCGCCGAGCGGTTCCCCGTGGTGCTGCACGGCGTGTCGCTGTCGATCGGGAGCACGGATCCGCTCGACCTGGACTACCTGCGGCGGGTGGGGCGGCTGGCCACCGGTGTGGGCGCCGCGTGGGTGTCGGACCACTTGTGCTGGACCGGTGTCCTCGGGTTGAACACGCACGACTTGCTGCCGCTGCCGCTGACCGAGGAGTCGTTGCGCCACGTGGTGCGCCGGGTCCGGGTCGCGCAGGACGTGCTGGAGCGTCCGCTGGTCCTGGAGAACCCGAGCACGTACCTGGGTTTCACGGAGTCGACCGTGCCGGAGTGCGAGTTCCTGGCCCGGTTGGCGGAGGAGTCCGGGTGCGGGTTGCTGCTGGACGTGAACAACGTCTACGTGTCGGCGGTGAACCACGAGTTCGACCCGTACGACTACGTCCGGGCGCTGCCGGCCGACCGGGTCGTGTACGTGCACCTGGCGGGGCACACGGACCGCGGCACGCACCTGATCGACACGCACGACCAGCCGGTGGCCGATCCGGTGTGGGACCTGTACGAGTTCACGACCGGTCTGCTGCCGTCGGTGTCGGTGCTGCTGGAGTGGGACGACCGGATCCCGCCGTTCCCGGTCCTGACCGGCGAGTTGGACAAGGCGCGGGAGCGGACGGCCCGTGTCGGCTGAGCGGTTGCGCCGGCTCCAGAGCTGGTTGCAGGGTGCGATCCTGGACCCGGCGGGTGCCGGTGACGTGGCGGACGTGGTGGTGGCGACGGCGCGGCTGCCCGCCGACCGACGGCTGGCGATCTACCAGCACGGTTACCGCTCCCGGTTGATCGACTGCCTGAGCGCGCACTACCCGGTCGCCCGGCACCTGCTCGGCGCGGAGCTGTTCGAGGAGTTCGCCCGGGAGTACCTGCGGGTCCGCCCTTCGCGCAGCTACACGTTGGAGGCGCTCGGCGCGGGGTTCGCGGACCACCTGGCCGCCGGTCGTCCGGACCTGGTTGCCGGGGAGCGGGAGCCGTGGATCGACCTGCTGTACGACGTCGTCCGGTTCGAGCGGGCCTTCACCGAGGCGCACGCCGCGGCCGGTGCGGAGTTCCGCGAACCGCCACCGGCCCCGCCGGGGCCCGGTCACCCGGGTTGGGCCGACACGGTGGTGTCCACCGTGGAGTGCCTGCGGCTGGTGCGGGCCGGTTTCCCGGTGCACACGTTCAGCGTCGCGGTGCGTGCCGGTCAGGATCCGCCGCTGCCGCGGCCGGGTGACGTCCGGTTGGCGTTGGCGCGCGCCGACTTCGTGGTGACGGTGGCCGAGCTGGACGAACCCCGTCACCGGCTGCTGGCGGCCCTGCGGGCCGGCACGCCCCTGGGTCGGGCCGGTGGCGACGCCGGGTTGACCTCGGGGGAGACCGACGCGTGCCTGCGCACCTGGATGGCCGATCGACTGATCGTCGGAATCAACGGAAGGACGTCCCACCGATGACCACCACCCACACCGCTGTGCCCGCAGCGTACAAGCTTCCCAAGGCCGACAAACCGATCGACTCGGTCGATGCGCTGTTCTCGCACCTCTACGACGCGGCGCGGTTGGAGCTGTCGACCATCCCGCTGTACTTGTACGCCGCGTACTCGATCAAGACGGACAACGTGTCGCAGTGGTCGGCGGGGCCGGGCGCGTTCCGGTTGATCAAGAGCATCGTGATCGAGGAGATGCTGCACCTGTCCCTGGTGCGCAACCTGATCGTGGCGATCGGTCGCGGCGACCACATCAAGTTCCAGCACAAGGAGTTCGTCCCGACGTTCCCCTCGCCGATGTTGCACCGGGTGCCGGAGCTCACGCTCAAGCTGGCCCCGTTGACCACGGACCTGGTGCGGGACGTGTTCATGCCGCTGGAGCTCCCGGCGAAGGTGGGCGCGCCGGCGGAGTCGGGTGAGTACCAGACGATCGGCCAGTTCTACAAGGCGATCTTCGACGGTTTCCAGCGGCTGTGCGGTGTCGATCCCATCGTGCCCACCCGGCTGGGCCCGCCCGGCGAGCAGGAGCTGAAGCTGTTCAAGCACAACCGGCTGGACCTGCAGTACACCAACACCTACTGGAACGAGGGCGGCGGTGGCGCGCCGATCATCGTGAACGACCTGCACTCGGCGCTCACCGCGATCAACGTGATCGTGGAGCAGGGCGAGGGCATGGACCCGGACCAGCAGGTGGTGCCGATCGATCCGGCGGATCCGAGGGAGGACCTGGCGACGGGTCTGTTCGAGGCGCCGCACTACGTGAAGTTCAAGCGCATCGCCGACGGCTGGGAACCGATCGGCGACGTCTACCACGTGCCCGAGAACCCGCGTGTGGCCGATTACCCGGAGGGTCCTGTCCGCGACCTCGGAGTGTTGGCGTCCGCCGCCTACACCTACGTGCTCGCGCTGCTGGACGAGCTCTACAACACCTCGGGGAAGGACGTGAAGCCGGGCGCGACGAGCCGGCGTTACGGGTTGGAGCGGGTGTTCGTCGCGGCGATGCAGGGCCTGCTGTTCGGTGTGATCAAGGAGTTGGTGCGCACGCCGATCACCAAGGAGCTGCACCACGACCTGCACGCCGCGCCGACGTTCGAGTACTACGAGTTCCCAGACGACGTGCCGATGACCCGGCACTTGAAGGAGCTGTGCGAGCGGGTGTTGCCGCACTACCCGGCGCTCGGCGGGGACAACAGCGTCCTGTGGCTGATCAGCAAGCAGATGCCGGAGGATCTCGGCACCCGTCTCTAGGAGTGGCGTGACCCGGCCCGGTCACGGCGGAGCGTTCCCGCCGCGGCAGGGCCGGGTCGAGGTCGGTCCACAGCGGCGTCACATCATCTTCACCCTGGTGAGGACGTTGGACGTCGGGTGGGGGAAGGTGTAGTGGTTGTCGCCGATCAGGAGGTCGAGCACGATCCGCTGGGTGTAGGCGAGGATGTCGTAGTTGGTCCCGCCGTCGAGCGACATGAGCCAGTAGTCCGCGCTGTAGCCGGTGAGCGCCGCCCTCCGCTGTTCGAACGGGATGTTCATCACCCCGCCGCCGTTGGCGGTGTCGACCTGGCAGTGGATGTAGTTGGAGATGGGGTGGTCGGCGCCGACGAGGTCCACGATCGCGGCCTGGAGCGGCAGGGTGATCTGTTCGGTCAGGACGGGATGCGGGTTCTGGTAGTTGTCCGGAGCGGTGAGGGTGTCCTGGTACGGAGAGGTGTTCAGGCCGGTCGGGGTGGGCAGAGGCGGGTCCGCGTTGGGGATCAGCGGCGCGAAGATGTGGTCCGAGCAGCTGCCCAGGGCCAGGACCGAGACGCCGTGCGGCACCGAGATCTGCTTGCAGATCGTCTGGGTCGGGGGTTGTGGTTCGGGGTCGCCCGGCTCGTAGGTCGGGGGGCTCGTCGCGTAGGGGCCGATCTGCTGCTTCTCCGTCTGCAGGTGGAGCCACGCCCCGTTCTCCTCGTGGACGATGGTGTCGATGCCGGGGCCTTCGGCGAAGCGGATCTGCTGGTCGTAGAACAGCACGTACGGCGTCTGCTGGTAGGTGCCGCCCCGGTTCGGCGCGGTGACCGGGCTGGCCACGTCGTCCGTGTCCTTGAACACGATCGTCTCGTAGTACCGGAAGTTCTTGAGGATGTACCCGAAGTCGTTCCCGTTCTGGGGTGACTGCTGCGGCAGGGGCATCACGTTGTACGAGTACGGGTCGGTCTGGTCGCCCTTGGTCGTGCCGGGCAGGTTCTGGTTCGTCCACGTGCCGACCAGCAGCTGCTGGAAGCGTGACAGGTCCGCGATTTGTGCCTTGAGTGGCATCAGGCGCTCCAGGTGTTCTCGCCGGCCCCCTGAGGCATGGTCGGTCGTGGTTGTCACGCGGATCAAGGCAACCTTGGTGGCGTCACCCGTCGTGGCATGTCCGTCACACGATCGGAGACGGGATTGTCGCGTGGTGCGACCGGCGGACTACGGGGTCCAGCGCCAGACCGACGGGGGCCGTCCGCCTTTGGGCAGTGCGGCGGCGTGCTGCGCGGTGCGTTCCAGGCCGGGCACGCGTTCCATGGTGCGGCCGAGGTTGGCGGGGTAGGGCCGGTCGCCGGTCAGGGATTCGGTGACGTCGAGGGCGTGCGCGGTGGTGAACTCGCGGCCGAGGAGGCCGGCGGTGAACGCGGTGTCGCGCCAGAGGTGGTCGGCGAGGATCGGGCGGCAGTCGTGGACGATGCGGTCGTGGTCGAACGCCAGCGGCGGCACGTCGGCGAGCGGTGTCCACGTCGGGCCGTCGCCGGTGAGCTTGCCGGGGTCGATGGTGGCCCACAGGGCGATGGACAGCGTGGGTCCGCGCGGGTCGCGGGAGGGCTCGTCGAACGTGGTCAGCTGACCGGAGGCGGAGATCGCCGCTTCGGGCACGCCGAGCTTGCCGGTGACCGCGCGCCGTGCCGCGTCACGCAGCCGTTCGCCCTTGCCCAGCAGGACGCCGGGCAGGGCGAGGACTCCAGCGAACGGCTCGAGGGCGCGGGGCGCGATGCCGAGGAGCACGGCGCGCGCGGTCGGGTCGAAGCGCAGCGCCAGCACGTCCACCGACACGGGGGTCGACTCGATCATGGCCCGATTCTCCCGCATTCAGCGCAGCGCCGGTGCCCGCACGGTGTAGTCCGCGCGGTCGGGGCCGGCGCCGGTGACCAGGACCGGCACGTCGAGGTGGTCCGCCAGCCAGGTCGCCGGGTCGGGCAGGGCGGTCAGGGTCGGCGTGCGGTGGTCCAGGAACGCGGTCAGGTCCGTGGTCGGCAGGGGGGCGTCGTAGGCGGTGGCGACGTGCAGGTCGGGCGCGTCCAGGTGCGTGACGGCCAACCCGTCGACCCCGCCGCACGCGTCCACCGCGTACCGCAGCAGCACGGCGTCGAGGTGTCCGGCGCGCCACGCGCCCTGGTACTCGCCGGTGCCGTTGTGGCGTTCGGGGAACCGCGCGAGCACGCGGTCGTCCTCGGTGGGGAACGGTCCGGCGCCGTGCCGGGTCTGGTAGGTCCGGGTCACGCCGAGGACGGTGGCGCGGCGGTGTCCGAGCAGCTCGCGGGCGTTGTCGGGGGTGACGGTGGACCACGTGGTGTGCGGGTGGAAACCCCGCCACTGGTCGAGCAGCACGCCTTGGGCACCTTCGAACACCAGTCGCCCGTGCTCGGCCAGGCGGCCCACTTCGTCGCCGGTCGTGACGCGGACCGCGCCCGCGAAGTCCCGGTACAGCGCCACGAGGTCGTCCACGGACCGTCCGGCGCCGATCAGCGGCTCGTAGAAGCGGGCCAGGGCGTCGAGCTTGGCGCGCAGCACGGCCGGGTGGGCGCAGTCGCCGACCGTCGGCGGCGGGCCGGGTTCGCCGGTCACCTCCTGGTCCTCGACCACGTCGCCCGCCGCCGCGCCGCGGGCGGCGAGCAGCCCGTACCAGGTGGTCTCGCCGATGCCCTTGCCGCACGACCCGTGCCGGGCGTGCCCGCGAGCGTCCTCGCGGGCACGGTTGGCGGCGACGTGGATCGGGGTGGTGAGCAGGGCGTCGGCGTCGATGGACAGCAGTCGCAGCGGGTCGGCGACGCCCAGTTCCGCCAGCTCGCGCGACTCGGTGGCCAGGGCGATCGGCTCGACCAGGACGTGCCGGGAGAGGTGGGTCGGCACGCCCGCGAGCGTGCCGGACCCGAACTGGCTGAACGTGTGGTGCCGGTCCCCGACGACGACGTTGTGCGCGGCCTGCGCGCCGCCGTTGAACCGGACCACCGACGTCACGGGGGCGTCGTGCAGGAGGGCGTCGTGGCAGAGGGCGTCGACGACGGCTCCCTTGCCCTCGTCGCCGAACCCGAGGCCCACGACGATGACGTGCCCGTCCATCACGTCAGCGTGACGTCGTCGGGGCCGTCGAGGGCCGGGGGAGTGGCGGTGGTGGCGACCGTCTTGCCGCCGACGTGGACCAGCGCCTTGCCGACGGCCCGGCTCTCCGCGACCGAGCCGATCTCCGCCAGGTCCACCATCGCCTGGTCGAGGTCGACGACCCGTTCCTCCATGCCGATGGTGGCGGCGATCAGCTCGCACACCGCGCCGGGGTCGTCCAGCTTGAGGAAGCGCTGGCCGAGCAGGTCGCGCCAGTGGTCGGCGATCTGCTCGTCGTGGAAGTACGACGACTGGTTGGGCAGCACGAAGTACACGTGCCACTTGCGGCTCAGCTCCCGGTACACCGAGGCCGGGTCGATGTCCTCCTTGATGTCGTCGCCGATGATCCGGCGGATGTGCCGCGCCTCCAGGCGGGGCTTGTTCAGCTCGTCGCCGATGAGGAACAGGTAGCCCTTGCGGCCGCGCTTCTGCCACGCGTCGGTGACCACGTGCCGGGCCACGAAGTACGCCGCCAGCTCGTAGGACTCGCTCTTCTGGCCGCCGCCGTTGCCCTCCAGGAAGATGGTGCGCAGCTGCTCGTCCATCCGGTTGTCCGACTCGAACTGGCCGACCTGCAGCGGCACGCGGTCGCTGTCGGCGTCGCCGATGCCGCCGAACATCAGCTGCGGGTCGGTGAGGTAGCCCTTGCGCTGCAGCAGGCCGTGCAGCTTGCCGAGCTTGCGCTGCATGATCTGCGGCACGCGGCCCATCGAGCCGGTGACGTCGAACAGCACCGCGATCGGCGTCGAGTCGGCGTGGTCGGGCGAGTCGCGGCACTCGCGCGCGGCCACGCCCTTCGGGTCGAGCGACGGGTCGGCCTTCCACTCCTTGGCCGGGCGCGACCGCATCGTGGCGGTGTAGCCGAAGTCGTCGATGCCCTTGGCGGCGCGGAAGGTCGTGGCCGCCTTGTAGGCGTTGTCGTCCCACTTGCCGTGTCCCATGTCAGGCTCCTGTCCTGGGTAGTGCGAACGGGCGGAAGGTCCGTTCGCCGTAGAGGTCTTCGAGCAGGTCGTCGTACTCGGTGAGCAGGTCGACGGCGTCCGGTCGTCTGGTCGGGTCGTCCTGGGTGCAGCCGCGGGCGAACCTGCGTTGCGCGGTCTCGCGGTCCGCCAGGAGGTCCAGCATCAGCGTGTGTGCCATGTGGACGTCGGTGGCGGGGGTGACCGGTCGTCCGGCGTGGACTTCCGGCGGGTAGGGGATGGTCTTGTCGGTGGCGAGGGGTCGTTCGCCCGCGCTGACCGCGAACGTCCAGCCGGCCAGCACGACGCCGTGCTGTTCGGGGTGCACCAGGACGTTCTCGGCGACGATCGCGCCGTGCACGAGGCCGATGCGGTGCGCGCCGGCGATCGCCCGCAGCAGCCTGCGGTGCATCCAGGCGTAGTCGCGGCCGTCCAGGCCGTGCGGGAACGCCCGCCGCACCTCGGCGAGGGTCACGAACCCGTCCACGAGCGGTGCGAGCACGGTGAAGGCGCGTGAGCCGCGGGCGACGTCGCCGGAGGTGTCGACGAGGTGGGGGTAGTAGGGGCGCAGCCAGCGGTGCTGGTCGGTGAAGCGGGCGAGTCGGCGCAGCGCGTCCCACTCGGCGTGCAGGAGGGGGTTGAGCGCGGGGTTGCGCACGACCTTGACCACGTTCGGGCCGTCGGTGAGGTAGGCGTTGGCGACGCTGCCGACCGCGTGCCGTTCGGCGAGCCGGTAGGTGGCGCGGTCGGTGCGCAGCTCGACCGACGTGCCGTGCCGCCATTCGTGGTGCAGCCGGGTCAGCTCGGCCGACGCCGCGTGCGCCCTGGTGTCGTCCGCGCCGACCCGGTCGGGGTGCAGCACGGCGGCGAGCGCGTGGTAGAGCCGCTGTGCCTCCTTGCGGCGGGCCGGGTCCGGGTCGAACGGGCCGAACAAGTCGGCCGCCGAGCCCGCCCGTTCGACTCGTTCGAGCGCTTCGTCCCTGGTGAACATAGTTTGAGTCTAGACGACTCAAACCGGGCGGCGAGATGGAATAAGGTGTGTCGCCCGTCACGTATCGCCGCACGGGATGGTTCGGCTAGGGTTTCGGGCGATGTTGTACTTCCTGTGATCATCGGGCAATTCGCTCGCGTCGAGCCACGCTCCGCGAGCGCTTCTCCACACCCTCCGCACCGATGACTCGGCGTTGCCACGCCGGGAACAGGAGTCTGCCTTGCGCACCGCGCATCACGCCCTAGTGGCGCAACTGGCCCTGCACGACGTCACCAAGAGCTACCACGGCCACGTCGTGCTCGACGCGGTCTCGTTGTCCGTCAAGCCCGGCGAGAAGGTCGGCGTGATCGGCGACAACGGATCCGGCAAGTCCACCCTCCTCGCCCTGGTCGCGGGCCGGGTGGCGGCCGACAACGGCGAGGTCACCGTGGTCTCGCCCGGCGGGATCGGGTACCTGGCCCAGACGCTGGACCTGCCGCCGCACGCCACCGTGGCCGACGCCGTCGACCTCGCGCTGGCCGACCTGCGCGAGCTGGAGGCCCGGATGCGCCGGGCCGAAGCCGAGCTGGCCGGACCGCACGCCGACCCGGAGCACTACGCGTCCCTCGTCGAGCGGTTCGAGGCGAGGGGCGGCTACGAGGCCGACACGAGGGTCGACGTGGCCCTGCACGGCTTGGGGCTGCCCGGGTTGGACCGCCGGCGGGCGCTGGGCACGTTGTCCGGCGGCGAGCGGTCGCGGCTCGCGCTGGCCGCGACGCTGGCGTCCTCGCCGGAACTGCTGCTGCTGGACGAGCCGACCAACGACCTGGACGACCAGGCCGTGGCCTGGCTGGAACGGCGCCTGGCCCGGCACACCGGGACCGTCGTCGCGATCACCCACGACCGCGTGTTCCTGGAGCGCGTCACGTCGACCATCGTCGAGATCGAGGCGGGACGCGTGGCCCGGTTCGGCGACGGCTACGACGGCTACCTGGCCGCCAAGGCGGCGGACCGGGCACGGCGGCTGCGCGAGCACGAGGAGTGGCGGGCCGAGCTGGCCCGACAGGAACGGCTGCTCGCCTCGGCCGCGCGACGGTTGGGCGAGATCCCCCGGAAGATGGACAAGGCCGGGTTCGGCGGCGGCCCGTTCCGGGCCAGGGGCCGGGCCCACGGCGCGATGAGCCGCATCCGCAACGCCAAGGAACGCCGGGCGCGCCTGACCGGGAACCCGGTCGCGCCGCCGCCGCAGCCGTTGCGGTTCTCCGCGCGGCTCGGCGGGGGCGGCGGCGCGACGGAGTGGGCGGCCGAGCTGTCGGACGTGCGGGTCGGCGACCGGCTCCTGTTGCCGCGCCTGACCGTGCGACCGGGTGAGCGGCTGCTGGTGACCGGCCCCAACGGCGCGGGCAAGACCACGCTCCTGCGGGTGCTCAGCGGTGAGCTGAGCCCGGACGCCGGCGTGGTCGACGTGCCGGGGCGGGTCGGGCACCTGCGGCAGGAGGAAGCGGGTTGGCGACCGGAGCTGACCGTGCTCCAGGCGTTCGCCGAGGGCCTGCCCGGTCACCCGGACGAGCACGTCGACGCACTGCTGGCCCTGGGCCTGTTCGACCGCCGCGACCTGCGGACGTGGGTCGGCGAGCTGTCCTACGGGCAGCGGCGGCGCGTCGAGCTGGCCCGACTGGTGACCAGGCCGGTCGACCTGCTGCTGCTGGACGAGCCGACCAACCACCTGTCACCGGGCCTGGTCGAGGACCTGGACCGGGCGTTGGCGGACTACCCGGGCGCGCTGGTCGTGGTCACGCACGACCGGCGCACGCGGGCCGGGTTCGACGGCACGCGCCTGCACCTGGAGGACGGCCGGGTGGTGTGATCACGTCGCGGCGGCGGCCGACCGGTGCAGGTCGGTCGCCGCCGCGAACGGCCGCCACGCGACCACGGCCACGCCCGCCACCACCGCGACCGCGAACCAGAACGGCGTGGTGATGCCGAACTGGCGGGCCAGCAGGCCGCCGACGAGCGCGCCCAGCGCGGACCCGCCCACGCTGAGCAGGAAGTAGGCGCTGCCCACCCGGCCGCGCAGCTCGTCGGGCACCTCGCGCTGCCGGATGGACTGCGTGATCACGTTCCACACCACCGCGTGCACGCCGAACACCGCGAGGATCGCGCCCACGACCCACACGTCACGGGCCAACGCCAACCCCAGGTGGGTGCCCGCCTCGATCACCAGGCCGACCCGCAGCAGCGCGGTCGGCCCGAACCGGTCGATCAACCGGCTCGAGACCGCCGTGCCGAGCAGGCCGCCGACCGCGATCGCGCTGAGCAGCAGGCCGAACCACCTCGGGTCGAGGCCGAGCCGTTCACCGGAGTACAGCACCAGGATCGACACCGCGCCCATGAGCGTCAGGTTCATCAGGCACAGGCAGAGCCCGAGCGTCCGCAGCACCTCGTGCCGCCACAGCCACCGCAACCCCTCGCCGATCTCCGCCCGCACCGTCCGCCGCTCGACCGGCGCCTGCGCGGGCACGTTCCGCAGCACCGCGATCAGCACCGCCGCGATCACGAAACTGGCCGCGTCCAGCCCGAACGGCACCGCGGCGGCGACCACGAACAACGCCGCGCCGACCGGCGGCGCCACGAGTTGCCCGCCGAGGACGTGCGTGGCCATCAGCCGCGAGTTGGCCCGCGGCAGCTGGTCCGCGGCGACCACCGCCGGCAGCAACGCCGACGACGCGTTGTCCGCGATCGTCTCACCGACGCCGAGCAGGAACAGGCACGCGTACACGACCGGCACCGACGCGTGCCCCGTCCAGATCGCCACGGCCAGCCCGGCCACGATCGCGCCGCGGGCCAGGTTCGCCGCCACGGCCAGCCTCCGCCGGTCGAACCGGTCCACGATCACACCGCTGACCAGCGAGAACAACAGCCACGGCAGTTGCTGGGCGAACACCGCGCCCGCCACCAGCGCCGGATCGTCGGTGAGCGAGGCCAGCAGCAGGGGACCGGCGGCCATCGTCATGCCGTCGCCGAAGTTGGACACGGCGGAGGCGAACCACAGCCTCGCGAAGTCCGGACCCAGTCGGCGCGCCATGCGGCGGACGTTAGCGACACCGCCCACCCGGGGCACGTCCCGATCCCGCGCGTTCAGCCCAGGACGGATTCCGCCGAGAGCGATAGGGAGGTGGACAGATCGTCCCGGCGGCACGCATGATCGATCCGGTCGCGAACTACTGGGGGTACGCGCATGGCCTCGCCGTTGGACAACCCGGCCTGGACGTCGTTGACCGGGCCGCACGCCCACTTCGCCGAACGGCACGGCCGGGTGCTGCGCTACCCGTCGGACGTGGCGCCGTTCGTGGCGCTGCCCGACGAGCCCGACGACCGGGTGTGGTCCGACGTCGCCGCGCTCGCAGGCCCGGCCGCGATCGTGCCGATCATCTCGTCGTTCGCGCCGCCCGCCGACTGGGAACTGGTCGAGCGGTTCGACGTCGTGCAACTGGTCGAGGACGACGTGCGGGTCGCCGAGGACGCCGAGGCGGTCCGGCTCGGCCCCGCCGACGTGCCGGAGATGCTGGACCTGGTGGAGCGCACCCAACCGGGACCGTTCCGGCCGCGGACCGTGGAGATGGGCACGTACCTGGGCATCCGGCGGGACGGCGCGCTGATCGCGATGGCGGGCGAACGCCTCCACCCGCCGGGGTGGCGGGAGATCAGCGCCGTGTGCACCGATCCCGCCCACCGCGGCCTGGGCCTGGCCACCCGACTCGTGCTCGCCGTCGCCGCCGGGATCCGGGCCCGCGGCGAGCAGGCGCTGATGCACGCCACCGCCGCCAACACCTCCGCGATCCGGCTGTACGAGTCCCTGGGCTTCCGGGTGCGCACCAACACCGTCATCACGCTGCTCCGCGTGCCCGAGCGGACCGCGGCCGGCCTGCCCGCCTGACCGGCCTCGGCCGTCGGACAGCCCGGCCACTTTCCGCGACCACGTGTGGACGCTGCTCACCTCGTCGTCGGCGGTGTGCCCCGCGTTGACCGTCCACATCGGACGCATATTCGGTGGTCCGGGCGTGCGTCCGAAGGGGGAGCGTGGTGTCGGATGCGCCGCCGCGCGGGTAGTGGTGGACTGGGACGACGTTCGACGAACCGGGTGAGGATGGCACATGGCTCTGGACCAGACCTTGGCAAACCCGACCACCGCGCCGTGGTGGACCTCGGCCGTGGTGTACCAGGTGTACCCGCGCAGCTTCGCCGACTCCGACGGCGACGGCGTGGGTGACCTGGCCGGGCTGACGTCCCGGCTGGACCACCTGGAACGCCTGGGTGTGGACGTGATCTGGCTGTCGCCGGTCTACGCGTCCCCGCACGCCGACAACGGCTACGACATCTCCGACTACCAGGCGATCGACCCGGTGTTCGGCACGTTGGAGGACTTCGACGAACTGCTGGCGCAGGTGCACGCCCGGGGCATGAAGCTGGTCATGGACCTGGTGGTCAACCACACGTCCGACGAGCACCCGTGGTTCGTGGAGTCCCGGTCGTCGCGCGACAACCCGAAGCGGGACTGGTACTGGTGGCGCCCGCCGCGGGAGGGCTTCGAGGCCGGGCAGCCGGGCGCCGAGCCGACGAACTGGGGCTCGTTCTTCTCCGGCCCGACCTGGACGTTGGACGAGGCCACGGGGGAGTACTACCTGCACCTGTTCGACAGCAAGCAGCCCGACCTCAACTGGGAGAACCCCGAGGTCCGGCAGGCGGTGTACGCGATGATGCGGTGGTGGCTGGACCGGGGCGTGGACGGCTTCCGGATGGACGTCATCAACCTCATCTCGAAGGATCCCGACCTGCCCGACGGCGCCACGACCGGCGTCGGCGGGCTCGGCGACGTGTTCCCGCACGTCGCCACCCGCCCCGGCGTGCACGACTTCCTGCGCGAGATGAACCGCGAGGTGTTCGAGGGCCGGGTCGGCGAGTTCCTGACCGTGGGGGAGATGCCGGGCGTGACGTGGGAACAGGCCCGGCTGTTCACCGACCCGGCACGGGGCGAGCTGGACATGGTGTTCCAGTTCGAGCACGTCTGGCTCGACCAGGGGCCCGGCGGCAAGTTCGACCCGAAGCCGCTGGACCTGCGTGACCTGAAGGCGTCGTTGGGCCGGTGGCAGACCGCGCTGGCGGACGTCGGCTGGAACAGCCTGTACTGGAACAACCACGACCAACCGCGCGTGGTGTCCCGGTTCGGCGACGACGGCGAGCACTGGCGCGAGTCGGCGACGGCGCTGGCGACCGTGCTGCACCTGCACCGCGGCACACCGTTCGTCTACCAGGGCGAGGAGTTGGGGATGACGAACGCCCCGTTCGCCGGCGTGCACGAGATGCGTGACGTCGAATCGCTCAACCACTACCGCCACTCCGTCGCCGCCGGTGGCGATCCCGAATCGGTGCTGCGCGGTCTGCGCGCGATGGGCCGCGACAACGCCCGCACGCCCGTGCAGTGGGACGCGACCCCGAACGCCGGCTTCACCACCGGCGAACCGTGGCTCGCGGTCAACCCCAACCACACCTGGCTCAACGCCCAGGTCCAGTACGACGACCCGCGCTCCGTCTTCAACCACTACCGCAGCCTCATCCGACTGCGCCACGAGCTCCCCGTCGTCGCCCTCGGCGACTTCCGCATGCTGCTGGCCGACGACCCGCACGTCTACGCCTACGAACGCACCCTGGACGACACCCGCCTGCTCGTCGTGGCCAACCTCAGCGGCACCCCGCAGACCGTCGACCTGGACCGCGAGTGGTCCGCCGCCGACGTCGTCCTGGCGAACACCGAGGAGGCGCTGATCTCACCCGGAGGAGTCGACCTCCGCCCGTGGGAGGCACTGGTGCTCACCCGGTCATCCGGGGCCTGACCTGCGGATTGCGGAAACCTGCAAGCCATCCGCACGGCCGACCGCACACACTGGTGACCGGCGCCGCGGCCCACTCAGGGGGGAGGGTCGCGGCGCCGGGGGGCACTCGCGACACCGGTCGCGGGGACCGACCGGGCGCGGTGAACCGGTACTGGGCCGGTTCACCGCGCCCGGCCATGTCCTGCCTGGCCACCGGCCGGCATTCGGTCCCCTCGGCGCAAGGCCATTCGCGCGCGACCGCGAGTCGACACCGGGCGGCTCATCCGCCGGCAGCCGACGAAACATTTTCGACCCGCTGGCAGGCAGGCCGCCGAGCGCTAAAATAAGCCCGCTTATCCTTGACGTCGAGTGACCCTGCTGCTCTCATAGACTACCGAGCCGGGTGCCCGCATCCTGCCTGCACCACGGCAAATAGCGGTGCCCGCACATCACGTCGTTCGACACGCGTGCGGGTCGAGCGGTCAGATAAGTAGCACACATCCTCAGAGGTTCGCCTGCCCGGTCCGACCGGCAGGTGCCGCGTAGGTGCCACAGCGAAGTGGAGTGCTCATGAGGGGCTGGATCCGCGCGATCGGCAGTAGCGCGCCGCCTGGATCGCGAAGTGCGCGTGGCGCCTGTCGCCGGTGCCTTCGCCCTGGCGAGCGCCGCGGACGGTCGCACCGCGAATCGCCCTGACGCGCCCGCTCGACCGTGACAACCGCGACGGCCGCGCTCCGGGTCTCGCGCGCCGCGGTCATCAAGGCGTTCCCCGCCTTCCCGTTGACGCACAAAGCACGCCACCACAGCGTGCGCGGCGAACATGCCCATGCGGAAACCAAGCGAAAGGTAGAAGAAGGTGAGACCAGCCACCACCGCCGCGAGAGTATTGGTGACCCTTGCGGTGTTCGTGTCCGCTGCGCTGCTGCCGGCCGTCGCAGACCCCACCCGGGCCTCGGCCGCCACCCAGGCGACGTACTACGTGGCGCCCGACGGCAACGACGCCAACGCCGGGACCATCACGGCGCCGTTCAAGACCGTGCAGCGCGCACGGGACGTCGTTCGCACGGTGAACGCGAACATGACCGGCGACATCTACGTATACCTTCGCGGCGGGAACCACCCCGTGAGCAGCACCATCGAATTCACGCCGAGCGACTCGGGCACGAACGGTTTCCGGGTCGTGTACGCCGCGTACCAGAACGAGACACCGGTGCTGGACGGTGGCGTCCAGGTGACCGGCTGGACCCAGCACAGCGGCAACATCTGGAAGGCCCCGCTCAACCGCGACAACAAGCTGCGGGCGCTCTACGTCAACGACAAGCGGGCGTTGATGGCGTCCAAGACGATCAGCTCGCAGGGGTGCTACGGCACGTACAACATCACTGCCGGGCAGGCGCCGTGGGCGTGGGAGTCGGGCTCGCAGTGCGACGGTGCCAGGTACAACATGGGCGACCTGCCCGCGATCGCCCGCAACCACGACGACGTCGAGATCGAGACCGGGACGACCTGGACGACCGCCATCGTGGGAGTCCGGCAGATCACCACGAGCTCTGACGGCGCGAGCCGGGTGGCGCTGTTCCAGCAGCCGGGCGCGGCCATCGCCCAAGGCGCGTTCAACGGCAACGCCCAGATCGGCGGCAGCCACAAGTTCATGAACGCCTACGAGTTCCTGGACGCGCCGGGCGAGTTCTACTTCGACAAGGCCGCCAAGACCGTCTACTACTACAAGGCCAACTCGGAGAACATGACGACCGCCTCGGTCTTCGCGCCGAACAACGTGTCGTCCCTCCTGCGGGTCGCCGGCACGTCCACGACCAGCCACGTGCGGAACATCTCGTTCGTCGGCCTCACGGTCCAGCACTCCGACTGGAACCTGTTCACCGTCGCGGGCTCCGTGCTGAAGCAGGCGCAGCAGGGCAACCTGGGCAACACCGCGTACGCGCGGGGCAACTTCCACGTCTACTACTACCGCAACGTCGACGTCACGCCCGGCGTGATCCACATCCAGAACGCCGACGGGATAGTCCTGCAGCGCAACCGGGTCCAGCACACCGGCGCCGACGGGATCAACATGGTCAACGACGTGCAGAACACGCAGTTGACGGGGAACGTCACCAACGACATCGCCGGCTCGGCCATCACCGTGGGCCATCCCCAGCACGTCTACATCGGGGACCACACGGCGACCAACCGCGAGAAGTACTCGGCCCAGGTCGAAGGGCTGCCCAAGAACATCGAGATCAAGAACAACTACCTCTACGACAGCGCGGTGTTGTTCAACGGGCACAGCCCCATCTCCGCCTACTTCGCCGACACCCTCACGATCCAGCGCAACCGGATCGAGAAGAGCCCGTGGTCGGGCATCACGCTCGGCTGGGGCTGGTGGAACTTCGACGGGTCGTCCGGCTCGATCGTCCCCAACCGGCCGACCACCACGGCGAAGAACAACACCATCAGCCACAACCACATCATCGACACGGTGCAGCGCCTCAGCGACACGGCACCCATCTACACGCTGGGCAGCCAGCCGGGAACCACGATCACCAACAACTACCTGCAAGGCGTCCCGTCCGGCCACAAGTACGGACTCCACCCGGACGAGGGCTCGGCGTTCATCACCTTCCGCGACAACGTCCTGAGCGTGGACCCGAACATCACCTGGCTCATCAACTCCGACGACTTCGGCCGCAAGCACGACCTGAGCATCACGCAGACGTACGGGCCGATCAACAAGGTCTCCAACAAGAACCTGCCGAACAGCACCATCCAGGACATCCTCGCCTACCCCGACTACGTCTGGCCGGCGGCGGCCTACGGTGTCGCGGTGAACTCCGGGCTGGAGGACGCGTACCGGGACATCATCCCGCAGGGCAACCTCTCCGCGCCGGACTACGTCCTGCCGGCGAGCACGTTCCTCGCGGCCGGGGCTACGTCGATCCCCATCCGCAGCATCGGCGACGCGACCAAGTCGGTCTGGTTGGCACCCCCGGGCACGACCAACTTCGTCGCCGGCCCGACGATGACCAGGGCGACCGGCACCGCGACGACCATCGGCGTGCCGACCTCGTCCGGTGAGTACCGGCTGTACGTCGTGGACGCGCAGGGGAACCGGTCGGCCGAGTCGAAGTCGCTCGTCCGGCGGACGGGTGGCGCCCAGCAGAGCGCCATGATCGTGGGCGGCCAGTCCGGCCGGTGCGTCGACATCAGCGGCGCGTCCGCGACGAACGGCGCCCAGGCCCAGCTGTGGGACTGCCACGGCGGCACCAACCAGCGCTTCACCCACACCGCGGGCAAGCAGCTGCAGGTGTTCGGCAACAAGTGCCTGGACGCCTCCAACCGGGGCACCACCAACGGCACCGCGGTCGTGATCTGGGACTGCAACAGCCAGACCAACCAGCAGTGGAACATCAACGCCAACGGCACCATCTCCGGCGTGCAGTCCGGGTTGTGCCTGGACGCCAACGGCGCCGGCACGGCGAACGGCACCAGGCTCATCCTGTGGACCTGCGGCACCGGCGCCAACCAGCAGTGGAGCCAACGCGCCTGAACCGGCCGCGGCACCCTGCGGAAGCAGCCCTCGGTCGAGCATCCCTCTCACAGCAGGGGTGCTCGACCAAGGGCGTCGCCGGCGCGAACCTGGTGACCGACTGCGCGTCCTGAGACCCGGCCTACATGGCGGCGGACGTGACTGGGTGCGAGTCGTTCCGGCAGGTCCGGCGCGATTCCCCGTCCTCCAGCACGACGTAGCCGCTCCCTCGAATTGCGGAGTCCGCACCGCACGGTCGGGCTATCTTGCCCTTGTGTCGTCGCCGTACGCGCATGCGGATCACGGATCGATCATCGGTCAGGCGGGTCGGGACCTCTACCTGCAGATCGGTGAGCGGACCGCGAGCCCGCTCGACCGGGCCGTCGAGGACCTGGCCGGGGCGGTGCGGCGGCAGTGGTTGCGCGAGGCCGAGGCGCGGTCGCTGCTCGTGCCCGGTGCGGTCCGGATCCGGTGGTCGGTACCCGGTGACCTCTCGTTGGCGGACTTCTGGCGCACGGTCGCGTCGAAGCAACTGGTGGTGGTCGGCGACGCGGCGTCCGGCAAGACGTCCGCCGCGCTGCTGCTCACCCTGGACCTGCTGGCCCGGCGCCGACCGGCCGATCCGGTGCCCGTGCTGCTGCCGATCTCGTCGTGGAACCCGGCGGAGGACCTGCACCGGTGGGCCGCCCGGCGGTTGGCCGAGGACTACCCGGCGCTGACCGACCGCCGTGCCTACGGTCCGGACGCCCCGCTCCGCCTCGTCCTCCAACCCCGGATCGTGCTCGTGCTGGACGGCCTCGACGAACTGCCGCTGGACCTGCGGCGGGCGGCGGTCACGGCGCTGAACTTCGCGGCGGCCGGCGACTACCCGCTGATCGTCACGTGCCGCCGCGCCGACTACGAGCAGATGCGGTCGGCCAACCTGCCGCTCCTGGGCCGCGCGGCGGTGGTGGCGGCCCGACCGGTGGACGCCGAGTCGGCCGCCCAGTTCCTCACCGAGCTGCCCGACCGCCGTTGGGACGCGGTGGCGCACCACCTGCGCGCTCACCCGCACGGTCGCCTGGCGGAGGTGCTGTCCAGCCCGTTGATGCTCCAACTCGCGCGCGAGCTCTACCGCGACCCGTGGCGGCACCCCGGCGAACTGCTCGCGATGGCGGACCGCGCCGACCGGGCGCAGGTCGAGTCCCACCTGCTCGGCCTGGTCCTCCCGAACGCCTACCGCACCAGGCCCCGGCCCCCGGAAACGGTGCGCGCGATCCGCCGGGAACCGCGCTACGCCCCGGCGAAGGCATCCCGGTGGCTGGCGTTCCTGGCCCGCTCCACCACGCCGGACCTGGCCTGGTGGACGGTGAAGAGCGCGGTCCCGGGTTACGTGTTCGGCCTGCTGGCCGGCCTCCTCACGGCGGTGGTCGCCGCCGCGAGCTGGTTCGGCGCGACCCTGCTGGATTCACCCGAGCTGGTGCAGCGGCAGCCGTGGATGATCGTCGGCGACTCCGCGTTGTTCGCCTTGATCAGCGGTGCGGCGGCGGCCAAGCTCCTCGCGTCCGCGCCTCGCCAGCCGCTCTACCCGAGCCGACTGGCCCTGGGCAAGGCGTGGGCGGCTCCGCTTCGCTGGGCCGCCGCGATCGCGCGACTGGTCGTCGGCGTCGGCGCTTTCACCGTGGTGGTCGGCGCCCTCGGTCTGGTCGCCGTCCACCAGCCCTGGCTCCTGCTGTTCGTCCTCCTGTTCGGCTCGGCGGTGCCCACAGTCCTCCGCGCGCACGTCCGCTGGTTCGACCGCTTCACCCGCGCCCCGCTCGGCGGCTGGGACGCGTCGAGCCCACGCATGACGTTGCGCCGCAGCCGGAACGCCGCCTACCTCGTCTTCGCGTCCTTCGTGCTCTGCTACACCGCGCTGGCGTTCACGTCCCCGCTGATCCTGCCGTGGGGCGTCGTCTTCGGCACGCTGTTCGCCCTCAACAACGCCTGGGGCGCCTACCAGTTGGCACGCTTCTGGCTGGCACTGCGAGGCAGGCTGCCGTGGCGCGTGATGCGCTTCCTGGACGACGCCCACCGCCGCGAACTGCTGGCCAGAGCGGGCGCCGTGCACCAGTTCCGCCACGACCGGCTGCGCACCACGTTCAGCGCGAACGCGTCGTGATCACGCGGGCTACATCCGTTGCGGGGCCGTGATTCCCAGCAGGTCGAGGCCGTGGCCGAGGGTTCGGGCGGTCAGGCGGCACAGGGCCAGTCGGTTGCCGCGCACGGGCTCGTCGGCCTTCAGGACGGGGCACGCTTCGTAGAAGCTGGTGAAGGCGCGGGCCAGGTCGTAGAGGTAGCCGCAGAGCCGGTGGGGCTCCAGGGTGGCGGCCACCTCGGTGACGACGGCGCCGTAGGCGTCGAGCGCCAAGCCCAGTTCCCGTTCGGCGGACTGCGGCGGCACGGTGGTGTCGACCGTCGCGTCCGGATCGCCGGCGTTGCGCAGGATCGAGCTGATCCGGGCGTGGGCGTACTGGAGGTAGACCCCGGTGTTGCCGGTGAACGACACCATGCGGTCCACGTCGAAGGAGTAGTCCTTCACCCGTGAGGTCGACAGGTCGGCGTACTTGACCGCGGCGATGCCCGCCGACTCGGCGATCCGGTCGAGTTCGGCCGCGTCGAGGCCGGGATTCTTCTCCGCGACGATCGCCCGCGCCCGCGACACCGCGTCGTCGAGCAGGTCCATCAGCCGGACCGTGCCACCCGCCCGCGTCTTGAACGGCGTGCCGTCCGGGCCGAGGATCGTGCCGTAGGCGGCGTGCTCGGCGGTGACGCTGTCGGTGAGCCAGCCGGCACGTCGGGCCGCCTCGAAGACCAGCTGGAAGTGCAGCGCCTGCCGCGAGTCGGTGACGTAGATCAGCCGACCGGCCTTCAGCTCGCGCAGCCGGTAGCGGATGGTGGCCAGGTCGGTGGTGTCGTAGCCGTACCCGCCGTCGCGCTTGCGGACCATCAGGGTGACCGGCTTGCCCTCCGGCCCGGACACCTCGCGCGAGTAGAAGACCAGCGCCCCCTCGCTCTCCACCGCCAGCCCCGCGTCGACCAACTCCTCGACGGTCTCGCCCAGCATCGGGTTGTAGAACGACTCCCCGACCGAGTCCTCGGGCGTGAGCAGCACGTTCAACCGGTCGTAGATCGCGCGGAACGACCGCTCGGACTCGGCGACGATGTCCTGCCAGACCGCGACCGTCTCCGGGTCACCGGCCTGCAGTGCGACGACCCGCGAGCGGGACCGGTCGGCGAACTCCGGGTCGGCGTCGAACTTCGCCCGCGCCGACCGGTACAAGCCATCCAACGCCGACACCGCCGAGGTGCCCTCGCCCAGCTCGTCCTGGTGCCACGCGGCGTCCGGGTGCTCGTCGAGGTACTGGATCAGCATCCCGAACTGCGTCCCGAAGTCGCCCAGGTGGTTCTGCCGCAGCACCTCCGCGCCGAGGAAACCCACCACGCGCGCGAGGCTGTCGCCGATGATCGTCGTGCGCAGGTGCCCGACGTGCATCTCCTTGGCGATGTTGGGCGCGGAGTAGTCGACCACCACCCGGTGACCCGACTCGGACGCGCCCACGCCGAGGCGCGCGTCCGCCAAGCGTGCCGCGACCTGCTCCCAGACCGCGCTGTCGGCCACGGTGACGTTGAGGAAACCCGGCCCGGACCGCTCCACCGAGGCGATCACCGCGTCGCCGTCGACGTCGAGCCCGGCCACGATGTCCGCGGCCAAATCGCCCGGCCGGACACCGACGCGCTTGGCCAGCGCCAGGGGAGCGTTGCACTGGAAGTCGGCGCGGTCGGATCGTCGCACCACCGGGTCCGCACCCGCCAGGTCCTCGCGGACCCGGCCGATCGCCTCCGACATCGTCGCGGCGATCCGCTCCAGCAGCGACGGCACCTCCTGGTGGTGGACACTCACCTGACACAGCCTCCTTCGTCGGAAGGCGATTGTTCCAGGCCCCACCCGCACCGGCCGCCCAGGGCCGCTCCCCGGGCGATCTCCCCGTCACACCAAGCGGATCGCCGCCGCGGTCGGTGAAGCCCCGGCGTCAGGTCCGGTAGCGCGGGTTGGTGGCGTGCCACTCGAACCCGCCGCCCATCCACGCCCGCACGCCGCGCAGGAACCGCTGCAGCTCCGGTGACGGCAGGAGCTGGAGCTCCCGGTGGCCCGCCTCGAAGTCGCGGACGAGCTTGTTGTGCAGCTCGACGGTGATCCCGGTGGCCTCCTCGATCGAGCAGTTCCGGTCGGCCACGATCTGCAGGACCATGTTGCAGACCGGCGACTCGTCGGCCGCGTCCTTGGCCACCGAGTGCAGGTCGTTGACCATCACCGAGGCGGTGCCCGCCTGCATGAGCAGGCGGCGGACGCGCGGGTCGTAGTACACGTTCGCGGGCAGCTCGTAGCCGCCGACCGCGTCGACCAGGGTCATCGACGTGTAGAAGCTGTCGTGCTGCCGGGCCGCGAGGTACTCCCACGCGGGCGGGTACTTGCCCGTGTGCCGCCACGCCGCGTACGCGTTCCAGCTGACGAACATCGCGAACGTGGCGTAGCAGGCGCGTTGGACCTGCGACGGCGTGCCCTGCCTGGCGAGGTGGTCGACACCCGACTTCAACGCGACCAGCACGGGGTCGCCGCGCAGCGCTTCGTCCAGCTCGGCGGAGAACTCGCCGGCCGGCGCCACCGGGTCCATGGCCGCCATCACGAGCGCGAGCCGTGGCGGCAGCTCCACCGGCACGGCGCCCATCCCGCTGTCGTCGGCGTAGAGGTCGTCGGCCGCCCACCAGGCGGCGTTGAGCCGTGCCGCGATCAGCAGACGCTCGGGGTCGTCGGTGTCGGGGTGGGTGAGCATGGCCAGCCGCCCGAAGCCCGCCTTGCGCAGCGGCTCGAGGTCGGCCTCCGCGAACCCGCAGTCCTCGGCCCAGGCGACGAGCCGGTCGTCGACCACCGCGCCGAGCGGCTCGTTGACCCGTTCCACCACGGGGACGTAGAGGGGCGGCGCCGTCCCGTCGCCCCACGGCCTCTCCGCGTACGCCGGGTCCTGACCGAAGAGCGTGGCGAGGCGGGCCGCGGAGGTGCCCAGCCCGGACGGTCCGGTGAGCACGGCCGCCGCCGCCACCGCGCCGTCGGCCACCGCGTTCGCCTGCTCAGACACGGTCGGCCGCGATGAGGAGGTAGTGGAAGCTGCCTTCGCGGTACGCGGTGAGGAAGGCCTCCTCGATACCGGTCGCCACCGAGGACTTCTCGCGCAACTCCCAATAGGGGATCGTCGCCGCGGTCAGGTCGATCACGTTGATGGGCACGAAATCGTTGGCCGCCAGGGCCTTGAAGTACTCGCTGCGCGGGTGGATGTTGCAGATGTAGTGCTGGTCGATCTGGCTCACCGCCCGCGACCGGCCGCCGGTGACGTCGTTGTAGCACCCGGTGATGGTGACGTAGCGACCGCCCGGCGCGAGTTGGCGCGCGTGTTCGGCGAACAGTTCGAACAGGTCCACGTACATGGTGCTCTCGTTGTTCCAGATGCCTTTCATCGAACCCGTTTCGAAGCGGGTGTCGAGCATGTTGCGCAGGTGGTACCGCACCTTGTCGGCGACACCCCGTTTGCGCGCCTGCGCATTGGCGAACTCGACCTGCTTCTCCGAGATGGAGATGCCGTCGACGCGGCAGCCGAAGCGATCGTGGGCCATGATGCTGGTGCCGCCACGGCCGCAGCCCGCGTCGAGCAGCCGGTCGTCGGGGCCGATGTCGCCCAGGTTGTCGAGCAGCACGTCGGCCTGCGCGGTCTCGAGCCGGTGCATCTCGGCGATCACGGCCTCGTCGCGCCGCTCGGCGGGCACCTCCAGCACGGCGGGGTCGTAGTCGCCGATGCCGTAGTGGTGGTGGTAGAGGCCGTCGACCTCGCCCAGGCGCAGGTTCACCGGGTTCTGCTCATTGTTCCAGTACGTGGCGATCGAGCGCTGGTAATCGGTGCGCAGCACCGGCCGGCCCTCGGTGTCCTGGAATGTCGCCATTGAATTAGCTCCCCACGTCGTTTTCGCGACCCGCGCCCATTTTGGCCTTCGACGAAACTAACACCACGTTCCGCGTGGGCGCAGTCACCCAGTTGAGTGGCATGGCGACGAGCGGTAAGCGATTCGACCCCTGGGCGAAATTATCTCTTTGCGGCAACCTTTCACCCGCACCGGTGAGGTAATGGACACTCCTGGTAGGTGTTGCGGCGCCCGAATACCCCTTCCGGGTCACGGGACGAGGACCACCTTGCCGGTGACCGTGCCGGACTCGGCCAGGCGCACGGCGTCGGCGACCCGCTCCAGCGGCACGCGCGCGGCCACCTGGGGGCGCAGCGAACCGTCGGCGAGCAACGCCAGCACGGAGCCCAGGTCGCGGGTCAGCCGGGCGCGGAACCTCGCGGCGTTCCGCTTGCCCGCCCAGATGTTGAAGAACGTCGCGGTGCGCCCGTTGGGCAGCGCGTTCCACCACAGCAGGCGGACGAAGAGCTTGAGCACCGGCAGGCGTGACGAGCCTTGCCGGTCGCGGGTGGACGCGGTGCCGTAGGCGACGAGGGCCCCGCGCGGCGCGAGCAACCGGTACGAGTCGACGATGCGGGGGCCGCCGACGTGGTCGAACACCGCGTCCACGCCGTCCGGCGCGAGCGCGCGGACCTTGGCGGGCAGGTCGGTGTCGCGGTAGTCGAGCGGCGTGGCGCCCAGTGCGCGGACGGCGTCGTGGTGGCGCGGCGACGCGGTGCCGATGACCCGCGCGCCGGCCAGGCGGGCCAGTTGCACCAGGGTCGAGCCGACGCCGCCGTTCGCACCGTGCACCAGCACGGTCTGGCCCGCGGCCACCTTCGCGATGCCGTGCAGCATCTGCCACGCGGTGAGGCCGTTGACCACGAACGTCTCCGCCTCGACCGGGTCGACGCCGTCCGGCACCGGCACCAGGTCGGCCGCGTCCACCAGCGCGTGGCTGGTCCAGCCGCCGATCTTGGTCAGCGCCGCGAACCGCCTGCCGACCAGCGTCGCGTCCACCCCGGGTCCCACCTCGGCGACCGTGCCGACCAGGTCGTAACCGGGCACGAACGGGAACGCGGGCTGGTCGTAGTACTTGGCCCGGCGCATCTGCTGCTCGGCGAAGGACACCCCGGACGCCTCGACCCGGACGAGCGCCTGGCCCCGCGTCGGCACGGGCCGCTCACGGCGGCGCAGCTCCAGGCCGTCGGGCTCGACCGCGCCCGGCAGCACGACTTCCAGGACCTGCTCGGCGTACTGCTCGCTCATCGCTTCCTCCAGTGTGTGAGTGGTCAGTCACTCATGGATGAGTCAACGCCGTACGCGTGGTTGTGTCAAGCAGGATCGAGATAAGAGTGGTTGGTCACTCACACTTGCTACGACGGGTACGCGTGCGCCTCGGTGGCCTTGACGGCGGCCCACAGCTCGTCACCGGGCTGGAGCCGGAGGTCGGCGACGGTCGCGGTGGTGACGTCGGCCAGCACGGGCGGCACGCCGTCCAGTCGCACGCGCGTGGTGTGCGCGTGCTGCTCGATCCCCGCCACGGTGACGCGCCACGCGTTGCGCGGGCTGCCGGCCGGGCGGTCGGGGTGCAGGCTGACCGCATTCGGCGGGAACACCACGTGCACCGGCCCCGTCGCCGGCGTCGCCACGGTGAGCGTGCCGCCGGCGTCCAACGACACGGTCGTGCCGTGCGCCGTGCCGCGGTACAGGTTGAGGCCGACGAGGTCGGCGACGTAGTCCGTGCGCGGTCGGCGGGCGACCTCGGTCGGCGTGCCCTGCTGCACGACCTCGCCGTGCTCCAGCACCACGAGCCGGTCGGCCAGCACCACCGCGTCCAACGGGTCGTGCGTGACGAGCAGCGTGTGGCCGGGGTAGTCGCGCAGGTGCCTGCCGAGCTCGGCGCGCACGTGCAGTCGGGTCGCGGCGTCCAGCGCGGCCAGCGGCTCGTCCAGCAGCAGCAGGTCCGGGCCGGTCGCGAGGGCACGGGCCAGCGCGACGCGTTGCGCCTGCCCGCCGGACAACGTGCGCGGCTTCGCCTTCGCGTGGTCGGCCAACCCGACGCGGTCCAGCCACCGCGCCGCCTCCGCCCGTGCCGCCGCACGTCCCGCGCCACGCGCGCGCAACCCGAACGCGACGTTCTCCACCGCGGACAGGTGCGCGAACAGCAGGTAGTCCTGGAACACGACGCCGATCGGACGCCGTTCGGCGGGGCGGAACACGTCCGGCGGCACGTCCCACGCCTGCCCGCCGAGCCGGATGTGCCCGCCGGTCAGCGGCAGCAGCCCCGCCAGGGCGCGCAGCGCGGTGCTCTTGCCCGCGCCGTTCGGCCCGAGCAGGGCGACCACCTCACCCGGCTCCACCACCAGTTCCGCGTCGAGCCGGAACGCGCCGCGGGTGACCTTCAGGTCGGCGTGCAACGTCATGACGGCCCGCTGATCCACCGGTCGCGCAGGGCGGCCAGCACGCCGACGGACACCAGCAGCAGCACCACGCTCAGCACGATCGCCGCGTCCGGCTCGGTCTCCAGGGCCAGGTACACGGCCAGCGGCATGGTGGTCGTCTCGCCCGGGAAGTTGCCCGCGAACGTGATGGTGGCCCCGAACTCGCCCAACGCCCGCGCCCAGCACAGCACCGTGCCCGCGACCACACCCGGCAGGATCGACGGCAGCGTGACCCGCCGGAACGCCAGCCAGCGCGACGCGCCCAGCGTCGCGGCGGCCTCCTCGTAACGAGGGTCGGCCGCGCGCAACGCGCCCTCCACCGAGATCACCAGGAACGGCATCGCCACGAACGCCTCCGCCAGCACCACACCCGCGGTGGTGAACGGCAGCGAGACGCCGAACCACGCGTCGAGGTACTGGCCGACGAGCCCGCGCCTGCCGAGCACGAACAGCAACGCCACGCCGCCCACCACCGGCGGCAGCACCAGCGGCACCGTCACCAACGCCCGCAGCACGCCCCGCCCCGGCACGTCGCCGCGCGCCAGCAGCCACGCCAGCGGCACGCCCAGCACCAGGCACACCACCGTCGCCAGGCTCGCGCACACCAACGACAGCCGCAGCGCCTCGCCGACCGACGGGCTGAGCAGCCGTGCCGGCAACGTGCCCCACGGCGCGCGGACCAGCAGGCCAACCAACGGCACGAGCAGGAACGCGAGCCCGACCACGGCGGGCAGCACCAACGCCACCGGGAGCCTGCCCCCGGTCCGGCGGCGGGTCGTCCTCACGGCGCGTCGAACCCGGCCTCGGCGAGCACCGCCCGACCCCGGTCGGACCGCACGTGGTCCACGAACGCCCGCGCACGGGCCGCGTCACGCGCCTTCGCCAACGGCGCGATCGGGTAGTGGTTGACCGTCCGGTCGGCCTCCGGGAAGCCGATGCCCACGACCTCGCCGCCCGCCGCCCGCACGTCCGTCCGGTACACCAGGGCGGCGTCCACCTCGCCGAGCCGCACCTTGGTCAGCACCGCTTTCACGTCCTGCTCCACGGTGTCCGGCCGCGCCGTCACCCCGGCGGCCTCGAACGCCCGCTTCGCCGCCGCGCCGCACGGCACCTGCTCCGCGCACAACGCGATCTTGGCGTCGGCGTCCGCGAAGTCCGCGAGCCCGGTGATCCCCGCCGGGTTGCCCGCGGGCACCGCGATCTCCAGCCGGTTGGCCGCGAACGTGACGGGCTCGGCGGCCGTGCCGCCCGCGTCGACCACCTGGGCCATGTTGGCCGGCGCGGCCGAGGCGAACACGTCCGCCGGCGCGCCCTGCCCGATCTGCTGGGCCAGCGCCGAGCTGCCGCCGAAGTTGAACACGACGTCCACGCCGGGGTTGGCCGCCTCGAAGTCCGCGCCCAGCCTGGTGAACGTCTCGGTCAACGACGCCGCCGCGAACACCGTGAGCCGGCCGTCCCCGCCGGTTCCCGACGTGCCGCAACCGGTCACCACCAGCAGCGCCGCCAGCGCGAGCGCACGCATCACGCCTCCGGGATCTCGACCACGACGTGCGTGGACTTGATCGACGCGATCGCCACGGCGCCCACCTCCAAGCCCAGCTCGTCGGCCGAGTCGCGGCTCATCAGCGACACCACCCGGAACGGCCCGGCCTGCAGCTCGACCTGCGCCATGACCCCGTCCTTGACCACGCGCGTGACGATCCCGCGCATCCGGTTGCGCGCCGACGCGGCCACCGTCACCCCCGGCTCCGGCGCCTCGGCCAGGCGTTGGGCGAACTCGGCCAGCTCACGGCCGTCGACACCCTTGCGGCCGCTGTCCAGCTGCACCTCGGCCAAGCGGCCCTGGTCGATCCACCGGCGCACGGTGTCGTCGCTCACCCCGAGCAGGGCGGCGGCGTCGCTGATCCGCAGATTCGGCACATCCGGCAGTGTAACTCCGCACCTGCGGAGAGTTGTGATCCTCGTTTCACCGCCCACCCGCCGGGTACGCCAGGCCAAGCCGTTGATCGGAGGACCGCCATGACGAGCCCGACCGACCGCGTCGGCGTCCGCCGCCGTCCCGTCCAGGCACTCGCGCTGCTCGTCGGAGCGGTGTTCCTGCTGGTGGGAGTGCTGGGGTTCGTGCCGGGCGCGACGGCCGCCCTCGACGGCCTCCGCTTCGCCGGGCCGCACTCCGAGGCGATGCTGTTCGGCCTGTTCCAGGTCTCGGTGCTGCACAACGCGCTGCACCTGCTGTTCGGCGTCGCCGGGATCCTGGCGGGGGCCTCGTGGGGCGCGGCACGCCTGTTCCTGGTCGTGGGCGGGTTCCTCTACCTGCTGCTGTGGGTCTACGGGTCGGTGGTGCACTCGATCGGCCACGACAGCGGCGCGGCGAACTTCGCCCCGTTCAGCCCGGCCGACAACCTGCTGCACCTCGGGCTCGGAGCCGGCATGATCATCTTGGCCGTGTCCGCCACGGTCATCGAACGCGCCCAAGGCCGGTACCCCGGCCGCGAACAACGCGGTGCGTGACCGCCCGGCTGAACGCCGCGCGGAACGCGTCGCGTAAGTTCACCCAGGGAGGCGCTTGACTGGGAGGGCGTAGATGGCGAGTTCCGGAGGACGACGGCGTTTGGGGCGAGTCGACCCGTTCTGCCTGTTCATGGTCCTGCCGCTGGTGCTGATCGCGGGCATCCTGATCTGGGGTGGCCTGCCCTGGGTCGGCATCGTCGTCATCGTCTGCGGTGCCATCGTGGTGCTCATCGACTCGTGGACCAACCGCCCGCTCCCGTTCGACGTGCCCGAGGACGACTACGACTACGACCCGCCGGAACCGCGCCGCCGCGCGTACTAGTCCCGGGGGAACGTCTCGGCCACGGCGTCGACCACCGACCGCGGTCCGCTCGGCGTGACGAACAGCTCACGCAGCAGCAGGGCGCCGGCGTGCGCCGGGTCGATCCCGGACTGCCTGCCCGTCAGCCGGTGCACCAGCCCGGTCACCCGCAGCGCCACCCGCACCACCGCGCCCGGCAGGCGGCGCACCTCGCGCGGATGACCCGCGGCGGTCGCGATCCGGCCGATCATGTCCGGCCACGTCAGGTTCTCGGCCGCCACGGGGATGTCCTCACCGGACGCCCGCTCCAGCGCGTCGACCGCGACCTCGGCCACGTGCGCGGCCGTGGTGGCGGCGCTGCCACCGGGCGGCGCGAGCAGCGGAGACCGCGACCGGACCCACTTGTCCAGCGGGCCGGACCAGTTCGGCAGCCGGTCACCGGCCCGGCCGAACACGAACGGCAGCTCCAGCACCGCCACCGGCAGATCCGGCCCGGCCGCCGCACGGCCCTGCCGCGCCTGCTCGACCCGGCTGCGGATGTACGGGTGGCGTTCGGTCAGCCGCCACTCGGGGTGCAGCCGGTGGAAGTGCGTGTAGTACGACCCGAGCACCACGGCCCGGCTCAGCCCCTCCTCGCGCGCGGCGGTGAGCAGGCGCACGACCGGCGCGACGTTGCCCCGGTGGAACACCGGGTACGCGGGCCCGCGCGGCACCTCCCGGTCGTCCGCGCCCGCCGCGAACACCACGCCGTCGTGGCCCGCGAGCAACGCCCGGAACTCCGGCTCGGCGGCCGTGGTCGCGTCGAGGGTGTGGTCGACGCCGTCCCGCGCGGTCCGCGCCACGGACGTCACCCCGTGCCCCCGTGCCCGCAACCGCCCGACGACGTGCTGCCCGACCAACCCGCTCGCACCCACCACCAGAACCTTCACGGGCCGATCATGCCCGCCCGGTCACGCGTAGGTGTAACCGGCGCGGTGGTCCAGCGTCGAGGCCACCGTGGCGCCGAACGGCTCCAGCACCTCTTCGACGTCCACGACGTTCGCGACGCCGCCACCCGGCAGGTACTGGGCCGTGCCGAAGCCCCAGCGGGTCTGCCAGCGGGACCAGAGCCGGTCGATGTTGCAGTGGTGCAGGAAGAACACCGGGTCGTTCGGCGAGTCGACCTGCGCCATGTGCCCGCCGACCCACACGTGGACGCGGTTGTGCAGGTTCGGCGTCAAGCCGCCCTCCAGGCGGTTGCGCATGCCGCTGCCCGAGGAGGAGCCCCACGGCGACACGTCGTAGGTCGACACGCCCATCACGGTGTCGACGTCGGAGGTCGTGGGCAGCGAGCCGCGCAGCGTCATCGCCCGCCGCAGCGACGTCGAGGTCGTGGCGCTCACGTTGATCCGCCACCTCGTCGACCCGGCGAACGGGCCGCTGAGGACGGCGCCGTTGCCGCCGGAGCCGTTGCCGCCCATGAAGTCGGAGGTGAACGGCGCGCCGGTCGTGGAGCGGTTGGCCGTCCAGTTCCAGTAGGGCAGGTTGACCGCCGGGTTGACCGCCTTGAGGCCGTTCTCCAGCTCCAGCAGGAACTTCCGGTGCCACGGCAGGAACGACGACGACATGTGCGCGTAGTTGTGGCTGTTGACGGCGTTGAAGTAGGTCATGTGGGTGCGCACGAACCAGTCGTAGTTGCGGCCGCTGGTCTGCGCCTTCAGCGCCTTCACGGCGGCGACGAAGTCGGACTTCTCGGTGGCCGTCAGCGCGGCCACGCTCTTGCGGGTGCCCATGGGCTCGTTCCTCTCGCGGGCGGTCGATCGCCGATCACGGGTGCGGGTGGTCGGCGTCGTGGGTCAGCTCCTGGTCGCCGAGCTGGTCCACGGCGAGCTTCGCCAGCTTCTTGAGGCCGTCCCGGTTGTTCCCCTCGTCCAGCGGGACGGGGTCGAAGTGGTTGAGCGTGCTGAGCACCGCGGTGTAGGTCGCGGTCGAGTCGGGCGCCACGGGCAGCTCGACCTGCATGACCCCGAGCTTCTTGCCGTTGATGTGGACCTTGTGCTTGCCCTTGTCCTTGTCGTGCTCGCCCTTGATCTTCTTGCCCTTGTAGGTCTCCTCGAAGTCACGGGGATCGGCGGCGGCGACCCGGCCCGGTCCGGCCGTGGCGCCGGAGGAGGCGAGGCTGGCGAAGCCCGCCGCGGTGGCGACGAGCACGGCGGCTGTCGCGCCGTGCCGGAACACGTCTCGACGGGAGATGTCGTTCATGGGAGTCCTCCGGCGGCGTCGGGTGGTTCGAGGTCCCCCGACGGCGTCGTGACTGCGACCACGACGACCATCCCTCATTGCTGAGCGTGCGACTGCGTCCCGGCCGCGGACAACGGCACTAACCCATTCGTGTGAGACGTACACCTGTGTGGGTAGGGTCGAAATGCCCAAGGTGCACGTCTCCGCGCACGGACGGTGGATCAGGCGGCGCGCAGCGTGAGCAAGGAGATCTCGCTCGGCGCGAAGACGCGCAGCGGCGGCCCCCAGAACCCCGCGCCCCGGCTGGTGTAGAGCCGGGTGCGCTCACCGTGGCGGCTCAACCCCGCCAGCACCGGCTGCTGCAGCCGCACCAGCAGGTGGAACGGCCAGATCTGGCCGCCGTGGGTGTGCCCGGACAGCTGCAGGTCGACGCCCGCCGCGACCGCCTTGGGGATCTCGCTGGGCTGGTGGGCCAGCAGCACCACCGCGTCGTCGGCGCGCGTGCCCGCGAGGGCGGCGTCGAGGTCCGCGCCGTGCCCGGCCTCGCCCGAGTACGCGCCGGTGACGTCGTCCACGCCCGCGAACACCAAGCGCGCGTCACCGCGTTCCAGCACCCGGTGCTGGTTGTGCAGGCTCGTCCAGCCCAGCTCGGTCATGTGGTCCAGCCACGCCTGGGCGTTGCTGCCGTATTCGTGGTTGCCCGACACGTAGAACAGGTGCCGCGCGCGGACGTCGCCCAGCGCGGCGGCCTGGCCGCGGCGTTGCGCCACCGTGCCGTCCGCGATGTCGCCGACGTGCACGACGACGTCCGGGTCGAGCGCGTTGACCGCCGCGACCGTGCCGACGGACCACTTCGTGCGGTCGATCGCGCCGTAGTGGGTGTCCGCGAGCACGGCGATGGTGAGCCCGTCGAACGCCTTGTCCAGCCGGGGGAGCACCACGTCGGTCCGCTTCACCCGCGGCACCCGGCGTGCCTCGCGGATGCCGTACCCGACCAGCGCGAGGCCGACGACGAGCAGGGTGATCGCGACGAACCGCGCCCGGAACGGGTTCTCCACGCCCACCACGGCCAGCACGAGCCGCAGCACGTGCGTGATCACGGTCCACGCGAAGAAGACCCACGCGACGCCCAGCATCAGGTGCGCGACCCGGGACGCCCGGTCGGAGTGCCGGCGGCCGTGCGCGCGGACCAGCAGCAGCGGGAACGCGACCGACGTGACGACGAAGAACGCCGTGCCGACGACCTGCACCGGCCACGGCCATCGCGCACCGGGTGCGAGCAATCCCGTCCAGGGCAGCCAGAACAGCAGCGCGGTCAGCGTCAGCAGCACCGCCGTGAAGGTGACGCGCCGCCGCGCGGACGGGCGGGGCGGCGCGGTCGTCGTGCTCGACATCGGATCTCCTCGGCGGCTTTACGAACCAGCGGGCTCTTATCGACGTTAGCCCGCCGTGCGGCCGGTGTCCAAGTTTGGCGTAGGGGTGCGCGGAAACCCTCGTCGCATGGCTGACGAGCACGAACGCGAGAGCCACTCGCCCGAGGACTTCCGGGTCGAGACGCCGGAGGAGGACGAGCGGCTGGCCGCCTCCCAGCGCAGGATCGACGAGGCCAAGGTCGTCGCCGCCGACCTCGCCGAGACCACGCCCGACCCGCTGCCCGAGAGCGAGCCGCCGCGGGAGTCCACCCCCGGATCGTGACCCGCACTCGGTTTCCGCCCGCGTTTCGGCCGGTCCACAGTGGACTCACCCGAATGGCGGTTGCGTACCCGGAACATCGGTATGGATAGTGCGTTCTCCCCGCGAGGGGGCGTTCAATCGATCACCGCTTGACTTGGGGGTAACGGGGCGTGGCACGTCCAACGCGCGCCGTGGTGGACCAACTGCCCGCGTCACCCGACCAGACCGGGTTGCGACGGATCCGGCGACTGACCGAGGTGTACGCCTACCTCAGCGTCACGGTGTTCACCCTGCAATTGCTCTTCGTCGGCACGGGGCACGAGCGGTTGGTGCCCATCCTGCTCGTGCCGGTCATGCTCGCGGCCTGGCGACTGTGGCCGGACCGGGCCGGCTGGGCTGTCGCCTTGATGGAAGGCGTGATCGTCCACGGCGCGGTCTTCGTACTCCCGAACCCGGCACCCGTGATCAACTTCCTGTTCGCGGTGACGATGCGACGCGCGCTGTTCGGCAGCCGGGAGCGGTTCCCGGTCAAGGTGGTGCCCGCGATGCTGGGATACGTGTCCGGCTTCGTGGCGTGGATCTCGTTCAAGCCGGTCGAGGTGACGGGTCCGCTCATCGCGTCCGTTGTGATGCCATTGATGGGCTTGGCGGTCGCTGCCCTGGCGCTGCACGAGACGGTGCGCTCGGTGCGGCTGATGGAGGACGCGCACCGCACTGTCGAGGCCGTGGTGCGGTCCAGTCCGATCGGGCTCGTGCTGCTCGACGTCTTTGGCGCGCCACGACTGCACAACGACCGCGCGCGTGAGCTGCTGGACTGGCGCGGAGGCGAGTCGGGGCGGGTGCCGTGCCCGCACGGTCCGGACATCACCCACTGCGAGCGCGGCTGCCGTGCGGGCGACGACCCGGTGGAGGTCCACGTGACCCGCGCGGACGGCACGACCGGTGTCCTCGCCGTGCAGGCGGTGCCGGTCGAGCACGTCTCCGAACGGCACACCCTGGTCACCGCGCTGGACGTGAGCAAGCGCCGTGAGCTGGAGGACGCGTTGCGCACCCGTGCCGAGCGCGACGAGCTGACCGGGCTCGCCGGGCGCACGCACTTCCTGCACCTGGTGGACGAGGCGCTGCGGTCCGGCGAGGCGGTGGGCCTGCTGGTGATCGACCTCGACGGGTTCAAGGAGGTCAACGACGCCGAGGGGCACGAGGCGGGTGACTGGTACCTGGTGTCGGCGGCCGAGCGGATCGGCCGGGCCGTCGGGCCCGTGGCCACCGCCGCGCGGCTCGGTGGCGACGAGTTCGCCGTGCTCGCGCCCGGCCACGACGTGCGCGACGCGGCCCGGCTGGCGACCCGCGTCCTGTCGGAGCTGGCGCGGCCGTTGACCGGCTTGGGGCACGACACGGTGATCCGGGCCAGCGTCGGCATCGCGGTGTCGTCACCGGGCGTCGGGACGGCGGACCTGCTGCGCGACGCGGACACCGCGATGTACGTGGCCAAGCGGGAGGGCGGCGGGCGGATCCGGCTGTTCCGACCGGAGATGGGCGAGCGGGTGCTGGCCCGGCAGCGCGACAAGGTCGACCTGCGCACGGCCGTGTCCGACGGGCAGCTGGTGCTGCACTACCAGCCGATCGTGGACCTGGCGACGTCGGAGGCGGCGGGCGCGGAGGCGTTGGTGCGGTGGCAGCGGCCGGGGCACGGGCTGCTCGCGCCCGGCGAGTTCATCGGGCTGGCGGAGGAGACCGGGCTGATCGTGCCGCTGGGCAACAAGGTGCTGGCCGGCGCGTGCGAGCAGGCGATGCGGTGGCGTGAGCAGGGACGGGCGCTCGGCGTGACGGTGAACGTGTCGACGCGGCAGCTGTCCGCGCCCGCGTTCCTGCCGTCGTTGGACCGGGTGCTGAAGACCACCGGCCTGCCGCCGGAGCGGTTGACGATCGAGGTGACCGAGTCGGTGTGGGCCGACGGCGCCGCGATGCGCGGGCTGATGGAGGTGCGTGAGACCGGCGTGCGGGTCGCGTTGGACGACTTCGGCACCGGCTACTCGTCGCTCAGCTACCTGCAGCGCTACCCGTTCGACGTGGTGAAGATCGACCGGTCGTTCACCAACGCCCTCGCCGAGACCGGCCGCACCGCCGGTGTCGTGCGCTGCATCATCGACCTGGCCGACGTGCTCGGCGCGCACACCGTGGCGGAGGGGATCGAGACGCAGGCCCAGGCCGACTGGTTGCGCGACGCCGGCTGCGCCTACGCCCAGGGCTATCTCTTCGGCCGCCCGGACCTGGCCGAGAACTGGGACGCCCAACCCTCCGTCCCCCACTGACCCGCGCGCGTGTCGAACCTCCAGGTCCCGCGTGTCGAACGCTCAAGCTCCGCGTGTCGAACGCTCAGGACCCCCGAGTTCGACGCTCAGGTCGCCCGGTTGAACCGCCAGGGGTACCTGAACGTAGAACTCGGTGGTCCTGACGGTTCGACACGCGGGTCCTGAGCGTTCGACACGCGCGCGTCAGGGGAGGTCGGCCAGGGTGTTCCAGAACATCAGTTCGTAGGCGTGGAGGAGGCGGGCGGCGGGCATCGCGTCCGCGACGGACCAGCCGGTGGCCAGGACGTCGTCCAAGGCGCGGAGGGACAGGGCGTCCAGGTCGGGGGAGGGTTGGGCGAAGAAGTCGAAGAAGGCGCAGCCCGCGTCGTCGAAACCGTAGTGCTCGCGCAGCGCGGCGGCGATCGTCGCGCAATAGCCGCCCCATTCCGCGAAGTTCGCCAGAATCGCGAGGAGCGCGTCGTGCGGATTGCCGTCCAACGCCAGCCTGGCCACGTACGACGGATATGCCTGACACCCCGGCAACGCCCGGTAGGCGGCCACGTCATCCGGGGTCAGGCCGCACGCGGCGGCGAAATCGGCCAGTTTGGCCAACGCCAGCCCTTCACCTCCGGCGACCGTCGCGAAGAACTCGCGCTGCGCCGGCAACGGGGACTGAGCGGCCAACGTGAGGAACGCTCGCCAATCGCTCTGCACGATCCGGTGCTCTTCGGCCGCCAACGCTTTCAACACGTCGAGCGACGCCTCGCCGGACGCGATCAACGGCACCAGCCGGTTCGTCCCGCCCTCGCCCTTCAGTTCCTCCCGCACCCGCTTCAGCAGGTCTTTCGCGTCCTTCGCCATCGTTCCCCCTCGTTCCGGCGCCGCCCGTCACCGCGACGGCGGCATGACCAATGGGCACTCTATAGAGCCTCGTGCCGGCACGGGGGCGGGCATGCACGTCGGTTCTGTGTATGAAGACTCGGCAACAGGGATTGACGTAGGCTGCCCTTTGCCGGTCTCATGGCCCCGCCTTGTCGAACGTCAGCGTTGCCTCAGTAGGGAGTGCCGGGATTGCGCGTCGCCGGAGAAACGTCGGTCGAAAGCCGCGAAATCCCGATCGGAAAACACCATCAGCTGTGGATGGTCTACCTGGCTTTCGGCCTGTTATCGGTCGGGGTCTACTACGCGCTGCCGATCTTCGTCGGCACGATTCCGCTCCGCGTGGTCGTCTACTGCGCGGTGAGCACGTCCGCCGCTCTCGCCGTGTGGTGGGGCGTGCGGCGGAATCGGCCGGAGCCCCGCGCGCCGTGGATCGTGCTCGGCCTGAGCCAGCTCGTCTACGCCCTGGCCGACACCACGTTCTACATCGCGCACTACGTGCTCAACGACCCCAGCTACCCGGCCGTCGCCGACGCCTTCTACCTGGGCCACTACCCGCTCGTCGTGGTCGGCCTGCTCATGCTGATCCGGCAGCGCCGCTCCCACCGCGACCTGCCCAGCCTCCTCGACGCGGTCTCGCTCACGGTCGTCGCGGGCCTGCTGTCGTGGGTCTTCGTGATCGGCCCGCAGACCCGCCTCGGCACGCCGCTGCTGGTCGAGATGGTGTCGCTGGCCTACCCGCTGATGGACCTGGTGCTGCTGCTGGTCTCGCTGCGGCTGCTGTTCGGCGGCGGACGGCGTGACGCGTCGTTCGTGCTGCTGGCCCTGTGGCTGGTCGCGATCCTCACCGCCGACACCGCGTACGTGTTGCAGCGCCTGGACCTCAGCTACACGGCGGGCAACTTCCTGGACGCGATCTGGCTGACCGGCAACCTGGCCCTCGGCGCGTGCGCGCTGCACCCGTCGATGGGCCGGATGGCGCAGGCCGTCGACGTGCCCGCGCTGCGGTTGAGCTGGCCGCGGCTGGCGATCCTGTCCGGCGGCGCGTTGATCGGACCGGCGTTGCTGCTCGTGCAGCACGCCCAGGGCGTGCGCCGGGACGTGCCGGTGATCGCGGCGGGCTGCGCGGTGCTGTTCGCGTTGACCGCGACCCGCCTCGCGGGCCTCGCCGTGGACCAGCGCAGGCTCGCCATCACCGACAGCCTCACCCGGCTGCGCAGCCGCCGCTACTTCGAGGCGCGCCTCGCCGACGACCTGGCCCGCGCGAAGCGCACCGGGTCGCCGCTCGGCGTGGTGATCCTCGACGTCGACCGGTTCAAGGCGATCAACGACCGGTTCGGGCACCCGGCGGGCGACCGGGTGCTGGTCGAGGTGGCGAACCGGCTGCGCGCGATCGCCGGGTCGGGCCGCGTGCTCGCCCGGTACGGCGGCGAGGAGTTCGCGCTGATCGCGACCGGTTCGGACGCCGAAAACCTGAGTCGCCTCGCGGAACGGTTGCGGCACGGCGTCTCCCACCATCCGATCGCCGTGAGCGGTCGTAGATCGGTGACGGTTACGCTCTCCGCCGGCACCGCCGCGTTCGCGCCGCACTACGGCACGGCGTCCGCGTTGGTGTCGGCGGCTGACCGCGCGCTGTACCTGGCCAAGGACCTCGGCCGGGACCGGGCGGTCGCCGGTGGCACATCGCTCACCGAACACCGGGAGGACGTCGCGGTGGACTACCTGAACCAGGTCGCGGACCTGGTCGACCTGCGCGTGGCGAGTCCCGGGCGCAGCCTGGCCATCGCCGAGTGGGCGCGCACCGTCGCCGACCACCTGAAGCGGGACCCGGCGGAGGTCCACAACGCACACCGCGCGGGACGGCTGCTGGACGTCGGCATGATCGTGCTGCCCGACGACCTGCTCACCGAGTCCGGCCCGCTCACCGACCAGCAGTGGCACCTGCTGCACGAACACCCCGACAGCGGCGCGCGCATGGTCGGCGTGCTGCCCGACCACGGCGAGGTGGCGGAGGTCATCCGCCAGCACCACGAGCGGTGGGACGGCGCCGGCTACCCGAACGGCCTGTCCCGCGACGGCATCCGGATCGAGGCGCGGATCCTGTCCGTGTGCGACGCGTGGGCGGCGATGCGCGCCGACCGGCCGCACCGGCGCGCGTTGACCCACGAGCAGGCCGTGCGCGAGCTGCGGTCCGGCCGCGGCGCCCGGTTCGACCCGGACCTGGTCGACGTGTTCCTGGCGTTGCTGGAGCAGGGCACGGTCGGCGACCTCACCGCCGGGCCGGGCTCGGCCGTGTCGCGTGAGGACAGCCGCCTATCCTGACGCCATGTCGCGCCGGGACCTGATCACGATGACGACGGACGAGGTGCGCGCGTTCCTGGAGGAGCAGCGCGTGGTCACGGTGGCCACGATCGGCCCGAACGGCAGGCCGCACCTCGTGCCGTTGTGGTTCGTGGTGGAGGACGGCGAACTGGTCGGCTGGACGTACCGGGCGTCGCAGAAGGTCGCGAACCTGCGCCGCCTGCCCGAGGCCACGCTGCAGTTGGAGGCGGGGGAGACCTACGACCAGCTGCGCGGTGTGACCATGGAGTGCGACGCGCGGCTGGTCGAGGAGCAGGCCGAGGTCGCGCGCGTCGGCGCGGCGGTGGCGGCGCGGTACTCCGGGCACAGTGGCCCGGAACTGGACGCGTTCGTGGCCGCGCAAGCGGTGAAACGGGTCGGGCTGCGGTTCGCGCCCACCTCCGTGGTCTCGTGGGACCACCGCAAGCTGAGCGGGTCCTACTGAAGGCCCTTCCAGGCCGCTGACAGACCCGCGCAAGCCAACGCAAGTTTCCGCAAAAGGCCCGCAAGCCGTCGATTCGGCGTGCCGTGATCGCGCTTAGTCGAGTTTTTGCGTGTTTCAGTAGACATCTTGCGGTCAGCTGATCGTCCTGCTTATGGTGTGCGCCACGCCACACCCTGTGACATCCCTGCCCGCAGCTCCGAGGTCCCGTCCAACGAAGGGCTGAACCCATGCGAGTCAACCCCACCCTCCGGCGTCCCCTGGCGCTCGGCGCGGCGGCGGTGGCCACGTCCCTGCTGACCGCGTTGACGATCGCCGCGGCGCCGGGAGAGGTCGCCGCCGAAGCCGCCGCGGCCGCCACGTCGCCGTTCGAGATCCCCGGCCGGGGCGCCGACGTGCCGTTCGTCGAGCACGAGGCCGAGACCGCCGCCACGAACGGCACGAAGATCGGCCCCGGCCGACGCCAGGGCACGCTGGAGGGCGAGGCGTCCGGCCGCCGCGCCGTGACGCTGATCGGTCAGGGCAAGTACGTCGAGTTCACCCTCACCGAGCCCGCCAACTCGATCGACCTCCGGTACAGCGTCCCGGACGGCAACGGCGGCGCGGGCATCACCGCGCCCCTGTCGCTCTACCTCGACGGCACGAAGACCGGCAGCCTCACGCTGACCTCGAAGTACGCCTGGCGCTACGGCGGCTACCCCTACGCCAACGACCCGAACCAGGGCAAGCCGCACCACCTCTACGACTCCACCCGCGCCCTGTTCGGCCGCACGCTCGCCGCGGGCTCGAAGGTCAAGCTCCAGGTCGACGCGGGCGACACCGCGCCGTCCTACACGATCGACCTGGCCGACTTCGAACTCGTCGCCCCCGCGGCCACCCGGCCCGCGAACTCGGTGTCCGTCACCGACCACGGCGCCACGCCGAACGATGGCACGAACGACAACGCCGCCTTCGACGCCGCGATCGCCGCCGCGAAGTCCTCCGGCCGCGAGGTGTGGATCCCCGCCGGGCGGTTCACCGTCACCAAGCACGTCACCGTCGACCAGGTCACCGTCCGCGGCGCGGGCCACTGGCACAGCGTGGTCACCGGCGACCGGGTCGGCTTCTACGGCCTCGGCGAGCCGTCCAGCTGCGGCCAGGGCGGCAACTCCGGCGTGAGCACCCGCGTCGGCCTGCACGACTTCGCGATCATCGGCGAGGTCACCAACCGGGTCGACTGCGACCAGACCAACGCCATCGGCGGCGCGTTGGGCGGGGGCTCGGTGATCTCGGGCATGTTCCTGCAGCACACCAAGGTCGGCCTGTGGCTCGACGGCCCGTTCTCCGGGCTCACCATCCGGCACAACAAGGTCGTGGACCAGCTCGCCGACGGCATGAACCTGCACCGCGGCATCAGCGACGTGCTGATCGAGCACAACCTGTTCCGCAACATCAGCGACGACGGCATCGCGTTCTGGTCGGAGCACCAGGCCGACCACGGCAACACGATCCGCCGCAACACGGTGGTCGTGCCGATGAAGGCCAACGGCATCGCGATCTACGGCGGGCGCGACAACGTCGCCACCGAGAACGTCGTGGCCGACACCCAGGACCAGGGCGGCGGCATCCACGTCGGCAACCGCTTCTCCTCGGTGCCCCTGTCCGGCACGACCACCCTGTCGAAGAACACGGGACTTGACCCTGGATGTTGGACACCAGACACACTTGGATGCTGACGATTCGGGTGGACAGGAGTCCCGTTCAGATGGTGATGAAGCATTACCCGCCG
>NZ_LGED01000001.1 GCF_001280085.1 Saccharothrix sp. NRRL B-16348 | reverse complement strand
GGGTTGGGGGTTGGGGGTTGACGTGGGTGGTGGTTGGCGGGACTCCTCATGGTTTTAACCGAGGGGCGGTAACAGTGTTTCCGTACATTTTCGGGCGATGATCACCCGATGGTGTGACAGAGGGCCCTGGGGTGGCCGGGATGGCAGGTGTTCGCGTGACGCAGGATATCGCGGTTGAGCGGCAGCGCAGGTGGCGGTTGTTGTTGGGGGCGGCGGCCGGGGATCTTGGGGCGCTCGGGGAGGACGACCAGCGGCGGGGTTTGGCGTTGACCGGGTTGTACGGCGGTGGTGGGGACGCGGTGGACGCCGGTGGCAAGCGCAGTGCCGGGTTGGGTGGGTCGTCGCCCGTGCTCCACCGGTGGTTGGGCGATGTCCGCACGTACTTCCCCAGCTCGGTCGTCCAGGTGATGCAGAAGGACGCGGTGGAGCGGTTGGGGCTGCGCCAACTCCTCCTCGAACCCGAGCTGCTGTCGAGCGTCGAGCCGGACGTGAGCCTGGTCGGCACGCTGGTCTCGCTCTCCCGCGCCATCCCCGAACGCACCCGCGAGACCGCACGGGCCGTCGTGCGCAAGGTCGTCGAGGACATCGAGCGCAAGCTCGCCGACCGCCTCCTGGCCGCCGTGCACGGCGCGATCGACCGGTCCCGCCGCACGAGCCGCCCCCGGCTGTCCGATGTGGACTGGAATCGCACGATCCGGAAGAACCTGCGCCACTACCAACCCGACCAGCGCACGGTGATCGTGCAGGACCTGGTCGGCCACAGCAGGCGCAGCCGCCAGGCCTCGCTGCGGGACGTGATCCTGCTGGTCGACCAGTCCGGTTCGATGGCCGAGTCGGTCGTGTACTCCGCCGTGCTCGGCGCCTCGCTGGCCTCGTTGAAGGCCGTCGACACGAAGCTGGTCGTGTTCGACACCGAGGTGGTGGACCTGACCGAGCAGCTCAAGGACCCGGTCGACCTGCTGTTCTCCACCCAACTGGGCGGCGGCACGGACATCAACCGCGCCGTCGCCTACGGCCAGTCGCTGGTCCGCCGCCCGACGGACACGGTGATGGTGCTGATCAGCGACCTGTACGAGGGCGGTGTGGCGCGGGAGTTGCAGCGGCGGGTGCGGGAGTTGGTGCAGAGCGGGGTGACGGTGGTCGTGCTGCTGGCGTTGTCCGACAGCGGCACGCCCGCGTACGACCACGAGTTGGCCGCGAAGTTGTCCGAGCTGGGCGCGCCCGCGTTCGCCTGCACGCCGGACCGGTTCCCGGACCTGCTGGCCACGGCGTTGCGCCGGGAGGACGTCGCCGCGTGGGCCGAGCAGAGCGGCATCCCGGTGGGTCGTTAGCGGTTCAGCGGATGACGACGCGGCCGAGCGTCATGAACGGCGCGCCGCGGGTCAGCACGGCGGCCCGGCCGCGCGGGTCGGGTCCGGCCAGCCACACGCGGCCGCCGCGGCGGATGTTCTCGCGGACGCGTTCGGGGATCTCGGCCAGCCGCAGGAACGTCCGGTCGGAGCCCGCGGTTTCCAGGTACGCCTGCCGTCCGACGCGGGTGCGTCCGGGCACGAAGTGCACCGACACGGCGTGCCGGGGGTAGGTCTCGAGCAGCCGGCGCAGGGCGCGCCGTGAGAAGAAGTGCCGCAGGCCGGGCACGGCCAGCTCCACGCACAGCGGCGTGAGCACGAACACCCAGCGCGACCCGACCCACTCCGACACGACCCACAGCGTCACCAGGGCGAACAGCGCCAACCCGACGAACCCGACCGCGCGTCGATCCGCGCCGGCCAGGCACTTGTCCACCCAAGCCTCACCCACCACCGCTCCCAGCAAACCAGAAGTCCGCCCTGTGGGTAACCGAATAGATGATCAGCAAACTCAGCGGCGGACGACCTTCGCGGGGAACAGCTTCGGCACGCCGCGGAACGTGACCACGGTGTTGCCGGCGCGGTCGGGTGTGACGACCCACGCCCGCCGGTGCCGGTTGATGCGCCCGCGGGCGACGGGTCCGGCGCTCACGTCGAGCACGAGCGGCCGGGGTCCGTGGACGACGAGCAGCCCGCCGCGCCAGTGGACGCGCACGTAGACCCACGCGTGGTCGCCGAGGACGTCGGGTAACGACTGCCGCCGCGTCAGCCCGAACCCGAGGACGAGCACGGAGAACAGCAGCAGCACGAGCGGCAGGGCGGACGACACCGAGAACACGAAGAGCAGGGCGAGTTGCAGCACGAACGCGAGCGCGCCGACGACGACCCAGCCGAACGCCCGCCGGCCGGCGATCTCCATGCAGTACCGGGTCCACCGGTCATCGAGGGCCGCACCCCGGGTGGACGGCTTGTTCGGCACGACCACGAGCCACCTCCGCCAGGCGTGCCCAGGTTACGCCGAACGCGCGGCCGCCCGAATCGGCCAACCGGACCGTTCCGCCGGCCGGCCCTTCCGCGCACCCGGTCGTCAACCCGATAGTGGACCCCCTAACCTGCGTGGACGATCCGGTTCGGCGACACGCCCGGTCGTGGGACTACCGCTGCGAGGCTCCATCAAGTTAGGCTGCCCTAAGTTGGGAGGTGAGCGGGTGAACGAGACACGTCGACCGCCGGCGCCGCATCCGGCGGAGCGGGCCCGCACGATCGCCGCCCGTGGTGGGCGCGCGGCGCTGCTGCCGTCCGGTGGCACGGAGAACCGGATCACGCCGGTGCTGCACCACGTCCACCCGAACGGCGACGCGACGATCGTGCTGCCCGACGCGCACCCGCTGGTCGTGGCCGCGCGGGGCACCGAGGTGACGGCGATGCTGGAGCTGGCCGACCAGGCGCCGGTGCAGCTGCGCGAGCCGGTCCGCGGCCTGCTGTGGATCACCGGTTGGCTGCGCACCCTGGCCCCCGACGAGGCACGCGAGGCGAGCATCGAGGTCGCCGAGGCACGTCCGGACCCGCGGCTGCTCGACGTCGGGCACGGCGCGTCGGCGTTGCGGTTGTCGCCCGCCTCGCTGGTGGTGGCGGACGCCGAGGGCACCACGTCGTTGCGGCCGGACCTGTTCGCGCAGGCGGAGCCGGACCCGTTCGCCGCGCACGAGGACCACTGGCTGCGGCACCTGGAGCTGTCGCACCGGGACGTGGTCGGCCTGCTCGCCAAGCACCTGCCGGACGACCTGAAGGGCGGTCACGTCCGCCCGCTGGGTTTGGACCGCTTCGGCCTGCGGCTGCGGGTGGAGATGGTGGACGAGGACCACGACGTGCGGATCGCGTTCTCCCGGCCGGTGGGCACGGCGCAGGAGTTGGCGGTCGAACTGCGTCGCCTGATGGGTTGCCCGTTCCTGGCGCAACGCCGTTAACGTACGCGGGTGATCGAAGACCTCGACGCCCGGACGCGCCGCGGCTACCGGCTGGAACTGCTGCTCGTGTTCGCCGTGACGCTCGGGTTGTCCGGGGCGCGCAGCCTGGTGCGGCTGCTGGACAGCCTGCTGCAACCGGTGCCGCTGAACGAGCAGAAGGTCGCGATCAACGTCCCGCAGGCGCGGTTCGACCTGCTGGACCTGATCGCGCAGCTGCTGAGCGTCGTGCAGCTGGCCGCGTGGGGCGGGTTGGGGCTGTACCTGCTGTGGCAGGGCGGCATCAAGCTGAAGGCGCTGGGCCTGGACCGCGCGCGCGTCGGGCCGGACGCGTTGGGCAGCCTCGGGTTGGCCGCGGTGATCGGCATCCCGGGGCTGGTCTTCTACCTGGTCGCGTGGAACCTGGGGCTGAACCTGGCCGTGCTGCCGTCCACGTTGGACTCGTCGTGGTGGCGCAGCGTGGTGCTGGTGCTGTCCGCGGTGGGCAACGCGTGGGCGGAGGAGGTGCTGGTCGTCGGGTACTTCATCACCCGGCTGCGGCAGCTCGGGTGGCGGGAGAACACGGCGTTGCTGGCCAGCGCGGTGCTGCGCGGCTCGTACCACCTGTACCAGGGGTTCGGCGGGTTCGTCGGCAACGTGGTGATGGGCCTGGTGTTCGGCAAGGTGTGGCAGCGCACGAACCGGCTGTGGGTGCTGGTGGTGGCGCACGCGTTGCTCGACGTGGTCGCGTTCGTCGGCTACACGGTGCTGCGCGGTCACGTGTCCTGGCTGCCGTGAGTCGTCCGCGGGGAGTACGTCCCGGTCAGTCGTGAGGCGGACGCGCGGCGACGGTTCCGCCCGACAGCATCAGGTGACCCGACAGAGGGGGGACCTGATGCGCATCACAGCGCTCACCGTCGCGGCCATCGCGACTCTCGGCTTGGTGACACCCGCGGCCGCCGCCACGGGCCTGCGGATCGCCATGCCCGCGTTGAGCGGCCGGCACGCCGTCGGCACCGCGGAACTGCACCTGGTGGACGGTCGGCCGGACCCGTGGCGGCCCGCGGAGGACCGGGAGGTGATGGTCACCGTCACCTATCCCGCGCACGGGTCGGACGGCGCGCGGGCGCCGTGGATGACCTCGGGTGTGGCGGCGGCCGTCGACCGGGAGGCGGGGCTGCTGGACATCCCGAACGGCGCGGTCGACTGGGGTTCGACCCGGCGCCACGCCCGCACGGGCGCGCCGGTCCTCGGCCGGTGGCCGGTCGTGCTGTTCTCGCCCGGTTTCGGCTCGGCGCGGGAGCTGAGCGCGGGCCTCGCCGACGACCTGGCGAGCCGCGGGTACGTCGTCGTCTCGATGTCGCACACGCACGAGTCGCTCGCGGTCGAGTTCCCCGGCGGGCGGGTCGAGCCGCCGTTGATCGACCAGGACGACCCGACGCAGTTCAAGACCGCGCTCGACGCGCGGGTGGCCGACACCCGGTTCGTGCTCGACCAGCTGGGTTCGATCGCGCGCGGGCACAACCCGGACGCGGAGCGGGACCCGTTGCCGCGTGGGCTGGGCCGTGCGCTGGACCTGTCGCGGGTCGGCATGTTCGGCCACTCGTACGGCGGGTTCACGGCGGGCGAGACGATGGTGCACGACCGGCGGATCGACGCCGGGATGAACGTGGACGGCGCCATGTCCCACGGTTTCGGTGACGGCTACCGGCCGGGTGAGGTCGTGACGCGCGGGCTGGACCGGCCGTTCATGCTGGTGGGCGCGGATTTCGTGGACCCGGAGACGGGCGGGGTGGTCGAGCACTCGCACGTGACGCCGTCGTTCGACCCGACGTGGGCGGAGTTCTGGGCGAACCAGCGCGGGTGGAAGCGGGACCTGCACTTCGACCGGGGCACGCACTACAGCTTCACCGACCTGCAGTTCGCCGTGCCGCAGTTGGGCGCCGTGATCACGCCGGAGAAGCAGCGGGAAGTGGTGGGCGGGATCGACGCGACCCGGTCGCTGACCGCGCAGCACGAGTACTTCGCCGGGTACTTCGACCTGCACCTGAAGGGGCGGGACCGCGGGCTGTTCGGGGGCGGCTCGCCGCAGCACCCGGACGTGCGGTTCATCGCCTGAGCGTTGAATTCACGCGTTCCGAACGTAGGACACGCGCGTTCTGAACGTAGGACTCGCGCGACGCGAACGTAGGACACGCGCGTTCTGGAGGTGGGACACGCGCGGGTCAGTGGATGAGGAGGAAGCGGGAGGTGGTGTGGGCGGCGGCGGTGACGACGGTGCGGGCGACGCCCGCCGAGTCGAGCAGGGCCGGGTCCAGGTCGGCGACGGTCAGGGCGGCGTTCTCGGCGATCCGGCGGGCCGGTTCGGACAAGGCCGCGGCGAAGGCGTGCCGGCCGGCGGTCTCCGCGGGTGTGCCGGTGGTGTCCCGCGCGAGGAGGGCGCCCAGCTCGGCGAGGCCCACACCGCCACCGCGGATCACGCCGTCGCGTGACGCGCTGTCCACGGCACGCACAGCGCGCCGCACCTTGTCCACGTCGCCGGCGGGGGCCCGGATGAGAGCGGCCGGGTCGCCGTCGGTGGACGTGGGCGGGGCCAGCACCACCGTGTCCCGTTCGGTCACCACGGCCTTCGCCGCGCGGCCCAGCGACGACTTCAACGTCGGGTCGTTGCCCCGGTACGGGTAGTGGATCGCGCCGCCGACCACGGCCTGGAGCCGTTCCACCGCGTCGAGGTCGGCGGTCACCGCGACCACGTCGCGCGTCTCGCCCATCCTCAGCAGCCGGGCGAGTTCCGCGTGCGGCAGCACCTCGCACACCACCAGCAGCGGGCGTTCGCCGAGGGCCAGGCCGTCCGTGAGCCGGTCGACGTCGGTCAGCCGGCCGGCGGCCAGCAGCACCCACGCGTCGTCCAAGTCGGCCGTGCGACCGGCGGTGTCCGTCACGAAGTCGCTGGACGCGTACCCGCGGTCGAGGCGCAGGCCGCGGCGGATCTCGAACTCCACCTTGAACCGCGTGCTCTCCTCCACCAGGACGGGTCCGCGCCACCTGGTGGTGGCGGCCACGACGCCGACGACCTCGCCGATCGCCTCGTCGCCCGAGGCGGCGGTGGCCAGCGCGGGCAGGTCGGCCGGCTCCAGCGGCCGTGACGCCGAGGTGATCAGCTCGGCCGCACGGGCGGCGGCGGCCGTGACGCCGCGCAGCAGCGCCACCGGGTGGTGCCCGTCGCGCATCGCGTCGACCAGCCCGCCGATCGCGCCGCGCGCCACGGCCACCGCCGACGCCGCGCCGTCACCGGCCTCCCGCCGCACGTCCCGCACCAGGTCGCGCACGTACTCCGCGCCGAGCGAGTCGCGCGGGTCGTCCGGCCGGAACGCGTCCGCGATCGCCGACGCGTCGGCCAGCTCGACCGGCCGCCGGTCGACGAACACCACGGCCCGCCTGCCCATCGGGCCCAACGTCCGGCACACCGGCTCGGCGGCGGCCCGAAAACCACGCGCCACCAGCAGCTGCCCGGACGTGTACGACGCCGTGCCGCGCGGCCGACGCCCGGAAGCGCCACCGGCGCGGGCGATCCGCAGCGGCTGCGACGAGCCGTGCGCGAAGTACTGCGGCGTCTGGTCGGGGCGCCTGCCGCGCACCTCGCCCTGCGCGTACTTGAACAGCTCGTCGACATCGATCCACCCGTCGCCGTCGAGGTCGGCGGCGCCGCTGGCCAGGCCTTCGATCAGCACGTCGGTGAACAGCGACGCGAGCGGCGCGTCCAGGGACAGCGAGTCCTGCTCGAACGCGTACTCGTAGGCGTTGGACGCGGTCATCACCACGTACCCGGCGCCCACGTCGTCCAGCACGCTCGTCGCGCCGGCCTTGAACCCCTCGACGAACGCGCCGCTGAAGCAGCAGTCCAGCAGCAGGATCCGCCCGGACGCCCGGCAGTCCTCCAGCTGCTCGTTGAGGAACGAGCGCGGGATAGCGGTGCCGGCGGGCCGGTCCTGCAGGGTGTTCGACGCGGCGAAGTATAGCCGCCGCGCGGCCGTGGTCAGGCCGTGGCACGAGAAGTACAGCAGGACCAGGTCGTCGGCCTCGCGCGGCGCGAGCACGTCCTCGACCGCGCGCCGGATCTCGTGGTCGGCGCGGTCCCGCAGCACCTCGACGGTGGTGAACCCGCCGACGTCGGGGTCCTCCAGCACGGCGGCGAGCCGTTCCACGTCCTGCTCCGGCGCGCGCAGCCGGCTCAGCCGCACGTCCTCGTACTCGCCGGTCGCGACCAGGAGCGCGTGCCGACCCACCTCACCCCTCGCCCTCGTGCTCGCGCAGCCACGCCTCCAGCACGGCCTTCTGCGAGCGGGCGTCCACGCCCTCGACGGTGATCTCGTCGTCCCGGGTCTTGATGGTCACCTTGCGGGCGCTGCCGCGCTGCACGAACGACGTGACCACGGACGCGACGGCGGCGGCCACCGCGGCGGGCAGCGCGCCGTTGAGCACGAGTTCGGCGACGGTCGCGCCCGCGCCGCTCTTGGAGCCCTCCGGCGACGCGGCGGGCGCGGGCCGCGCGTCGACCCTCGCGCCCCTGACCAGCTCTTGCAGCAACTGGTTCGTCGCCGAGGCGGCTTGGCCCGGCGCGTCGACGAACAAGTGGAAGTCGGCCACTGAATCCTCCCCCGGTAGAACACGATCATCCCGCAACCACACCGTCGGACCGGTAGTCCACGTCACGAAGCAACGTTCATGGAGTCCGACCCGTAGATCGCGCAACGAATCGCCGTTCTGAGGCCGTCATACGATCGAGTTTCGCTGGATCAGGCCACTCAGAGCTGCTGATCCGACCGACCTCGGGTTACTCTCGATCCGTGACTGCGCACATCGCCCAGACCGCGTCCACCGACGGCGAGCCGGCAGCGGCGCCCCGCGTCGACAGCGAAGTCGGCCCCCTGCGCACGGTGCTGCTGCACCGTCCCGGCGCCGAGCTCAAGCGGCTCACCCCGCGCAACAACGACCAGCTGCTGTTCGACGGCGTGCCGTGGGTCGACCGGGCCCAGGAGGAGCACGACGCGTTCGCCGAGCTGCTGCGCGGACGCGGCGTCGAGGTGCTGTTGCTGGCGGACCTGCTGGTCGACGCGCTGCACGACGACCGGGCCCGGATCGCGGGCATCCACAGCGCGGTCAACGAACGGCGGCTGGGCATCGACCTGGCCGACGCGCTGCGCTCGCACCTCGCGTCGATCGGCCCGGACCAGCTGGCCGCCGCGCTGATGACCGGCATGACGTTCGAGGAGCTGCCCGCCGCCGAGGGCGCGTCGCTGGTGCGCAAGATGCACCACCCGATCGACTTCGCGGTCGACCCGCTGCCGAACCTGCTGTTCACCCGCGACTCGTCGGTGTGGGTGGGCGACCGGGTCGCGATCACGTCGCTGGCGCTGCCCGCGCGCGACCGGGAGACCGCGCTGACCGACCTGATCTACGCCTACCACCCGCGGTTCCGCCGCACGGGCCGTGCGTACGGGGCGCACTCCGCGCCGGTCGAGGGCGGTGACGTGCTGCTGCTCGCGCCGGGCGTGCTCGCGATCGGCGTCGGCGAGCGGACCACGCCGGCGGGCGCGGAGTCGTTCGCCCGGTCCGCGCTGGCCGACGGCCTGGCGCACACCGTGCTGGCGGTGCCGATCACACAGGAGCGGGCCACCATGCACCTGGACACGGTGTGCACGATGGTCGACCGGGACGCCGTGGTGATGTACCCGGCGGTGCGGGACAACCTGTTCGCCTACCCCGTGCGGTCCGACGGCGCGGGCGGCGTCGTGGTCGAGGACGCGCGGCCGTTCCTGGAGGCGGCGGCCGACGCGATGGGCATCGAGAGGCTGCGCGTCATCGACACCGGGCTCGACCCGGTCACCGCGGAACGCGAGCAGTGGGACGACGGCAACAACACCCTGGCCGTCGGACCGGGCTTGGTGGTCGCCTACGAGCGGAACGTGGAGACGAACGCGCGGCTGGAGGACGCGGGCGTCGAGGTGATCCGGATCAGCGGCTCCGAGCTGGGTTCCGGCCGCGGCGGCCCGCGCTGCATGTCGTGCCCGATCGACCGCGCACCGCTGGTCTGAAATGATCCCGGAAAGGGTTGCCTAAGCTTTCTTCGGCAACCCTTTCCTTACCTTCGTAAGGCTTACCTGAAATGCATTAAAGCGCACTTTCGGTTATTCTGCGAGCATGGCTGTCAACTTGAAGAAGATTTCCGCCGCGCGTTCCTCGAAGTTCCACGACCTGCTTCAGGAGCAGGTGCGCAACGAGTTCACGGCCTCGCAGCAGTACGTGGCCATCGCGGTCTGGTTCGACGCCAACGACCTGCCGCGCCTCGCGTCGCACTTCTACAAGCAGTCGTTGGAAGAGCGCAACCACGCGATGATGATCGTGCAGTACCTGATGGACAGCGGACTGCCGGTGGCCATTCCCGGTGTGGACGACGTGCGCAACGACTTCACCGCACCGCGCGAGCCGGTCGCGCTCGCGCTGGAGCAGGAGAAGAAGGTCACCGACCAGATCGTCACGCTCGCCAAGACCGCCCGCGACGAGGGCGACTACATCGGCGAGCAGTTCCTCCAGTGGTTCCTGAAGGAGCAGGTGGAGGAGGTCGCGTCGATGAGCACGCTGCTCACCGTGATCGACCGCGCCGACGGCAACCTGTTCCACGTGGAGACCTTCCTGACCCGCGAGAGCGTGGGCGAGGAAGCCGACAACGGCACGCCCCGCGCCGCCGGTGGCGCCCTGTAGGGCCCGACCCGTCGACAGCGAACGACGCCCGTCACCTGTGCGGTGGCGGGCGTCGCGGCGGGCTCAGGTCAGGCAGCCCCGGTCGGCCCGGACCAGGCCCATGCCGGTGAGCGTGTCGCCCGCGTTCTCGAAGAAGAACTTGTACCCGGTCTCGGCGTCCAGCGGCCGGATGAAGCCGTGCGGGTACTGCTCCACGTCGGGGTAGACCTCGTGCATGCGCGCCCGCGAGTCGCCGATGCGCAGGCCCTCGGGCGTGCGGGCGCCTTCGTCGACCCGGATCTCCACCGCGACGCCGTCCTGGAGACCGACCCAGCCCTTCGCGGCCTTCAACTCGCGGACCGTGCAGGAGAACTGCGGCGTGGTCACGTCGGCGCCGACCTCGCCGGTGGCTTCGAGCTGGTCCGACGACATCCCCAGCCGCACCGCGCCGAGGCCGCGGGAGTCGAGCACGGCCGCGTCACCCACCCCGGGCGTCCCGCTGACGTTCGTGACAGGTGGCACGACCTGCGGCGCGGAGGACTCGCAGGCGGTCAGCAGCAGGATCGCCGCCATGACGACCAGCGCCGCGAACACGAGCCGCTTCATCCTCGCCCTCCTCGGCCGATCCACCCCCGCTGCCGGCGGGCGGTCAGTTGAAGCAGGCCTGACCCCGGCGGGCGAGCGAGGTGCTGCCGCTCATGAAGTAGAACACGTCGTCGTTCACCCACACGCTGAAGCCGTTCGGCCCCGCCTCGCCACTCGGGTAGGTTCGCGCGAGCCTCGGGTCGACGGGGCTGATGTCGACCGGCAGACCTTCGGCGGTGCGGGCGCCGGACTTCACCATGATCGCCATGAGTCCCTTGCCGTCCTGGATCCACGCGGCGCCGCCGCCGGACTTGAACTCGTACATGTCGCACTGGGCGCTCATCCGCAACACCGGCTCCCCGACCAGGCCGGTCGTCACCAGTTGCTCACGCGTCATCCCCAGCTCGATCGCGCCGAACCCGGTGTGGCTGAGGACCGGCGTCGTGTCCAACACCACGGTCTCGTGCACCGTGCTCGTCACCGTCGACTGCACCGTGACGGTGCTCGGCGCGACGGACGAGGTGCTCGACGGCGCCGTGGTCGTGGTCGTCGCGGACGACGACGCCGATCCGATCGACGCGTCCGGCTCCCCCGTGCACCCCACCAGCGCCAACCCCGCGACCACCAGCACCACACCCATGACCTTCATCGCTGTGCCCCCTGTTGTGCGCAGTCGGCGGTGAGCCGCTGCATCCGAATCTCGACAACCCGTTCCGCGTCCAGCACGAACACGTACATCCAGCCGACGTCACCGGTCATGAGCACCTGGTAGGAGCTCCCGGCCAGTTCCCCCGCCGGGTACTCCGCCCGCACCCGCTCCAGCGTCGAACCGACGCCGACCCCCGCCGACGTCTTGCCGTCCGCCGGCAACTTGATGCGCACGACCCCCTGGCCACGCGCCACGAGCACGGCGTTCACCGTTCCGGGGTCGCCCTTCCAGGTGAACGCGGCGCACTCGCCACCGGCCGCCGCGGTGACCAGGCCGGTGGCCGCCACCTCCTGCTCGGTCATGCCGAACTTCACCGAGCCGTACCCCACGTTCGGCCGCGTCGGCCCCTGGGTCACCACCACCGTGACCGTCTCCACCACGGTGTGCGGCGGCGCCACGGTCGTCCCCCCGGCCGCCGCCGTCGTGCTGGTCGTGGTGGTGGTGGTCGGCAGCACGGCCGGGTCAACGGGAGGCAGGCTCAACGAGCCGCCCAACGTCGACACGCCCCACCCGCTCGCCACCAGCGCGACCGCCGTGACCGCGCCCACCACCGCGGTCCGCCTGCGCCGCACCCGGCGCGCGCCCGCCACGACCAGCTCGGTCGCGTCCGGCCTCGCCCGCACCTCCAGCCGGTCGTCGTGCAGCAGCCGGCCCAGTTCCTCCTCGATGTTCACCCCGAGTCCCCCAGTCGTGCGCGCAAGGTCGCCATCGCCTTGCTGTTCTGGCTCTTGACCGTGCCCGCGGACACGCCGAGCGCGCGGGCGATCTCGGCCTCGGACAGACCGTCGTAGAAGCGCAGCACCACCACGGCGCGCTGACGCGGCGGCAGCGACCGCAACGCCTGCCACAGCGGCTCGTGCTCCAGGCGGTCGTGCCCGGCCGCGGCGACCGCGTCGGGGAACTCCGCCACCAGGTCCTCACGCCGCCGACGACGCCACCGGCTGGTGTTGGCGTTCGCCATGGACCGCCGCACGTACGCCAAGGGTTCGCCCTTGCGCAGCACCGCCGCCCACCGCGCGCCGACCTTCTCCAGCACGGACTGCACCAGGTCGCCCGCGTCGTGCGGGTTGCCGGTCAAGGCGTGCCCGTAGCGCAGCAGCCCCGGCAGCGACATCCGCACGAAGTCGGCGAAGTCCGCCGTCGTCCCCCCACCACGATCGGTGGCTCTTTCCCCCGGCAAGACCGCGGTCACCTCGAAACCCCCTCCGGCGGTGGCCCCTCAGCCACCGTCGGAGAGGACACGCTCGAAGGGGGTGGTCGGTTGCCTCAGACCAAGGTCACAAAACGGGCAACGGCCGGAAGGCGCCGTCGGCGTCCGGCGTGAACTCGTGCACGGCCACCACCGAGTCGGCCGGGATGGGCCCGTAGACGTGCGGGAACCACGGGCCGTCCTCGGTCTCGCCCGGCTCCCACAGCACGGGCAGGCCCTCGGGGTCGATCACCAGCAGCACGAGGTCGTGCCGGTTCGGGTACAGGCGGTTGGCCGGCAGGTGCACCGTGCCGGGATCCGAGCAGTGCACGAAACCGTCGAGGTCGAGCGGGATCGCACCGTCCTCGCGGGCACGCCGCCAGTCCGACTTCGGGCTGATCCGCAGGATCACTCCGCCTCCTCACTTGTCCACAGGAACCTGTGGACAAAGCTGGGGATACCTGTGGACAGGTTCAGCGCAGGGTGATCTGCCGTCCGCGCAGACCGTCACGCGCACGACGTTCCTGCTCGGTGAGCGGTTCGGCGTCGAAGCTGGTCAGGGCGTCCTGCAAACGCTTGCCCAACGCCTCCGCGCCCGGCGCCCACTCGCTGGAGTGCAGCTCGCGGTCCAGGTCCCACACCGGGACCAGCAGGCCGTGCGCGCGGAACGACCCGGCGTACCGGGAGCCCTCGCCCAGGTCCAGCTCACCGCGCACGGACAGCCGGGCGAGCGCCGCCAGCAGCGTCTCCTCCGGCTCCGGGCGGACCCAGCGCAGGTGCGCCTTGTCGCCCGCGTCCACCCAGTAGGCGGCCGCCACGCCGGGCGCGTCGAGGCGCTCGGTGGGCAGGATCGCGGCGTTGGCGCGCTCCAGGGACAGGGCGACCTCGCCGGCGGGCTCGTTGTCCGGCGGCAGCCACCACGAGAAGTCGGCGTGCAGCTCGGGGCTCAGCGTCGCCCCGACGTCCAGCAGGTCCTGCAGGCGGCCGGGGTTCGAGCCGTCGTCCGGGCCGACGACCGCGAGGGCGTCACCGGTCTTGGCGGTCTGCGCCCACCGCACGGCACGGGCCAGGTCGCGGCTGAGGTCGCCGGACCGGGTCTGCACCTGGAGGCCGACGAACGCGGTGCCGTCCGAGCGGACCAGGCCCGCCGCCGCCATCGGCAGCACGGTCGCCAGCACGACCTCGCGGCCGGAGTCGTCCTTGAGGGGCAGCTTCACCGTCGCCGAGGGCACGAACTCGCGCAGCGCGATCAGCTCCGCCTCGGCGGTCAGGCCCTCGAACGGGCGCGAGACGATCACGTCCGCCGCGCCGCCCGCCGAGCCGTGGCACGCCTTGTAGCGCTTGCCGGAGCCGCACGGGCACGGCTGCCGCGGGTTGACGCCGTCCGCCGGCTTGTTCTTCACGGCCGTCCGCTTCGCCACCGCGCGCCTCCTCGGTCTCAGGGCTGGTCGGGCGTCAAGTTATCCGCAAGGTGCTCGCGTGTCTCCTCCGGGTTGTTGGTGGCGAGGAACCGGACGCCGCGCTCCTGGCACAACGCGATGTCGGCCGGGTCGTCCACCGTCCACGCGTAGACGCCCTGTCCCCGGTCCGGGTGACGTCTGAGCAGGTGAACGCCCGGTCCGGCGTAGTCGGCGAAGTGGGGTTTGACCTTCGGCCACAGCCGGTCGTAGAGCAGCACGGTCGGCACGTCGGGCTTGAGCTTCTTGAACCGGTGCACGGCGAGCACGGAGAACGACATCATCACCGCGTCCACCCGGTGGCGGCCGAGTTCCTCGGCGAGCCTGCGCTCGACCAGCCCCGCGTACCGGACGGGGTGCTTGGTCTCGACGAACAGCCGCTTGCCGTGGTCGGCGGCGAGGCCGAGCAGCGCGTCCAGGGTCAACACCTCGGCGGGCTCGCCGCCGTGCCAGCTGCCGAAGTCGTGGCGGCGCAGCTCGTCGAGCGTCATCGCGCTGACCGTCCCGGCGCCGCCGCTGGTGCGGTCGATCGTGCGGTCGTGGACGCACACGAGGTGCCCGTCCTTGGTGAGCCGCACGTCGCACTCCAGTCCATCGGCGCCCTGCCGCAGGGCCAGTTCGTAGGCGGCGAGGGTGTGCTCGGGGCGGAGGGTGGACGCGCCCCGGTGGGCGACGACTTCAGGCGACACGTCAGGGATGCTCCTGGTGGGGCACGCACCGGGTCAACCCGACTACGCGATGTCACAGCTCGCTCAATGTTTGCCACAACAACCACACTCGGATGGACGCGAGCCACGCTCAAGACCTACCGTCCGTCACCGTGGCATCCTTCGACCAGCACGACCCGGCCTTCATCGCGGATCCGTACCCCGTGTTCGCCGCGATGCGAGCGCAGGGCGGGGTGCACTGGCACGAGGACATGGGCGTCGCGGTGGCGGTGTCGCACGCGGCGGCGTCGGCCGTGCTCAAGCACCGGTCGCTCGGCCGGATCTGGACCGACGCCAAGCCCGTCGACCGGTTCGCGTCGTTCAACCTCCTGCACCGCAACTCGCTGCTGGAGAACGAGCCGCCCACGCACGGCAGGCTGCGCAGGCTGGTGGCCGCCGCGTTCGGCCGCGGCCACGTCGAGCGGCTGCGGCCGTGGATCGCCGAGCTGGCCGACCGCCTGGTGGACGAGCTGGTGGCCAAGGTGTCCTCGGAGGGGCAGGCCGACCTGCTGTCCCACGTGGCCGCGCCGCTGCCGGTCGAGGTGATCGCCGAACTGCTGGGCGTGCCCGCGGGCGACCGGGCGCTGCTGCAGCCGTGGTCGAACGCCATCGTGAAGATGTACGAGTACGACCTGGCCGAGGACAAGCAGGCGGCGGCCGAGCACGCGGCCGAGGAGTTCGTCGCCTACCTGCGGGACCTGATCGCGCTGCGCCGCACGTCGCCCGGGGACGACCTGGTGTCCGACCTGGTGGCCGTCACCGACACCGACGGCGCGAAGCTGACCGAGGACGAACTGGTCGCGACCGCCGTGCTGCTGCTCATGGCCGGCCACGAGGCCACGGTCAACGTCATCGGCAACGGCGTCCAAGCGCTGATGAATCACCCGCACGAGTGGCGTCGCCTGGTGAACGACCACGCTCTGCTGCCCACGGCGGTGGAGGAGCTGATCCGCTACGACTCGCCGCTGCAGCTGTTCGAACGCACCGCCACCGAGCCCGTCACCATCGCCGGGTACCGGGTCGAGCCGGGGCAGAAGATCGCCGCGCTGCTGGGCGCCGCGGCCCGCGACCCCGAGGTCTTCACCGACCCGGACACGTTCGACATCACCCGCAACCCGAACCCGCACCTGGGCTTCGGCATGGGCATCCACTACTGCCTGGGCGCGCCCCTGGCCCGCGTCGAGGTCCAGGCCGCGCTGTCCTCCCTGGCCCGCAAGCTGCCGAACGCGACCCTGGCCGCCGAACCGCGCCGGCGCGCCGAGTTCGTCATCCGGGGCCTCCACGACCTGCCGCTCACGTCCGCGTAATCCGGTGGACGGCGCGGCACACCGGCCGCCACGCTGGGCCGATGCGGCTGTCGGTGATCGCGCACCCCGTGGTGCGGCACGCGCCGCTGCACCGCGTCCTCGTGCCCGCCGCACGGCTGCGGAACCTCTGGGTGCGGCCACCTGAGCCGGTCGTCGGCGTGGCGGCGGTCACCGGGTCACGGGCCGACCTGCTGCGGTTGGGTGCGTTGGTGCGGCTGGCGGCGACCAGTCGGCACAGCGCGCTGTTCGTCCCGGCGCGGGACAACGTGCCGGTCGAGGAGCTGTGGCGGATGGGCCACGCCCGGCCCGTCGACCTGCTCGTGGTGCGCCGCGACGTGGGGCTGCGGCCGTCGGTCTGGCCGGCGGTGCGGCGGGCGCTGCGGCGGTCGACGGCACGACCCGGCCGGTTCACCACCCCGCCGGCCCGCGCGGACGAGGTGTGGCGCAGGTGGGAGTGGACCGGGCCGCACCGGATCGCGCTCGCCGAGCACGCGTCGACCCTCGTCGTCTCCAGCACGGGCCGGTCGCTGCACCGGCTCGGCGACGTGCTCACCGAGGCCGGCGAGCTCGTCGCGGCGGACCGGGACGTCCACCGCCACGGGCACGCGCACCTGACCGGCTTGCGGACCGTGTTCACCGAGCCCGACGTGGCGCTCGACGTCTACGGCCACGACCCGATCTTCCACCGGCGCCGGTGGGCCGTCACCGCTTGAGCGTGTGCTTCTTCGGCAGCTTGAAGCCGCGTTCGGCCATCACGGTGCGCAGTCGGTCCGGGTAGTCGGTGATGATGCCGTCCACGCCGTCGTCGATCAGCTTGTGCATGGTGGCCGGGTCGTTGATCGTCCACGGGACGACCTTCAGGCCGTGCGCGTGCGCCTCGTCGACCAGGGCTTTCGTGGTGAACGGGACGTAGTTCGGGTCGCCGACCTCGCCGTTCTGCGGGTTGCCGTGCACCGGGGAGAGCGCGGACGCGCCGAAGCTCTGCACCGCCTTGACGACGCTGCCGCCGAAGTCGGCCAGGTCCAGGCCACCCGTCCACGGCGAGCCGGGGCGCAGGAACTCGGGCTGGGTCAGGGCGACCAGCGGGAGGCGCGGCTCGGCCTGGCGCCACAGCATCAGCGTGCCCCAGTCGAACGACTGGATCGTGACGTTGCGGTAGAAGCCGGACTTGCGGATCTCACGGGCCGTGACCTCGACGAACTGCTCGCGCGGCGCGGTCTCGTGCGGCGCGGCGGCTTCGACCTTGGTCTCGATGTTGAACTTCACGCTGAACGCGCGGTAGCGGCGGGCCAGCGCGAAGACCTCGGCCAGCGTCGGCATCCGCGCGCCCGGCGACAGCTCCTGGTCCGGGTACTGCGCCCACCGCCGCGAACCGCAGTCCAGCGTGCGGACCTGCGCGAACGTCAGGTCCTTCACGTACTTGCCCGCGTACGGGAAGGCCGGGTCGCCGGGGAACGCGGGTGCGGTGTCGACGCACTTGTTCGGGTTCGTCCTGCGGTCGTGGGTGACGACCTCCCGGCCGTCCTTGGTGATCTGCACGTCCAGTTCGAGCGTCGTGACACCCAGTTCGAGCGCCTTGCCGAACGCCGCCAACGTGCTCTCGACCGTCAACCCGATCCCGCCCCGGTGGGCTTGGAGGTCGAACTTCTTCCCGCTGTCCGCGTTCGCCACGCCGGAGGTCAGCAGGGTGAGGACCAGTGCCGCCGCAAGTACCCGCATGGGGTCACGGTGGCACGCGGCCGGTCGGCAACCCAAGTGCCGGCGGAAGAACTACCCCTGAACAGCGGGGAACGCGAGCGTTGCGGCGTCCGGCTCCCCCGCACTATCCATCCACAATGGACAATGACCTCACCGATCGGCCCGCACGTCCACGAGCGCGGGCAGGCGTGCGGAGTCGGCCAGGACGTCGATGGCGACGATCCGGCCGCCCGCGACGATGAACCCCATGACCGACAACGGCCGGCCGTCGGCCACGACGACGACCCCCGCCGCGCCGTTGACCAGCGCCGGGCGGGCGAACGGGGACAACTGGCCGAAGGTGACGGCCCGGCCGGCCACCGTGCGGGCCCCGGAGAGGGTGACGGTGAAGCGCGAGCCCGTGCCGGCGTCGGAGCGGAGCACGACGTCCGGGTCGAGCACGGCGACCAGCGCGTCGAGGTCGCCGTCGCGGGCGGCGGCGAAGAAGGCGTCCACCACCTCGCGCTGCCGGGTCAGGTCGGCGTCCGGGGTCGGGACCCGGCCCTGCACGCGGCGGCGGGCGCGGCTGGCGAGTTGGCGGGTCGCGGCCGTCGACTTCTCGATCACGGCGGCGATCTCGTCGAACGGCACGGCGAACATGTCGTGCAGCACGAACGCGAGGCGTTCGGCGGGCGTGAGGGTGTCGAGGACGACCAGCAGCGCCAAGCCGACCGACTCGGCGAGCACCGCCTCGTACTCGGGGTCGGTGCCGTCGTCGTAGCTGATGACCGGGTCGGGCACGTGGACGTCGAACGAGTCCTCGCGCCGCGTCTCGCGGGACCGCAGGACGTTCAGGCAGAGGCGGGCGACGACCGTGGTCAGCCACGCGCCGAGGTTCTCCACCTCGCTGGTGTCGGCCCGGTCGAGCCGCAGCCAGGCGTCCTGCACGGCGTCGTCGGCCTCGGCCACCGAGCCGAGCATCCGGTACGCCACCGCCCGCAGGCGCGGCCGGTGCCGCTCGAAACGGTCGGTCAGCAGAGCGCGGTCGTCCACCGTGTCACGTTCCTTCCGCGTCGCGGGTCGTAGCAGTGGACCCATCAGACGATGTTCGGAGGAACAATGACATCCATCCTGGTCACCGGCGGTACCGGCACCCTCGGACGCCTGCTCGTGCCGCTGCTGGACGGGCACCGGGTGCGCGTGCTCAGCAGGCGCGGCCACGGGCCGGTCGACGGCGTGGAGCACGTGACCGGCGACCTGCTCACCGGAGAAGGCGTCGAGGCCGCGGTCGACGGCGCCGAGATCGTCCTGCACCTGGCGGGCGGTCCGAAGGGTGACGCCGAGGCGACCGATCGGCTGGTGCGCGCGGCGACCCGTGCGGGCGGCGTGCGGCACATCGTCCACATCTCGGCGATCGGCGCGGACCGCGTGCCGCTGGCGTGGTTCAGGGCGAAGCTCGGCGCGGAACGCGCGGTGGCCGACTCGGGCCTGCCGTGGACGATCCTGCGTGCCGCCCAGTTCCACGACCTGGTCCTGACCGTGGTCGGGAAGATGGCGAAGCTGCCGGTCGTCCCGATCCCCGGCGGTCTGCGGTTCGAACCGGTCGACGCCCGTGACGTGGCCGAACGCCTGGCGGAGCTGACGCTCGGCGCACCGGCGGGCCTGGTGCCCGACCTGGCCGGCCCGACCGTCTACGGGCTGCGCGACCTGGTCCGCGGCTACCTGGCGGCACACGACAAGCGCCGCCCGACGCTGCCCGTCCGGATGCCCGGCAAAGCCGGCCGCGCCTACCGCGCCGGCGAGAACCTGTCGGGCGACGGCGCTACGAAGGGCATGCGGACCTGGGAGGACTTCCTGGCCGAACGCGTGCCGGCGACCCGATGACCCGGCCAGTCCGCCACCGAGCCCGGTTCACACCACCGGTCGCGCGGCAGCCTGGCACCACCGATCACCTGTAGCGCGTCGGCCCGTGCGGTGACCCGGGCCGTGGCCCTGGATGGGCGGCAAGGAACGCCACGACGGCTCCCGGCACAGCTTCGAGCACGGCGTCCGCGTCGTCCGGGATACCGCTCCCGGCGAACCCGGGCAGCCAGGACGTCCGGAAGCCCGACGCGCCCCAACAGCGCACGTGCCACCGGGTCGTTCAAGCCCGGTGGGTGCCCGACGCCTGGAACGCGGTCAGCGAGGTGAGCCGGAGGAGCGGACGGCGCGCAGGACCGGGGTCGGGGCGTCCTTGACGTCCACGACCCGCATGCGGCGGATGGAGCCGGCGTCCACCGGCAGCAGCAGGGTGGTGACGCGGCGGACGACCACCGCGGTCAGGATCGCCACGGCGGCGGCCAGCAGGTCCGCGACCGCGTGGAACAGGACGCCGTCCGCCATGGCCTGCACGCTGGAGCGGAATCCCCACACCACGGTGAACGCGACGAACACGCCCGTGAACGCCCACAGCCCCCACCACCAGCGGATCAGCTTGGACGGCGCCGGGCGGTTCGTGGCCGGCTCGCGCAGGGCGGCGTGCTCCAGCTCGGCCAGCACGGAACCCGGCACCACCAGGTTCACGCCCGGGACGACCAGGCCGAGCAGCACCTCCCGGTCCGACCTCGACGGGCCGTAGCCCGCCTCCGCGGCGGCGGCGTTGCGGGCACGGCGCAGCCACAGCAGGGTGAAGACCAGGGCGAGCGCGGACGCCACGATCGTCACCACCGACGACGCCACGACCATGGCGTCCGACACGCCCACCGTGGTCTCCGACATCGCGCCGTACCGGCTGAGCAGCAACAACACGTAACGCCAGATCTCGCTGCCCGCCGCCCACACCGCCGTCAGCGCGGCCAGGCCGAGGGCGTGGGACGCCGTGCGCGCCAGCCGCTGCGCCTGGTCGACGGTGTCGGCGGGCCGGTCGTCGTCGGTGGCCACGGACGTGGGCCAGCGCCACGCCAGCAGCGGGAAACCCCAGCGCGGCGGGACCGGGTAGGACGGCGGGCCGGTGTAGCCGCGGCGCGGCGCGCCCTGGCGACGGTGCGGGTAGGCGCCGGGTGGCGGGCTCGCCACCCAGTCCACGCGCAGCGGTCGCAGCGCCATGTCAGATGACCTCGGGCTCCGCGCCGTCGATCTCACCGACCAGCGGACGACCGGACGCGGCCCACACCTGCATGCCGCCGTCGACGTTCGTCGCGTCCCAGCCGTTGGCGTTCAGGTACTGCGTGACCCGCGCGGAACGGCCGCCGGCGCGGCACACGACGTAGAACTCGGAGTCGCCCGGCAGCGCGTCGAGCCTGCCCGCCAACTCGCTCATCGGGATGTGCAGGGCGCCCGGGGCGTGGCCCGCCGCCCACTCGTCGGCCTCGCGCACGTCGAGCAGGACCTTGCCCGCCGGCAGTTCCGCCGGCACCTCGGACACTTCAACGCTGGGAACGGTCACGGGTCCATGCTGCCACGGCGGCTATAAACCGGGGATAAGGAGCACGCCGGCCGCCTTCCCCGAAAGGATGACGGCCGGCGTGGTTCCCAGCGGACGGGCGACTAGTGGGCGGTCGCCTTCTCGGCGCCGACGCCGGTGAGGGCGCGCACCTCCATCTCCGCGTACTTCTCCTTGTTGTTCTCCTTCGACAGCACCGTCCCGAGGAAGCCCAGCAGGAACGACAGCGGGATCGACACGAGGCCGGGGTTGTCGAGGGGGAACCAGTGGAAGTCGACGCCCTGCAGCATCGACGCGCTCTTGCCCGTCGTCGGGTTGACCGGCTTGCCGGACACCACCGGCGAGAACACGATCAGCAGCACGGTGATGCCGAGGCCGCCGTAGATGCTCCAGAGGGCGCCCGCGGTGTTGAAGCGCTTCCAGAACAGCGAGTACAGGATGGTCGGCAGGTTCGCCGAGGCGGCCACCGCGAACGCGAGCGCCACCAGGAAGGCGATGTTCTGGCCGTTGGCCAGGATGCCGCCGAGGATCGCGACGACGCCGATCACCACGGCGGTGCGCCGGGCGACCTTGACCTCGGCTTCCTTGTCCTCCAGCTGGCCCTTCTTGATGATGTTCGCGTAGATGTCGTGCGCGAACGACGCCGACGCGGTGATCGTCAGACCGGCGACCACGGCGAGGATCGTGGCGAACGCGACCGCGGCGATCAGGCCGAGCAGGACCGGGCCGCCGAGAGCTTCGGCGAGCAGCGGAGCCGCCGAGTTCACGCCACCGGGCGCCTTGGTGATCTTGTCGGAGCCGACGAGGGCCGCCGCGCCGTAGCCGAGCACCAGGGTGAGCAGGTAGAAGATGCCGATCAGCCAGATCGCCCACACCACGGAACGACGGGCTTCCTTCGCGGTCGGGACCGTGTAGAAGCGCATCAGGATGTGCGGCAGGCCGGCCGTGCCGAGCACCAGCGCCAGCGCGAGCGAGATGAAGTCGAGCTTGCTCGTCTCCGTCTTGCCGTACTGCAGGCCGGGGCCGAGGAGCTTGTCCGACACCGAGCCGAGCAGGGTCGACAGGTTGAAGCCGTACTTGCCCATCACCCAGATGGTCATCACGCCGGCGCCCGCGATGAGCAGGACGGCCTTGATGATCTGGACCCAGGTGGTGCCCTTCATGCCGCCGATGAGCACGTAGGCGATCATCAGCGCGCCGACCACGGCGATGACGACGGCCTGGCCGCCCTTGCCGGTGATGCCGAGCAGGAGCGCGACGAGACCGCCGGCGCCCGCCATCTGGGCCAGCAGGTAGAAGAACGACACGGCCATCGTCGAGGTGGCCGCCGCCGCGCGGACGGGGCGCTGCCGCATCCGGAACGCCAGCACGTCGCCCATCGTGAACTTGCCGGTGTTCCGCAGCAGCTCCGCGACCAGCAGCAGGGCGATGAGCCACGCCACCAGGAAGCCGATGGAGTACAGGAAGCCGTCGTAGCCGTTGACCGCGATGGCGCCCGCGATGCCGAGGAACGACGCGGCGGACAGGTAGTCGCCCGCGATCGCGATGCCGTTCTGGGGGCCGGTGAAGGCACGGCCCGCGGCGAGGTAGTCGGCGGCCGTCTTGGTGTTGCGGCTGGCCCGGATGACGACGACCAGGGTTGCCGCGACGAAGATGCCGAAGATGCCGATGTTGAGCAGGGCGTTGCCGTTCACGCTTGACCCCCTTCGAGCTCGTTGCGGAGCTTCTCCGCCTTGGGGTCGAGGTTCTTGTTCGCGTGGCGCACGTACAGCGTCGTGATGACGAACGTCGACACGAACTGCAGCAGCCCGAGGATCAGGCCGACGTTGATGTTGCCGAAGACCTTCGTCGACATGAACCCGTGGGCGTAGTCGGCGAGCAGGACGTACAGCAGGTACCAGGCCAGGAAGAGACCGGCCATGGGGAAGACGAAACTGCGCAGCCGCCGGCGTAGCTCGCGGAAGTCGGGGCTGTTCTGCACATCCACCCAGTTGTGGTTGCCCTGGGCGTCGGGGGTGTGCTGCTGCTCAGAGGTGCTCACGGTCCCCTCCTCGCGTACTTGACGACGGTGTGAACGGCACGTAAGTCCTCCTGGTGCGTTCCTGATACGCCGTGCACCGTAGGGAGACCTGGCTCACGCCTGAAAGACCTTTTGTGTGACCTTGCGCTCAACAGTCGAGTGATGCGATGAGCGGTAGTAACTCTGAGACGAACTGCCACTCGGGTGATCGAAGTCACCGATAACCGGATCGGTGTCTTTATCTTCACCCGATTGAGACCTATCTCCACTCTCAGCGACAGGCCACCAAGCGGCCGAGGACGCCGCAGGTCATCAGGGGACTGCTCATGCGACAGGCCTCACCCGAAGGCCTAACCCACGCCCGCGAGCTCAAACGCCACTGTGAGGCGTTTCACACCGATTCAGGCCGGCGACGGCCCGTCGTGGTCGCGGTCCGCCGCACGCGCCTTCTCGTCCGACGTGCCGATCTGCAACTCCCGGTCACGCATGAACCCCAGCGGATCCGGCGCGTGGAACCGCAGCAGGATCTGGTTCACGTCGTCGGGCCTGCGGCGCGCGGTCAGTTTGCTGATCATCACCATGGTCAGGAACGCCACCGGCACGGTCACCAGGGCCGGCTGCGACAGCACCGACGGCGCCCACCGCCCGGTGTACGAGCTGACCACCGTCACCACCTGCGAGCCGATCACCAGCCCGCCGCCGACCAGGAGGCCGGCCATCGCGCCGACCCACGTGAGCCCACGCCACCAGATGCCCAACAACAACAACGGGCAGAACGTGGACGCCGCCAACGCGAACGACATCGCCACCGTCAACGACGCGTCCGACCGGGGCAGCAGCAGCGCCAACCCGATCGCCACCGCGCCGGTCAGCACCGTCGCCCACCGGAAGTCGCGCACCTTCCCCGGCAGGATGTCCGTCGACACCACCCCGGCCACCGACACGAGCAGCCCCGACGACGTGGACAGGAACGCCGCGAACGCGCCCGCCGCCACGATCGCGCCCAGCACCTGGCCGAGCAGGTTCGGCTGCATGGTGTGCGGCAGCAGCAGCACCGCCGCGTCCGTCTTGCCCGTCACGAGCAGCTGCGGCAGGTACTGGCGCGAGATCACGCCCAGCACGGTCGGGAACAGGTAGAACAAGCCCAGCAGGTACAGCACGTGCAACGCCGTGCGCCGCGCCGCCCGCCCGTCCGGGTTCGTGTAGAACCGCACCAGCACGTGCGGCAGCCCCATCGTGCCGAGGAACGTCGCGAAGATCAGCGAGTACGTCTCGAACAGCCCCGAAAGGCCCTCGGTCTGGGGTCGCAGCCAGTCGTGGTTCGACGTCGGCGACCCCTCGACCACCGGCACCGGCGACCCCGCGACGAACGTCAGCTTCGTCTCCGCGCCCACCTCGTACAGGCCGGGCCGCCAGTACGCCGGGCCGTCGGCGGGCGCGCCGTTCACCAGACCGGTCGCGGACAGCTCCATCGCCACGTCGACGCGCACCCGCACCGGGTCGACCGTGGTCACCTCGACGTCCTCGGGGAACCGCAGCACGCCCGACGAGTCCACCGGCTGCGCCCCGTTGCCCGGACCGGCCAGGAACAACGTGAACAGCACGAACGTCGGCGCGGCGATCGCGAACAGCTTGCCCCAGTACTGGAACGCCTGCACCAGCGTGATCGCGCGCATCCCGCCGCCGAGGACGTTCACCACCACGATCACGGTCACCACCGCGCCGCCGAGCCACGCGGGCAGGCCGGTGATCGTGTTCAACGTCAGCCCGGCCGACTGCAGTTGCGGCACCAGGTACAGCACGCCGATGCAGATCACGAAGAAGGTGCAGAACTTCCGCAGGTTCGACGGGCCGAGCCGCGCCTCGGCGAAGTCCGGCAGCGTGTACGCGCCCGACCGCCGCAGGGGCGCGGCCACGAACAGCATCATCGCCAGGTAGCCCGCGGTGAAGCCGATCGGGTACCACAGCGCGTCGATGCCGTCCTTGAGCACCAGCCCCGCCACGCCCAGGAACGACGCCGCGGACAGGTACTCGCCGGAGATCGCGGCGGCGTTGCGGGTGGCCGGGATGGCGCGGCGGGCCACCAGGAAGTCCGGTGTCGTGTTCGCCCGGCGGGAACCCACGTAGCCCAACGAGAACGTCAGCAACGCCATCACGCCGACGAGCACGAGGCTCCACGGGTTGTCGATCACCGGTCCACCGAACTCACGAAGTCGTGCTCGTGCCGCTCGGCGAGTCTTCGGTACGCGTAGCCCACGCCGTAGCAGAGCGGGAACGGCAGCAGCCCCAGGAGCAGCCACGGCAGCCGCACGCCGACCAGCTCGACCTCGGCCAGCGACGGCAGCAGGTAGAACACCAGCGGCAGCGTCGCCAGCAGCAGCAACGTGCCGCCGCCGAGCGCCAGGCCCGTGCGGAGCTGGGTCCGGATCAGGTCGCGGATCAGCTTCTCGCCGACGCTGGTCTGCTCCTCCAGCTCGATGATCGTGCGCAGCACCCGCCCACGCCCGCGCGGATCCGCCAGCACCACGCGGCGCCGGCGGTTCTTGCGCGCGGAGACCGACAGCCAGGCGTCGCGCTCGGCCGGCTGCGGCTGGTCCGGTTGCCCGGGTGGGCCGGAGTGCTTGGTCATCCCCAACTGCTCTTGGGGGGACGCACGATCCTCTCCTTCAGCTCACGCGTGTGCCGCCGGCTGACCGGCAGCTCCTTGGCGCCCTCGCCGGAGCCGATCACCACCGCGTACCCGTTCGACGTCATCCGCAGCTCGGTCACCAGCGGCAGCGCCACCAGGAACGACCGGTGGATGCGGACGAACCCGGCGTTCTCCCAGCGCTCTTCCAGCTGCGCCAACGGGATCCGCACCAGGTGGCTCGCGCCGTCGTTGGTGTGCAGGCGCGCGTAGTCGCCCTGCGCCTCGACGTAGCGGACGGTGGCCCGTGGCACGAGCTTGATGGTGCCACCCAGCTCGACCGGGATCACCTCGTCGTCCTGGGGTTCCGCCGCGGCGGGCTCCGGCGTGACCGCCGGTGTCGCGGCGACCCGGTCGACGACGCGCGAGATCGCCTTGTTGATCCGGTCGGAGTTGATCGGCTTGGTCACGAAGTCCAGCGCGCCCACCTCGAACGCCACGACGGCCTCCGAGTGCTCGACACCCGTGACGAACACCAACGCCGGTGGCTGCCGGAACGCGCCGAGCACGCGCGCGAGGTCCGTGCCGCTCAGCCCCGGCATGTTGATGTCGGCGAACACGGCGTCGACCGGCGGTAGCCCTGCCCTGGTGCGGTCCATCACCTCGACTTCGTAGTCACCCCGGAGGATGCGCAGTGCCTCGGCCGCGTCGAAGGCCGTGAGCACGCGTCGAATGTGCGGGCTGCTTTCGAGCAGGAACTTGATCTCGCTCAGACCGGGTGCCTCGTCGTCCACCGCCAGAACGAGGAGGCCGGTGTTGTCCTGGGTACTCACTGTGCCGCGCATCTTGCCGACCCGGCGGGGTCGCTGTCTACGCCGGTTGCCGGACGGCCGCGAGGCCGTGACCTCACAACCCGAATCGCGACCAGCGCGCCCGCTCTTCCAGCGCCGCCAACCCCTCCACCAAGAAGTCGCCCGATCGGGTGGTCGCGCCGGCCAGTCCGAGGCGGGCGAGAAGGGGGCGGCGCGGCTCGGCGATGGCGATCTCCGCGTCCGGGTAGCGCTTGGCCACGACGCCGCGCAGCGTGCCGAGGCCGTCGACCAGGCCCAGCTCGACCGCCTTCGCGCCCGTCCACACCTCGCCGTTGAACAGCTCGTCGTCGGAGGCCGTGAGCTTCGCGCCGCGGCGCTCCTTGACCCAGTCGGCGAACTGCTCGTGCAGCTGCGCCTGCAGGCCCTTGAGCCACTCGACGTCCTCGGGCTTCTCCGGGCTGAACGGGTCCAGGCGCACCTTGGCCTCGCCCGCGGTGTGCACGCGCCGCTCGACGCCGTAGCGCTCGATCAGGCCGTTGAGCCCGAAACCCGCGCTGACCACGCCGATCGAGCCGACCAGGGACGTGCCGTGGGCGTAGATCTCGTCGCCCGCGCAGGCCAGCCAGTAGCCGCCGGAGGCCGCCAGGTCCTCGCAGAACGCCAGGACGGGCACCTTCTTCTTGGCCGCCAGCTCGCGGATGCGCTCGGCGACCAGCGCGGACTGCGTCGGCGCGCCGCCCGGCGAGTTGATCAGCAGGGCGACCGCGACCAGCCGGTCGTGCTCGAACGCGCGGGTCAGCGCGCTCTCCACGGTCTGCATGCTGATGGTGTTGCGGGCCATCGGCGTCGGCGTCGGGGTGATGACGCCGTGCAGCCGGACGGCGGCCACCACGGGTCCGCGCTCGGTCCGCTCGCTCACGATCCTCGGCAGCCTGGCCGCGATCTTGTCCGTCACGCTCATGCTCCGACCTTACGTGTGAACGGAGGTGACGTGACACGGCTAACATCGACCGGTGACGTTCAACCCGTTCCGGTGGCTCGAACGCTACGTCGAGTGGTGGGACGACCGGGGCCGCAAGAATGCGGACGGTCCCACCGCCATGCACGTCTACTGGATGTGGATCACGTGGAGCGTGTGCGCGGTCATGATGGTGACGGTCCTGGCGGTCGCCGCCGCGTGAGCGCGAGCCGACGTGAGCCGATCAGGCGCGCACGGCGGGCTGCTCGGTGGTGTCCTCCAGCCGCGGCGGCACCAGCGGCAGGTTCGTCTGCACGCCCGGCCGGTACTTCGGGATCTTCAGGATGATCTTCATGCCGGCTTCCGGCGCGGTCTCCACGACCAGCGCGTAGTCGTCGCCGAACACGGCCCGCATCCGGTGGTTGATGTTGCCCAGGCCGACGTGCGCGCCGGTCTGGTGCGCGTCCTTGAGGTCGTCGAAGAGGCGGTCCGGGTCCATGCCGACGCCGTCGTCCTCGACCGAGATCAACGCCTCCGCGCCGTTGTCCTCGGCGATGATCGTCAGCTCGCCGCCGCCGGGCTTCTTCGCCAGGCCGTGCCGGACGGCGTTCTCCACCAACGGCTGCAGCACCAGGAACGGCAGCACGACCTGGAGCACCTCGGGCGCGATCTTGAGCCGCACGTTCAGCCTCGACCCGTACCGCGCCTGCTCGATGGTCAGGTAGCGGTGGATGTTGGTCAGCTCGTCGGCCAGCGTGGTGAAGAAGCCGTCGGTGCGGAACGAGTAGCGGGTGAACTCGGCGAACTCCTGCAGCAGCTCCCGCGCGTGCGACGGGTCCGTGCGGATGAGCGACGAGATCGTGTTGAGCGCGTTGTAGACGAAGTGCGGCGAGATCTGCGCCCGCAGCGCCCGGACCTCGGCCTGAGCCAACGCCTGCCGGGACTTCTGCAGCACTTCCAGCTCCAACTGCGTGGAGACGAACCGCGCGGTCTCCTCCGCCATCCGGATCTGCCGCTTGTTCGCCACCCCGCTGACCACGATCAGCGTGCCGGCGACGTCGCCCTCCACCACCAGCGGCACGATCACGGCGCTGTGCAGCGAGCACGGGCCGGGCAGCTCGCACTCCAGCTTGCGGTGCTCGACGTGCTCCTTGTGGCCCTCGCCGATGGCGCGTTCGATGTAGGCGCGCAGGAACTCGTAGTGGTCGTTGGCGCCGCCGTCCCACGACAGCAGCGTGCCCTCGTGGTCGGTGATGCCGACCGCGACGCACCGCAGCATCTCCCGCAGGTGCGGGGTCGCCTTGTTGGCCGCGTCCTCGGTCAAGCCCTCGCGCAGGTCGGCCGACGCCTTGGACATGCGGTGCAGCATGTCCATCACGGCGTCCTCGACCGACGTGCTGACGCGGCGGGCACGGCACAGCATCACGAAGAGGCCGAGAACGGCCAGGGTCGCGATGAGTCCGAGCACAGCGCGCTCGGTCAGGAGGTCCCGCACGGCGTCCATGCTGTGCCGTGGGGGCGTTATAGGCAAGGGGATAGCCGGTGCGAGACGTGCCCATCCGATGAATTGCGGGCAACCGTGGCAGAGTGCTTACCCAATCGGGTGATCACCGCCTATCACGATCACGGAGCGTGGGGGCGACCCGATCACTCGGGCCGCGCCCCGGCCTCGGCGCTCACCCCGCGTCAGCGCCGACCGTGCTCGCCCGGATCAGCCCGTCGTCGTGGTCGTCGTAGTCGTCGTGGTCTCGGTCGGCTTGTCCGAGCCCTTGCACTTCAGGCTCTTCACCAGGTCCGCGAGCTCGGGGTGGTCGAGCAGGTCCAGTTGCTTCAGCACGCGGCAGATCACCTCGGAGACCTGGTCCTGCTGCAACCGGGGCGGTTCCGCGGCCTCCGGCGAAGCGACCGAGACGGCGATGGTCGAACCGGCGAACGTGGCCAGTCCCATCGTGGCGCCGATCAGCGCGGCGGCGATGCGCTGGTTCATGACTCCTCCAAGCGGGTCGGTCGGACCCGGGAGGAGTTCCCCCGACGGAGCGGCTCAGCCGACGAACGGGCCAAGCCACTCGTCCGAGTGACCTACTTGAGCAGCCGTGACATCCGCCGGTCGGCCAGCGGTTTACCGCCCGTCTGGCACGTCGGGCAGTACTGGAAAGCCTTGTCCGCGAACGAGACCTCGCGCACCGTGTCACCGCACACGGGGCACGGCAGACCGGTCCGCGCGTGCACCCGCAACCCGGACCGCTTCTCACCCTTCAGTGTCGCCGCGGACTGGCCGACCGACCGCGCCACGGCGTCGGTCAGCACGCCGACCAACGCCTCGTGCAGCCGGTCCAACGCCTCCGCGGGCAGCTTCCCCGCCGTCGCGTACGGCGACAGCCGGGCCGTGTGCATGATCTCGTCGGAGTAGGCGTTGCCGACGCCCGCCAGCACCGTCTGGTCGGTCAACGCGGTCTTCAGCCGCTCCGTGCGCCCGGCGAACAGGTCTTCGAGCTGCGTGCGCGTGACCGACAGCGCGTCCGGACCGAGCCGCGCGATGCCCGGCACGTCCGCCGGGTCGTTCACGACCCACGCGGCCAGGCCCTTCTTGGTGCCCGCCTCGGTCAGGTCGAACCCGGGCCCTTCGCCCGGCGGGCCGAGGTGCAGGCGCAGCGCCAGCGGGCCGCGGCCGGGCTTGGGCGGCGCCGCCGACAGGTGCTCCGACCAGCGCAGCCACCCGGCGCGCGCCAGGTGCACCACCAGGTGCAGGCCGGCGCAGTCGAGGTCCAGGTGCTTGCCGAACCGGCCCGCGCCGGTCACCTCGCGGCCCTGGAGCTCGGTCCACGGCGGCGTGAACGTCTTCAACACCTGCAACGACGCGACGTCCACCCGGTGCACGCGCCGTCCGACGGCGTGCTCGCGGAGGTGGTGGGCGAGCGCCTCGACCTCGGGGAGTTCCGGCACCCGACCAGTGTCACCCGCGAACGGCGATCAGTCGACCGGTTGCAGCGGGCCGTCCAGGTCGGGCAGCGAGTACATCTCGATCTTGCGGGCCACGTTGGAGACCTCGTTGCGCACGGTCAGGAAGCCGCGCACCGAGCCGACCCACCGCTCCGGCGGCAGCTCCTCGGTCTTCTTCGACTCCGCCGCCACCAGCCACGGCCGCCGCACCGCCCAGCGCACCGGGAAGAACAGGAACACCAGGGCCAGGGCCACGAGGAGCCACGCGGGCACGACGACCTCCGCCGGCGTCCACGCCACCAGCACCACCGCCATGCCGATGACGATCGCCAGCATCAGCACGCCGGGGCCGTGGCCGCCGTTCACGTCGTGCTCGAAGTCCTCGTCGGTCGACGGGTTGCGCCACTCGATCTGGCTGCGCACCGTCCACATCCGGCCGTCAGCTCCGCGCACCAGCCGCGTCATCACCGTCTCCTCAAGACGTCGAGCGATCACTCAGCGTTCTCCACGCTACCGGCAAAGTGTTGCACCTCGCGGGTGAAACCGGGTCGGTCACGAGGGGGCGAGGCCGGTCGTGGTCGGGTGCAGCGTCACGGTCGTCGGCGTGACCGAGGGGGTCGGCGTGGTGACCGACTTGGCCGGTTCGGTGCTGGTCGCCGCGGTGGTCGTGGTGATCAGGAGCACCGAGCGCGAGTCGGACGTGGTGACCGGCGTCGACGTCGTGGTCGGGTCCAGGTCGCGCGGTTCGGCGGGACCGGTCGAGCCGGTGGTCCCCACCTGCGGCGGGACGGTGGTGGACGTCGACGGCGCCGGCGACGGACGACCCGCCTGCGTCGACTTCGTGTGCACGACCTGCCGCGCGTCGGTGGGCGTCGGCGACGTCTCGCTGGTCGCCGTGCCGGTCACCGTGGTGGTCGCCTCGGTCGAGCACAGGGCCAGCACGTTCTCGCCGGGCGCGCCGTCCGGGCCGGACTGGACCAGCGCCGGGCCGGGCGCGCCGGTGAACGTGCCCGCCACCACCCCGAACAGGCCGACGGCCGCCGCGGTGGCCGCCAGCGCCAGCTTCACCCGCCCGGTGAGCCACGCGGCCTTGCCCACCACGGCCGGGCCCACCACCGCCGGACCGAGCACCGCGGGCCCCAGCAGGGCGGTCGCGGCCACCGGCACGGCGATGCTCGCCGCGTGCGCCCGCAACGTCGAGCACACCTCGACCAGCTCGGCGTGCAGCGCGTTGCAGGAGGAGCAGGTCTGGAGGTGCTTGCGGATGCGCCGGTGCTCGGTGCCCTGCGCGCCGCCCGCCGTGTAGGCGCCGAGCTTCGCGACCACGGAGCTGCACGCGCGCGGCCCGGTGTCCTCGGCCAGGTGCGCCTGGAGGTACGCCGCCCGCAGCCCCTCGCGGGCGCGGCGGGCCAGCGCCGCCATCGCGTTCGGGCTCAGGCCGAAGTGGGGCGCGACCGCCGCCGGCCGCTCGCCCTCCACCTCGACCTGCCACAGCACCGTGCGCCACCGCTCGGGCAGGCTCGTGAACGCGCGGGAGATCAGCGCGTGCTCCGGCCGGTTCGCGGTGACGTCCGGGAACGGCTCGACCCGCAGGCTCAGCTCCTCGTCCTCCACCGGCACGTCCCGCCGTCGCCCGCTCCACTCCCACGCCACCCGGCGCGCGACGGTCAGCAGGTAGGTGCGGACGTGCTCGGTGGGGCCGTTGCCCCGGCGGATCGCCTGGAGCACGCGGAAGAACGCCTCGGCGGTCAGGTCGTCGGCCTCGGCGTGTTCACGCACGTGCCGGAGGGCGAACCGACGAACGGCGTCGGCGTGACGGGTGAACAGCTCGCCGAACGCGCCGTCGTCGCCCGCCCTGACCCTGGCGAGCAGTTCCCGGTCGAAATCGGCATCTCCGGCCATCCCGCCCCGGCACCTCCCGCCCCGCCTGTGGTCCAGTGGTCAAGATGCCACAGTCGGCTGGTCTCGGCCCGAAGTGATAGCGAGCCGATACCGAACACCCGACGGACGACGCCGACCGTTCGGCCTAATCAGAGCACCTGCGCACCCCATCAAGGGCGCTCGCGGTCGGTGACGGCGCGGTCACGGGTGGGCGTCAGCTGGTGGCCGACCGCGCTGCGGACCGCCCGGCGACGAGTACTCTCCTGCCGCGTGGTCGATTGGCGCACAAGGGCTTCCGCCCTCCTCCCCGAGCTGAGCGCCGTTGTCGAGCGCGAGTCCTGGTCCTGTCACGTGTTCCTGTCCGAGTTGTGGCAACTCGCGCTGGAGGCGCACCGCGACGGCGACCGCGAGGTGCTCGGCCGGGTGTACGGCTTCGCGCACTGGTGCTTCCGGCAGCCCGAGCGGTTCCTGTCCGACGCGTCCGTGGTCAGTTTCTACGAGCACGTGTTCGACGAGTGGGAGCTGCGCGACGAGGTGGCGCCGTGGCTGCCCGCCGAGGTCGTCGACCGGGTCAGACCCCTGTGGGAGTGGCGCTGGTCGAAGGAGCGGTTGACCGAGGTAGACCAGCTGCTGGCGCAGTCGGGACCCCCCGTCGAAACCCGGTTCGAACATGGTCTATAGTTGTCCCCAACAGGCGGATGTAGCGCAGTTGGTAGCGCATCACCTTGCCAAGGTGAGGGTCGCGAGTTCGAGTCTCGTCATCCGCTCTTCGAAGGCCCCCGGTATCGCACCGGGGGCCTTTCGCGTGCATGCGCCACGGCACGCGCCGACGATCACCATTAGGTTTGGCGACGAAGGGTTTCCTCGTCGAAGACGGAGTTGCAGACATGGCCACCACCCGCAAGGCGACCACGCACTGGGAAGGCAACCTGCTGGAGGGCAAGGGCAGCGTCGCCCTCGAGTCGTCTGGCGTCGGCACGTTCGACGTGAGCTGGCCGTCCCGGGCCGAGGCGGCGAACGGCAAGACCAGCCCGGAGGAGCTGATCGCGGCGGCGCACTCGTCCTGCTACTCGATGGCGCTGTCCCACGGCCTCGCGCAGGCGGGCACCCCGCCGCAGCAGGTCGACACCTCGGCCGAGGTGACGTTCCAGCCCGGCACCGGCATCACCGGCATCCACCTGACCGTCACCGCGGTCGTGCCGGGCCTGGACGCCGAGGGCTTCGCGGCCGCCGCCGAGAACGCCAAGCAGAACTGCCCCGTCAGCCAGGCGCTGGCGGCCACGCCGATCACGCTGACGGCCAACCTCCAGGCGTGACCCCGGTCCACGGCTGAGCTGATACCGGCCTGATACCCCAAAGTGTCAGGCCGGTACCAGTTGTCCGTGAGGATTTGACCCGATTGAGTGAGGCCGGTAGTCGTTGGGGATGCTCACGGCGTTGGGTGGTTCCGGTCGGTTCGCCTTCGGCGCCTTGATCGGCGCGGCGGTGGCCGCCCTGTTGGCGGCGCACGGGAGCACGGCCCAGTCGCCACGCGGCCTGGAGCCGACCGGCGGCGACATCGTGGTCGTCAAGCGCAGCGAGCAGCCGAACCGCACGATCACCGCCACCGGCTCGACGTCGTCGAGCACGAGTTCGTCCGGCCGGACGACCACCACGTCCACGTCGTCGAGCACGACCACCACGACGACGGACACCACCGCCACCACCACGTCGGACGTGACGACGACCACCACCGCGCGTCCGACCACGACCACCACGCGGCGGCCCACCACCACGACGGCCACGACCACGACGACGACCCGCAGACCGTGCGGGCTCATCTTCTGCTGATTCCCCGGCACTGGATCACCGAGCGTGTTTTGGCAAGATCGAGGCGTGACGTCCAGCCAGGTGCCCACCCAGCCCCAGCGAACCAACGACACGCCCACGGTCCGCGTGCAGCCCGTCGCCGCCATGCGGGAACCCGCTTGGCCCACCACCGAGCCGATGACCGCGACCAACCTGACGCCCGTCGCGGCGGCGACCACGAAGTTCGAGCCGGTGTCCGGCACCGCGAGCGGCACGTTCAACGGCCACGCCAACGGTCACCCGAACAGCAGGCTCAGCGACGCCCTCACCGGCAAGCTCAACGGCACGGCCAACGGCAGCATGACCAACGGTGCAGCCAACGGCACGACCAACGGCATGGCCAAGAGCCTGGCCAACGGCGCGACCAACGGTGTGACCGCTCCCCCGGCGGCTCCGGCAACCGCACCGGCGGCTCCGGCCGCACCGACCACCGCACCGGCGGCACCCGCGCCCGCCAGCGCCGCGGACGCCTCGCCGGCGTTCACACCCACGCCCGCGTACGCACCCGCGCCCGCCGACCCGCCCGCGGCCGCACCCGTCGCGGAGCCCGCCGCGCCCGCGCCCACCGCCGCCAAGCCGACGCCGCCCGCCACGCCGCGCACCCGGTTGCGCCGCATCGCGCGCCGCATCGTCGGCCCCACCCTGCTCACCAAGAAGAACTGAGGGCGGCCCCGCAGCCGGGACCGCCCTCGACCGCGGTCCCGGCTACGCGCTCTGCGCCCGCGCGTACAGGCCACCGGTCCGGAGCAGCTCGTCGTGCGAGCCGATCTCCTCGATCCGGCCGTCCTCCATCACCACGATGCGGTCGGCGTTGCGGATCGTGGACAGCCGGTGCGCCACCACGAACACCGTGCGTCCGTGCACCAGGCGGGCCAGCGCCTGCTGCACCAACGCCTCGGACTTGTTGTCCAGCGCGGAAGTCGCCTCGTCCAGCACGAGCACGCGCGGGTCGCGGATCAGCGCCCGCGCGATCGCCAGCCGCTGCTTCTGCCCGCCGGACAGCCGCGCGCCGCGCTCGCCGACCACGGTGTCCAGCCCCGTCGGCAGCCGGTCGATGAACTCCAGCGCGTTGGCGTCGGCCAACGCCCGCCGCACCACGTCCTCGGACACGTCGTCCAGGCCGTAGGTGACGTTGTCCCGGATCGTGCCCTCGAACAGGATCGACTCCTGCGGCACCACCGACACGAACCGCCGGTAGCTGCGCAGGTCCAACGTCTCCATGTCGACACCGTCGAGCAGGATCCGGCCCTCCGTCGGCCGGAGGAACCCGATGACCAGGTTCAACGCCGTCGACTTGCCCGCGCCGGACGCGCCGACCAGCGCGACCGTCTCGCCCGGCCGCACGTCGAGGGTGAAGTCGCTGACCGAGTTCCGCGCGGACTCCGGGTAGGCGAACCCGACGTCCTCGAACCGCACGCCGCCGCGCACGACGTCGACCTGCGCCTTGCCCGCGTTGTGCTCCAGGTCCGGCGCCTCCAGCACCTCGCCGAGCGAGCGAACCGACTCCAGCCCCTTGCTGATCAGCGGCGTCAGGCTCATCAACGTGGTGACTGCGCCAGTCAGGGAGGCAAAGTAGGCGCTCAGCATGACCACGTCGCCGGGGGTGACGGAGAGCCAGCCGTGGTAGGCGGCCAGGGCCGCGCCGGCGAGGCAGCCGACGCCGAGCGCGTTGAGCAGGATCCAGGCCAGCGCGCCGAACCGGACGTTGAGGCCGTCCAGCTTCATGCCGGCGGCGAAGACCTGCCGCAGCGTGCCGTCCATGCGGTTGAGGGCGGTGCTCTCCAGGCCGTGCGCGCGGGTGATCGGGATGAGCGTCGTCATCTCGCCGACCCGGGACGACAGCTGCTCGACCTCCTGCCGGAACGACTCGTTGTACGCGCGCAGCCGGCCGCGCAGCCACATCACCAGCACCGCCGCCGCGGGCACGACGAGCAGGAACACCGGCAGGAACGCGGGCGCGCTCAACGAGATCACCACCAGCGCGCCGGTCAGCGTCGCCAACGCCGACAGGCCCTGGTCGCCGACCTGCTGGGTGGCCGTCTCGATGCTCTCGACGTCCCGGATGACCTTGGTCTGCAGCACGCCCGCGCTGACCCGCGCGTGGTAGCCGATGGACAGCTGCTGCATGCGCCGGCTCAGCGCCGACCGCATCCGCAGGCCCAGCCGGCGCGCGCTGCCGTACCACCAGCGCGTGTAGAGGACCGCGAACGGGTAGTTCAGCACCAGCATGACCAGCAGCAACGCCGCGCCGAACCAGATGCCGGCGACCGGTTTGCGCTCCACGACGACGTCGATGACGTGGGCGGTGATGACGGGCGTGAGCCAGGTGGGGCTGTGCTTGACGAAGAACGCGCCCGCGCCGAGGCCGAGCTTCGCCCGGTCTTCGCGGAAGAGGTAGAGGAGGGTGCGGACGGGGTGCTCGCCGCGGTAGCGGTGGTCGAGCGGACCGTGGGGCATGGTGCGAGAGCTCCTGCGAACGGTGGGGTCACGAGACACCCACACCGCGCCGTGTGGGGGAGCGCTCTCACATCGTAGGTGGCCGGTCCACCGCATTTGCCCAGGCCGGGCGGCGGAGAAAGCCCTGTCCGACAGATCGCGGTTGCCCCACCGAGAGCTCCACATGTACAGTATCTTGTACAGGTCAGGAGGGTTGATGAAGACGATGACCTACTCGGAGTCCCGCGCGAAGTACGCGGAGACTCTGGACTCGGTGATCAACGATCGCGAAGAGGTCGTCATCACCAGGGCAGGGCACGAACCGGTTGTGATCGTGTCACTGGACGACTACCAGTCCCTCAAGGAAGCCGCCTACCTGCTGCGGAGTCCCGAGAACGCCCGGCGGCTGCTCAACGCCATCGAGCAGTTGGAATCCGGCGGCGGGACGCCGCGCGAGCTTGCCGAGTGAAGCTCGTCTGGGCCGAACAGGCATGGGATGACTACCTCTGGTGGCAGACCGAGGACCGCAAGGTCCTCAGGCGCGTCAACGAGTTGATCAAACACATCGTGCGCAACGGCAACGAGGGCATCGGGAAGCCCGAGCCGTTGAAGCACGGCTTCCACGGGTATTGGTCGCGTCGGATCACCGATGAGCACCGTCTGGTGTACAAGATCGAGGGCGACGAGATCAGGATCGCCGCCTGTCGCTACCACTACGCGAGGTGACGGCGACAGGCATGGTGCGAGAGCTCCCAGACCGGGCGGGTGTCGCGAGGACACCCGCCCGAACCGGTCAGTAGCCGAACACGAGCCGGTAGGCGATCTCCGGGTCGAACGTGCCCGCGGGCGTGTTGGGCGCCGTGCCGCAGTTGCCGTCGGAGTCGCCGGGCACCTTCACCCACAGCAGCATCTCGGCGCCGCCGCCGGTCTGGGCGGTCACGCCGAGCTTGCGCTGGCCGGGGTTGCACCACTCGCCGTTGGAGCCGTTGCCGTTGCGGCTGGTGTCGACCACGAACGACTTCCGGTAACCGGGCAGCGAGCCGTTCACCGAGTTGCCGTAGGAGACCGACTCGGCGGTCGGGATGTAGTTGGAGACGTTGACCGCGAACCCCCGGATGTTGCGCACGCCGGCCGCGTCCAACCGGCCCGCCATAGTGTTCGCGGGCACCCAGCGCGCGTTGCCCGCGTCCAGGTAGGCCCACGTGTTGGGCGCGCGGTCGCGGAACTGCTCGGTGGCGTAGCGGATCATCGCGTTGCGGGTCGTGACGGCGTCCGGCGACATGCAGTTGAAGTCGGCCAGCGAGTCCGGCTCGATCACCACGACGGCCGGGCGCGTGCCGATGGCCGACGCGAAGTTCGAGATCCACGTCCGGTACGCCTCGGGCGATCCCGCGCCGCCGCCGGAGTGGCCGCCGCACGCGTCGCGGCCGGGGATGTTGTAGGCGACGAGGACCGGCAGCTTGTCGGCCGCGTCGGCGGCGCCCACGTAGTTGCCGACGGCCGTGCGGATGTCTCCGCTCCAGCTGCCGAACCACCGCGCCATCGGCTTGGTGGAGAGGTTCGACCTGATGGCCGACGTGCGGCCGTCGTTGGGGTTGTTGCGCACCCACACAGCGGGGTTCGAGTTGGGGTCGACGTAGAAACCGCTGGTCATGCCGATCGGGCTGGCGGCACCGGCCTGGCCCGGGACGACCAGGGCGGCGAGCAGGGCGAGCGCGGTCGCGGTCAAGCGCATTGACGGGTCCTTCCGCTTTGAAGGAGCGCGGCGGCGGGCGGCTCTCTGATCAAAGCACTTCAGTCAACGTCCTCCCAACAACGCTCGCACGACCGCGTCCGCACAGAACGCCACACGCCTTCCGTGCGGGATATCGCGCAGCGGATGCGCTTGGCGTGCGCGCCGCTGACCAGGTGCGACGAGGTGAGGACGACGGCCGTCGCCGTCGACCGCCACAGGTACGGGACCACGTTGGCCGAATACGCGGCCAATTGCCGAACGCGGTCGATGCGCGTCGGCCGGCACGACGCTTTTCGAACGTTCTCGCGTTCGTCCTCACGCAAATGTTTCGCGCCCCGGTTGCTCCGACGACAACGGCGCCGCGGCCCGCTTCGCGGTCGGGCTCGGTCGAAGCTCGTGCACCACGACCCCGCAACGTAGGAGATCGAACGCGGTGCGTAGGACACATCACACACCGGGAACCTCCGGCGGAACGGGCCGGCCGGGCAGGGCTCGGGCCGGACCCGTCACCCGGGTTTCGTCAGGTCCCGACCAGGCCGTGACCCCCTTCGACGTGCTGTTCGGCGGCCTCGTCGCGACCGGAGGGACCAACGGCCGGCAACGACCGCATCACAAGTGCCGGATGCCCGCACCCGCCACGGACGCATAAGCAACAATGGCGCTCGCGCGGCAACCCCTGGAGGAGCGGAATGTCCTGGCAAGAGGACCTGGCAGAGCTGGACCGCACATTGGCGGAGGGTCGGATCAGTGCCGACGACTACCGCCGACGCCGGGATGAACTCCTCGCCGCCGCCTCGGGTGGCGGCCCGGCCGCGCCGCCCAACAGCGGCCCGTTCGCACCCCCGGTGCGGTGGGACGCGGTGCCGCCGTCGCAGGCGAACCCGAACCCCGACGCCACCCAGATCGTCACGCCCGGCGCCCAGCAGGCGAACCCGGACCGGACGCAGGTGGTGAGCCAGCGGCCCGCCGACGCCGACCGCACCCAGTACGTGACGCCGATCACGCCGCAGCAGCAGCAAATGCCCCCGCCGCAGCAACAGCAGCAGCAGGGCGGCTGGCAGTCCGGCCCGCCGTCGAGCACGCCGCCGTGGGGTGGCGACAGCTACAGCCCGATCGGCGACGCCAACCCGAGCTGGATCGCGCAGGGCCCCGAGGTCTTCGACGACAGCGGCAGCGGCAAGGGCAAGGTCATCGGCATCGTGGTGGCCATCGTGCTGCTCGCGGGCATCGCGTTCGGCGCCTACTGGATCTGGGGCCGCGGCGAGTCGTCGCCCACGGCCGGTGGCACCACCACCGAGACGCCCGCCGCCACGACCACCACCACGTCGCAGCCGCCGCCGGACCCGCTGCCGCTCGGCGACATCCCCGGCAAGGTCACCACGAACAAGGCGCTGACCGACTTCACGGGCGTCCCGAAGCTCGGCTACCTGCTGGAGTCGGAGGTCGCGCTCTACACGACCGCGGGCGCCACCAAGACCAAGCTCACGCAGTTCACCCTGGACGACGGCTCCCGGGGCATCGTCCTGATCGTGCAGGGCAGCGACGCCGCGGCCGCCGCCGCAGCCGCGCTCGGCCTGCACAACACTCAGATCAACAACGGCATGACGCAGGTCACGGACGGTCCCGCCGGCGTGATGGCGGGCCAGATCGACGCGAAGGGCGAGCAGAACGCCCGCGTCCGCGGCCACTACAGCAGCAAGGACCTGATCATCCGGGTCGACGTCGCGTCGTCCTCGCTCGTCGTCGCGCGCAAGGGCTTCGACGACGCCCTGGAAGCGCAGCTCGAGGTGCTCGCCGCCGATGGCTGACCCGCGCAACGACGCCGGCGCCGTGACCGCGTGCACCGTCGTCGCCCGTAACTACATGCCCGCCGCGCGCGTCCTCGCCGCGTCCTACCTCAAGCACCACCCCGACCACGAGTTCGTGATCGCGGTGATCGACGCGCCGCGCGGCTCGGGCGAGCGGCAGGGCAGGCTGCGCACGGTCGGCCCCGAGGCCAGCGGCATCGACGCGGACGACTACCTGCGCATGGCCACGGCCTACAACGTCACGGAGCTGGCCACGGCGGTGAAGCCGTACCTGCTGCGCGAGCTGCGGGCGCACGCCGACGTGGTCATCTACCTGGACCCGGACATCGAGGTCTTCGCCCCGATGCCGGAGCTGGAGGAGCTGGCGCTCGCGCACGGCATCGTGCTCACTCCGCACTTCCTCAACCCGCTGCCCCGCGACGGCAAGGACCCGAGCGAAGCCGCGATCATGGGCGCCGGGATCTTCAACCTCGGTTTCGTGGCCACCGGTCCCGGTTCCGGGCCGTTCCTGGACTTCTGGGCCGAGCGCCTGCGCCACGACGCGATCGTGGCGCCGGAGAAGCAGCTGTTCACCGACCAGCGGTGGGTGGACCAGGTGCCCGCGCTGTTCGACAACACCGTGCTGCGTGACCCCGGTTTCAACGTCGCCTACTGGAACATCCACGAACGCCCGGTCGAGCGCGACGCGGACGGCGTGCTGACCGCGGGCGGCCACCCGCTGCGGTTCTTCCACTACAGCGGCTACCGGCCGGAGCACCCGTGGCTGCTGTCGTGCCACACGCCGTACCGGCCGCGCGTGGTGCTGTCCGAGCACCCGACGGTCCGCGAGCTGTGCGACGGCTACCGGGCGTCCTTGCAGGGCAATGGTTACGCCGAGACGCTGGAGTCGATCCCGTACGGCTTCGCGAAGATGGCCGACGGCACGAAGATCAGCCCGGCCATGCGCACCCTGTACCGGGACGCGTGGGTGAAGTCCGAGCGGAAGAAGAAGCCGGCGCCGCCGCACGCGTTCGACTCCGACGGCGGCAAGGCGCTGCGCGAGTGGCTCGCCTGCCCGCCGGACGACGCGCCCGTCGGCACCACGATGAGCCGTCTCGTGCAGGCGGTGTGGGACTCGCGGCCCGACCTGAAGACCGCGTTCCCGTTGCCGCACAGCCGTGACGCCGCGCCGTTCCGCTCCTGGTGCGCGAGTTCCGGCGTGACCGAGGCGTCGCTGCCCGCGTGGGCGCTGCCCGCCGAGCCGGTCGAGCCGTCGGAGCCGTCGGACGAGTTCGGCGTCAACGTGGTCGGCTACCTGACCGCCGAGCTGGGCGTCGGCGAGATGGCACGGCTGGTGCACGACGCGATCCGCGAGTCCGGCGTGCCGGTCGTCTCGGTGGTCGAAGACCAGCTGGTGTCCAACCGCACGGGCCTGGCCGAGCCGGGCACGGTCGGGCAGCCGCGGTTCCCGATCAGCCTGCTGTGCGTGAACGCCGACCAGACCCGCGCGGTGCTGGACCACCAGCCGCACGTCGGCCACCACCGCTACCGGATCGGCCTGTGGGCGTGGGAGCTCGAGGAGTTCCCCGGCGAGATGCACCACGCGTTCGACCTGGTCGACGAGGTGTGGACGGTCAGCGAGTTCTGCCGCGACGCCATCGCCAAGCACACGTCGGTCCCGGTGAAGGCGATCCCGGTGCCCGTGCGCGACCCCGGCGCGGTGTCCCGGCCGGAGCGCCGTCCCGGCGACCCGGTGCAGTTCCTGTTCGCGTTCGACTTCTTCAGCATCGGGCAGCGCAAGAACCCGTGGGGCCTGGTCGAGGCGTTCCAGCGGGCCTTCGAGGGCCGCGACGACGTGCGCCTGGTGCTCAAGGCGATCAACGGCGACAAGAACCCGCACACCGCCGAGCGGCTGCGGGTGAAGGTCATGGACGACCCGCGGATCGAGCTGGTCGAGCGCTACCTGTCCGTGCAGGAGCTGGACGACCTGTACGCGTCGAGCAGCGCTTACGTCTCGTTGCACCGCAGCGAGGGCTTCGGCCTCACCGTGGCCGAGGCGATGGCGCGGGCCATGCCGGTGATCTCCACCGACTACTCCAGCACCACGGAGTTCCTGAGCGCCAAGACCGGCTGGCCGGTGCCGCACAAGCTGGTTCCGGTGGGTCCGGGCAACCACCCGTACCCGGCGAGCGCGGTGTGGGCCGAGCCCGACCTGGACGCCGCCGCCCGCGCCATGCGCGAGGTCGCGGACAACCCGGCCGAGGCCGCCCGGCGCGGTCGTGCGGCCCGGGAGCACATCCTGCGCACGCGGTCGGTGCAGCGGGCCGCCACGTGGATGGCCGAGCAGCTGCGCGCGGCGCACGAGAGCTGGAAGGGCAGCGGTGGCGCGGGGTACCGGGCCGAGCTGCCGGGAGCGGACCTGCTGCGGCCGTTGCGCGAGTCCAAGCAGGCGCTGCTGTGGCGGGCCGAGGTGGGCGCCGCGTCGCGCACGCCGCTCGCGCCCGCGCTGCGCAAGGCCGTGCTGCGCGCCATCGACCACTACGACGTGCACCAGCGCAAGGTGATGGGCACGCTCGTCGGCGGCGTCGAGGACACGCTGAACAGCGTGGTCGCGCGGCTGGAGGCGGTCGAGTCGAACGTCGAGTCGACGCGCTGGGCGAACGAGGGCCTCAAGACCCGCCTCGCGAACGTGCAGGACGAGTTCCGCTCCACCCTGCGGGACGCGCGGGACGACAACGCGGCGAAGCTGACGAACCTGGAGCAGCAGCTCGACCACACCCTCGAACGGGTGTGGTCGCGGCTGGAGGACGACGAGCGGACCACGTTCAACCGGTTCGCCGAGCGCGACCAGCGGCTGGACGGCGACGAGCAGCGGATCACCGAGCTGGCCCGGACGCTGTCCGCGGTGCAGGACACTGCCCGGCTGCGGCACGCGCCGGTGCCCGAGGGCGCCGACGTGGTGGTGTGCGACGCGGGCGCGTTGCTGCTGCCCGTGGACAACGTCGTGCTGCCGTGGCTCGCCTACCACCGGTCGTGGGAGGTCGAGGAGGCCGACCTGATGGCCGGTCTCGTCGGCGACGGCACGTTCGTCGACATCGGCGCGCACGTCGGCTACCACACGCTGCGCCTGCTCCGGCGGGCCAAGGGCGTCGCTTCGGTCGTCGCGGTGGAGGCCAACCCGGTCAACGCCGACTACCTGCGCCGCAACGTCGTGGCGAACCTGGGCGCCGAGGGCGCGCGTACGGTCGAGGTGCTGCCGATCGCGGCGTGGGACGAGGACGGCAGCATCCGCCTCGTGCAGGCCGAGGACGACAACAGCGGCGACCACCGGGCGCACGAGCTGTCCGACGAGGGCGCGGGCGGCGTGGTGATCCCCGCGGTCCGGCTCGACGGCAGGCCCGAGGTGGTCGACCGCCGCGTCACGCTGGTGAAGGTCGACCTGCAGGGCCGCGACCACCGGGCGATCGCCGGCTTGAGCGCCGTCCTGGAACGCGACCGCCCGCACGTGGTGTGCGAGTTCTGCCCGGGCGCGATCGTGGAACTCGGCGACGACCCGCTCCAGGTGCTCCTCGGCTACCGCAAGATGGGCTACGCCCCCGTGCCGCTCGGCGGGGACCCGCAGGTGGAGCACGCCGACGAGGACCTGGTGCGACAGGCGGACGCGGTCGACACCGGTTTCGTCACACTGTGGCTTCGCCCACTCTGACCTGACCGTTTTCCAGGACAGGGGACCAATCTCCTCACTTACAATCGACGCGGCTCCCACCACCGGTGGGAGCCGCGTCTGATAGGGGGAGGTGTCGTGTCCGACCGCCGGACGCCGTCGCGCACCTCCTCTCCCGCCGGCATTTTGTCGGTCATCGCGTTGCTCGTCGGCGGCGTCGTCGGCGTCGTCGGCGCCTGGGCGCTGTTCGGCACGCCGGCGCTGCCGGACAACGCGCGCAACGTCCCGCTGGTCGGCGAGGAAGGCCGCCAGGCCGCGCCGCGGCTCGCGCTGGCCGACTTCGACTCGGGCACCGAGTACTACGACCACGTGCTGGCCTTCAAGGACGTCGAGTCGTTGAACTTCCTGAACCCGGCCGAGGTGGACGTCTTCACCAGGGGAGGCGCGGGCGCGTCGCGGATGACCGTGTCGGCCAAGCTCCCCGAGGGCCGCGTCCTGGTCGCGGTGATCCGGATGGCCGACCGGGAGGCCGCACTGCGCGCCGCCGACGAGCTCGACCAGCTGCAGCTCTCGTTCGGCCTCGCCCGCAGGCCCGGCGCGGACGGCGTCAACCGGGTCGTGGAGGTCGTGCCCGACGCCGACGCCGAGCCGAACGCCAAGGCGACCGCACGGGCGCACTACGTGCACGGCGACCTGGTCACGCGGGTCGAGTTCAACGCGCGCGCGGTCGAGCACCTGGCCGACTTCGGCGCCCTGCTGGGCAAGCAGCTCAAGGCGCTGCCCGCCGATGGATGAGCGGAGGACCCCGGTCGCGGGGGTGAGCGTGGTGACGGCCGCCGCCGTGTGCCTGATCGCCTACAGCTACCTCGTGGGGCTCTGGCTCGACCGGCACGGCCACTCGTCCGACCTGGTGCTGGTGGTCCGCAACTGGGTCAACCGGCCGACCGGCGTCGGCGAGGACTTCGGGTTCCTCGGTGTGGCGCTGCTGCTGATGGTCGCCGGGTTCACCATCTCCGGCGCCGCCCGCGCGGCCGGCACGGGCCGGCTGCCGTTCGCGACGCGACTGGCCCGGAGGGGACTACCCGCCCTCGTCCTCGCCGCGGCCGTCGGCGCGCTGCTGCTCGCCGTCGGCGCGGAGCCGTTGGTGGACCCGGCGATCACCACGCCGGTCGGCGCGGTGGCGTTGTTCGCGCTGCTCCTGCTGGTGCTGCTGCCGCTGCACCACCGGTTCCCCGGCCTGGCCGTGTTCGTACAGCTGGAGGTCGTGTGCCTGCTCGTGCTCGCGGGCGGGTGGGCGACCTCGACCGGTGAGCACGACGCGCTGCGCGTGATCGGCCTGACGGCGGCGCTCGTGCCGCTGGCGACGCTCGGCCAGATCGCGTGGCTGTTCCGCACCGAGCTGCTGTTCCGGTGGCACGCGCTGGTGCTGGGCCTGCTGTGCCTCGCGCTATTGGTGCTGGCGGAACGGGTGTTCCCCGAGTCCGCCGCGTTCTGGCGCCCGCTGGCCGCCGGCTACGCGCTGCTGCTGTTCCTGATCGCGTTGCCGAGGGGCGCGTCGATCGCCGCGACGCGGGTGGTGCGCTGGCTGGACAGCCGGGCGCTGCCGCTGTTCGTGTCGATCCCGGTCGTCGGGTACGCCGTGCTCGGCGTCCAGCACCTCGTGGTCACGCCCGCGTTGGCCATCCCGATCTCGTTGACGTGCACGTGCCTCGCCGCCGAGCTGCTGCACCGCTGCCGAAAGCGCCTCGCATGAGCACAACCGAAGTACGACAGCCGCCCAAGACCGCACCGGCCAAGCGCGACGGCTACCTGCACGGCCTCGACCTGCTGCGGGTGATCGCCTCGTGCGCGGTCGTCTTCACCCACGTCCTCGCCTGGTTCGCCGGCGTCACCGAGGAGTGGTGGGCCTGGACGTGGACCAAGTGGGTCAGCGCGGACACGCTGCACCTGCACCCGTGGATCTCGTTCGTCGGCGTCGCGTTCTTCTTCGTGGTCAGCGGTGTCGTCGTCACCCATGTGACCAACCGCGAGACACCCGGCCAGTTCCTCCGCCGCCGCGTCACCCGCCTCGCGCCGCTGCTGTTCGTGGTGACCTTCCTCGGCTGGTGCCTGATCAACTTCGGGCTGCGGATCTCGCGGGTCTGGGAAGGCCCGCTCGGCGTGGACAAGCTGCTGCTCGGCATGGTGCTGGGCAACAGCTTCGCGGAACCGGACGTCGCGCTGCTCGCCATCACGTGGACGTTGCGCGTGCAGATCGTCTTCTACGTGCTGGTGGCGCTCTCCATCCCGTTGCTGCGCACGTGGGCGTGGGTGCCGCCGCTCGTGATCGCCGCCCTGTCGTGCCTGACGCTGCTCGCCGCGCCGCACAACGAGTTCTTCGGCGCGCACTTCACCGGGTTCGCCACCTACATCCCGATCCTGTGCATGGGGCAGCTGATCTCTCTCGTGCACTCCGGGAAGGTCCACCCGGTGGCAGGCGTGGCGATCGGCTCGGTCCACTTCCTGCTGCTGGTCTGGGCGGACAAGCTCGGCCTCACGTTCCAGGGCGACGGCGTGCCCCGCACCGTGCTGCTGGCGGTGCTCGTGGTGGTGCTGCTGATGAAGGCGCAGGACCGCGTCAGCCGCTCGGCGTTCGTCAAGGCGTGGGCCAAGCGCACCTACGCGATCTATCTGGTGCACGTGTGCGCCATCTACCCGGTCTTCGACACCCTGATGCCCCACCTGGACGAGAACCTGGTGGTCCTGATCGGGCTCGCCGTCACGTACCTGGCGTCCGAGGCGCTGCACCGCTGGGTCGAGATGCCCGCCGATCGGGCGATCCGCCGCTGGGAACGGCGGGGCAGCGTTACCGGCCGCCCGGGATAGTCACGATCCGCCGTCTGATCGAGAGCCTTCCGTTACCATGCTGGGCGGTGGGGAGGCGGCGGCGACTGGGAAGGGGCGGACCCCTGGACGGTCAGACGGCACCGCCGAAGGTTCGCATCGCGTTCATCGACATCGGACGCGGGCTGGCCGCGCTGCTCGTCTTCTACAGCCACATCGCCGAGCAGTGGGTCGCCAAGCGGGAAGTGGGCCCGACGCCGGGCATCGACTTCATCGACGCGCTCACCAGCGACCCGATGCACATGGGGTTGCAGGGCATCGGCCAGATCGCGGTGCCGTTCTTCTTCCTGGTCAGCGGGTTCGTGGTGACGCCGATCGCGTTGCGCCAGGGCCAGCGGCGGTTCGGCCTCAACCGGCTGGTCCGCGTCTACATCCCGATGACGTTCGTGGTGCTGCTGACCGCCGCCGTGATCCTGCTCGGCGCGCAGACGCTGATCGGCGCGGAAGAGCCGTCGATCACCTGGTGGACCGTCCTCACCAACTCGCTGGTGATCAACTATCTGATCGTGCCGCAGGTGGTGATGGTCGGCGTCGCGTGGACGCTCGTCGTCGAGGTCATCTTCTACCTCCTGCTCGTGCTGCTGCTGCCGGTGATGCGGCGCTGGACGTGGCTCGCCATCGGCGTGCAGCTGACGTTCGTGTTCGTGGTGATGATGAGCGCCCGCGAGTTCGGCGCGTCGTGGGCGCTGTTCGCGGTGAACGTGTCGTACCTGCCCATCCCGATCATCGGCCAGATCATCTGGGCGACCACGAGCAAGCGCGTCCCGCTGTGGCTCGGCGGGGTGTACGTCGGCATCGCGTGGTCGCTGTACGTGCTCGCCGAGTCCCTGAAGCTCGGCCGGCTCGACACCTCGTACAACCTCGCGCTCGCGTTCGCGCTGCTGTTCTTCCTGGCCGGGTACTTCGCGGAGCCGCGGCTCAAGGAGCGCAAGATCTGGATCGCGCTCTCGGAGCGCAGCTACTCGATCTACCTGCTGCACGGGCTCGTGGCGTTCGTGACGCTGGACCTGATGCGGCCGACCGTGCCGCTGTGGTTGGCGATCCCGCTCGCGGTGGCCCTGACGTTCGGCGTGGTCGAGCTGAGCTACCGGTTCGTGGAGAAGCCGAGCCACATGCTCGCCCGGAAGCTGTCCGGCAAGCCCACGCCCAAACCGGAGCCGGAGCCGGAGGTTGCGGACGAGGCGGAGTTCGAGGACGAGGAACTCGACGAGTTCGAGGACGAGTTCGAGGACGTCGACGCCGAGGACGCCGAGTGGCCGGAGGAGTCCGAGGAACCGGACGAACCGGAGCCCGTGCGCGAGCAGCCGACCGTGGTGATCCGGCCGGTCCGCCTGCGCACGCCACCGCCCCAGCGCACGCCGCCACCCCAGCGCACCCCACCTCCGCGCACGCCACCCCGAGGCACGCCGGTCAACGGGGCACCGGTCAACGGCACCCCACCACGGGTCGCTCCGGGCACGCCGCCGAGAGGTGTGCCGGTCAACGGCACGCCAGTCCCCGGCACCCCACCGCGCGGCACCCCCGTCAACGGCACGCCCGTCAACGGCGCCCAACCGCGGGGCGTGCCGGCCAACGGCACGTCGGCTCCGGGCACCCCACCCGGCGGCACGCCGATCAACGGCAGACCGGCCACCCCGCCGAGGGGCACGCCCGTCAACGGCACGCCGATCCCCGGCACACCCCCGCGCGGCACGCCGGCCCAGCGCACACCGGCGCAACCCCCGCCCCGCCCACCGGCCCCGCGTCCGACCACCGCACCCCGGCCGGTCGAGGACGTGACCGCGACCCAGCACCTGCCCCCGGCGGTCTGGCCGTCCGAGGAGCCCGAGGCCGACGAGCCGCCCAGACGCAGGCGGCTGCGCGACGACAGCGGCCCGGCCGTGACGGTGGCGTCACTGCTCGCCAACCACGCCAAGGAGAACGGCCGCCACGACTAGCGCGGGTGCTTCGCCATCTCCTCGGCGATGATGTCGATGACCGGCGGTTCGAGCACCGGGTCCAATCCGCTGACGAGGAGCCGCTCGGCGGCTTCCAACACCACGACGTCGCTGTCCGCGAGGGCCCGTGCGGCCTCACGCGCGTCGTTGGTGAGGCGTTCCACGTGCACCATCGTCAGATCGGTGAAGCACGCCACCAGGTACTGCGCCGCGTAGTAGGCGAACGAGTCGCCGAGCAGCCCCACCTTGGCGGTCGCCACGCCCTTCGCCGGCGGCTGCGTGAACCGCTGCGGCTTGGGGTCGGGGGTGATCTCGTGGCTGCGCACCGTGTTGCCGTCGGGTGCGAGGTCGTACGACTGGATCGGGTCCGTCGCGGTCCGGCCCAACAGCGGCGGCAGGTCGCCCTCGCGGTCGACCACCCTCGTCGGCTCGACCTTCCAGCCCTTCGACGTGCCCGGCTTGACGGTGTCGGTGATGACGCGCGCCATCACGAGGCTGCCCTCGTGGGTCCAGTGGCTGTCGTACTTCGGGTAGGGCATGCGGTTGGTGAGCTTGGCGGTCTCCTCGATCCGCGACCGCAGGTCGAGCGCGCCGGTCTTGCCGATGCCCTTCCAGAACTCGTCCCGGGCCTTGGTGAAGCAGTCCTTGCCGTAGAACTTCGACGGCAGGTAGTCGGGCACCATCGTGCTCTTGTTCGGCGCGACGACCAGCAGGAACCGTCGCCCCGACGACTCGACCGCGGCACGCAGGCGGGCCAGCCGGGCGTGCACCTCGGTGACCGGCATCAGCGGGTCGCACGCGCCCTCGACGTCCGCGCCCAGGAACAGCCAGTCGTCCTTGCCCTCGATCACGTCGACGAACGCCGTCGGGTCGGGCAGGTCGGCGGACGGGTCCTTCGGCGGCGTCGGCACCGGGCCGACGACGTCCTGCCGCCGGTCGAGCTTCGGCGCCTCGCCGAAGACGCCGCGGCTGATGCCGTTCGCGACGGCCACGGCCTTGTCGCGCAGCGGCACGTGGTCGCTCGCCCACGCGTTGAGCCCGGTGAAGAAGCCCCAGCCGTCGGTGATCGACGGGAACTCGGCGAGCTTGCGGTTCTCGAACTCAGCCGGGCGCACGCCGACGATCAGCAGCAGGGCGGGCCCGCAGAAGAAGAGGATGGCGAGGGTGAGCGCGGTGCGCTGGCGGCTGCTGTGCCGCGGGCGGTAGAGGGCGTGCTCGCGGGGGAGCAGCGACTCGGGCACCGCCGGGAGGCTCTTGGGCGGGTCGATGCTCACGTCGGACAGCGTAGCCGGCGGGCGCGTCACCTGTTCGTGGTTCACCGCAAGGTGGGGATTCAAGAACTGTCGCGCGTGCAACCCAGCGGCCATGGCAGACGTCTCTTCGAGTGACAGGACACTCGATGCAGCGGAGGATCGTATGTGGCCCACTGTGATCCTGGTCACTTTGGGAGCACTGGCGTTTTTAGTGCGAACCGTTCGGGTCCTGCGATCCGTATCGAAATCCGATGGTGGGCGAACCCGTATTGAGACCGCCCCGCCGGCCTAGTCCCTATGGCGGCTTGTCCACTTGCCGTACGATCATTTCGGGTCGTACGACCTGTGCCTGCTAGGGGACCTCAGAACAGAGGTAGGTGCGTCATGGATCTCGCACTGAGTAAGGTCATCGAGCTGCGCGAAAGCGGGTTCCAGTTCCTCCACCTCCGGGACGAGGACGGACAGCTCGACCGCATCATGGCGTTCAAGCAGCGCAGAGGGTTCATCGACTCGATCCTGTTCTGGTCCGAGACGGAGGCCCGCGCGGGCAGACTCCCGGCCGTCCGGGACAGCCAGCGCGCCGCCCAGGCCGTCTGGATTTACGAGGGACCGCTGGTCGAGGCCGTGGACCGGCTGCTCGACCTGCCCGAGCCCGGCTCGCGCAACGCGCCGACGCTGATGAAGAGGACGGCGTCCGACCTCGCGGTCGTGACCACGCTGCCGTTCAAGCTGAACCTGCCGCCCGGCGCTATCGCCTAGACATCTTCCGTTAACGTCACCCGCCGCACACACAATGCGGCGGGTATCGGCGTTTCGGTTACTGTCTGTGATTTTCCGGCCGTTTTACGCAGAAGTTTCGGAGGCGGTCTATGTGCACCCAGTGCGTTCCCAACAATGAATATTCACCCTCGGCGCGGTGACACCAAACCTGATTCGTAGGCGAGCACGACGAGTTGTGCGCGGTCCCGCGCACCCAGTTTGGTCATCACCCGACTGACGTGCGTGCGCGATGTCGCCGGACTGATCACGAGGTGCTCGGCGATCTCCTCGTTCGACATGCCGGCCGCGACGAGCGCCAGGATCTCCCGCTCCCGCGCGGTCAGCTCGCGCAACGCCTTCGGGTCGGGACGGCGGTGCTCCGGTCGGTTCGCGAACTCCTCGATCAACTTCCGGGTGACACTCGGTGCGAGTAGTGCCTCACCCTCCGCAACCACCGTGAGCGCGTGCAGCAGCTCGACCGGGTCGGTGTCCTTGAGCAGGAACCCCGACGCGCCGCTCCGCAACGCCTCGAACACGTACTCGTCCACGTTGAAGGTCGTCAGCACCAGCACCTTCACGTCCGGCAGCTCGGCGCAGATCTGCCGCGTGGCGGCCAGGCCGTCGGTGCCGGGCATCCGGATGTCCATCACCACGACGTCCGGCCGGTGCTCGTGCGCCTGGCGGACCGCCGCCGCGCCGTCACCGGCCTCGCCGACGACCTCGAACCCGTCCTCGGTGTCGAGCAGCAGGCGGAAACCCGCGCGCACCAACGCCTGGTCGTCGGCCAGCACCACCCTGATCACCACGAACCTCCCACGGTAGGACCGCTCTGACGGTGAAGCCCCCGGCCGATGGTCCCGCGTCCAGCGTGCCGCCGAGCGCTTCGACCCGTTCCCGCATGCCGCGGATACCGGAGCCCGCGCCCTGCGGCGCTTGGTCGCCTCGTGCCGTGCCGTCGTCGGTGACGGTGAGGACCAAGGCGTCCTCGGTGTGCTCGAACGAGATGACGATCTCGGACGCGTCCGGCGCGTACCGCATCGCGTTGGTCAACGCCTCCTGCACCACCCGGTACGCGGCGGCGTCGACGGGGGCGGGCAGCGTGCCGGGCGTGCCGACGACCTTGGCGACCGGCACCGGTCTGACCAGCTCGTCGAGCCGGTCGAGGCTGGGCGCCGGTGTGGTGCCCTCGCCGGTGCGCAGCACGCCGAGGGTCGCGCGGAGGTCGTCCAACGCGTGACCGCTGGCGGCCTTGATCGCCTTGAGCGCCTTGACCGCCTCTTCGGGGCGGCGGTCGGCGACGTGCGCGGCGACCCCGGCCTGCACGTTGATCATGGCGAGGCTGTGCGCGACGACGTCGTGCACCTCGCGCGCGATCCGCAACCGTTCTTCTTCCACCTGGCGGCTCCGCTGTTCGAGGACACGGGTGCGGCGCAGGGAGAGCACGGCGATGGCGGGTGCGGCGATCAGCGGACCCCAGTGCCCGGTGAGGTAGTAGAGCCACGTGGACGCCCCGGTGACCGCGATGACGGCGACGGGGAAGCGCTTGCGCCAGATCAGCGGCGCGAACGTCGCCGCGAACCAGACCCACGCCAGCCACGCCATGGGACGACGGTACGGGAGGTCGGCGCGCGTCGGCGTCGTGTCCCGAGCGGCTCACGCGCGTACGTCAGCGGTCGTACATCCACCCCGGACCGGGTGAAGTAATCCACTCTGCAGGGTTAGCGAGCTTGATCCGGACCCCCGGATCGCGAAACTTTCCCGCCCATGAACCTCAGGAAGACCATCGCCGGCGCCGCGGTCACCCTCGGCAGCACGGCCGTCATGCTCGGCCTGGGCGGCACCGCGCAGGCCGTCGACCTCGGCGCGCACACGCGGCCCGACGTCGACGGCGAACTGGGCCAGGTCGCGAACCTCGGCGACCTGGTCCGCGTCGACCTCTCGAACCCGGCCGGCCCGATCGTCACCGGCCCCCTGGTCCTGGGCGACGGCACCACCGACGGGCCGCTGGACGTGAAGATCGGCCTCGGCCGCTGACGCGCCGACCCCGGGCAGCACGCCCACCTCAAGCCGGAACGGTCCCGGCCCCCTCCCCCTCGGGCCGGGGCCGTTCCAACCACACGAACACGACTCGCACGAACGCGGCAAAGCTCGCAAACGCAACAAACCGGGACAGCCCAACGGCCTCGCGCGCCGACTCGGCCGAGGCCGCCGGTTCAGCGGCCGACGGCGTAGCCCTGGGCGCCGCGCGGGTTGGCGGCGGCGCGCAGCAGGCCGTCGCGCGAGTCCCTGGCCACCGCCGACATCCGGCCCAACGCCCACGGGCCGGCGTCGACCACGGCGTGGCCGCGTTCCCGCAGCTCCGCCATCGCGCCGTCGCCGATCCGCGACTCGACGACGACCTCGCCGGGCGTCCACGACCGCGGGTAGAACGAGCTCGGGAACGCGTTGGTGTGCCACATCGGCGAGTCGATGGCCTCCTGCAGGTTCATCCCGCCCGCGGTGTGCGCGAGCCAGAACCCCAGCTGCCACTGGTCCTGCTGGTCGCCGCCGGGGGTGCCGAACGCCATCGCGGGCAGGCCGTCGTGCAGGGCGAGGGTCGGGGACAGGGTGATCCGGGGGCGCTTGCCGGGTGCCAGGGAGTTCGGCAGGCCCTCGTCCAGCCAGAACATCTGCGCCCGGCTGCCGAGGCAGAACCCGAGCGACGGGATGGTCGGCGAGGACTGCAGCCAGCCGCCGGACGGGGTGGCCGACACGATGTTCCCCCAGCGGTCGACCACGTCCACGTGGACCGTGTCGCCCTTGACCGTGCCCACGCTCGACACGGTGGGTTCGCCGAGCGCGCCGCCACCGTCGTTCCGGCTCGCAACGCGCGGACCGCGCACAACGTGCCCGGGAAGGCGTGCTTCCACCGGACCAGGTGAACCGGGTCGCAGATCGAGTGAAGCGTGATCGGCGACGAGTCGCCGGCGCAGGTCCGCGTACTCCCTCGACAGCAGTACGTCCAGCGGCACGTCGTCGTGATCCCCGTACCAGGCCTCACGGTCGGCGAACGCCAGCTTCGCGCACTCCACCGCCAGGTGCACGGTCTCCGCCGACGGCACGCCGTCCACATAGGACAGCCGGTCCGCGAAGCCCTCCAGCAGCAGCAACTGCTGCAGCAGCACGGGCCCCTGGGTCCACGCCCCCGGCTTCACGACGCTCCACGACCCGAAGTCCGCGGACACGGCGTCCTCGTACGACGCCTCCCACGACGCCATGTCCTCACCGGTCAGCACACCGGCGTGGTCGGCCCCGGAGTCGTCGCGGTGCGCGATCCGGGAGAACTCGTCCACCTGCGCGGCCACGAACCCCTGCGACCACGCCCGCCGGGCCGCCTCGATCTGCGCCTCCCGGTCGGACCCGGCGGCCTCGCCGGCGGCCAGCAGCCACTCCCACGTGTCCGCGAGCTTCGGGTTGCGGAACCGCGCGCCCGCCTCCGGCGGCTTCCCGCCGGGCAGCCACAGCGCCGCCGACGACGTCCAGTGGTCCCGGAACAGGTCGGCGACCGTCGAGATGGTGAACGCCGCCCGCTCCAGCAGCGGGAACCCGTCCCGCGCGTACCCGATCGCGTACCCCAGCACGTCGCGCAGCGGCTTGGTCCCGTAGTCGCGCAGCAGGGTCAGCCAGCCGTCCCACGCGCCCGGCACGGTGGCCGCCAGCAGCCCGCTGCCCGGCACGAGGTCGAGGCCGAGGCCCGTGTAGTGCGAGATCGTCGCACCGGCGGGCGCCACGCCCTGGCCGCACAGCACGCGGGGCGCGGCCTCGCCGGCGGCGGCGAAGACCACCGGCACCTCGCCGCCGGGCCCGTTGAGGTGCGGTTCCACCACTTGCAGCACGAAGCCGACCGCGACCGCGGCGTCGAAGGCGTTGCCGCCGTCCTCCAGGACGGCCATGCCCGCGCTGGAGGCGAGCCAGTGCGTGGACGCGACCATTCCGTGCGTGCCGACGAGTTCAGGACGCGTGGTGAACATTTCAACAACCTACGTCGGCCCGTCCCGTTTTGTTACCCCTGCTAACGAGACCGTGTCCTGAAGATCCGCTGAACCCGAACCGCGCTCACATCGCCTGGTCGGGCACCCGCAGCTCACGCCCCAGCCCGTGCAGCACCAGCCCGGCCCGCGCCAACGCGTCCGCGTCGAGGTGGTTGCGCGTGTCCAGCACCGTCGACCCGGCCATCAGCGACGCCACCAGCGCCCAGTCCAGCGCCCGGAACTCCGGCCACTCGGTCAGCAGCACGACCGCGTCCGCGTCGCGCACCGCCGCGTACGGCGAGTCGACCACGGTCATGCCCACCAACGGCCTGCTGATCTCCGGGTCGTGGGCGACCAGCTCCGCGCCTTCGAACGCGAGCAGCTCCGCCACCGCCAGCGCGGGCGAGTCGCGCAGGTCGTTGGTGCCCGCCTTGAACGCCAGCCCCAGCACCCCGATGCGCGCGCCGGCAAGCGACCCGACGGCGCCCCGGAGCTTCTCCACCACCCGCCGCTGCTGCCGCGCGTTCGTCTCGATCGTGGCCTTGACCAGCGAGAAGTCGACGCCGACGGCATCGGCGATGCGCACCATGGCGTGCGTGTCCTTGGGCAGGCACGACCCGCCCCAGCCGGGCCCCGGCTTGAGGAACGACTGGCCGATGCGCTTGTCGTAGCCCATGCCCTCGGTGACGGAGGTGACGTCCGCGCCGACGAGTTCGCACAGCTCGGCGACCGCGTTGACGTAGGACAGCTTCATCGCCAGAAAGCAGTTGGCCGCGTACTTGACCATCTCGGCGCTGGCCGCGTCCATGAGCACGGTGGGCGCGCCCAGCTTGGTGAACAGCGCGCCGACGCGTTCGGCGGCCTGCGGCGAGTCCGAGCCGACCACGATCCGGTCGGGGTGCAGGAAGTCGCGCACGGCGCTGCCCTCGCGCAGGAACTCGGGGTTGGAGACGACGGCGACGTCCTCCCGGCCGAGCAGGGCGGCGACCCTGGTCGACGTCCCGACCGGAACGGTGGACTTGCACACCACGACCGCGCCGTAAGGGAGGACGTCGCGGATCTCTTGAGCCACCGCCTCGACCGCGCTGAGGTCGGCCGCGCCGCCCGCGCCCATGGGCGTCGGCAGGCACAGGAACACCACCTCGGCGTCGGCCATGGCGTGCCGCGCGCCTTCCACGAACGCGAGCCGTCCCGCGGACTGGCCGGCCGCGACCAGGTCGGCGAGGTCCGGTTCGAGGATGTCGACCTGCCCGGCGCGCAGCCGCGCGACCTTGAGCGCGTCCACGTCGGCGCACACGACCCGATGTCCGAGGGAGGCCAGGCACGCCCCCGTCGTCAGGCCCACGTAACCCGTTCCCACGACCGCGATCCGTCGGACGAACATGGTTGTGACGGTGACACCTGAAGTTGACCGTGGGTCAAACACCAGGCGTATGCGGAGAGTGATGTGGGTAGTCCCCTGGGTGTACGGGGAAACACCCCTCGCGGCGGACGCGGTTTCGCCTGGCTGAAGGCAAGGTCTTGGGTATGGAACTCGTCCTCTTCTCCCTGCTCTTCGTGGGGCTGGCGGTGCTGGCGGCCGTGCCGTTGGTCGCATTGCTCCACTTCTCCGAGCGCCGGGGGCTGAACGACCGTTAACCTCCTGGTCCCAGGACAGGAGGATGTATGGAGATCTCGGGTACCGCGGCGATCGTCACCGGCGGCGCGTCCGGGCTGGGCCTCGCGACCGCGCGGGCGTTGGCGGCACGTGGTGCGGCGGTGTTCGCGTTGGACCTCTCGACCGACGACGCCCCTGACGTCGAGGGCGTCACCTACCTGGCGGCGGACGTGACCTCGGAGGAGGACGTCCAGGCCGCCGTCGACACGGCCGCCGGTTCGGGCTCGCCGCTGCGGGTCGTGGTGAACTGCGCGGGCATCGGCCCGTCGACGCGGACGGTCGGCAAGTCCGGCCCGCACCCGCTCGACCTGTACCGGAAGGTCATCGACGTCAACCTGGTCGGCACGTTCAACGTGCTGCGGCTCGCGGCGGCGGCGATGGGCAAGACCGAGCCGCTGGCGCACGGGCAGCGCGGCGTGGTGATCAACACGGCGTCGATCGCGGCGTTCGACGGGCAGATCGGGCAGGTGGCGTACGCGGCGTCGAAGGCCGCCGTGGTCGGGATGACGCTGCCCGCGGCGCGCGACCTGTCGTCGGTGGGCGTGCGGGTGATGACGATCGCGCCGGGCATCGTGGACACGCCGATGCTGGCGACCGTGTCGGACGAGTTCCGGGCGGGCCTGGCGGCGGGCGTGCCGTTCCCGAAGCGGCTGGCGCTGCCGGAGGAGTACGCGCAGCTGGCCGTCACGATCGTGGAGCACGACTACCTGAACGGCGAGGTCATCCGCATGGACGGTGCCTTGCGCATGGCGCCGCGCTAGAGATCCCCTGCGAAGGGGAGGTCGTCCATGGCGTCCGACGTCATCCACAGCCTCAGGGTGTGGGTGGCGCGGACGTCGTCCTCGTTGTACTCCAGCAGCCTGCGGCGCTGGGCGGGGTCCGGCGACTTGCCGTCCATGCCGACGGCGTCGCGGTACCAGCGCATCGAGTTCTCGCCGCCCGCCTCCGGGTCGCGCCAGCGGAAACCGGCGACCGGGGCGATGGTCTTCAGGCCCTTGCCGTGGGCGCACAGGAACTGGTCCTGCACGATGCCGAACAGGTCGACCCACGAGTCGGACGTGATGAACTCCCGCACCTGCGCCACGGTGGGGATGCCGGGCTGCCCCTTGAACCGCTCGGCCGACCCGAGCAGCCAGCGGTTCTCGGCGAGCTCGTTGTAGCAGTACGCCTTGAACGACAGGCCACGCGCGCGGGCGCGCAGCCGCACGCCGGTGAGCCAGCCCCAGAACTCGGCGAACGACCGGGCCTCGTCCGCGCACGGCAGCGGGTCCCAGGTGGCGAACGCGCGGTAGCCGTGCTCCTCGCCCACGTCCTGCCCGGACAGCCAGCAGCCCCACATGTACGCGCCGAGGTCGCCGAAGCTCTCCATGTCCACGTCGACCTCGACGTCGGCGCGCGGCACCTCCATGCGGGACACGCGGCGCACCACGGTGAGGTCGCGCAGCCAGGCGCGGGCGAGGATGACCGCGTCCGAGTGCAGCATCCCGACCAGCGGGATGACCTGCTCGTCCGGGTCGAGCGCGGCCAGTTCGTCGACCGTGCCGACGCCGACCTTGCGCAGCGCCACGGCGTCCTCGCCGCGCACGACGAGGCTGACGTCCCGCGCGGTCTTCAGGTCGGTCTCGCACACCGGCCACCACGGGCAGCTGCGGCACTCCACGATCCGGGACGCGCGGGCCTGCGGGTCGGCGCCGGTGGCGGCGGCGGACGCCACGGCCAGCCGGTCGGCGAAGCGGGTGTCGTACTCGGCGAGGGCGTTCTTGCCGCCCGGCCACGTGGGCGCTTCCAGGTCGTGCCACACGACGACGTCGGCGTCCATGCCGATCACGCCGCCGGTCGCGCGGCCCTGCGCGGCGAAACCGGACGCCTGGAGCTGCCGTTGGGCGTGCGCCAGCCGGAGCTGGTCGCGCGGCTGGGGCCGGACCTTGCGCAGCGGGTCGACCCGCGCGCCGCCCGGCAGCGGGTGCGACAGCGGTGACGTGCGCGCGCCCTGGCCGGGGTCGCTGACCTTGTGCCGGACCACGAGCACGGGCACGTACCCGGTCGTCTCCTTCACCAGGAGGTCGATGCCGCCGCGCCGGCCGCCCCTCGGGTCGCGCGGCAGCGCCGCGCCCCAGATGTACGGCACGCCGGCCTGCATCGCGGCGGCCGTGACGCGCTCGCGGTCGGCCGACGGCACGTCCTGCGGGATCTCCATCAGGTCGGACCCGACGGCCCGGCCCAGCGCGGTGGCGACGGCGCGCCGGTGCTCGTTCGCGTCGGCTTTGCGCTGCTGACCGGTCGGATCCGGCGGCAGCGTGGGCACGTCGCGCATGGTCGGATCGTGTTCGAGGTGCACCCGCCGCCGGCAACGAGTGACCACGCCGGCGTCGAGCTGCACCTGGGAAGTCACCGGTGCAGCGTATGACGCCGGGCGCGTCGGTGTACCGGCAACCTCGCGGAGTCGAGTCGATCTTTTGCCGGAACGGCTCTAGGGTCAGGGGCAGAGGAGGTGCGGCCATGGCGCGTGAGAAGAGCAAGGGGTTCACCCCGGGCAGGGCGAAGAACCTCGTTGGCGTGGCCAAGGTGTTGGCGCCGGCGTTGATCCCGGTGATGGCGCCGGTCGCGGCCCGGGCCGCCGCGCTCCTGAGCGACCGCTACGACCACTACCGGGCGGCCAGGCTCGGCGTGCCGGTGGACCAGCTGACCAGGTACTCGGGCAAGGGAGCGCGGCTGCACGCCCGGATCGCCGGGTTCGCCGACGCGCTCACCCAGCTCCGCGACACCGAGCCGACCTACGTCCAGGACACCGAGAAGCGGCTGGCGCAGCTGCTGGCCGCGGTGCGGGCGTCCGAGCGGATGCCTGCACCGCGGCGCAAGGCGGCGCACCGCGCCGTCTCGGTCGACCTGGACGCGATGGAAGCCGACCTGCTCAAACGCCTCGGCGTGTGAGTTCCTCCACGGTCCGGAAGGCGGTCTCCTCCGGGTTGGGGTCGGCCGGGTCGTACTGCGCGGTGACTTCCTCCATCACCTCGGCGACCCGTTCCTCCCGCCGGATCAGCGGGTCGCTGCGCAGGTCACGGGCCAGCGACACGCACAGCCCGACCATCACGAGCATGAACGGCAGCGCGGCGATGATCGTCAGGTTCTGCAGGCCGGTCAGCCCGCTCGACCCGCCGACCAGCAGCATCACCGCCGCCACGAGGCCGGTGAGCACGCCCCAGAACACGACGACGCCCTTCGCCGGCCGGATCGAGCCGCGCTGCGACAGCGTGCCCATCACCACGGACGCGGCGTCCGCGCCGGACACGAAGAAGATCGCCACCAGCACCATCACCACCACGCCGGCGACGGAGGCCAGCGGGAACTGGTCGAGCAGCCCGAACAGCTGGCCCTCCGGGGAGGCCGTGCCCGCCAGGTCGGCGCCGGACCGCTGCACGAAGATCGCCGTGCCGCCGAACACGCAGAACCACGCGAGGCTCACCAGGCTGGGCACGCCGATCACGCCGGCCACGAACTGCCGGATCGTGCGGCCGCGGCTGATGCGGGCGATGAACATGCCGACGAACGGCGTCCACGAGATCCACCACGCCCAGTAGAAGATCGTCCAGCCGGACAGCCACGTCTCGGTCGCGTCGCCGCCGGACGCGGCGGTGCGGCCGGCCATGTCGGCGAGCTCGCGGAAGTAGTCGCCGATCGCGGTCGGCACGAGGTTCAGCACGAACACCGTCGGCCCGACCACGAACACGAACGCGGCCAGCACGACGGCCAGCACCATGTTGATGTTGGACAGCCACTGGATGCCCTTGGCCACGCCGGACACCGCCGACGCGACGAACGCCATGGTCAGCACGGCGATGACGCCCACCACGATGCCGTTGCCGACCTCGCCCAGCCAGCCCGCGACCTGCAGGCCGCTGCCGATCTGGAGCGCGCCGAGGCCGAGCGACGTGGCCGAGCCGAACAGCGTGGCGAAGATCGCGAGCACGTCGATCGCCCGACCGGCGGGCCCCTCGACGCGGCGCCGTCCGAGCAGGGGCGCGAAGGCCGCGCTGATCAGCTGGCTGCGACCGCGGCGGAAGCTGCCGTAGGCGATGGCCAGGCCGACGACGGCGTAGATCGCCCACGGGTGCAGCGTCCAGTGGAACAGGGTGGTGGCCATCGCGGTCTGCACCGCCTGGTCCGTGCTGCCCTCGACGGTGCCGGGTGGCGGCTTCACGAAGTGCGACAGCGGCTCGTTCACCCCGTAGAACATGAGCCCGATGCCCATGCCCGCGCTGAACATCATCGCGACCCACGAGATCGTGCGGAACTCCGGAGGCTCGTCGTCGCGGCCGAGGGGGATGCGGCCGTAGCGGCTGACCGCGAGCCACAGGGCGAACAGCACGAAGCCCGACGCGCTGAGCACGAACGCCCAGCCCAGGTTGCCGATGATCCAGGTCAGGGCCGTTTTCGACGCGGTGGCCAGCGATGCCGTGCCGAGGATGCCCCACGCGACGAACGCGAGCGTGACAGCCGCGGCGACACCGAACACCACACGGTCCGTGCGCCCTGGTCGATCCGCCTTCGGATCACCGGGCAAGGGCTCTTTGACAGGTTTACTCTCGGTCGTCACGGGTACCCAATACCCCCGTTCGGAGTAGGGCAAACCCACGCTTAACCGTGGGGACTCACGCGAGGGCCGCTCGACCTCCTACTCTTTGAGGTGTGACCAGCCGGCCAGCACCGACCCGCCTCGCGCGGGCCGTTCTGCTGGCCGTCACCTCGTCGGCACTCAGCGTCACCGCGCACGGTGCGGCGGGCGGCTCGGTCACCGAGTTCGCGCCCGCGCTGCCGCTGACGTTGCTCGTCGCGTTCGCGGGCACGGCGCTGGCCGAGCGGTGGCGTGGTCCTGCGACGGTCCTCGCCACGCTGGGTGTCGCGCAACTCGGGCAGCACGCGCTGCTCACCCTGGGCCACCACGCCGCCGACGGGCCGGGCCTCGGGTTCAGCCCGACCGCCATGACCGCCGCGCACGTGGTCGCCGCCCTGCTCACCGGCCTGCTGCTGGCCCGTGCCGACGCCGCGCTGCACGCGCTGGTCGCCGTGGTGACCCGGCTGCTGCCGCCGCCGCACGTGCCGGTCGTGCCGGCCGCGGCGCTGTGGGCGCCCACCCCGTCGTCGACGGCGAACGCGCTGGTCGACGTGGTGCTGCGGCGGGTGCACGGCCGCCGCGGTCCCCCTGGTTCCTGATCACCCGAGTCCCCCGAACACACCTCAGGTCTCAGGAGCCACAACTTCATGTCGACAAAGCGATTTGGCGTGCGCACGCTCGCCAGGGGCGGAGCCGTGCTCGGCGCCGCCGCGATCCTCGCGCTGACCACCACGGGCCTGGCGTCCGCGCACGTCACCGCGTCCACGCCGAAGGACGCCGTCCAGGGCGGGTACACCAAGGTCACGCTGCGCGTGCCCAACGAACGCGCCGACGCGGGCACGGTCAAGCTGGAGCTGACCCTGCCCGCCGAGTACCCGCTGGCCTCGGTCAGCACCAAGCCGACGCCCGGCTGGAAGGTCGTGGCGGTCAAGGAGAAGCTGGCCACGCCGGTCAAGAGCCACGGCCGCGAGGTCACCGAGGCCGTCCGCACGGTCACGTGGACCGCGGACCCGGGCAGCCGCATCGAGCCCGGCCAGTTCAACGAGTTCGACCTGTCCGTCGGGCCGCTGCCGGACAACACCGACCAGCTGGTCCTGCCCACCAAGCAGACCTACGACAGCGGCGAGGTCGTGGACTGGAACGCGCCGCCGCCCGCCGAGGGCGCCGACGAGCCGGAACGCCCCGCGCCCGTGCTGAAGCTCGTCGCCAAGACCGAGGGCGACGCGCACGGCACGGCCACCGCGACGGCGGTCGCCGACGACGGGCACGACACGGCGGCCGGCACGACCGACGACACGGCCCGCTGGTTGGGCGGCGTCGGCCTGGCCGTCGGCGCGCTGGGGCTCGGGTTGGGTGCGGGAGCCGTGCTGCGGTCCCGCCGCGCGGGCAAGCCGACGGCATGAGGCGCGTCGTCTCGCTGCTGCTGACCGGCCTGGTCGCCGGCGCGGTCGTGCTCGGCACGGCCGCACCGGCGTTCGCGCACAACGTGCTGGTCAGCAGCGACCCGAAGGACGGGTCGCGGTTGGAGGCCGGACCGGCGGCGATCACGCTGACCTTCGACCAGGCCGTGCAGGCCGGGGAGAAGTTCAACACGATCACCGTCACCGGGCCCGAGGGCACGCGCTGGGAAGCGGCCGGCGAGCCGACGGTCAAGAACAACAGCGTCGTCTTCCCGGTCCGCCCGCTCGGCCCGGCCGCCGAGTACACCGTCGGCTACCGGATCCTCTCCGCGGACGGGCACCCGGTGACGGGTTCGCTCAAGTTCACCCTGACGAAGGCGGGGAGCGGCACGCCCGCGCCCGCCGCCGAGTCGGCCGCCCAGGACCCGGCCTCGACCTCGTCCGGCGCGGGCGGCGTGCCCATCTGGGTGTGGATCGTCGGCGCGGCCGTGCTGCTGGCCGGTGGCGCGTTCCTCGCGCTGCGCGGCGGCGCGGACAGCGCCAAGGAGAGCACCAGGCGATGACCGTGAACCGGACCACCACCACGACGAACAGGTACTGGGTCGTCGGCGGCCTGCTGGCAGGCGGCGCCGTCGGCGTCCTCCTGGGCTTCGGCCTGTCCACCACACCGGAAGCGGTGGGCGTGGCCGAGCCGGGGGTGGTGGTCCGGTTCGGCCACCCGTTGGTGCGGACCCTGCTCGACCTGGCCGCGACGATCGTCGTCGGCCTCTCGCTGCTGCCGAAGCTGCTCGGGTTCAGCCGGCCCGCCATCACCGAACCGGTGCTGCGGATCGCCCGGCCGGCCGCCGTGGTCGCGGCGGCGGTGTGGGCGTTCACCGCGTTGCTGTCGATCGTGATCCGGGCGTACGAGACGCGGCCGGACGCGGAACTGACCATGCCGATGGTCGTCGACTACGTGCAGCGCGTCGGCGCCGGGCAGGGGTTGCTGTTCAGCGCGGTGTGCGCGCTGGTGTACCTGTGGATCGGCGTCATGGCCGTGCGCCGCGGCGAGTCGGTGCCGGCGGAGCTGCGCATCCTGATCGCCATGTTCGGCCTGCTGCCGCTGCCGGTGACCGGTCACGCGTCGAACTGGAAGTACCACGACTACTCGATGATCTCGATGGAGCTGCACGTGCTCGGCGCGGCGGCGTGGACCGGCGGTCTGGCGGCGCTGGTCGCGCTGGTCGCGCACCGGCGCGGGTTGCTGGCCGAGGCGCTGCCCAAGTTCTCCAAGCTGGCCACGATCGCGTTGATCCTCGTCTCGGTGACCGGGTTGTTCAACGGGCTGCTGGAACTCGCGCTCAACCCCGTCGTCGGCCTGCCGGGTTCGCTGTTCACCACGTCGTACGGGTTGGTCCTGGTCGGCAAGATCGTGTGCGCCGCGCTGCTGGCGGTGCTGGGCGCGAACATCCGGTGGCGGTTCCTGCCGCACATCGCCCAGCACAAGACGACGGCGATCGTCGGCTGGGCCGCGGTGGAACTGGCCATCATGGGCATCGCCTTCGGGTTGGCGGTCGTGCTCTCGCGCGCGCAGGTCGCCTGACCTGGTCGAACGTCACGGTCGGGGTGTTCGGGACTGTCCCGGACACCCCGTTTCCTTGTCACCCCCCTCTCGAACGGATTGCGTCGGTCACGACCGATCCCGACGAGAAGGGGCCTGGAGATGCCACGCCGACAGATCACCGGCCGCAGCCGCACCGCGCCGTCACGCCAAGATCCGACGAACGCGCTGCTCGTGTTCGCCGCTTTCGCGCTGGCGGTGGTGGCGGCGTTCCTGCTGGGCCACCAGCAGGGCGGTGAGTCGACCGTGGCCGAGCCGCCCTCGGCGCACGCCCCCGCCGACCTGGTCGAGGAACCGGCGGAGGCACCAGCCGACGTGCCGGTCGAGGAACCGCTGGACGTGGCACCGGCCACCGAACCCGAGCCGGCACCACAACCGGAACCCGCACCCGCCGCCGTGAGCGACTTCGTGCGGCCCGAGCCGTACGAACTGCCGTACGAACTGCCGTACGAAGCGCCGATCGAATTCCGGTACGAGCGCCCGTCCGGAACGCCGTTCGAGTACCAGCCGATCGAGCCGGCCGAGACCTCGGAGCGGTACACCTGGATCGGCCCGGACACCGACGGCCCTTTCACCACCCTGCCCGCGTCCGCGAGCTTCTGAAATCCCGATCAACAAGGAGACATCGTGCACTTCACCGTGCCCAAAAAAGCTGTCGCCCGAATCGTCGTCATCACCGCCGCGGTGATCGGCGTGGCCCTGTTGGGCATGTCCACGGAACGCGGATCAGCCTCCGCCGACCCGGAACTCGTCGCCGCCAAGAAGAGCACGTCCCAGCAGGCCGACGACGAGACCCGCCGCCAGATCGTGGAGAACGCCGAGAAGGAGCTGAACAGCAAGCGCAACTACGAGAAGGGCGACAACTGCAACGCCTACAGCCCAGGCGGCAAGTGCCAGGCGTGGTGCGCGGACTTCACCAAGCACGTCTGGAACAAGAGCGGCGTGAAGACCGACGGCGTCACTTCGGCGGCCAAGAGCTTCAAGGACTACGGCCAGAAGAACAAGACGTGGAAGAGCGGTGCGGGCGTCAAGAACGTCAAGCCCGGCGACGCCGTCACCTACCGCCTCAACGACCGGGACTTCGACAACGACCACGTCGGCATCGTCACGAAGGTCGACAAGAAGACCGGCAAGATCACGGTGGTCTCGGGCAACAGCGGCGACAAGATCCGCAAGGTCACGATCGACCCGAAGAAGGCACAGGTCACCGGTTACGCCTCGCCCGTCGAGAAGAAGAACCCGAAGCCGAAGAAGTCCGCGGACCCGGACAAGAAGAACCCGGACAAGAAGAGCGATGCCAAGAAGGGCGACAAGAAGAAGGTCGACACCAAGAAGCCGCAGCCGAAGAAGCCCCAGGCGAAGAAATCCTCCCAGGACACCAAGCCCGGCCAGGTCGAGCCGGAGGGCCCCGTGGTCCTGGACGGCAGCCAGGTCGCCACGTCCCTCGGCTTCGACAACTGACCACACCCGCTCGACACCCAGGAGCAATGAGTTGATCAGCCTCAAGAGCACCGCCGCGCGCACGGCCTTGGCGATGGCCGCCGTGTTGGGGATCGCCGCCGTCGGCGCGGTGGTCGCGGACGGCCCGGAGATCGAGCCCGTCGCGTCCGCCAAGCCCGCGCCGAAGATCGTCAAGTCGGAGCTCTACTACGAGACCTACATCCCGAAGGGCGGCTCCATCGCGCCCCAGGGCTACATCGACACCCCGGACGTCGGCTGCCACAACTTCGGCAAGGACGGCAAGAAGAAGGCCGACTGGTGGAACGGGGTCGACAACCGCGTCGGCCCGGCGTTCAAGTCGGGGCAGTTCCGCACCCAGGTCGTGCTGTCGTTCGACTTCAAGAAGAAGAAGTGGGGCGAGCGGCACAAGATCAACCCGACCGCGCGGTACGCGAAGGTGGGCGGGAAGTTCGTCTACGAGGACTCACGCACCGCGAACGACGACGGGATCCGGGTCGAGGGCGAGCCCAGGGTCAGCTCGACCAAGGGCCAGATCGCCGTCACCCACGCGGCCACCAACCCGTGGTGCAGCGCGGTCGCCGCGATCGACTGGACCGTCGTGATGACCGTCCACCGCGACGGCCGGACGGAGGTGGTCGGCAGCCACGACAAGATGCCGAACCACGAGCTGTGGCGCGAGGACACCTACTCGAACGGGAAGAAGAGCCACCGGCTGATCTTCTCGCACAAGCTGACCTCGCCGAACTGCCTGGTCGACTACGTGGGCGAGGCCGTCTGCAAGGGCCTGCACCGCTACCGCATCCCCCGGTGAGCGGTGAGGGGAGTCGGTGGACGCGCCGACTCCCCTCAGCCCTCTCACCGGGTCGCGCCACCGCGAGAATGTCGGACCCCTGTGGTTGGGTCGATTCATGGCTGATCTACCGATCCTGGTGCTGGGAGCCACCGGCTCGACGGGCAGGCGGGTGGCCGCGCAGCTCTCCGCGGCGGGCCACGCCGTGCGCCGGGCGTCACGCCGGGGCGAGGTGCGCTTCGACTGGTCCGACCGCGACACGTGGGCGGGCGCGCTGGCCGGCGTCGACCGGGTCTACCTGATGGCGCCCCACGAGCTGCCCGTCGAACCCGAGTTCGTGCACGAGGCCGTGACGCGGGGCGTGCGGCGGTTCGTGCTGCTGTCCACCCGCGGCGTGGTGGAGATGCGCGACGAACGGCTGCTCGCCGCCGAACGGCTGGTGCGCTCCTCCGGCGTCGGGTGGACCGTGCTGCGGCCGGACTGGTTCGACCAGAACTTCGACGAGGGGTTCTTCCGGCCCTCGGTGCTCGCGGGTGAGCTGGTGCTGCCCCTCGGGGAGAAGAAGCAGGCGTTCGTCGACGCGGACGACATCGCCGCGGTGGCCGCCGCCGCGCTGACCGAGGACGGGCACGAGGGCCGGGTCTACGAGGTCACCGGGCCCGAGGCGCTGTCGTTCCCGCAGGCGCTCGACGTGCTCGCCCGGGTCACCGGCAGGCAGGTCGAGTTCCGCGGCACGCCCGACGACTACCGGGCCGTCATGCCCGCCGACCTGGCCGAAGAGCAGATCCGGGCGTGGGCCGCGCTGGGTGACGGCGAGCCGACCGACACCGTCGCACGGGTCGCCGGACGGGAGCCCAAGAGCTTCCACGACTACGCGGCGCAAGCCTGGGAAGGAGGCGCATGGCACGACTAGTCGTCGGCGAGTGGTCCGTTCGGTGCGACGAGCTGCGCCGAACGTCCTAGTCGGTGATCGGTCGGGCGGAAGGGTCCTCGCGAAGCCGGATCAGCGCCGCCATCGCGTCCTGACCCCGCCGTTCGAGCTCCTTGGCGTCGATCCAGCCGTTGGCGAAGTACCGGTAGTCCTGCGCGAGCTTCACCAGTTCGGCCAGGTAGGTCGCCGAACGGACCCGCCGCTGCTCGTCGAACGACGCCAGGAACGGCAACTGGGTGTCCACGACCTCGTCCAGCATCCGGGCCGCGCGCAGGGCACGCCTCGCCTTCCGACGCCGCAACACCGGCAGATTCCCGACCACTCGCACACCTCGCCGACCCCGTCACGCAATCCTTCGATGCCTCATTCGTCGAACGCGCGCCGAGCGTTACCGGTTCGTTCCCCCGAGGCCCCGGTCTCAGCGGTAAGGGGTCCAGTGGGTCGTGGTGTCGCCCGCGCGCAACGATTTGAGCCGGCTGTGCAACTCCTCGCGCACACCGGGGTGGCTGCGCATGATCGGCAGCACGCTCGTGGTCAGCTTCAGCTCCCTGACCTCGCGCAACACCGGGAAACCGGCCCAGCGGGTGACGTCGAAGCCGTACTCGTCGGCCAGCTGTCGGTACCACTCGGCGGGGTGGCCGAACCGGGCGACGCCGACCGGCAGGGTGCTCAGGTCCCACTCGCGCGGCCCGACGCTGGTGGAATCGAAATCACAGATCACCGGGCCGTCCGGGCTGGCGATCAGGTTGCCCAGGTGCGCGTCGCCGTGCACCACGCCCTGCGGCAGCACGGTCCGCAGCTCGGCCAGGCGGTCGTCGGCCTCGGCGCACCGCTCCTCCAGGAACCGGCGGTCCGGCGCGGACAGCTCCTCGGCGTCCGCGATGCGCCGGCGCACGTCGTCCAGCGGCGTCCAGCGCGGCAACTCGAACTCCGGCACGGGCAGCGCGTGCACCTGCCGCAGCACCCGGCCCAGGTCACGGCCGTCGACGGGCCTGCCGCCGGACGGCACCGTGTGCCACACCGTGGCCAGGTGCTCGCCGACCGCCAACGGCTGCCGCACACCCTCGACCAGCCGCACGGCGGGCACGTCGTGCGAGGCGAGCCACCGCGCGACCTCGACCACCTTGCCCGCGCGGTGGCGCAACGTCGTCGAGCCGACGATCCGCACCACCACCCGGTCCACGGGCAGGTCGAACACGGCGTTGCTGGTGAACTTCACCAGCCGCGCGCCGCGGTGCGCCAACCCCAGTTCGGCGCACAGCCGCTTCAGCACGGCGGTCAGCGCGGCGGAGGTGAACCTTCCGTCCAGGACCCCGACTCCCCGCAGCTCAGGCCGCGCTGTCGTTGCCGGTGAACTTGGCAAGGCGTTCGGCCAGCTCACGGGCGTCGGGGTTGTTCCGGCGCTTCTCGGCTTCGTGCTGCAACGGCTTCATCCGGTCCTTCGTGCGGACCGACTTCAGACCCTCGGACAGCTCGATCGCCTGCCGGCCGAGCCGCGCGCCGTGGTCGATGTCGCCGTCCAGCAGGTGGTTGATCGACAGGGACGTGAGGTTGAACGACCGGCTGCGGGTCATGTCCTCGCCGTACCCGCCGATGGCCTTGGTCAGCGCGGGCACCGCGGTGCGCGTGTACTTCGAGTCCACGGTCTGCGCCAGCTCCGTGTGCACGGTGCCGATCATCGCGGACAGGTCGTTGGCGTCGAAGAACTTCGCCCACGCGGGCGCCTCGCCGATGTTGGCGCGGGCGAACTCGTCGCGCGCCCGGCCGAGCAGCTTCAACGCCTGGTCGTCGGAGCCCATCTTCGCGTAGGCCCACGCCTCGTTGGCGCACAGGATGCCGACGGCGAGTTCCGAGCCGGAGTTCTGCGCGGCCAGCTGGCCGAGCTGGAACACCTTCAACGCGTCGTCCGGCGCGTTCTGGTGCAGGTAGACGCGGCCCATCCGGTACAGGATGTTGGCCACGAGCTCTTCCTTGCGGCCCTGCTTCGCCAGGCCGAGCGCCTGGCCGAAGTGGTTGCGGGCCGAGTCGTACAGGCCGGTGTCGAACGAGGTCCACCCGGCCAGGTTGTGCAGGTCGGCGAGCGCGACGTACAGGCGTTCCTTGACCAGGTCGGTCGCGTTCGCGCCGAGCATCTGCTGGCCCCACGAGAGCTGGGCGACCACCGCGTCGCGGCACGAGCCGCCGCCGTACTGGTAGTCGAGCGTGCGCAACGCCCTGGTGGCCGCTTCGACCTGTCGGACGTCGGTCATGCCGATGCGGCCAGGGGCCGGAGTCTGCGCGGGCGACGAAGCCCAAGACCCGGAGTCCGTACCGAACACGGCCGCGCCGACGGTGATGGCGGCGGCGTGCGCGAGGAACTTCCTTCGCTTCACCGACTCGTCCTCCTCAGAATGGGGTGACTCCGCCGTGGCGGCCACCCTCACTGCCGTGGCCTCGTCGTAAGCGAGGCCCATGTACCCCCTGGGGACGCCCAAGCCGGCGGCGATCCGGGCGAGGACGTCGTAGGCCATGACCTGGCGTCCCTTGAGGATCTCCGAGACTTCGGACTGCGACTGGCCCGTCAGCGCCGCGATCTGGCGCTGCGAGACACCGTGCCGTCGGAGCAGCCGGTAGACCGCGCTGATCTCTCGTCTGGCCAGGGCGTCACGCATCTCCTGCTGGTCCCAGACGTCTGGGGTAACAGGAGAGCTTGGCGAACCGATGGTGTTCAATTGCGCCCCCTCACAGTCCTTTGGGCGTCAACGGCAGAGTAGGGGCACTCCCCCGACTGCGAGAAGTACCGATCGGCGAGGCTGATCGGCCCTGCCGAACTCCACTGACCGCTTACCGTGGAACGGCCACCGGCCAGCGCTATGACGTCCCGATCCGGGTTGAATCATCGCAATCTAAGTTCCGGTAAGCGAGTGAGCACGGAGAGGAACATGGTCGTGGACCTGATCGAGCGGGCGGTGACCACCCCTGGTGGGTCGGCAGCGCCTGCCGTCGCCACGACCGACGCCTCTCCGGCACCCCTGTCCGTCCAGGAGTCGACCGACCTCGACTCCGGATGGCGCGGCACGACCGGGCACCGTCGCTGGTGGCGGATTCGCTGCAGCGACGTGGTCGACCGGGAGCGCTGCCTCACCGTGATGGTCGACCGGGGCCGCGTGGTCCTGGTCGGTCCTCCCGGCGAGACGGCGGTCCTCTCGGCCGACCAACTCGTACAACTCAGGGCCGCGCTACGTGAGGCCGCCGAGCAGGCGGAAAGGTGACGGTGACGTTTCGGTGGACGAGATCCTCGGACAAGTTCTTCGCAACGCGGTGTGGGAGCGGTTGGACCTGCTCACAGAGCTGGCCAACGAGGCCGACGCCCCGTCCCTCCTGTCGGTGGCACGTTCCGAGCTCCCTCGGCTGACCGAGGGGTGGCGGGCGCTGCTCGCCGCGCACGAACCGGACGAGAAGGGCAACTGCCCCGAGTGCTCCGGACGGTGGCGGCAGCAGAAGAGCCCCTGCTCGGTGTGGCGCGCCGCGTACGAACACCTGGTCGCGGGCGGTTTGGCCCCGCGCCCGGCTCGCCACCTCCGATCGGCGCCGGTGACGCCTCCTGTCACGCGTTCGCGCCGGGGAATGGTGGTTCGAGCCCACTAACGGGCGGTCCCGACCTGTCGTTCCCCCGACGCGACCAGGTCGAGCACCCGCCTACTGGCCGGCGGTCCGGGACGTGCGAACCCCCGACCGCGACGAACGGACCGCCGGCCAGCTAAAGCTCCACCAGCACGACAACTACACAGACATCCGCGGGCCGGTGTTGTGCACACCTTCCCTCCCCGACCGACACTGGTCCGCGGGCACCACTCGGCCCTGATGTCCGCACCTCCCGCGCGGACATCAGGGCCGTTCGACGTGCTCAGGGTGGTGCCGCGGGTCAGCGGTGGGTGCCGGTGCGCCAGGTCAGGTACCCGGTCAGCCCGGGGAACAGCCGGCCGGCCACGTCGAACGCCTTGAGCTGCCACGGGAACACCACCTCGTCGCGCTCCCGCTCGACCACGTCGGCGATCCGCGCCGCGACGACCTCCGGCGTCACGGTCGGGATCAGCCTGGCCAGCGCCGGTATCCGCTCCTCGGCGCCGGGGTTGTTCACGAAGTACCGGCTGCTCACCTTGCCCGGGACGACCTCGCTCACCCCGACCCCGGTGCCGCGCAGGTCCATCCGCAGCGCCGCGGTCATCCCGCGCAACGCGTAGCGGGCCGCCGCGTACCCGGTCGCGCCGGGGATCGGCAGGCGGGACACCGGCGAGTTGACGTTGACCACCCGCCCCGAGCCGCGAGCCCGCATCCCGGGCAGGAACTCCCTGGTCAGGTGCAGTGCGGCGGTGAACGGCAGGGCGATCATCCCGGCCAGTTCGGGCGTCGGGGTGTCGTCGAGGAACAGCCAGCGGCCGACGCCCGCGTTGTTGACCAGCACGTCCGGCACGCCGACTTCCGCGACCACCCGTTCGGCGAGCGTGCGGATCCGGTCGACGTCCGCGAGGTCGGCCGGCACGGCGAGCGCACGCCCGCCGGTCGCCGTGATCCGTTCGACCTGCTCATCGAGCGCTTCACCGCTGCGTGCCACGAGCACGACAACCGAACCGCGCCTCGCGAGCGTCAGGGCCGTCGCCGCGCCGATGCCCTGCGACGCACCCGTCACCACGACCGTCTTACCCGCCAACCGCAAGCGAACTCCCCTCAAGCAGGCGAACGAACCTCACGCCACCGAACGGACCCTGGTCACGAGCGCCGCCGCGCACAGCGTGGCGACCGCCGACACGGCGAACAACCCCCGGTACCCGCCGAGCGACGCCAGCACGAACGTCGTGAGCAGCGGGGCGATCACCTGGGGCAGCGAGTTGGCGATGTTGAGCACGCCGAGGTCCTTGGCCCGGTCCGACGCGGCGGGCAGCACCTGCGTCAGCAGTGCCAGCGCCACCGCCCAGTACGCGCCGAAGCCGAACCCGAGCAGCGGCGCGGCGACCAGCGCGGCCGGCCACGTCGGCCAGGCGACCAGCAGCAACGCCGCGACGGCCATCACGCCGGCCGCCACCAGCACGTACGGCTTGCGGCGGCCGGTGCGGTCGGAGTGGGCGCCGACGGCGAACGCGCCGATCGCCAGCGCCACGCCGTAGAGCAGCATCAGCACCAGCAGGCCGTTCTCGGGTTCCGGGTGCCGGACCACGTCGCCGAGGAAGTACAGCAGGTAGAGCGTGCCGAACGCGTTGCCCAGGTTGATCATGAAGTGCGCGCACCAGGCCCAGGCGAAGTCCGGGTGCCGCCGCGGCGACACCCACAGCTCGCGCCACCGCAGCGGCGGGCGGGCGGCGAGCGGCAAGCGGGCGTCCGGGGTGATCAGCACGAACGCCAGCGCACCGGCCACGACCAGCGCCGCGCACGCCAGGTAGCCGTTCGCCAGGCCGGTGACCAGCACCGTCACCACGACCGCGCCCAGCACCGTGCCGAGCATCTGGGAGACGCCGACCAGCCCGCCGACCCTGGCCCGCTGCCGCACGGGCACCCGGTCGGGCACGGCGGAGGTGAGGCTGGCGAGCATCCCGTTCAGCCCGGCCTGCACCAGGCACCACCCGGTCACCATCACCCCGACGGTGGACGCGGACGACAGCACCACCAGGCCGGCGGCGCCGATGAGCGCGCCGGCCAGCGTCCACGGGTGCCTCCGGCCGAAGCGGGACGTGGTGCGGTCCGAGGACAGCCCGATCAACGGGTTCGCAACCAGCGCCACGAGCGCGCCCACGCCCGTGACCAGGCCGAACACCGCTTCCTTGCCGGCGGAGTCGAGCAGCTCGGCCTGCTGCGGCAGCAGCACCTGGATGGGCGCGTAGATGGCCAGCCAGAGCCCGAGGTTGGCCAGGAACAGCCACGTCATCCACGTCCGGCGGACCGGGACGACCGGTTCCGCCAACGCCGCCGAGGTCACTTCCCGATCCGATCGCGGTACCACTCGTACGAGGCACGCGGCGTGCGTTCCTGCGTCGCGTAGTCGACGCGGACGAGGCCGAACCGCTGCGAGTACCCGGAGTCCCACTCGAAGTTGTCCATGAGGGACCACACGAAGTACCCGCGCACGTCGGCCTTCAGCGCCTCCGCGATGTGCCGGTCCAGGTAGTCGATCCGCTCGGTGTCCTCCAGCGAGTCCGGGTAGCTGCACCCGCTCTCCGTCACGTACACGGGAGGCAAGTCGACAAATCGATCTCGCAACTGGGAGATCATCTCCGACAGCCCGGACGGCACGACCGGCCAGCCGAAGGCGGTCTTCGGGTACTCGTCGATGTCCACCAGCTCGAACGGCAGCGGGTTGCCCTCGGACGGCAGCCGCAGCCGGGTCGGGTTGTAGTAGTTCACGCCGTAGAAGTCGAGCGGCGCGGAGGTGATCGCCAGGTCGCCGTCCACGATCGGCAAGCGGTCGGCCAGCGAGTCCGGGTAGCGGCCGGCCAGCTGCGCGTCGGCGTAGAGCCAGTTGTGCAGCTCCGAGTAGGCCTCGGCGGCGGGCGCGTCGGCCGGCGTGGCGGGCCAGGCCGGTGTGTGGTTGTTGGCCGTGCCCACAGCGCGCGCTCCGGCGGAGCGCAGCGCCTGCACGGCGAGCCCGTGCGCCAGGTTGAGGTGGTGGGCGGTCGGCAGGGCGTCGTAGAGCAGCGCCTTGCCCGGCGCGTGCTGACCGGTGGCGTACCCGAGCAGCGTCACCATCGCGGGCTCGTTGATCGGGATCCACATCGCGACCCGGTCGGCCAGGCGGGCGGCGACCCGCTCGGCGTACTCGGCGAACCGGTGCGCGGTGTCGCGGTCGAGCCAGCCGCCCGCCTCCTCGACGGTCAGCGGCGTGTCCCAGTGGTACAGCGTGGCGACGGGCGCGATGCCGGATTCCAGCAGCTCGTCCACCAGCCGGTCGTAGAACACCAGGTCGCCCGCGAGCACCCGGGGCCACGACACGGAGAACCGGTAGGCGCCGACGCCGAGGGACCGCATCAGCCCGACGTCCTCGCGGTAGCGGCGGTAGTGGTCGCACGCCACGGACGCGTCGTGCCCCTCGAACGCCGGGAACGCGTCCCAAGTGGACGGTTGCCTGCCGGCGGCGGTGAACGAGCCCTCGATCTGGAAGGCGGAGGTCGACACGCCCCAGAGGAGGTCGTCGGCGCCCACGAAGTCTGCACCCAGGAAGTCATCCGGCACGGTCAAGCGAGCCTCCCAGAACGTGAAAGTGATTCGGATCGTAGGCGTGTTGCACCGCGAAGTGAAGTGGAAAGGTCCACCACCGGGCACTATGGAGTCCCGCCACCCATTCAGCAGGAGTCGCCGTGACCAGTACGACCCCGCTGCGCCGTCAGCCGGTGCAGCAGCGCAGCGCCAAGCGCGTCGAGCGGATGCTCGAGGCCTGCGCACAGCTCATCGAGGAGGTCGGCTACGACGGAGTCACCACGACATTGATCGCCGAGCGCGCGGGTGTCGCGGTCGGCTCGCTCTACCAGTTCTTCCCCGACAAACGGGCGGTCGTGCAGGCGCTGACCCTGCGGAACCTGGAGAAGTTCATCCAGACGGTGGACGGCCGGTTCACCTCGACCACCCTCGACCACTGGTGGGACGCCGTCGACTCGATCTTCGACGTGTACGTCTCGATGCACCGCGAGGTGCCGGCGTTCTCCAAGCTGCACTTCGGCGACGTGGTCGACATGCGGCTCCTCGACGACCGCCGCGACAACAACACGGTCATCTCCGACCGCATCGCGGAGATGATCTCGGCCAAGTTCGACATCCCGCTGGCCGAGCTGCAGCTCCCGATCTCGATCGCGGTCGAGGCCGCGGACGGCGTGCTCAACCTGGCGTTCCGCCGCGACCCGGCGGGCGACCAGCGGATCCTGGACGAGGCCAAGGCCCTGGTCCGCGGGTACCTGTCGACCCGGCTCCCGAGCTGACCACGGCCCACCCGGCCTTCTCCAGCCGAGATTTTCAGCCGAACGAGTGACCCTCGCCCCGGTAGGTGGGCACGGTCCGCTCCACCACGTCACCCCGCACGACGTGGTAGTGGGTGAACCGCTCGGCCAGCTCGCCGGCCTTGGCGTGCCGCAGCCACACGCGGTCGCCGAGGCGCAGCGAGTCGGCCGCCCGGCCCACCACCGGGGTCTGCACCTCGCCCGCGCCCTCCATCGGCAGCAGCTTCAGCCCGACCGGCAGGTACGGGCTGGGCTGGCGGTCGGGGGTCGCGGTGCCGGAGGCGACGTACCCGCCGGAGAACAGCGTGGCCACGTGCCGCTTCGGCCTGCGCACGACCGGCAGCGCGAACAGCACGGCGGGCTTGGGCTGGAAGCCGCGGTAGCCGTCGAACAGGGTCGGGCCGACGAGCCCGGAGCCGGCCGCGAGCTCGGTGACCGACGGGTCGGCTGCGGTGACCTCCAGGCTGCCCGTGCCGCCGCCGTTGACGAACTCCAGGTCGGCGACCCGGCGCACGGCGGAGACGGCGGCGGTGCGGCGTTCGACCAGTTCGGCGGCGGAGTGCCGCTGCATCCAGCGCAACACGGCGCCGCGCACCGGCCTGCCCGGCGGCTGGTCGCCGACGCCCGCGATCTGCCCTTCGTAGGCCATCACGCCGACCAGCCGGAACCCCGGCCGGCGCACGATCGCCTCTGCGAGAGCGCGCGCTTCACGTGCCGTGTGCACGGGTGAGCGGCGTGGGCCGATGTGCAGGCCGGGCACCGGTCGCCACGACACGTCCAGCTCCAGGCACACCCGGATCTCCGGGTGGTCGGGGCCGAGCACGGAGTGGACCAGGTCGAGGTGCGCGGTCGAGTCGACCACGATCGTGGTCCTGGCCCGCGCCTTGTCGTCCTTGGCGAGTTCGGCCAGCGCCGCCTGGTCGACGGTCGGGTACGCGACCAGGAGGTCTTCGGACAGGTCGACCGACGACAACCACAGCGCCTCGGCCAGGGAGTAGCACATGACGCCCGCGAAACCGGGCCGCGCGAGCACGCGTTCCAGCAGCGCGCGGACCCGGACGGACTTGCTCGCCACCCGGATCGGCCGCCCGCCCGCGCGGCGGACGAGGTCGGCCGCGTTGCTGTCGAAGGCGTCCAGGTCGACGATCGCGAACGGCGGGTCGTGCTCCTCCGTCGCGACGTCCAGGCGCGTGCGGTGCTGCATGGGCCTCACCGTACTTGAAAGGTGAATAGCTTTCACCTACGGTTCGTGGAACGCGTCACATCCGGAGGTGTGCATGGCGACCCCGTGGACGAACTGGGCACGCACCGCGTCCGCGAACCCGCACCGGGTGGAGCACCCGGCGAGCGTCGACGAGCTCGCCGCCGTCGTCGTGGGCGCGTCCAGTGTCCGCCCGCGCGGCAGCGGGCACTCGTTCACCGACATCGCGGTCGCGCCCGGCGTGGCGGTCGACCTCGACGCGTGGACCGGGATCGTCGACGTGGCGGGCCCGCTGGTGACGGTCCGGTCGGGGACGACGCTGCACCAGCTCAACGCGCTGCTGGACGTGCTCGGGCTGGCCCTGCCGAACCTCGGCGACATCGACGCGCAGACCGTGGCGGGCGCGATCTCGACCGGGACGCACGGCACGGGCGCGAAGCTCGGCGGCTTGGCGACGCAGGTCGTCGCCCTGGAACTCGTGCTCGCCGACGGGTCGGTGGCGCGGTGCTCGGCCGACGAGCGGGCCGAGCTGTTCGACGCGGCCAGGATCGGGCTCGGCGCGCTGGGCGTGATCACCACGGTGACGCTGCGGTGCGTGCCCGCGTTCGTGCTGCACGCGCGCGAGTTCCCCGGCCGGCTGGACGCGGTGCTGGACGAGTTCGACCACCTGACCGCGGTCGAGGACCACGTGGAGTTCCACTGGTTCCCGCACTCCGACCGGGTGATCGTGAAGCGGAACAACCGGGTCGACGAGCCGGCCGCGCCGCTGTCCGCGGTGCGGCGGTTCTACGAGTACGAGGTGCTGGAGAACAGCGCGTTCGCGCTGGTCTGCAAGCTGGCGAAGGCCGTGCCGGCGACCACCAGGACGCTCAACCGGGTGTGCGGGTCGCTGCTGTCGGAACGCGACTACCGGGACGTCTCACACCGGGTCTTCACCACGCCCCGGCGGGTGCGGTTCGTGGAGTCGGAGTACGCGGTGCCGCGGGCGGCGCTGCACGACGTGCTGCGGGAGCTGCGGGCCGCCGTCGCCCGTCTCGAGCACGGCGTGATCGTGCCGGTCGAGGTGCGGGTGGCGCAGGGCGACGACATCTGGCTGTCCACGGCGCACGGGCGTGACACGGCGTACATCGCCGTCCACCAGTACCTCGGGATGCCGTACCGGCGTTACTTCGACGCGTTCGAGCGGATCGCGGGTGCGGTAGGCGGACGTCCCCACTGGGGCAAGATGCACCGCCTCTCCGCCGACACCCTCCGCGACCTCTACCCGCACTTCGACGACTTCCGCCGGGTCCGCGCCGAGGTCGACCCGACCGGCAAGTTCACCAACACCTACCTCGACCGCGTCCTCGGCTGACGGGCCGGGATCAGAACGCGTCGGCGATCGGGGTGTCGCCGGAGATCAGCTCGTAGGTGCGGCGAACGGTGCCTGGGCGGTCCAGCAGTGCCACCACGACCGCTGCCACGTCGGCCCGCGGTACGGAACCCCGTAGCGGCTTCTCGGCCAGCTCCACGCGGCCGGTCGGCTCGTCGTCGGTCAGCCGGCCCGGCCGCAGGATCGTCCAGTCCAGGTCGCGTTCGCGCAGGTCGTCCTCCGCGGCGGCCTTCGCGGCAAGGTAGGCGTCGAACACCTCGTCGCCGGTGGTCCGGCCGATGCCGGTGGCGCTGATCTGGATGAACCGCCGCACGCCCGCCTGTTCCGCCGCCGCCGCGAACAGCACCGCCGCGGCCCGGTCCACGGTGTCCTTGCGCGCCACCCCGCTGCCGGGCCCGGCGCCCGCGGCGAAGACCGCCGCGCCCGCGCCGGTCAGCAGTTCCGCGACCGAAGCGACGTCCGTCGCCTCCAGGTCGCAGTGGACGGGGACACCACCCGCGTCCAGCACGTCCGCGTGGTGGTCCGGGTTGCGCACCAGCGCCGTGGCGCTGTCACCTCTCGCGGCCAACAGCCGCTCCACCCGCAACGCGATCTTGCCGTGTCCGCCCGCGATCACTACCCGCATGCTCCGACCGTAGGTCAGGACGCGGTCGCCAGCACCTGCTCGTACACGAGTTCGTTCACCCAACGGGTGGTCGCGGTGTCCTCGACCGGCACGGTCTCGTTGCGGCCGGCCACGTCCGTGCTCAGCTGGAGCTCCTCGTCGGCCAGCAGCACCGAGACGCCGTAGCGGCGCACCCGCGGCAGGCAGTTGGCCAGGTAGTCGTGCGTGAAGACGACCGACGTCGGCAGCACGGCGGCGGCGTTGCCGAAGCGGGCGAACGGCACCGCCGAGGCCAGCGCGGTCCGCCAGTGCCGGGCCACCGCCAGGACGCCGACGATCCGCACCGCGGAGGGCGGCACGCGGCCGTCCATCTCGGGCCACACCCAGGTGGACACCGTGGTCCGGTCCGTCTCGGGCGCCGCGCCCAGGCACAGCCGCTCGGCGTGCGCGTCGGCCAGCAGCTCCGCCACCACGATCACCTTGCGCCCCATGAGGACCATCTCGGGCAGCACCACGCCGTGCCAGCCGAGGCGCACCGCCGCGGAGGCGGCCAGCTCCTCGGCGGAACCGGGTAGTTCGGGAACCGGAACAGCGGTGGCCGACAGCGCCCTGGCGTCGTCGGTGTCCGCGATCCGTGCTGGTGTGCTGCTCACGCCAGGGCCTCCTCGGCAACCACGACGGGCTGTCCGCCGCGTTTCGACTCGTGCTCTGGGTAAGGCGTACCAGGTGGGACCGGCCGCACCACCGGGGCAAATGGCGTCCTGCGATCGGCGGCGTCGAGCGGTCGGTAACCGGTCGGCGACCGGCGGGGGGACTTCGGTCCGGCGGTGCTGCCGTCTGGGTGACCCCGGTGGTTCCCGAAGCCCGTGAAGCTGCTCAGCGTGTGCGTCGCTCGCCTGGAACGACCGCCGGACCGGGACCGGCGGCCACCCCGCCCACCGCACCACCGACCGCTCGCCGTGCGAAATCGACCGACCGCCCCGGAGCCACCACGTTCGGCCGCGGCTGGGCGGGTGACAGACATCACGCGCCCATCGGGGCCGAAAAGTCGAAAAAACCATGAAGTCCCACCCACGACCGTGGATGGGACTTCATGGTTTTGGTGGGCGAGGGGGGAGTTGAACCCCCACGTCCTTTCGGACACACGGACCTGAACCGTGCGCGTCTGCCATTCCGCCACTCGCCCGGAGCGACGTGGAGAACACTAGCATGGTCCCCGTCCGGGTTACCAATTGCCCCGTGTCCCACCACGTCAGCCCGGATACGATCGGTCTTAGAAGTCGACCGGGTCGGAGGGTTGCCGTGGGCCTCGTACAGCGCTTCGAGCGCCGTCTCGAAGGCATCGTCGGCAACACCTTCGCGCGTGTGTTCGGTGGCAACGTCGTCCCGCAGGAAGTGGCCCAGGCACTGCAGCGGGAGGCGGAGAGCAACATCCGCGAGTTGGCGGGTGGCAGGTTGCTCGCTCCGAACCACTTCCAGGTCCTGCTGGGTCCGCAGGACCACGATCGGCTTGCCGGGGACGGTCAGGATGAACTACGCATCACCCAGCTTCTGGGGGACTCCATCCGGGAGCACCTCGAAGAGAGCGGATGGGATACCTATGGTGACGTCGTAGTCTCCCTGGAGCGCTCCGACGCGCTGCACACGGGACAGTTCCGAACCAGCTCGTCCGTCGACCCCGACGTGAAAGTTGCCAGCCGACGGTCAGCACCACCTCGCACTGCAGGAGACGGATCCATGAGCCAGCCTCCCGGCTACGGACAAGGACAGGGCCAGCCCGCCTACGACCCCTATGCACAGGGCGGCTACGGCCAGCAGCAGCAGGGCTACGACCAGCAGGGTTACGGTCAGCAGCAACCGGGCTACGAGCAGGGCTACGGTCAGCAGCAGCCCGGCTACGACCAGGGTTACGGCCAGCAGCAGCCCGGCTACGACCAGGGCTACGGCCAGCAGCAGCCCGGTTACGAGCAGGGCTACGGCCAGCAGCAGGGCTACGACCAGGGTTACGGTCAGCAGCAGCCCGGTTACGGACAGCCCGGCTACGACCAGGGCTACGGCCAGCAGCCCGGTTACGACCAGGGTTACGGCCAGCAGGGCTACGGCCAGCAGCCCGGCTATGACCAGGGCTACGGGCAGCAGGGCTACGCCGACCCGGCGCAGGGCGGTTACGCGCCGCCGGCGGTCCAGTCCGGTCCCCGGCAGCTGAACGCGACGCTGCACCTCGACGACGGCTCCAACCGCACCTACAACCTCAAGCAGGGCGGCAACGTGGTCGGCCGCGGGCAGGAAGCGGACTTCCGGCTGCCCGACACCGGGGTCTCCAGGAGGCACCTGGAGATCACGTGGGACGGGCACAGTGCCATGCTCGCTGATCTCGGTTCGACAAACGGCACCACGGTGAACGGCACTCCAGTGCAGACTTGGCAGCTCGCGGAAGGCGACGTCGTCCGCATCGGCCACTCCTCGCTGGTCTACCGCACCCAGGGCTGAGCGGTCGATTCGGGCGTAGGCGTGACGGCACTCAAGTCAGGAGCGGTTACAACCGGTGCCAGAGCTGGTGATGCAGCTGACCAGAGCGGGTTTCCTCGTCCTGCTCTGGTTGTTCGTGTTGGCTGCGCTTCGAGTGGTCCGCTCCGATCTGTACGCGGCGTCGGGGCTCCGTGTCCCGACGCCCAAGTTCGGCAGAGGCGTTAGCAAGGCCGCCCGGGGCAACAAGGCGGCCCGACAGCTCGTCGTGACGCACGGCGCGCTGGCGGGCACGCGCATCTCCCTGGACGGCAGGCCGATCATGATCGGCCGCGCCGACGACTCGACGCTCGTGCTGGACGACGACTTCGCGTCGACCAGGCACGCGCGGCTGTCGATGCGCGGCACCGACTGGTACGTGGAAGACCTCGGCTCCACGAACGGCACTTATCTCGACCGGGCGAAGGTCACGGCCCCACTCCGGGTTCCGCTCGGCTCCCCGATCCGAATTGGCAAAACGGTGATCGAGCTGCGCTCATGACTCTCGTCCTTCGATACGCGGCCCGCAGCGACCGGGGCCTGGTCCGTTCGAACAACCAGGACTCCGTGTACGCGGGCCCACGCCTGCTCGCGCTCGCCGACGGCATGGGCGGCCACGCCGCGGGCGAGGTGGCCAGCAAGGTCGTCATCGCCGCCCTGGCGCCGCTCGACGACGACGAGCCGGGCGACGACCTGCTCGGCCAGCTGCGCGACGCGGTGATCGCCGGCAACGGCGCCATCTCCGAGCTCGTGCAGAGCGACCCCGACCTGGACGGCATGGGCACCACGCTCACCGCCGTGCTGTTCGCGGGCTCGCGGCTGGGCATGGTGCACATCGGCGACTCCCGCGCCTACATGCTCCGCAACGGCACGTTCACGCAGATCACGCACGACGACACGTTCGTGCAGTCGCTGATCGACGAGGGACGGATCACCGAAGAGGAAGCGGCCACGCACCCGCAGCGCTCACTGCTGCTGCGCGCGTTGACCGGCCACGAGGTGGAGCCGAGGCTGATGGTGCGGGAGGCCCGTCCGGGCGACCGCTACCTGCTGTGCTCGGACGGCCTGTCCGGCGTGGTCAGCATGGAGACGCTGGACGAGGCGATCCGCATCCCGGACCCGCAGGCGTGCGCGGACCGGATGATCGAGCTGGCGCTCAAGGGCGGCGGCCCCGACAACGTGACGGTCGTCGTCGCCGACGTGGTCGACGTCGACTTCGGGGAGGACGCGCCCATAGTGGGCGGCGCGGCCGGAGACGGCAGCGAAGACCCGCCACCACCCGACTCGCCCGCCTCGCGGGCGAGTTCCATCACCGGGCCGCGGCCGATCCCGCAGCGGGTCGAGCCGATGCCCCAGCCGGACCCCCGGCGGGCGCGCGGCAACCGGCTCAAGGCGCTCGCCCTGGTGATCTTCCTGCTCCTGCTGGTGGTCGCGGCCGGGCTGGGCACCCGCTGGTACGTCCTGCGCCAGTACTACGTGGGCGAGGGCGACAACGGCGAGGTGTCGGTGTTCCGCGGCGTCACCGGCAGCGTGTTCGGCTTCGACCTGCACCGCAAGGTCGAGGGCTCGTGCCCGCCGGGCGCGCAGGCGTGCGAGCCGATCACGGTGGAGGACCTGAAGGTCGCCACCCGGGACGTGGTGCGCAACGGCATCACCGACGTGGACGGCCTGGAGGGCGCCCGGGAGGCGATCCGCAGGCTGCGCACGGAGCAGACGTTGCCGTTCTGCCCGAAGGACACGGCCGAGAGCACCACGGGCACGTCCACCACCGCCGCGCCGCCGACGGCAACCTCGACCGAGGCGCCCGCGTCCACCACTGTGGAGGGAACTCCGCTCACCACGCCCGTGCCGCAGCCGGGCACGGATTGCCGAAAGGGTCAGTAGTCGCATGGGTTCGCCGGTCACCGGCGCTGAGGGCACACCGCTCGCGGCGGCGAGCAGCACGTCGCCCGGGTTGAGGCCGCCCACGCGACGAAGCACCGAACTGTTCATGCTCGCGTTCGCCGCCACGCTGGTGACCGGCGCGCTGATCCTGGTGGAGGCCAACCAGGAGCAGGAACTGAGCATGAGGATCCTGTGGTTGGGCCTGGCGTACCTGGGGCTGCTGACCGTGGCGCACCTCGCGGTGCGCAAGTGGGCGCCCTACGCCGACCCGGTGATCCTGCCGTGCGTCGCCCTGCTCAACGGCCTGGGCCTGGTCATGATCCACCGGATCGACCTGGCCATGGCGGACGTGAAGCTGCCGAACAACCAGGTGTGGTCGTCCGCCGCGCCCAAGCAGGTGCTGTGGACGGCGATCGCGCTGGTGCTGTTCTGCACGGCGTTGAAGGTGCTGTCCGACCACCGCACGCTGGCCCGCTACGGCTACACGGCCGGCCTGCTCGGCCTGGTGGCGCTGGTGCTGCCGGGCGTGCTGCCGAGCTTCATCGCGCCGGAGATCAACGGCGCGAAGATCTGGCTGAGCTTCGGCGCGTTCTCCATCCAGCCGGGCGAGTTCGCGAAGATCCTGCTGATGGTGTTCTTCGCCGCGTTCCTGGTGTCGAAGCGGGACCTGTTCACCATCGCGGGCCGCCGGGTCCTCGGCCTGGACCTGCCGCGGGCCCGCGACCTCGGCCCGCTGATCGCCGCGTGGGCGGTCGGCGTGAGCATCATGGTCCTGCAGAAGGACCTGGGCAGCTCGCTGCTGTTCTTCGGCATCGTGCTGGTGCTGCTGTACGTGGCGACCGAGCGCGCCGTGTGGGTCGTGCTGGGCGTGATGATGTTCTGCGTCGGCGCCTTCGTGGCGTGGAAGCTGTTCGGCCACGTCCAGATCCGGGTGCAGAACTGGCTGGACCCGTTCGCGGACCCGTCCGGCGCGGGCTACCAGATCGTGCAGTCGCTGTTCGGGCTCGGCACCGGCGGGTTGTTCGGCGCGGGCCTGGGCGGCGGGCGGCCGGACCAGATCCCGGAGGCCAACACCGACTTCATCACCGCGGTGATCGGCGAGGAGCTCGGTTTCGTCGGGCTGGCCGCGGTGCTGCTGATCTACACCGTGTTCGCGCTCCGCGGTCTGCGCAGCGCGCTCGCCGTGCGGGACACGTTCGGCAAGCTCCTGGGCGGCGGCCTGGCGTTCGCGGTGGCGTTCCAGATCTTCATCGTCGTCGGCGGCGTGACGAAGCTGATCCCGATGACGGGCATCACCGCGCCGTTCCTGTCCTACGGCGGTTCCTCGCTGCTGGCCAACTACATCCTGGTGGCGCTGCTGCTGCGCATCTCGGACGCGGCGCGCGCGCCGAAGTCCACGCCGAAGCCCCGGCCGCAGCAGCCTGCCATCGCCGACCAGTTCACAGTCATGGTGGAGCGTCCGAAATGAACACACCGCTCCGCCGGGTCGGGCTCGCCATGATGGCGATGATCCTCCTGCTGTTGGGCAACGCGACGTACGTGCAGGTCATCAAGGCCGACGACTACCGCAAGGACCCGTTGAACCGCCGGGTGATCCTGGACCAGTACTCGCGGGAACGCGGCCAGATCATCGCCGCCGACGGCACGCCGCTGGCCAGCGTGCAGCGGGTGGACGACCGGCTGCGGTACCTGCGGACCTACGCCAACGGTCCGGTGTTCGCGCCGGTGACCGGCTACTTCTCGACCCTGTACGGCGCGGGCGGCATGGAGCGCGCCGAGGACGACCTGCTCAACGGCTCGGACGACCGCCTGTTCGCCCGCCGGGTGTCGGACCTGATCACCGGCCGCGACCCCAAGGGCGGCAGCCTCCAGCTGACCATCGACGCGAAGCTCCAGCAGGCCGCGTTCGAACGGCTCCAGGGCGTGACCGGCACGGTGGTCGCGATCAAGCCGCAGACCGGGGAGATCCTGGCCATGGCCAGCACCCCGTCCTACGACCCGAACGTCCTCGCCAGCCACGACGTGGACGTGCAGGAAGAGGCCTGGACGGGTTACGACGCCGACAAGTCCAAGCCGATGCTGAACCGCGCGGTGCACGAGAACTACCCGCCCGGCTCGACGTTCAAGCTGGTCGTGACGGCGGCGGCGCTGGCCGAGGGCAAGACCAAGGAGACCGAGGTCGACGGTCGCCCGGTGATCACGCTGCCCGGCACGAACACCACGCTGCCGAACTTCAACGACACCGTCTGCGGCAACGGCGTGACGGCCACGCTGCAGGAGGCGCTGTCCAAGTCGTGCAACACGGCGTTCGCGGTGCTGGCCGCCGAGCTGGGCGCGGACAAGCTGCGCGACCAGGCGGCCAAGTTCGGCATCGGCGAGCAGGACCTGTCGATCCCGCTGTCGGTGGTGCCCTCGGGGCTGGGCCCGATGTCGGACAAGCCGTCGATCTACCAGACCGGCATCGGCCAGAAGGACGTCCGGGTGACGCCGCTGGTCAACGCGATGATGGCGGCGACCATCGCCAACGGCGGCGTGCGGATGCAGCCCCACCTGGTCGGCAAGATCCTGGCGCCCGACCTCCAGGCGATCAGCGAGACCAAGCCGGACGAGGTCGACGAGGCCATGGAGCCCGAAGAGGCACAGGCCCTGCGCGACATGATGATCGCCTCGGAGAACAACACCGGTGGCGGCGGCAAGCTCAGCGGCGTGACCATCGCGTCCAAGACCGGCACCGCCGAGCACGGCGAGAACGTGCGCTCGACCAACCCGCACGCCTGGTACGTGGCGTTCGCGCCGGCCGAGAAGCCGGAGATCGCGATCGCGGTCATCGTCGAGAACGGCGGCCAGCAGGGCCTGGCGGCCACCGGCGGCCGGGTCGCCGCCCCGATCGGCCGCGCGGTCATCGGCGCCTACCTCGGGGGACGCTGATGCTGACCTCCGGCCAGTTGCTCGCCGAGCGGTACCGCCTCAGCAGGCGGATCGCGGTCGGCGGCATGGGCGAGGTCTGGGAGGCCGACGACACCCGGCTCGACCGCAAGGTCGCGGTGAAGGTGCTCAAGGCGGAGCTCAGCGGCGACGCCGAGTTCCTGAACCGGTTCCGCATCGAGGCGCGCACCACCGCGTCGCTCAACCACCCCGGCATCGCCGCGGTGCACGACTACGGCGAGACCGCGTCGATCCCGGACGGGCCGGAGGACACCGCCTACCTGGTGATGGAACTGGTGGAGGGCGAGCCGCTGGCCGCGATCATCTCCCGCGGCAGGCTCAACGCGGACCGCACGCTCGACCTGCTGGAGCAGGCGGGCAACGCGTTGCAGGCGGCGCACGAGCGCGGGCTGGTGCACCGGGACGTGAAGCCGGGCAACATCATGGTGACCCCGACCGGCCGGGTGAAGATCACCGACTTCGGCATCGCGAAGGCGGCCGACGCGGCGCCGGTCACGCACAGCGGCATGGTCATGGGCACGGCCCACTACATCGCGCCCGAGCAGGCCCTCGGCCACGCCGCCGAGCCCGCCTCCGACGTGTACGCGCTGGCGGTGTGCGGCTACGAGTGCCTGACCGGGCACCGGCCGTTCCTGTCGGAGAACGCGGTGACGGTCGCGATGATGCACATAAGGGACATCGCGCCGCCGTTGCCGCCGGACGTGCCGCCGGGCCCGCGGGCGCTGATCGAGGCGACCCTGGTCAAGGACCCGCGCCAGCGCTACCGCAACGGCGGCGAGTTCGCGTCCGCGGTGGGCGCGGTGCGCGCCGGTCACCCGCTGCCCGCGCCGTCCGGTCTGGCGATGGCGGTCGGCGCGCCGATGGCCGCGCCGATGACGCCGCCGCCCGCGCAGCACACCCACCCGGGCGTCCCGGTGACCCATCCCGGGTCGCGTCCGGGCATGCAACCCGTCCCACCAGCCATGAACACTCCGCACACGGGCGCTTTCCGTCCGTTGCCACCCGGCCCGCGGCCGCCGGGGCGCAACCGCGCCGCGCTGTGGGTTATGGTCGCTGTGCTGGTGGTCGCGCTGCTGGTGCTCGGCGTGGTCATCCTGCGCTGGGTGCTGCGGGGCGACGAGGTGCCCGGCGGTGCGAACCAGCAGGGCACTGGCACCACGAGCGCCCGCCCGTTGGACGACTCGACCGATCGCCTCCCCGGCAAGCCGAAGGTGACGATCATGAAGTCCGACTACGTCGACCTCCCGGTGGACGAAGTCGCGAAGGAGCTCTCCGGGCACGGCTTGGAACCCGAGGTGCACTCCGAGGACGGGGGTGCGCCGAAGGATCCCGAGCGGTGCCTGGTGTCGGACCTGGCGCCGACCGGTGAGGTTGCGATCGGCTCACGGGTCACGGTGACGTGTGTACCGACTTAACGCCGAAACGGTACGAAAGCGAACGCAAGGCTTGATGGTGAGACCGTTGACGAGGAGCGGGACGAAGCACTGATGAGCACTCCGCGACTGCTCTCCAACCGCTACGAACTGGGTGAGACCCTCGGCTACGGCGGCATGTCGGAGGTGCACAAGGGCCGGGACGTCCGGCTCGGCCGGGACGTGGCCATCAAAGTCCTGCGCGCCGACCTCGCCCGCGACACCCAGTTCCAGGAACGGTTCCGTCGCGAGGCCCAGAACTCGGCGGCGCTGAACCACCCCGCGATCGTCGCGGTCTACGACACCGGTGAGACCCAGACCGAGTACGGCCCGCTGCCCTACATCGTCATGGAGTTCGTCGACGGCCGCACGCTGCGCGACATCGTGAAGACGCAGGGTCCGCTATCGGGCAAGCGGGCGATGGAGGTCATGGCCGACGTGTCGGCCGCGTTGGACTTCAGCCACCGGCACGGCATCGTGCACCGGGACGTGAAGCCCGCGAACGTCATGATCACGCGGGCGGGCGCGGTGAAGGTGATGGACTTCGGCATCGCGCGCGCGGTGCACGACGGCCAGGCCGCGGTGACCCAGACGGCCGCCGTGATAGGGACCGCCCAGTACCTGTCGCCGGAGCAGGCCCGCGGTGAGGCCGTCGACGGGCGGTCCGACGTGTACGCGTCGGGCTGCGTGCTGTTCGAGCTGCTGACCGGCGAGCCGCCGTTCACCGGCGACTCTCCCGTGGCCGTGGCCTACCAGCACGTGCGGGAGGACCCGAAGCCGCCGTCGGCGCTGAACCCGAAGGTGACGCCCGCGCTGGACGCGATCGTGCTCAAGGCGATGGCCAAGGGACCGGCCAACCGCTACCAGTCGGCCGCGGAGATGCGCGCGGACCTGGTGCGCGTGCTGTCCGGGCAGCGGCCGTCGGCGCCCGCCGTGATGACGGCGGAGGACCGCACCGCGGTGCTCAACCAGACGTCGGCGCCGCGCACCGAGATCGCGCCTGCCGCGGGCGGTCGGCACCGGCCGTCGGCGCAGCGCGAGGAGCCCGCCGACTACGACCCGCTGGCCGAGGAAGAGGAAGAGCGGCGCGCCCGGCGCAAGAAGGCGATCATGGTCACCCTGGTCGTCCTGCTGTGCATCGCCGTGCTCGCGCTCGCCGCGTGGATCACCACCTCGCTGCTCGGCGGCGACGACAACACCGCAGGCTCGGAGAAGGTCACGGTGCCGTCGCTGGTGGGCAAGGAGCAGTCGGCGGCGTTCGCCGAGCTGGAGGGCCGACAGCTGGCCGTCGAGGTCGTGCTGACGCCGTGCCAGCCGGGCGCGGAGCCCGCCTGCACCCTCGACCAGATCGGCAAGGTGATCTCGACCGACCCTCCGGCCAACCGCGAGGTGGACAAGCGGAGCACGGTCAAGATGGTGGTCGGCGACGCCCCCCCGTCGGCGCCGGTGCCCGGTGTCACCGGTCTGACTCCGGCGGACGCGCAGAAGAAGCTGGAAGCCGAGGGCTGGGTCTACCAGCAGGCCACCGAGACCGTCGAGACCGAGGACCCGAACCTGGTCGGCAAGGTCGTGTCGCAGTCGCCCAACCCCGGCGTCTCCGCGGCCAAGGGCAGCGCGGTCACGGTGTCGCTGGGCAAGGCGCCGGAGACCGTGCAGCTGCCGGACGTGACCGGCCAGACGGTGGAGAACGCGCGCGCCACGCTCGAGGGCAACGGGTTCAAGGTGCAGACCAAGGACGCCGACAGCCCGGAGCCGCTCAACGAGGTCGTCGCCCAGAACCCCGGTCCGGGGCGGGTGGAGAAGGGCACGCTGGTGACGTTGAGCGTGTCCAAGAACAACCAGTTCCTCATGCCCGACCTGCGCGGCCTCACCGAGAACCAGGCGCGCTCCAAGCTGAGCCAGGCCGGCTGGACGGGCAACGACCTGACCGTCACCGATCGGGAGGTCGTGTCCGACATCGGCCAGGACAAGAAGATCCGGGACCAGGAGATCAAGCCGAACGCGCCGGCGGCCAAGAACGCGCGGATCAACGTGATCATGGGCGAGTTCAAGATCGGCGGCGGACCCACGTCCACCAGATAGCCGGGCAGTGAGAAGGCCCCCTCCACGCCGGAGGGGGCCTTTTTCGTCGGGTCCGGGCCCGTCTGGTCCGGGTCGGTTACTTCGCGCGGGCCGCCGCGGCGAGTTGGCGCATGCCGTTCTCCAGCTGCGTCACGGTGCCCTCCGGCACCTCGAAACCGCACACGGCGAGCCAGTTCGCGAGCATCCGGTGGCCGCCGTCGGTCAGCACGGACTCCGGGTGGAACTGGACGCCCTCGACCGGCAGCTCGCGGTGGCGCATGGCCATGACCACGCCGGACTCGGTGCGCCCGGTCACCTCGAACTCGGCCGGAATGGTGTCCGGCAGCACGGTCAGGGAGTGGTAGCGGGTCGCGGTGAACGGGCTCGGCACGCCCTTGAGCACGCCGCCGCCGTTGTGGTGCACGACGCTGGTCTTGCCGTGCAGCAGTTCCGGCGCGAGGTCGACCGTGCCGCCCCACACCGCGCCGATGGCCTGGTGGCCGAGGCACACCCCGAACACCGGGACGCCGTGGTCCGCGCAGTGGCGGATGACGTCCATGCTCTTGCCCGCCTTGTCCGGCGTGCTGGGGCCCGGGCTGACGAGGACACCGCCGAACCCGGCGATCTCGTCCAGCTCGACGGCGTCGTTGCGCCGCACCACGCACTCGACCCCGAGCTGGGCCAGGTACTGGACGAGGTTGTAGACGAAGCTGTCGTAGTTGTCGACCACGAGCACGCGCATGGCGTCAGCGTAGCCGTGACGAACCTCTCGCCAGAAGTGAGCTTAGGCTCACCTAACCTTGAGGTATGACCCGTTCCCTGCGCGTCGCCGTCGTCGGCGCCGGCCCCGCCGGCATCTACGCCGCCGACATCCTGACCAAGTCCGCGGCCGAGTCCGGCGTCGAGGTGGGCATCGACCTCTTCGAGCGGATGCCCGCGCCGTACGGCTTGATCAGGTACGGCGTCGCGCCCGACCACCCGCGCATCAAGGGCATCGTCAACGCCCTGCAGCGCGTGCTCGACCGGCCGGGGATCAGGTTCTTCGGCAACGTCGAGTACGGCGTGGACCTCAAGCTGGACGACCTCAGGCACTTCTACGACGCGGTGGTCTTCTCCACCGGCGCGGAGAAGGACCGGCCGCTGGACATCCCCGGCATCGACCTGGACGGCTCCTACGGCGCGGCCGACTTCGTGTCCTGGTACGACGGGCACCCCGACGTGCCGCGCACGTGGCCGCTGCGGGCCCGCGAAGTCGCCGTCCTCGGCGTCGGCAACGTCGCGCTCGACGTCGCCCGCGTGCTGGCCAAGACCGCCGACGAGCTGCTGACCACCGACATCCCGGACAACGTCTACGAGGGCCTGAAGGCCAGCCCGGTCACCGACGTGCACGTGTTCGGCCGCCGCGGGCCGGCGCAGGCCAAGTTCACCCCGCTGGAGCTGCGCGAACTCGACCACTCGCCCAACGTCGAGGTCGTCGTGCACCCCGAGGGCATCGACTTCGACGCGGCGAGCATGGCGTCGATCCGGTCGAACAAGCAGGTCGAGATGGTGGTCAGGACGCTGCAGGAGTGGGCGATCCGCGACGTCGGCTCGCGCCCGCGCCGACTGCACCTGCACTTCCTCGAAGCGCCCGTCGAGGTGCTGGGTGCGTCGTCGGTCGACGGCCTGCGCACCGAGCGCATGGAGCTGACCGGCGACGGCGGCGTGCGCGGCACGGGCGAGTTCACCGACTGGCCCGTGCAGGCGGTGTACCGGGCCGTCGGCTACCTGTCCACGCACCTGGTCGACCTGCCGTTCGACCACACGTCCGGCACCGTGCCGCACCAGGCGGGCCGGGTGCTCGACCTGGACGACCAGGCGATGACCGGCGTCTACGTCACCGGCTGGATCAAGCGCGGCCCGGTCGGGCTCATCGGCCACACCAAGGGCGACGCGCTGGAGACCGTGACCAGCCTGCTCGCGGACGCGCCGCTGCTGCCGGTCGCGCCGAGCCGCGCGCCCGACGCCGTGGTCCGGTTCCTGGAGCAGCGCGCCGTGCCGTTCACCACCGTGGACGGGTGGCGCAAGCTGGACGCCCACGAACTTGCCCTCGGCGCCGCGCGCGGCCGTGACCGGGTGAAGGTCGTCGACCGGGCCGAGATGACCGACATCTGCCGGTCGTGAGGGCTACTGGGCCGTCGTCACGTTGTTGAACGGCAGCTTCGGCTCCGCCCACGGGAACACCACGAACATCAGCAGCGCCACCACGCCGGCCACGAGCACCAGCGCTTCCAGCACGCGCACGGGCAGCGGGCCGGGTAGGTGCCGCCAGATCCACCCGTACATCACTGCTCCTTCATCTCTTCGGGCACGAAGCCGGGGGCCTTCGGGTAGCTCATCGTCAGCACCGAGTGCACGATGAGCCGCTGCTTGTCGGAGAACCGCGGGTGGCAGGTGGTCAGCGTCATCAGCGCCGCCTGCTGCGCCGCGGGGATCTCGCCCTCGAAGTAGGGCACGGGGTTGATCACCTCGCCCTGCGTGGGCAGCACGATCGACTGCCCGACCGCCTTGTCGTAGGGCGCGCCGAGCGGCGAGACCTTCGCGCACTTCGGGTCGGACTGCCGCTCCGCCCAGTTCGCCGCCTCGCCGGACTTCGGCAGCACCCGGTAGACGAACCACTGGGTCTGCGTCTCGACCACGATCGCGTCGCACGAGCCGAGCAGGTCGAGGTCGTTGAACGGCGCGCCCTTGCCGACCCGGTGGCCGGCCACGGAGAAGTTGCCCGGGTCGCCCGGCAGCGCGGTGCCCTTGTAGTGGCCGGGACCGATCTCCAGGTCCTTGTCGGTGGTGCCCTCGACGATGGAGAACTTGTAGTCCGGGCCGAACACCGGGATGTACATCTTGGCGAACGCCTGGCCGTCCAGCAGGTCGTACTGGGCCTTGCGCTGCTCGTCGACCTCGACCGTGTTCGCGTTCCACTGGTCGTCCAGCGCCTGGGTGGCGTCGTCCTGCTTGCCCGCCGAGATGAGGTCGGTGACGTACACCTCGTAGACCACGAACAGCAGGATGACCAGGCCCGCCGTGATCAGCAGCTCGCCGATCGCGCGGACGGTCTTGCGCGCCGTGCTGTCGGGCGGGGGCGCGGGCTGGTCGTCCTCGTCGTAGTAGGCGTCGTCCTCGTAGTACTCGTCGTCGTAGTCCTCGTACTCATCGTCGTAGTCGTCCACGGGTGCGATGACCTCGGTGGGCGGGTCGACGGGACGAGGGCGGCGCGGCGGGGCGGGCGGGCGGCCGCCCGGAGGCGGCGGGAGGCTGCCGGAGAACGCGTTGGTGTAGCGGGTGGCGTCGGCTTCCGGCGGCGCGGGCCGGGGACGCGGCGCGCCGGGCGGTGGGGCCGGTGGCGCGGCGCCGCCGAGCCGGGCGGCCACCTCGGAGGGCGCGGGCCGGATCGACGGGTCGTCGGGGGGACGGCGGCGGCCCGTGGGCGGGACGGGCGGCACGTCGTCCCGCAGGGCGCGGCGGCCGGTGGGCGGCGGGTCGGCTCGGACCGGTTCGACGTACGAGGTCTCTTCGGCGTGCGGCGGCACTGGCGGCGGCACGTCGTCGCGGCGGGCGCGGCGACCGGTGGCCGGCGGCTCGGCTTGGGCGGGCTCGGCGACGTCGTCCCGGCGCGCGCGACGGGCGACCGGCGGCTCGACCTGGGGCTCGACGTCGTCCCGACGGGCACGGCGGACCGCGGGCGGCTCGGCGTAGGGCGGCTCGACCGGCGGCGGCACGTCATCCCGGCGGGCACGGCGGGCGACCGGCGGCTCGGCGTACGGCTCGACCACCGGCGACACGTCGTCACGACGCGCACGGGAGGGCACGGGAGGCTCGCCGTAGGGCGGTTCGGCGAAGGGCTGCTCGACCTCGTCACGGCGCGCGCGACGGGCGACGGGCGACTCGACCGGGGCCTCGTCCCGGCGGGCACGGCGGCCGGTGGGCGGCGGCTCGACCGGGGGCGGGACAGGGGGCGGGACGTCGTCGCGGCGAGCGCGGCGGCCGGTCGGCGGCGGCTCCGCCGGGTAGGACTCCGCCGGGTAGGACTCCGCTTGGTGGGGATCCGGGTAGGGCTCGGCCCGGTACGGCTCGACGTACGGCGGCTCGGCGGGCGCGCCCTCGTCCCGACGCGCCCGACGACCGGTCGGAGGCGGCTCGGTGCGGGGCGGGTAGGACTCCCCCGGACGGCTGAAACCTCCGGGCGGTGTCGCGGGCCGGTCCAGGTCGCCGGAGTGGCCGAAGGGACGGTCGAACCCACCCGGTGGCGTCGGCGGGCGGTCGAAACCGCCGGGAGGCGTGGCGGGCCGGTGCTGGGCGGCGGGGCGGTCGAAACCGCCCGGCGGGGTCGGTGGCCTGCTGAAACCACCTGGTGGCGTGGGCGGGCGGTGGCCGGGGAGCGGCGGTTCGCCGGTCGCGCGCGGCGGCTGTGGCCTGGGTCGTGGCGGTCGGCCCGGCGGGCCGCCTTGCGGCGGGGGCGGGTCGTAGCTCACCGGAAAACCTCCCAAGCCGAACGTTCCAGAACTACACGGTGCTTCAGGGACCTGCTCGGTTACGTTAACGTGTTCATCCAGCAGTGGACGTGAACTCGCGCCACTGGAGGCCTATCCACCCGTCAGGCGAGGACAGCATGCCCAAGTCCAAGGTCCGCAAGAAGGCCGTCTACACGGCGCCTGCCGATCGCCGCACCCCGGTGAAGGTCAAGGCAGCGGGGCCGTCGCACCCCGTCTACGTCGCCGTGATGCTCGGCATGATGCTGTTGGGGCTGGCGTGGCTGGTGGTCAACTACATCGCGGGCGAGAAGGTCCCGGTGATGATGGACCTCGGGTCCTGGAACTTCGGCATCGGATTCGCCCTGATGATCGTCGGCTTGCTGATGACCATGAAATGGCGCTGACCACGCGCTACGCCAAGTGGCCGACGGCCCGGACGTGCTCCACGTCCGGGCCGTTCCGCGTTACCCCGTAGTTCATCCCGTTCACCTCGCGGTCACCGAAGCACACGGCTGTAAGTCATCCCCAATGGGGACAACTCCTGTGGACAACTTTGCGCCAAATTGCACAAGCCCCGGTGGGAGGCCCTAGTTGTCCACAAGTGCGGCAGACTCGAAAGCGTGAACCCACCGCGCACCTGGTCGCCCCAACCCGGCCTCGTCGGCCTCGCCTGGGGCCTGGCCGCCGTGTTCCTGCTGGTCACGATCTTCAGCTCGGACCCGGTGAGCCGGGTCTTCCTGGGCATCGCCACGCTCGTTCTGCTGGCGCTGGGCGCCTACGGCACTTTTGTCCGCCCCAGGCTGCTGGTGGACGACTCAGGCCTCACCGTGCGCACCCTGAGCGGCGCGCGGCAGCTGCCGTGGCACGAGGTGAAGGTGCGCCTGGCCCGCACCCGCAGGCTGGGCCGCGAGACGGCCACGCTGGAGCTGGACTGGCGGCACGGCGAGCACGAGCAGCTGTTCGTGCTCACCCCGCTGGACCTCGGCACGGACCCGCACGACGTGGTCGACGTCCTGCACGCGCTGCGCCCCTGACGAGCCGCTAGAGCTCGACGACCAGGCCCGGCGCGGCGACCTCGGCCGGGTGACCGGCCGCTTCCAGGTGCTCCGCCGGGTCCACGCCCGGCCACAGGTGCGCCAGCACGAGCCGCCCGACGCCGGCCCGGTGGGCGTTCGCACCCGCCTGCTCGGCCGTCGACAGGTACGGCGCGTTGTCCGCCGGCAGCACGTGCCGGGCGAACGTCGCCTCGGCCACGAACACGTCCGCGTCCCGCGCGAGGTCCACCAGCGCCGGGCTCGGACCGGTGTCACCCGTGTAGGCGATCACCCGGCCACCGGCGGTCAGCCGCAGACCCGCGTTCGGGACGAAGTGCGGCAGGTCCCACGTGTCCACCCGGAACGGCCCCACCTCGAACGACCGCTCGACCACGTGCACCGAGCATGCGTGCGCCAGCGGCACCTGGTCCAGCGCCAGCACGCGGTCCAGCGCGCCTTCCGGCGCGTGGACCGGCAGCACCGGCGCCGAAGGCCCGAGCGCACGAGCCCGGAGCAACGGGTTGAGGTCGGCGCAGTGGTCCGGGTGCCCGTGGCTGACGAGCACGGCGTCCACCGCCGCCGCCGCGGGCAGCAACGCCTGCAGCGCCGGGAACGTCGCGTACCCCGGGTCCACCAGGAGCGTGAACCCGTCGTGCTCCACCAGGTAACCGCTGCACGGCTGGTCGGCGGTCGGCCACGCGCCGACGCCGCCCAGGACGGTCAACCGCACGGTCAGACCAGCTGCCCGGTCCGCACGACCGCCAGCACCGCCAGCAGCACGACCGCGCCGATCACGGCCGCCAGCTGCCAGTTGTTCCGCTTCGCGGCGGGCGCGTAGACCAGCCCGGCCGTCAGCGCCGCGCCGATCACCAGCCCGCCGATGTGCCCGAGCAGCGAGATGCCCGGCAGGGTGAAGCTGAGCACGACGTTCAAGCCGATCACGCCCAGCGCCGGACCGGGGTTCAGCTTGAGCCGCAGCACGGCCACCAGCATCGCGCCCATCAGGCCGTACACCGCGCCGGACGCGCCGGCCACCACGGTGTCGATCCCGCCGAACAGGTACACCGCGAGCCCGCCGCCGAGCAGCGACACCCCGTACACCGCGGAGAACCGCAGCTTGCCGAACACGGGTTCCAGGTCACGGCCCAGCACGTACAGGGCGATCATGTTCAACGCCAGGTGCAGGGGCCCGAAGTGCAGGAACCCCGACGTCACCAGCCGCCACCACTCGCCGTCCCAGGCGACCGCCGGTGTGTACATGACGAGTTCGAGGAACAGCGCCGACCGCTGGTTGCCCGCCACGCTGCCCGCCTGGGCCGCGGTGATCGCGAAGAACAGCACGTTCACCGCGATCAGCACGGGTGTGACCACCATGCGCTGGGAGAACTCCGCGCCGACGAACGTGCGTGGCCGGCGCACCACGGACGCCTCGCGCAGGCATTCCGGGCACGCCGGCCGGTCGCAGCGGACGCACCGCAGCCCGGTGGCCCGATCGGGGTGGCGCACGCAGACCGGCAGGTCTGGTCGCGCCCCGATCGGCTCACCGGGCGGCGGGGAGATCGGCGAGTCGGCCACTCAGGCCCGCTCCACCGAGACCTTCTGGATCACCACGTCGGTGACCGGGCGGTCACCGGCGCCGGTGGGTGCGGAACCGATCGCGTCCACCACGTTGCGCGAGTCCTGGTCGGCGACCTCGCCGAAGATCGTGTGCTTGAAGTTCAGCCACGTGGTCGGCGCGACCGTGATGAAGAACTGCGAGCCGTTGCTGTTGGGCCCGGCGTTGGCCATCGCCAGCAGGTACGGCTTGTTGAACTGCAGCTCCGGGTGGAACTCGTCGGCGAACTTGTAGCCCGGGCCGCCGCGTCCGGTGCCGGTGGGGTCACCGCCCTGGAGCATGAAGCCCGGGATCACCCGGTGGAAGATCGCGCCGTCGTAGAACGGACCGGTCGGCTCGCCCTTCGCGTTGGGCTCGGAGTAGCTCTTCGTGCCCTCGGCGAGGCCGACGAAGTTGGCCACCGTCTTGGGGGCGTGGTCGGGGAAGAGGTTGATGCGGATGTCGCCCTGCGTGGTGTGCAGGGTCGCCGTCACCTTGGTCCCGACGAACGATTCGTTGCTGTCTGCCACACCACCCATCGTGCCATCACCGGGCGAGGTGGTTGGGGAAGGGGCACGATGGGTATTGCCTGGAACGTGACTGACCGACAGCTTCTGGAGCGCGATATGGATGAGGTAGACGCCATGACCCGGGCCGGGGAGTCGGTCGGCAAGGCGGTGCGGGCTGTTCGCCGCGGCGCCGTCCGCGCTGGTCACGTCGGTGCGGACGCGGCTGTTCAACTCGCGGAGCGCGCCGAGGGCAAGCTCGCCGAGCGCGGTGTGACCAAGGACTACGTCCGCGGTGTCGTCGCCGACAAGGCGGGCGTGCTGGTGGAGAAGGCCGAGGAGTACGAGAAGTCCACCCGGCGCGGTCGCAAGCAGCTCGCGAAGAGGGCCAAGGGCGTCCGCAAGGACGTGGTGAAGGCCGCCGAGCGGGCCCGCAAGGAGGCCAAGGTGCGCGCGAAGGACGTGCGCAAGGCCGCGAAGCAGGCGCGCAAGGAGATGGCCGCGGCCCGGCACCCCAGGCGGCGCCGTTGGCCGTGGGTGCTCGGCGTGTTCGCCGCCGCGGCGGTCGCGGGGTACGTCGCGCTGACCAAGCGGCCGCAGGAGGTGCACCTGGAGGAGGACGACGTGGAGATCACGTCCGAGCCCACCGGCACCGCCGAGTCCGTCCGCCCGCACGCGGCCCGCAACGGCCAGGTCTCCGACCAGCACAGCCGCAGCTGACCGGAAGAGGTGCTGCGCGCCCGCCCCGTCACGGGACGGGCGCGCAGCCTTGTGCGCTCAGAGCCCGAGGTTGCCGACCACGGTCTCGGCGATCCGACGGGTCTTGACCGTCTGCTTCTGGTTGCTGGTCACGACCACCGCGCTGCCGCCCTTGGCCACGGCGTACACCGCGCCCGTGTCGGTGGTCAGCGAGCCGCCGTTCCACCCGGCGGGCACCGTCGCCGGGTTCGAGTCGGCGACGGGCGCGGCCCGGTCGACCACCGCCTTCGCGGTCGCCGGCTCACCCTGGAACACCCAGACGGACAGCTGCACGTCCGAGGCGTTGGCGTAGAAGAAGCAGGCCGGGTTGGGTTCGTCTGCGGACAGCCGAACCTTCCGCACCAACTGGCCGTTCGCCTCCTGGACGACCGACGAGGCCAGGTACGGGCACTGGCCGTCGGTGGCGGGCTCCGGCGCGGGCGGCGGTCCGGCGGGCGCGGTCGTCGTCTTCGCCACTGCGCTGGTGGTGGTCCCGGCGGCGGGAGCCGAGGTGGGGTCGGCGGTGGCGCAGGCGGCCAGCGCGCCGAGGACCAGCAGGGAGGGCAGGGCGGTGAGCAGCACACGGTTCATAGGGCCGCCAGTCAATCAGATGGCAGACAGCGAATCGACACGGTGACCACCTAGGCACACAACGTCATCCACATTACGGTTGTCTTACCCTGCCGGCCGCCCCTGCAATGTGAGGACTGAGTCAAGATGAACATCTTTGACCGCGGTCGAGACCACGCCATCGCTGTGTTCCGGATTGTCGTCGGCGTGCTGTTCATGTGCCACGGCGCGCAGAAGCTGTTCGGCGTGCTGGGCTCCAAGGGTGCCGTGTCGATCACCGACTGGCCGTCCGGCCCGGCCGGCCTGATCGAGTTCGTCGGTGGTGCGTTGATCACCATCGGCCTCGGCACCCGGATCGCCGCGCTGATCTCCTCCGGTGCGATGGCCTACGCGTACTTCGTGGTCCACCAGCCCGCCGGGCTGCTGCCCATCCAGAACAAGGGTGAGCTGGCCGCGGTGTACGCGTGGGTGTTCCTGCTGTTGGCGTTCACCGGTCCCGGCTCTTACGCCGTGGACAAGGTGCTCGCCGTTCGGAAGCGGGAACAGGAACTCGTCAAGGCATAGCAGTGGGCAAGACGAGGGCCCGCACCCAGCGGCATTGGGTGCGGGCCCTCACTTGTTGCCGTACCGCGAAAGCCACCACCGGTCCACCCATCGGATGTCCGACAGCGACCCACCAAGTAAAACACGGGAAACGAAACTTTCGCGCCCTCAACCCCACATCACGACAAACCGGACTTCCACACCAACCCAACAAGGGGCGGGCGGGCGGGGCGATCAACGCGGGGTCCGGGGCCGCAGGCCCCGAAGGGGGTCCGGGGGCGAAGCCTCCCGGGCGGGGCGTGGGGGTTGCACCCCCACAAAACACAACGGAGCGAGCGGGTTCGCGCTCTCCGCGAACACAGCTCGCCCCCGAGTGGAGACGAGGGGAATCGAACCCCTAACCCCCGCCTTGCAAAGGCGGTGCTCTGCCAATTGAGCTACGTCCCCTCACGGGGGCGGCAGACTACCGCCCTCGCGGGTCAGTCGGTGGGAGCGGTGGCCTCGCGCCACAGGTCCGCGTCGGCCTTGGCCGAGCGGCTGCGCTTGACGAAGAACAGAACCGCACCGGCGACTGCGACTAGTGCGATGATCTTCTTCACGGCGATTCCCCTCTGCAACACCTGTGAACTTCCGGTGGGCCTAGGAGGACTCGAACCTCCGACCTCTTCGTTATCAGCGAAGCGCTCTAACCGTCTGAGCTATAGGCCCTCGGGGCAACGACGGCAAGACTACAGCACCTCCCGTCGTGGCCCCAAATCGGGTGGTCGTAGATCACTCCCGCTCGGACAAGGTCACTTCCAGGCCCCCGGCAAGATCAGCCGAGACGTTGTAGACGAACGAGCCGACCGTCGCCAGGGCGGTGAACAGCACGATGTTCACCGCGCCCACGATCGCCGCCACGCCGAACACGCGACCCGCGCTGATCAGCGGGTCGGTGCCCGTCTCGTTGCCCTGCAGCAGGTCGCTGGCCGTGTTGTTGATCTTGTCCCACACGCCCATGCCGTTCAGCACGCCGTACAGCACGCCGACCGCCACGAGCCACACGAAGAACAGCGCCACGCTCAGCACCAGGGCGAGCTTGAGCACCGACCACGGGTCGACCCGCTTCACCTGCAGGCTCGCCCGACGCGGCCCGCGCCCCGGACGACGTGCCGACGGCGCGGCGGCGGCCGGGCGACCGTTCGGCCCGCCCAGGTTCACCTGCGTGCGGGCCGAACCCGCCGCACCCGGCGCGGCGGCACCCGTCACCACGGGACGGGCCACCGCCACCGTGTCCGGGTCGCTGGCCGGGTACGCGGGCTGCGACGCCTCCACGGTCGGGTGCTCCGGCGCGGACATCAGGTCGGACGGGCCGACCTGCTGCGCCTCGCCGTACTGCGTGTCGCTCGTCACCCTTTGCCACGGCGGCGGCGCGTGGTGGGTCTCGTTGTCGCCGGCCGGCCGCTCGACCGTCTCGGTCTTGCCGTCGCCCGTCGTCGCGCCGGCCGCGGGCGCCTCGGGCTGCTCGGACGCACCCGAGGCGTCGACCGCCGGCGTCTCGGCGCCCGTGGGCTCGCCGTCGGCCGCCGGTGTCGGCTCGGCGCCGGGCCGGGTGATCACCGCGGTCTTGTCCTCTGGCTTCTCGGGTGGAGTCACGAGCTGTCCTCAACCTCTCGTTCGCGCTAGTTGGCAGGCTCAGCCTGGTCACCGTCGGCGGGGTCGACGATCGGACCCGCGTCGTCGGGGTCGACCACGACACCGCCGTCACCACTGGTGACGTCCGCGGGCTCGTCGGCGTTGCGCGCCACCGCGATCAGGGTGGTCCCTTCGCCGAGGTTCATCAACCGGACGCCCTTCGTCTGCCGCCCTGCCTTGCGCACCTCCTTGGCGCTGGTCCTGATGACCCCGCCCGAGGAGGTGATCGCGTACAGCTCGTCGTCGACGTCGACGATGAGCGCGCCGACCAGCCTGCCACGCCTGCGGTCGTGCTGGATGGTGAGCACACCCTTGCCACCGCGACCCTGGACGGGGTAGTCCTCGATCGGCGTGCGCTTGGCGTACCCACCGTCGGTGGCCACCAAAACAAACAGCCCCTCTTGGACGACGCCCATCGACAGCAGCTCGTCACCGGTGTTGAAGCGCATGCCCAGCACGCCCGAGGTCGCGCGGCCCATCGGGCGCAACGCCTCGTCGCTCGCGTGGAACCGGATGGACTGGCCGTCGGCCGAGATCAGCTGGAGGTCGTCCTCCGCCGAGCACAGCACCGCGCCGACCAGCTCGTCGTCGTCACGCAGGTTGATGCCGATCAGGCCGCCGGACCGGTTGGAGTCGAAGTCGGACAGCTTCGACTTCTTGACCAGGCCCTTCTTGGTGGCGAGCACCAGGTACGGCGCGACCTCGTAGTTCTTGATCTGGATGACCTGGGCGATCTCCTCCTCCGGCTGGAACGCCAGGAGGTTCGCCACGTGCTGGCCGCGCGCGTTGCGGTTGGCCTCGGGCAGCTCGTAGGCCTTCGCCCGGTACACCCGGCCCTTGTTCGTGAAGAACAGGATCCAGTCGTGCGTGGAGCACACGAAGAAGTGCTGCACGATGTCGTCCTGCTTGAGCTGGGCGCCCTGCACGCCCTTGCCGCCGCGCTTCTGCGAGCGGTACAGGTCGGTCTTCGTGCGCTTCGCGTAACCCGTCCGGGTGATCGTGACGACGACGTCCTCGACCGCGATCAGGTCTTCCATCGACACGTCGCCGTCGAACGGCACGATCCGGGTGCGCCGGTCGTCGCCGTGCTTGTCGACGATCGCCATGAGCTCTTCGCGCACGATCGCGCGCTGCCGCTCGGGCTTGTCGAGGATGTCCTTGTAGTCGGCGATCTCCAGCTCGATCTCGGCCAACTGGTCGATGATCTTCTGCCGCTCCAGGGCCGCCAGGCGGCGCAGCTGCATCTCCAGGATCGCGTTGGCCTGGATCTCGTCGACGTCGAGCAGCTCCATCAGGCCGGTGCGCGCCACCTCGGGCGTGTCCGACCGGCGGATCAGCGCGATCACCGCGTCGAGCTGGTCGAGCGCCTTGACCAGGCCGCGCAGCACGTGGGCGCGTTCCTCGGCCTTGCGCAGCCGGAAGCGCGTGCGCCGGACGATGACCTCGATCTGGTGCTTCACGTAGTGCCGGATCATCTGGTCCAGGCGCAACGTGCGCGGCACGCCGTCGACCAGCGACAGCATGTTCACGCCGAACGAGTACTGCAGCTGCGTGTGCTTGTAGAGGTTGTTCAGCACCACCTTGGCCACCGCGTCGCGCTTGAGCGTGACCACGATGCGCATGCCCGAGCGGCGGTTGGACTCGTCGGCGATGTTCGCGATGCCGGTGAGCTTCTGGTCGCGGACCAGGGTGGCGATGTTCTCCACCAGGTTGTCCGGGTTCACCTGGTAGGGCAGCTCGGTGACGACCAGGATCGTGCGGCCCTTGGCGTCCTCGTCGATCTCCACGACCGCGCGCATCTTCACCGAGCCGCGGCCGGTGCGGTAGGCGTCCTCGATGCCCGCCGTGCCCAGGATCTGGCCGTAGGTCGGGAAGTCCGGGCCCTTGATCCGGGCGATCATCGCCTCGAGGGTCTCCTCGTCGGACGCCTCCCAGTTGTCCAGCGCCCACACCACGCCCTCGGCGACCTCGCGCAGGTTGTGCGGCGGGATGTTCGTCGCCATGCCGACCGCGATGCCCGAGCTGCCGTTGATCAGCAGGTTCGGCACGCGCGACGGCAGGACCGTCGGCTCCTGGATGCGACCGTCGTAGTTGTCGCGGAAGTCGACCGTGTCTTCCTCGATGTCGGCCAGCATCTGCATGGCCAACGGCGTGAGCCGGCACTCGGTGTACCTCATGGCGGCCGCCGGGTCGTTGCCCGGGGAGCCGAAGTTGCCCTGGCCGTCGATCAGCGGGTAGCGCTGCGACCACGGCTGGGCGAGGCGGACCAGGGCGTCGTAGATCGCCGAGTCGCCGTGCGGGTGGTAGTTGCCCATCACGTCGCCGACCACGCGGGCGCACTTGTTGTAGCTGCGCTCGGGGCGGAAGCCCGAGTCGAACATCGAGTACAGCACGCGGACGTGCACGGGCTTCAGGCCGTCGCGCACGTCGGGCAGCGCTCGTCCCACGATCACGCTCATCGCGTAGTCGATGTACGAGTTCTGCATCTCCTGCTGGATGTCGCGCGGCTCGGTGCGGTCTCCACCGGTCGGGGGCAGCGTCGTCTCGCTCAAGGTTCTACTTCCTTAAACAGGTGCCGGGAGAGGATCAGACGTCGAGGAACCGCACGCCCTTGGCGTTGCGGGTGATGAACGCGCGCCGTGCTTCCACGTCCTCACCCATCAACACGCTGAACAGCTCGTCGGCCGTCGCGGCGTCGTCCATGGTCACCTGGGTCAGCACCCGGTTGGCCGGGTCCATCGTCGTCTCCCACAGCTCGGCGGAGTTCATCTCGCCGAGACCCTTGTAGCGCTGGATGTTGTCTTCCTTGCCGATCCTCTTGCCCGCGGCAAGGCCCGTCTGGATGATGCCGTCCCGCTCGCGGTCGGAGTAGGCGTACTCCGGCTCGGCGCGCTGCCACTTGATCTTGTACAGCGGCGGGTTCGCCAGGTACACGTGGCCGTGCTCGATCAGCGGGCGCATGAAGCGGAACAGCAGGGTCAGCAGCAGCGTGCGGATGTGCTGGCCGTCCACGTCGGCGTCGGCCATCAGCACGATCTTGTGGTAGCGCAGCTTCGAGAGGTCGAAGTCCTCGTGGATGCCCGTGCCGAACGCCGTGATCAGCGACTGGACCTCGTTGTTCTTCAGCACGCGGTCGATGCGCGCCTTCTCCACGTTGATGATCTTGCCGCGGATCGGGAGGATCGCCTGGAACATGGAGTCCCGGCCCTCCTTGGCCGAGCCGCCCGCGGAGTCGCCCTCCACGACGTAGATCTCGCACTCCTCCGGGTTGGTGGAGCGGCAGTCCTTGAGCTTGCCGGGCAGGCCGCCGATGTCCAGGGCGCCCTTACGGCGGACGAGTTCGCGGGCCTTGCGGGCGGCGATGCGCGCCTGGGCCGACGACACCGCCTTGGTGACGATGGTCCTCGTCTCGTTCGGGTGGCGCTCGAACCAGTCGGCCAGGTGCTCGTTGGTCGACTTCTGCACGAACGACTTGGCCTCGCTGTTGCCCAGCTTGGTCTTCGTCTGGCCCTCGAACTGCGGTTCCTTGAGCTTGACCGAGACGATCGCGGCCAAGCCCTCGCGGATGTCGTCGCCGGTGAGGTTGGAGTCCTTCTCCTTGAGCAACTTCTTGTCGCGCGCGTACTCGTTGACCACGCGGGTCAGCGCGGCGCGGAAGCCTTCCTCGTGCGTGCCGCCCTCGTGGGTGTTGATCGTGTTGGCGAACGTGTACACCGACGGCGTGTAGCCGGTGTTCCACTGCATCGCCACCTCGACCTCGAGGTCCTCGCCCTTGGCCTCGAACGAGACGACCTTCTGGTGCACGGCCTCGCGGGTGTGGTTGATGTGGCGGACGAAGTCCTCCAGGCCGCCGGGGTAGTGGAACGTGCGCTCGCGCACGGCCGCCACGTGACCGTCGGCGTCGACCTCCTCGTCGCCCTCCTGGACGCGCTCGTCGCGCAGAATGATCGTGAGGCCCTTGTTGAGGAACGCCATCTCCTGCAGGCGGCGGGAGATCGTCTCGATGTTGTAGTCGGTGGTCTCGAAGATCGTCGGGTCGGCCCAGAACGTGATGGTCGTGCCGGTCTCGTCGGTCGGCTCGCCCTTGGTCAGCTCGTGCGCCGGCTTGGTGTTCTCGAACCGCTGGTTCCACGTGAAACCCTCGGTCTTGACCTCGACGTCGACGGCGGTCGACAGCGCGTTCACCACCGAGATGCCGACGCCGTGCAGGCCGCCGGACACCGCGTAGGAGTCGCTGTCGAACTTGCCGCCCGCGTGCAGCTTGGTCAGCACCACTTCCAGCGTGGGCCGCTTCTCGACCGGGTGCATGCCGACCGGGATGCCGCGGCCGTCGTCGATGACCCGGACACCGCCGTTGGCCAGCAGCGTCACGTCCACCACCGTCGCGTAGCCGGCCATGGCCTCGTCGACCGAGTTGTCCACGACCTCCTGGATCAGGTGGTGCAGACCGCGCTCGCCGGTGGAACCGATGTACATGCCTGGCCGCTTGCGGACCGCTTCCAGGCCCTCCAGGACGGTGATCGAGGACGCGTTGTACTCATTCTTCTTGGCTGCCACGGGCCTGGTGTCTCCTCGGACTTCACGCGACTGGGACCGTCGCCGGGCGACGCTGGGTTGCGCTACCCCACGATTCTACCGGGGCAGACCGACAGAAACCCACTTAGGACACCCCTGGTTTGCTCACAGGCGGCCCGAAGTGAACGCAGACGGGTGCCGACCGCTGGTCGCGGGGTCAAAATCGACTGGTGAGCGCTCACCGCGCCACAGGATCGCCGCTGAGGCCCTGACGCACGTCACCCGTAGGTGTCACGTGGTCCGCGACCCGGAACGTGCCTGGGGCCGTAGCGCCAACTGGGGGCCGCTGGTCCCTGCACCTTCAACTTCTGCACCACGCCGTTGCCGACGCCCGCCGCGATCCGCTTGAGCAGGTCGCGCTGGAGCAGCCGCAGCTGCGTGGCCCACGCCGTCGAGTCGGCCTGGACGGTCAGCTCGCCGTCACTCAACGCTACCGGCTGCGCGTGCTCGGCCACGTCCTCGCCGACCAGTTTCGGCCACCGGGCGAACACCTGGCCACCCGCGAGCCGCTCGGCCCAACCGCGGTCGGCGGCCATCCTCGACGCGAGCCTGCCGAGCGGCTGCGGGTCGCGGTCGTCGGGTCCGGGGCCGGACCAGCGGCGGCGCCGACGACGGCCCGCGGCGGCTGCCCCGCCCTTGCGCACACCCCGCGCACCGCGTTCCTTGGCGGAGGCGCGGGCGGCTTCCAGAGCGGCTCGGGCGAGGTCCGAACCCCGCAAACCACCCTCTGGTGTGGTGCCGGCTGTGGATATGTCCGGTTCGCGCGGTGAGTTATCCACACCATCCACAGGGTTGTCCCCAGCTGTGTGTCGGGTCACACCCGTTCGGGGCAGTTCCTCAGACACGGTGCACCTCCCCGTGGCGAACGTCGAACCGCAGCCCGTCCAGCTCCTCGGGCACGTCCTCCGCGACCGCCGCCGTGATCAACACCTGCTCCGCGCCGGCGGCCACCTTCGCCAACTGGCGACGCCTGCCGCGGTCCAGTTCGGCGAACACATCGTCCAGCACGAGGACCGGTTCGGCCCCCTCGACACGCAGCAACTCGTAACCACCGAGGCGCAAGGCCAACGCGAAGGACCATGACTCTCCGTGACTGGCGTAGCCCTTCGCGGGCAGCTCGCCGAGCGCCAGGTCGAGGTCGTCGCGGTGCGGCCCGACCAGGCACACGCCCCGTTCGACCTCCTGCGCGCGCACCCGGTGCAGCTCGACGAGCAGCGCGTCCTCCAGCACCTCCCGGTCGTGCGGCGCACCGCCGGCGATCAGCTCGGGGAACGACTCGCCGATGCTCGACCGGTACGCGATCCGCGCGGGCCGCGACTCCGGCGCCACCTCCGCGTACGCCGCGGCCACGTGCGGCGCGATGTCGGCGACCAGGTCCAGCCGCGCGGCCAGCAGCTCCGCGCCGTGCCGGGCCAGGTGCCCGTCCCACACCTCGAGCGTGCTGATGTCGGCGTTGCGCGCCGCCCGCACGCTCTTGAGCAACGCGCCCCGCTGCTTGAGCACGCGCTCGTAGTCGCTGCGCACCCCGGCGTAACGCGGGGCGCGCGTCGTCAGCAACTCGTCGAGGTACCGCCGCCGTTCACCGGGGTCGCCGCGCACCAGCGCCAGGTCCTCCGGCGCGAACAGCACCGTCCGCAGGATGCCGAGCACGTCGCGCGGGCGCGGGACCGGGCCGCGGTTGATCCGCGCCCGGTTCGCCTTGCCCGGCGTGATCTCCAGCTCGACCAGCAGCTCGCGCCCCTCGTTGACCACCGCCGTGCGGACCACCGCGCGTGACGCGCCGTGCCGGATCAGCGGCGCGTCCGTGGCCACCCGGTGCGAACCGAGGGTGGCCACGTACCCCAGCGCCTCGACCAGGTTCGTCTTGCCCTGGCCGTTGCGCCCGACCAGCACGCTCACGCCCGGCTCGAACGCCAGGTCCGCGTGCTCCCACGACCTGAAGTCGGTGACTTGCAGGTGCCGGACGTACAACTCGTCAGCTCTGGGTCGTGCCGGAACCGGACGAGGGACCCGCGGTCTGCACGGCGTGGCCGCCGAACTGGTTGCGCAGCGCCGCGACCGCGCGCATCGCGGGCGAGTCGTCCTGGCGGGACGCGAACCGGGCGAACAGCGCGGCGGAGATCACCGGCGCGGGCACCGCGTGCTTGATCGCCTCCTCGACGGTCCACCGGCCCTCGCCGGAGTCCTCGACGTGACCGCGCAGGTCGTCCAGCTCCGGGTCGGACTCCAGCGCGCGGACCAGCAGGTCCAGCAGCCAGGAGCGGACCACCGTGCCGCGCTGCCACGCCTTGATCGTGGCCGGCACGTCCTCCACCAGCTTCGAGGCCTCGAGCAGCTCGAAGCCCTCGGCGTAGGCCTGCATCAGGCCGTACTCGATGCCGTTGTGGACCATCTTCGCGAAGTGGCCCGCGCCGATGGAGCCCGCGTGCGCGAAGCCCTCCTCGCGCGGACCCTCCGGGCGCAGCGCGTCGAAGATCGGCATGGCGCGCTCGACGTGCTCGGCGCCGCCGCCGACCATCAGCCCGTAGCCGTTCTCCAGGCCCCACACGCCACCGGAGACGCCGGCGTCGACGTAGCCGACGCCCTTGTCGCCCAACGCCTTGGCGTTGATCTCGTCGTCGGTGAAGCGCGAGTTGCCGCCGTCGATCACCAGGTCGCCCGGCTCCAGCAGGTCGCCGAGCTCGGCGATCGTCTGCCGGGTGATGTCACCGGCGGGCACCATCACCCACACTAGGCGCGGTGCGGCGAGCTTGCCGACCATGTCGGCGAGCGAGTCGGCGTCGGAGACTTCGGGGTTGCGGTCGTAGCCGACCACCTCGTGCCCCGCGCGGCGGATCCGCTCGCGCATGTTGAAGCCCATCTTGCCGAGGCCGACGAGTCCGAGCTGCACGGTCGTTCCCTCTTCCCTAGCGTCTGTGGATGGCGTCGTGGATCAGCCGGGCAGGCGCACGGGCATCAGCAGGTACAGGTAGCCCGGCGCCACGTTCCCATCCTCGTCCACCGGCTTGAGCAATGCGGGCCGACTGGGTGTGGTGAAGGACAAGTGCGCGCGCGGCGTGCGGACGGCCTGGAGGCCTTCGAGGAGGTACGTCGGGTTGAACGCGATGGTGACCGCGTCGCCGGTGTAGTCGACCGGCAGCTCTTCCTCGGCGCTGCCCTCGTCGTCGCCGCCCGCGGACAGGCGCAGGCCGTTGTCCACGAACTCCAACCGGACCTGCGTGCCGCGCTCGGCGACCAGCGACACGCGCTTGATCGCCTGCACCAGCGCGTCGACCTCGATGATCGCGGCGGCCGAGTGCTCGGTGGGCAGCAGTTGGCGGTACTTGGGGAAGTCGGCGTCGAGCAGGCGGGTGGTCGTGCGGCGGCCCGTGCCGGACAGGCCGAGCAGGCCGTCGTTCGCGGCGAGGGACAGCTCGATCTTCGCGCCGCCCGCGCCGAGCGTCTTCGCCGAGTCGTTGAGCGTCTTGGCCGGCACGAGCACGGCGACCTCGCCGAGGGACTCGTTCGGCTCCCACGGGAACTCGCGCATGGCGAGCCGGAAGCGGTCGGTGGCGACCAGGGTCACCTTGCCCTCGCCGATCTCCAGCCGGACGCCGGTCAGCATCGGGAGCGTGTCGTCCTTGCCCGCCGCGACGGCGACCTGGGCCACGGCCTCGCCGAACACCTCGCCCGGCAGCTCGCCGGCGAGCTGCGGCATGGACGGCAGCTGCGGGTAGTCCTCGACCGGCATGGTCGGCAGGCTGAAGCGGGCGCTGCCGCAGGAGATCGTCATCCGGGAGCCGTCGACCGCGATCTCGACCGGGTGGTTCGGCAGCGCTTTGGTGATGTCGGCGAGCAGCCGGCCGCTGACGAGCGCCTTGCCGCCGTCGGCGATCGTGGCGGGGACGCCGCACTGGGCGGACACCTCGTAGTCGAAGCCGGAGACGGTCAGCGCCTCGCCGGAGCCGTCCTCCGCCCCGGCGTCGAGCAGGATTCCGCCGAGCACCGCGACAGGCGGCCTTGACGGCAGGCTGCGGGCGACCCAGGCGACGGCGTCGGCCAGGCCGTCGCGCTCGACGCGGATCTTCATGAGGCGTCCTTCCTCAAGTCGGCATGACCAACAACAGCATGCGTTGCGGTGGGGGTTGGGGAGCCGCGGCCCTCGCCGGATCTTCCGACCCTCGGCGCGGAGGATCCCCACCGTAGAGCGTCGGGGTCGACTTCGTCACCTCGGGGCTGCCCCGGGGCGAGGCGCTGCCGAGCGCTCGTCCCCGGGCCCGGCCGCCACCTGTTTTTTCTTTGTTCTTCATCTTCAAGGGAAGACAACAGCAACAGCAGTAGGGGCTGTGGATTGTGTGGACAACCCCGGTTTCCGCAGCGTGTCGCCCGCTTGGAGGTGTGGATGAACACGGGGTGTCACCCGGGGACAAGTCGGCGCACCCGGGGAGAACTACCGGGCTCGTCCGTTCGGTCCACAGGAAGGCCGAGTTGTCCCCGGGTTAATCCCCGGGTGTGGGCCGAGTTGTACCCGGGTGCTGCACAGGGTGATGGTGGGCCGAATCTCCCCCGACGGGGCACTTTTCTGAGGCTGTGGACAACTCGTGGCCCGCCGTTCACCAGCGCCGGCACGTGCGACGGGGCCGTTGGGCCGCACCGGAAACGCCCTCGACCCGGTGCCGGTGGGGCGGGGGTACCTCACACGGGTGACACGAAACGACCCCCGTTGGTCCCGGCCTCCACGCCCGGGGTTTCCGGCTTCGTGAGCGGGTCGGGGCGGGCTGCCGCGGGCACGGCACCCGGGTGCGGCGGCGGATCCGGATCGCACCCAGGTGCGGAGCGGGCCGCACCCGGGTGCGACGGCGGCACCCGGGTGCGAGGAGGAGCGGAACGCGACCCGGCCGGGCGCGCGCTTCGAGGACGGCCCGATGCCGTCGGCCGGTCCGTCGGGCGGAGCCGTGGGGCGTGCCAGGGATGCCGGGAGGGGTGCCGTTGGGGATGCCCGTGGTGGCGCGCTGGGGGTGCCGTGGGGATGCCCGCCGTGCCGGGTCGGGTCATGGGAACTGGAGAGCGGTCAGCGGAGAGGCGCCACTCGGTTCGGCTCAAACGCGACACCGCGCCTGGACGGACGGGGTCAACCCGAACGTGTCCAAGCGCGGTGGCGGACTGGAAGGCGCAAGCGTTTGCGCACTCAGGGGGTGTGGCGGGCGCGCTGCTTGATGCGCGAGGTCAGCTCCTGCACTTGCTCGTACACCCGGCGGCGCTCGGCCATCTCCTTGCGGATCTTCTTGTCCGCGTGCATGACCGTCGTGTGGTCACGGCCGCCGAACGTCTGGCCGATCTTCGGCAGCGACAGGTCCGTCAGCTCGCGGCACAGGTACATGGAGATCTGCCTCGCCTGCGCCAGCACCTTGGTCTTGCCCGGACCGCACAGGTCGTCGATCGACACGGAGAAGAACTCCGCCGTCACCGCCATGATCGTCGGCGCGGTGATCTCCGGCGCGTGGGAGTCGGGGATGAGGTCGCGCAGCACGATCTCGGCCAGCTGGACGTCGACCGGCTGCCGGTTCAGCGACGCGAACGCCGTCACCCGGATCAGGGCGCCTTCCAGCTCGCGGATGTTCCGCTCGATCCGGGCCGCGATGAACTCCAGCACCTCGGCGGGCGCGGCCAGGCGGTCCTGCGCGGCCTTCTTCCGCAGGATGGCGATGCGCGTCTCCAGCTCGGGCGGCTGGATGTCGGTGATCAGGCCCCACTCGAACCGCGTCCGCAGCCGGTCCTCCAACGTCTCCAGCCGCTTGGGCGGCCGGTCGGAGGACACCACGATCTGCTTGTTCGCGTTGTGCAGGGTGTTGAAGGTGTGGAAGAACTCCTCCTGCGTGCCTTCCTTGCCCTCCAGGAACTGGATGTCGTCGACCAGCAGCACGTCGATGTCCCGGTACCGGCGTTGGAAGGCGACCTTCCGGTCGTCGCGCAGGGAGTTGATGAAGTCGTTGGTGAACTCCTCGGTCGACACGTACCGCACGCGCATGCCGGGGAACAGCCGCTGCGCGTAGTGCCCGACCGCGTGCAGCAGGTGCGTCTTGCCCAGCCCGGACTCGCCCCAGATGAACAGGGGGTTGTACGCGCGGGCGGGCGCCTCGGCGACGGCCACCGCGGCGGCGTGCGCGAAGCGGTTGGACGCGCCGATGACGAACGTGTCGAAGTTGTACTTCTCGTTCAGCCTCGTCTGCGAGGACGCGGGATTGGCCGGCCGGGTGTACGGCGTGCCGCTCGGCGCGGCGTGACCACCGCTGAACGTGGGCCAGATCTCGGTGACGGCGGCGAGCGCCTCGCCCTCCTCGTCGACCTCTTCGCCTTCGCCCTCGGTGTCGCCCTCGGTCTCCGCCTCGAAGGCGGGCACGCCGTTGATGGGCACGGCGCCGGGCGGCGGTCCGGGGACCGGTCCGGGCACGGGGACGGGCACCGGGATCTGCGCCGTCGGCGGATCGGGCGAGTCGACCTTCACCGCCAGCGAGACGGCCCGGCCGAGACGGCGGGACAGGGCGGCGGTGATGGGCTCGCGCAGCGCGCGCTCGATGGCTTCCTTGGCGAAGTCACTCGGCGCGGCGAGCAGCGCGGTCCCGTCGAGCAGCCCGATGGGTCGGGTCACGCGCATCCAGGCGCGCTGTTGGGGAGACAACGTGCTGGCTGCGAGCTCCTGCACGACCTGCTCCCACACGAGACCCAGATCGGCCTGGTGGTCGGACACCTCCGCGCTCCCCTCCCCTCGGTGACGGCTCCGCGGTCAGTCCCCGGGGAACTTCCACGACGTGGACACGGAGAATAGAGGCATCCACAGAGTTATCCACAACTGTGCACGAACGCGGCTCGGAACGCAGCGGATCCCCCCGTTGCTCCCGAGCACCTGCGGCCGGCGTGGCGGGGGCTTGTCGTCCCTCGTGCAGCCCGGCCCGCGTCAACCCGCATCACCCGCGAAGGCAGCACGCTAACAAGGTGCGGGCCCTGCCACAAGGCGTACGGCCGCGCAACCCTTTTCCGGGCCTGGAACGCCGCCGCCCGCGCCCCGGGTGCGACCCCGATTTGAACCGCGCCCCCGGGGCTGCGTACCCTCGTAAGCGTCTCCCGCTTGCGTGGGGTGCTTTTCGCGCGCCTAAGGCTTGATCGCTGGGGACAACCACAGACCTGCTTGGCAGTTAAGCACCGGGAGTCCGACCGTGAGCAAGGGTAAGCGCACCTTCCAGCCCAACAACCGTCGCCGTGCGAAGACGCACGGGTTCCGGCTGCGCATGCGCACCCGCGCCGGTCGCGCCATCCTGGCCGCGCGCCGGGGCAAGGGCCGCACGCAGCTGTCCGCCTGATCGCCGCAGCGCCGTGCTACCCGCGGCCAACCGGCTGACCCGCAGCCAGGACTTCGGCCTGGTGGTCCGCCGAGGCCGCCGGGCCGGCCGGTCCCGGCTGGTGGTGCACGTCCTGAAGTCGGCGCAGCCCACCTTGGACCCGTCCAAGGTGGGCTTCGTCGTGAGCAAGGCCGTGGGCAACTCCGTGGTCAGGCACCGGGTGAGCCGCAGGCTCCGCCACGTGGTGCGGGAGCGGCTCGACGTGCTGCCGCCCGGAACTTCGCTGGTCGTGCGCGCGTTGGCACCGTCAGCCGATGCGGACAGCGCCGAGCTCGGCCGTGACCTCGACGCGGCGCTGCACAAGGTGCTGCGATGACGACCGTCCAGGTGAGCCCCGTCGTTCGGGCGCTGCTGCTACCGGTGCGCTTCTACCGGAAGTTCATCTCACCGGCGCTGCCCCCGACCTGCCGTTTCCACCCGAGTTGCAGTGCGTACGCGGTGGAGGCGTTGACCGTCCACGGTGCGCTGCGCGGTTCCTGGCTGACCCTGCGCCGGCTGGGTCGCTGCGGACCCTGGCACCCTGGTGGCCTGGACCCGGTTCCGCCGAGGCGAAACGCGGTCCCCGACCTTCCTGCCGAGGAGTAGCTAGTGCTCAACTTCATCTACTACCCGGTGTCCTTCATCCTGTGGTGTTGGCACTGGGTGTTCGGCCACGTCTTCGGCGAGTCGAGCGGGTTCGCGTGGGCCCTGGCCGTGGTGTTCCTCGTCTTCACGCTGCGCGCGATCCTGTTCAAGCCGTTCGTCGGCCAGGTCCGCTCCATGCGCAAGATGCAGGAGTTCGCCCCGGAGCTGCAGAAGATCAAGAAGAAGTACGCGAACGACAAGCAGCGCCAGGCGCAGGAGATGCAGAAGCTCCAGTCGGAGCACGGCGTCAACCCGCTGGGCGGCTGCCTGCCGATGCTGGTGCAGATCCCGGTGTTCATCGGCCTGTTCCACGTGCTGCGCTCGTTCAAGCCCGGCTGGGGCGAGGTCTACTTCTTCGACGCCCAGGGCGTGGAGTCGTTCGTCAACGCGAAGCTGTTCGGCGCGAACCTGTCGACGTTCATCACGATGCCGTGGGACGACCCGAGCCAGCCGTCGTTGACGGACTTCGGCACCAGCCGCAACGCGGTGCTGTACGTCGCCATCCCGTTGATGATCATCGCCTCGATCGCGACGCACTTCACCGCGCGCCACTCGGTGGCCCGGCAGACGCAGGCCGCGGCGGACAACCCGCAGACCGCGATCATGAACAAGCTGACGCTCTACATCTTCCCGCTGGGCGTGCTCGTCGGTGGCCTGTTCTTCCCCATCGCGATCCTGCTCTACTGGCTGAGCAACAACGCCTGGACGCTGGGCCAGCAGTACATCGTGTACCACCGCATCGACCGCGAGGAAGAGGCGAAGAAGGTCGAGGCCACCGCGCAGCGGTCGGCGCTCGCGCCGAAGCCGGGCGTGAAGCCCGCGACCAAGCCGAAGCCCGGTCAGAAGCCGCAGCCGCAGCGCAAGCCGGCGGGCACCCAGTCCGCAGGCGCCCAGTCCGCGGGCGACCAGCCTGCCGACGCCGCCGACGACGGCAAGACCACACCGGACGCCAGCGGGTCCACGCCGACCGCGAAGCCGTCCACCGAGATTCCCGGTCTGAGCCCAGACCGATCCCCAAGCAAGAAGCAGGGCAACAAGAAGCGTCGTTGACCCTGGAGAGGAGACATCGTGTCGGAGACGTTGCAGGCGGCCGACGTGGACGCACCGGAGGCCGACAAGGTTCCGCCGGCGCGCTCGGGGAGTTCGGAGGACCTGCTCGTCCAGGAGGGCGACATCGCCGGGGACTACCTCGAGCGGTTGTTGGACCTGCTCGACTACGACGGCGACATCGACCTCGACGTCGAGGCGGGTCGGGCGATCGTGAGCATCGACGGCGGTGACGACCTGGAGAAGCTGGTCGGTCCCCGCGGCACGGTCCTGGAGTCGTTGCAGGAGCTGACCCGGCTCGCCGTGCAGCAGGAGACGGGCGTGCGGAGCCGCCTCATGCTGGACATCGCCGGGTGGCGCGCCGGACGGCGTGCCGAACTCGCCGACCTCGGGCGGACGACGGCCGAGAAGGTGGTGGCGACGGGTGAGAAGGTGCGGCTGCACCCGATGACCCCGTTCGAGCGGAAGGTCGTGCACGACGCCGTCGCCGCCGTGGCGGGCGTGCACAGCGAGAGCGAGGGCGAGGAGCCGCAGCGCCGCGTGGTGGTGCTGCCGAAGCCCTGAGCCGGGCTTGAGCGAAGTGCCACAACGGCCCCGGTCCCCTGGTGGGATCGGGGCCGTTGTGGTCGGTGGGGTCGGGTGGTGGGTGCGGTCGGTCGGGGCTGTGGGTGGCGGGTGCGGGTCGGCGGGTGCGGGTGGGGTTGGGCGGCTACGACTGGACCAGGTAGCGCTCGTCGGTGATCTCGCGGCCCCAGAGGGTCGGGTCGGTGAGCGGGTGGACGTCGCCCTCCCCCAGCAGCGCCACGCACTCGGCCGCGGTGAGGCCGGCGCCGGTGGACCAGCGGCCCTCGATCAGGATCAGGCGGCCGTTCGGCTTGAGGAGCGCGCGCCACCGGTCGAGCGCGGCGGCCGGGTCGGGCAGCGCCCAGAGGACGTGCCGGGCGAGGACCACGTCGAAGCTGCCGGGTGGGTACGGCGGGTTCGACGCGTCGCCTTGGCGGAAGTCGATGCCGGGCGCCTTGGTGCGGGCCACCGCGAGCATCCGCTCGGAGAGGTCGAGCCCGCTTGCGTGGTAGCCGGCTTCGGCGAGCAGCGCGGTGAGGCTGCCCGTGCCGCAGCCGAGGTCGACCACCGCGGCGGGGGCGGGCGGGAGTCGCGGGAGGAGCACGTCGGCCCACGCCCGGCGGACGGCCGGGTCGTGCAGCCCGTGGTCGGCGTCCTCGTCGAACGTCGCGGCTCGGGCGTCCCAGAACCGGGCTTGGGCGAACGTGGTCAGCCACGCGCGCTGCTCGTCGGTCTCGGGGACGTTCCGCTCACGTGCCTCGGAGATCGCCTGCCACGCCGCTTCGGGTGACGCGCCGTCCAGGACGAGGAGCGCGCCGGCGAGCAGGGACGAGCGGCCGATGCCGCCCCAGCAGTGGACCACCACGTGCCGGCCCGCGCGCATGTGGCCGAGCACCGGGTCGAGGTCCGGGGCGGCGGCCGGGACGCCGAAGTCCGGGATCGGCAGCCAGTGGAAGGCGATGCCGGCGTCGCTCGCGGCGTCGGGCTCGTCGGTGAGGTCGAGCTCGGCCAGTTCCGTCTCGGTGAGGGCGCACACGATCACCTCCACGCCGGCCGCCGCCAGGTCGACGATGTGCTCCAGGCTGTGGGGGTGCCCCATCGTGCTCAGCACGCCCGGTCTGATCGTGTACATCCCAATCCCCTTCCCCTCGTCGTGTTTCACGTGAAACGGTCGCGGGATGACTGAGATCATCCGGAACCTCCGCGTCGCCGCCTACGCCGTGATCATCGAAGACGGCCGGATGCTGCTCTCACGTTGGCTCGGGCCGGACCGGCCGAGGTGGATCCTGCCCGGCGGCGGGCTCGACCACGGTGAGGACCCGTACGACGCGGTGGTGCGGGAGGTGTTCGAGGAGACCGGCTACCGGGCGGAGGTGGACCGGCTGCTCGGCATCCAGAACGTCTACGGCCCGATGGTGCGGAACGGGGTCGAGGTCGACTACCACCGCATCCGGATCATGTACGAGGCGCACGTCGTCGGCGGCGAGTTGACGTTCGAGATCGGCGGGAGCACGGACCAGGCGGCGTGGTTCCCGCTGGAGGACGTGCCGGCGCTGGATCACGTCGAGTCGGTCGACTACGCGTTGGAACTCCTCCGGGTGCTGCCGAAGGACGGTCGGATTGAAAGTTTCACGTGAAACGCGACTCCGATTTGGCGTGTCGCCGGGGTGATCCGTCATAGTGGGGACCGGCACATCTCGTGGGGCTCATCGCCTCCTTGGCGAGACGCCCAACCCCATCGCCCACACCCGGCCGCCGCCGGCGTCTGGTGTGGTTTCACGTGAAACGTCCCGGACGGAGACATGGCCGCAGAGGTGGAAGACCGCGCGAAGAAGGTCTTCGGTGACCACTACGACAAGGCGGTCGCCTTCACGGCACTGCTCACCGAGCACGGCGTCGAACGCGGGCTCATCGGCCCGCGGGAGGCCGACCGGCTCTGGGAGCGCCACATCCTCAACTCGGCCGTCGTGGCGGAGCTGCTTCCCCAAGGTTCACGGGTCGTGGACGTAGGCTCGGGCGCGGGCCTGCCGGGCATCCCCCTGGCGATCGCGCGGCCGGATCTCGACCTCACGCTCCTGGAGCCGATGGCACGGCGGGTGGCGTGGCTGACCGAGTGCGTCGAGGCGCTCGGGTTGAAGGTCACCGTGGTCCGAGGGCGGGCCGAGGAAGGACCGGTGCGCGAGCAGTTGTCCGACAGCGACGTCGTGACGGCTCGTGCCGTGGCTCCGTTGGAACGGCTGACGCGGTGGTGCCTGCCGCTGCTCCGGCCGGGTGGACGTCTGGTGGCTCTCAAGGGTGAGAGCGCCGCGGAAGAACTGGAACGCGACGCCGAGGCGGTGCGCCGGGCCGGAGGGATCCGGCCGCGCGTCATCACCTGCGGTGGCGAAGTACTCGAACTGCCGACGACGGTCGTGCTCGTGGAGCGCGATGAGCAGGCGAGCCGCCGTGAAGGCGCGCGTCGCAGAAGGAAGGATCGGTGAACGTGTACCCCGACCCCCTGCAACCGGTGTTCCAAGCGGCCGGTGTTTCACGTGAAACCGAACCCGAAGGTGTGGTGGGCGCGGGTGAAGTGCTCCGTCCCGCATCCGAGTCGAACTTGGCCAACAACGTGGAACCGGCAGGAGACAGCACCGTGTGGACCCCCATCGCGGAAGAAGCGGCACGCGCCACCCGCGTCCTGCACCCCGACTCCCTCCAACTCCCCCGTCCGGACCGTCGCCGGGTCATGGTGGTCGCCAACCAGAAGGGTGGCGTCGGCAAGACCACGAGCACGGTGAACCTGGCCGCCGCACTCGCCATCCACGGGCTCAAGGTGCTCGTCATCGACCTCGACCCGCAGGGCAACGCGAGCACGGCGCTGGCCGTCGAGCACCGCTCCGGCACGCCGTCGGTGTACGAGGTGCTGATCGGTGAGCTGTCCGTGGCCGAGGCGGCTCAGGTCAGCAACCAGTCCCCCAACCTGTACTGCGTGCCGGCCACCATCGACCTGGCGGGCGCGGAGATCGAGCTGGTCTCGATGGTCGCCCGCGAGTCGCGGCTGAAGGAGGCGCTGAGCCCCGAGGCGCTGGACTCGATCAAGCCGGACTACGTGTTCATCGACTGCCCGCCGTCGCTCGGCCTGCTGACCGTCAACGCGATGGTCGCCGCGCAGGAGGTGCTGATCCCGATCCAGTGCGAGTACTACGCGTTGGAGGGGTTGGGACAGCTGCTGCGCAACATCGAGCTGGTGCAGGCGCACCTGAACCCGACGCTGAACGTGTCCACGATCCTGCTGACGATGTACGACGGCCGCACGAAGCTGGCCGACCAGGTGACCAGCGAGGTGCGCGGCCACTTCGGCGACACGGTCCTCAAAACGGTGATCCCGCGCAGCGTGAAGGTCTCCGAGGCACCAGGATTCGGTCAGACGGTGCTCACCTACGATCCCGGCTCACGGGGCGCGATGAGCTACCTCGACGCGGCACGGGAGATCGCCGAGTTCGGCGCGGAGATGGGGTCGGCATGACGGAACAGCGCAAGGGTGGCCTCGGTCGCGGGCTCGCGGCCCTGATCCCGAGCGGCCCACCGCCCGGCACACCGTCGGCGCCGTCGTCGGCTCGGGCGGGCTCCAACGGGTCGTCGAACGGGGCGTCCACCCCTGCGCCCTCCCCCGGCCCCACGGGGGAGGTGGCCGGCGCGGTGTACCAGGAGCTGCCGGTCACGGCGATTCGAACGAACCCGAAGCAGCCGCGGCAGGTGTTCGACGAAGAGGCGCTGCGGGAGCTGGAGCACTCGATCCGCGAGTTCGGGCTGATGCAGCCGATCGTGGTGCGGGCGATCGGGCCGGACCACTACGAGCTCGTCATGGGCGAGCGGCGGTGGCGGGCGACCCAGCTGGCGGGGTTGAAGACGATCCCGGCGATCGTCCGGCACACGGCCGACGACGTGATGCTGCGTGACGCGCTGCTGGAGAACATCCACCGCGTGCAGCTGAACCCGTTGGAAGAGGCGTCGGCCTACCAGCAGCTGCTGGAGGAGTTCGGCGTGACGCACGAGGAGCTGGCCGACCGGATCGGCCGGAGCCGGCCGGTGGTGACCAACACGATCCGGCTGCTGAAGCTGCCGCTGCCCGTGCAGCGGCGGGTGGCGGCCGGGGTGCTGTCGGCGGGGCACGCTCGGGCGTTGCTCGGGGTCGAGGACCCCGGGGTGCAGGAGGAGCTGGCGGCTCGGATCGTGGCCGAGGGGATGTCGGTTCGGGCGACCGAGGAAGCGGTGACGCTCGCCAAGGGGGCGGAGCCGGCCAAGGCGAAGGCGGTTCGGCGGAAGCCGATGCAGGCGCCGGGGTTGCAGGAGTTGGCGGAGCGGTTGTCGGACAACTTCGACACTCGGGTGAAGGTGGAGTTGGGGCAGCGGAAGGGGCGGATCGTGGTGGAGTTCGGGTCCGTCGACGATCTGGAGCGGATCATTCAGCTCATGTCGCCCGAGGCTGGGCAGGGGCAGCGGTCGGGGTCGGGCTCGGGCTCGGTTTGAGTGTGGGTTGGTTGGGTTAGGTGCGGTGGTGCTGTTCGGCTCGATTTGACATGGGGCCCTTACGGGCACCCCAGGCAGGCCAAAGCCGGGCAGGCCTGGCGGGAAGAGCGTCCGCCAAGCCTGCCCGGCTTCNNNAAGCCGGGCAGGCCTGGCGGGAAGAGCGTCCGCCAAGCCTGCCCGGCTTCGACCAGCCTAAGGCACCCGAACCCATGTCAAATCGGGCCTCTGCGGGGGCGCGGCGGGTCCGATGTGGGCGATTGGGGCGGTGACCACGGGCGGTTGCGGGGTTGTTTGGGTTGGAGTTGGATCTTGGTTGGAAACGGACAAATGGGATTCGTTTTGGGTGCAAGGGATCACCCACGGGGCTTTTGTCACGGTGACGATGACGGCCCGTGTCCGATTGGACACGGGCCGTCAGGGTTTGGTGAGAGGGTCTAACGGGTTACGGCGCGCTCGATGAGGTCGGCGTAGATGTCGCCGAGCGATTGGCCGGCTGCTTCAACCGCCATCGGGAGGAGCGAGGTTTCGGTCAGGCCGGGTGAGACGTTGACTTCGAGGAAGTTGACCGTGCCGTCCGGGGCGACGATGGCGTCGGTGCGGGAGACGTCGCGGAGGCCCAGGAGGCGGTGGGCGGAGACGGCCAGTTCGCCGACGGCTTGGGCGGCCTTCTCGTCGAGGCGGGCTGGGGCGTGGAAGTCGGTGAGGCCGGCGGTGTAGCGGGCGGTGTAGTCGTAGACGCCGTTTTCCGGGACGATCTCCACCGGCGGGAGGGCGTAGGGGCCGTTGGGGCCGTCGACGACTGCGACGGCGACTTCGACGCCTTCCACGAAGCGTTCGGCCAGGACGGTGTTGCCGTAGGCCAGGCAGCCGACCATCGCGGTGGGGAGGTCGGCGGCGTCCCGCACTACTTGCGCGCCGAGGGCGGAGCCGCCTTGGTCCGGCTTGAGCATCAGTGGCAGGCCGAGCTTCTCGACCATGGCGTCCAGGACGGGTTGGGCGCCCAGTTCGCGGAACGTGGCATGAGGCAGTACGGCCCAGTCGGGAGTGACCAGGCCGGCGCGGGCCAGTTCGCCCTTCGCGGTCGGCTTGTCCCAGGCGCGGCGGCAGGCGCGGGAGTCCGTGCCGACGAACGGGACGTTCATCAGCTCCAGGATGGTCTGCACGGAGCCGTTCTCGCCCTCGCCGCCGTGGAGGGCCACCACGACGGCGTCGGGACGATGTTCCTTCAGGCGGGTGAGCAGGTTGCCGTCGGCGTCCCACTCCTCCACGACCAGGCCGACCGAGCGCAGCGCGGCGGACAGCCTGCGACCGGATCGCAAGGACACCTCCCGCTCGTGCGAAAGGCCTCCGGACAGGACTGCGACCCAGCGGTTGGACAACGTGTGCTCCTGATCAAGCGGTGTCGGGCGAGGGGCTGTGCGGGCCCGAGACGGCGCGGCCCACGGTGGGGCCGAACGTCTCGTGCAGCTCGATCTCGTCCTTGATGACGTTCGCGAGCCGTCGCACGCCCTCGCGGATGCGTTCTGGCGTCGGGTAGCAGTACGAGATGCGCAGCTGGCGGCTGCCGAGGCCGTCGGCGTAGAAGCCGGTGCCCGACGCGTACGCCACGCGCTGGGTGATGGCCCGGGGCAGCATGGCCTTGGTGTCGATGCCTTCGGGGACGGTCACCCAGACGTAGAAGCCGCCGTTCGGCTTGTTCCACGTGGAACCAAGCGGCATGTGCTGTTCGAGGGCGGAGATCGCCGCGTCACGGCGTTCCCGGTAGGCCTCGCGGTAGGTCTTGATCTGGCCCTTCCAGTCGTGCGTCGTCAGGTAGCGCGACACGATCAGCTGGTTGAGGGTCGGGGGGCAGAGGGTCGCGGATTCCGCGGCAAGCACCAGCTTCTCGCGGACGGCGTGCGGGGCCAGGACCCAGCCGACCCGGAGGCCGGCGGCGAACGTCTTGGAGAACGAGCCCAGGTAGACCACGTTGTCCGGGTCGGTCGCGCGCAGCGCCGGGTAGGTGACGCCGTCGAAGCCCAGGAGGCCGTACGGGTTGTCCTCGACGACGAGGATGCCGTGCGTGCGGCAGATCTCCAGGACTTCAGCGCGGCGCTGGACGGCGAGGGTGACGCCGGCCGGGTTGTGGAAGTTGGGGATCGTGTAGAGGAACTTGATCCGGCGGCCGGAGCGCTCCACCGAGGCGACGGCCTCGCGCAGGGCGTCCGGCATCAGGCCGTCGGCGTCCATGCCCACGTGGACGACCTGGGCCTGGTAGGCGGCGAAGGAGCCCAGGGCACCCACGTACGACGGGCCCTCGGCGAGCACGACGTCACCGGGGTCGCAGAAGATGCGGGTGACCATGTCGAGGCCCATCTGGGAGCCGACGGTCACCACGACGTCGTCCGGGTGGGCCTTGATGCCCTCCAGCGCCATCACGTCGCAGATCTGCTCACGCAGCTCGGGCACGCCGTGCGCGCTGCCGTACTGGAGCGCGACGAGCCCTTCCGTGGCGACCACGTCGGCCACTTCCGCGCTGAGGGACTCCAGCGGCAGTGCTGCCAGGTGCGGCATCCCTCCCGCCAGGGACACCACCTCAGGCCTGCTCGCCACCGCGAAGAGCGCCCGGATCTCCGATGCCGTCATGCCCGCCGTCCGCGCCGCGTACCGGCGCAGGTGGGGATCGAGGCTTCTGGCTCCCTGCTTGGGAGGCTGTCCGGGTAGGTTCACGGGAAACTCCGTAGGTGGCTGTTACCGGCGGGTTTGTTCCCGCCCGAGTGTAACGGCCGTCCCGTTCGGGGCATCTGCCTTCCGGGCGGGGGTCACATCCGCCTATCCTCGTGAGGGGATGTGTTCGGGGGCTTGGAGGTCCGGGTGTCGCGTCGTGTCGTGGGCGTCACCTTGGACAACCTGGAGCACCTCTCCAAGCACAGTCGGACCTGCGTGTTCTGGGAGCTCGCGCCCCACCTGAAGGAGCAGGCCGAGGAATTCGGGGACACCGAGTTCGAGAAGGAGGCCTGGGTCTCCAGCGTGCTGTTGGAGTGGGGTTCCTGCGGTCGGATCATCTACCTGGACGGGATTCCCGCCGGCTCCGTGTTCTACGCGCCTCCCGCGGCCGTGCCGAGGTCGTTGGCGTTCCCCACCTCCCCCGCCAGCCCTGACGCCGTGCTGATGACCGGGCTCGAGGTGTTGCCGGAGTTCCGCGGTGGCGGTCTCGGGCGGGTGCTGGTGCAGTCGGTGGCCAAGGACCTCACGCGTCGTGGCGTGAAGGCGATCGAGGCGTTCGGCGACAACCGGCCGGAGGTCGACGGGCCGGGTTGCGTCACGCCGGCCGACTTCCTGCTGCAGGTCGGCTTCAAGACGGTGCGCCCCCACCCCCGCTGGCCGCGGTTGCGGCTGGAGCTGCGCAGCGCGTCTTCGTGGAAGGAAGACGTGGAGGCGGCGTTGGAGCGCCTGCTCAGCTCGGTGTCGGTGTCGACCGCGGCGGAGCCCAGTTTCAAGCCTGTGTGAAACCCCCTGTGACCTGCGGGTTCTTTCGCGCGGGTTGACATGCAGGTAATTGCCTGCATAACGTGCGGTGTGGACAAGGTGTTCAAAGCCCTGGCCGACGAGACCCGCCGCTACCTGCTGGACCGCCTGCACGAGGAGAACGGCCAGACCCTCGGCGAGCTGTGCGCCCGGTTGGGCATGACCAGGCAGTCCGTCACCCAGCACCTGGCCGTGCTGGAGGCGGCGAACCTGGTCACCACCACGCGCCGCGGCCGGGAGAAGTTGCACTACCTCAACCCGGTGCCGCTGCACGAGGTGCAGGAGCGGTGGATCGACAAGTTCGAACGGCCGCGGTTGCGGCTGCTCAGCGACGTGAAACGACGAGCGGAGGAACCGGTGAAGCCGGAATTCGTGTACGTGACCTACATCGAGAGCACGCCCGAACGGGTGTGGCAGGCCCTGACGGACGCGGACGTGACGGCGCAGTACTGGGGCCACCGCAACGTCTCGGACTGGCAGGTGGGCTCACCGTGGGCGCACCGGCGCGTGGACGGCACGGACGTGGACGACGTGGTGGGCCAGGTCGTCGAGGCCGACCCGCCGCGCCGCCTGGTGACCACGTGGGCCGACCCGGCGGAGCCGGCCGTGACGTCCACGGTGACGTTCCGCATCGACCCGTACGGCGAGATCGTGCGGCTGACCGTGACGCACACCGGTCTGGCCGACGACGCGGAACGCGCGCAGGCGGCGTCCGGCTGGGCGGCCGTGCTGTCGAACCTGAAGTCGCTGCTGGAGACCGGGCACGTGCTGCCGGGCCTCCCGTGGGAGATGCCCGCGCACTCCGGTTAGAAGCGGTCGATCTCGCAGTTCTCCAGCGTGCCGCCCTGGATGAGGTCGAGCGCCTGCTCGCTGACGACGAGCTGGCCCTGGTCGGTGACGCCGAGGTCGTCCACGCCCGCCTGCCCGGTCACCTCGAGCCAGTGGAACGTGGGCAGCTCCTTGCCCTCCAGCAGCTCCTGCGCCTCGTCCGAGAGGGTCACGGTGGCGCGGCGGATGCGGAACGCGTCCAGGCCGCTGTCGACCAGCGTGTCGGCCAGGTCGTCGGTGACGAGGTAGACGGGGAACGCCTCGATCAGGTCGTCGCCCGCCCAGTCGCTGATCTCGTAGTGCACCGCTTCGATGCGCGGCGGGTGGGCGGCGGCGTCGATCACGGTCCCCTCGCCCAACACGCCGGCGACCTCGGGTTCGAGGCGGTAGAACTCCATCGTGCTCCTCACCGGCGGCGCCGACCAATAAGATCGACTCGTGGACGTGGGTGTCGAGATCCAGGGCAAAGTACTCGCGATCATCGAAGGCTCGCGGGACTTCGTGAAGATTCGCACACTGCTCGACGGGTGGCAGGCCGAGGGCATCACGGCCGAGCACCTGGTCGACGAGCTGACCGACCTGATGCTCGACCTCCGCGCCCAGAACCGGGCGGACGACGAGGACGCCGTGGCCGAGGTGCTGGACGTGCTGACGGACTGGTAGGCCCCTACTCGGTGCCCTTGGGGTGGCCGGTACCCGCTGACATGATCCAGACGATGCGCTTGTCCACGTCCGGGCAGTACCAGATTCGACCCCCGGCCGTGACCTCGTACTGCCACTGGACGAGCGTTCGTCCAGCGATCTCCCGGCTGCCGTACCTGCCTTTGAGCCTGTGCTGTCGTGCTGGGTTCTCCGGTGCGGTGGGACGCTCGGTGAGCACGACCCAGGCATCCCAGGTGTTCGACCGAGCGGACTGGCAGAGCTCTTCCCAACCTTTGGCCGCCTCGGAGGTGGCGAACCGTGCTTCCCAGTGTCCGGGCCGGCCAGGAGGGGCCACTCGATCACCGCGTTTCGCGGGTATGCCTCAGCTTTCGGTCGGGGCCGGAACGGGCCCGAAGTCACCGTCCACCGGGCCGGTGAGTTGAGCGGCCAGGACGGGATCCGCGTGGATGGCCGCAGTGCTCCGCCACTCGCGCACCGTCTGGGCCAACACCGACCACTCGCCCAACTCGGCGGATGCCTGGAACGCACGTGCGAAATCCGCCACGAACTCGGCCTTCTCGTCGTCCGGCAGGACGTCCACCCACGGGAACTCGTCCAGCAACGCGTTAGCGGCGACGTCGTGTGGCAAGTGCGCCAACACGTTCCTCAGCGCCCGTGCCGCCGCGACGGAGCCCTCCGACGCGGACAGCACACGGTCTTCCCTGGTCAGCAGCAGGTCCGCACCGTCACGGCGGCGGACTCTGACGTCACCTTCGTCGGCGAGGGCGGCGACGCTCTTCGGGTCGCGCTGGAGCTGGCTCCACTGCACCTCGGTCGTCATGGACTCAATTCTGAACTTTTTCAGAAGTTCTGGCAAGTGTGCAAGGTCGCTGCACGCGTGCCGAGGCCGGTCAGCGGATCTTGCCGGTGGCCACCTCGTGCCGCAGCAGGTCGTCCATGGTGAACGTGCCGGTCGGCTGGTCGTCCTTGCCCAGCAGGTACAGGCGCTTCACCGCGACCAGGATGCCCTCGGCGACCACGTCGCGGAACGACGGGTTCGCCAGCCGCTGCCGGTCGCCCGCGTTGGTCAGGTAGCCGACCTCGACGCGGACCGCCGTGCAGCGGGTCATCCGGAGCATGTCCCAGGTCTTCGGGTGCGTGCGGCAGTCAAGCAGGCCGGTGCGCGCGACGATCTCGCGCTGGATGAACCCGGCCAGCGCCTCGCCGACCGTGGACGACGTGCCGTTGCCCGTCCCGAAGTGGAACGTCGCCACACCGGATGCCAAGGGCGACGCGTTGCGGTCGGCGTGCAGGGACAGGATCAGGTCGGCGCCCGCCTCGTTCGCGAACCGCGCCCGCTCACCCTCGTCCGGGTTGTGGTTCGGCCCGCGCGTGAGCAGGGCCTCCATGCCGGTGGCGGCCATCTTGCCCTCGAGGAGCCTGGCCAGGTCGAGCATGACGTCGGCCTCGGCCACGCCGTCGACCACGACGCCGCGGTCCTCGCCGCCGTGACCCGGGTCGATGATGATCCGCTTGCCGGACAGCCTCGGCCCGGCCCGGCGGACCCGCTCCTGCTCGCGCAGGAACACCGGCCGGCCGCCGCGCACCTTGGGCTGCAGCTGGCGCAGCGCGCGGACCGTGTCGGGGCCGCACATGCCGTCGACGATCAGGCCGTAGTCGCGCTGGAAGCTCCGCAGCGCCTGCTCGGTCTGCTGACCGAACTCGCCGTTGGCCCGACCGGCGTCGTAACCCAGTTCCAGCAGGCGCTCCTGCAACGCGAACACGTCGTCACCGGTCACCGGCTGCGCCATGAGGAACGCGAGCGGGCGGTCGCCGAGCCGGTACGTCGCGTCGCGCAGGGCGCGGTAGGTGGCGGGGCCGACGAGGCCGTCGGTGATGAGACCCCGCTGCTGCTGGAACGCGCGCACCGCGTGCTCGACCGGCAGGTCGAACACCTGGGACGGCTGCGGGTCGGACAGCAGACCGAGCTTCGTCAGCGTTGCCCTGACCTCGGCGACGTCCGGACCGAAATCCCCGCGGCGGAGTAGCAGCATGCACCCCTCGCTCACTAAGGCGCCGACATCCGTCGACGCGAACTTGACGACCTATTGTGCCTTGCTCGCGCGGATGCCACGGACGGGGCTACTGCGAGTGGTCACCCGTCCACAAACGAGTGACCCGCCCGTCTCCTCTGAAGACGGACGGGCCACTGGTTCGGTTGCACTCAGAGGACGTCGGACAGGTCCTTGAGCAGCGCGGCCTTCGGCTTGGCGCCGACGATCTGCTTCACCGGCTTGCCGCCCTGGAACAGGATCAGGGTCGGGATCGACATGACCTGGTAGTCCCTCGCGATCGACGGGTGGGCGTCGATGTCGAGCTTCGCGATGGTGATCTTGTCGGCGTTCTCGGCGGCGATTTCATCGAGCACCGGCGCGACCATCTTGCACGGGCCGCACCAGGCGGCCCAGAAGTCGACCAGAACCGGCTTCTCACTGGTCAGGACGTCATCGACGAACGTCTTAGCGGACGTGACCACGGGGGTGCCTGCCATGTCGTGTTTCTCCCTCGGGAAAGGTGGGTTCAGCTGGTGGAGACGGGCTCGCTGTAGCCACCGCCCACGTGCTCGGCGGTGACGGCGGCCTCCGTGGTCCCGTGTTCGGCGAGCCAGCGCTCCGCGTCGATCGCGGCGGCGCAGCCCGACCCGGCGGCGGTGATCGCCTGGCGGTACGTGTGGTCGACGAGGTCGCCCGCGGCGAACACGCCGTCCACGTTCGTGTGAGTCGTGCGGCCGACGACCTGGACGTAGCCCTCGCCGTCCAGCTCGACCTGGCCCTTGACCAGCTCGCTGCGGGGGTCGTGGCCGATGGCGACGAAGAAGCCCGTGAACGGGTGCTCGGTCACCTCGCCGGTGCGGGTGTCGCGGGTCTTCACGCCGGACACCGTGCCGGCGTCCTGGCCGAGCACCTCGACGACCTCGGCGTTCAGCAGCCACTTGATCTTGTCGTTGCTCCGCGCGCGCTCCAGCATGATCTTGGAGGCGCGGAACTCCTCGCGGCGGTGGATGATCGTGACGGTCCGGGCGAACTTGGTGAGGAAGGTCGCCTCCTCCATCGCCGAGTCGCCGCCGCCGATCACGGCGATGTCCTGGTCGCGGAAGAAGAAGCCGTCGCACGTGGCGCAGGCCGACACGCCGCGGCCGAGCAGCTCCTGCTCACCGGGAACGTGCAGGTAGCGCGCCGCGGCGCCCATGGCCAGGACCACCGAACGGGCGGCGTACCGCGTGCCGTTCGCGGTCACGTACTTGACCGGGCCGTCGAGCTCCAGACCCTCGACGTCCTCCGCGCGCAGCTCGGCGCCGAAGCGCTTGGCCTGCTCCCGCATCTGCTCCATGAGGTCGGGGCCCATGATGCCGTCGCGGAAACCGGGGTAGTTCTCGACTTCGGTCGTGGTCATCAGCGCGCCGCCGTACTGCGAGCCCTCGAACACCAGCGGTTCGAGCTGGGCACGCGCCGCGTAGACCGCCGCGGTGTACCCGGCGGGCCCCGATCCCACGACGATCAGGTTCCGAACGTCCGACACCCTCGACCTCCGTTAGTCGCTTCCGGGACCTGGATCTCCCTGGCCCGGCACTTCGCACAACGGATCGTAGGGTGCGGTAATTCCACCCCTTCGAGGTGAGTTGGGCTACGCGGCCCGCTACGGCTCGATCGTGCTGTTCGCCAGGACGCCCTCGGGGTTGTCCGGACCGCAGGTCCCGGGGTCGACGACCACGATCCGGTACGCGCCGGGGGCGCCACCGGGCAGGATCGCCATCACGGCCGGCTTGTCGTCCAACGTGATGGGGCTGACACCGAGCGGCTTGCCCGCGGTGATGTTCGCCCCGCGCAGGCAGTCGGCCAGCTGCTCCTGGTTCTCCAGCGGTCCGTAGTTCTGCGCCTTGAGCACGTCGCCGAACACCGGGCCGAAGTTCTCGCCGCGCACGGCGGGCATCCGGTCGGCGCTGCCGGGGGGCACGAGGCTGCCGGTGACCGGCGCGTTCGTGGTCTTGTCCTGCTGCGCCACGCTGTCGCCCGCGGTGTTGTCCCGCGGGATCGCCACCACGGCGACGCCGACGGCGACCGCGGCCGCCGCGAGCAGCCCCGCGCCCCAGCCGAGGCGCTTGGCGCGACGGGCCTTGGCCTGCGCGAAGTCGACCACCGGCGCGACCGGGCGCGCCTCGTCGGCGAGGGCCGCGTCGATCCGCTCGGCCACGTGGCGCGGCATGGGGATCGGCGGCAGGTTGTGCAGGTCGTCGAGCGTCGCGTCGAGGGCGGCGAGGATCTCGCGGGCCTCGGGGTCGTTCTCGACCAGCGGCCGCAACTCGGCCTCGGTCCGCGGGTCCAGAGCCCCCGCGTGCAGATCAGCCAGCAGGTCGACGGACCACGGCGGCCCTGAACGCCGCGCATTGCCGGTCATCGTTCCTCCAACTGACGTCCCTGTTGCACCTGCACATCGTTCATTGGGACGTTCGCATCTGCACTCTGGTTCCGGAGGTGTCCCAGAACTTTGGCGAGCTTGGCCCTCCCGCGGGCGCACCGCGACTTCACGGTGCCCTCCGCGATGCCCAGGAGCTGGGCCGTTTCGGCCACCGAGTAGCCCTCCACGTCGACCAGCACGATGGGGGCGCGCTGCTCTTCCGGCAGCTCGTTGAGGGCGGCCTGGACGACCAGGCGGGTCTCGCGCTCGGCCATCGCGTCCCGGGGCGCCACCGGTTCGCCGGGGCCTGCTTCGGGGAGCGGGACGGTCGGCCTGGTTTGTCGCCTGCGCATCCGGTCGAGGCAGGCGTTGACGACTATTCGGTGCAGCCAGGTCGTGACCTGGGACTCGGCCCGGAAGCTCGCGGCGGCGCGGAAGGCCGAGATGAACGCCTCCTGCAACGCGTCCGCGGCCTCTTCGGGGTCGCGCAGCGTGCGCAGCGCGACGGCCCACATGCGATCTCGGTGCCTGCGCACGAGCTCGGAGAAGGCGTGCGGGTCACCCGCGGCGTGCGCAGTGATGAGGTCTGCGTCCGAGCTGGCTGCGGCGGTCACGCCGGGAGCCTATCGGGCTCGGGCAACCCCGCTCCTTTCACCTGCACGGGCGAGTGCCGTGGGCTCCGGCACTCGCCCGCCGCGACCGCGCGTCACAACTTCACCCATTCGACGAGCTGGACGATGACGCCGTTCGGGTCGGTCACCTGGAACAGGCGCTCACCCCACGGTTCCTCGCGCAGCGGCATGGTGATCTCGACGCCCGCCGCGCGGAGCCGGTCGTGCTCCGCGGCCAGGTCGGTGACCGTGAAGGCGACGATCAGCCCGGCGGCGTGCTGGTCGCGGAAGCCCTCGGGCAGCACCTCGATGCCGCGGCGCAGCAGCACGAGGTCGAACGCGTCCTCGTGGCCCAGCGACGCGAACCCGTCCGCGGCCATCTGCTCGGTGTAGCCGAAGTGGGTGGTGAAGAAGGCGCTGGACGCGGCGACGTCGTCGACGGTCAGCGACAGGGTGGACTTGGTGATCAAGCGGGTCTCCTCGGTGTGTGGGGTGTGCGGGTCAGTACGAGCGGCGGCGCGGCACGCCGTGTGCCCGCGTCGGCCTGGCTTGCTGCTGCTTGCCGCCGAACGGCTGGTGGTTGATCCGGACGGGGCGGCGGCCCTGGTGCTCTCGTCGCAAGGTGTCTCCTCCGTGGTGCTTGCTACGAGTGTAATTATAGTCCCGTACTACGAAACGTCAAGGGGAAGTTTGCCCCCGACGTAAATATCTGTCAGGCTAGGTCCATGACCAGCACGAACACCGGCCTGCGCGAGCAGAAGAAGCAGGAGACCCGGCAGGCGATCTCCGACCACGCCACCCGGCTGTTCATCGAGCGGGGGTTCGAGGAGACGACGATCGCCGACATCGCCGACGCCGCGCGGGTGGCCAAGAAGACCGTCACCAACTACTTCGCGCGCAAGGAGGACCTGGCCCTCGACCAGCACGAGGAGTTCACCGCCGGCCTCGCCCGCACGGTCGCCGCACGCGCGGCGGGCGAGTCGGCGCTGGCCGTGCTGCGCACCGCGTTCCTGGAGGCCGCGGCCCGGCACGACCCGGTGATCGGGTTCTCCGGTCAGCCGTTCGCCCGGATGATCGTCGACAGCCCCACCCTCACCGCACGCCTGCGCGAACTGCACGAGGCCCGCGAGGAGGCCCTGGCCGCCACCCTCGCCGCGGACACCGGCGCCGAGCCCGACGACATCACGCCGAGGGCCGCCGCCACCCAACTCGGCGGCGCGCACCGGCTGCTGTTCGGCGAAGTGCTCCGGCTGACCGTCGAGGGGCACGACAACGACCACATCGCGGCCACCGTCACGCGGTCCGCACACCGCGTCTTCGACCTGCTGGAACCGGCGCTGGGCGGCTACGCGACCCGTGCCTGAGGGCTACTGCGCGCGGGTGTAGACGAGCTCGGCGATCTCGGAGCGGTTGTTCTTGCCGCTGCCCGAGAGCTTCGTGATCCACACCAGCAGGTGCTGGGTCGGCTCGTGGTCGGTCAACTGGATCTGGGTCTGCCCGGCCGACAGCGTCGCGGTCGCGATGACCTTCGTCTCCGGCAACGGCGCGCCGGGCGCACCCGCCACCCGGATCTCCACCACCGTGCCCTCGCTGGGCGACGTGATCGTCACCGACGACAGCTTCACCGGCTCGGCGAAGCCCGCCATCAGCCCGATGCCCGGCTTCAGCGCGGGGAACGGCTGGAAGTAGTTCTCCGTCTGCCACACCGTGGTCGGGTTGTTGTCGACCGCGCGGTTGGCCCGGGTGGCGTTGTCGGGCTGGTTGGTCACGTCGTACACGCCGACGGACGCGGGCTGCACGGGACCGGCGGGCTGGGGCGCGGGCGGCGCGGGCTGGCCGCTCTGCCCCGGCGTGGTCGACTGGCCGATCACCACCGTCGGCCCGCCGCCACCGGTCGGCTCGTCGCTGAAGAAGCTGACGATCTGCACGCCCAGCCAGACGATCACGGCCAGCGTCGCGACCGCGAGCACGGCCACGCTGATCATCAGCTTCCGCTTGCGGTCCTTGTCGCGGACCGGGCGCTGCGTGGTCCACACCGCGCCGTCGTCCGCCGCGTCGTCCTGGACCGGCTGGATCAGCGCCGTCTGGGCCTCGGACTGGGCGATCTGGTCGAGCACCTGCAGGATCGCCGCGCTGGTCCGGATGCCGCCGACACTGGTGTCCTCCAGGCTGCGCACGGCGACCGACGACAGCTCGTGCGGCACGTACGGGTGCAGCGCGCTCGGCGCGAGCACGGAGCCGTCCGGACCCGTGGGTGCGGCGGGCACGCCGTCCGGGCCGTTCGGCAGCGCCCACTTGCCCGTGAGCAGCAGGTAGAGGATCGCGCCCAGGCCCTTGACGTCGTCACGGGCGATCGCGTCCGGCCGCGGTCCGGGGAACGCGAGCCGGAGCCTGCCGTCCGCCGTCACCCGGATGCGCTGCGGGTGGTCCGCGCCGAGCACGAGGCCGGCGTGGTGCGCGCCCTCGATCGCCGCGCCCAACGGCTCCAGCAGCCGGGTCGCGGCGCCGGCGGGCAGCGGGCCCTCGGCGATCAGGTCGAGCAGGTCGGTGCCCTGGGTCCACTCGGCCACGATCACGCCGAGGATGCCCTCATCGAGCCTGATCCCGGCACCGGGCGTCAACACGTCGATCACCCGGGAGACGCCCGGGTGGGTGAAGCTGGCGGCGTGCATCGCGCGTTCGGCGGTCCGCTTCGCCCGTGCCGCGGCGGGGTGGTCGGCCGGGTTGCCCACCAGGACGGTCAACGCCACGTCCCGGTTGAGCTGCCCGTCCCTGGCCCGCCAGAGGTGCGCGTCGCACCTCCGGTCCACACCGGACCGGGCCAGCAGCCGGTACCGGCCGTCGCCGATCACCCCGCCGGGCACCAGCGAGGTGTTCTGGATCGGACCGCTGCTCACGGGGCCGAGGGTACGTGACCGCGTCGTGTCACAGGTGTCATCGGCGACCCACCAAACGACTGATCTTGGCGACCGCGGGCTTCACTTCGGGTACCCGGAACAGGGCCAGCAGCAGGAAGCTCAACGGCAGCCCGACGATCGTCTGGACGACCACTTCGACCCAGGCAACCGCCACGCGGGACTCGATTCCCAGCACCCGGACGGCGAGCCACGCGAGCCCGGTCGCTGCTCCGAACGCGATCGCGGACGCCACGACCGTGAGGCAGATCGTCCACGCTGTGTAACCGGTGCGCAGCCGGCCGAGCCGCAGCCGGAGCCACAACTGCCCCACCAGGGCGCCGACCACGAAGCTCAGCGACATCGCGATGGACACGCCGACCGCCAGCTTGTCCGGCGGCGAGATCGCCAGGAACCCGTACAGCAGCGCGATCCGCACCACCACGATGATCGCCTGGATGATCGTCGGCGTCCGGGCGTCCTTCAACGCGTAGAACACGCGCAGCTGGAGCAGCGTGATCGCGTACGGGACCAGCCCGAACGCGGACAGCGCGAGCGCCGTGCCGATCGCCTCGCCGTCCTCGACGCCGGCCGCGCCGAACGAGAACAGCGCCACGCCGATCGACACGCCGGACACCGTCATCAGCGCGCTGAACGGCATCAGCAGGATCGACGACATCCGGTTGCCCAGGGCCAGGTCGCCGACCAGCCCGTCGGTGTCGTGCGCCGCCGCCGCGCGGCTCATCTTCGGCATCAGCGCGGTCAGCAGCGACACGCCGAGCACCCCGTACGGCACCTGGGCGATCAGCCACTGCATGTTGTAGACCGTGATCGCGCCGTCGTCGTGGGTGGCGACCTTGGTCAGCACGACCATGCTGGCGAAACCGAGCGCCACGTACAGCAGCACCCAGAACGCCAGGCCGCCGAACTCCGACAGCCGCCGGTCCCAGCCCCACCGCCAGCGGAACTTGAACCCGGTCCGGCGCAGCGCGGGCACCAGCACGGACGCCTGCAGCGCCACGCCGAGCATCGTGCCGAGGCCGAGCACCAGCAGCTTCGGCTCACCCATCCGCACCGGGTCGAGGGAGATCTCCCCCGGCATCAGCCAGTACACGACCAGCGTGACGATCACCACGAGGTTGTTCAGCACCGGCGCCCACGTGGGCAGGCCGAACACGTGCCGGGTGTTGAGGACCGCGCCGATCAGCGCCGACAGCCCGTAGAACACGATCCCCGGCAGCACCAGGTACGCGAACGCGGTGACCAGTTCGGGCTCGGCCTCGGGCGAGTCGATGAACAGCGCCGTCAGCAGCGGCGCGCAGGCGACCGCGATGACCGTGCCGACGCCGAGGATCACCGCCGACATGGTGATCATCCACTGCGCGTAGGACTCGCCGCGGTCGGCGTCCTCCTTCTCGGCGCGCACCAGCAGCGGGATGGCCACGCTGGTCAGCACGCCGCCGAGCAGCAGCTCGTTGATCATCGTGGGCAGCGTGGTGGCGACCTGGTAGGAGTCGTTGAGCGCGTCGACGCCGAGGATCGTGATCAGCAGCAGCTTGGACAGCAGCCCCGAGGCGCGGCTGACGATCGTGGCGATGGCCATCGAGCCGCTGGCGCGCGCCAGCGACGGGCCCTGCGGCTGCTGCTCCTGCGTCACCGTGGTTGTTCCGCTCAACTCGTGCTCGACCTCTCCGGCGACGTGACCCCACTCGCGTCGTTCGGCACCTGCGCGGAGGCGGCCCGCGCGGCGCGCACCCGACGGTAGATGCGCCGGGCGGACAGCAGCACCAGCGCGGCGCCCGCCAAGCCCGTGATGACGACCGTGATCGTCCCGTACGCCGAGGACGACACCTCGAGCCGGGCCCGTTCGCCCAGCTCGACGCCGCTGGTCGTGACCAGGCGGATGTGCACCGGGAACCGCCCGGACCGCTGCACCTCGACCGGCACCCGCACCAGGCGGTCGCCGCGCGCGGGCAGCTCGATGTCGGTCAGGTCCTTGGCCACGATGCCCGGCGTGTCCTCGATCACGATCCGCACCGTGATCCGCACGTCGAGCCGGTTCTTGATGGACAGCGGGATGGGGCTGTCGCCCGAGCCGAGCAGGATCGGGCTGTTCGGCTCGGTCACCGTGACCAGGCCCTGCAACCCGTCGATCTGCTCGCGGACCACCGCCAGCGCGGCACGCGCGCCGTCCTCGTTGCCGCGCCACGCGCCCGACACCGCGCGCAGCAGCGCCAGCCGCAGCGGGTCGATCAGGTCGCTCGGCTCGGCGGACGCCGCGTCCGGTTGGCTCATCGACTCGGACAGCCGGTGCAGCCGGAGCCACGACTCGGAGATCGCGGCGGTCACCGTCGGCGGCACCTCGCGGGCGCCGGACTCGACCGGGTAGCTCAACGCGGCCGGCTGCGTCGGCGGGGCCGCCAGCAGCGACTCCAGGCCGACGGGCGTCGCGAAACCGTCCGCGACCAGCGACTTCGTCGTGCGCAGCAACGTGTCGACCTCGCCGGTCGGCGCGTTCCACCGGCGCGGCGGCGCGATGACCACGTGCTGGCCGGTGTTCTGGAACCCGGCCCGGAACGTGAGCGCGGCCAGCGCGTTCTGCACCGACACCGGCCGGGTCTCGCTCGGCGTGGTCACGCCCGCGACCGGCCGGGCCGCCGCCGCGCCCTGCAACGCGTCCGACACCATGCCGTCGATCCGCACCGCCGTGACCGGCTTGCCCTCGGGCCCGTCGAACCGGACCGGCCCCGTGCCGGGGGTGCCCGCGACGGCCGACTGGTCGAGCACCAGGGACGTGACGCCCCGACCGGTCAGGCTCGCCAGCGTCGGCTGGTCGAGCACGCCGTCCTCGGGCCAGGTCAGGCCCTGCGTCGGCTGCACGTCGAGCACGTCGCGGACCACCTCGGCGCCGTTGAGCGCGATGTCGACGAGGCCGGTGAGCTCGGCGCGGGACAGCGCGACGAGGTCGGCGTCCGCGTCGGGCAGCGCGATCACGCACCGCCCGGCGACCAGCAGGCGCAACCGGTTGAGCCACAGCTCGGCCGCGCTCTTGCCCTTGCCGGCGCCCTGGCCGCGGACCTCGTAGCCCTGGGTCATCGCCTCGACCGTGCGCAGCAGGTCGGGGTCGACGGCCAGGCACACGCCGGTGCCCAGCGGGCCGGTCAGCGCCGACTCGTAGGCCATGAGCAGGCCGTACAGCCGGCCGCCCATGGCCAGCGAGCCCGCCAGGTCGTCGTCGGTGAGCACGGTCGGGTTGCCGGTGACCACGCGCGGCCGGTCGGCCAGCGGCCACAGCAGGGTGAGCTTGGCGGGGTTCGTCGGCGGCGTCGGCGCCTGCCCGCCGGGCATCGCGAGCACCGGCAGCAGGGTGCTCAGCGCGGCCAGCCGGGCCCGTCCGCCGAAGTCGGGGACGCCGTTGATGTTGGCCAGGATCGGGTAGATGCCCGGCTCGGTGATGCGCAGCGAGGTCGGGTCCGAGCCGCTCAGGGGCACGGTGAGCCGGAACGGCTTCGACTCGTTCTGCTCGAGGCGGTCGGTGACCGGGGTGAAGTTCGGTTGGACGAACTCGGCGTCGGTCGGCTCGCGCAGCGCCTTGCGGACCGCGTCCTCGTCGGTCAGCGGCCGGCCGCGTTCCAGGCGCAGCTCGATCTCCTCGAGCGGCCGGTCGCCGACGTTGACCACCTTGCCGGAGATGGTGATCGAGTCCGGACCGTCCGCGGTGATCACGCGGGGCGTCATCTCCTCGACGTCCAGGCGCAGCCACACCTGCGACTGCTGGCCCGGTTGGCTGGACAGCGCCCTGGTCGCCCACACCTGGGTGGCGGGCGCCGGTCGGACGGGCAGCCGCCCGGTGTCGACGGGCGCGGCGGGCGCCGCGGACGCCGTCGACACGAGGAGGATCCCCGCCGCCGCTAGTGCGGACAGCAGCCGTTTCACGCGGACTCCGCTCCGTCCGTCTGGTACTCGGAGAGCAGTTCGGCGGCTCGGCGCACGAGTCGACGCTCGTCCGCGTAGGCGAGCCGGTCGTCCAGCTCGCCAAGGGGCACCCACGCCACCTCGGTGACCTCCACGTCTTCGTCGGAAAGCTCGCCGCCCAGCGCCTCCAGGAGGAAGTGGTGGACGGTCTTGTGCACCCGCCGGTCCTCGGCGACGAACCAGTAGTCGATCGAGCCGAGCGGGCGCAGGACCCTGCTATGAATACCGGTCTCCTCCGCGACCTCGCGCACCGCGGTCTGTTCCGCGGTCTCACCGGCCTCGATGTGACCCTTCGGCAACGACCACAACAGCCTGCCGCGCCGGTCCAGCCGCCCGATGATCGCGGCGACGTGCTGCTCGAAGTCCAGCACCAGTCCACCCGCCGAGGTCTCGTCGACGGTCTTCAGCCGCCGGCCGCGACGCCGGTTCCGGCGCCTCGGCTTGGGACCGCCGGAGCGACCGGACGACTGGGGCATGCCCTGATGGTAGTGGCGACCAGCGGGTACCGGACGTGACCGCCCGGTGGCGATCGGTGATCAACTACGGGGGAACTCGTTCGGGCCGGACGTCGCCGACCAGTAGGCTGGCTGCTCGTGTCCGGACCCATCGCCTCCACCGCCACTTCTCCTGGGCAGGACAATGCCGTGGTGGAACTGCTGAGCGCACTCCCCGTCGCCGACGAACTGGCCGCCCGCTTCGCCGCGGCCGGTCATCGCCTGTACCTGGTGGGCGGCAGCGTGCGGGACGCCATGCTCGGGCGGCTGTCCGGCGACCTCGACTTCACCACCGACGCCCGGCCGCCGCAGATCATGGCGCTGCTCAAGGGCTGGGCGGACGCGATCTGGGACACCGGCATCGCGTTCGGCACGGTCGGCGCGACCAAGCACAAGCAGACCGTCGAGGTCACCACGTTCCGCGCCGACAGCTACGACGGCGTCACCCGCAACCCCGAGGTGACGTTCGGCGACAGCATCGAGGGCGACCTGGTCCGCCGCGACTTCACCGTCAACGCGATGGCCTACGACGTGGTGAACCGGCAGCTCATCGACCCGACCGGCGGTCGTGAGGCGCTGCGGGCCAAGACCCTGGACACGCCCGCGACGCCGCAGGAGTCGTTCTCCGACGACCCGCTGCGGATGCTGCGCGCGGCCCGGTTCGTGTCCCAGCTCGGCTTCACCGTCGCGCCGCGCGTGCTCGACGCCATGGCGGCCATGGCGGGCGAGCTGACCCGCATCACCGCCGAACGCGTGCAGGTCGAGGTGTCCAAGCTGCTCACCGGCGCGCACCCGCGCGCGGGCGTCGAGCTGATGGTCGAGGCCAAGCTCGCCGACGTGGTGCTGCCCGAGCTGCCCGCGATGAAGCTGGAGATCGACGAGCACCACCAGCACAAGGACGTGTTCCACCACTCGCTGGTCGTGCTCGACCAGGCCATCGACCTGGAGGACGGCCCCGAGCCGGACCTGGTGCTGCGGCTGGCGGCGTTGCTGCACGACATCGGCAAGCCGGACACCCGGCGGTTCGAGGAGGGCGGCGGCGTGTCGTTCCACCACCACGAGGTGGTCGGGGCGAAGATGGTCCGCAAGCGTTTGCGCGCCTTGAAGTACTCGAAGGAGATCGTCGAGGACGTCGCCCAGCTCGTGTACCTCCACCTGCGCTTCCACGGCTACGGCAGCGGCGAGTGGACCGACTCGGCGGTGCGCCGGTACGTCACCGACGCCGAGCACCTGCTCCCCCGGCTGCACAAGCTGGTCCGCGCCGACTGCACCACGCGCAACCGGCGCAAGGCCAACGCGCTGCAGCGGACGTACGACGACCTGGAGCGCCGCATCGAGCGGATCGCCGCCGAGGAGGACCTCAAGCGGGTCCGGCCCGACCTCGACGGCAACGAGATCATGCGGCTGCTGGGCCTGCCACCGGGGCCGATGGTCGGCAAGGCGTGGAAGTTCCTCAAGGAGCTGCGCCTGGACCGCGGCCCGCTGGACCACGACGAGGCGGTCGCGGAGCTGCTCGCGTGGGCGCGTGCGGAGGGTGTCCGGCCACCTGGTGACTGACACCAAGTGACCAATCTCGTGCCGAGGGGTTGGCCAGTGACAGCCTGTTGCGGGACCATGACTGTGTGCGCCAAACGCGCACTGGGGGTGGTGTCGTATGAACGCTTGGGGACTGTCCGAGGGGGGCACCCGGGCACAAGGGCTGGACGAGCTGTCCGACCGGCAGCGGGCCGTGCTCCGCTGCCTGGCCAGGGGGCTCGCCGACCACGAGATAGCGCGGGTGCTGGCGCTGAGCCAGTACCAGGTGGGGGCGGTGGTGTCGGAAATCCTGCGCACGTTGAACCTGCGCGACCGGATGGCCGCGGTGGTCTACGCGCACGAAACGGGGATCATCCGGCTCCCATTGCCGCGGTGACCGCGAGGTCGCGTCGGTCGTTCGCGACTCATTTTCCGGCGATCACGCCTTTCGATCGTCGGAAAATCAGGCGCGAACGACCGACTTCCAGGCGACCGAGCCGCCGTCTGCGGAGCAGCGGCCATCAAACACTGCGCTTGACCAGCAACAAGTAGCCGACCAGGCCGAGCAGGTAGGCCACCGTCGCGGCGATCACGAGACCCGGGGACCTCCCGTCCAGCGGGACGACGGCCGCCGCGGCGGTGACGGCTGCCACCTGCGTGACGTTGAACAGCGTGTCGTACAGGGCGAACACCCGGCCGCGGACCTCGTCGCCGATGTCGCCCTGCACGGCCGCGTCCACGCACAGCTTGACCACCTGGCCCGCGAACGTCAGCACGAACGACGCGGCCAGGATGGTCGGCAGCAGCATGGGCAGGCCGAGGCCGAGCTGGGTGGCCGCGGCCAGCACGAGCGCGGCGCAGACCGTGCCGCGCCGGCCGAGCACGTCCACCACCCGGTCGGTCACGAGTCCCGCCAGCAGGATCCCCGCGCCACCGGCGACGGCGACCTCGCCGAGCCCCGCCATGCCCGCCTTGAGCGGCCCGTAGTCGGTGAACGAGTTGCGCATCAGCAGCAACGTGAGCAGCAGCGACGCGCCGAACGCGAGCCGGTGCGCGAGCAGCGCCACCAGGGCGGCGGCGACGCTGGGCGCGCGCCACGCGGCCCGTGCGCCGTCCAGCAGGCCCAGGGCGACCGCGGTGACCGTCCGGCTGGGCTCGTCCACCTCGTCGGGTCCGAGCGCGCCACGCGCGAAGCGGGAGGCCACGAAGGCGGCGCCGAGCGAACCCGCGACGGCGAACGTCGTGGTCCACGCCGAGCCGCCGTCACCGGAGCCGAGCACCGCCCGCAACCCCACCGCGCAGCCCGCGCCGAGCACCGCGGTCAACGCGCCGAGCGTGGTGACGAACGCGTTCGCCTCCACCAGGTGGTCGCCGTCCACGACGTGCGGCAGGGACGCGGACAGGCCGGAGCCGACGAACCGGCTCACCCCCGTGACGAACAGCGCGGAGGCGTACAGCGGCACGCCGCTGAGCCCGAGCCCGACGGCCGCCGCGGTGAGCAGGACGAACACGGCGCGCGTGAGGTTCGCCACCACCAGCACCCGGCGGCGGTCCCACCGGTCGAGCAGGGCGCCCGCGAACGGGCCGACCACGGAGTACGGCAGCAGCAGCACGGCGAACCCGGCCGCGACGGCGAGCGGGTCGGTGTGGCGCTCCGGGTTGAACAGGACCGCGCCGGCGAGGCCCGCCTGGAACAGGCCGTCACCCCACTGGGCCGCCAGCCGCGAGGCCAGCAACCTGCGGAAGTCCGCCAGCGCGAGGAGTTTCCGGACACCGAGGTGGTGCTTCGCCGCGGTGGTGCCGGCAGTGGTCACGGTGCTGAGCCTATGCCTCCGGACCCGGGAACCACGAAGGCCGGACCCGCGTGGGGTCCGGCCTCCCTGGTGCCAGGCGCCCGGTCGCCTCTCGGCGGGTGGCACTACGCGGCTCCAGCCGAACGGTATTCCGCGTAGGCGTTTCAGTGGGCCCGGGGGACTCGATGGCGCCTGACGTTCACTACAACGAACACGGTAACCCGGATGTTCCGGCGCGGCGGACCGCACCGCTTCCGTGGGGTGTGTGCGCTGTGTCGCCTGGTCCGCGGCCGTCGTCTGGGATCATGCTTGGTGTGCGCCCTGATGCCGACGTCGAACCGGGTTCTCTGCTGGTCGCGGCACCGAGTCTGACCGACCCCAACTTCCGACGGACCGTGGTCTACGTCATCGACCACCGGGACGAGGGCAGCCTCGGCGTGGTGTTGAACCGCCCGAGCGAGGTCGCCGTCCACGACGTGCTGCCCGCGTGGGGCCCGCACGTGAGCAGGCCGCAGGCCGTCTACATCGGCGGGCCGGTGGAGCAGAAGACGGCGCTGTGCCTGGCCGCGCTGCGCACCGGCGAGGACCTGGCGTCACTCGACGGTGTGGTCGGCGTGCACGGACCGGTGGCGTTGGTCGACCTGGACGCCGACCCGGACGTGCTGGTGGCGAAGGTGCGCGGGATGCGCGTGTTCGCCGGCTACTCCGGCTGGGGCCAGGGCCAGCTGGGCAACGAGGTGGGGCGCGGCGACTGGATCGTGGTGAAGGGCCTGCCCGACGACGTGCTCACGCCGCCGAACGTCGACCTGTGGGGTCGGGTGCTGCGCCGTCAGGGCATGCCGACGGCGCTGATGGCGACGTTCCCGACGGACATCCGAAGGAATTAGTTCAGGCGCGGGTGAGGACGCTGCACCCGCCACCGCCGCACGCGCAACCGCCGCAGCCGGCCGGCGCCTGCTCGGGCATCGCCTCGGCGGCCCGGTGGCCCAGCACGCCGCCCGCGCTCGCGACCACGACGCTGCCGACGAGCCCGACCAGGCCGATGACCAGCGCCAACGCCGGGTTCACCGCCGCCGCGACGGCCGCCACGAGCGCGATCGCCCCCGCGGCCGTGTTGGGCACCCCGGCGACCTTGTTGGCCAGCGCGAACGTCTCGTCGTCGCGCAGCGTGGCCTTGGTGCGCACCCCGAAGAAGCGGTTGCGCTGCAGCCGGCCACGCACGCCGAGCACCCCGACCGTCGCGAACGCGACACCGATCAGACCCAGCACCACAGGCAGCACGATGTTCACCCTGACGAGGGTAGGCCGGTCCTCCGATCTTGGTCGGGCCGGCCCCGTGTTCACTCGATCTGCCCTTACGGGCGGCCGGACTCCTCGGCAGGCTCGACCCAATGAGACTTCGATCTTGTCTGATCGCGTTGGGTTTCGCCGCCACCGCGGTCGTCTCGACCGTTCCCGCCGCCTCCGCCGCACCCCACGTCCGGTTCCTCGGTGAGACGACCCTGCCGCACGGCCTGCAGTTCCAGGGCACCGCGGTCGGTGGCCTGTCCGGCGTCGACCGCGACCCGCGCACCGGCGAGTACGTGCTGATCAGCGACGACCGGGGGTACACGAACCCGCCCCGGTTCTACACCGCCGAGCTCGAAGTCGACGCCTCCGGAGTGCACGACGTCCGCCTCACCGGCACGCACGCCCTCCGGCACCCGGACGGTGGCGCCTACTCGTCACCGGCCCTCAACGACGGCCGCGCCGTGGACCCCGAGGAGATCCGGATCGACCCGCTGACCGGCGACTACTGGTGGAGCCAGGAGGGCGACCGCCCCACGGCCGCCGGGGCGCCGGTGATCCAACCGTCCGTCCAGCGGGCCCGTCGCGACGGCGCGTACGCCGCCGACCTGCCGTTGCCCGCGAACTACGCCATCACCCCGGACCGCGGCCCGCGCCGCAACCTCGCCCTCGAAGCGATCACGTTCTCCGCCGGCGGCCTGCTCGTCACCAGCGTGGTCGAGGGCCCGCTGGTCCAGGACGGCGACGTGCCGACCGCGACCGAGGGCGCGAACACCCGCCTCACCGTGCAGGGCCGCGACGGCACCGTCCTGCGCCAGCACGCCTACCCGCTCGAACCGCTGTTCGCCGCGCCCGAGCCCGGCCCGTGGGGTCCGGACACCGGCGTGCCCGCGATCCTCGCCGACCCGAAGGTGCCCGGCCGCTACTACGCCCTCGAACGCAGCTGGGTGCCCGGCGCGGACTACAAGGTCCGCCTCTTCCAGGTCGACATCGCGGGCGCGACCGACGTGCGCGACCAGGACGTCCTCGCCGACGACGTGCGCCCGGTGCGCAAGAAGCAGCTCGCCGACCTGGACGACTTCCCGCTCCCCGTGATCGACAACGTCGAAGGCCTCACCTGGGGTCCGCGCCTGCCCACCGGCGAACGCACCTTGCTGCTGGTCAGCGACGACAACTTCGCGGCCGAGGAGTTCACCCGGTTCATCGCACTTGCGCTGCGCTGATACCGTTGACGGCATGAGCAAGGCCCGCCTGCTCCTTAGCTAGCCGCGCAGACCTCGTCAACCAGGTCCGCGCGGCAACCCCTCACGCCCTTCCGGGCTGGGGGGTTTCGTCATGTCAGGGGCAGGTACCGATGGAGAGGGACATCCCGATGAGCACCGACGCGGCGGACGCGACGCCCGCCTACCGCTACACCGCCGAGCTGGCGGGCGAGATCGAGCGGCGCTGGCAGCAGCACTGGGAGGAGCAGGGCACCTTCCACGCGCCGAACCCGGTCGGGCCGCTCAAGGGCGACGTGCCCGCGGACAAGCTGTTCGTGCAGGACATGTTCCCGTACCCGTCGGGCTCCGGCCTGCACGTGGGCCACCCGCTGGGCTTCATCGGCACCGACGTGTTCGCCCGGTACCACCGGATGAACGGCCGCAACGTGCTGCACACGATGGGCTTCGACGCGTTCGGCCTGCCCGCCGAGCAGTACGCCGTGCAGACCGGGCAGCACCCGCGCAAGACCACCGAGGACAACATCCAGACGTACCTGCGGCAGATCCGCAGGCTGGGCCTGGGCCACGACGAGCGCCGGCGCATCTCCACCATCGACCCGGGCTACTACAAGTGGACCCAGTGGATCTTCCTGCAGATCTTCAACTCCTGGTACGACCCGGCGGCGGGCAAGGCCAGGCCGATCACCGAGCTGGAGGCGCAGTTCGCCTCGGGTGAGCGGGCCACGCCGGACAAGCCGTGGGCCGAGATGTCCCGCCCGGAGCGGGAGAAGCTGCTGGGCCAGTACCGCCTGGTGTACCTGTCCGAGGCGCCGGTGAACTGGTGCCCCGGCCTGGGCACCGTGCTGGCGAACGAGGAGGTCACCGCGGACGGCCGCAGCGAGCGCGGCAACTTCCCGGTGTTCCGGCGCTCGCTGCGCCAGTGGATGATGCGGATCACCGCGTACTCCGACCGGCTGGTCGACGACCTGGACCGGCTGGACTGGCCGGACAAGATCAAGGCGATGCAGCGCAACTGGATCGGGCGCTCGCACGGCGCCAGGGTCCGGTTCGCCGTGACCGGGCACGACGGCGTGGACGTCGAGGTGTTCACCACCCGGCCCGACACCCTGTTCGGCGCGACGTACATGGTGCTGGCGCCCGAGCACCCGCTGGTGGACGTGATCGCGTCCGCCGAGCAGGCCGGGGCGATCGCCGCGTACCGCGCCGAGGTGTCCCGCAAGTCCGAGCTGGACCGGCAGGAGAACAAGGTGAAGACCGGCGTCTTCACCGGCGCGCACGCGACGAACCCGGTCAACGGCGCGCAGATCCCGGTGTACATCGCGGACTACGTGCTGATGGGCTACGGCACCGGCGCGATCATGGCCGTGCCCGGCCAGGACCAGCGCGACTGGGACTTCGCCAAGGCGTTCGACCTGCCGATCATCCGGACCGTGCAGCCGCCCGAGGACTTCGACGGCGAGGCGTACACCGGCACCGGCCCCGCGGTGAACTCGAGCCACGAGAGCAGCGTCAGCCTGGACGGGCTGGACGTCGACGAGGCGAAGAAGAAGATCATCGCCTGGCTGGAGGAGCAGGGCCGCGGCGAGGGCACCGTGCAGTTCAAGCTGCGCGACTGGCTGTTCTCCCGGCAGCGGTACTGGGGCGAGCCGTTCCCGATCGTGTACGACGAGGACGGCACGCCGATCGCCGTGCCCGAGTCGATGCTGCCGATCGAGCTGCCCGACGTGGACGACTACTCCCCGCGGACGTTCGACCCGGAGGACGCGGACTCCGAGCCGTCGCCGCCGCTGTCGCGCGCCGGTGACTGGGTCACCGTCGAGCTGGACCTGGGCGACGGGCCGCGCGAGTACCGGCGCGAGACCAACACCATGCCCAACTGGGCGGGTTCGTGCTGGTACCAGCTGCGGTACGTGGACCCGTCGGAGACCGAGCGGTTCGTCAACCCGGAGAACGAGCGGTACTGGCTGGGCCCGCGCACGGCCGAGCACGGCGCGACCGACCCCGGCGGCGTCGACCTGTACATCGGCGGCGTGGAGCACGCGGTGCTGCACCTGCTGTACGCGCGGTTCTGGCAGAAGGTGCTGTTCGACCTGGGCCACGTGTCCGGTGACGAGCCGTACCGACGGCTGTTCAACCAGGGCTACATCGAGGCGTACGCGTACCGCGACTCGCGCGGCACCCCCGTGCCCGCCGAGCAGGTGGAGGAGCGCGACGGCAAGTACTTCTTCGAGGGCGAAGAGGTGCGCCGCGAGTACGGCAAGATGGGCAAGAGCCTGCGGAACGTCGTCACGCCGGACGACATGTGCGAGAAGTACGGCGCCGACACGTTCCGGCTGTACGAGATGTCGATGGGCCCGATGGACGTCTCCCGGCCGTGGGCGACGAAGGACGTCGTCGGCGCGCAGCGGTTCCTGCAGCGGCTGTGGCGCAACCTGGTCGACGAGACCACGGGCGAGCTGCGGGTCACCGACGAGGACCCGGGCGAGGACGCGCTGCGGCTGCTGCACAAGACGATCGCGGGCGTGCACGACGACTTCGCGAACCTGCGCTACAACACGGCGGGCGCGAAGCTGATCGAGCTGAACAACCACGTCACCAAGCACTTCCCGGGCGGCGCCCCGCGCGCGCTGGCTGAGCCGCTGGCGCAGATGCTGGCGCCGTTGAGCCCGCACGTCGCCGAGGAGCTGTGGGCCAAGCTGGGCCACGGCGAGTCGCTGGCGCACGGCCCGTTCCCGGCGGCGGAGGAGAAGTACCTGGTCGAGGACACGGTCGAGTACCCGATCCAGGTCAACGGCAAGGTGAAGGCGCGCGTGGTCGTGTCGGCGTCGGCGTCGGCGGACGAGGTCCAGGCGGCGGCGCTGGCCGACGAGAAGGTGGCCGAGCTGCTGAACGGCGGCACGCCGCGCAAGGTGATCGTCGTGCCGGGCCGGCTGGTCAACGTGGTGCTGTAGCGCGGTTCACGGAGGTTCGCGGACAAAGCGGGGTTCACGGACGGGGCAACTGGGCGGCCACTTCGGTCATCGCGTCGAGCAGGTCCGGCTCGACGTGCCCGGTTGCCGGTTCGGACTCGGCGATCGTGATCGTGTTCCCCCTCGTCTCCGACCAGTAGTGGTGGGCGGTGAACCGGATGTCCGCCAGACCGATCAGCGCGCCGTCGGCGTCACCCTCGCGCGCGTTCTTCTTGCTGTCCGCCTTGCGGGCGTTGAGGCCGGGGGTCGACCCTCCCGTCGCCGTGCCCGCGGACAACGCTGCTTCACCGCCGATGCCCGCCGCACCCGCGAGAGCCACGACGGCAGCCGCGATGACCGCGCCGCCCTTGCCTGCTCCGGGGTCGGAGCCGCCACCGGCGCCACCGATCCTGCGTCCCATGCCGCCTCCTGGTCGTCCCGCCCGTGGATGGAAGCGCGAATCGACCAGAGGTGTGGTGAGTACCGGCGGGTACCGCTCGAAAGGCCCAGCGATCCACCGCGATAGTGGTGTTCCGTCCGCGGCGCAGCCGTCGTTCGGCCGACCTACGGACGGGGCAGCTGGGCGGCCACTTCGGTCATCGCGTCGAGCAGGTCCGGCTCGACGTGCCCGGTTGCCGGTTCGGACTCGGCGATCGTGATCGTGGTGTCCTTGATCTCCGACCAGTAGTGCGTGGCGGTGAACCGGATGTCCGGCATGCCGACCACCCCGCCGCCCAGCGGTTTCACGTCGCCGGAGCCCGCGACGTCGATGACCCGGTCGAACTGCCGGGCCTGGTTGCGCCCTGGGAACGTCACCCACACCACCGACACCACGGCGGCGTTGCCCGCCTGGTCGCCGACGGCGAGGAGCAGGCGGTCCAGGGACGTGCACGGCGTGGTGGCGAAGAAGTCGCGCACCTGGCCGAACGAGTTGCCCAGGCAGTCGAGCTCCTGCTTGACGGCCTGCTTGCTGATCCCGACACCGAGGTGGCTCATCGCGCCTTCGGCGTCACCACCCCGTGCCGCGCGCTTGGCGTCCCACTTGCGGACGCCGATGCTCTCCACCGGGGCCGCCGCCCCGCCACCGCCGCTCGCGCCCGAGTTCAGCGCCGCGCCACCGGCCCCGCCCGCGCCCGCGAGGACGACGAGCACCGCGGCCACTAACGCCACGCCGCCGGATCCCTTGTCGGAACTCTTCCGTGCCACCATCCCCCCGCCCCGAGACGTTCTCGCCGTGCGGCCACCACATGCAACCCCGCCCGGGTGCCCCTGGTTGCGCCGCGGGTGCGAAAAGCGCTCGAACGGACCAGCAGGTATGCCCGGAAGTCGCAGCTCACGGACGCGTGAGGTGACGAAAACCCATCTCTCCCAGTATCTGCGCGAGCATCGAGTCGAACATGGGCTCGGGGTTGGACACCGCGAACGGGAAGCGGCCGAAGACCTCCAGGGCCACGTGGCCGTAGATCCGGACCCACGACTGCGTGACGTGGTAGACCGCGCCGAGCGGCAGCACGCTCTCGTCCACCTCGACGCCGCGGTCGTTGACGGTGGCCAGCAGCACCTGCTGGAACACCGCCAGGTCGGCGTGCAGGTCCTCCGGCACGTCGTCGCCGAGGTCGTCCGGCAGCGGGTGGCTCGCGATCAGCCGGCCCGCGACCTCCAGGAACACCCGGCCGAACTGGTCGCCGACCTGGCCGCGGTCGTCCGGTCCGCACGAGCCGAGGGCGTCCTCGGTGGACGCGAACACGAGCGTGAACTCCTGCGGGTGCGCGAGCGCCCAGCGCCGGAAGCCCCGGCACACCGCGTAGACCTGCGCGCTGACGTCGTCGGCGTCGATGCGGTCGAGCTCGGCTTCGAGTTCCGCGGCCAGGTCCGTGCAGATGTCCTCGGCGAGCCTGCGGAGCAGGTCCTCGCGCGAGTCGTAGTACCGGTACAGCGCGGGGGCGGTGATGCCGACCTCACGTGCAATGGCACGCAGAGTGACGGCGTCCCGGCCGTGCTCCACGAGCAGGGCACGGGCCTGTCGCCGAATGTCACGTTCGGTCTCAGCGCGTAGCCGCTCACGGCGAGTGGCCTCGGTCATAAGTCACCCAATCAGGTTGTGAGCGCTGTTCACCCGGGTATAACTTCGGGACGGTCGAGTGAACGGTGTTTACGTAGTTGACGCCATTCACCCAAACGGTAGCCCATCTGCCTGGGAGGACGCGTGTTCGCGAAGTGGGGATCGCTGGCGTACCGCCGCAGATGGGTGGTGTTGATCGCGACGGTGGCACTGGCGGTGGTCGGCGGCATCTGGGGACTCGGCGTGTTCGACCGGCTCAGCCAGGGCGGCTACGAAGCGCCGACGAGCGAGGCCGCGCGGGCCAACGAGGTCGCGCAGGAGGCGTTCGGCCGGCAGGGCGGTGACGTGCTGGTGGTCTACGACACCACCGACCCCGGCAAGCTCCAGCAGATCGCCGGCGAGCTGTCCGACCTCCCGGCGGACGCCGTGCTGAAGGTGTCGCCGCCGTTCCCGTCGCCGGCGAGCGGCAAGTCGCTCGTCGTGATCACGCTGACGTCGGGTGACTCGAACACGCAGCTCAAGCAGTACGACCAGATCGCCGACCGGCTCCAGGTCGACGGGCTGGACGCGCAGGTCGGCGGCCTCGTGCCGACCCAGAAGGCGATCAGCGACATGTCCGCCTCCGACCTCACCAAGGCCGAGGCCGTCTCGCTGCCGATCGTGCTGATCCTGCTGATCGTCATCTTCGGCGGCCTGGTCGCCGCGTCGCTGCCCGTGCTGGTCGGCGGCCTCGCGATCATGGGCTCCCTCGGCGTGCTGCACGCCGTCTCGCTGGTCGCCGACGTGAACTCGTTCGCGGTCAACGTCGCCAGCCTGCTCGGCCTCGGCATGGCGATCGACTACGGCCTGTTCATGGTCGGCCGGTTCCGCGAGGAGCTGGCGGCGGGCCGCAGCACACCGGACGCCGTGCGCCGGACGGTCATGTCGGCGGGCCGGACCGTGCTGTTCTCGGCGACGTTGCTGGTGATCGCGCTCGCCGGGCTGCTGCTGTTCCCGCAGGGCTTCCTGAAGTCCCTGAGCTACGGCGGCATGTCGGCGGTGGCGATCGCGGCGGTCGTGTCGCTCACCCTGCTCCCCGCGCTGCTGGCCGTCCTCGGCCACCGCGTGGACAAGCTCGCCATGCCGTGGCGCAAGAAGGCCGCCGGCGGAGCCGGCAATCAGACGACAGTGCCGTCCGAGCAGGGCTGGCGCAGACTCGCTGCTCGGGTGATGAAGCGGCCGGTGCTGTTCGCGCTGCCGATCGTGCTGCTCCTGCTCGCGCTCGGCTCGCCGTTCCTCGGCGTGAAGTTCGGCGAGGTCACCGAGAAGGTGCTGCCCGAGGGCAACCCGGCGCGCGTTGCCGCCGAGACGGTCAACAACGACTTCGCGGCGCTGTCCAACGCGGGCTTCAAGATCGTGATCACCGGTGACCCGTCGCAGGCCGACGTGCAGGGGTTCATCGGCGACGTCGGCGCGGTGCCCGGTGTCGGCGAGGCGCAGATCGCCGCGGAGCCCGCCGGCGGCGTGTGGCTGATCAACGCCGGGCTGGACCAGGACGCGTTGAGCGACGCGTCCAAGCAGGCGCTGCGGGACGTGCGCGCGCTCGACGGGCCAGGCGACGAGGTGCTCGTCGGCGGCAGCACGGCGACGGTGACCGACAGCCTCGACGCCATCGGCGAGAAGCTGCCGCTGATGATCCTGCTGCTGGTGGGCGCGACGTTCGTGCTGATGTTCCTGGCGTTCGGGTCTGTGCTGCTGCCGATCAAGGCCGTGGTGATGAGCGCGCTGAGCCTGTCCGCGACGTTCGGCGTGCTGGTGTGGGTGTTCCAGGACGGGCACGGCGCTTCGCTGCTCGGCGTCACGCCCGCGCCGCTGGAGTCCGGGATCGTGGTGCTGATGGCGGCCGTGGTCTTCGGCCTGTCCACGGACTACGAGGTGTTCCTGCTGTCCCGGATGGTCGAGGCGCGCGGTCGAGGCGCGTCGACCGAGGAGGCGGTGACCGCCGGCCTGGCGAAGACCGGTCGGGTGATCACGGCGGCGGCGCTGCTGCTGATCGTGGTGACGGGCGCGTTCGCGTTCTCGCAGATCACGATGATGCGGTTCGTCGGCGTCGGCATGATCCTGGCGCTCGCGCTGGACGCCACCGTGGTGCGGATGCTGCTCGTGCCCGCCGTGATGAAGATGCTCGGCGACGCCGCGTGGTGGGCGCCCGGACCGCTGCGGCGGATCCAGGAGCGGATGGCGATCCACGAGGACGCGCCGGTGGAGGACGAGAAGCTGCCACAGCACGTGTAGCCCGTCCTCGCTCAGGACGGGTCGAGCGGTTCGAACGCGATGGCCGTGGCCGTGAGGCCGCGGCCGTCGTTGTCCAACGCGCTGAGCTGGAACGTGTTCAGCACCCGGTTGTCGGCGCTGTCCAGCACGGTCGCGGTGTTGCCGCTGGACAGGAACACGCGGCGGTCGCCGGGCGCGATCGCCAACGCCTTCGCCTTGAGCCGCAACGTCTTCGCGACGCGGGTCGTGGTGTCGAGGACGGCGACGCGGCGGTTCAGCGCGATGTAGACGCGGCGGCCGTCCGGGGTGACCGCGATGCTGCCCGCGCCCTTGCCGACCGGCGTCGACCAGCGCAGCTCGTCGGTGCGCGGGTCGATCATGGAGACCGTGCCGCTGCCCTCGCCGAGGTCGAGCGAGCTGACGTAGACCGCCTCGCCGTCCGGGCTGACCGCGACGTGCTGCGGCATGCCCTCGACGTCGATCGTGGTCCGCGGGCTCGCGGTCTCGGTGTCGAGCACGCTTATCGTGCCGTCCTGCGCGTTGGCCACGTACAGCCGGCGGCCGTTGGGCGTGACCGCGATGCCCTGCGGCTGGCCGCCCGCCCGGATCGCCGCGACCAGGCGGAACGTCACCGGGTCCACCACCGCGACCGCGCCGCTGCCGGTGACGTAGAGGCGTTTGCCGTCCGGGCGCAGCACCGCCTGCGCCAGCCGCGCGCGGGCGTCGATGCGGCCCACGACCTTGCCCGCCACCGGGTCGACGGCCGTGATCACGCCCGCCCAGCCGTTGACCACGTACACCCGGCGGCCACCGGGTCCGACCGCCGCTCCCGTGGTCCACGCGCCGGTGTTGGCCGTCGCCACGACCCGGCCGTCGGTGGTGTCGAGCACCTGCACCCGACCGTTGTGCGTGATCACGTACGCCTTGGGCGCGGGCGTGCCGGCGGCGGTGACGACGTGCGAACGCTCCTGGCCGGCGGCGGAGAGCGCGGCGGCGAAGAGGACGGCTGCGGTGCCCAGGGCTGCGGTGCGTCGTCGTCCCCACATGGCTGGATGGGAACACCGACGCCCGGTCGGGTTCCACCTTCGTCCTACGGACGAGTGCCTTTTGTGCCGGACCGGGTGATGGGGGTCTGGCTGCCGCCCGCGGCGGCGGGACGGGCGGCAACGGCGGCGGTGCGCCCGGCGCCGGTCGCTCGGGGGGCGAAACGACCGACGCCGGACCCCTGCCGGTGCCGGAGCACCGGTGGTCGTACCCCGACGACGTAGACCTCTACACCAGGTTGACGCAGTCCGGGCCGTTTTGGATCCCGAGAGCTACGAATCAGCCGAAATTCGTCGAGTTGCCACCAGCTTGGCGTAACGCGTGCCCGCCGTCAGGAGGACGAGACCGGCGCCGATGAACGCGAGCACGCGGGCGATGCCGTCCAACGCGGCCATGTCGAACAGCAGCAGCTTCGCCACGGCCGCCCCGACCAGCACCAATCCGGCCACCCGCAGGGACTTCCGGTCGATGCCGCGCACCAGCAGCACCAGTGCGGCGACCGTCCACGACACCGTCACGATCGAGTGACCGAAGAGGAATCCGGTCACGTCCTGCGACACCAGCAGCGCGCCGCACAGCACGACACCCGCCGCCGCGTACAGCAGGACCACACCCGTGACGATCCACGGGAACGGGTGCCTGCCGAGAACTCCGAGGCCCGTCGCGACCCACGGCAGCACGACCACGAGCACGCCGAGGACCAGGGAGGTCAGCATCCCGGACACCAGGAACCCCGGAGTGTCCACGCGCCACGGTTCGTCCAGCAGCAGTCGCGGCGGGACGGCGGCGGCGATCGTGAGCAGGAAACCGATGGCGCCGAACACGAGCGACCCGAGCAGCGGGCCGCGTGACGAGAGGACCTTCGCCAGGAACGCCAGCACCAAGGCCTCCGCCAGCACCACCGCGGCACGCGTGCTGCCGTCGAGGGCGATCGTCGTGGCCTGGAACAACGCGAACACGCCCACCGCGCCGACCGCCGCGGTGAAGTTCTTCGGCAACGAGCGCCGACCGGCCGCCCACAACGCGAGCATCAGCACCGCGACCGCGCCGGCGACACCCGCGCCGGTGGTGCGGTCGAGGACGGCGGTGGTGAGCAGGGCGGGCAGCGGCGAGCCGACGGCGAGGGCGAGCGCGGTGGTGTCGCCGGGCCGGACGTTGATCGTGAGCACGGCGGCGGCGACGCCGATCACGGCGGCCAGCAAGGAGATGCCGGCCAGCGTGTACTCGTCCGTGCGGCCGATCACCAGGACCGAGGCGAGCAGCGGCGGCACGCCCGCGGTGACCGCGAGCCACGGCCAGTCGCGCTTGAGGTGCACCGGGCTGGCCGCGATCTTCAGGACCAGCAGGAACGCCACCAGCAGCGGCGTGAACCCCTGCGTGATGACGGGCGCGCACACGGCGCAGGCGGCGACGACGCCGATCGCGAGGGCGGCCGAGTCCCAGCGCAGCGCGAGCAGCAGCCCGCCGCCCGCGATGAGCAGGCCCGCGGCCAGGCCGCCGCCACCGGGCAGGTACTCGTAGATCGAGGTGGCGGCGATGACGTCCAGGTAGAGCACGGCGATGCCGGTCGCGGCGAGGGCGAACGCGCCGGTGCGGCCGGCCGGGGTGCGGTGCAGCCACAGGCCGAGGCCGACCAGCACGGCGCCGAGCGCGGCGCCGCCGAGGACGCGGGGCAGGGGGCCGAGGTAGCCGCGTTGCACGGCCAGGACGAGGAGGAGGACGACGCCGAGCAGCGTAACCGCGCCGCCGACCCAGGCGAGGAACTTGCTGCCCGCGCCGTCCTTGCCGAGGCGGTCGAAGAGGGTGGGGCCGGGCGGCGGCGGAGGGGTCGGCGGCCAGTAGGGCGCGGGTTGGCCCCAGCCCGGAGCGCCCTGTGCCTGCGGTGGCGCGTAGGGGTGCTGAGCTGCGGTGTACTGCGCGGGGCTGCTCGGGTGGGGCGCGGGCCGGGGTGCCGCTTGGTAGGCCGGTGCGTGCGTGGCCGGGCCGGTCGGGTGAGCCGGGGCTTGCGCGGTCTGGGCCGCTGCGGCGGCGGGCTGTGGGACCGGCGTCTGCTGTGGGGCCGAGGCGGCCTGTCCGGCGGGGGCAGATTGTGCGGCGGCAGTGGGCTGAGCGGCCGGTTGGGCAGGCGCGGCGGGCGCGGCTGGCTGGGCGGGCGTGGCGGTGGGCGCACTGGTCGCGGACGTGCTGGTCGGGGACGTCCCGGCGGTCGATCCGGCCGCCGCGGTGGCGGGCGGTGCGGGCAACGTCGCCACCGCCTGGGTGCTGCCGACCCGGTGCAGCTCCTGGCCGACCGCCTCCAAGCGGCGGCCCAGGTGCCCGAGTTCGTCTGCCAGCCTTATCAGGGGGTCCTGCCCAGTACCGGTCATGTGACCAGAGTCGCCCGAGATCGGTGTATCCGGAATCCGTACCACTACTCAACCGGGTACCGAACCGGTCACGCCGGGACCTGGCACAGTGCCACCGTGACTGTTCTCGTGCTCGGTTCGGCCAACGCCGACCTGGTCGTCTCGGTGCCACGCCGACCCGCCGGAGGTGAGACGGTGCTCGGCGGCGACACGGTCGTGCTGCCCGGGGGCAAGGGCGCCAACACCGCGGTGGCCGCCGCTCGGCTGGGCGCTCCGGTGGCGTTCGTCGGCGCGGTGGGCGCGGACCAGTACGGGGAACTGCTGCTGGAGTCGTTGTCGTCGTCGGGTGTGCGGACCGGGTTCGTGCGCACGTCGTCCCGGCCAACGGGCTTGGCCTACATCACCGTGACGCCGGACGGTGAGAACTCGATCGTCGTCGCCCCCGGCGCGAACTCCGACGTGGGCGTGTCCGATGTGGACGCGCTGACCTGGGACGACGTGTCGGTGCTGGTGTGCTCGCTGGAGGTGCCGGTGACGACGGTGTCGCACGCGGTGGGTGCGGCGGCGTCCCGGGGCGTCCGGCCGGTGCTGAACCTGTCGCCGGTGGTCGAGGTGCCCGCGTCGACGTTGGCCCTGCTGGACCCGCTGATCGTGAACGAGCACGAAGCCGCGTCGCTGGCCCCGTCGTTCCAAGGGCTGTTGGCGCTGGGGCCGAAGTCCGCCGTGGTCACGTTGGGCGCACGCGGCGCGGCCGTCGTCACGCCGTCCGGTGTGGTCGAGGTGGGTGCGCCCGAAGTGTCCGTTGTGGACACCACGGGGGCGGGCGACGCGTTCGCGGGCGCGCTGGCGGTCGGCCTGTCGTCCGGCTGGTCGCTGGAGGAGTCCGCCCGGTTCGCCGCTCGCGTGGCCGCCCTGTCCGTGACCTCGGCCGGCGCGCAACCGTCGTACCCGACTCTGGAGCAGGTGCGGAAAACCGGGTGAAAGCCGGCGGTGAGGTCCGGGACCATCGTGGCGTGGAAGGGATCGGTGGCAACCGGCTCACCTGGGCACGACTGCCCGCGTCCGTGCGCGCCTCGGTGGAGGGCGGGCTGGGATCGGCGGTCGTGCGGGCGGTGAACTGCGCGGGCGGGTTCTCGCCGGGCCTCGCGTCACGGCTGGAACTGGCCGACGGGCGGTGGGTGTTCGCCAAGGCCGTGAGCGCTGCCACCAACCCGCACAGCGTGGGGATGCACCGGCGGGAGGTGGGGATCGCCCCGCTCGTGCCCGGTCCCCGGCTGCTCTGGTCCGGCGACGACGGCGACTGGGTGGCCCTGGTCTTCGAGGAGGTCGTCGGCCATACGCCCGTGCTGCCGTGGGCCGCGGGTGAGTGGGACCGCGTGCACGCGGCCATGGTCGAGTTGGCGTCGGTGCGGGCGCCGGACGGGCTCGCGTCGATCGCGGCCGACGAGGCCGCGCTCTCCGGGTGGCGGTCGTTGGCCGTCGAACCGTTGCCGGGCGTCGACCCGTGGGCGCTGGCCCGGCTGGACGAGTTGGCGTCCTGGGAGGAGCAGTGGGCCGAGGCCGCCGCGGGCACGTCGTTGGTGCACGGCGACGTGCGTGCCGACAACGTGCTGCTGACCTCGTCCGGTGTGGTGTTCGTCGACTGGCCGCAGGCCGGCTCGGGCGCGCCCTGGGTCGACCTGGCCCTGCTGCTGCCGTCGCTGGCGATGCAGGGCGGACCGGAGCCGGCGGAGGTCTGGCGGTCGTCGCCGCTGGCCCGCGGTGCGGACCGGGACGCGGTGACGGCGGTCGCGGCGGCCAGTGCCGGGTACTTCGTCCACTCGTCGTTGCTGCCGCCACCGCCCGGGCTGCCGACGCTGCGGGCGTTCCAGGCGGCGCAGGCCGGGCCGGCGTTGCGCTGGTTGAGAGGGCTGCTGGGGTAGCGGGTTCGAGGCGGGTGGCGTTGGCTTGTCCTTCACGTCCCGTCGACCTGAGGGTATGGTCTAGACCATGGCGAGTGCGCGGCTGAGTGGTGTCGGCGTGAGTTCCGGGCGGGCTTCGGGGCCGGTGGTCCGGGTCGCCGAGCCCCTGGGTGAACCGCCGGCGGGGCCCGCGCCGGCGGACCCGGCGGCCGAGGCGGCGCGGATCAGGCCCGCGGCGGACGTCGTGGTGGCCCGCTTGCACGAACGCGCGGCCGCCGCGAGCGGTGACGCGAAGGACGTGTTGGAGACGACTGCGGCGATGGCGGCCGACCCCGCGTTGCTGTCCCAGGCCGAGAAGCTGGTGACCGCCGACGGTCTGCCCGCCGCACGGGCCGTGCACCAGGCCGCCGCCGGGTTCATCTCCGCGCTCGAAGCCGCGGGCGGGTACATGGCCGAACGGGCCCGTGACGTCCGCGACGTCCGCGACCGGCTGGTCGCCGAACTGCTCGGCGTGGCCGCGCCCGGTGTGCCGTCGCTGGCCTCGCCGTCCGTGCTGGTGGCCCGCGACCTGGCGCCCGCCGACACCGCCGGCCTCGACCCGGCCAAGGTGTTGGCGCTGGTCACCGAGGAGGGCGGACCCACCTCGCACACCGCGATCCTGGCCCGGTCGCTCGGCATCCCGGCCGTGGTCGCGTGCCGCGGCGTGCTCGACCTCGACGTGCCCGCCCTGCTCGTGGACGGCGACACCGGCGTGGTGCAGGCGTCCGACGGCACGGTCCGCGCGGCGCACGTCGCGGGACGGGCGGAGTGGAACGGCGTCGGCGTGCTGCGCGACGGGTACCGGGTGAAGGTGCTCGGCAACGTCGGCTCGCCCGCGGACGCGGTGGCCGCGGCGGCGGGCGGCGCGGAGGGCGTCGGCCTGTTCCGCACCGAGTTCTGCTTCCTGTCCGCCGCGACCGAGCCGTCCGTGGCCGAGCAGCGCGAGGCGTACGCGGCGGTGCTCGCGCCGTTCGCGGGCAAGCCCGTGGTCGTCCGCACGCTGGACGCGGGCGCGGACAAGCCGCTGCCGTTCCTGGCGCCCGACCCGGAGCCGAACCCGGCGCTGGGCGTGCGCGGCCTGCGGGTCGCCTTCGACCGCCCCGACGTGCTGGAACGCCAGCTCGAAGCGATCGCCCTCGCCGCCGCCGACACCGACGCCGACGTGTCGGTGATGGCGCCGATGGTGGCCACCGCCGCCGAGGCCGCGTGGTTCGTGGCACGGGCGCGCGCGGCCGGCCTCCGGCGCGCCGGCGTGATGATCGAGATCCCGGCGGCGGCCCTGAACGCCGCCGAGGTGCTGGCCGTGGTCGACTTCGTCTCCATCGGCACGAACGACCTGGCCCAGTACGTGTTCGCGGCGGACCGGCAGGTCGGCGCGGTGGCCGCGCTCAACGACCCGTGGCAGCCCGCCCTGCTGCGGATGGTCAAGCTGGTCGGCGACGCGGGCATCGCCGCGGGCAAGCCGGTGGGCGTCTGCGGAGAAGCCGCCGCCGACCCGCTGCTGGCGTGCGTGCTCACCGGGTTGGGCGTGTCGAGCCTGTCGATGAACCACACGGCGCTGTCGGGCGTGGGCGCGAAGCTCGCCTCGACCAGCTTCGACCTGTGCCAGCTGGCGGCTCGCGGCGCGGTGGCGGCGGCCGACCCGGCGTCGGCGAAGCTCGCCGCCCGCGCTCCTCACTGAGCGACGGCGTCCAGGAGGGCGTCGCGCACCAACCCGATCAACGGGTGGTCCTCGCTGCCCGCGCGCACCGCCGCGACCACCCGCCGCAACGGGGCCGTGCCGCGGACGGGCACACCGCGCACGGCGTTGCGCGGCACCAAGGCCACCCCGGCGCCCGCGCGCACCAACGCGCCGATGGCCCGGAAGTCGTCGGACGTGTGCGTGATCCGCGGCGCGAAACCGGCGTGCTCGCACGCCAGCTGCACGACGTCCCGCACCGGGTTGCCGGGCAGCGTCACGACCCAGTCGTCGTCCGCGAGGTCGGCCAGGTCCACCTCGGCCGCACCGGCCAACGGGTGCGCCGGCGGCAGCACCACGTCGAACGGCTCGGTGTAGAGCGGGAACCGGGTCAGCCGCCGGTCGTCGGTGCGCAGCCGGTACTCCTCGGTGATCGCCAGGTCGATCTCGCCGTCGAGCAGCAGCGGCACGCTGGCGTGCCCCTCCACGTCGCGCACGCGCAGCGTCACGTCCGGCGCGGACACCCGCAGCGCGGCCAGCGCGGGCGCGACGACCTGCGTGATCGCCGACGCGAAGCTGCCGACCTCGACCCGGCCCGTGGCGCCGGACGTGAACGCGGCCAGCGTCGCCTGCGCCCGTTCCAGCTCCGCGGCCACCGCGTTGGCGTGCCGGACCAGCAGCTCGCCCGCGGCCGTCAACGACACCCGCCGTCCCCGCCGGCGCAGCAGCTCGTGGCCCACCTCGGACTCCAGGGCGGCCAACTGCTGCGACACCGCGGACGGCGTGAGGTGCAGGGCCTGCGCCGCCGCCGTCACGGTGCCGTGGTCGGCGAGCGCGCGCAGCACCCGCAGCCGTCGCGGGTCGATCACCCGGTGCCACCCGTCACGATGTGCACGCCGGGTGCCGGTGCGGTACCAAGAGCCATGCGTTCGCTCCGCACCACCGAAACGGTCATCGCCGGCCTCGGCCTGCTCGTGCTGGTCGTGTTCGGCTTCATCGTGCCCAGCGCCCGGGCGGGCGAGCTGGAGATGAACGGCGTCGTCGTGACCCTCTCGATCCTGGTGTCGGCGATCCTGCTCGTGTTCGCCGGCATCTGGGGTCCCGGCGGCAAGAAGTGAGGCGTCACATCCGGTCGCGTGCCGCGATGAACGCGTCCACCGCCCGGTTCACGTCGTCGGTCGAGTGGGCCGCGGACAGCTGCGTCCGGATCCGCGCCTTGCCGTGCGGCACGACGGGGTACGAGAAGCCGATCACGTAGATGCCCTGCTCCAGCAGCAGGTCGGCCATCCGGGACGCCTCCGCCGCGTCGCCGATCATCACCGGGATGATCGGGTGCTCGCCCGGCAGCAGGTCGAAGCCCGCCTCGGTCATCCGCGAGCGGAACAGCGCGGTGTTCTCGCGCAGCCTGGTCAGCAGCTCGCCGGACGAGCTGAGCAGGTCCAGCGCGGCGATCGCGGCGGCGGTGATCGACGGGGCCAGCGAGTTGGAGAACAGGTAGGGCCGCGACCGCTGCCGCAGCATCTCCACGATCTCCGCCCGCCCGGACGTGTAGCCGCCCGAGGCGCCGCCGAGCGCCTTGCCGAGGGTGCCGGTGACGATGTCCACCCGGTCCTGCACGCCGAACAGCTCGGGCGTGCCGCGACCGTTCGGGCCGGTGAAGCCGACGGCGTGCGAGTCGTCGACCATCACCAGCGCGTCGTACCGCTCGGCCAGGTCGCAGATGTCGTCCAGCGGCGCGAGGTAGCCGTCCATGGAGAACACGCCGTCGGTCGCGATCAGCCGGTAGCGGGCGTCGGCGGCGTCCTTGAGCTGCCGTTCCAGGTCGTCCATGTCGCGGTTCTTGTAGCGGTAGCGGCGTGCCTTCGACAGCCGCACGCCGTCGATGATCGACGCGTGGTTCAGCTCGTCGGAGATGATCGCGTCGTCCGCGCCGAGCAGGGTCTCGAACAGGCCGCCGTTGGCGTCGAAGCACGAGCTGTACAGGATCGTGTCCTCGGTGCCGAGGAACTCCGAGAGCCGCAGCTCCAGCTCCTTGTGCGGCTCCTGCGTGCCGCAGATGAACCGCACCGACGCCATGCCGAAACCCCACCGGTCCAACGCCTCGTGCGCCGCCTCGACCAGCCGCGGGTGGTCGGCCAGGCCCAGGTAGTTGTTGGCGCAGAAGTTCAGCACCTCGGCGCCGGAGCCCACGCGGACGGCGGCGCTCTGCGGTGTGCCGATCACCCGTTCCGCCTTGTAGAGCCCGGCCGCGCGGATCTCGTCCAGCCCGGTCCGCAGGTCCTCGCGCATCGCGCCGTACATCAGTGAGCTCCCGTCCAGTCGAGGATGACCTTGCCGCACTTGCCCTCGCGCGCCGTCGCGAACGCCTCGTCGAACGCCGTGTAGTCGAACCGGTGCGTGATCACCGGCGTCAGGTCGAGGCCGCGTTGCAGCAGCACGGACATCGAGTACCAGGTCTCGAACATCTCGCGGCCGTAGATGCCCTTGATCTGCAGCATCTTCAGCACGACGCTGCCGAAGTCGACCGCGAACTCCTCGGCGGGCAGGCCCAGCATCGCGATCCGGCCGCCGTGGGTCATGTTGCCGATCATCTCCCGCAGCGCGACCGGCCGGCCGGACATCTCCATGCCGACGTCGAAGCCCTCGGACATGCCCAGCTCGGCCTGCGCCTCGGCGATGGTGCGCCCGGTGACGTTCAGCGCGAGGTCGACGCCGACCTTGCGGGCCAACTCCAGCCGGTGCTCGCTGACGTCGGTGATGACGACGTTGCGCGCACCCGCGTGCTTGGCCACGGCCGCCGCCATGATCCCGATCGGGCCGGCGCCGGTGATCAGCACGTCCTCGCCGATGACCGGGAACGACAGCGCGGTGTGCACGGCGTTGCCGAAGGGGTCGAAGATCGCCGCCACGTCCAGGTCGACGGGCGCGCGGTGCACCCAGGCGTTCTGCTCGGGCAGCACCACGTACTGCGCGAACGCGCCGTCGCTGTGCACGCCGAGGCCGCGGGTGTTGGCGCACAGGTGCCGGCGGCCCGCCTTGCAGTTGCGGCACGTGCCGCAGACCAGGTGGCCCTCGCCGCTGACCAGGTCGCCGACCTTCACCCCGGTCACCGAGGCGCCCGTCTCGACCACCTCGCCGACGAACTCGTGCCCGAGCACGAGCGGCGCGCTGATGTTGTGCGCGGCCCACTCGTCCCACGAGTCGATGTGCAGGTCCGTGCCGCAGATGCCGGCGCGCAGGACCCGGACCACCACGTCGCCGGCTCCGGGGGTGGGGTCGGGGACGTCGGTCAACGACAACCCCGGCCCGGCGGTCGCCTTGACCAGTGCCTTCATGCGGGCGAGTGTGCACCCGCCCTCTTGTGCAGTCCATCAGGACTTTCTGAATTCACTCGTAAGTTGAGCTTCATTGGCGATGTTGCGGGCCATGCCGCCGAACACCAGCCCGTGGAACGGCCACACCAGCCACCAGTACACGTGCCCGGCCAGCCCGCGCGGCACGAACACCGCCCGTTGCGAGTAGGTCGACCCACCGCCGTCCGCCGCCGCGACCCGCAGCTCCAACCACGCCAGGCCCGGCACCCGCATCTCCGCGCGCAACCGCAGCAACCTGCCCCGGTCGAGTTCCTCGACCCGCCAGAAGTCCAACGCCTCGCCGACGTGCAGCCGCCTCGGATCACGCCGCCCGCGCCGCAGCCCGACCCCGCCGACCAGCCGGTCCAGCCACCCGCGCACCGCCCACGCCAAGGGGAACGAGTACCAGCCGTGCTCGCCGCCGATGCCCTCCACGACCTGCCACAGCCGTTCCGGTGAGGCGCCGGTCCGCCGTTCCCGCACGTCGACGTACGACGAGCCGCCGGACCAGTCGGGGTCGGTCGGCAGCGGGTCGGCGGGCGCGCCCGGCACCGACGCACCCGACCAGCGGGTCTCCACGTCCGCGCCGCGGACCTTGGCCAGCGCGAGGGCCACCGCCCGGTCGTAGCCGGTGTTCTCGCCCGGCAGCCACGTCTCGACGTCGTGCTCCCGGCACACCACCTCGTGCACCAGCGACTCGATCAACGGCGCGGCGATCGCCCGCGGCACGGGCGTGACCAGGTCGACCCAGTAGGCGGACAGGCGAGGCGTGAGCACCGGCACCGGCAGCACGCGGCGCCGGGGTAGCCCGGCCACCTCCGCGTACCGGAGCATCATCTCCAGGTAGGTCAGCACGTCCGGGCCGCCGACGTCGAACGCCCGGTTGACGTCGGCCGGCAGCCCCACCGCGTCGACCAGGTACCGCAGCACGTCCCGCACCGCGATCGGCTGGACCCGGTTGCGCACCCAGCGCGGCGTGACCATGACCGGCAGCCGTTCGGTGAGGTAGCGCAGCATCTCGAAGCTCGCCGAGCCGGACCCGATCACCACCGCCGCCTGGAGCACCGCGGCGGGCACCGGGCAGCGCAGGAACACGTCCCCGACCTCTTCGCGCGAGGCGAGGTGGGGTGACAACGCCACCCCGGGCGGGTGCAGCCCGCCCAGGTAGACGATCCGCCGCACCCCCGCGTCCGCCGCGGCGCGCGCGGTGTTCTCCGCGGCGCGCCGGTCCGCGTCGGCGAAGTCCGGGTCGCTCAACGAGTGGACGAGGTAGTGCACGACGTCGACGTCGCGCACCGCCGCGTCCAGCGACGCCCGGTCGAGCACGTCGCCGCGCACGACCTCGACCTGCCCGGCCCACGGCACGTCCCGCAGCTTGCGCGGGTCGCGGACCAGGCACCTGACCCGGTGACCCGCCGCGACCAACCGGGGCACGAGCCGTCCGCCGAGGTAGCCGGTCGCGCCGGTGACGAGGCAGTGCACGTCACGATCCTCGTCGGCCGGCGGGCGGGGCGCACGACGGCGTCACGCGGCGGCCGGGACGACCCCGGTCACGCGTGCCGGAACCAGCGGGCCTTCTTCTTGATCTCCACGTTGCCCGCGCGCACCAGGCCGTGCACGACGAAGTGCGGTCGACCGTTAACGCCGGTGCCGACCTTGTCCTTCAGGTTGCTCGCGGCCAGCTCGACGCCGTCGGCGTTGACCGTCGCGCCCTCCGGCAGCACCAGCTTCACCGACCCGGCGGTCACGTCCAGCTCGATGTCCACCACCGCGTGCGGGATGGACGCCTCGCGGAAGTCCAGGTCCGTCGAGCCCATCCGGCTGCGCACGACGAGCTGCCGCGGCACCGTCCAGTTGCCCTTGCGGTTGACCGTCGACATGGTGGCCTTGAGCTCCTGCCGGTCCTGCGGCACGGCGAGCACCTGCTCGTTGTGCACCATCCCCGGCAGGTCGAGCAGCACCGCGTTCAGCTCGCCGCGGGTGCGCGCGGCCAGCGCGGTGTCGGTCCGCTCGGTGAACTCGTCCAGCGTGATCAGGCCGCGGCCGATCGCCTTCTGCAACAGGCCGACGACGTGCTCCCGCTCGGCGTCGGACACCCGGAAGTCCTTCGGGTCGGTCATGGCTCAGCCCTCCGGCTCGACGTCGAGCCCGTGCTCGATCGCGTACCGCGCCAGCTCGACGCGGTTGTGCAGTTGCAGCTTGCGCAGGGTGGACTGCACGTGGTTCTCCACCGTGCGGTGCGAGATCACCAGCCGGTTCGCGATCTGCCGCGCTGTCAGGCCCTTGGCCACCAGCCGCAGCACCTCGGTCTCCCGCTCGGTGAGCTGCGGCTTGTCGTCGTCCGGCGTGGCGGCCATCCGCCGGTACTCGCCGAGCACCAGCCCCGCCAGCCCCGCGGTGAACACCGCGTCACCGGCCGCGGTCCGGTTCACCGCCTCCACCAGCTCCTCGGCCGACGCCGACTTCACCAGGTAGCCGGACGCGCCCGCCTTCACCGCCTCCAGCACGTCGCTGTGCTCGCCGCTCGCGGACAGCACCAGCACCCTCGTCCCGGCCAGCGACCCGGTGATCATCGTGGTCGCCTCCACCCCCGTCGTCTCGCCCAGGTTGAGGTCCATCAGCACCACGTCGGGCCGCACCGCGCGGGCGATCCGCACCGCCGACGCGGCGTCGCCCGCGGTCGCGACCACCTCGAAACCGCGTTCGGCCAGGTCACGCGCGACGCCGTCACGCCACAGCGGGTGGTCGTCCACCACCATCACGGAAACGCTCATCTGTAGACCCGCACCTCCCATTCGGTGCCCTCCCCCGGCCCCGTTTGCAGCTCAAGGGTGCCACGCAGCGCCTCCACCCGGCCCCGGATGGACTGGGCGACGCCCATCCGCCCCTCCGCCTCGGCGGAGGCCAGCCTGCCCTCGGGGATGCCGGGGCCGTCGTCGCGGACGCTGATCACGACCTCCTCGCCGAGGTCTTCGAGCAGCACCCACGCCCGCGCGTCCGGGCCCGCGTGCTTGTCCACGTTGGACAGCGCCTCGCGCACCACGGCGGTCAGCTCGAACGCCGTGGCGGCCGGCAGCATCACCTGCGTGGCCGGTGTGGACACCTGGAACCGGGACGTGGCGAGCAGCTGCAACGCCGGCCGCAGGTCCGCGTCGCCGTCCACGGTGGACTCGGTCGGCGCGGCGGCCACCAGGGACCGCAGCGCGACTTCCTGCTCACCGGCCAGTTCCGCGAGTTCCGCCGCCTCGCCGCCGAGTTCCGTGCCGCGCTTGCGCACGCGTGCCAGCACCTGCAGCACACCGTCGTGAATGGACCGGGCGAGCCGCTCGCGCTCCGCCGTGGCCGCCTCGGTCCGCAACGCCTGCGCCAACCGCACCGCCGAGCGGCGCGCCGTGGACGACGCCATGCCGACCACGAAACCGGCGCCCGCCAGCAGGACCACGTCCCGCACCAGGTCGATGGTGAGCTCGACGCGGTTGAGGTAGGTGCTCAAGCCCACCACGAACCCGGACACCGCGCCCGCGACCTGCCCGCCGAGCGCGCCCGCCGCCACCGGAGGCCCGGCCGCCCAGATCGTGGTGATCAGCGGGACGGCGAACAGGAACTGAGCATCCGTCATGATCAGCGGCGAGAGGGACATCAGGCCGCACGTGACCCCGACGTCCGCCACCACGATCCACGGCCGCCGCCCGCGTTCCCGGCTGTAGGCCTGGATGGTGAACACGGACCAGACGGCCATCGCCGCGATCGTCGCCCACGCCAGCCACGGGCGTTCGTAGTAGTTGTGCTGGACGATCACGTTGCCCAAGGCGAACAGGAACGTCACTACGCGTAGCGCTACCGTTCCCCGCCAGAGGTGCGCGACCGGGTCCTCCATGGCCGCTGTCCCCTGGTCGGATGGCTTCGTGTGCACGGTGTGCTCCCTTCGTCCCCAATCTTGCCGTGTCGGAGTGGCGCAGCTAACCCCCAGGTGGCCGTCTGTTCCGATACCGACACATGTGGAAGGCTGGCGGGAGTCACCGAGCGTGATCTCACGGAGTCTGATTACCTCCGGGGGTGAAGATCACGTCCGTGGACTGCTGCGGCGAGGGAGGGCCGAGCGTGCGCCACTGGCCTCTGTGGACGCTGAAGCGCTCCGCGCTGGCCTACTGGCTGCTCGTGGACCTGCTCGCGCTGGCCGTCGTGGTCTACGCGATCGTGACGTGGCCCCAGCCGTCGCCCGGTGAGATCGGCCGGTTCGCGGCCATCGCGGGCACCGCGGGCGCGGTCGTCATCGGCAGCTCGATCTACAGCCACCGGGCGGGCGAGGCCGCGCGCAACCCGTGGGCCGCCCACCTGTGCTACCTCACCGCGGGCCTGGTCGCCCTGCCGTGCAACCTGCTCGTCCTGCTGCTCTTCGGCCCCGCGCTGCACGGCGTGCTGACCCAGCGCCCCGAGTCGCACCGCTGGGTGTTCACCCTGTCCGCGACCACGCTGGCCGTGTTCGGCACCCGCTACGCCATCGGCTGGGCCGAGCCGCGCGCGGACCTGGCCGTCATGGTGCTCGGCGGGACCGTGCTGCTGGTGGTCCGCGCCGGCGTGATCGCGCTCGGCCTGAAGCTGCGCAGCCCGCACGCCAGGGGCGAGGAGGTCATCGGCGAGCCGATCGACGTCGTGCTCGGCATCGTGGCGGTGAGCATCGGCGGCCTGATGGGCTTCGTCGCCGTCACCACCCCGGTGCACGCGCTGATGGCCGGACCGCCACTGGCCCTGCTGGAACGGGCGGCGCAGCTGCCGCAGTGGCGGCGGTCCGCCCAGCGCGACGCCAAGACCGGCCTGGCGAACGCCGTGCACTGGGACAGCCGGGCCCGGTACGAGCTGTCCAAGGCACGGGTGCGCGACCGGCCGATGGCCGTGATGCTGCTCGACCTCGACCACTTCAAGCGGGTCAACGACGAGGTCGGCCACCTGGCGGGCGACTCGGCGCTCAGCGCGGTCGCCCTGCTGCTGACCAGCACGGTCCGGCGCGGCGACCTGGTCGGTCGCTTCGGCGGCGAGGAGTTCGTCGTGCTGCTGCCGGACGCCGAGCCCGCCATCGCCCGGTCCGTGGCGCAACGCGTGCGGCACGCCGTCGCCGACCTGGCCGTGCCCACCGTCGGCACGGACGGGCGGGAGCACCTGCTCACCGGCCTCACCGTGAGCATCGGCGTGGCGACCACCCAGCGGTTCGGCTACGAGCTGCCGGACCTGCTGGTGGCCGCCGACTCCGCGCTGCTCGCGGCCAAGGGCTACGGCCGCAACCTGGTCGAGATGGCCTGACCTCTCTACTGCCTGCCGCTGTGCTCCGCGGTCGGGCCCTCGGTGTCGTCGATGTCCTCGACACGATCCCCGCCCGTGTCGATCGGTCCGCTCTCCTGCGGCTCCAGCACGTCGACCTGGCGCGGCTCCACGTCCCGGTCCGACTCCGACAGCAACGACCTGATCCCCGAGTTCAGCACCGCCAGCAGCGGCACGGACAGCAGCGCGCCCGCGATGCCGCCGACGACCAAGCCGGCCGTGATCGCCAGCACCACGGCCAGCGGGTGCAGCTTCACCGCGCGTCCCAGCAGCAGCGGTTGCAGCACGTGGCTCTCCAGCTGCATCACGCCGATCAGCACGGCCAGGATGATCAACGCCTGGATGGGCCCGTTGGCCACCAGCGCCACCAGCACCGCCACCGCGCCGGTGATCACCGCGCCGACGATCGGGATGAACGCGCCGAGGAACACCAGCGCCGACAGCGGCACGACCAGCGGCACGTCCACGATCCACAGGCCGATGCCGACGCCCACCGCGTCCACCACCGCCACCAGCGCGGTCGCCCGCACGTACGACACGAGCGAGGCGAACCCGCGCCGTCCGGCCACGTCCGCCCGGCCGCGCACGTCGCGCGGCACGATCCGGATCATGAACCGCCAGATCCCGTCGCCGTCGTGCAGGAAGAAGATGAGCGTGAACAGCGCGAGGATCAGCCCGGTCAGCAGCTCGCCGACGGTGGCCGCCGTGGTGAGCGCGCCCGACGTGATCTCGGACTGGTTCTCCTTGACCGTCTCCACCACCCGGTCGAGGTACTGCTGGAGCTGGAGGTCGCTCAGGTGCAGCGGCCCGTCCTTGAGCCAGCCGCGGATCGTGTCCAGGCTCGCGCTGACCTGCTCCTGGAGGTCCGGCAGGCCCTTGGAGAACTCGGTGATCACGAACGTGAGCACGCCGCCGACGACCGCGATCCCGCCGACGAGCACCACGCCGGTGGCCAGCCCGCGCGGGATGCCCGCCCGGTTGAGCTGCGACACCGCGGGCGACAGCAGCGCGGCCAGCAGCAGCGCCACCCCGGTGGGGATGACGATCGTGGCCAGGAACCCGACCACCTGGAACACCACGTAGAGGGCGGCGACCACGGCCACGAACCGCCAGCTCAACGCCGCGGTCACGCGGAGCAGCCGCGGCACCCTTTCGCTGATCTCATCACTCCCCGTCACGCCGATCACGGTAGCCCGCCCCACCGCCGCGAGTGGGCCGGTCGGAGACGGACGCGGGCATGTCGAACCCCACGTTTCGGATTGCGGCAAACGCCGGCGGAACCGGCGCGCCGGGTGATCGGATCGCAGGCGTGACCGCCGAAGAGACCGTCGAGGACGCCGTCCGCGCCGCGTTCGCCGCCGGACGCCTGCTGCGGTTCGACCCGAGGACGCCCAAGCGGGACCGCACGGTCCGCGGCGAGCTGCTGTCGGAGCTGCTCGCCGACGGCACGCGGACCGCCGCGCTGAGACTGGCGGGCGCGAACGTCGTCGGCTCCTTCGCGCTCGAAGGCGCGCAGGTCGACCACGTGATCGACTTCCTCGACTGCTCGTTCGAACGCCCGCCGGACCTGCGCATGGCCCGCCTGGTGGGCCTGCGGATGCGCGGCTGCAAGGTGCCCGGGCTGTGGGGCCGCAACCTGCGCGTCGGCAGCGACCTGGTGCTGGAGGCCGGGTTCACCAGCGACGGCGTGGTCGACCTGACCGACGCCTCGGTCGACGGCACGTTCCGGCTGGCGGGCGCCGTGCTGCGGAACAAGGGCGGTGACCACGCCCTGCTCGCCGCGCGCATCCGCCTGTCCGGCTCGTTGCAGGCCATCGCGCTGCGCGCGGGCGGCGAGGTGCGGCTGCGCGGCGCGAACGTCGGCGGCAACGTGCACCTCGGCGGCGCGCGCCTGCTCAACGCGGGCCAGAACGCCCTGGACGCCACCGGCGTCACCATCGCGGGCACCCTGTTCTGCGACGCCGAGGGCGGCCGGTTCACCGCCGAGGGCCGCATCCTGCTCGACGGCGCGCGGGTCGGCGGCAGCGTCGTGTTCTCCGGCGCCCGCCTGCACGCCAGCGTGGTCGACCGCCCGGTCCTGGTGATACCGCGCGGCACCGCCGACGAGGCCGCCGCGCTCGTCGCCGACCGCATGCGGGTGGAGGGCAACGTCGAGCTGGACGACGGCTTCACCTCCTCGGGCACGGTGCGCCTGCCCAACGCCGAGATCGGCGGCTACCTGCGGCTGTCCGGCGCGGTGATCGGCCGCCGCGACGTGGTGGAGGAGCCGGCGGACCACACGGGCGAGGTCGTCCAGCGCATCCCGGTCGCCCTGCACGCGGACGGCATCCAGGTGCGCGGCGACCTCGAAGCGCGGGGGACGCGCAACAGCGACGGCGAGCGGGAAGGCGCGTTGCGGGCGTACGGGCAGGTGCGCCTGGTCGACGCGTACGTCCGGGGCAGCGCGTCCCTCTCCGGCGCGCACCTGCACGGGCCCGGCCTCGACGTGCTGTTCGCCGACCGGCTCCGCGTCGGCGGCACGCTGTTCCTCCGCGACCTGCGCGCCCGGGGCTCGCTGCGCCTGCAGAACGCCGCGATCGGCTCCACCCTGGACTGCTCCGGCGCGTCCCTGCTCGCGCCCCGCCGCCGCCCGGACGGCACGGTCAAGCCGTCGCTGGACGCCCGCGTGGCCACCATCGGCAAGGACCTCCTGTGCAGCCACGGCTTCACCGCCGCGGGCGGCGTGCGGCTGCGGCTGGCCGAGGTCGGCAAGATGGCCACGTTCGCCGGCGCCCGGCTGGGCGGGCCGGGCAGCGACATCGCGCTCAACGCCTACGGGCTCGCGGTGGGCCAGCTCGTGGTGCGGTTGTCCGAGGACCGGGTCCCGGTCGGCCGGGTGGTGCTGACCAGGGTGAGCGCGGCGACCGTGATGGACGGGCCGGGCCTGTGGTCCGCCACCGGCGGCGTCGACGTGGAGGACTTCACGTTCCGCTCGATCTCGTCCACGCCGCACGTCGACGTGCGCACCCGGCTGCGCTGGCTGCGCGAGGTGCAGCCGGACTTCGCGCCCGGCCCGTACGAGCAGCTGGCCGCGGTGTACCGCGACGGCGGCGAGGAGGAGCTGGCGCAGCTCGTGCAGCTGGAGAAGCAGCACCGGCGCTACTCCGAGCTGGGCGTCGCGGGCCGGGTCTGGGGGTTCCTGCAGCGCTGGACGGTCGGCTACGGCTACCGGCCGTGGCTCGCGATCGCCTGGCTGACCGCGTTCTGGCTGCTCGGCACGGGCTGGTTCCTGGGCCACGAGATGCCGAAGCTCAACGAGGACGAGTCGCCGTCCTGGAACGCCTGGCTGCTGTCGATGGACCTGCTGATCCCGATCGTCGACCTCGGCCAGGACGGCAAGTGGAAGTTCAGCGGCGCCTCGCAGTGGATCTCCAGCACGTTGATCGCGGTCGGCTGGATCCTGGCGTCCACGGCCGCCGCCGGCGCGGCCAGGGTGCTCAAGCGCGTCTGATCACCCACCGTCACGGCCGAAGGCACAGAGTGTTCGTCACACGATCCGGCGAACCAGGTGTGGATGGAGTGCGCCCGCACCTCGCGGGCTGGCACTCTCACGTCGTCGGCTTGATCACCTCGATCACGTCGCCGGCGAATCCCAGTGCTCTTCGGCGGAGGTTCCAGCGATGTCGTGCGTTGACCAGCGAGTGGGAACGGGGGCGGGCCGCGTTCGGCGGCTGCTCTCCCGCGCCCTGCTGGTCGTCGGCGGCACGCTGGCCGGCACCGCCGCGGCCTGGGCGCTGTCCGCGACCGCGGCGTCGGCGCAGATCCCGGTGGTCGACCCGGTCACCGAGGTCGCGCACGACACGCTGCCGCCCCGTGCGGCGGAAGGCTCGGTCGAGGCCGCGTTGGCCCCGGTCGGCCGGGCCGTGCACGACCTCGACACGGCGCTGAGCACCCCGCGGGTGCCCGAGCCGAGCCCGCCCGACCTGCGTCGGGTCGCGGAGGACCTCCGCGGCGCCGTCGGAGGCGTGCGCGACTGGTTCCAGCACCGCGCGTCCGAGGAGGCGCCCGTCGACGTGGTCGTCGGCGGCGCCGTGACGCGGCACGTCACCGAGACCACCCCGGCCGCCACCGCCGTGCCGGTTCCCGCCGGCACCCCGGTGGTGCAAGGGGTGTTCGGCAAGCTCAGCCGGATGTGGCTGGACGCGCCGCGGCAGCCGGTCGCCGCGCTGTCCGGCGCAAGCGGGTCCTCCCTGCCGGGAGACCCGTCCGGGCTGCCGTCGATGCCGTTCGCGCCGCTCGGCGCGCCGGCCCACTGCTCCTGCGGTGGCGACGGCTCCGGTTCCTCCGGCGGCGGCAACGGCCCGTTCACGGCCGTCTCCGCCGACCGCATCGACTCCGCGGTGGCCCGGGCTCTGTTCCCCGCCACCGAGCGGAACACCGTGACGCCGGGCAAGCAGCCCGGCATCACGCCCGACTGACCACAGCGCGCGGTCCGCGGCAGCTCTCGACGAGCTGACCCGGTACTCGACCGTCGCGCCGCTCGCGTGCGCTCCCACACCGGTCGAGATGCCGCGCTCCCCCTCGAGAAGACCCGGGTGGTCGTCCTCTCCGACGCGGTCGCCGCGTCCGGCCACCCCTCACCTCCCGCAAGGGACAGAAGAAGGAGAACCCATGCAAACCTGGGCCAAGCGCGGTCTCCAGACCGCACTTGTCACGGGTGGTTTGCTGATGCTCGGTACGGGCATCGCTTCAGCCCAGGAGAACGTCAACCCCGACGCGAAACCGAATCCGCTCGACGCCAAGGTGCGCGTGCCGGTCGACGTCGACCACAACAACCTGGGCACCCTGGTCGGCAACCACGACCTGCCGTCCATCCACCAGGAGTTCGGCACGCCCGGCGCGGCCGACCTGCCCGTCCGCGACATCGCCGTCCCGGCCAACCCCCTGGTCCGCAACGCGCAGGAGCGGGCGGCGGGCGTCGACGGCGCGGGTCTGACCCGCGGCAACACCGCCGACGCCGACGTCGTCGTGCCGGTCAGCGTCTGCGGCAACGCGATCGCGGCCGGCGGCGACGCCTACACCGACGGCGTGTGCGTCCAGTCGGCCAGCAGCGCGGGCGAGATCAACGCCGACGGCTCCCGCGGCACCCTGGCCGGCAACGTGGCGCACGCCGCCGCCGCCGTCTCACCCCAGGTCAACGGCAACGCGATCGCCGCCCTGGCCAACGCCGAGTCGCGCGCCGCGTCCTACCAGCGGGCGACCGCGGGCGACCGGGTCCGGACCTCGGGCGAGGACGGCTCGCTGTCGGGCAACATCGCCGCCGTCCAGGGCGCGCTGCCCGCGCAGGTGACCAACAACGCGGTCGCCGCCGGCGGCAACTCCTACAGCCGGGCCACGTCGGCGAACGACGCGCAGGCCGTCGGCTCGCTGACCACCACCGGCGACCGCAGCTCCGGCGGCGGCAACGTCCTCGGCGTGCCGCTCGCGCCGGTCGTCGCGGTCACCGGCAACGGCGTCGGCGCCGCGGGCAACGCGGACACCGCCAGCGAGAACCGGGCGTCCTCGGACGCAGGCACCACCCAGCGCGACCGGACCGACCTCCCGATGTGGACGGCCACCTCCGGCAACGACGGCACGCTCTCGGGCAACGTGGTCCAGCCCGCGTTCGCCGGTCCCGTCGCCGCGGGCGACAACGCCCTGGCGGGCGGCGGCAACGCGCAGGTCTCCAACGCGATGGCGCACGACGCCGAAGCCGGCGGCAACAGCTTCACCGCCGGCCAGGACTCGGTGCTGTCCGGCACCTTCGTCGACGCGCCCGTCGCCCTGCCGGTCTCCGGCGCGGGCAACGCGCTGTCCGGCGTGGGCACCGGCTCGGCCCGGCACGCGAACGAGGCCACCGCGGTCTCCGGCGGCGACACCTACACCAACGGCGACCGGTCCGTGCTGTCGGCGAACTCGGCGAACCTGCCGCCCGCCGGCGCGGCCGACCTGTGCGGCAACGGCCTGACCGGCGGCGGCATCGCCGACGCCGAGTGCGGCAACGACGTCGTCGCGGACTCCGGCGGCTACAACGGCACGACCGGCAACGACGCGGTCGGCTCCGGCAACGTCGGCCAGGTGCCGCTCGGCGCGCCCGCCGAGGCGTTCGGCAACGGCTTCGGCGCGGCGGGCACGCCCACCGGCAGGGCCACCGAGAACAAGACCGTGCGCTCCGGCCGGGTCGCGACCAGCGTCGACGACAACGGCACCGTGTCCAGCAACGTGGTGTCCGCACCGACCGCCCTCGGCGGCCAGGTGTTCGGCAACTCGGGCGGCGCGGTCGCCAACCCGACGTCGAAGACCGACAGCGACACCGAGATCGACCTCGGCAACCCGCCGAAGGCCAACGGCAAGCACGGCTCCGCCTCGGGCAACATCGTGCACGTACCCACCTCGAACCCGGCGCAGGTCTTCGGCGACTCCGCGGTCGCGGTCGGCAACGGCTCGTCGGAGACCGACAGCAAGCTCGACTCCCGCTCCGGCGGCGCCGCCACCACCACCGGCGACGAGGGCTCGCTGTCGGGCAACGTGCTGTCGCTGCCCGAGGCGTCCTCGCCGCAGGTGTTCGGCAGCGCGATCGGCGCGGGCAGCAACGTCGAGTCGGAGAGCCGCAACCAGTTCGGCTCGCACTCCGGCGGCGACGTGCAGACCTCCGGCGACGACGCGTCGTTCTCGGGCAACGGCATCGGCGCGCAGCCGTCGATCCCGCTGCAGGTGTTCGGCGACGCCGTCACCGCCGCCGGCAACGGCGAGTCCCGGACGGACAACAGGACCGGCCTGATCGCCGGTGGCCGGCACCTGACCTCCGCCGAGGACAGCGCGTGGTCGGGCAACCTGCTCACCGCGCCCGCCGGTGTCACGCCGTCGGTGCACGGTGACGCCGTGACCGTCGCCGGCCTCGCGGACGCCGCGACCGCCAGCCGGTCGCAGAGCCAGTCCGGTGGCGTGACCACCACCGAGGGCCGCGGCGCGGTCACCGCGCACGACATCGAGGCGCCGACCGAGGCGTTCGCGCGCATGTTCGGCATCCCGGTGGACGTGCTCGGCACCGCCACCACGAACGCGCACGACAGCAACGACGTGCGCACCGGCGACGACCGGGGCGACGCCGCGCCGGTCGCCGACGCGAGCCGGGGCATCCAGCTCCCGGCGAGCCTCGACAGCCTGCTGCGGGTCACCGAGCTGCCGACCCTGGACCTGCTCGGCCGCGTGTCCCAGTACACCGTGCCGGTGGCCCTGCCGGGGATCCACGACCTGCGCGGCCTGCCGATCGACCGCCTGCACCAGGTCGAACTGCCGGGCAGCGACCTGCTGGCCAGGTCGGTCCCGAAGCCGGAAGCGCCGGAGTTGGAGGCGCCCGAGCTGGATGCGCCGAAGCCGGAGCTGCCCAAGCCGGAGCTGGCGGAGGCGACCGCGCCGATCGCCGCGCTGTCGAAGGCCGAGCTGCCGGAGGCCACCGCGCCCCTGACCGCGCTGTCGAAGGCCGAGCTGCCGACCCAGCAGATGCCGCGCATCGGCAACATCGACCAGGTGCTCCGCCACGGGCTGCCGCCGATCGCCGAGGCGACCCGCGCCGCCCTCCGCACGGTGCCCCTCGCGGGTCTGCTGACCCGTTCGGTGACGGCCGAGTCGGCCGAGCGCTCGTTCGGCGGCAGCCTGCCGCTGGTCGACGACCTCGCCGTGACGCAGGGCATCCCGGCCGTGGAGAGCCTGCCGGTGCACGACGTGCTCGCCGGTCTCGTCCCGGGCGGTCGCGCCGTGTCGTCGCTGCCGATCGCGGCGCCGGCCGGGCTGCCGTTCGTGCTGCCCGTGCCCGGTGTGGCGCAGCCCCGCACCGAGTCCCCGATGGTGCCGCCGCTGTCGCTGAGCGGTCTGAACGTCAACCCGGTGCAGGGTGGCGCCGGTCCGACGCAGTTCACCGAGGCCCAGGCGCCGGCCCTGGCGGGCATCGACGCGCGCAGCGTGTTCAACCCGCTTGAGGACACCGCCGTGATGCCGCGGATCTGATCCGCCGCTCGACACCCCCCGCGACCGGGCCCCTGGCACCTCAGTACCAGGGGCCCGGTCTCGTCGCGGGGCTGGGCAACTCAGTGGCGCAGGCGTTCCTCGACGTGCGCGATCACGGAGTGCAGCGGCGCTTCGCCGTCGCTGGTCACCCAGCACACCCGCACGCCGGTGCGCACGCGTTCGCCGCCGAGCCGCACCGCGCGCCCGGCCAGCTCGCGCACCCGTGCCGCGACCGCCTCGCCGCTGCCGTTCGGGTGCTCCGCGACCACGGCGAACGAGTCGCCGCCGTACCGCGCCACCGTGTAGTCGGCCCGTAAACCCTGCCGCAGCCGTTTCGCCAGCACGGCCAGCAACTCGTCGCCGCGCCGGAAGCCGTGGGCCGCGTTCACCGCCGCCATCCGGTGCACGTCCGCCAGCACCAGGGACGCCAACGTGCCCTGGGTGCGTGCCCGGATCAACGCCTGGTCCAGCCGGTCGAGCAGCAGCGCCCGCCCCGGCAGCCCGGTCAGCGCGTCGAGCAGGCCGGCGCTGTGCGGCACGTCCGCCTGCACCGGCCGCAGCAGCACCAACACCTGACCGCGCACCCCGATCGGGTAGTACTCGGCCCACACCTGGGCGTGCGGCAGCATCATCGGGATGGTCAGCGGTGATCCGGTGCGCAGCACCTGCGCGGCCAGGTCGGCGCAACTGGGCAGCGGCGCCCCGGAGTCGTCGCGGGCGCAGGCGTCACCGAGCAGCGACGACGCCATCGGGTTCGCGGCGAGCACCACGCCGTTCTCGTCCTGGAGCAGTACCCCGACCGGCAGTTCCGAGACGAACTCGTCCCACACCGCACGGGAAGCCGTTGGCTGCACGGTACTCATAGGACTCGTGCCTTCCGCTGAGGCATGGCCTGTCCGTGAAGAGCCTCCCCGCGGCCGGCGGGCTTTTCAATAGTCCCGACGCCACCCGGTCCGGTGATCTTTGTCCGGCGCTGTAACACCCAGCAGGCCGAGCATCCCGGCGAAGTCCTCCTCGGACACGATCGGCACCCGGTACGCCCGCGCCCGTCGCGCCTTGCTCGACAGCGTGAACGGGTCGGCGGCCACGACGACGCGGGTCGCCTTGGTCACGTGCCCCTGGCTCACCAGCCCGGCCGACGCGGCCAGGTCGACCCACTCCTCGCGCGGCGCGTGCATCTGGCCCGTGAACACCACCCGGTCGCCGCGCACCAACGTCACCAGTTCCGGCCGGCGCGACACCGGCGCGGCCGTGCCCCGCCGCACCTCCACCACGTCGTCCGGCAGCGGCACGCGCGGCACGGGCTCGGCCGCCGGCACGCCGAACCGCAGGTAGTGGGCGAACAACGCGGCCGTGGCGCGGGCGTCGTGCAGCGCGGAGTGCGCCGAGTCGAGCACCACACCGGCCGCCTCGCAGCACGCCGCCAACGACCGCCCGACCCGGTTCGGCAGGTACCGGTCGGCCAGGCGCATCGTGCACAGGCCCGTCACCGGCAGGTCCACCCCGGCGCGGGCGAACTCGGCGGTCAGGAACCGGGCGTCGAACGACAGGTTGTGCGCGACCACGACCCGTTCGGCGAGACGTGCCGCCAGCGCGCCGGCGGCCTGCGCGAACGTCGGCGCGTGCCACACGTCGGCCGCGCGGATCCGGTGCACGTGCTGCGGCCCGAGGTCGCGCCGTGGGTTGAGCAGGGTGCACCACTCGTCGGTGACCCGGCCCGCGTCGTCCAGCCCGACGACGGCCACCTCGACCACCCGATCCGAACCGTGCGCGGAGAACCCGGTCGTCTCCACGTCGACCACCGCGTACCCCATGATCGACGAACCTTACCGATCATGGTCACCCGCTCAGCGCGCGGAGCACCAGGTCGACCACCGCGTCGGCGAACTCGCCGGTCAACGGCGCCGTCCGCAGGAACCACCGCTGGTAAACGGGGCCCAACAACAACTCCGCCGCCGTCGACACGTCGGCGTCGGCTCGCACCTCCCCCAATCGCCGGGCCCCGTGTAATCGCTCCTCCAACGCCATCCGGCGGGGCATCAGCAGCAACATCACCAGGTCCGTGCGGGCCTCGTGCACCAACGCCCGGCATACCTGGTCGAACCGCCGCTCGGTCAACTCCTCGGCCGCGGCCCGCAGCTCCCGCTTGAGGTCGACGGCCAGCACACCGCTGGGCGGCTCGTCCGCCGCGGCGGGCCCGAACTCCACGAAGGCGTCGAACAGCAACGGCCCCTTCGACGGCCACCACCGGTAGATCGTCTGCTTGCCGACGCCGGCCCGGGCCGCGACCGCCTCGATGGTCAACCGGGAGTGGCCGAGCGCCTCGACCAACTCCAACGCGGCCAGGAGGATCGCCCGCCTCGAACGGTCGCTGCGCCGCGCCGCGTCGGGTGGCATCTCTTGATCGTATGCGCAGTTCCGCGGGTGCGGGAATGATCCGCGAGCGCCGCGACCGGGCGACCTCGAACGCCGGCTGATCCGGCCCTGGTGTCCGTTGTTCGCCTGACATCACGGGTGTCGCGGGGATCGTATGGTGCCGGAGTCGCCGGCTGCCCTGCCGCATGCCGCGAATCCCAGGGGAGAACTCAGCTTGTCCTACCAGCAGCAAGGTCCGCAGCACCGTCCGCCGCCGCGGTACCCGGCGCCGCAGTACCCGCCACCGCACCACTTCCAGCCGCCGCAGGGGATGCCGGTTCCGCCCGGCCCGCCGAAGAAGCGCACGGGCCGGGTGGTCGCGGTGATCGTCGTGGTGCTGGTGGTGGTGCTCGGCGGCGGGGTCGGCGTGTGGTTCTGGCAGTCGGGTGGCGGCTCGTCCCCGGTGGGCGAGGACCTACCGAAGAACGCCGCGCTGGCCCAGCTGGCGTTCCCCGACCTGGGCGCCCTCCGCCACGGCGACGGGGTCGACGCGATGTGCGGCTCGGTGGAGAAGGCGATGACGCCCAGGGGGTACCGGCGGATCTCCGCGGGGGAGACGAGCGGCGGGATCAACTGCCGCTTCATCACGCCCGGGCTGTCCTTGCTGACCGACGGCGCGATCATGATGAGTTCCGACGTCGCCAGTTGGCGAGGCGACACGGAAGACCTCTTCCAGCGCTTCTACGACCAGGCCGTGCGCATGCGGGACGCTGAGCTGAAGAACCCCAGCTACGCGTCGAGCAAGATCGAGCACTTCCCCGCTGGCGACGGCGGGTACATCTTCCACCGGGTGACGAAGGCGGTCGGCGCCACCAACGCGCGGACCGACACCGAAGCGGTGTTCCGGTCGGGGGACGACCTCATGTGGGTCGCGCTGTGGGGCAACGTCCACCGTGCGGCCAAGGGCGGCGAACGCGTGTTGGCGGATCCGCTCACCGAGGAGATCACCTATCGGGAGATCTCCGACATCGTCAAGGCGCTCAGCGGTGACGGGCAGCCGGGCGCGCCGCAGATCACCAAGCCCGACCTGGCGCAGCACCCGACCCTGGCCGCGACGGGGGCGAAGCCGGTCGCCGGTGGCACCACGACCGAGGCCGTGTGCGGGAAGTTCGGCGCGGCGGCCGGGAAGCTGGGTGTCGTCCTCATGCCCAAACGCGGTGGTTGCACGTACGAGCCGCCCGACGACCGGTCCTACAGCGAAGGTTCCGTGCACCGCACGGTGGGCATCGCCGTCGAGGTGAAGGAGAAGGACTCGAACACCCCCGCCGAGGAAGAGCTGGCGAGGGAGCTGCGGAGCCTGCTGGAACGATCGTCCGACGACAAGTACAAGTTCGGGCCGGTGTACGAACTCCCGCTCGGCGGCACCGGGTACGCCGTCGTCTACACCTTGGAGGGTGGCGGGGGCAGCAGCTCGGGTTACGTGCAGGCCGGTTACGTGGTCGACGGCACGACGCACGTCCTGGTCAAGCTCACCAGCAGGGTCAAGAACGGCCGCGACCTGGTCGCCCCGCCCGAGGAGGCCCTGGTCGCGGACCTGGTGACCATCTTGACCGCGATCGGCGGCTGACGCGGTTCAGCCGCCCGAGCCGCCGACCGTGACGACCGCGCCCGCTCCACGCGCCGTGCCGGCGGGGATGAACGCCTCGACGTCCGCCGGCCCCGTGTCCCCGGGGTCGGTCCGGTCGTGCGCTCCGCGCGACCGCGCCAGGTCTTCGAGCCGCTGCGCCTCGGCGCGTGCGCGGGCCCAAGAGGGGTGGCACATGGTGGGACCTCCCGGTCAGCTGAGCTCTTGGATGCGGATCAGGTTGCCCGCGGGGTCCCGGAAGGCGCAGTCGCGGACGCCGTACGGCTGCACGGTCGGCTCCTGGACCACCTCGGCGTCGCCCGCCTGCACCTTCTCGAACGTCGCGTCGAGGTCGTGGGTGGCCAGCAGGATCCAGCCGTAGGTGCCCTTGGCCATCATCTCGGTGATGGTGCGGCGCTCGTCCTCGGTGATGTTGGGGTCGGCGGCGGGCGGCGCCAGCAGGATCGACGTGTCGGGACGGCCGACGGGACCGACCGTGATCCAGCGCATCCGGCCCTGGCCGACGTCACTGCGGACCTCGAAGCCGAGGGTGTCGCGGTAGAAGGCGAGGGACGCGTCCGGGTCGTCGTGCGGGAGGGCGCTCGTGTGAATCGTCAGGTCCATGGCGTTCAGCCTAGGCACGCGCCCTGACCTGCGCTTCTCGATTCCTGATCGCTCACGCGGCAGCCGGCCGGCGATCCCGGCGGGTGTCAGTGGCTGAACTGCTCGAGACCGGTGACGCGGAGCAGGCCCAGCGCCGATGCCGAGGGTGTGCCGGGAGCGGCCGAGTAGACCAGCAGGGTCTGGTCCGACTCCGGCACCAGGAGGACGTCGCAGTCCAGGGTGAGCGGGCCGAGGTCGGGGTGCTCGATCGTGGTGCGGCCCGCCCGCAGCCGCCCGGAGCGCCCGGCTCGCCACAGGCCGTCGAACCGCGCGCTGCCGGCGCGCAGGTCGGCGACGAGGCGGGCGAGGTCGGGGTCGCGCGGGTAGCGGGCCTGCGCGGTCCGCAGGCAGGCGACGCAGTCGGCCGCCGAGTCCGAGTCCGGTGACAGGGTGACCCGGCCGACGCCGGTCCCGAGGAACCGCTGCCGGATGAGGTTGCGGCGTTCGGGCGGCAGCTCGGAGAAGTCGCCGAGCAGCGCGGTGGCGAGCGGGTTCCAGGCGAGCACGTCGGACTTCGCCGACAGCACGAGGGCGGGCAGGTCGGACATGCGGTCCAGCAGCCGGAGCACGCTCTGCCGGACCAGCACCGGGACCCGGCCGGCTTGCGGCGGCGCGGAGTCGGCGAGCCGGAACAGCGTGTCGCGGTCGTCGTCGCTCAGCCTCAACGCCCTGGCCAGCGCGCTGAGCACCTGGGTCGACGGCTTGGGGCCCCGGCCCTGCTCCAGCCGGATCACGTAGTCGACGCCGAGACCCGCGAGCTGGGCGACCTCCTCGCGGCGCAGACCGGGCACCTGCCTGCGCGGACCGGCGGGCAGGCCGACGTCCGCGGGCTTGACCCGTGACCGCGCGGTGCGCAGCACGGCCGCCAGTTCAGCTCTGTCCACGACCACCATCCTGCCGAAGCGGCGACTCCTCGGGGTGGTACCGGCGATCCCAGGCGCCGGCGGTCCTGGCACCAGGCGGCACCGGCGGCGAGGCTGCGGTCATGACGACGACTGCCCTGGTCACCGGGGCGAACAAGGGGCTGGGACGGGAAACGGTGCGCCGGCTCGCGGCACTGGGGTGGGACGTGTTCCTCGCGGCACGGGACGCCGGACGCGGTGGCGCGGCGGTGGCGGAACTGGCCGCGGCGGGCCTGGACGTGCGGTTCGTCCCGCTCGACGTGACCTCCGACGAGTCCGTGGCGACGGCCGCCGACACCGTGAGGGCCGAGGTCGGCCGGCTGGACGTGCTCGTGAACAACGCCGGGGTCGGCGGCCGGGTGAGCCCGCCCACCGACACGACGGCCGCTTCGCTGCGCGAGGTGTTCGAGGTGAACGTGTTCGGCGCCGTCCGGGTGACCAACGCCTTCCTGCCGCTCCTGCGCGCGGCCGAGCGGCCCAGGGTCGTGATGGTGTCCAGCGGGATGGGATCCTTCACCGTGGCGAACGACCCGCGCTGGTTCGACCTCGTGCCCGCGCAGCTCGGCTACCCCGCGTCGAAAGCGGCGCTGAACATGATCACCAGCCAGTACGCCCGCGCCCTCGACGGCGTCCTGGTCAACGCGGTCGACCCCGGCTACACGGCGACCGACCTCACCGACCACGCGGGCTTCCAGACGGTGGCCGAGGACGCCGACGTGATCGTCCGGCTGGCCCGCGTCGACTCGGACGGGCCGACCGGCGGCTTCTTCGACCGAAAGGGGATCGTCCCGTGGTGATCGGAATCCTGTCGCTCGGCCTGCACCCGAGCGCCATCGACTACAGCCGGTACCCCGGCCTCGACCAGGAGACGCTGACCGCCCGGATCGCGGCGGGCGAGGCGGCACTGCGCGCGGAGGGGTTCGACATCGTGCCGTGCCAGGTGTCCGCCGACCCGGACGAGGCGGAGCGGAAGGTGCGGGAGTGCGTCGCCGACCACCCGCTCCGGGTCGTGATGATCGGCGCGGGCCTGCGGATGGCGCCGGAGCACACCCTGCTGTTCGAACGGCTCGTCAACCTGATCAACCGGCTCGTCCCCGGCATCGTGTTCTGCTTCAACACCTCGCCGGAGACGACGGTCGACGCCCTGCGCCGCGCGGTGGCCGCGGACGCCTGACTCAGCTGCCGGGTGCGAACTCGGCGAAGTACTTGCGCACCGGATGAGGTCGTCGACATCGGGACCTCGTCCTCCGGGAAGTTTCCTGTCCGAGGCGGGCTCGGCGCTCGTGGTGGTGCGGGGTCCGCTCACGTGAGGAGATCGGCGAGCCGTGCCATCTCGGTGGGCGGGTCGACCACCGGCTGGATGAGGAGTTCGGCGATGCCGGCCTGCTCCAGGGCGGTGACGCGGGTGCGGAGGTCGTCGCGGGTGCCGACCAGGGCGAGGGCGTTCATCAGCGAGGGCAGGACCAGGTCGCGGTCCCGGGGTGCGATGCGGCCGAGGTAGCCGGGGTAGAGCTTGGTGTGCCGGTCCGGCGCGGTGGCGGTGGTGCCTCGCCGGTCGAGCAGTCGCCGCACCGCTTCGCGTTCCTCGGGGCCGAGCCGCTCGGCGAACGAGGGTGTGTCGGCGGCGGTGTCGGCGGCGAACGCCAGCAGCGACAGGACGAGGTGGCCGGTCGCGTCGCGGGCCGCGTCGCTGCGGGGGTCCTCGCCCTCGTCCAGCACGTGGAGCGCGGTGACCACGTAGGAATCCGTGGGTGCGCCGGGGTGTCGGGCGGCGCGGCGGCGGGCGTCGTGCAGCACGTGCCAGGCGGCGGGGTCCAGCAGGCCGAAGGAGATGAGGCCGGTGCCGAGGCGGCCGGCGACGGCGGCGGCCTTCGGTCCGAGCGCGGCCACGACGAACTCGATCGGGTCGGTGGTGTTCACGTGCGCCCCGGTGCGCGGGAACCGGATGTCGCGGACCCGGTCGCCTTCGCGGTACCCGGTCGACCGTCCGGCGCACAGGTCCTGGAGCGCGGCGGTGAACTCCTCGAGGGTGGCCGCCGTGGTCGGCGGCATGCCCAGGGTGCGCCGGGCGGTGTTCCCGGTGCCGACCCCGCAGATGATCCGGCCCGGCGCCAGGGCGTTGAGGCTGGCGAACCCGCTCGCGGCGGCCGGTACGGAGCGCAGCGCCGGCGAGGTCACGCCGACGCCGAGCCTGATGCGGCTGGTGGCCTTCGCGCACAGTGCGAGGGCGACGAAGGGGTCGCCGTGGACCATCGGGGTGTCGTTGACCCAGAAGCTGCGCAAGCCCAGTTCCTCGGCCAGCACGGCGAGCTCCTCCACACCGGGCTGTGCCGTGACCACGACGCCTGCGCGCACGATGCCTCCGACGTGCTGTCGTTGCTCCGGCCGGCCGGGTGGACCCGGGCCCCCGTCAGCCCTGGGCGAGGTCGGCGAAGCGGCTGTAGTGGAGCTGGTGGGCGACGGTGATGGTGGCCGTCGGGCCGGCGCGGTGCTTGGCGATGATCAGGTCCGCCTCGCCGGCGCGCGGGTCGTCGCGTTCCCACGCGTCCGGGCGGTTGATCAGGATCACCATGTCGGCGTCCTGCTCCAGCGAGCCGGACTCGCGCAGGTCGGACAGCTGCGGTCGCTTGTCGGTCCGCTGTTCCGGGCCTCGGTTCAGCTGGCTGATCGCGATCACCGGCACCTCGAGCTCCTTGGCGATCAGCTTGAGGTTCCGGGAGAACTCCGAGACCTCCTGCTGGCGGGACTCGGTGCGCTTGCCCGACGACATCAGCTGGAGGTAGTCGACCACGACCAGCCGCAGGTCGTGGCGCTGCTTCAACCGCCGCGCCTTGGCCCGGATCTCCATCATGGTCAGGTTCGGCGAGTCGTCGACGAACAGCGGCGCCTCGCTGATCTCGCTCATCCGCCGCGCCAACCGGGTCCAGTCGTCGTCGCTCATCCGCCCACCGCGCATGTCGCCGAGCCGGATGCGCGCCTCGGCCGAGAGCATGCGCATGACGATCTCCGTGCGCGACATCTCCAGCGAGAAGATCGCGCTGGTCAACCCGTGCTTCACCGAGCACGACCTGGCGAAGTCGAGCCCCAGGGTGGAGTTGTGGGTCGGGATCATGGATCGTCCGGCCAGGTACAGGTGGTCCTCGTTGTCCACTTCCACGCACCGCACCGGCACACTCGGGATCGGGCGCACGTCGACGATGAACCGCGACCCCGTCCGAACCACGTTCCGGGCACGCCGCCGTTCCTTCAACGTCAGCCGCTTGCGCTCGATGCCGAACACGTCGTCATCCGTACCGAAGGTCAAGGTGTACGCGGTGGAGGTCAGTTCGCTGCGTCCGCGGACCGGTTTGGTGCTGATCGAGCACCGGTAGCCGAGGCTCACCACGAGTTCGCGAACGTCCTCGGCCAAGCGTTCGTTGGTCACCGAGAACTGCACGGACCCACCGGCCGTGACGGTGCCGTCGGTGTCGAGCAGCCCAGCGAGCAACGCCCGCCGCTGTGCGACGGATGCCCGCAGGTAAGCCGACGGGACGTGCTTGTCGCCCAGCACGCCGAGGCCTCGCAGGAGCGCCTGGACGGTGCCGTGGTCGTGGTGGCAGTCCTGGCATCGGCGCATGCCGGACGACGGCGCGCCGCAGTCCGGGCAAGTCGGCGCGGGCACGGGGCTCGACGTGAAGCGCGACTTGCCGCCGCAGCTGCGACCGCAGGTCTTGACCTGCGTGGTCTTCGGCGTGAAAGCAGTGCCGCAGACGACGCACTCGCGCACGTCCGAGGTGTTCGCCGTGGGCAGTTTGATGCTGTAGAGCAGCCCGCCCCGCGGCACCACGTCGTAACCCTCGGCCTCGATGTTCCACACGATCTCGGGGTCAGCGGTGGTGATCCTGGAGCTGGCGGAATGGCCGTCGCCCAGCCACGCGCCGAGCGTGTACGGACCGATCGGCAGCGACGCGTCGGGCAGGTCCAGTGCCCGGGTGTTGACCACCGAGTGGTTCAGCCGGCCGTCCGCCGTCTCGCACCGCAGGGTTACGGCGATCTCCCGGGTGGTGCGGATGCCGTTCGCAACCCGTTGCCCGCGACCCGGCCGAGCCGCGGCCTCCTGCGCCGAACGACGTGACCCCCTGGTCTCGGTGAGCCATTGGTGCTCGGCATCGGCCACGACCACGGAGCCATCCGAGAACTCGACCTCGTAGCACGGCCTGCCGTGCATCACGTCGGTCGCGGCTACCACGGTCGTCGGCCGACCGTCCGCACCGATGAGCAGGTCGCCGACGGCGACCTGACCCATGGTCGTCCACCCGGTGGGGGTTGCCAGCGGGGTCTCGAGCGCGAGTGCCTTGCCGACGCCCGGCCGGGCCGCGACGATGATCATCTGACCGGGGTGCAGGCCGTTGGTCAGCTCGTCCAGGTCCGCGAAGCCGGTGGGGATGCCCAGCGACGAGCCGCCGCGCGAGGCGATGGCGTCGATCTCGTCCATGGTCGGCTGGAGCAGCTCCTCCAGCACCACGTAGTCCTCGGTGGTGCGGCGCTCGGTGACCTCGTAGATCGCCGCCTGCGCCCGGTCGACCACCTCGTCCACGTCCGCGCCCTCGGCGCCGTTGTAGCCGAGCTGCACGATCCTCGTGCCCGCCTCGACCAACCGCCGCAGCACGGCCTTCTCCGCCACGATCTCGGCGTAGTAGGAGGCGTTGGCCGCTGTCGGCACGGTGGCGATCAGGGTGTGCAGGTACGGCGCGCCGCCCACGCGCAGCAGCTCGCCGCGGCGTTCGAGCTCGGCGGACACCGTGATCGGGTCGGCCGGCTCGCCGCGCCCGTACAGGTCGAGGACGCAGTCGTACACGGCCTGGTGCGCGGGCCGGTAGAAGTCGTTGGGCGCCAGGACCTCGACCACGTCGGCGATCGCGTCCTTGCTCAGCAGCATCCCGCCGAGCACCGACTGCTCGGCGGCGAGGTCCTGCGGCGGCTGCCGTTCGAAGCCGGGCTCGGCCATGCCCCGGTCGTCCACCAGCGCCACCGTGAGCTCACCCCAATCTGCTGCCGTGCGGATGTTGTACCTCGTGGGTCCGACAAAGTCCGCCACGCCACGCCCCGTGGTCCAGCGACGCTAGAGCCACCTGGATGGCGTAGGCAAACCCACCTGTGGACAACTCGGTGGACAGCTTGGGGATGGCCGCGTCCAACTGACCACAGGCCTGGGGAAACCTGTGGACAACCTGGGTACAACTCGGGCCCAGACAAAAGTTAGGCTAGGTCAAGCCCTGTGGATAAGTTTGTGGAAAAGTCATGCGTCACACCTTCGGCGTGTCGCGTGTAACCGCCGGCACGGCGTGTCGCGCGCAACGTGTCACAAGAGTTGTCCACAGCCAGACGTGCGAAAGCGCCGCCCGACCAGAACACCTGGTCGAACGGCGCTTCCGGGAAAAACGTCAGACCGCGCTCGCGACCTCGACCGAGAGCGACACGGTGACCTCCGGGTGGAGCCGGACGTTCACCGAGTGCTTGCCGAGGGTCTTGATGTGACCCGCGATCTCGACGGCCCGCTTGTCCAGCGCGGGACCGCCGGCCGCACGCACGGCCGACACGACGTCGGACGAGGTGACGGAGCCGAACAGCTTCTTCGAGCCGGCCGCGGACTTGGCCTTCAGCGTCACGGAGCCGAGGCCCTCGAGCGTGGCCTTGATCTCCTTGGCGTGGTCCAGGTCGCGCACCCGGCGCGTGTCCTGCGCCCGGCGGATGACCTCGACCTGCTTGGTCGCGCCCTTGGTGGCGAGGATCGCCAGGCCGCGGGGCAGCAGGTAGTTGCGGCCGTAGCCGTCCTTGACCTCGACGATGTCGCCGGGGCCACCGAGGCCGGTCACGTCAGCGGTGAGGATGAGCTTCACGATGCCGTCCCCTTTCTCAGCGAGCCGTCGAGGTGTAGGGCAGCAGCGCCATCTCGCGGGCGTTCTTGACGGCGACCGCGACGTCGCGCTGGTGCTGGGAGCAGTTGCCGGTGACCCGGCGGGCGCGGATCTTGCCCCGGTCCGAGATGTACTTCCGGAGCAGGGTGGTGTCCTTGTAGTCGATCAGGTTGGCGTTCTTGTCCTTGCAGAACGCGCAGACCTTCTTCTTGGGCTTGCGCACAGGCGGCTTGGCCATGTGTGAACTCCTGGGTATTACGCAGTGAAGTGTGGAGTGGACCGGTGCCGGGTCTAGAAGGGGGGCTCGTCGGCGAAGCCACCGGAGCCGGCCGGGGGCGCGGAGCCCCACGGGTCGTCGGCCGGTGCGCCGCCGCCGCCACCGCGAGACTGACCGCCGCCGCCGAAGCCGCCGCCGCCGTCTCCACGGCTGACCTTGTTGACCTTCGCGGTCGCGTAGCGCAGCGAGGGGCCGATCTCGTCGACCTCAAGCTCGATGACGGTGCGCTTTTCGCCTTCCTTCGTCTCGAAGGAACGCTGGCGCAGCCGCCCGGAAACGAGCACGCGCGAACCGCGGGTGAGGGACTCGGCCACGTTCTCCGCGACCTGCCGCCACACGTTGCACCGCAGGAACAGCGCTTCGCCGTCCTTCCACTCGCCGCTCGCCTTGTCGAACGTGCGCGGAGTGGATGCCACGGTGAAGCTCGCCACCGCGGCGCCGGACTGGGTGAAGCGGAGTTCGGGATCGGCGGTCAGGTTGCCGACCACCGTGATCGTCGTCTCGCCTGCCATGTCGGGGCTCCTAGGCCTTGGCCGCGGCCTTGGCGGCGATCCTCGCCGCGGTCTTCGCGGCCTTGGCGGGATCGCGCCGGATGACCTTCGTCCGGAGCACCGTCTCCTGCAGGCCGAGCTGGCGGTCCAGCTCCTTCACCGCGTCGGGGCTCGAGATCAGGTCGAGGACGGCGTAGATGCCCTCGGCGTTCTTGTTGATCTCGAAGCTCAGGCGGCGCTTGCCCCACACTTCGACCTTCTCCACGTTGCCACCCGTGGTGCGGATGACGTTGAGGAACGTGTCAAGGGACGGCGCAATCGTGCGCTCGTCGAGACTGGGGTCGAGGATGACCATCACTTCGTAATGACGCATGAAGACCACTCACCTCCTGTGGACTCGGCGGCCACGGACGTTCCGTGGCAGGAGGGTCGTCGCGTCAGCAACCCGTGAAGGGTAACAGGCCGCCGGCGCACGCTTGCCGGCGGCCTGTCCGCGCAGGTCAGAGCGCCCAGGTGGTGAGGTTCTGGTGGACCTCGGGGATGATCCGGGTGCCCCGGTTGTGGGTGCCGTGGCCGTACGCGTGGATGGCCACCGCGCAGTACGTGGCGCAGCCGGTGTTGTAGACCGGCGAGCCGCTCTGCCCGCCGATGGTGTCCAGCAGGTAGGCGAGCTGGCGGGCGTTCGTGCTGGTCACGGTGTTGGACGTGAACCACTGCGTGCCGGAGGGCTTGTCCTGCGGGTAGCCCGCGGTGCTGACGGTGGTGCCGTTGAGCGAGGCGGCGGACGTGTTCAGGCCGAACCAGCCCGTGGTGTTGCCGATGGAGCAGGTGAGCTTGAGGGCGGCGTAGTCGTACTCCGTGCTCCCGCCCTGGATCCACCCGGCGACGCTGTAGGCGTTGGACACGCCGCAGCTGCCGTACGGCGACGAGGTGCCGTTGCGGCCGGGGTACACGGTGAAGTTGGTGTTCCACGCTGCAGCGGAGACGTTGTAGACGCAGTGGCCCGCGGTCGCCACCGCGTCCGCCGCGTACAGCCAGCCCGTGCACCAGCTCGTCGTGCCGCTGGGCTTGGTGTAGGTGAAGCGGACCGTGGCGCGGGCCGGGTAGGTGGTCGTGTCGGTGACCTGGACGCGCTCGTCCGGCGCGATGACCGACTGGGTGGAGAGCTCGTCGGGGTTCACCGTCGGCGGTTCGGGCCTGGCCACTCGGCGCACGCCCTCGGCGTCGGACAGATCACCGGTGCCGGCGAACCCGTCGCTCGCGCCGGGATCGCCGGCTATCCGTTTGCCGATCGACCCGACGCGGCCGTCGCTGGAGACGGGCGTGTTCGGGTCGAGGACGGGCGTCGCGGTCGCGGTCGGGGCCGAGGCCAGGGTCAGGGACAGGCACAACGCGGCGAGCGCGGGAACGGTTCTGCTGATCATGTGAGGAACGCTCTCAGCGCGGCCGGCGGCTGGACAGCGAGCAGACGCACGAAGAACCGGTGACCGGTTGGTCCGGATGGGCCCTTACGCCGAGGCGACGGCTCGGCGCAGCACCCAGGTGCGCACGAGGGCGCCCGTCACGCACGACAGCAGCAGCACGGCCAGCAGCACGGGAGCCCCCACGCCGCCGCCCATCCGGCCGGAGCCGGGCAGCGCCTGGGCACGGCCCGCGGTCTGCACGCCGTCGGAGTCCGCGCCCGGCACGCCGTAGCCGGGCCGGTAGCCGCTCACCCCGCCGCCGTACCGCACGCCGGGCGACGGCGCGTACCGGCCGGGCACGGCGAACGGCAGGGAGCCGTAGCTGAACAGCGGCACGCGGCCGAAGTTGCCGCCCCACGGGTTCGAGCCGTACAGCGGCACGTCGAGCGCGCCGACGCCGCCGACCGGGCTGTTCGCCGGCGCCTGGCCTGCCGGGCTGGTGCCGGGGTTCGAGGTGCCGGGGTTGGTGCCCGGCTGACCGGTCTGCGGCGGCTGGTTCGGCGACGGCTTGGTGCCGGGCAGACCCGGGAGTTGGCCGGTGGCCTGCTCGGAGGCGTCCGCGAGCGCCTTCGACCCGTCCTGGACGGGCGCTGCCGCGGCGTTGACGCCCTGCACGGTGACGCCGCACAGCTTGGTCAGCTCGGCGCGCACACCGTTGGAGAGCGTGACGATGATCGGGCCGAGCAGCGGCAGCTTGACCAGCTCGGCGTTGACCTTGTTCGCGATGTCGCCGCCGGTGATGACGCCCGAACCGGTGGGGATCGCGCCGATCGCGATGGGCGGCAGCGCCGAGAACGCCTGGCGGAACGGTTCCGCGAGCGGCGGCCCGAGCAGCGGGACCGCCCGGATCAGCTGCAGGATCGGGTCGAGCACCGCGACCGGGCTCAGCGCCACCGGGGTGCCCGGCGCGCCCTGCACGGTGGTCGCGCAGCTGCCGACCACGACGGGTTCGGCGGCGACGGCCGAACCGGAGCCCGCCGCGGCGCCGGCCGTGCCGACCGCGAACACGACGGCCGCCGCGCTCACCAGGCGAGTGAGCCGGATCCGCATGTCTGGCCTCCTGGCGTGCCGGCGGCGTACTCGGTTTCCTACTTACAAGTAACGAGCGTAGGTGCTGATAGTGACGCGGACCATCCCCCTCGATGACAATTTTGGTATCGGCGGCCGTCGGCGGTGCGTTTCCGCGCCCGACTACCCTGCACAGTCATGCGAATCGGGGCTCACGTCCGCGACGACGACCCGCTCGGCGCCGCCGTCGACCGCGGCGCCGACGTGGTGCAGTTCTTCCTGGCCGATCCCCAGGGGTGGAAGGCGCCCAAGCCGCACCCGCAGACCGAGGGGTTGCTGGCCGCCGACCTGGACGTCTTCATCCACGCGCCGTACCTGGCCAACGTCGCGTCGCTCAACAACCGCATCCGCATCCCGTCGCGGAAGATGGTGCTGCAGCACGCCGAGGGCGCGGCCAAGGTCGGCGCCAAGGGCCTGATCGTGCACGGCGGGCACGTCGCCAAGGGCGAGGACCCGGGCGACGGCATCGCCAACTGGCGCAAGATGTTCGAGCGGCAGGCGGACAGCGGTGGCTTCGCGGTCCCGATCCTGATCGAGAACACCGCGGGCGGCGAGAACGCCATGGCGCGGACGTTCGACATGCTCGGCAGGCTGTGGGACGCGGTCGGCGAGTTCGGCGCCGGGTTCTGCCTCGACACCTGCCACGCGTTCGCCTCCGGCGAGGACCTGGTCGGCATCGTCGACCGGGTGAAGGCCATCACCGGGCGCGTCGACCTGGTCCACCTCAACAGCTCCCGCGACGAGTTCGGCTCCGCGCGGGACCGGCACGCCAACATCGCGTCCGGCACCATCGACCCGGAGCAGCTGGTCGCCGTGGCCGCCGCCGCCGGCTCGCCGGTGCTGGTCGAGACACCCGACGAGGGGCAGGCGGCGGACATCGCGTTCCTCCGCGAGCACTTGGGCCGCTGAGCGTGACCCGGGAGGTGGTGGCCGTGCCGGGGCGCGCGGACGCCGGGTCGTCACCGCCGCGGTTCGGCCGGGTCGCGCTCGCCGCGGTCGTCCTCCTGTGCGGGCTGACGATGTTCGCGGGTTTCCTGAACAAGGACCGCTGCACCGGACCGGAGTTCGACCAGTGGGGCCGCAGCGCGCCGGACTACGAGAAGCGCAACAAGGCCGAGGTCTGCTACTCCGACATCCAGCACCTGTGGATCGGCCGTGACATCGACCGGCACGTGTTCCCGTACGTCAACGGGAGCATCACCAGCCGGGGCGTGCTGGTCGGGGGCGTGGTCGAGTACCCGGTGCTGACCGGCCTGACGATCTGGGCGGGTGCGATCCTCGCGCACGACGACGCCGCGTTCCTGCTGTTCTCGGCGCTGCTGATGGCGCCGTTCGGGCTGGCCACCGGGTGGCTGCTCGGCAAGCTGAGCCGGTGGCGCGCGCTGATCTGGGCGCTGGGCCCGCCGATGGTGCTGTACGCGTTCCACAACTGGGACCTGCCGGTCGTGCTGTGCGCGGTGGCGGCGGTGTACGTGGCGCACCGCGGTTGGGGACGGCGGGAGCGGCCCCTGGTCGACCGCGCCGTGGTCGCGTCCGTGCTGCTGGGCATCGGGTTCGCGTTCAAGATCTACCCGGCGATCTTCGTGCTGCCGCTGTGCCTGTACGTGCTGACCGGCGGCCCGGGCGGCCGGTGGCTGCCGCGCGGCGCCCGGTACGACGTCGTGGGCGCGGTGCGGGTGGCGCTGGCGGCCCTGATGACGGTGGTGCTGGTCAACCTGCCGTTCGCGGTGGCCGGGCTGGAGGGCTGGAAGGCGTCGTTCGCGTTCCAGGGCCTGCGGCGGGTCGACATCACCACGAACTCGATCTGGTTCTGGTCGATGCGGCCGTTCATGTCCGACGCCGCCATGCAGTCGCTGGTGGGCGTGCTGTCACCGGTCGCGATCGTGCTGTCGTTCGCGCTGGCGTGTTGGCTCGGCTGGCGGCGGTACCTGCGCGAGGGCAGCTACCCGTGGGTGCCCGTGTCGGCGGCGATGCTGTGCGGTTTCCTGCTGCTGCACAAGGTGCACTCGCCGCAGTACACGCTGTGGCTGGTGCCGATGTTCGTGCTGCTGCGGGTGAACTGGGGCTGGGTGGCGGCGTACTTCGCGGCGGACCTCGCGATGGGCGTCGGCATCTTCCGGTGGTTCTACGCGATCGAGTTCGGCGAGCCGTCCGGGATCTACGACGGCTTCGCGGCGCAGGCCGTGGTGATCGGCGTGTGGGGCCGGGCGGCGCTGCTGGTGGCGCTGTTCCTGGTGTTCCTGAAGTCGGAGACCACGTTCACCGACCACCTCACGCCCACCCGCCGCCGGCCCCGCCCGGCTCCCACCGCAAGCGCGTGACCTGCGGAAAGCGTTGCGCGGACGCACTGTTGGAATATTTCGATTGGAATTCCGCCTCTTTCGAGTGAAGTCGGACCGCCAAGGTGGTTCCGATTCGGGCCCGAGGCCAAGGTGATGGTCATCCAACCGCCGGGTTCGAACGGAGGCATCACCATGACCGCGCCACGGGGGAGCACTTTGCGCAGGCGGCGACTCGGGCACGAGTTGCGCCGACTGCGCGAGGAGGCGAACCGCACGCACCTCGACATCGCCGGAATCCTGCACTGCCAGCAGAGCCGGGTGTCGAAGATCGAGGCCGGGCACCTGCGGATCCGGCCCGCCGAGGTCAAGGACGTGCTCCGTTACCTCGACGTGCCCGAGGACCACTGGGACGGCTTGGTCACCTTGGCCAAGGAGGCGAACCGGCGCGGTTTCTGGAGCAGCCACGCGGACGTCATGTCCCCCAGGTTCATGACCTACGCCAACCTGGAGGCCGAGGCGACGCGCGTGCTCTTCTACCAAGCCGAGGTCGTTCCAGGCCTGATGCAGACCGAGGCGTACGCCAATGCGGTGAACACCGCGACACGACCGCGAGAAGACATCGACCCCGAGCGCTACACCGAGGTCCGACTCGCCCGCCAGGAACGGGTCCTCAAGGGCGACCTGGACCTCTGGGCGGTGTTGAACGAGTCGGCCATCCGCCGGGTGGTCGGCGGCGAGCAGGTGATGCGTGAGCAGTTGCAGCACCTGCTTGAGCTGGCGCACCAACCGTCGATCACGTTGCAGGTCTTGCCGTTCTCGGCCGGGCAGCACCCGGCGATGAGCGGGCCGTTCGTGATCGCCCGGTTCGCGGATCGACGGCAGGACCCGGACGTGATCTATTTGGAGAACCAGACCGGTGGCCTCTTCATGGAGGACAAGCCGGAGATCGAGCGGTATAACGTCACGTTCGACCGGTTGATCGCGGACGCGTTGGACGTCGGGCGGTCGGCGAAGCTGATCGGCCGGGTGATCGACGAGCTGTCAGGGGAGACGATCCCCTACTGACCTCAGGGGGCGGCATGACCTCGACTTGGCGCAAGAGCAGCTACAGCACTGCGGGCCAGAACTGCGTCGAGGTCGCGTGGCGCAAGAGCACGTACAGCACTGCTGGTCAGGAGTGCGTCGAGGTCGCGCACGGCGAGAGGTCGGTCGGCCTTCGGGACTCGAAGAACCCCGAAGGCGACCGGCTCGCCGTCACCCCACGGGCGTGGCGGAGTTTCCTGGCGACGGTGCGCTGACCGCCTTCGCCCGTCGGCCGAACCGCAGCGCGAACCGGTCCGGCGCCTCGTCGACGAACCCGCCGCACGGGTCGTCGTCACCGGCTTGGCGCACCTTGTCCAGCGCCGGCCGGTAGATCTCGCGCACGATGAGGCAGCACAGCACGATCACCGCGACGTCACGCGCCACCACCGCGCCGAGGAACCAGTCGATCGGCAGGCCCTTGTTGTCCACGCCCAGGTAGAAGAGCATCCGCGGCACCCACACCAGCGCGTCCACCGCCATCCACGCCAGCAGCAGCTTCCACCGCGGCAGCGCCAGCACGGCCAGCGGCACGAGCCACAGCGAGTACTGCGGGCTCCACACCTTGTTCGTCAGCAGGAACGCGGCCACCACGAGGAACGCCAGCTGCGCGAACCTCGGCCGGCGCGGCGCGGACATGGCCACGAACCCGACCGCCGCGCAGCACACCAGGAACAGCACCGCGCTGACCGTGTTCAACACCTCGGGCGCCTGCCCGTGCGCGAGACCCGGGTCGAAGCCGGGCCACCCGGTCCACTGCGCGATCACGTTGTAGAGCGAGTCGGGGTCGACGCCGCGCTCGGTGTTCAGCCGGAAGAACTCGCGCCAGCCGTCCGGGTAGAGCCACGCGATCGGCGCGTTCACCAGGCCCCAGGTGGCCAGCGTCGCGCCGAACGTGGTCCACCCGGCCCGCAGCTTGCCCGCGCGCCAGCACAACAACAGCAACGGCCCGAGCAGGAACAGCGGGTACAGCTTCGCCGCGCCGCCCAGCCCGAGCAGCACGCCCGCCAGCACCGGCTTCTTGCGCGCCCACGCGAGCATCCCCGCCGTGGCGAACGCGGTGGCGAGCGTGTCGAAGTTGGTGAACGCGTGCACGATCACCAAGGGCGACACCGCCACCATCACCGCGTCGTACGGGCGTCGCCTGGCCAGCTGCGCCACCGCGTAGGCGGTCACCAGCCACGCCAGCGCCAGCCACAGCGCGGTGATGTTGAAGTACACGATCACGGTCATGGGGTTGGGCAGCCACCCGGACGAGGCGATGACCGTCCAGCCCTGCGCCATGCGCGCGTTGAGCAGCTGGAACATGCCCGTCAGCACGGGGTACTCCATGTACCGCACGTGCGCCGTCGGCTTGCCCTCGTCGTCCACCCACGACGTCTTGTAGGGGAACGTGTCCGGCTTGTCCAACCGCTCCGCCGTGTACAGCGGCACGGTGTCGGAGTAGCACATCGCGGTGAACTGCTTGCTGCCGCGCCAGTCGAGCTGCACCACGCCGTTGTCGTCCACGTACTGCTGCACGCACGGCGACTTCTGGAACCACGCCAGCGCCAGCGTCACCACCGCGAACAGCAGCACGACCCGCAGCGGCGTCCAGAACCACTGCCGCCCGACCGACGCGTGCTTGCCGACGGGGCCGCCCAGCGGCTTGCTCGCGGCCCGCGCCAGCGGCTCGGTCCACGTCGGGTTGACGCGCTCGTCGGGGCTGAGCGAGTCGGTGTCGTCGGCGTTCGCCTGCGAACCGTCGGGGATCGCCTGCGAGTGCTGCGAAGGGCTGGCCACGGTGACGGATGCTACGGGCAGGGGTCAACGGAAGTTGTGAGGTCGTCACGAACCCGCGTGGATCGTCGCGCCCGTTCCCCGGCCCGCACGCGAAGAGGGGCCCGGCGCTCGGCCGGACCCCTCTCACGCGTTCACTGGCTTCGGGCGCTAACCCGTTGGCGGACTACCGCCACCACCGATCGGATCAGGGTCGTTCTCCGCCGTCGTGGTGGTCGTGGGCGGGCACGCCAGCCCGATGCACGTGGGACGGGTGCGCGTCGTCGTGGTGGTCGTGGACCGGGTCGTGGTCGGGTCGGTCGTCGTCGAGCGCTTGTCGTCGTCCTTCTTCTGCGTGGTGGTCGTCGTGGTCGTCGTCGTGGTCTGCTTCGGCTCGTCGAACTCGTTGAGCTTCCGCGGCTTGGGGAACGGCTCGGGCTGCGTTCCCGCCAGCGACTTGTCCATGAACTTCTTCCAGATCTGACCGGGCAGGCCACCACCGAAGATCGGGTTGCCCTTGTTGTCCTGCAACGCCACGTTGCCCTCGTCGCGACCCAGCCACACCGCCGCCGACAGCGACGGGGTGTAGCCGACCATCCAGGCCTTCGAGTTCTGGCTGGCGTTGTCGGGCAGCTCGTGCGTGCCGGTCTTGCCGGCGCACTCGCGGCCCGTGCACGGGATCTTCGCGTACGTCAGGACGGGCTTGAGCGACTCGGTGACGTTGTCCGCGATGTCCTGGTTCATCTGCGGGTCCGGGTCGAACGCCTGCCGCGACACGTCGACGTGCTGGTAGACCGCCTTGCCCTCGGCGTTGGTGATCTTCGAGATGAAGAACGGCTCGTGGTAGATGCCGCGCGCGGCGAACGTGGCGTACGCCGAGGCCATGTCGAACGGCCTGACCTGCGCCTCGCCACCGCCGATCGCGATACCGACGTTCGGCGGGCCGCCGTTCTCGTTGACCAGCAGGTTCTTCTGCACGCCCTGGACCTCGACGGTCTTCGGGATGCCCGCCGCGTGCGCGGCGTCGGCGACCGGCTGGGTGCCGATCTTGATCACCATGTCGTAGAACACGGTGTTCAGGGACATCTCCATGGCCTTGCGGATGGAGCACTTCTCGCCGCAGGTGTTCCTCGGGTCGGACGCGTTGCGGATCGTGATGCTGGTGCCGCCGAGCTCGAACACCTTCGGCGACCGGCCGTCGTAGGTCGAGCCGAGGCCCTTGCCCGCCTTCAGGGCGGCGACCAGGTCGAACGGCTTGAACGACGAGCCGGCCTCTTGGAGCGTGTCGGTGGCGTAGTCGAGGCCCGTGCCGTCAGCGCCCGCGTAGTACGCCTGCACCGCGCCCGTCTGCGGGTTGATCGCGGTCAGCGACGACCGCAGCTCCTTGGGCTGCGGGCCGAGGACCTCGTCCACCGCCTGCTCGGCCGCCAGCTGCTTCGGCGGGTCGATGGTGGTGTGCACGGTGACGCCGACCGTCTGCGCCTTCTTGACGTCCCACTCGACCTTGTCCATCTCCTTGAGGATCTGGTCGCGGATGTGGAGGCGGGGACCGGCCAGACCGGACTCGTCGGTCTGCGGCACCGGCTCCGGGAACGGCTGGGTCTCGCGGTAGGACGGCTCGATCCACTTGTACTCGAGCATCTGGTCCATCACGTAGTTCCAGCGCTCCAGCAGGTACGCGGGCTGCCAGTCGCGACCGGGGTTCTGGATCATGCCCGCCAGCAGGGCGGCCTGCGAGTCGGTGAGGTTCTTCAGGTCGTCGTGACCGAAGTACGCCTTCGCCGCCGTCTTGATGCCGTAGGCGCCCTTGCCGAAGTAGATCGTGTTCAAGTACGCGGTCAGGATGTCCCTCTTGTCCTGCTGCTGCGACATCTTGTACGCGGTCACGGCTTCGGTGAACTTGCGGCTCAGCGTCATGTCCGACTGGTCGGTGGCCTCTTTGACGTACTGCTGGGTGAGGCCCGAGCCACCGCTCTGCTCGCCCTTGAGCTGGTACCAGCCGGCGCGGGCGATGGCGGTCAGGTCGAAGCCGACGTTCGTCTCGAACGTCGGGTCCTCCGCGGCGAAGACGGCGTGCTTGATCGACTCCGGCAGGTCCTCGTACTTGACCATGGTCCGGTTCGCCTCGCCGGGGGCGTACTTCGTCATCACGGAGCCGTCGGCGTAGAGGATCGTGATCGCCTTGCCCTGCTCGGCCGCGAGGGCCTCGGGGTTCGGGACCTCGACCACCTGGTAGGCGATGGCGAACGCGACGACCGGCGCCAGCAGCATCAGCCCGAAGGCCACGTAGGTGGTGCGGCGCACGCGGCGCCAGATCTTCTTGCGGCGCACGGCGCGGGCCTCCTCCTCGGTCAGCTCCTCGTCGTACTCGTCGTCGTAGAACGGCTCGAGCTCGACCTCGTCCTCGCGGTGGGTGAGGAGCTCGGGCTCGCGCGGCGTGGACTGGTACACGGGCGGCAGCAGGTCCGTCGGCTCCTCGCCGGGACGCCGCGGAGGGGTACCCGGGCCACCTGGCCTGCGCGGACCACCAGGACCACCAGGACCGCCGACCGGTGGACGGCCGCCGGGAGGCACGGGACCTCCGGGTCGGTGCACGCCACCGGGGGGCGTGGGTGGTCGCTGGCCGGGGCCGCCGGGCACGCTGCCCGCGGCGGACGTGCCGCCGGGACCGGTCGGCGGGCCACCCGGCCTGCCGTGGGGGCCGGGCGCGCCGGGACCGGCGGGTCGGCGGGGCGGCGGGCCGCCGCGGGGGATGCCGCCGGGCGGCGTGCCACCCACCGGTGGACCTCCGCCCGGGGGCGTGGCCGGACGGGAGAACCCGCCCGGCGGGGTGCCGTGCCGAGGGCCGGGGCCGTCCATCTGAGCGCGCGCGAAACCACCTGGCGGGGTGTTCGGACGCTCCGGCTGATCCCCGGCTCCGTGGCGCGGTGGGTGCCCGCCGCCGTCCGGGTCCTCCCCGGTCGGCCATTGCGGCTCCGCGCCACGATGCCTGTCGTCATGCTGGTCGTTCACGAAATGGCCTCCCAGACCGGCGTGCCGTTGCACGCGGTTCGGTGGTCGTACGCCGCTGCTCCTCGCCGGAGCGGCGCCCGTGGTCGGAGCAGGTTCACTCCGCCGCGGTCCTCCTGCGTGGCTTGCGAGTGTTCAGGCCACGCGTTCCCAGGACGTATGACTGCACCAGGTGGTTCCAACTACATGTGCGGCAAACTTCGACCACGTACACGGTGAACTCCTCGTAGAGGGTCGCCATGCGGGCCAGCTCATCGGCGGTGCGCGCGGACCCGGCCGCGTGCTTGAGCTCGTCGCCGTAGACCCAGGACACGAGGGTGAGCGGTTCCTTGCGGCACACCGGGCACGTCACGTCGCTCGGCCGGCCGTGGAACTTCGCAGCTCGCAGCAGGTACGGGCTCGCGTCGCAGACCTCCATCGTGCCCACTCGGCCCGCGTAGACCTCCGCCAGCAGCGCACGGCGCTGCAAGGCGTAGTCCACGACCTGGCGTTGGGTCGACACGACGACCAGAGTACGTGCCGCCCCAACCGCGTCGATGGGCCGTTCAGGGCAGTGGGCCGAAGGCAGGGGTCGCTGTGTGGCACGCGACACTGCGTCGGCGTGCGCGGATGTATCGCACCGATATACTGAACACACCCATCGGCGCTCACCGGAGCGAGGAGGTGCCCGTGCTGGAGTTCGCGATACTCGGCCTGCTGCACGAGGCGCCCATGCACGGCTACGAGCTGCGCAAGCGCCTGCACGAGCTGCTGGGTGCGTTCCGCGCGTTCTCCTACGGGACGCTGTACCCCACGTTGCGCAAGTTGCAACGTGGCGGCCTCATCGTCGAGGAAGTGCCCGAGGACGACTCGGCCCGGTGGGGCCGTCGGGCGCGCAAGGTCTACAAGCTCACCGCGGAGGGCAAGGAGAGGTTCGCCGAACTGCTGGTCAACGCCGGGCCGCAGACGTGGGACGACGACTCGTTCGGCGTCCACCTGGCCTTCTTCTCCCGCACCCCGGCCGAGATCAGGATGCGCATCCTGGAGGGCCGCAGGCGCCGTGTCGAAGAGCGCCGCGAGGGGCTGCGCACCTCGTTATCGGCTACGAGCGAACGCATCGACCGGTACACCCGGGAGCTGCACCGGCTCGGGCTCGAGAGCACCGAGCGCGAAGTGCGGTGGTTGAACGAGCTGATCGCCCATGAACAGGCCGAACAGCGCGAGCGGGACCAATAACCCCCCGAATACGAGCACGGAAGAACTAAGGAGGACTCGGCATGGGCGACAACCGCCGCACCGTTCGAGTGGCCATTGTCGGGGTCGGCAACTGCGCGGCGTCGCTGGTGCAGGGCGTCCACTACTACCGCGATGCCGACCCGAGCACCCGCGTGCCCGGTCTGATGCACGTCCGGTTCGGCGACTACCACGTGCGCGACATCGAGTTCGTCGCCGCGTTCGACGTGGACGCCAAGAAGGTCGGCGCGGATCTGTCCGAGGCCATCGGGGCGAGCGAGAACAACACGATCAAGATCGCCGACGTGCCGCCGCTGGGCGTCACCGTGCAGCGCGGTCACACGCTCGACGGTCTCGGCCGGTTCTACCGGGAGACCATCGAGGAGTCCGACGAGCAGCCGGTCGACGTGGCGCGGGCGCTGCGCGACGCCGAGGTCGACGTGCTGGTGTCGTACCTGCCGGTCGGCTCGGAGGAGGCGGACCGCTTCTACGCGCAGGCCGCCATCGACGCCGGTGTGGCGTTCGTCAACGCGCTGCCGGTGTTCATCGCCTCCGACCCGGAGTGGGCGGAGAAGTTCCGCGCGGCGGGCGTGCCGATCGTCGGCGACGACATCAAGTCGCAGGTCGGCGCCACCATCACGCACCGCGTGCTGGCCAAGCTGTTCGAGGACCGCGGCGTCCAGCTGGACCGGACGATGCAGCTCAACGTGGGCGGGAACATGGACTTCCTGAACATGAAGGAGCTGGAGCGGCTCGAGTCCAAGAAGGTCTCCAAGACGCAGGCGGTGACCTCGCAGGTCGACCGCGACCTCGGCAAGCGGAACGTGCACATCGGGCCGTCCGACTACGTGGCGTGGCTGGACGACCGCAAGTGGGCGTACGTGCGGCTGGAGGGTCGCGCGTTCGGCGACGTGCCGCTGAGCCTGGAGTACAAGCTCGAGGTGTGGGACTCGCCGAACTCGGCGGGCATCATCATCGACGCGGTGCGCGCCGCGAAGATCGCGCTCGACCGGGGCATCGGCGGCCCGATCCTGTCGGCGTCGTCGTACTTCATGAAGTCGCCGCCCGTGCAGTACTCGGACTCCGCCGCGCACGAGGCGGTCGAGGCGTTCATCCGCGGCGACGTGGAGCGCTGACCTCCGCGGACAGGCCCCCTGCACCCGGTCCGGGCGCAGGGGGTTCGCCGGGTCAGCGCTTGGACAGCCGCAGCGACTGCCACGAGCCGTCGGCCGTCCAGCCGCCGTCCACCGGCAGCGCGACGCCGTTGATGAAACCGCTCCGGCTCGGGTCGGCCAGGAAGGCGACGGCCTGCGCGATGTCGTCGGGCGCCGCGAACCGGCCCATCGGGACGTGGTCGGTGATGTCGGCGTCGTCGTAGTGCCCGCCGGCCTGCGACTCGACGTCCATCTCGGTCTTCACCCAGCCGGGGCACACCGCGTTGACCCGGACACCGCGCCCGCCCCACTCCACGGCGAGCGTGCGCGTCATGCCGATCAGCCCGTGCTTGGTGGTGTTGTAGACGGCCCGGTCGGCGACACCGCGCAACCCGGCCACGGACGCGATGTTCACCACCGCGCCCTGCCCGCGGGCCAGCATCACCCGCCCCAACGCCTGCGTCAGCAGGAACGGCCCGGTCAGGTTGACCGCCACCATCCGCTCCCACAGCTCCAAGGACGTGTCCTCGAACGGCACGATCCCCGCGATCCCGGCGTTGTTCACCAGCACGTCGACCCGGTCGCCCACCCGCTCGACCACCCTGGCCACGTCGTACGGCGACGACACGTCGCCCACCACGCCGCCCTCGGTCTCCGCGAGGTCGAACCCGACCACCTCGTACCCGTCCGCGCGCAACACCCGGGCCACCCGCAACCCGATCCCCTGCGCCGCCCCGGTGACCACCGCAACTCGTCGCTCCATGGTGGGCACGCTAGGGCGTCGGCAGCGCGCCGGGCAGGTCCGACAGCCGCCGCAGCACGGTGACGTGCGCCAACACCGCCGGATCCGGCGGGAAGTGCTCGTTCGGGACGGCGTAGACGGTCATGCCGGCGGACAGGGCGGCGCGCAGGCCGTTGGTCGAGTCCTCCACCGCCGCGCTGTGGGTCGGGTCGACGCCCAGCTTCGACGTCGCCAGGAGGTAGACGTCCGGCGCCGGCTTGCCCGCGCCCGCCTGTTCGCTGGAGATCGCCACCTGGACGACGTCGGTGAGGTCGGTGGCGGCGAGGAACGACTTGATCAGGACCGGCGGTGACGAGCTGGCGATGGCGACCGGGTAGCGGGACGCCACCTCGCGCACGACGTCCACCGCGCCCGGCAGCACGGGCGGGCCCTCGGCGTACCGCTCGGCCATCTCGCCGATCACGCCCGCCGCCGCCTCGGCCGGTGTCAGCCGCACGCCGACCTCGGTCACCAGGTACGTCGCCCACTCGGGCGTGCTCATGCCCTGCATCGCCCTGGTCGCCGCCGGCCGCCACGTGCCACCGTGCCGGGCGGCGAAGGCTTGGCGCACCTCGTCCCACATCCGCTCGGAGTCCACCAGCACGCCGTCGAGGTCGAACACCACCGCATCCACACCCATGACCGTAGTGCGGGCCCAGTCGCTTCGTCATGCTCAGCAATTGGCCGGGGCCGGCCGCGGACCGAAGTGATTCCCGCCGGCGAGGACTTGCCGGGTTAACAACGGGTGAACGCCGGCCTACTGTCGGTTGGTCCCGTACTGACCGTAGGAGGCCACCGTGGTGCGTCACCTTCCCCTGCTGGCCAACCACTCCGCCGGCCGCGCGGCGATCACCTGCGAGTACCGCTGCGGCGACGCGTGCTTCCACGCCGTGCCGAACACCTCGGGCAACCCGTACTTCGGCGACCTGGTCGACCGGCGCACCGCGATCAAAGCGGCGGTGATCGTCGCCGCCCTCGGCGGTGGCGCGGGCAGTGCGGCAGCGGAACCCCGTCCCACCGAACCGCGTCCCGCCGGCCTGGACTTCGAACCGGTCGCGCCGAACACGCTCGACGCCGTCGTCGTCCCCGAGGGCTATCGCCAGGAAGTCGTGATCCGCTGGGGCGACCCGCTCTTCCCCGACGCGCCGGAGTTCGACTTCGACCGCCAGACCGCCGCCGCGCAGGCCCGCCAGTTCGGGTACAACTGCGACTTCGCCGCGCTGCTGCCGCTCGACCCGACCGGCCGGACGAGCCTGCTGGTGACCAACCACGAGTACACCGGCGAGCCGTTCATGTTCCGCGGCTACGACGCCGAGCACCCCACCCGCGAGCAGGTCGAGATCGCGTGGGCGGCGCACGGCCTGTCCGTCGTGCAGGTCCGCCAGTCCGGCGACGGCCGCCTGAGCACGCGGTTCTCCCGCTACAACCGCCGCATCACGGCCACCACACCGTTCCGGCTGACGGGTCCGGCGGCGGGCTCGGACTACCTGAAGACCTCCGCCGACCCGACCGGCACGAAGGTGTTGGGCACGCTCAACAACCGGCACGAAGGTGTTGGGCACGCTCAACAACTGCGCCGGCGGCGTGACGCCGTGGGGCACGATCCTGTCCGGCGAGGAGAACTTCAACCAGTACTTCGGCAACGCCGACGCGCTCGCCGACCCCCGCCTGACCCGCTACGGCATCACCGGCACGGCCACCACCCGCAAGTGGGAGCGGTTCGACAAGCGGTTCGACCTCGCCCAGGAGCCCAACGAGGCCAACCGGTTCGGCTACGTCGTCGAGATCGACCCGACCGACCCCGAGTCCACACCGGTCAAGCACACCGCGCTCGGCCGCTTCAAGCACGAGTGCGCCAACGTCCGCGTCGCCGGCGACGGCCGGGTGGTCGCCTACTCCGGCGACGACGAGCGGTTCGAGTACGTCTACAAGTTCGTCTCCACCGGCAAGGTCCGCCGGGGCGACAGCAAGGCCGCCCGCCGGCACAACATGACCCTCCTCGACGACGGCACGCTGTACGTCGCCCGCTTCACTGGCGACAGCCCGCCCGCCGAGATCGACGGCTCCGGCACGCTGCCCTCCGACGGCCGGTTCGACGGCCGCGGCGAGTGGATCCCGCTGGTCAGCGGCACGCGGTCGTTCGTGCCGGGCATGACCGCCGAGGAGGTCTACGTCTTCACCCGGCTCGCCGCGGACAAGGTCGGCGCGACCAGGATGGACCGACCGGAGGACATCCAGACCCACCCGCGCACCGGCGTCGTCTACCTCGCCCTGAGCAACAACGTCGACCGCGGCAAGGAGGGCAAGGAAGGCGCGACCGAGCCGAACCCGCGGGTGGCCAACAAGCACGGCCAGGTGCTGGAGCTCGCCGAACGCGGCGGCGACGCCCTCGCGCTCACGTTCACGTGGAACCTCATGCTGGTGTGCGGCGACCCGGCGTCGCCCGACACCTACTTCGCGGGCTACGACAAGACCCGCGTGTCCCCGATCTCCAGCCCCGACAACGTGGCGTTCGACCGGCACGGCAACCTGTGGATCTCCAGCGACTCGGGCGGCGCGCTCAACGGGTACAACGACGGCCTGTACGCGGTGCCGGTGTCCGGGGCGCAGCGCGGGCGGCTCCAGGCGTTCCTGACCGTGCCGCGCGGCGCGGAGACGTGCGGGCCGGTGATCGGCGAACGCGTGGTCACGGTGTGCGTGCAGCACCCCGGCGAGGTGGACGGCGCGAGCGCGGACAACCCGGTCTCGCACTGGCCGGACGGCGGCGACTCGCAACCCCGCCCGGCTGTGGTCGCGGTGTGGCGGGAACACCACCGCATCGGTGCGTGACCGCCCGGCGACACGCGGTGTGAGCTGGTGGTTTCGGCACGCTAACGATCGAGGAGTTCGCCTCGCGTTCACTTCGAAGTCCGCTGCAGGTGGGCTTGCCCTCTTACGGTCGCCCGGTTCCCACTGAGCGATCTCGGAGGTCCGTGTGTCCTCATCCACCGATCGGGGGCGGCGCCTGCTGCCCCTGCTGCCCAACCACCCCCTCGGGCGTTCGGCGATCACCTGCAAGTACCGCTGCGGCGACGCGTGCGCGCACGAGGCGCCCAACACGTCCGACAACGCCTACTTCGGTGACGTCGTCGGCGAGGTCGTGCGTCGGCGCGGCCTGCTGAAGGCGGGCGCGGTGCTCGCCGTCGCGGGCGCGGGTGTCGGGCTGGTCGGTGCCGGCAGCGCCGCCGCGAAGCCCGAGGTCGAGGTCGACGCCGACCTGGGCGGCGGCCGTCGCCGTGACGGCCTCAACTTCGCCGCCGTCGCGCCCAACACCGAGGACCGCGTCGTCACGCCCGAGGGCTACGAGCAGGGCGTCGTGCTGCGCTGGGGCGACCCGGTGCTGCCCGGCGCGCCCGCGTTCGACTTCGACCGGCAGACCCCGGCGGCGCAGGCGAAGCAGTTCGGCTACAACTGCGACTTCGTCGGCCTGGTCCCGGTCGGCAGGCACGACCAGTGGGTGCTCGTGGCGAACCACGAGTACACCTCCGAGGACTTCCTGTTCACGGACTGGGACGCGGACAACCCCACCCGCGAGCAGACCGAGATCGCCTGGGCCGCGCACGGCGCGTCGGTGGTGCTGGTCGAGCGCGACCGGCGCAGCGGCAAGCTGGTGCCCAAGCTGGACCGGCGCTACAACCGGCGGCTGACCGCGACCTCGGAGTTCAAGGTCACCGGCCCGGCGGCGGGCTCGAAGTACCTCAAGACCTCCGCCGACCCGACCCGGCACGAAGGTGTTGGGCACGCTCAACAACTGCGCCGGCGGCGTGACGCCGTGGGGCACGATCCTGTCCGGCGAGGAGAACTTCAACCAGTACTTCGCCAACGCGGACTCGATCACCGACCCGGTCGCCAAGGCGCGGCTGGCCCGCTACGGCCTGCGCGGCGCGGCGTCCGAGCGCAAGTGGGAGCGGTTCGACAAGCGGTTCGACGTGGCGCAGGAGCTCAACGAGACCAACCGGTTCGGCTGGGTCGTCGAGATCGACCCGCTCGACCCCGACTCGACGCCGGTCAAGCACACCGCGCTCGGCCGCTTCAAGCACGAGGGCGCGAACGTGATCGTCGCCCGTGACGGCCGCGTGGTCGCGTACATGGGCGACGACGAGCGCTTCGACTACATGTACAAGTTCGTGTCCGACGAACGGGTCAAGCCGGGCAACAGCAAGCACGCGCGCGAGCACAACAAGAAGCTGCTCGACAAGGGCACGCTGTACGTCGCCAAGTTCACCGGCGACAGCCCGGTCGCCGAGATCGACGGCTCCGGCAAGCTGCCCGCCGACGGCGCGTTCGACGGCACCGGCGAGTGGATCCCGCTGGCCGCGGGCGACCGCTCGTTCGTGCCCGGCTTCACCGCCGAGGAGGTCTACGTCTTCACGCGGCTCGCGGCGGACGCCGTCGGCCCGACCAAGATGGACCGTCCCGAGGACGTCGAGCCGAACCCGCGCAACCGCCGGGTGTATGCGGCGCTGACCAACAACACCGACCGCGGCAAGGCGGGCAAGGAAGGCGCGACCGAGCCGAACCCGCGCCCCAACAACCGGCACGGGCACGTGCTGGAGCTGGAGGAGCGCCGCGGCGACAACACCGCCACGTCGTTCTCGTGGAAGCTGATGCTGGTGTGCGGCGACCCGACGTCGGCCGACACGTACTTCGGCGGTTACGACAAGACCCAGGTCTCGCCGATCTCGTGCCCGGACAACGTGGCGTTCGACGCGCAGGGCAACCTGTGGATCTCCACCGACGGCAACGCGCTGAAGTCCAACGACGGCCTGTTCGCGGTGCCGGTCGAGGGCCCGTACCGCGGCCGGGTGAAGCAGTTCCTGACCGTGCCGAAGGGCGCCGAGACGTGCGGCCCGGTCATCGAGGACGACTTCGTGCTCGTGGCCGTGCAGCACCCCGGTGAGATCGACGGCGCGTCGGCAGGCAACCCGCTGTCGCACTGGCCGGACGGCGGCACCTCCCAGCCCCGCCCGTCCGTGGTCGCGGTGTGGAAGAAGGACAAGGGCCGCATCTGCGGCTGACCCCGAGGTGGAGGGCTCGCGCCCAGCGCCGAGCCCTCCACACCTCGAGAGTCCTACGCCCAGCCCTCGAGAGTCCTACGTTCACGGAGCCTGAATTCAACGCTCACGACGAGCGGCAGAACGCCGAGTGTTGAATTCACCGGTCCTGGAGGTAGGACTCTCGCGCGCTGAACGTAGGACTCTCGCGACGTGGAGGTAGGACTCTCGCGGCGCGAACGTAGGACTCTCGCGGTTTAGGGTGCTGGTATGAGTCGACCCGTTGCCCTGATCACCGGCGCGTCGCGCGGCATCGGCGCGGCCGTCGCGCGTGTCCTCGCGCCGACGCACGACCTGCTGCTCGGCGGTCGGGACGAGAGCGCGTTGGCGGAGCTGGCCGGGTCGCTGGAGTCCGCCCGACCGTGGCCGGTCGAGCTGACCGACGCCGACGCCCTGGCCGACGCCACCGCCGGCCTCACCCGCCTGGACGTCCTGGTGCACAGCGCGGGCATCGCCGAACTCGGCCCGCTCGCCGAGGCGACGGCGGACGTCTGGCGCCGCACCCTCGAGGTCAACGTGGTCGCCGTCGCCGAACTCACCCGGCTGACGCTCCCCCTGCTGCGCGCCGCCCGCGGCCACGTGGTGCTGATCAACTCCGGCGCCGGCCTGCGCGCCAACCCCGGCTGGGGCGTCTACGCGGCGAGCAAGTTCGCCCTGCGCGCGTTCGGTGACGCCCTGCGCGCCGAAGAAGAAGACCTCCGCGTCACGTCCGTCCACCCCGGACGCGTCGACACCGACATGCAGCGCGGTGTCCGCGAGCAGGAGAGCGGCGACTACCAGCCGCACCTCTACCTGCACGCGGACTCGGTGGCACAGGCCGTCGCCACCGCCGTGCACGCGGGCGACGACGCCCACTTCACCGAGGTCGTCGTCCGCCCGCGCCCCCGCTGACCTACCGCAGCCGCGCCGCCACCTCGCGCACGCCCGCCTGCGCCTCACGCCGGTCCACGTTCGTCGTCTCGCCGTCGGCCACGACCTGCTTGCCCGCCACCCACACGTCCTTGACCCGCCGCGTGCCCGAAGCCCACACGAGGTTCGCCAGCACCTGCTCGTCCGGCGCGTCCAACCCCGTGGCGAACGCCGGGTCGTCCACGTCCACGTGCACCACGTCGCCCCACCGGCCGGGTTCCAACGCGCCGAGGTCGTCACGGCCCAACGCCGCCGCACCGCCGCGCGTGGCCAGCAGCAACGCGTCCGCCGCACGCATCGCCATCGCGTCACCCGACGTCACGCGCGCCAGCAACGCCGCCAACCTGGCCTCCTCGAACAGGTCCAGGTCGTCGTTGGACGCCGGCCCGTCCGTGCCCAGCCCGACGGCGACGCCCGCGTCGAGGTACGACCGCAGCGGCGCGATGCCGGACGCCAGCTTGGTGTTCGAGCCGGGGCAGTGCGCGATGCCGACCCCGTGCCTGGCGTAGATCGCCACGTCCTCCGGCGACAGGTGCACGGAGTGCGCCGACAGCACCCGCCCGCCCAACACGCCCGCCTGCTCCAGCAAACGCGGGACGGACCCGTGCGACGCCCGCTGCGCCACGTCCTCCTCCGCCGACTCGGCCACGTGCACCTGCACCAGCGCGCTGCGGTCGCGCGCCTCGCCGGCGATCTCGCCGAGCGCCTCGGGCGTCAGGATGTACGCCGAGTGCGGCCCGTAGCTCAGCTCGACCCGTTCGTCCGGCCCGAACCGCAGCCCGTCGGCGTCGATCCACCGGGTGATCTCGTCGGTCATCGGCCGCCACGGCAGGCCCGGCAGGTCCATGATCGCCGCACCGAACAGCACGCGCGACCCGGCCGCCAGCACCGCGTCCGCGAGCTGCTCGCCGTGGAAGTACATCTCCGCGCTGGTGGTCACGCCGTTGCGCAGCATCTCCACCGCGCCGAGCAGCATCCCGACCCGGATGTCGGCCGGCTTCATCTTCGCCTCGGCGGGCCACATCGCCTCACGCAGCCAGCGCAGCAGCGGCAGGTCGCCGCCCATGCCGCGCAGCAGCACCATCGGGCTGTGCGCGTGCGCGTTGACGAGACCGGGCAGCAGGATCCCGCTCAACCGGCGCACCTCGCCGGTGAACTCGGGCGCGTCGGCCTCCGCGCCGACGTGGGCGATCCGGCCGTCGACGACGTCGACCACGGCGTCGCGCAGGACGGTGCAGGCGGGATCGCAGGGCAGGACCACGGGGGCGTGCAGGCGCAGCGACATGCCCCGATCCTGCCGCACTCGATCGAGCGACACACAACGTGGCGGCGCACGCGTCACCCCGTAACCCGAACAGTGGGTTTGACCATCTGGGGCGGTGGTGATCCGCCGGATGGACGTAATCTCCGAAACGTTGGGAGAGGTGGTGGTCCCGCTGATCCGGCGAAGGAGTGACAGTGGCTCGTAACGGTGGAAGTGCTCAACCCGGCGAGCGTCGCGGCAGGGGGGAACCCGCGGCGGCGGTCCTGCGATCGGAGGCTGACTTCTCCGAGCCGGACCTCTCCCGGGAGCGCCGATGGCTCGCGCTGTTCCTGTTGGTGCACTTGGTGGACGACAACGGTCGGATGAGCACCGCGTACCGGCGGGTGCTCCGGCGTGCGGCGCGAACACCCGGGCACTGGGCGCACGGCCGGTCGCTCGGCGCGGTCCGGGCCGAGGTGTCGCGCTGGATCGGCGTGCAGGCGCGGCCCGACAGCGTGCCGCCGTGGGAGCGGATCGCCGGCCTGGTCCACGCCGCCGTGCACCCGACGCTCGCGCCGGACGTGCTGGCGACCGCCCGCTACCTGCACGGTCTCGTCGTCGGCGTGGAGACCGACGACCCGCGCCCGCGCTGGCTGGACGCGTCGGTCGACAACATCACCACGGCGATGATCGGCGGCCCGGAGTGGGCGCGCGAACACGGCCTGGCCGCACCCGACGACCTCGCGGACGACACCACCGCCGATGCCGCGGCCGACGGGCAAGCGATGTCGGCCACGGAGTCGAGCGCGTACGAGATGCTGTGGACGGTGGTCCGGGTGCACCGCGACGCGGAGGCGCGGATCGCGGAGCTTGAGCACCAGGTCCGTCAGCTGCACGAGGAGAACGCGAGGCTCTCCGGCGACGTGACCACGTGGTTGGGCGACTACCGGCCGACGATCCCCGACCAGGACCGCGGTCCCCGCCGCCGTCCCGTCGTCGACCGCCACCTCGCCGCGGAGGACCCGGGACGGTCCTTCACCTACCCGCTGCCCGCCGAACTGCCCGCGTCACACCCGACCGCGGGCTGACGGCGGCGGCCGCGGCGCCGGTTCGGCGCGGAGGACCCGCGTGGCCCCGGCGGGTCACCGCGTCACGGGCAGGGCGGCGCGCACTTCCCAACCGCCGCCCGCCCGCGCGCCCGCGCTGAACCGGCCGCCCAGCAGCTCGACCCGTTCCCTCATGCCCACCAACCCGTAGCCACCGGACCCGCCGACCGGCGCCGTCTTCTGCGCCCGTCCGTCGTCGGACACCAGCACGTGCACCACACCGTCCGAAACGGACACCGAGACGTCCACTGAGGACACGCCCTCGGCGTGCTTGCGCGCGTTGGTCAGCGACTCCTGCACCAACCGCAGCACCGAGCGCCCCAACGACGGCGGCACGGACACCGGCAGGTCGACGTGCAGCCGCACGGGCTGGCCGGACCGCTCCACCACGCCCCGCACGTCGTCGGCCAGGTCGCTGGACGCGGTGGGCGCGTCGGCCTCGGTGCCGCGCAGCGTGCCCACCAGGCGGCGCATCTCGGTCAACGCCTCGTTGCCGCTGCGCACGATGATCGGCAACGCCTCCTGCGCCGCCGCCGGCACGGCCTGCGCCGCCTGCGCGTGCACGACCATCCCGGTCACGTAGTGCGCGATCACGTCGTGCAGCTCGCGGGCCAGCGCCATCCGCTCGGCGTGCTGCGCCGCGGCGACCTCGGCCTGCACGGCGGTGGCGCGTTCCCGGTCGCGGGCGCGGAAGTACAGCCCGGTGCCGATCGACAGCGCCAGCAGCACCCCGCCGAACACCGTCTGCGGCCAGAACCCGGGCCCGCTGTAGCCGTCCGGCCAGTACGGCGACCGGTACTCCGGCCGCACGACGGCGGCGATCGCCGACACCGCGACGAGCAGCACCACCCCGGCCACCACCCGCGCCGGCGGCACGTGCCGCACCACCACCGCGACGATCGCCATCAGCGCCGCCACCTCGGCCACGACCAGGCCGCCGATCATCGGTGAGATGGGCGCGACGCCCACCACCCGCAGCATCAGGGAGCTCGCCACCACCGCGGTCGCCGCGGTCAGCGCCGCGTCGAACGGGCGCCGGGGCGCGAGCACGGCCAGCGCGCACACCACGACCGCGCCGGGGACGTGCCACCAGCCCACGTCACCGAGGAACTCACCGCCGACGAGGAAGAGCAGTGCGCAGGCCAGCGGCCACTGGCGGCGGAGCAGGGACCGCCACCCGAGCTGAGTGCTCTCCACGGGACCTCACCGTAGGTGGTCGCGGCTCAGGGCGCGTCCGACCCCGGTCGGGCGGCCCGTCAGCCGCAAGGCTGACCCGAACGCCTGGTCAACCACACCAGTGGCCGATGTCGGATGACGAATCGCGGGGTGACTCTTGAGTGGTGAGTCGGGGAACGGGAGGAACACCATGTTCGGAGTGGTCGCTACTTGGGCGGGCGCGGTGCTCGGCCTGCTGGTGCTGGTCCTGATGGCGTTGGCCGGCGTGTTGATCGATTCCCAGCGCTGATCCGGGGTGTTCTCCCGGCTCAGTCGCCGAAACCCGCCACGCGTCGGCGGAGCAGTTCGGCGAGGCGTCCGGGTGACTGCGGCTGGGTCGTTTCCACGGGGGCGGGGGCGAAGCGGGCGGGGCCGCCGGCGCGGGCGCGGCGGGCCGCCGACGGGTCGAGTCGGAACGCGGGCCGGTTGCCGGAGTGGCGTTGCCGCGAGCGCAGCCACGACAGCCGGTGCCGCGACTCGGCGTGGTGGTCGGTGATGGTGACGGCGTCGCGGTCGAAGGAGTGCAGCACGGCCCGGTTCAGCTCGACCACCGCGCGGTCGCGCCACAGCGAGCGCTCGGTGGTCGTGTCCAGGCCGAGTGCCTCGGCGACGGACCGGGCGACGCCGCAGGCGTTCTCGTCGGCGAGGCTCCTGGCGCCGATCTCGGAGCCGACGAACCACGAGTTGAACGGCGCGGCGGGGTAGGTGACGCCGCCGATGGTCAGCCGCATGTTGCTGATCACGGGCACCGCGTGCCAGCGCAGGCCGAGCTGCCCGAACCAGGGCAGGTCGGGGTGTTCGAGGGCCACCTCGTGCACCACGTCCGGCGGCACGGTGAACAGCCGCACGCCCTCGTGCGCGGTCTCCACCACCAGCGGCAGCAGGTCGAAGCGGCCGGGCGGCGAGGGCGGCTGCCAGCCCAGGCCCCGCACGGCGTCGGTGAACCCGCGGTAGCGCAGGTCGCCCGTGCCGTCGCCGTGGCCCGCGTACCGGATCAGCTGCTCGTTCCAGACGCACGGTCCCGGCGCGGTGGGCGTGTCCGGCGCGAACACCGTGACCAGCGGGCGGATCTCGCCGCCGTTGGTGGCCAGGCGCAGGTGCTCGACGCACTCGCCGGCCACGGCGGCGGCGTTGCGGACGCCGCGCAGGTCGCGGACCTTGAGCCGGCGCCACGGCACGCCGCTGGTGCACCAGCCGGAGTCGCGCAGCGCGATCCGCGCGCCGTAGGCCAGCTCGTGGGTGGTGTGCCGGTAGGTGCCGGTCTCGGCGATCTCGGCGCGCACCTCGCCGAGGCGGGGTCCGACGGGTCCGGCTTCGGGGTGGGCGATGTGGAACATGCGGAGGAAGCCCTCCGCCGCGTCCACGTCGAACGTTATCGGTTCGTTGTCAACTACGGTCACGGGCGGCAACCGTAGTTGCGGATCGGTGTCACGCGTCACTGCCAGACGGGGCACATCGGGTGATCGACAAACTCCACCCGATCCGGTGACGAATCCACCCGCAGTCGCCGCTATCGGTCGCCGAGGACCGTGACTTCATGCCACGGTCAGGTGAGCTCGACCCGCTCGAACATCAGGTCGTGGCTGATCCGGTCCTCCTCGACCGCCCGCTGCTCGAACTTCGTCACGGGCCGCCACTCCGGCCGCGGCGCCCACCCGTCGAACCGGTTGCGCAGCAGCGGCTCGGCCGAGCACACCCGGAGCATCTGCTCGGCGTACTCCTCCCAGTCCGTCGCCAGGTGCAGCGTGCCGCCCGGCCGCAGGCGCGACGCCACGAGCTGCACGAACTCCGGCTGCACGAGCCGGCGCTTGTGGTGCTTCTTCTTCGGCCACGGGTCGGGGAAGTAGATCCGCACCTCGGCGAGCGAGCCGGGCTCCACGTGCTCGGTGAGCAGGTCGACCGCGTCACCGCGCAGGACCCGCAGGTTGGTCACGTCGAGCGCCTCGGCGCGCAGCAGCAGCTGCGCCAGGCCGGGCTTGTAGACCTCGACGGCCACGTAGTTGACGTCGGGCGCGGCGGCGACCAGCTGCGAGGTGGTCTCACCCATCCCGGAACCGATCTCCAGCACGACGGGCGCCTCGCGCCCGAACCACTCGTCGAAGCGCACGGGACCGGCCGGGAGCGCCTTGACCTCGTGGCCCAAGCGCTCCCAGTGGCGGTCCCATGCGCGCTGCTGCCCCACGGTCATCCGTTCGCCGCGTTGGACATAGCTGACGACGGAACGGTGGTGCGGCGGTCGCTGGTGGCTGGACGTCACGGGCGTACAGCCTAGGTGGTGCGCTAGGCGATGTTCTCCAGGTCCTCGATCTGCTCGCGCAGCTCGGCGGGGGTGAACTCGATGGGTTGGCGCTGACCGGGGCCCCGGTGCGCGGGGAGCAGGTCGACGAAACCGGGGTGCCGGTCGGTGAACTGCACGGTGGTCGGCTCGGCGGGGCCGTAGACGCCGCTCTCGGACGGCACGAACTCCCAGTAGCCGACCTCGCCCTCGGTCGCCCACGGGACGAACACCCAACCCGGCCGACTGCCCAGCAGCCGGGTCACCTCGTCCTCCAGGGCGAACGCCGCCGCGCGCGAGGCGATCCGGCCCCGGTCGAGGGCCCTGAGCCACCACGGTGCGGGTGCGTCGGGGCCTACCGCGCGGAACAGGGCGAGCACTTGCTGTTCGTCGGCCCGGTGGATCCAGGCTCGACGCGTCTGTGCGGGTGAGTCGGCGACACCGACCCCTCCCGCGGCTTCGATCGCGTGCGACCATTCCAACGCCAACATCGGTTCGACGCGAAGGGCGTGGTCGCGTTGCCGTGGCAGCTCATTGGACCCGGTTGCCGAGTGGTCGGCGTTCAGGTCCGGATCAAGCACCGTCACGGGTTCACCTCCGGGGGGTTCCTTGACGGGGGGTATCCGAATTCGCGTGCGGGCAGGCGCCTGCCTCACGATTCGCGCTTTCCATCTGACCGGGTTCAGAAGCGCTTGTCATGGGGCTGTGCCGGAGTTCACGACGTCTTAACGAACGCCTTACTCCGCTTGCCGGAATCCAGAACTGTGAAACATGATTGACCTGGAATATCTGTGATCCCGAACACAGGGGGAATTGGTGACGGGGAGAGCGGTGGTCGCCGCGATCTTGATCGCGGTGGTCGTGCCGGGCGTTGCCCGCGCGCAGACGATCGAGGAGCAGCAGTGGCACCTCACCGCCTTGGAGGTGTCCGCGGCGCACGCCACCACACGGGGTGACGGGGTGGTCGTCGCGGTGGTCGACTCGGGCGTCGACGACACCCGCCCGGACCTCGCGGGCGCGCTGCTGCCGGGCACCGGGTTCGGCTCCGCGAGCGGCACGGACGGCACCGAGGACAACGACGGCCACGGCACCGCGATGGCGACGTTGATCGCCGGGCGGGCGGTGGACGGCGGCGCGCTCGGCGTGGCGCCCGGCGCGATGATCCTGCCGATCTCGGTCGGCGCGGACGGCGACAAGTTCACCACCGCGTCCGTCGCCGAGGGCGTGACCTGGGCCGTCGACCACGGCGCCGAGGTCATCAACCTGTCCCTGACCTCGCTCGCGACGCTCACCCCCGACCTGCTGCGGGCGGTCAACTACGCGTTCGACAACGACGCCGTGGTGGTCGCGGGCACCGGCAACGACGGCGACGAGCACGTGGGCGCGCCCGCCAACATCAAGGGCGTGATCGCGGTCTCCGGCACGATCGAGGGCAACGGGCCGTGGCCGGAGTCCAACACCGGTCCGGAGACCGTGCTGGCCGCGCCCGCGCAGCGCATCGTCACCGCCGTGCCGGTGAAGGTCGTGGACACCGGCTACGCCGAGGTGGACGGCACGAGCGCGGCGACGGCGCTGGTCTCGGGCGCGGCGGCGCTGGTGCGCGCCCGCTACCCCGAGATGGACGCGGGCAACGTGGTGAACCGGCTCATCGCCACCGCCACCGACCTGCTCGCGCCCGGCCGGGACAACGTCACCGGGTTCGGCCAGGTCGACCCGGTCGCCGCGCTGACCGCGGACGTGCCGCCGGTGGAGCGCAACCCGCTGGCGCCGCCACCGCGCGAGTCCTCGGCCGAACCGCCGCCGCCGACGTCGGACGAGGCCTTGGCCGTGCGGCCGACCGACCCGGACGGCGGCACCAGGCTGATGGTGGCGTTCGGCGGGTTGACCGCGGTCGGGATCGTGGTGGCGGCGGTGGGCCTGCTGCTGGCCCGGCGCAGTCGGGTCCGGCGCGCGCCCGCGCCGGTCGTCACCGAAATCCCGCCGCCGTCCGACGACTTCTGGCGCAACGACCGGTTCTGACCCGCCGCGCGGTCGGCGAATCGTTTCCCGGCGCCGGAGGGGAGAACCGGTCAGTCGGCCGCGTGGTATTCCACGGATTCCTTCGTGAGTTGCATGAAGGCCTCCTCGAGGGAACCGAGTTGCGGGCTCAACTCGTGCAACGTGATGCCGTTGGCCGCGGCCAACTCGCCGATGAACGACGGTTCCACGCCGTGCACGACGAGCGCGCCGTCCGACGCCGCGGCGTCCGCGATGCGGGCCCGTCCGGCCAGCAGTTCGCGCAGCCGGTCGAGCTGCGGCGAGCGGACCCGCACGGTGTCCTCGGTGGCGTCCTTGATGAACTGCTCGGTGCTCGTCTGCGAGATGAGCTTGCCGCGCCCGATCACGATCAGGTCCTGCGCGGTCTGGGCCATCTCCGACAGCAGGTGGCTCGACACGAACACGGTGCGGCCCTCGTCGGCGAGCCGGTGCATGAACTGGCGGATCCAGAGGATGCCCTCCGGGTCCAGGCCGTTGACCGGCTCGTCGAACATCAGCACCTCGGGGTCGCCGAGCAGCGCGCCCGCGATGCCGAGGCGCTGGGACATGCCCAGGGAGAACCCGCCCGCCCGGCGCTTGGCGACCTGGGTGAGGCCGACGATGTCCAACACCTCGTCCACGCGCCGGCTCGGGATCCGGTTGGACTTGGCCAGCCACTGCAGGTGCGCCCGCGCGGAGCGGTTGGGGTGCACCCACTTGGCGTCCAGCAGCGCGCCGACCACGCGCAGCGGGTCGTGCAGCGACCGGTAGTCCCGGCCCTTCACGGTGACCTTGCCGCGGGTGGGGCTGTCGAGGCCGAGGATCATCCGCATGGTGGTGGACTTGCCCGCGCCGTTGGGTCCGAGGAAGCCGGTGACCCGGCCCGGCTGCACGCTGAACGACAGGTCGTCCACGGCCACGGTCTTGCCGTAGTGCTTGGTGAGGCCGGTCGCTTCGATCATGACATCTCCCGTCCGATCACACGCTGGTGGCGGAACCTGAAGCAGAAGAGCCCGGGCCACCCCCCGAAGGTGACCCGAGCTCCCCCTTTCCCCCGGCTGCCCGGCCGCCTGCCCCCGAATGCCTGCGGCGCGGGCGTGCCCGTCTACGCGTCGCGCCGCTTCACCACGACGAGCGAGATGATGTAGATCGCCAGCGCGATGCCGGCGAAGTACGCGAACGAACCCCACGGGCTCAGCTCGCCGATCGCGGGCGGGCCGGCGCCGTCCGGGATACCGCTCGGGTCCGGGTCGCCCAGGATGAACTTCTGGGCCACCAGGAACGGCATCCAGTTCTGGATGTCGTCGCCGATGTTCGGGATGAGGCCGACCACGTTCTCCAGCACGAGCGCGAACACCAGGATGATCGACACGGCGCCCGCGGTCTGCCGCACCAGCGCGCCGATGCCCAGGGCGAGCAGCGCGCCCGCGCCGAAGACGAGGCCGACGCCGGCGACGTGCCGCCAGTCGTTGCCGGAGCTGAGCGCGAGCTGCGAGGTGTCGTCCGCGAGCAGCCAGCTCAGGCCCCACGACCCGAACGAGGCGGCCAGGCCGACCAGGGCGGACAGCAGTACCACGACGACGGCCTTGGCGATCATCGGCGACGTGCGGTCCGGAGCGGCCTGGAACGTCGACTTGATGGTGCCGAAGCGGTACTCGGTGGTGACCGCCAGCGCGGCCATCACCATGATCACGTAAAGCCCGAACGTGTGGGTGAACACCGCGCCCATCACGGGCATCGGCGAACCGTCCCAGTTGGCCGCGATGATCGCGGTCAGGCCGACGGTCAACCCGAGCGCCAGCAGCATGCACCACCAGGGCGAGCGGGTGGAGAAGAGCTTGATCCGTTCAACGGCGAGCAGAGTCATCGGTGGTCACTTCCCCGTCTCGGCGAGTTCGGCGTGGTACTCGACAGAATCGCCGGTGAGCTGCATGAATGCTTGTTCGAGCGAACCGCGTTGCGGGCTCAGCTCGTGCAGCACCACGCCGCTGCCCGCCGCGATGTCACCGATCTCGTCACTGAGGGCACCCGACACGGTGAGCGAACCGTCGGAGTCCTCACGGACGGTGAAGCCCTTGTCGATGAGCATCGCACCCAGCTTGTCCGCGTGCGGGCTGCGCACCCGGACGGTGTTCTCGGTAGACCGCTCGACGAACTCGGTGGTGCTGGACTGCGAGATGAGCTTGCCGCGCCCGATGACCACGAGGTCCTGGGCGGTCAGCGCCATCTCCGACAGCAGGTGGCTCGAGACCAGCACGGTCCGGCCCTCGGTGGCCAGGCCCTGCATGAACTTGCGGATCCAGAGGATGCCCTCCGGGTCGAGGCCGTTGACCGGCTCGTCGAACAGCAACACCTTCGGGTCACCCAGCAGGGCGCCCGCGATGCCGAGCCGCTGGGACATGCCGAGGGAGAAGCCGCCCGCGCGGCGCTTGGCGACCTTGGTCAGGCCGACCATGTCCAGCACCTCGTCGACCCGGCGGTCGGGCAGGCCGTTGGACTTGGCCAGCCACTGCAGGTGCGCCCGCGCGGAGCGGTTGGGGTGCACCCACTTGGCGTCCAGCAGCGCGCCGACGGTCCGCAGCGGGCGGTCGAGCTGCGCGTACGGCTTGCCGCCGATCAGCACCTGGCCCGCGCTCGGCCGGTCGAGGCCGAGGATCATGCGCATGGTGGTGGACTTGCCCGCGCCGTTGGGACCGAGGAACCCGGTGACCCGACCGGGCTGGACGGTGAAGGACAGGTTGTCCACCGCCACCGTCTTCCCGTAGCGCTTGGTGAGGCCGACAGCCTCGATCATGGTTTCTCCCCTGGACGACACATCCCCCGGACTACGTTGAACCTTGCCTGGTCCACCGGGTCGCGCACATCGGCCTGTAGTTGACTCGTCCGTGCGACTTCAGTCTTATCGTGGTAGCTACCTCGGTCGTAGTAATCCGTGTTCACCCTGAGTTGTCCCCTAGGCGTTCACCGGGTCGTTCTCAGGGATGGGATGGCCCTACGGTGTTCGGTCATGGCTCACACCGACGCACCCGAGGGCTGGTGGCGCGAGTTCGTGTCGGCCCTGCCCGCCCGGACCGGCAAGCTGGCGATCGTCCGCGCGGACGGGTCGCCGCACGTCACACCCGTCTGGGTGGACCTCGACGGCGGCACGCTCGTGTTCACCACGAACGTGGGGTCGATCAAGGGCAGGGCGATCCGGCGCGACGGCCGGGTGTCGGTCTGCCTGGACGACGAACGGCCGCCGTTCGCCTTCGTCACCGTGTCCGGGCGCGCCGAGGTCGACGACGACCCGGAGCAGGTGCGCTACTGGGCGGGCCGCATCGGCGCCCGGTACATGGGCGCGCGGCGGGCGAACGAGTTCGCCGAGCTCAACGGCGGGCCGGGCGAGGTGGTCGTCCGCATCCGCGACGCCGTGGTCGTCGCCAAGACCGAGGTGGCGCCGCCCGCGCCCTAGCGGCCGTGCCGCGGTGTCCGGGCCGCAGGCGTCCGACCTGCGCCGATCGTGCCGTCCGGGTGTCCGGGACTGTCCCGTACACCCGAACCCGTTGCCCCGCGGTCACCGGGACGGCTTGCCTGGCTCCCATCCCCGCCGCCATCTCCCAGGGTCGTTCGCGCGCCCGGTGGCGGTGGGAGGAGGGAAGCCCGGACACATGTCACGGAAATCGGTACCGGCGCCACGGCGAAGGCCTGCCACGCCACCGACCGACCCACCGGGGGCGCGGGTCTCGCCGCGCGGCCGCTGGCTCGGGATCGCACTCATGTTCACGTCGGCCGCCGCGGTGGCCGCCGTCGCGTACATCGTCGGTTCCTCGCACGGCGCCGACGCGGCCCGCGTCTCCTTCGAGACCGCGACCTCGTCGCCCGCCGCGGTCGAGGTGCCGCCGTCGGACGAGGACTTCCCCACGATCACCGAGGACGACCTGGCGCCGTCCGAGCCGACGGAGCCGACGCCGCCCGCCGACGAGCCCGCGGAGGTCCCGGCGGACGTGCCGGTCGAGGCCCCGGTCGAGTACGCGCCCGTCGTGGTCGAGGCGCCCGCCGAGCCCGCGTACGCGCCGTTGGTCGACAGCGCCGAGGTGGCCGAACTCGTGGCCGTCACGGTCGCGGACGCGGTCGCCGACCTGGACGCCGAGGTGGCCGCCCTGCGGGCGGTCGTGCCGGACGTCGTGGCCGATGTCGTGCCGGACGTCGCCGTGCCGGAGGCGGTGGAGGAGACCGTCGCGGACGTCACCGCCCTCGCCGACCGCTCCGCCGAGCCGGTCGAGGCGCTGTTCGCTCCGCCGGCCGTCGAGTCCCCTGCCGTCGAGTCCCCTGCCGTCGAGTCGCCGGTCGTCGAGTCGCCGGTCGTCGAGTCCCCGGTCGTCGAGTCCCCGGTCGCCGAGTCGTTCGGCACCAGGGTGTTGGAGAGCGGGCCGCCGGAGGGCGAGCCGTATGCGCCGGCCACGCCGGACTTCGAACACTTCTACGCGGGCGAGCACGAGATCACCTGGTCGGGTGACCACGGGGCGTTGGTGTCCGGGGTCGGCGCCGACGAGGTCGAGATCGCGCCCGCCTTCTCCGGCGGGTGGTGAGCGGCATGTCGGACCACACCGAAGTGGCGGACGTGGCACGGTCGCCGTGGCCGGACCGCGTCCGGCGCGGCCTGGCCGGGCTGGTGGCCGCGGCGGTCGCCGGCGGCGTGATGCTGTCGGGACCGGTCGCGATGGCCGCGCCCCCTCCGCCTCCGTCGTCGTCCGCCGATGCCGGCGGGGACGCGGACAAACCCGACCACCGCAAGCCCAAGGAGTACACGGGCAAGCACCGCGAACCGGGTCGGCCGAGCGTCTGGCCGCCGGTGTTCGGCAAGCCCGGCAAGCACCGCGATGCCGGGATCTTCGAAACGCCGCACGTGGCCAAGCACATCAAGCGCGGCCCCGTGACGCAGACGCTCGTCACGGCCAAGAACAAGGTCACCGGGAAGACCGTCTCGGTCTGGCTCGAGCTCGACAGCAGGATGAGCAAGTCCGAGCGCAACGAGATCATCCGGTGCGTCTTCAAGTGCCTCGGCAAGAAGTACTTCGGGGGCGAGGAAGCGAACCTGGCGGAGATCTCGGGCAAGACCTACGCCCAAGCCGCGTTCGAGTGCGCCGCGACCTGCCTGGACGAGTGGCGCAAGCGCAAGGCGAAGAAGGACAAGGACGGCGACGACGGCGACGACACCGGCGGCACGCCGGCCAAGCAGGATCCGAAGAAGCCGCTGGGACCGTCGTCCGGCGTCACCAAGACGCCCGACGGCACGTCGCCGTCGACCAAGACGCCGGTCAAGACGCCCGTCAAGACCGGGTCGCTGCCGGTGGTCGGCCCCAAGGTGCGCGTGCCGACCGGTGTGCGCGGTGGCCGCAGCGGCATGGTCGGTGACATCTACGGCGGCGTGATGACCCAGGTCGTCGTCGGCGACATGGCGCGGCGGCAGGAGGAGTGGTACCAGAAAGCGCTGAAGGACCCCAAGCTGCGCGATCGGATGATCGACGACTACCTGGCCGGCAAGAAGCTCAACCCGTTCCAGAAGATGGTGCGCCCGCAGCAGGAGTTCTCGCACAACACCGCGCTCATGCTCGGCGAGAGGCTGATCGCGCACCGGAACGCCCTCACCACCGCGAAGAAGGTGGCGGACAAGTCCAACTCCGATCCGCTGTACCAGCAGGCTCGGCGTGAGTGCGGCGGTTACGACACGTGCGTGACGGATCGCGTGAAGAAGTTGCGTGACAAGAACGCGAAGGACATCGCGAAGGCGGACAAGAACGCCAGGAAGTCCAACGCGGATCCGCTGTACCAGCAGGCTCGGCGTGAGTGCGGCGGTTACGACACGTGTGTGATGGATCGCGTGAAGAAGTTGCGTGACAAGAACGCGAAGGACATCGCGAAGGCGGACAAGAACGCCAGGAAGTCCAACGCGGATCCGCTGTACCAGCAAGCCCGGCGCGAGTGCGGGGGCTACGACACGTGCGTGATGGACCGCGTGAAGAAGCTCCGGGCGGCCAAGGCGGCGGCCAAGCCGGTGAAGACGCCGACCAAGCCCGAGAAGGTCACGACGAAGAAGCAGACCGTCGAGCCGAAGAAGCCCGTCGAGACCAAGAAGGTCACGAAGAAGCCGACCGAGAAGAAGATCGACCCGGCGGTGGCGAAGAAGCAGTACGAGGCCGCCTCGAAGGTCTGCGGCGGCTACGACACCTGCGTCAAGGACCGGCTCGCCAAGGTGCGCGGCACCGGCACGAAGGCCGAGACCGTGCCCAAGAAGCAGGAGCCGAAGAAGGCGAAGGAGCCGAAGAAGAAGACCAAGAAGTAGTGGTCTGAGCACGCTGTCCTGGCGGCGGGCCGGCCCGCCGCCAGGGCACCGCGGTTACGCGGCGAAGTACCGGTCCAGCACGGCCGCGGCGCCGTCGTCGAAGATCGTGCCAGTGACCGCGTCCGCGACCTCTCGCACGGCGACGGGCGCCTGTCCCATCGCGACGCCGTGCGCGGCCCACCGCAGCATCTCGACGTCGTTGGAGCCGTCGCCGATGGCCAGCGTGTCCCGCTCGGGCACGCCGAGCTTGGACCGCAGGTCCTCCAGCGCCGCGCCCTTGGTCACGCCGGGAGGCGACAACGTCAGCCACGGCTCGTTGTGGTCGCACGACGCCGTCACGCCGGGCAGCTCGACGTCGAGCATCCGCAGCGCCAGCTCCTCCGGCGTGCGGCCGACCCAGCGCATGACCAGCCGGGACGTCGGCGTGGCCGCCAGCTCGCCGTACGACACCTCGCGCACCTCGCCCCACAGGTCGCCGTCCGGGAACCGGCCGAACGCCAGGTTCCCCACCCCGGTCAGCTCCACCGCGAACACCGCGTCGGGCAGCAGGGCGCGCAGGCGCTCGACCGACGGCCCGGGGTCGAACTCGACCTTCCGGATCACCTCGCGGGTGGTCGTGTCCCACCAGACCGCGCCGTTGGAGCAGATGGCGGTGGTGTCGCGGAGGCCGAGGTCGTCGATGATCGGCCGGGTGCCGACGAGGCTGCGGCCGGTGGAGAGGACGACGTGCGCGCCGTGGTCGACGGCTCGTCCGATGGCCGCGCGCACGGCCGGTGCGACGTCCTCGCGACCCACGGGGGTGATGGTGCCGTCGATGTCCAGGGCGATGAGGCGTGGTCTCCAGGTCACTGGTGTCACCCTACTGGGCGACCATTACTGAACCATGGTTCAATAATGGCGTGGCACGACCGAAGACGATCACGGACGAACGGCTGCTGGCCGCGGCGGCGGAGGTGATCGGCCGCAAGGGGCCGGGGTTCACCGTCGCCGACGTGGCCGAGCGGGCGGGCGTCTCGGTGGGCACGGTGGCCGGCCGGTTCGGCTCGAAGAGCGGTCTGCTCCAGGCCCTGACCAGGCAGACCATGGACGAGAACGTGCGCCGGATGCACGAGGCCGCGGCCGCGGCGGACGACCCGGCGGACGGGCTGCGGGCGGCGTTGCTGACCTGGTTCGAGGGCGTGGTCGACCCGGCCGAGGCGCAGAACCACCTGGCCCAGCTCGGCGTCGACCTGATCGACCCGGAGCTGCGGGCGCTGCTCGCCGAGCTGTACGCGGCGACCGAGCGGACCGTGGTGGAACTCACCCGACCGGTGGACCTGCCGCGCGGCCCGTCACCGGAACGCGCGGCGAGGGTGCTCACCGGGTTGCTCTACGGCGTGTCGATGGACTGGTCCGTCCGGCCGCGCGGCGAGCTGGCCGACCGGCTGGCGCAAGACGTGGACGCGGTGCTGGACGCGTGGAAGGGGAGATGATGTCGGCGTTGGAGGGCAAGGTGGCGGCGGTCACGGGGGCGACGCGGGGCGCGGGACGTGCCATCGCGGTGGAGCTGGGCGCGGCCGGCGCGACGGTGTTCGTCGGCGGTCGGTCGACGCGCGAGCGGAAGTCGCCGATCGGCCGCGACGAGACGATCGAGGAGACCGCGGAGCTCGTCACGGCGGCGGGCGGCCGGGGCATCCCGGTGCGGTGCGACTTCACCGTCCCGGCGGACGTGGACGCGTTCCGCGCCCGCGTCGAGTCCGAGGCGGACGGCCGGTTGGACGTCCTGGTGGACGACGTGTGGGGCGGCGAGGCGGACACCGAGTTCAAGGTGTTCTGGGAGCAGGACCTGGACCGCCAGCTGCGGATGTGGCGCAACAGCATGGAGGCGCACTTCGTCACCCTGCACCGCCTGCTGCCGCTGCTGATCCGCCGGCCGGGCGGGTTGCTGGTCGAGGTGACCGACGGCGACAGCGACGACTTCTACAGCGAGTCGCTCGCCTACGACTCGGTGAAGGTCGCGATCCGGCGGATCGGCACGGTGATGGCGAAGGAGTTGGCGGCGTTCGGCGGCACGTCGGTCGCCGTCACGCCGGGTTTCCTGCGGTCGGAGCAGATGCTGGAGCACTTCGGCGTGACCGAGGCGAACTGGCGTGACGCGATCGTCAAGGAGCCGCACTACGCGATGTCGGAGACGCCGCGCTACGTCGGCCGCGGCGTGGCGGCGCTGGCCGCCGACCCGGACCGCCACCGGTTCACCGGCAAGGCGCTCGCCTCGTGGACCCTGATGCGCGAGTACGGCTTCACCGACGTCGACGGCTCGCGGCCGGACTGGGGCCGCTGGTACGAGGAGGTCTTCAAGGCGGGCGTCGACCCGACGACGGCGGACGTGTCGAAGTACCGGTAACGCCCGACAAGCGTCCGGCCCGGTCAGACGTCGCCGGGCCGGACGAGTCCCGTCTCGTACGCCAGCACCACGGCCTGCACGCGGTCGCGCAGCTCCAGCTTCGCCAGGATGCGCCCCACGTGCGTCTTCACGGTGGCCTCCGACAGGAACAGCTTCCGCGCGATCTCGGTGTTCGACAGCCCCTTGGCGATCAGCACCAGCACCTCGCGCTCCCGCTCGGTCAACGCCTCCAGCACCGCCGCGTCGCGCAGCTCGCCGCCGCCCTCGCCGAGGAACCGGCTCAGCAGCCGCTTGGTCACCGAAGGCGACACCACCGCGTCGCCGCTGGCCACCGCGCGCAACGCCGACACCAGGTCGCCCGGCGGCGTGTCCTTCAGCAGGAAACCGGACGCGCCGTTGCGCAACGCCGACAACGCGTACTCGTCCAGGTCGAACGTGGTCATCACGAGCACCTTCGCGGTGCCCGCCTCGGCGATCCGCTTGGTCGCCTCGACCCCGTCGAGCACGGGCATGCGCACGTCCATCAGCACCACGTCCGGCCGCAGCCGTTCGGCGAGCTGCACGGCGTCGAGCCCGTTGGCCGCCTCACCGACCACGTCGACGTCCTCTTGCGCGCCGAGCACCATCCGGAAGCCCATGCGCATGAGCTCCTGGTCGTCCACGAGCAGTACCCGGATCACGAAGTCACCTTTCCAGCCGGACAGACCGGCACCCTACGACGGGACCAGCGGCAGCACGGCCCGGACCCGCCACCCGCCGCCGGGGTTGGGGCCCGCCTCCAACGTGCCGCCGAGCACGCCGGCGCGCTCGCGCATGCCGATCAGGCCGTTGCCGCCGGACACGGCGACCAGGTCGTGCGGCGTGCCGAACCCGTCGTCGGCCACCTCCACCTCCACCTGATCACCCGCCTGGGTGACGCGGACCACGGCCGAGGCGCCCGCGCCCGCGTGCTTCAACGTGTTCGTCAGCGCCTCCTGCACGATCCGGTAGACGCCGAGACCCAGGCCCGCGGGCAGCGCGGACAGGTCGCCCAGCGTCTCCAGCCGGACGGGCAGCCCGGCGGCCCGGCAGTTCTCGGCCAGTTCGTGCAGGTCGCCCGCGTCCGGCTGGGGCACCCACTGCGTGCCGGACTGGTCCTCCGACCGCAGCACGCCCAGCAGCCGCCGCAGCTCGGTCAACGCCTGCCGCCCGGTCTCGGCGATGGTCCGCACGGCGGCTTCGGCCAGGTCCGGGTTGGTCTTGATCGCGTAGCTCGCGCCGTCGGCCTGCACCACCATCACGCTCACCGCGTGCGCGACCACGTCGTGCAGCTCGCGCGCGATCCGCGACCGCTCCTCGCCGACCGCGATCCGCGCCTGCTGGTCGCGTTCGGTCTCCAGCAGCTTGAGCCGCTGCTCCAGCTCCCGGTTGTAGGCGCGGCGGGCGCCGACGAACTCGCCCATCGCCCAGCTGAACCCGAACACCACCGCGATCACGAACACCATGAACGCGGCCTCGACCCCCGCTCCCATGGGCCACAACGCCCACACGAACGTGCCGATGGCCAGCCAGATCGCGTACAGCAGGCCCTGCCGCCTGCCGACGTACGCGACGATCGTGTACAGCGCGATCGCCAGCGAGAAGTCCGCGAACCGGATCGGCAGCCCGGTGGAGAGGTCGCCGTGGGTGAGCAGTTGGACGGCCCCGCCGAACAGGATCACGTAGGACGAGCCGAGCGGGTACTGCCGGCGGAACACCACCGGCACGATCATCAGCGCGCCGACGAACAGCAACGTGGAGGGCGCCACGCCCGCTTGGTTCGCGGCCAGCACGCCGAGCTCGAACACGAGCAGCAACCCGGCCATCAGGGAATCCCCGAAGACCGGGTGCGCTCGCATCCACAGGCTCAGCCGCCGCACGTGACCAGGTTAGATACCGGTTAGAGCGCCGCGCGTCGCGCCACGGGTTGACGCTCGCCTAGTCCCACAGGCGGATGAACGTCCGCGCCTACCTGGTGGTCTTGATCTGCGTCGGGTCGATCTTGTCCTCGACCGCCTCCGCCACCCGCGGCGCGGGCGCGCCGTGCACGGGTTCGACGCGCGTCTGCGGCGGCACGGTCCGCTGCTGCTCGTACTGGCGGTGCTCCTCGGCCATCTCGTCGGCCAGCTGCTGCTGGAGCTGCCGGTCGCGGATGCGGCCCAGGATCATCATGGTCACCGCGTGCACCAGCGCCAGGATCAGGAGCATGACGCCGAGCTTCACCACGACGTCCTTGACCGGGTCGCCGGTGTTCACCGTGATGATCGACACGATGGCCAGCATCCCGAGCACCACGAGGTGGAACAGCACGGTCGCCAGGCGGGTCATCGACTTGGCCGCTTCCGGGTCCCCGTACGCCCGGCTCATGTACCCCTTGCCGCTGCGGTAGATGAGTTGGCCGTCGATCAGCACCAGCACCACGCCGAGCAGCAGGAACACCGCATATCCCTGTTCCATGGGCGACCTCCCTCGTCGGTCGCGGAAATACCCCGGTCGCCGAGTTCGCAAACCGCGCGTCACCCCGACGTGGCACGATCTCCGGCGTGACGACGCAGGCCAAGCAGCTCGCCGGTCCGCTCTCGGCGGCGGTCGCGAACCTCTGCGTCGGCCTGCGTCCGCAGGTCTCCCCGGCGACCGCGGCGGGGCTGGGCGAGGTGCTGCGGCGGCTGTCCGCGCCCTTGCAGGTCGCCGTCGCGGGCCGGATCAAGTCCGGCAAGTCGACGTTGGTCAACGCCTTGATCGGCCGGCGGGTCGCGCCGACGGACGTCGGTGAGTGCACCCGGCTGGTGACCCGCTTCCAGTACGGCACGGTGGACCGGATCGAGGTGGTGTTCGCCGACGGCCGCAAGCAGGTGCTGCCGTTCGAGTCGAACGGCTCGATCCCGCCGGACCTCGGCGTGGACATCGAGCGGGTGTCGCACATCGAGGCGTACCTCACCAACGCGGTGCTGCGGGACCTGACCGTGATCGACACACCCGGCCTCGGCTCGCTCGACGCCGCGTCGGTCGCCCGCACGGAGGCGTTGCTCGGCGGCGAGCTGGACCCGGTGTCGCGCAACGCGGTGGCCGGCGCGGAGGCGGTGCTGTACGTGGTCACGCAGGGCGTGCGCGCGGACGACCAGCAGGCGCTGGCCGCGTTCACCGCCGCGACTGCGAGCCGCGAGGCGGGCCCGGTCAACGCGATCGCGGTGCTCAACAAGGCCGACACGATCGCCGCCGAGACCGTGGAGGGCGCGAACGGCGACACGTGGCAGGCGGCGGTGCTGCTCGCCGAACGGCAGGCGCTCACCCTCAAGCCGCGGGTCGCGGACGTGCTGCCGGTGATCGGCCTGGTCGCCGAGTCGACCGAGACCGGCGGCTTCACCTCGGCCGACGCGGACGCGCTGCGCAAGCTGGCCGAACTGGACGACGCCACCCGCGAGACCATGCTGATCTCGGCCGACCTGTTCGTGAGCTGGGAGTGCGACGTGCCGGTCGGCACCCGCACCCGGCTGCTGGAGAAGCTCGACCTCTACGGCGTCCGCAAGGCGCTCGAAGCGGTGGACGCGGAGCCGGGCATCACCGCGGGCGCGCTGCGCCGCAAGCTCCTCGACGCCTCCGGGCTGGACGGCGTGCGGGCCAAGCTGAACGCGGTGTTCCGCTCGCGGGCCGACGGCATCAAGGCCGCCGCGGCGCTGGCGTCGGTGACGTCGCTGGCCGCCGCCTCCGGCGACCCGAACGAGCGGCAGCGCGTGCACGACGCGATCGAGGTGCTGCTGGCCAAGCCCGAGGCGCACCAGCTGCGGCTGCTGGAGGCGTTGACGCTGGTCGCGTCCGGCGCCGTGGCGATGCCGAACGACCTGGTGGAAGAGGTGCTGCGGTTCGGCAGCTCGCCGGACCTCGCCGAGCAGCTCGGCCTGCGCGGCAGACCGCCGCAGGAGCTCCTGGCCTACGCGCTGGAACGGGCGGGCTGGTGGCGCTCCTTCGCGTCGTTCGGCGCCACGCCCGCGCAGAGCCGGGTGGCGCACGTGGTGCACCGGGCCTATTTCCTGATCTGGCAACAACTGCGGGGACGGCGATGAGCGGAACGGAACAGGGCGGCACGGCGTCCGACCACGCTGTGGAGACGACGCTGGAGACGACCATCGCCGACGAGCTGCTGGACCAGGCGTTGGCCGAGCGGCGCGCGTTGGTGCAGCTGTGCCTGTACGCGCTCGACCGCGCCCGCAGCGCCGGGGTGGTGGAACGGCTCGAAGAGGGCCTGGCGGCGATCGGCGTGACCGCGGTGCGGCCCGACGGCGAGCGGTTCGACCCGTCGCGGCACGAGGCGGGCGGCACCGTGCCGACACCGGACGCGTCGCTGGACGGCGTGGTGGCGGAGACCGAGGTGGTCGGCTTCGCCGATCGCGGCCGGACGCTGCGCGCGCCCATCGTCACCGTCTACACCGCGCGATGAGCAGCCTGCCGCAGACGGTCCGGCAGACCAGGGAGAAGCTCACCAACCTGGTCCGCGCGCTCGACCCGTCGGCCGCGTCGTTCGTGGAGACCCGCCGGGCCGGCCCGGCGTCGGTGGTGGTCGTCGGCGAGACGAACCGGGGCAAGAGCTCGCTGGTCAACGCCCTGCTGGCGACGCCGAACCTGTCACCGGTGGACGCCGAGGTGGCCACCGCGACGTACCTGGTGTTCCGGCACGGCGAGGAGTGGTCGGCCCGCGCCTGCTACGCCGGGTCGATGTCGCCGGTGCCGTTCGAGCGGTCCGAGATCGTGAACTGGGTGTCGGCGGCGCACGAGCTGCCCGAGGGCATGCTGCCGCCCCGGTACGTCGAGGTCGAGGCGCCCATCCCGCTGCTGGAACGGCTGTCCGTGGTGGACACCCCCGGTGTCGGCGGGCTCGACTCCGTGCACGGCGAGCTGGCCGCCGAAGCCGCCGCGACGGCGACCGCGCTGCTGTTCGTGGTCGACGCCTCGGCCCCGTTCACGCGCGGTGAGCTGGACTTCCTCCGCACGGTCGGCGAACGGGTCGAGACCGTGGTGTTCGCGTTGACCAAGGTCGACCAGTACCGGGGCTGGCGGCAGGTGCTGGAGGCCGACCAGGCGTTGCTGGCCGAGCACGCGCCGAGGTTCCGCGGCGCGGTGTTCCACCCGGTGTCGTCGCGGATGTTCGAGCTGGCGGCCAAGGCGCCGAACCCGGACGCGGGGGCGATGCTGCGCGAGCGGTCCGGGATCGGGGCGTTGCAGGAGGCGTTGCAGGAGCTGGTGGTCGGCCGGGCGGCGATGCTCGGCGAGGCCAACGGGCTGCGCGCGCTGGCGACCGTGCTGGACGAGCTGATCGCGCGCAACGAGGCGGACAAGCGCGCGCTGTCGTCGGGCGAGGAGGAGGCCGAGACGCTGCGCGGGCGGCGTGACGAGCTGAACTCGCAGCGCCGTTCGTCGACGCGGAGCTGGCAGGTGCGGCTGCGCGGCGAGGTGCAGCGGGCGCGGGTGGAGGGCGCGCACGAGGTCAGCCGCCAGATGCGGGACGTGCAGACGTGGTTCCGCACGGCGATCGACTCGGCCGACCGGGAGCGGCTGGCGGCGTTGCCGCAGGAGGTCGACACGGCGTTGCAGGTGGTGTCGGGGCGGATCAGCGCCGGGTTGGGCGTGCGGCTGTCCCGCGTGGCCGACTCGGCGTTGGCCGACCTGTTCTCGCCCGAGGAGCTGGCCGTGATCCGGAGTCAGTTCGCGCGCGGCGTGACGCCGCCGGTCGTGCTGCGGCCCCCGGAGAAGCGCGCGCCGACTGCGGAAGACAAGCTGCTGGTGTTCATGGGCGTGTCCGGCGGGTTGGGCGCGGGCCGGCTGGCCGCGTTGCCGCTGGCCGGGCTCGGGGTGGCGGCGCTGAACCCGATCGTGCTGCCGGTGACCATCGCCCTCGGTCTCGGCGCGGGCTGGTGGATGGCGCGGACCAGGAAGCACTCGGCCGACAAGCAGCACCTCAAGCAGTGGCTGTCGGACGCGATCGCGGACGCGCGGTCCACCGTGGACCAGCTGGTCGCGGAGCAGCTGATCGAGGCCGAGCAGCAGCTGTCGCTGGCGTTGGACGACGCCCTCGGCAAGCGGGTCGACGCGATCGAGGCGGAACTGCGCGAGGTCGACAAGGCGTTGCGGATGGAAGCCGGCGAACGGACCCGCGCGTTGCAGACCGTGACGCGTCGACTGGCCGAGCTCACCGCGGGCCGGACGAAGGTCGACGAACTGCTGGCCCGCATCCGCGCGGTGCGCGACCGCGTTTGAGTAAATGGCGAACCCTGATTAACGAGCCATTTTAAGAATAGATGCGGCCTGTCACCTGAACGGACTAAGATCGACAACGTTTGCGCAGGTGACAGGCTCGTTGTGGGCGCAATTTAACGTGGTGTTGCCTAGTTCTCCCTCCTTGTGGTGAATCTCGTGGCGGTCCACTTAACGGGTGCTTGACCATTACGACACGCCCGTTCACGTGCGACTGATTCGCTCATTCCGGGTTATTAACCGGACTCGGGGGCGAATCGCGATGAAGTTCAACAGGGACCAGGTGGTCGCGGCGAGCCTGGTCGGCACGGTGGTCGTCGTCCTGGGTTTCGCCTCCGGGCTGGGCCGCCCGCCGACCGTGGCGGCGGACCAGCAGTCGACCGCCCACCCGCCGCAGGACCACGTGACCGGCACGGCCGACCCGGCCGACCCACCACCCGCCGTCCACGTCGGACAGCCGCAGCGGCACCAGGGCACCGCCGTGCCGCCGGTCCACCCCGACCCGACCCACCCCAACCCCGTCCACCCAGAGCCGAACCACCCGGACCCCACCACGCCGCCGACGACACCGCCGATCACCAAGCCGCCGACCCAGCCGCCGTGCGACGTGGACGCGATCAGCGCCCTGCTGGCCGGGCTCGGCGCGCTGGTCGACGGCCTGCCGCTGGTGTCCGACCTGACCGGCGCGCTGCCGCTGCTCATCGACACCGCCGCGCTCACCGACACCGGCGCGCTCGGCGCCCTGACCGGCACCCTCGGGTCACTCGGCGGCCTGCTCGGGGGTGCCACGCCGACGCCGCTCACCGGTCCGCTCGCCGGTGTTCTCCCCACCGGCGCGCCGGGCGGCCTCCAGCCCGGCACGGCCGTGGGCGGCGTCGGCGGCCTGCCCGATCTCGCCGGTGTGGTCGGCACGGCCACGTCGACCGGCGCGCTGCCGATCTCCGGCACCAACAACGCGCAGCTCAACGGCCTGCTCGGCGACCGGTGCGGCCTCCTCGTCCAGCCGGGCGACGGTCGGGTCGTCGGCTTGCTGAGCACGCCGTGAGCCTCGCGCTGGCGGCGGGCGACGCCGCGAAGTCCTGGTTCACCCTGGCCCGGGTCGTCGACTACACCGGCACCGTCCTGTTCTTCGGCGGCGCGGCGTTCCTGGCGTTCCTCTGGCCGGCCGGCGCGAACGAGCGCCGCCCGGCCCGCCTGCTCCTCGCGGCCTGGCTGCTCGGCCTGCTCGGCACCGTCGCCGGCCTGCTCCTGGAGGCCGCGTGGATCGGCCAGGTCGCGCCGGCGGACGTCGACCTGGCCGTCGTGCTCCCCGTCCTGGACATCCCGTTCGGGCGGGCGTGGGTGGCCCGCGGCCTGCTGTGGGTGCTGGCGGGCGTCGTGCTCGCCGACCTGCTGCGCCGCGGCGAACGCGCCGTGACGTCGTTGCCGTGGCGGGTCGGCGCGGGCGCGGTCGCGTTCGGGGTGCTGCGGACCAGCGGCATGACCGGTCACGCCCCCGACCTCGGCTGGTGGGCGCAGGTGGCCGTGCTGGTGCACCTCGCGGCGATCTGCCTGTGGGTCGGCGGACTGGCGCTGCTGCTGCTCGGCGTGCTGCCGCGCCGGGACCTCGCCACCCTCGCCGAGGTCGTGCCGCGCTACTCGAAGCTGGCCCTCGGCTCGGTGTCCGCGCTGGTCGTGGCCGGTGGCGTGCTGGCGTGGCGGCTCAACGGCCTCACCCTCGACACCGACTACGCCCGGATCCTGGCGATCAAGCTCGGCCTGTTCGGCGTGCTGCTCGCCGCGGGTCTGGTCAGCAAGAGGTGGGTCGACCGCCGCCTCGCCACCGCAACCTCCGCCGCACCGTTCGCCCGCTCGGTCGCCCTGGAGACCGTGCTCGCGATCGCCGTGATCGGCGCGGCGGGCTTTCTCGTCACCGCCAGCCCAGGCCGGTGAACCGAATGAAGAAGGAGTCCACAGTGGACAGCACGGAACCACGGCGTGGCGGCCGGTTCGCCCTCGTCCTGGCCGCCCTCGGCATAGCCGGAGCGGTGTTCAGCCTGGCCGCCGTCGGCACGTCGGCGCCGAGCACCACCCCCGCCGCCCAGGTCGACCTCGCCGCCCAGGCGGGCCACCACGCAGCCGCGGCGGCACCGCAAGCCGCCGCCCCGGCCGCCGCGTCCGCCAAGTCGGTGACGATCTCCGGCTACGCCTACAGCCCGGCGGCGCTCACCGTCGCCGTCGGCGACACCGTGACCTGGACCAACCAGGACACCGCGCCGCACAACGTGGTGGTCACCTCCGGCCCGGAGAAGTTCACCTCGCCCACCCTGCAGAAGGGCCAGTCCTACACGTTCACGTTCACCAAGGCGGGCAGCTACCAGTACTACTGCTCGGTGCACCCGGACATGAAGGCCTCGGTCACCGTCGCCGGCGGCACGACCACGACCACCGCGCCGCCCACCACCGGCCACCCCACGACCCACCCGACCACGACGACCACGGCTCCGCCCACGGGCCAGCCGCCGACGTCGTGCGTCCCGAAGGAGACCCTGGAGCCGTTCATCGCGCACCTGAAGGCGGCCCACCTGGAGAGGTCGCCGTTGGAGCAGGTGACCGACGCGCTGGCGTTCGACCAGTACGTCAAGTCGCACACCGTGCTGCTGGGCCAGATGCTCGACCCGGCGCTCAACAGCGCGCTCAGCGGTGAGGTGCTCGCGCCGCTCCTCGCCCACATCAAGGCGGCGCACCTGGAGACGTCGCCGTTGCAGCAGGTCGACGACGCGTTGGCGTTCGACCAGTACATCAAGTCCCACACCGTGATGTTGGAGCAGATGCTCGACCCGGTGTTCGCGCAAGCGACCTGCTGATCAGCCGGCGACCCGGTCGACGACGCCCGGGTCGCCCCGCTCCTGGGAGACCACCTCATGCGCGCCCTGCTCGCCGCCGTTTTCCTGCTGTTCCTGTCGGCTCCTGCGGAAGTCGCCGTTGCCGCCGCACAAGGCCACCAGATCCCCATCGCCCAGTACGCCTACCAGCCCGGTGAGATGACGGTGCGCGTCGGCGAGACGGTGACCTGGACCAACCAGGACCAGGCGCCGCACGACGTGGTCACGACGGCCGGGCCCGCCGTGCTCCGGTCGCCGCTGCTGGCGCAGGGGCAGTCGTGGAGCTTCACGTTCACCGTGCCCGGCGTCTACGACTACTACTGCTCGGTGCACCCCGACATGCGTGCGCGCGTCACCGTGCTGCCGGACGAGACTCCACCGGCGGCGGCCCAGCCGGAGACCACCCAGCAGCCCGTGGTCGAACCACCACCCGCCGCGATCCCCCCAGCTCACACGGCTGCGCCGACCACCACGACCGCGGCGACGCCCCAGGTGGTGGCCGCCGCGCCACCGCCGCCGAACGGCTTGGACCCGATGCTCCTGCTGGCCGGCCTGGTGGCGGCGGTGACGACGTTCTGCCTGCTCCTGCTCGGTTCCCGGCCCGAGAGGGAGTGATGACGCTTCCGCAGCGGAACCGAACAGGCATAACGTGAGTCCTACCCGTACAGGACGCAGGAGGGTGGGACACCGGTGTACATCGACGAGACAGGCGCGGCCGACGGCGAGCTGAAGGTCACCGTCGGCGACGAGGAGTACACCGCCGAGGCGACCTACGACCTCGACCAGGACGGTGTCGAGGAGAGCGCGGTCGTGGAGACCGACGACGGCGGGCACCTCGCGTTCAGCGACACCGACGGCGACGGCGACGCCGACCTGATGAGCTCGTTCGACGCGGACGGCGAACTCACCGGCCAGGCCGCGTTCGACGAGGACTCCGGCGAGTGGGTCGCCGTCGAGCCGTCGGACGACCGGACCGAGCAGACCAACACGAACGCCGGCAAGGCGATCGTCGTCGACATGGAGGGCGGCGAGGACCAGAACGTCGGGCCCGCCACCGAGGACACGGACGGCGACGGCCGCGCCGACACCGCGGTGGTCAAGGACGAGGACGGCGACACCTGGCTCTTCACCGACGCCGACGGCGACGGCAGCGCCGACCTGGCCACCGAGATCACCCAGGACGGCGAGGTCACGGTGTCCCGGCACACCGGCGACGAGGAGTGGACCGAGGTCGAGCACGGCCGCATCGGCGAGGACGGCAAGTACACGCCGGACAGCGACGAGGTGTGGTCGGACGGCTCGGGCGACTCGGGCGAGAAGGTCACGGTGTCGGGCGTGGTCCGCATCGACTCCGTCACCGGCCAGTGGATCAGCCCGAACTGACCTGCGCGAGGAATGCCTTCCACCCACGGGCCGCGAACACCAACCGCGGCCCGTCGGCGTTCTTCGAGTCCCGCACGCCCACGGCGGCCTCGGTCAGCCTCACCTCGACACAGGCATTGCTACCGCCGGAGCTGCGGCTGCTCTTGATCCACCCCGTGTCGCGCGCGGTCACGTGCCCTCCTTGATCCGCCCGATCAACAGCGCTCGGGTGTCCGCCCGGCTCAGCGCCAACTCCTTGACCCGGGCGAAGATCCGCTGCATCGGCTCGACGTCTTCAGGTTGATCGTAGTAGGGCGCGGGGCCGTGCAGGCTGGTCGCGAAGCCGACAGGTGTGGAGTGGGCGAAGTCCAGCACCACCAGGCCACCGCCCAGCGCCGGGTTGTCCGCCGTGCCCGCCGGCACCACGCCGATGTCGAGGTCGGGGTAGCTCTCCAGCAACTGGAGCAGGTGCAGCACCTGGCCGCGCATCACCGACTCGTCGCCGATCACGTGGTCCAGCGAGTCCTCGGTGAAGACGATCTCGATCCGCTTGGCCGCCCCGGTCTCGAACACCCGGCGCTGGTGGTCGAGCCGGAAGGCGGTGCGCTCGGCGGTCTCCGACTCCGAGTCTGTCCAGTAGATCGAGTTGGACAGCGCCATGATCGCCCGGACGTAGTCCTTCGACTGCACCAGACCCGGGATCACCCCGCACTCGTACCAGCGGACCCTGGTGGCCGCGGCCTGCAACTCCGCCAAGCGCTGGAAGGGTTCCGGCAGGTTGTCGACGTATCCCCGTCGGGGTGCCCGCCGCCGGGCTGCCGCGCCGAGCGCGAGGATCGTCTCGCGCTCCCGACCGTGAGCGCCGTAGAAGTCGAGGAGCTTGGTCAACTCGTCGACCCCGAGCCCGCCTTTGCCGTTCTCGACCTGGCTGATCCGGCCTGGCGTGCGCCCGATCACCGCTCCGGCCTCGCCCTGCGACTTCTTCGCCTGGGTGCGCAGCCGGGTGAGGGCGAGCCCGAGTTGAAGGCGCTCGATGGTCTGCCGCGCCAGCGCCATGTGTCCACTCCATCGGGTTATCGCTAACGGGCTATCTAAACCCTAATCTATAGGGGTTACTCGGCGTGTCCGAGGACATACAACCAGCTAGGAGGAGAAGCGTGGCGCAGAGGGTGATCCGCAAGGAGCGTGAGCGGCGGGAGTGGCTGCTCCGGTGCCAGACCGACCGGGGCGAGGCTGCCGTGTGCACGATCAACGTCAACAACGGGGTGCTCGAACTGCTCGGCCCGGACGACAAGTTCTGCTTCCAACTGGAGGACACCTCGATCGCGGACTTCCGGGCGGCGTTCGACGCGGCCATCGCCCGCGCCGAGGCGGACCTGACCGCGAATTCGAGTGCGGAGGTCGTGCGCCTGTCGCGATGATGGCCGCATGGTCATCCGCCCGCTGACGGCCGACGACATCGGCACCGTCGTGGAGTTCTCGCTGCGCGCGTGGGCTCCGGTGTTCGACTCGTTCCGCGCCGCCCTGGGCGTTCCGATCTACACCGCGCTGTTCCCGGACTGGGAGTCGACGCAGGCCCGAGCCGTCGAGGACGTCTGCCGGGACGACGCGACAGCCGTGTGGGTGGCCGACCAGCAGGACCGCGCCGTGGGTTTCGTCGCGATCCGGTTGGAAGACGGCGAGATCCACATGCTGGCCGTCGACCCCGACCACCAGCGGCAGGGCATCGGCTCCAGCCTCACGTCCTTCGCGGTCGAGCGCCTCCGCGAAGCGGGCGTCACCCTGGCCGTCGTCGGCACGGGCGGCGATCCCGGCCACGCCCCGGCGCGCCGCACCTACGAACGCGCGGGCTTCACCGCGTTCCCCCAGGTCCAGTACTACAAACGGCTCGACGGGTGACCGGGCGCGAGCAGTTCCGGGCTCCGGACGGCACCCTCCTCACCTACCGCGACTTCGGCGACGGCCGTCCGCTCGTCCTGTTCGCCGGAGACTCGGACGACACGGCCGATCTGTGGCTTCCGCACGTCGAGCCCCTGGTCGCCCGTGGTCACCGGGTGATCCTGGTCGACCTGCCGGACTTGGTGCCGACCGCCGCCGGGCTCGCCCTGCTCGACCACCTGGCCACCACTGACTACGACCTCGGCGGTCACGGCGTCGGGGCGCTGCTCGTGGTGCGGATGGTCTTCGCCGGCGCGACGCCACACCGCGTGATCGTGGCCGGCCTGACCCCTGACGCCGCGTCCCGGGAAGGACTCGGCCGGGTCCGCGCGTCGACGCTCGTCCTCACGACCCCCGGCCCGGACGGCCCGGTGGCCGGCGGTCTGAACCTCACCGTGCCGGACTTCGCCTCACCTCAGGTCGTCGCCGCGATCAACGGCTTCTTCGACGCCAACCCCGTGCGCCCCCGCCCACCGCGGCGCAAGACCCGACCCGCCGACGACGCGTGGCCGCGCCGACCGTGGAGCACGCCGATCGGCGCGGTGGTCGAGCACGACGGTCCGGTCACCCGCGTCCACCACGGCGCGCACGGCACGGTCGAACACCCCGACCTGGCCGGAGTCGACCTCGCCGACCTCGTCGAACGCCAGCTGCGCCACTTCGCCGAACGCGGTGAGCCGGTCGAGTGGAAGACCTACGCGCACGAAGCGCCCGACCTCCCCGCGCACCTGCTCGCGGCCGGCTTCACGCCGGGCTGGGAGCGTTCCGTCCTGGTCGCGGACGAGATCACCGCGCCGCCGAGCGGTGACGTGCGTGAACTCCGAGACGAGGACCTGCCGGAGGTGCGACGGCTGGCGCGGGGCCACCACCGCACGCCGTTCGCCGACCTCGAGGCCGACGGCCCGGCCCGGCTCTACGACGCGAACGTCCAGGTCGTGCTCGAACGCGGCCGTGTCGTGGGCGCGGGGTGGGCGGAGCCCGCAGGTGGTGGCGCCGTGGTGATCGGTGGTCTCACCGGCCAGTGGCCGCAGGTGTTGGCGGCGTGGCGGCAGTGGGCCGAGCCGGAGTCGACGTTCTTCGCCGAAGCGGACGGCGAGCTGCGTGCCGTGTTGCTGGGCGCGGGCTTCCGCGAGGTCGCCACCGCCCGCTCCTACCACTGGACGCCGCCGCGCCCGGCCGCCGCGACGCGTCCGGTCGTCCCGCTGTTCGATCAGGCGGAGTACGACGAGGTCTGGCGCCGGGTCTACCGGCGGCTCGACTTCCGGCCGAGCACGAGCGCCTTCCCCGGCATCGCGGAACCACCCGGATCGGTGACCTGGCACCTGAACGTCGGGGAAGACGGCGTGGACGGACTGCAGAGCGTGATCATCGCTGGGCTGCGGGAGGGCGTGGGCGAGGAGCTGTACTGGCTCGACTGGCAGCACGTCGGCTACCGGTTCGACCCCGACCGGGTCGGCCGGCCGGGGCAACCGCGGTGGCCCGGCCACGTGTACCCGGACGGTGACTACTTCCTGTACGTCACCCGCGATCTGCGCCTCGGCACGTTCGGGCACCCCTGGGAACACACGCTGTGCGTGTTCGGTGAATCCCTTGTGGCACAAGTGGAACAGCCGTTGATCGCGTTGCTCGGCCGGCCCGTCCGCCGTTCCTGAAACGTTCGAGAAATCCGGGCATTTCGGAGCAGCAATTCTTGCGCCCGGCCGTGAGAGCGCTCTCGCAGCGTTACTGTTCAGCCACCTGAACGTGTGGCGATCGACGCACCGGATCGCCCTTGCATTCCGCCGACTAAAGCCCAGGTCACAGCCGGATTTGTGGTGATCGGGTGCTGAATCGATTCCAGAATCGGTTTTGTGAGCCAGCCGACAGGTCAGATGTGCGTTACCCGGGATTAACCCGGCTAACCTCCGTCTATCCCCTTAAACGGCACGCCCTCCACCGGGCGGGCGGAGCCATTCCCGAGGACGTCCCACCAGGACAACGGCGTCCACCGTGGGCTGGCGCTCAGCTAGGAGACGAGACGAGATGACGGCAGTGACCATTCCCGGTCTCGACCACGCACCGACCAACCACGCGCGCCTGGTGTCCTGGGTGCGTGAGGTCGCAGAGCTGACCTGCCCCGATGAAGTGGTGTGGGCCGACGGCTCCCAGGAAGAGTGGGACCGGCTCACCGCCAAGCTCGTGGACGCGGGGACCTTCGTTCCGCTGAAGAAGAAACCCAACTCGTTCTGGGCGGCGTCGGATCCCACCGATGTGGCGCGGGTCGAGGAGCGCACCTTCATCTGTTCGGTCGACCCGCGGGACGCGGGCCCCACGAACAACTGGATGGACCCCGCCGAGATGAAGGCGACGATGACCGAGCTGTACCGCGGGTGCATGCGCGGTCGGACGATGTACGTGATCCCGTTCTGCATGGGGCCGCTCGACGCCGAGAAGCCGATGCTGGGCGTGGAGATCACGGACTCCGAGTACGTCGTCGTCTCGATGCACATCATGACCCGCATGGGCACGAAGGCGTTGGCGCGTTTCGGCGACGACGCCGACTTCGTCCAGGCGCTGCACTCGATCGGCGCGCCGTTGGAGCCGGGCCAGGCCGACGTCCCGTGGCCCTGCAACGAGACGAAGTACATCACGCAGTTCCCCGAAGAGCGGATGATCTGGTCGTTCGGCTCGGGGTACGGCGGCAACGCGTTGCTGGGCAAGAAGTGCTACTCGCTGCGCATCGCCTCGGTCATGGCGCGCGACGAGGGCTGGCTGGCCGAGCACATGCTGATCCTCAAGCTCACCTCGCCGGAGCAGAAGTCGTACTACATCGCGGCGGCGTTCCCCAGCGCCTGCGGCAAGACCAACCTCGCGATGCTGGAGCCGACCATCCCGGGCTGGAAGGTCGAGACCCTCGGCGACGACATCGCGTGGATGCGGTTCGGCGACGACGGCCGGCTGTACGCCGTCAACCCGGAGAACGGCTTCTTCGGCGTCGCGCCCGGCACCGACTACCACACCAACCCCAACGCGATGCGCACGATCGCGAAGGGCAACTCGCTGTTCACCAACGTCGCGCTGACCGACGACGGCGACGTGTGGTGGGAGGGCATGGGCGAGCCGCCCGCCCACCTGACCTCGTGGAAGAAGCAGGACTGGACGCCCGGCGGCGAGGAGCTGTCGTCGCACCCGAACTCCCGCTACTGCACGCCGATCGCCCAGTGCGACATCAAGGCGCCCGAGTGGGAGGACCCGAAGGGCGTGCCGATCTCCGCGATCTTCTTCGGCGGTCGCCGCGCCACCACGATCCCGCTGATCACCGAGTCGCGCGACTGGCAGCACGGCGTGTTCATGGGCGCCACCCTGTCCAGCGAGACGACCGCCGCGGCCGTCGGCAAGACCGGCGTCGTGCGGCGCGACCCGATGGCGATGCTGCCGTTCATCGGCTACCACGCCGGCGACTACTTCCAGCACTGGATCGACACCGGCAAGTCGGCCGACGCGGACAAGCTGCCGAAGATCTTCTACGTGAACTGGTTCCGCCGCGGCGACGACAAGCGGTTCCTGTGGCCCGGGTTCGGCGAGAACTCGCGCGTGCTGAAGTGGGCCGTCGAGCGCATCGAGGGCAAGGCCGCCGCGGTGGAGACGCCGATCGGGCACGTGCCGACCGCCGCCGAGCTGGACCTGGACGGGCTGGACGCGCCCCGTGCGGACGTCGAGGCCGCGCTCGAGTTCGACGCCGACGAGTGGCGTGCCGAGATCCCGATGATCGAGGAGTGGTTCGCCAAGATCGGCGAGAAGGTGCCGACCTCGCTGCGTGACGAGCTGGAAGCGCTGAAGTTCCGCCTCGGCTGAGCTTCTCCTCCCCGAGACCTCTCGGCGTGAGACCCGGTGGCCAACGGCGTCCACCGGGTCTCTTTTTGGTTGCTCCGGGTGATTTCGGGCTCGGCCGGAGGTACCAAGGAGGGGTGACCCAGCAGGACGATTTCCTGGGCGGACTGCACTACGACCGGCTGCCGGACGCGGAGGTGGGCCCGGCTCCGGGAGTCGTGCGGTATCACCCGGTCGGGGTGGCGGCCGAGCGGAAGCGCACGCGGGTGTCGGCGTGGTGGCACGTGGGCGGCTTCGTGCTCGGGGCCGTCGCGGCGGCGTTCGGGGCGTTCGCGTGGGGCTACGCGCTGGACCAGTTCGACGAGGTCCGGCTGCGCGGGCTGGTGGCCTTGGGACTCGCGGGACTGCTGGTGGGTCTGGTGTCGCTGGGGAAGCTGTCCCCAGCCGCGCCGCTGGCCGCCGGGCTGGCCGCGTTGACCGCCTCGGTGCTGTTCGAGTCGGGCGCCTACCCGTTCTTGCCGGTGCTCAGGCCGGTGTTCGAGAGCGGCGCGCCGGTTCTGGTCGGCGTGCTGCTGGTGGTGTTGTCCTGGCGGCGGCGCTAGTTGTCCACAGGGTGTGGATGGAACTGTGCACAGCCTGTGGGTCAGTCGCGATCCGCCTGGTTCAGGCGGGCAGCGCGTTCTTCCCCAGGCCCCACAGCCGGCCGGTGAACGGGCGCGTCGCCTCGGCGTAGCAGACCGCCGACGTGTAGCCCTCGGACCACGCCAGGCTGCCGAACGCCCGCCAGGACGCGAAGACGTCCTCCCGCTGCGCGCCGACGTAGTTCGTGACCGCCTTCGCGCAGTGCTCGGCCGCCTTGGCGTTCACTTGGTCGAGGGACGGCGTCGGCTCTTGGTGACTACCCAGCGCGAGCACGCCCGGCACGGCCTCGGCCTTGTGCGGCTGGTCGCAGGCGGTGATCCCGGGGTCCTTGGCCTCGCCCGGTGACGCGGTCGCGCACAACTGCACCGTGCCGAACCCGGCGGCCTTGAGGAGGTCCTTGGCGCTGGTCTTGCGCCGCACCCGCGTGCCGTCGGGCTTCAGCTCCACCACCGTGCACACGCGCCAGCGGTCGCCCTTCGCCCAGCCGTCCCGGCTCGGCCACAACGCGTGGGCCTGCAGCCGGGTGGCGTCGTGGTCGGGGCTGCCCAGGTACTTGGTGAGCGCGGCGCGGCAGGCGGGCAGGGCGGCACGGCGCAGGTCGCGGTCGTTCGGGTACTCGGCGCCGAGGCCGTCCACCAGGCCGACCTCGGTCACCTCGGCCTCGTGCTCGGTCTTGCAGTCGAGCACTGCGAGGCCGGTGTCCGTGCACTGGCCCGCCTTCGGCAGCTGGTCGGCGGTCGGCGTGAGGGAAGGCCGGACGACCTCGCCGTCCGGCACGCCCGGCACCTGCGCCGTGCAGGCGGCGAGCGACAGCGCGGCCAGTGCCACGACCGCCGCCCGCCAGCCCTTCACGTGGTCAGATTACTGACACCAGCGCGGTCACCTGGTCGGCGATGGCGCGGCGCTCCAGCTCGAACGCCGCGTCGGTGAGCGCGGTCGGGTCGGCGGGCTGGCCGAGGACCGGGATGTGCAGGTGGCCGCCCGCGGTGGTGGTGGCGCCCAGCCCCAGCCGCAGCCGGTTCGCCCGGTACATCGACTCGTTGGACAGGTAGTCGCCCCCGCTGCCCTCCGCCGCCTGCGCGCCGGGCGTCGGCTCGTCGGCGCGGCAGTCGGCCGTGCCCGTGCCGGGTGCGGGGACCGTCCCCAGCGGCCACTCGCAGAACGACCGGTTGTAGTAGACGGGGAACGGCGTGGTCCCCGCGGCGATCATGCGCTGGTGCGGCAGCGTGGTCTCGATGAACTCGTGCGCCGGCTGCGGCCACCCCACCGCGTCCGGCACCACACCGGGCACCGACACGTTGTTGTTGTCCGGGTACACGCCCCGGAACCGCCCGGCCCACCGCTCGACGTCGAACTGCCCGTCGCGGCCCTGGCTGATCGTGACCAGCGCATCGGCCCTGAGACCGAGCGCGGTGCCGTAGAACCGCTCCACGATCCCCTGGTCGAACGTGCCCCACAGCACCGGCAGCACGGCGGCCTCCACCACCACCGGCCCGGACGGCGTGCTGATCACCTTCCCGTCGAGCTGCAACGCCGACGCGCCGGCGGGGTTGCTCCGCCGCACGGACGTGCCGAAGAGCTGGAACGGGTCGAACCCGGTGACCGCGATCCGCCGCACACCGGCGCCGAACCGCACCTGCTCAACGCCCCGCGAGGTGCGGTCGAACGCGTCGACGAGCCTCGCCCGCCCGGCCGCGTCGAGCTGCCAGCCCTGGGGCTGCCACTGCCGCAGCGCCTTCGTCGCGAGCAGCCGTGCCCAGTACAGCGGCCGGTCGTCGTAGGAGTCCCAGGTCTGGGGCGACTGCGCCCGCTTCACCGCGGCCTGCCACAGCTGCGTCCCGGCGGCGACGGCGTGGTACATGACCTGCGCGTGGGAGATCGGCTCGCACAGCCGGGCGGTGAACCGGCTGACGTCGTCCTCGAAGCCGGCCAGCCGCACCAGCTCGGGCCCGACCTCCGGTCCGGTCGGGGTGAGCCGGTCGCCCAACCGCTGCTCTTCCACGGTGATGGGCGCGTTCGGGTCGAAGCACGGCGCGGGCTGCGCGTGCGCGACGCCGGGAAGGGAGAGGAGGGACAGACCGAGTGTGAGAGTCATCACTGCCTGGAATCGTCTGATCACGCCCGCGATGCTGCCCAACCACCACCGAGCCGAGGAACCCGCCGAACGGCCCGAGGGCCGAACGGAAGGTCTTTTCACCCGTTCGGGCACAAAGCGGGTCGACCACTTGCCACTATGAGTCCCGCTCACGGCGCGCGTGTCGCCCAGGTGAAACTCACGGAGGTCTTGTCGTGTCGGCCGAGTTCGACCAGCTCGTCGCCCAGTTCGAACAGTTCCAGTCCAAGCTGCACCGGGTCGACCAGCAGGTCGCGGGCATCGACGAGATGCAGCAGGAGCTGGCCGCGATGGAGGTGGTGGCCACCTCGCCCGACCGGGCCGTGACCGTCGTCGCGGGCCCGTCCGGGGCGATCAAGGACATCCGGCTGTCGGACATCGCGATGCGCCGACCGCCGCACGCGCTGGCCGGCGCGATCATGGCGACGCTGCGGCAGGCCGTCGCCGAGGCCGCACGTCGCCAGGCGGGCATCGTGGAGAACGCGCTCGGCGACGACATGCACCTCACCGACCAGGTGCTGGAGACGCAGGCCCAGCTGTTCGGCGTCTCGCCGCAGGAGCTGCGCGCCATGACCGAGCAGGCCGCGGCCGGCCAGAACCCGCCGCCCGTCGCCCCTCCCTACGCCGCCCCGCCGCCTCCCATGGCAGGTCCCGGCCCCAACCGGATGCCGCCGCCTCCGCCCGGTCCGGCCGCCCGCCCGGCCCCGCCGCGCAGGCAGGCTCCGCCCGAGGAACCGGACGACTTCTCGCAGCGCGGGTTCCTGCGCGACGACGCGCCGCCTCCGCCTCCGCCCCGCCCGGGGCCGGGGCAGAACCAGGACGGCCGTTTCCTGAACCTCTTCGACGACGAGGACCGGTGAGCACGCGATGAGTGGTTTCGACGTCAACCCCGAGGAGCTGCGGGCGTTCGCCGGCAAGCTCGACGGCCACCGCGGCACCGCCGCCGAGATCGCGGGACTCGTCGCCAAGGCGGACGTGGGCGACAAGTCGTGGGGCGTGGTCGGCCTGTTCGTCAAGGACGACTACACCCGGATGCTCGGCGACCTCAACGACCTGTTCCAGGCCTTGCAGGACGGCCTGCAGTCGGGCGCGGACAAGTTCAACGGCGCGGCGCAGGACTACGACGCGCAGGAAGAAGCCGTCAAGCAGTTGCTGAACGGCCTGCAAGTCCAGCTCGACAACCAGTAAGGGCGGGGGAATCCAAGATGGCTGAAGTGAAGACCGAGGCCGGCGGCGTCGAGATCACCGTCGGCGAGAAGGACACCAGCCAGAAGATGGCGGAGGCCGCCCCCTTCTACGGCAACTACCTCAAGATCAAGGAAGCGGCGGGCAAGGCGGAGGAGAAGGGCGGCGCCGAGGTCACCGGCCTGATGTCCGAGGGCTCCGCGCTGATCGGCTCGCTCGGCACGTCCGCGCTGGGCATCGCCACCGACCCGATCGGCTGGCTGGTCGGGCAGGGCCTGAACTTCCTGATCAGCGTCGTGCAGCCGCTGGAGGACGCGATCCACTTCGTCAGCGGCGACGGTCCCGCGCTGGCGCAGGCGGCGGAGAACTTCAGCGCCATCGGCGAGGGCGTGGCCAAGCTGCGCGAGCAGTTCGACCAGGACCTCCAGAGCTCGGTGACGGCCTGGGGCGGCCCCGCGTCGGAGGTGGCCGCCACGAAGTTGGGCGAGTTCGCCAACGGCATCGACGGCGTCGCCGGTCAGGCCGGTGAGCTGGCGCAGATGCTCCAGACGTCCAGCATGATCATGACGATTGTCGAGGACTTCATCAAGGCGATCCTCACCGAGCTGATCACCTGGCTGGTCATGATCTGGATCCCCGCGCTGGCGGCGGCCGTGCCGAGCTTCGGCGCGTCGACCGCGGCGGCCGGCGCCGCGACGGGCGTGCGGGTCGCCACCACCGGCAGCAAGGTGGCCCGGATCGTGGCCAAGCTGAAGCAGTTCCTGACCAAGATCCTCGACTTCCTGCGCAACCTGGCCAAGCGGGTCGGCAACGTGAAGACCGCCTTCCAGCGCTCGATGGCCAACAAGCACGCCGGCAGCCTCGCCGCCGACGCGCTCAAGGCGGGCGGGGACAAGTCGGCGCTGGTCAAGCTGTGGAGCAAGGACGGCATGCTCGGCGAACGGCTGCAGGACGGCTTCGGCAAGTCCATGGCGGGCGCGGTCACCGACGCGGCGGCGTCGCAGCTGGGCATCGGCACGGGCGCGAACGCGGGCATCGACAAGCCCCTGCGCAACCAGTCGGCCCAGGAGAAGGCGGACCAGTACGCCGGCATCGGGGAAGACCAGTCGAAGCAGCAGACCGAGGGGTACCTGGACATCTGATGAACGACACCCTGCTCAAGCTCTCGCCGCTGATAGCGATCATCGTCGCCGTGGTCGGCCTCGCGTACTGGTGGCGTTGGCGCAGTGACCGCAAGGAGGAGAGCTCGCACGCCGACGCGCTGGCCGCGCTCGCGGGCAGCCTCGGCGGTCGGGTCGCCGGCCCCGCCGAGGTCCGCGCCTGGTCCGCCGACCTCCTGCCGCCGATGAAGAGCTCGACCGAGGGCTTCGCCGGCCGGCTGGGCACGGTCCGGCCGCCCCGCTTCGAGACCGCGCTGGACTTCCGGCGCGGCAACTGGGCGGTGCGCGTCGGCGAGGCGTCGATGGAGAAGGCCAACTCGACCAGCTCGGCCACGGCCCACGAGCACCGGATCGAGGTGGCCACCGCGCCCGTGGCGCCGATGAAGATCGGCCGCCGGATCCTCGTCGACTTCCGGGGCAGGCCGCTGGCCCCGGATCGCGCGGGCGCCGCCGGCCCGGCCGCCGAGGCGCCGGTGACCGCGGTGCACGAGCAGCGGCAGTGGCTGCCCGCCGCCGTGCCGGAACCGGTGGCCCGGGAGTTCACCGTGTTCACCACCGACCCGTCCGCCGTGGCGCGGGCGTTCACCCCCCAGGCCGTCGAGTGGCTGCTGGGCCAAGCGGGCGCCAACCCGTTCGTGAGCGCGATGCCCCTCCTGCTGACCTTCGAGGCGGGACTCGTCTTCACCACCTCCCCGCAGCGCATCGACCCGGACCACGTCCTGGCCAAGGTCGACGCCATCCTCGGCCTCCTCGACCGGATGGGCATCGCCCCGGCCCACCCGCCCGTGACGGCCTGATGGTCACGCGCTGAGCCGGTCCAGCCCGCCCGAGAACGGTCCCAGCACCACACCCGCGTCGGTCAACGCCGACCGCACCGCCCGGGCGACCGCCACCGCGCCCGGGCTGTCGCCGTGCACGCAGATCGAGTCCACCGGCATCCGCAGCACCTGCCCGTCCACCGCACGCACCCGCCCCTCGGTCGCCAGCACCACGCACCGGGCCGCGATCGCACCCACGTCGTGCAGCACGGCGCCCGGCCGACGCCGGTCCACCAACGTCCCCGCCCCCGTGTACGCCCGGTCGGCGAAGGCCTCGTAGCGGACCGGCAGGCCGGCCACCTCCGCCCGCTTCAACCACACCGCGCCCGGCAGCCCGAGCACCGGCAGCGCCGGGTCGAACGCGCGCACCGCGTCCACCACCGCGTCGGCCTGCGCCTCGTGCGTGACCAGCGCGTTGTAGAGCGCGCCGTGCGGCTTGACGTACCCCACCCGCGTCCCCGCCGACCGGGCGCACGCGTCCAGCCCGCCCAACTGGTACAGCACCTCGGCGGTCAGGGTCTCGGGTGACACGTCGACGAAACGCCTGCCGAAGCCGTTCAGGTCCCGGTAGCCGACGTGCGCGCCCACCGCCACCCCGCGTGCCGCCGCCAGCTCGCACGTCCGCCGCATCGTCTCCGGATCGCCCGCGTGGAACCCGCAGGCGACGTTCGCGCTGGTCACCACGTCGAGCAGGGCCCGGTCGTCGCCCAGGGCCCAGCGGCCGAAGCCCTCACCCAGGTCCGCGTTGAGGTCCATGAACCCTCCCCTCACGTGTCATTCAATGTAGGGATTGTTCAACGATCCTTCAATACTCCATTTGATTTGTCGGACTAGACTCGTTCACCATGACCACAGCTCAGGCGGACGGCTGGCTGAACGCCCTCGCGAAGGACCGCGGCGACCTCGACCGCTCCAGCACCGCCGAGCGCGTCGCGGACAAGCTGCGCACCAGCGTGCTCGACGGTGACATCCAGCCGGGTCAGCAGCTCAACGAGAAGGCCCTCGGCGAAGCCCTCCGCGTCTCCCGCAACACGCTGCGCGAGGCGTTCCGCCTGCTCACCCACGAACGCCTGCTCGTGCACGAGTACAGCAAGGGCGTGTTCGTCCGCCGCCCCGACGTGCCCGACATCGTGGACCTCTACGCCGCGCGCCGGGTCATCGAGTGCGGCGCGGTCCGCCGCTGGCCGCACGTGGAGGACGACGACCGGCGCGCCGTCCGCGACGCCGTGGCCCTCGGGCTTGCCTTCCGCGAGCAGGGCGACTGGACCGGCGTCGGCACCGCGAACGTCAAGTTCCACCAGGCGATCACCGCGCTGGCCGGCAGCGCCCGGCTGGACGAGGAGATGAAGCGGCTGCTCGCGGAGGTGCGGCTGGCGTTCCACGTGATGGGCGACCCCGAGGAGTTCCACCGCGACTACCTGCCGTTGAACCAGTCCATCGTGGACCGGCTCGACGCGGGCGAGGTTCGGCAGGCCGAAGAAGCGTTGCTCACCTACTTCGACCGGGCCGAGAACCACTTGGTCACCGGCCTGCGCGCTGAGCGGTAGTTGGTCACGATCCAGCTACTTCATCCGGCGGTAATGCACCCGACATGGTGACTACTGTCCCCCTTCCGACCTACCATGCGCGACACCGCGTCACCGGGCCGCCGTACGGAGGGGCACATGCCGTCTGCTCGAAAATCCAGCCTCCGCTGGAGCAACTGGAACCTGCTGCTGCTGGTTCCGCTGCTCATGCTCATCACCCCCTGGTTCAACTTCGATGAGCCGAGGGTGCTCGGGCTGCCGTTCTTCTACTGGTACCAGTTCGCCTGGGTCCCGGTCGGCGTGCTCTGCGTGGGCTTGGTCTACGTCAAGACCAAGGACGAACCCGTCGTCAAGGGCAAGCCGGACCGGCTGAGCGTGGACGACCTGGACGAGGGGGCCAAGTAATGCAGTGGACCGAGTTGGTGGTGTTCAGCGCGCTCTTCCTGCTGGTCACCGTGCTGGGCTTCTTCGCGGCCCGGTGGAAGGCGGGCGACACCCTCGATCACCTGGACGAGTGGGGACTGGGTGGTCGCAAGTTCGGCTCCTGGATCACCTGGTTCCTGGTCGGCGGTGACCTCTACACCGCTTACACGTTCGTGGCCGTGCCCGCGCTGGTCTTCGGCGCCGGCGCCATGGGCTTCTTCGCGCTGCCCTACACGATCATCCTGTACCCGATCGTGTTCCTGCCGCTGGTCCGCATGTGGTCGGTGTCCCGCGTGCACGGCTACGTGACGCCGGCCGACTTCGTCCGCGGCCGGTACGGCTCGCACTGGCTCGCGCTGCTGGTCGCCATCACCGGCATCGTGGCCACCATGCCGTACATCGCGCTGCAGCTCGTCGGCCTGGAGGCCGTGCTGCGCACGATGGGCCTCAACGGCTCCGGCATCCTCGGCCACCTGCCGCTGTTCATCGCGTTCGTGATCCTGGCGCTGTACACGTACCAGTCGGGCCTGCGCGCGCCCGCGCTGATCGCGTTCGTCAAGGACACGCTGATCTACATCGTGATCCTCGTCGCGGTGATCTACCTGCCGTCCAAGTTCGGCGGCTGGGGCGCGATCTTCGACACCGCGCAGGCGAAGTACGCCGCGACCGAGAGCAAGGCCGACGGGATCATCCTGACCGGCAACAACCAGCTCCAGTACGCCACGCTGGCGCTGGGCTCGGCGCTGGCGCTGTTCCTGTACCCGCACTCGCTGACCGGCATCCTCGCCTCGCGCGGCCGCAACGTGATCAAGCGGAACATGGTCGCGCTGCCCGCGTACTCGCTGCTGCTGGGCCTGCTGGCGATGCTCGGCTTCGTCGCCATCAGCGCCGGCGCCAAGCCGATCACCAACCAGGCCACCGGCCGCCCGGACACCAACACGATCATCCCCGTGCTGTTCGGCCAGGAGTTCCCGGGCTGGTTCGCCGGTGTCGCGTACGCGGCCATCGCGATCGGCGCCCTGGTGCCCGCGGCGATCATGTCGATCGCGGCGGCGAACCTGTGGACGCGCAACATCTACAAGGAGTACCTGAAGAAGGACGCCTCGCCCGCGCAGGAGGCCAAGCAGGCCAAGCTGGCGTCGCTGGTGGTGAAGTTCGGCGCGGTCGCGTTCATCGTGTTCATCGACCCGCAGTTCTCCATCGACCTGCAGCTCATCGGCGGCGTGATGATCCTGCAGACGCTGCCCGCCGTGGCGATCGCGCTCTACACCCGGTGGTTCCACCTGTGGGGCCTCATCGCGGGCTGGTTCGTCGGCATGGGCTACGGCATGTACCTGCTCTACAACATCGGCAACCCGGCCGTCGGCAAGGCGCACTTCGCCGGTTCCGCGCTGCCGCTGGACAAGCTGTCGCTGTTCGGCTGGCACCCGTTCGCCGGCTCCGCCGTGCAGATCTACGTCGGCGCGGTCGCCGTCGTGGCGAACCTGGTGGTCGCCGTCGTCGTGACGCTGATCGTGAAGCGGACCCGGGTGTCGAACGGGACCGACGAGACGCAGGGCGACGACTACCACGTGGACGAGGACAGCGACCGGGTCAAGCCCATCGCCGTGCACTAGCTAGCCCAGCACCAACCTCGCCGCGCCGACGAGTCCCGCCCGGCCACCGAGCCGGGCGGGCTCGACGCGCAAGGCGTCCAGGTAGGACAGTCCGCAGTGGTCGGCGACGGCACGGCGGATCGGGTCGAACAGCAGCTCGCCCGCCTGCGCCACGCCGCCGCCGACCACCGCCAGGTCCAGGTCCACCACCGCGGCCGTCGCCGCGATCGCCAGCCCGACCGCCCGCCCGGCCCGCTCGAACGCGGCCTTCGGGATCTCCTCACCGGCGCCGGCCGCCGCCGCCAGGTGCGCCGCGTCCGCCTCGTCCGGCGCCGCCCACCCCTGCCGACGCGCCCAGGCCACCATCCGCGGCCCGCCGGCCACCGTCTCCGCGCACCCGCGCCCACCGCACGTGCACGGCTCGCCGTCCGGCTCGACCACCACGTGCCCGATGTGCCCGGCGTTCCCGGTGCGCCCGCCGAACGCCCGTCCACCGAGCACCAGCCCACCGCCGACGCCCGTGCTCACCACCAGCCCGAGCATGAACCGGCTGCCCCGCCCCGCGCCGAGCCAGTGCTCGCCGAGCGCCATGCACGGCCCGTCACCCGCCAACTCCACCGGCACACCGGGCAGCAACGCGGACACCCGCTCGCGCAACGGGAAACCACGCCACCCGCGCACGTTGATGGGGCTGACCGTCCCCGCGTCGGCGTCCACCGGCCCGGCCGACGCGATCCCGACCCCCGCTACGCCCTCGCCCCGCGAGACCTCCTCGACCACGGACGCCACCGCACCCCAGGTCCGCTCCGCGTCACCGAGGGGCGTCGCCACCCGAACCGCCCGCCGCACCGCGCCATCCCGGTCCACCAGCCCGCCGGCGATCTTGGTGCCGCCGACGTCCAGTGCCAGCACCAGATCCGTCACGGCCGCCACCCTAGGTCAGGCGCCGCCGTCAGCGCTTCAACATCCGGGTCACGCCCGCCGCCACCGTCGTCGCCAGGACCCACCCCATCACGATCAGGCCGGACGCGATCCACTGCGACGTGCCCGGCGCGTTCCACCGGTTCTTGTTGCCGAAGTCCACGATCGGCACGACCAGGTCGATGGTGAACAGCCACGGGTTCCACGACAGCTCGTCGTCCGCGTTGATCTCCTTCAGCTCCGGCCCGGCGGCGAACCAGAGGCTGCCCACCAGCCACGTCACCACCAGCCACGCCAGCGCGCGGGCCGGGCGGTAGCCGTAGCCGACCATCGCGCGTTGCAGCCAGCTCCACAGCAGCACGAGCGGTCGCAGCCAGCGGCGGCCCTCGGCGACCGCCCGGTACCGCAGCCGCTGCTTCTCCACCAGCACGGTGGCCGCGTGCTCGTCGTTGCCGCCGGCGCGCAGCATCTCGGCGAACTGGTCGTACGGGCCCGGCCGGTACGTGCGCCGCATCGCCTGCCGCAGCCAGCGCAGCCGCCGGTCGACCTCGCCGTCGTCACGCAGGTCGATCGGGTGCCGCAGCGAGTCGTAGCGGAACTCCTCCAGGTCGATCCGCCCGGTCGCGCCCCAGAAGTGCTCGTTGTCGTCCAGGACCGTGCAGCGCACCTGCCGCAGCGTCACGTCGCCGCGCGGCGGGCTGATCGGCGTCAGCTCCAGCTCCTGCACGGCCATCCCGAGCAGGTTCAACGCGTGCGCGTCGAGCTTGTCGCCGAGCACCGCGCCGCTGAACGTGGCCATCCGGCCCACCTGCGCCCGCCTGGCCCGCACGCCGCCGTGCGCGACGAACTCCTTCGCGCCGCGCGCGCAGATCAGGTCGCGCCCGATGACCGCGCCGCCGACGTCCAGCGACGGCTTGCCCGCGGGCTGGTGCCGGTACCGGCCGGGGCGGGTGATCCGGCTGCCGCGCAGGTCGAGGTTCGCGCCGACGTGCACGGCGCGCAGCTCCAGCCCGCCGGTCACCTCGACCTCCCGTGCGGCGAAGTTGCTGCCGATCCGCGACCGGTTGCCCAGCACGGCGTCCGCACGCGGGTTGTCCAACGTGGACCCGTCGAGGATGAGGCTGCCCTTGGCCTGGAGGTCGACCATGCGCAGCTGGCCGCGCACGGTCGCCTGGCGGCCGATGATGTCGCCGCCGACCGTCGTGCCGTCGAGGTGCAGGGCGCGCCCGAACCCCGTCGGCTCGGCGGTGTCCGTGGCCAGCGCGCGGCCGTAGCCGGTCGGCTCGCTGTCCGCCTCGCCCATCGCGTCGAACGTCCCACCGGACAGCGACAGCGTGCCGCCGAGCGCGGCGTTGACCATGCGCACGGCGCCCGCGCTGGTGAAACCCCGGTCCAGCTGGACGTCGCCCTCCACCGCGATGCGGTCGAACACGAGCGTGGCGTTCGGGTCGGAGTGCGGGTCCAGCGCGTCGTCGTCGGCCCGGCCGTCGGCGGCGGTCGAGCCGCGCAGCGTCAACGCCGAGTCGACCCGCGCGCCCGCGAGCAGCACGGTGCCGCGCAACGCGCAGCCGTTCATCAGCAGGTTGCCGCCCACGTGCAGCCCGGTGCCGTTGAACGCGTGGCCGTGCGGGTTGGTCAGCCGCCCGCCGCTGAAGTTGCAGTAGCCGCCGACGTGCGCGCCCGCCATCCGCAGCTCGCCGGTCACCCGCACCCGCTGCGCCAGCAACCCGCCGGCCACCTTCAGCCGGTCGGCGTGCAGGGCGATCCCGTCGGCCAGGACCAACGCGCTGTCCCGCAACGACAGCGAACCGGCCACGTCCGCGTCGACCAGGTCGACCAGACCTTCGACCGTGCTGCCGGCGAGCGAGACCTCGTTGGCGCTGCTCAGGTTCCGCGCCGAGAGGCCGGGCAGCCAGCAGTCGGCGAACTCGATCCCGGCCAGCTTGCCCTGCCTCAGGTCCGGCGGCTCCTCGAACCGGCAGCGCACGAACTCCAGCAGGTACGGGAACTCCACCGCCCGCAGGTCGAGCGTCCCGGTCAGGAACCTGTCCGCGACCCGCACCACCGGCGGCATCCCGGCCCGCCGCCGGGGTAACCGCCACGTCCCGTCCGGCTCGCCGACGCCGCGCAGCACCTCGGCCGCGGCCATCCGGGCGGAGCGCGGCGGGCTGGGGTCGAACACGTCCAGCCCGCGCGCCCCCACCTCAGCCATGAGATCGACTCTAAGGCCAGAGACCGACACCCGTCCGGGGATCGATCAGGTGCTGCGGGGTCCTTGGTGCGTCGGGTCGAGCACGCGGGCCAGGAACGACTGCGTGCGCTCGTGCTGCGGCGCGCCGATGACCTGCTCGGCCGGGCCTTCCTCGACCACGTACCCGCCGTCCATGAACAGCACCCGGTCGGCCACCTCGCGGGCGAACTGCATCTCGTGCGTCACCACGAGCATCGTCATGCCCTCGTCGGCCAACTGCCGCATCACCCCGAGCACGTCGCCGACGAGCTCCGGGTCCAGCGCCGAGGTCGGCTCGTCGAACAGCATCACGTCCGGGTCCATCGACAGCGCACGGGCGATCGCCACGCGCTGCTGCTGGCCGCCGGACAGCTGGCCGGGCATGGCGTTGACCTTGTCCGACAACCCGACCCGCTCCAGGTTGCGCAACGCGACTTCCTGCGCCTGCTTCGCGTCCCGCTTGAGCACCTTGCGCTGCGCCACCATGAGGTTGTTCAGCACGTTCAGGTGCGAGAACAGGTTGAACGACTGGAACACCATGCCGATGCGGGTGCGCGCGGCGTCGATGTCCACGTCCGGGTCGGTCAGCTCGGTGCCGTTGACCACGATCGTGCCGCCGGTCGGCTCCTCCAGCAGGTTCACGCAGCGCAGCAGCGTGGACTTGCCCGAGCCGGACGGCCCGATGATGCACACGACGTCACCGCGCTCGACCCGGACGTCGATGCCCTTGAGCACGTCCAGCGTGCCGAACGACTTCTTCAGCCCGGTGATCTCGACCGCCAGCTCGCTCACGCGGACACCCCCAACCCGGTCGATTCCGGCGTGCTGATCTTCTTGCCGCCCGTGCGCCGCTCCAGGTACCGCGACAGGTGGCCCAGCGGCAGCGTGATCAGCAGGTAGCACAGGCCGACCACCAGGATGGGGGTCAGCGACGGCGACCGGCTCAGCGTCTCGCGGCCGAACTTGGTCAGCTCGTACTGGTCGCGGGCCAGGCCGATGATGTAGATCAGCGACGAGTCCTTGGTGAGCAGGATCAGCTCGTTGGTCAGCGGCGGCAGGATGATCCGGAACGCCTGGGGGATCACCACGGTCAGCAGCGTGCGGCCGTGCGACATGCCGAGCGACCGGGCCGCCTCGATCTGGCCCTTCGGCACCGCCTGGATGCCCGCGCGGATCGTCTCGGCCATGTACGCGGCGCCGACGATGCCCAGCGCCAGCATCACGGTCGAGTAGATGTCGAACTGCAGCCCGAACGCCAGCGGCACGCCGAAGCTCAGCGCGATGAACACCAGCAGCGCGGGCACGCCGCGGAAGAACTCGATGTAGATCGTGGCCAGCCACCGGTACGGCCCGACCGGCGACAGCTTCATCAGCGCCAGCACCAGGCCGAGCGCCAAGCCGAACGCGAAGCCGAGGGCCGTGTAGACGAGCGTGTTCTTCAACGCCACGGTGATGACGTTGGGGAACATCTCCGCGGCGATGTCGAGGTTGAAGAAGCTGCGCTGGATCTCGCTCCAGTCGGCGACGACCGCCAGGACGGCGGCCACCACGACCAGCAACGCGTACTGGCTGACCCGGAACACCTTGGCGCGTTGTCGCTTGGAGAGTGCCATGTGGGTTACCTCGTGGGTGGGGTGGACAAGGCGCGGGGCCGGTGCGGTAGCACCGGCCCCGCCGTCAGCCGACTACTTCGACTCCGGCTTCTTGCCGAACCACTTCTCGTAGATCCGGTCGTACTCGCCGCTGTCCTTCGCCTTCTTCAGGACCTCGTCGAACTTCGCCTTCAGGGCGGTGTTGCCCTTCTTGAAGCCGACGCCGTACTTCTCCTGCGTGTCGAACTCCGCGACGACCGCGGTGTCCGGGAACTCCTTGACGTAGTCCAGCAGCACGCCGTTGTCGTTGATGGCCGCGTCCACCGCGCCGGTGCGCACGGCGGTCTCCATCAGCGGCAGGTCCTCGAACTGGACGACCGTGTAGCCGTGCTTCGCCGCGTTCTCGTTGGCGTAGATCTCGCCGGTGGTCTCCAGCTGGACGCCGATCTTCTTGCCCTTGAGGTCGTCCAGGGACTTGACCGGGGAGTCCTTCTTGACCAGCAGCGCCTGCGAGGCGTCGAAGTAGGGCTCCGAGAAGTCGATGACCTCCGCGCGGTCCGGCTTGATCGTCATGCCGGCCGCGGCCAGGTCGCACTTGCCGGTGTTGAAGACCTCGCCGGAGGTGATGGTCTCGAACGGGGTGTCGAAGATTTCCTGGGTGACGCCCAGTTCCTTGGCCACCAGATCGACCAGGTCGACGTCGAAGCCGACCGTCTTGTCGCCCTCGGAGAACTGGAAGGGCTTGTAGGAAAGGTGGGTGCAGGTGACCAGCTTGCCGCTCTGGACCAGGGTGATGCCCGAGCCGCTGTCCTGCGAACCGGTGTTGACCTTGGTCGCGCACGCCGTCATCGTGGCCGCCAAGGCGAGCACGGGGAACAGGGCGAGCGCAGCGTGCCTGGTACGACGGGCCACGGCGTCACTCCTCGTAACTGTGTCGGTCGAGTGTTCGGCATACTGCCACTTGGGTGACTGGGTGCACAGCACGTGCGTGTTACAGAACTTCGGTGTGCATGAATCTTGCGTCACAGGGCACGTATGGCCGCAAATCATTCAGCCGGTTGGCTTTAATCACACAATTGATTCACCCAGAGCGCCCGTTTGGCGACGATCCGTCAACAGGCTGGCGACCAGCGCCGTCCACCCCGTCTGGTGCGTCGCGCCCAGTCCTTCGCCGGTGTCGCCGTCGAAGTACTCGCTGAAGGTGACGTGCTCGCGCCACAGCGGGGAGTCGGTCGACTCGATCCGCTTGCCGTCCGCGGGCCGGCGCCCGTCGTGGTCGGGCAGGAACAACGACACCAGCCGTCTGACCAGCTCGTCCGCCGCCTGGCCTGCCGTCACGTGCCGGGTGCTGCGGGTGGGAAGTTCCACGTGGAACCTTCCGCCGTGGAACTCCTCGATCGTGCGCAGGGCCTCCACGAGCAGGGCGTTGGTCGGGAACCACACCGGGCCGCGCCAGTTGGAGTTGCCGCCGAACATCGGCGTGCGCGACTCGCCCGGCTCGTAGCCCATCCGGTGCTCCTGGTCCGCGACCTGCACCTCCAGGCCCTCGCGGTGCGCCGCGGACAGGCTGCGGATGCCGTGCGGCGAGAGGAACTCGCCCTCGTCCAGCATCCGGCTCAGCACCCGGCGCAGCTTGCGCTCGTCCAGCAGGCTGAGCAGCGCGCCGCCGCCGCTGCGGCTCAGGAACTGCTGCAGCTCCGGCCGCTTGGCCAGCAGGTGCTCCAGCCGCCGGGCGAAGTCGGGCAGCTCCTCGAACACCCACGGCTCCAGCACCGCGCAGGCCAGCACCGGGATCAGGCCCACCATCGACCGCACCCGCACCGGCTGCGACTCGACGTGCCCGTCCGGCAGGCGCCGCGACACCACGTCGTAGCAGAAGCCGTCCGTCTCGTCCCAGATGCCGCGCCCGCCGGAACCGAACTGCGTGGACGCCTCGGCGATGCTCAGGAAGTGCTCCACGAACTTCGTGGCCACGTCCTCGTACGACTCGTCGTGCCGCGCCAGCTCCAGCGCGATCTGCATCAGGTGCAGGCTGTAGGCCGCCATCCACGACGTGGCGTCCGACTGCTCCAGCCGCCACTGGCCCAGCATCGGCTCCGACCGGTTCACCGGGCCGATGTTGTCCATGCCGAGGAAGCCGCCCTCGAACAGGTAGCTGCCGTCGGCGTCCTTGCGGTTGACCCACCAGGAGAAGTTCAGCAGCAGCTTGTGGAAGACCTTGGCCAGGAACTTGCGGTCCTTGACCTCCTCCGACCGGTAGACCTGCAACGCCGCCCACGCGTGCACCGGCGGGTTGACGTCGCCGAACTCCCACTCGTAGGCGGGCAGCTGGCCGTTCGGGTGCATCAGCCACTCGCGGCACAGCAGGAGCAGCTGCTCCTTGGCGAACGCCGGGTCGACCTTCGCGAACGGCACCGTGTGGAACGCGAGGTCCCACGCGGCGAACCACGGGTACTCCCACTCGTCCGGCATGGAGATCACGTCGGCCACGTCGAAGTGCCGCCAGTGCGCGTTGCGGGCGTGCATGTTCTTGCGCGACGTCGGCGCGGCGGGCTGCGCCGGGTCGCCGTCCAGCCACTCGCGGGTCCGGAAGCGGTAGTGCTGCTTGGTCCACATCAGGCCCGCCAGCGCCCGCCTGACCACGGCGGCGCGCTTGGGGTCCAGGTCGAGGCCGGTGTGGTGGAACTCGTCGGCCTCGGCCCGGCGCTGGTCCAGCGTGTCCTGGAAGCTCGGGCCGAACGCGTCGAGGTGCCCGTCGCCGTCCACCAGGCGCAGCCGCACGGTGACCGACTCGCCCGGCTCGACCGGGTCGAACGAGTACCAGGCGGCGACCTTCGTGCCCGGGTCGCTGGTGTCGTCCGGCCCGACGACCTGGCACGCCGCGGCGTCCCGGCCGACGACGTACCGGTCGATGCCGTCCTTCGTGTAGCGGGTCGGGTTGCGCCCGGCGCCGAACAGCCCGACCTCGTTGGTCTCGTTGTCGGTGACCAGCAGCGTCGGCGTGCCCTCGACGTGCAGCGTGTAGCGGCCGAGCGCGCCGTGCTCGGCGGTGATCCGGCGCCAGCCGTCCCGGGTGCAGGCGCGCAGGCTCGGCTTGCGGTCGTCCCGCCCCCACGCCCACGTGTTGCGGAACCAGAACTGGGGCAGCAGGTGCAGCGGAGCCGGGTCCGGGCCGTGGTTGGTGGCGGTCAGTTCGACGCAGATGTCCTTCGGGCCGGCCTTGGCGTAGCTCACCCGGACGTCGAAGAACCGGTTCTCGTCCAGCACGCCGGTGTCGGACAGCTCCGGCTCGCGCTCGTTGCGGCCGGCGCGCTTGGCCAGCTCGCGCAGCTCGGTGTAGGGGAACTCACCCTGCGGGTACCGGTAGACGACCTGCATCCACGAGTGCGTCGGCGTGCCGTCGGTCACCCACCAGTGCTCCTTGACGTCCTCGCCGTGGTTGCCCTCGTTGTTGGTGAGCCCGAAGTAGCGCTCCTTGAGGATCGGGTCGCGGCCGTTCCAGAGAGCGACGCCGAGGTTGAGGAAGCCATGCACGTCGCAGATGCCGGCGATGCCGTCCTCGCCCCAGCGGTAGGCACGGGAGCGGGCGTGGTCGAAGGGGAAGGACGTCCACGCGTCGCCGCTCGCCGAGTAGTCCTCGCGGACCGTGCCCCACTGGCGTCCGGCCAGGTAGGGGCCCCAGAGACGCCAGGGTGCGGTCGGGGAGTCGGACTCCGCCAACCGCGTCCGCTCGGCTTGCCGGCTGTGCTCGTTCACTCGGCCAGTGTGCGGCATCGGTTCAGTAAACCGGTTACCGGCGGGTTAGGTCACAGCCCTGGCCGGTGTTTGCCAACCCCGTCAGGCGGTGTCATCGTCACGCTCCGTGGACTACGACTTACCCCCGTGGCACAGCGGCGGCGACGCGCCTCCGCGTGTTCTCGACCGGGCGATAGCCGCGGCGCTCAAGCGGCCCGAGGTGACGCGGGCGGTCGACGCGGGGCACGTGACGCGGGAAGACCTGCTCACCGCGTTGGACGGCACGGACACCTCCGTGCTGGCGGCGGCCGGCCAGGCCGAGCAGCGGTACCGGACCGAACGCCCGGGCTGGTGGGCGTGGTTCGAGGTGAACGCCCCGATCGGGCGGTGGGTGCTGCTCGTCGCCCCGGTCCTCGGCTTCGCGTCCCTCGCCGCGTTCGTCACCTCCCTGCTTCACCTGCCCTGGTTCTGGTTGCTCATGGCCGCCGTGGGCGGTGCGGCGTTCGCGGCGCTGGCCGACCTGATCGTGGTGCTGAACCGGACACTCGCGGACGACGGATTCAGCCGCCGGTTCGCGATCGCCTGGCTGTGGTGCGGAGCGCTGCTGCCCATGGCCAGTTGGGAGCCGCTGTTCGGATCCCTGCCCGGTGGTTGGCAGCTGGCGGGGCTGCTCGTCCTGTTCGCGGTCCTGCTGTCGGCCCTCTGGACCGTCCGCACGCTGTTCGACGGCTTCACGCACGCGGGCCAGAGCGACGTGGCGCGGGCCGCGCTGAAGGCCTGGGAGGACAGCGTCGTGGTCGACGGCGTGCTGCCGGTGCTCTACAGCCGGCTGACCGAGGCGTTGCCGCCGGTGTACTCCACCACCCTAACGGCGCGGGAGGCGTTCGCGGTCGTCCGGGCCGACCCACTGCGGATGCACGTCCCGACACCGGCGGGCGTCGAGCTGGCCGGGCTGGTCGATCGGCTCGACGGCGGCAGCTTCGCCGTCGCCGGACCGCGCGGCGCGGGCAAGACGAACCTGCTCCGGGCGTTCTGCGGCGGTCGGTACCGGGCCGCGGGCCGGGCGCCCGACCTGGCCGTGCTGGTGTCGGCGCCGGTGGACTACGTGCCGCACGAGTTCGTCGTGCACCTGTTCGCCGAGGTGTGCGAGGCGGTGATCGCCCGGTTCGGGCCGCGCGAGAAGCTGGCGTCGGCCGCGCGGGACCACCTGGCCGTGCTCAACTACGTGCGCAGCCACACCGACGAGGTCAGCGGCAAGGGCGGGTTCAAGGGCTTCGAGCTGGCGGGCAAGCGCGCGGTGACGCTGACCGGCCGCCCGCTCACGTACCCCGAGGTGGTCAAGCGCTTCCGGGTGTTCCTCGGCCGGATCGCCGCCGAGCAGGCCACCGAGCGTGACCTCCTACCCGGCCGGGTGGTCATCGGCATCGACGAGCTCGACCGCATCGGCACGGGCGAGCCCGCGCGGCGGCTGCTCAACGAGATCAAGGCGGTCTTCGACGTCCGGGGCTGCTACTACCTGGTGTCCGTCTCCACCGAGGCGCAGCACGACTTCGAGCTGTCCGGCATCGGGCTGCGCAGCGTCTTCGACAGCTCGTTCGACGAGGTGGTCCGGGTCGACTACCTGGACTCCGGGTACGCGCGCAAGCTGCTCCGCCGCTACGTCCTGGACCTGTCCGAGCAGTTCCACGCACTGGCGTACGTGTTCTCCGGCGGCCTGGCCCGCCAACTCGTGCGCACCGCGCGCTCCATCGTCGAACTGGGCCGTGACCAGCCGGAACGTGACATCGCCGACGTCGTGCGCGCCCTCGTCGAAGCCGAACTGGTCCGCGCCTGCCAGGCCACCGCCGACGCCCTGACCGCCGCGGACGACCGCGAGGGCGTCACCGAGCTGCTGCGCCTGCTCGACGAACGCCCACCCACCGACCTCAAGACCTACGGCGACACCATCCGCAACGCCTACACCGGCCGTTCCGCCCGCGTCCGCCAACTGAAGGACGCCGTGGCCGCCCGCGTCCAGTTCCTCGCCACGGTCACCCGCACGTTCACCGCCGACCTCACCGAAGCCCGCATGGCCACCCTGGACTTCGACGCCCTGGCCCGCGCCCGCCGCTACGCGGGCACGAACCCCGACGCCGGCCTCGCCCTGCTCCGGGACCTCAACCGAAGATGGTCCCCATGACCGACGACTGGAAGGCCGACCGCATCGGCTCCGCGCTGCGCGGCGAGAACCCGACCGTGCTCCGGCGGCTCACCGCCGGGTTCGCCGTCATCGGGGACGTGCAGTTCCTGCCCGGCTACTGCGTCCTGCTCACCGACCGGCCCGACGTGCAGCGGCTCACCGACCTGCCCCGCCACCGCAGGCTGCACTTCCTCGCCGACATGGAGCTGCTGGCCGAGGCGGTGGAACGGGTCTGCGCGCGGCGCGACCCGGAGTTCCGGCGGGTCAACCTGGAGATCCTCGGCAACACCGACCCGTTCCTGCACGCGCACGTCCGGGCCCGCTACCACTGGGAACCGGAGCCGAACGTGCGCCACCCCGTCTACCTCTACCCGCAGCACCGCTGGACCGACCCGGCCACCGCCCTCGGTCCGCAGCACGACGAACTCCGCGCCGACCTGACCGCGGAGCTCGACCGGCTGTCCGGCTAACGCCGCGCGTGCGCGTCCAGCACCACGGCCACGGCCTCGGTGATCCGGGCCGCGTGCGCCAGGTGCAGCCACTCGTCCGGCACGTGGCAGTTGGAGTCCGGCCCGACCGCGCCCGTGACCAGGAACTGCGCCTTCGGGTACGCCTCGTGCAGCAGCCCCATGAACGGGATCGAGCCGCCGAGCGCCACCGTCCGCCACGGCGCGTCGAACACCTCCTTGCCGACCCGGTCCAACGTCTCCCGCAGCCACGGCGCCAGCTCGGGCGCGTTCCACCCGTCCGCGAACTCCACCCGCGACAGCTCCACCACCGCCCCGTACGGCACGTCGGTCGTCAGCGCGCGCCGCACCGCTTCGATCGACGCCTTGGCGTCGGCCGTCGGCGGCAGCCGGAAGCTCAGCACGAACGTGGTGAACGGCCGCAGCACGTTGCCCGCGTCGTCCGGCTCGGGCAGCCCGGACGCGCCGGTGACCGACAGCGTCGGCCGCCACCCGGCGTTGAGCGCCAGCTCGACCTCGTCGGTGTCCATCGGCTGCGTCCCCGCCGCCCACGGCACGCTCCCGACCAGCACGCCGGGCGTGCTGGCCACCGCGTCGCGCACCTCGTCCACCCGGTTCTCCGGGATGTCGACGTGCATCTCGCGCACCAGCACCTCGCCGGTCGCGGAGTCCTCCAGCCGGTCCAGCAGCTGCCGGGCGATCCGGAACGACGACGGCACGATCCCGCTCGCCATGCCCGAGTGCAGCCCGCTCTCCAGCACCCGCACCGTGACCGTGACCTGCGCCAACCCGCGCAACGACGTGGTCAGCCACATCCGGTCGTAGTCGCTGCCGCCCGAGTCGAGGCACACCACCAGCGACACGTCACCCAGCCGCGGCCGCAGGTGCTCCAGGTACGCGGGCAGGTCCGGGCTGCCGGACTCCTCGCCCGTCTCCAGCAGCACGACGCAGCGCGAGTGCGTGCCGCCCGCCCGCCGGACGCCCTCGATGGCGGCGATCGCCGCGTAACCCGAGTAGCCGTCGTCGGCCGCGCCGCGACCGTAGAGCCGCCCGTCGCGCACGACCGGCGTCCACGGCCCGAGCCCCTCGCCCCAGCCACCGACCGGCGGCTGCTTGTCCAGGTGGCCGTACATCAGCACCGTGTCGGACGTCGGCGCGGTGCCGGGCACGTCGACCAGCAGCACGGGCGTGCGGTCGGGCAGCTGGACGACCTCGACGGTCGCCCCGGGCAGGTCGCGGTCGGCGAGCCAGGCGCGCACGTGCTCCACCGCGGCGGCCAGGTGGCCGTGCGAGGCCCACGCGGGGTCGAAGATCGGGGAGATCGCGGGTACCGCGACCAAGGCGGACAGGCTCGGGAGGATGTCGTCGTCCCAGAGCCCGCGAACGGTACGGGTCAGCGCTGAACGGTCCACGCCCCGATCCTGTCACGGCGCCGGCCGTCGAAGTCCCCCGGAAACCGGCCTCGCGCAAGTTTCGCGTGGTGGAAATGGTCTGTCCGGCCGATGGTCGGTAGTCCATCCAACGCGAGGGTGCCGACGTGGGCAATTCCGGTCGACCCGGCGTATCCGAAACCCTACGGAAGGTGGTTAACGATCGGTAACCGGGACGCTGCCGTTCGATAATCGGACGCTCTACTTGGACTGCCGAAGATTGGCCGTCCAACCGTTACCGCACGTCAGAACGCTGCACAGGAGATTACGAACTGGGACGGGGCTCACCATGTCGAGTGACGCCATGTCAGGATGTGGATGAGAACACCGTCAGCGCCGACGGTTGCCCGACCCCCACACCCCGGGGGCGACGGCGACTGGCGGTGCAGCCGCGCAGGATCGCCACAAGCGACCGGGCGGCCTCGTAGACGAGGAGACAAGGCGCATGTCGTCCCCCGAGAAATGGACGCACCCAGGGCCGGATGCCGCGCCGGCCACTGCTGCCAAACCGACAGCGGAACAGGTGATCGCAGGCTTGCGAGCGACAGACGAGGGCGGCGCCGACCTGGTGCAGCTGCTCACCCCCGAGGGCGAGCGCGTCCAGCACCCGGATTTCGACATCGACATCACGGCCGAGGAGCTGCGCGGGCTGTACCGCGACATGGTCCTGGTCCGCCGCGTCGACCGCGAGGCCAACGCGCTGCAGCGCAAGGGCGAGCTGGGCATCTGGGTCCCGCTGCTCGGCCAGGAGGCCGCGCAGATCGGCGCCGGCCGGGCCATGCGCCCGGAGGACATGGCGTTCCCCAGCTACCGCGAGCACGGCATCGCGTGGACGCGCGGGGTCAAGCCGACGGACCTGCTCGGCATCTTCCGCGGCACCGACAACGGCACGTGGGACCCGGTCGAGACCCGGTTCCACCCGTACACGATCGTCATCGGCAACCAGGTGCTCAACGCCACCGGGTACGCGATGGGGCAGAAGTTCGACGGCAAGGTGGGCGACGCCGACGGCGAGGCCACCATCTGCTTCTTCGGCGACGGCGCGACCAGCCAGGGCGACGTGCACGAGGGCTTCGTGTGGGCCGCCGTCTACGACGCGCCGCTGGTGTTCTTCTGCCAGAACAACCAGTGGGCGATCTCCGAGCCGACCGAGCGCCAGTCCCGCCTCCCGCTCTACCAGCGGGCGCGCGGCTACGGCTTCCCCGGCATCCGGGTCGACGGCAACGACGTGCTGGCCACCCTCGCGGTCACCCGCTGGGCGCTGGAGGAGTGCCGCCAGGGCAACGGCCCGATCCTGATCGAGGCGTTCACCTACCGGATGGACGCGCACACCACGTCCGACGACCCGTCGCGCTACCGGCTGTCCGACGAGCTGGAGCTGTGGAAGCTGAAGGACCCGATCGAGCGGGTCAAGGTGCACCTCGTCAAGCAGCAGTGGGCCGACCAGGCGTTCTTCGAGTCGGTCGAGGCCGAGGCCGAGCAGATCGCGATCGAGCTGCGCGACTACTGCGTCAACCTGCCCGACCCACCGGCCGGGCGGATCTTCAGCGAGGTCTACGCCGAGGGCAACCACGTCCTGGAGGCGCAACGCGACGAGTTCCTGGCCTACCACGCCGGGTTCGCGGGAGGTGAGCACTGATGGCTGCTCCGACCATGGACCGCACCACGTCCGCCGCACCCGCCGCGGTGCAGACGCTGACCATCGCGAAGGCGTTGAACAACGGCCTGCGCGCGTCGATGGAGGCCAACCCCAAGGTCATCGTGATGGGTGAGGACGTCGGCAAGCTCGGCGGCGTCTTCCGGATCACCGACGGCCTGCAGAAGGACTTCGGCGAGCAGCGCGTGCTGGACACCCCGCTGGCGGAGTCCGGCATCATCGGCACCGCCGTCGGCCTCGCGATCCGCGGCTACCGGCCGGTGTGCGAGATCCAGTTCGACGGCTTCATCTTCCCCGGCTTCGACCAGATCGTGTCGCAGGTCGCCAAGCTGCACTTCCGCACCCAGGGCAGGCTCAAGGTGCCCATGGTGATCCGGGTGCCGTTCGGCGGCGGGATCGGCGCGGTCGAGCACCACTCCGAGTCGCCCGAGTCGTACTTCGCGCACACCGCCGGCCTCAAGGTCGTCGCGTGCTCCAACCCGGCCGACGCCTACTGGATGATCCAGCAGGCGATCGACTGCGACGACCCGGTGCTGTTCTTCGAGCCCAAGCGGCGCTACTACGAGAAGGGCGAGGTCGACACGACCGCCGCGCCCGGACCGCTGTTCGCCTCGCGCACGCTGCGCACCGGCCGCGACGTCACGCTCGTGACGTACGGGCCGATGGTGCGCACGTCGCTGGAAGCCGCCGCGGCGGCCGAGGAGGAGGGGCGTTCGCTGGAGGTCGTCGACCTGCGCTCGCTGTCGCCGCTCGACCTCGCGCCCGTGTACGAGTCGGTGCGGCGCACCGGCCGGCTGGTCGTGGTGACCGAGGCGCCCAGCGAGTCCTCCATCTCCAGCGAGATCGCGGCCAAGGTGCAGCAGGAGTGCTTCTACTCCCTGCAGGCCCCCGTGCTGCGGGTGACCGGGTTCGACACCCCGTACCCGCCGTCGAAGTTGGAGGAGGAGTTCCTCCCCGACCTCGACCGGGTGCTGCACGCCGTCGACCGCTCGCTGGCCTGGTAGGGGGATAGTCGTGCCGCAGTTCAAGCAGTTCCCCATGCCCGACACGGCGGAAGGGCTGACCGAGGCCGAGATCCTCACCTGGCACGTCAAGCCGGGTGACGCGGTGAAGGTCAACCAGGTCATCGTCGAGATCGAGACCGCCAAGGCGGCCGTCGAGCTGCCGTGCCCGTGGGACGGCGTGGTGACCGAGTTGCTGGCCGAGGTCGGTCAGACGGTCGAGGTGGGCGTTCCCATCATCACGATCGACGTCGACCCGTCCGGCTCGGCGCCGGCCGCCGCGCCGACGCCGACGTCCGCGCCCGCGTCGAACGGCAAGATCGGCGAGGAGATGCCGGGCGGCCGGATCGCCACGCTGGTCGGCTACGGCCCGCGTGCCGGCGCCGCGAAGCGCCGGGCCCGCAAGGACGCGCCGGCTCCCGTCGCCGCCGCTCCGGCTCCGGTTTCCGCACCTGCTCCGGTGGTCGCGGAACCGGTGGCCGCTCCGGCGGGCGGCTACGTGCCGCTGGCCAAGCCGCCGGTGCGCAAGCTGGCCAAGGACCTGGGCGTCGACCTGTACGCGCTGTCGGGCTCCGGCCCGGGCGGCGTGATCACGCGGGAGGACGTCGAGCAGGCCGTGGCGTCCCCGGCTCCGGCGCCGGCCGCGGCCGTCGACAGCGGGTCGCGGGAACGGCGGGTGCCGATCAAGGGCGTCCGCAAGGCGACCGCGCAGGCGATGGTCGAGAGCGCGTTCACCGCGCCGCACGTCACGGAGTTCCTGACCGTCGACGTGACGCCGATGATGGAGCTGCGGGCGCGGCTGAAGAACGCGCCGCAGTTCCGCGACGTCAAGCTCACGCCGCTGGCGTTCGCCGCCAAGGCCGTCGTGCTCGCCGTCCGCCGCACGCCCGACGTCAACGCGACGTGGGACGAGGCGGCGCAGGAGATCGTCTACAAGGACTACGTGCACCTGGGCATCGCCGCCGCGACGCCACGCGGTCTCGTGGTGCCGAAGGTCCGCGACGCCGACCGCATGTCGCTGCGCGAGCTGGCCGTCTCCCTGGACGCCCTGGCCACGACCGCCCGTGAGGGCAAGACGACGCCCGCGGACATGATGGGCGGCACGATCACCATCACCAACGTCGGCGTCTTCGGCGTCGACACGGGGACCCCGATCATCAACCCGGGCGAGTCGGCGATCCTGGCCTTCGGCGCGATCCGGGACATGCCGTGGGTGGTGGACGGCCAAGTCGTGCCGCGCAAGGTGTGCCAACTGGCGCTCAGCTTCGACCACCGCGTGGTCGACGGCCAGCAGGGCTCGCAGTTCCTGGCCGACGTGGGCGCGCTGCTCGCCGACCCCGGTGTGGCGATGACCTACTAGGACGACTGCTACGACAGCGGACGCCGGGAATCCCCAAGGGTTCCCGGCGTCTTGCTGTTCCGCAGCGCCCGTTCGAACTCCTCCGGGTCGCGCGCCTCGAACTCGTCGAGCAGGAACACGCACCCCTCGGCCTCGGCGGCGTCCAGTTTGACGGTCGTGCGCTCGGTCAACGTGGTGGCGGAGAAGTCGACCACCTCGCCGCTGAAGCTCGCGGCGCTGAAGTCCAGCACGGCCCGGTCCGCCAGCATGCCCCAGAACGTGGTGCGGTCCGCCGCGAAGATCGCGCCGCGGAAGGTGGTCGAACCGATGAACCTGGTACCGCTGAAATCGGTGAGCCCACCGCGGAAGACGGCGTGGTCGAACGAGAAGTCGCCGTTGACGACCCGGCCCGCGAGGTCGAGGTCCTCGAACTCGACGCCGTGGAAGTCGAAGCTCACCTGGTGCCAACGCGGGCTGTGGTCGAGGAGCTTGGTGATGATCGCCTGCCGCACCTCGCGCTCCGTGCGGTCCTCCTCCGGGTAGGGCGTGCGCAGGTAGCCGCACAGGACGTCCACGCACGTCTGCCGTTGGGCCGCCCAGTCGTCGGCCAGACCGACCATGGCGTAGACACCGGCGAGCCGCACCGCGAAGCTCTCGTGCCCGAGCTGCTCGGCCGCCTTCCCGTAGCGCTCGTTCAGGTACTTGGTGCCTTCGCGGTCCTCTTGTCGCGTCGCGATCACGTGCGCCGCCTCGGACACCAGTTGCTTGCGGTAGGCGACCGCGAGCGCGACCACCGCGCCCAGCCCGCCGACCACCGCCAACCCGATCTTGAGCAGGTCGAGCAGCTCGGCGGTGGTGAACGCGGCGGTGTCCGGCAGCTTCGGCCGGCCGAGCAGCAGGTAGAGACCGGTCCCCGTGGCGCCCGCCAGCACGACCGCCGCGAGCAACCACCTCACCACCGCCCCGGCCATCGAGCCCCGCGCGCCCGCGTGCGGCACCCGTGTCGGTCGGGGAGAGCGTTTGACCAACCACCACAGCAGCACGAGGGCGGCGAACGCCGCGATGGCGGGCAGGTAGGCGGTCAACTCCGGCGGCACAGCGAGCAATCGTGCCCGACGATGGCGTTAATCGGTTGAAGTTCCAGTGACTGGAGAGTTCAGGGTGGTCCCCGTGACGCACTACTCGATCGGCGAACTGGCGCGGTTGACCGGGCTGTCCACGCGGACGATCCGGTTCTACTCCGACAGCGGTGTGATCCCCGTGGCGGGGCGCACGGCGGGCGGGTTCCGCACCTACGACGTCGACGGGCTGGCGCGGCTGAAGCTCGTGCGGACCCTGCGCGAACTGGGCGTCGACCTGCCCACGGCGCAACGGGTGCTGGCGCGGGAGGTGTCCGTCGCCGAGGTGGCGCGGACGCACGCGGAAGCCATCGACGCGCAGATGCGCACGCTCCGGTTGCGCCGGGCCGTGCTGCGGGTCGTGGCACGGAACGGGGAGGTGGAGATGGTGCACGAGTTCGCGCGGCTGTCGGAGCAGGAGCGGCAGGCGATCCTGGACGACTTCTTCGACGAGGTGTTCGGCGGGTTCGACATGGAACCCGAGTTCGTGGCGCGCATGAGGTCGGTCCGGGTCGACCTGCCGGACGACCCGTCGCCGGAGCAGCTGGAGGCGTGGATCGAACTGGTGAACCTGGTGCGCGACCCGGACTTCCGGGCGTCGATCCGGCGGATGTCGCAGCGGCACCAGGAGATGCGGGCCGAAGGCGCCGACATGGCACCGAGCTCACCCGCGCAACTGGAGGCGTTCCAGTACGCGATCACGCAGGCGCGCGAGGCGCTGGACGCGGCCATCGACCCACGTTCGCCGGAGGCGTCGGCGATCGTGGTCAGGATCAACGACAAGTGGGCGTCCGCGCTGGACGTCCCGGCGGGCCCCGAACTGTCCCGCCGGTTGGAGGAGTTCGGCGACCCGAGGGCCGAGCGCTACTGGCAGCTGATCGCCAAGATCAACGGCTGGGAGACGCAGATCCCCGACACCACCGCCGAACGGGCGTGGCTGGTCGAAGCAAGTCGCTGACGAGGCAGAACGGGTGTCCGGCGGGACCGTCGAACACCCACCAGACGTCGTTGGCCTCGCCCAACAACGTCCCGCCGAACCGGCGGACCTCGGCCTTGGCCACGCCGAGGTCCTCCACCCCGACCTCCAAGTGGACCTGCTGCGGCTTGCGCAGACCGGGCCACCCCAACACTCCGACCTCGGCCGTCGGAAGCACAGGGGCGGGGTCTCCCGCGTCCCGAAGACCCCGCCCTGGACCCAGGCGAACCCGGGACGTCACCTCACTTGATGTACATCCCCGAAATGGCCCTGGCCACCACCAACCGCTGGATCTCCGACGTCCCCTCGAAGATGGTGAAGATCTTGGCGTCACGGTGCATGCGCTCCACCGGGTGCTCCCGCGTGTACCCCGCCCCACCCAAAATGTGGATCGCACGTTCCGTCGCCCACACCGAGACCTCGCCCGCCTTGAGCTTCGACATCGAACCCTCGCCCGCCGTGAACGGGACGTTGTTGCGGCCCATCCACGCCGCCCGCCACACCAGCAGTCGGGCGGCGTCGATCTCCATCTTCATGTTCGCCAGGTCGAACGCGATGGACTGGTTCTCGATGATCTTGCGGCCGAACGCCGAGCGGTCCTTCGCGTACTCCAGCGAGTACTCGTAAGCCGCACGCGCGACGCCCACCGCCATCGCGCCCACGGTCGGGCGGGTGGTTTCGAACGTGGCCATCGCCGCCTGCCCGCCGGCCTTCTGCCCCTCACGGGCGCGGGCCAGCCGGGCGTCCAGCTTCTCCTTGCCGCCCAACAGGCACCGGCCGGGGACGCGCACGTCGTCCAGGAACACGTCCGCCGTGTGCGACGCCCGCATCCCGTGCTTGCGGATCTTCCCCGGCGACGACAGCCCGCGCGTACCCGGCGGCACGACGAAGCCCGCCTGGCCCCGGACGCCCAGAGAGGAGTCCACGACCGCCGTCACCACGTGGACGTTGGCGATGCCGCCGTTCGTCGCCCACGCCTTCTGCCCGTTGAGCACCCACTCGTCAGTGGCCTCGTCGTACACCGCCCGCGTCCGGTAGCCCGCGACGTCGGAGCCGGCCTGCGGTTCGGACGCGCAGAACGCCGCCAGCTTCGGGTCGTCCTCCGTGCCGAAGCACTCGGGCACCCACTCGGCCAGCTGCTCGGGCGAGCCGGACGCGAAGATCCCCGCCGCCGCCAACCCGGTGCCCATCAACGCCAACGCGATGCCGGCGTCACCCCAGAACAGCTCCTCGGTCGCGATCGGCAGCGACAGGCCGATGGGGTCGGCGAACCAGGTGGCCAGCGACTCGAACCCGTACAGGCCGATCTTCGCCGCCTCCTGGATCACCGGCCACGGCGTCTCCTCGCGCTCGTCCCACTCCGCCGCCGCGGGCCGGATCACGTCCTTCGCGAAGCCGTGCACCCACTCGCGCAGGTCAACCTGGTCTTCGTTGAGCTCCAGCGAAAAACCGCCCATGGTCCCCTCACGCCTTCGGAATGTTGAACAAGCTCATGAACCCCGCCGCGAAGCCCAAGTCGCCCTTGACCTTCAGCTTGCCGGTCATGAACAGCACCGGGGCGGACGCGTTGCCGGTCGCGAGCTTCAGGAACTCCACTGGTCCCAACGTCACCGTGGCCCTGGGGTCACGCGTCTCTTCTTTGTTGATCGTGCACTCGGCGTTCTCGATGATCGCCTCGTACACGTCGTCGCCGTCGAACCCGCCGGTCAGCCGGAAGTGCACGACGGCACGCGTGGCGCCGGCGCGTTCGCTGCGGAAGTGGACCTCCATGCGGCGGAACACCTCGTCCAGCACGCGTTCGCGCAGGCCGGGCCTCGACGTCACGGACTCGATCTGGTCCTTGGACGCGCGCGAGATGATCCGCGCGAAGTTCTGCGGGTCCATCTTGGCCAGGTCGAGGTCGGCGCCGCCGTCGGCCAGCGCGCCCAACGCGTCGAGGAGGTCGGCGAACTCGTCCCGGCCGAGCTTCTTCGGGTCGATGCCGCGCGCGATGACGTCGATGTCGACGTCCTTGAGCGCCGGGTCGCCCGGGTCGACCTGCTTGAGCGTTGAGATCAGCTCCGCCGGGCTGAGCTTCGCGATCGCCTCGGTGGTGAGGTCGATGGTCATGTGGCACCTCCGCTACCTACTGACAGGTAAGCCTACTGGCGAGTAGGTAAGGCGGCAAGGGGCTCAGAGTAATCTTGTCCCAGCCATCCAGGGGGTGCGATGCACGCAGAGCAACCGGTTCGCTCGGGTCGGGCCAAGAGACTGCCACGCGCGGTGCGCGAGCGGCAGATCATGGACGCCGCGGTCGACGTCTTCTCGCGCTTGGGCTTCCACGCCGCGTCGATGGACGAGATCTCCGAGGTCGCGGGCATCTCCAAACCGATGCTGTACGCCTACCTCGGCTCCAAGGAGGAGCTGTTCGCCACCTGCATCCGCCGTGAGGCGACCCGGATGATGGAGGCGATCGCGAACGGCGTCGAGGCCGAGGAGCCGCCGGACGTCCAGCTGTGGAGCGGTCTGCGGGCGTTCTTCGGGTTCGTCGGCGAGAACCGCGCGAGCTGGCAGGTCCTGCACCGGCAGGCGTCCTCGCAGGGCGGTCCGTTCGCCGAGGAGCTGGCCGACATGCGCGGCCGGGCGATCAGCCTGGTGGCGGCGCTGCTGGTGCACTCGTCCGACTTCACCAACGTGCCGCGGGCGGGTGACAAGGAGGCCGAGTCGCTGGCCGCCGCACTGGTCGGGGCGGGCGAGTCGCTGGCCGACTGGTGGCTCGACAACCCCGAGGAGCCGGCGGGCGTCGTCGCCGCCCGGCTCATGAACCTGGTGTGGATGGGTTTCGGGGACCTGGTGGCGGGCGACGTGTGGCACCCGCCGTCGCGCCGGTCCGAGCACGCCTCCGAGGGCAAAGAAGGCGTCTAGCACCGGGTCGTGATTCACTCCCGCACCCCGGCCCTGAGGGCACGGTGTGCGGTTGCAGTCATGCCCGCGGCGGGTTCGCCGCGCGTCAGCCACCGCTTGTGCCGACCGTGGCCTTCGTGCATCATGCTTTCACTAATTGAGTAGTGAAAGGGTGCTGGGTGATCGAGTTCCGGATCGACCGCCGTTCCGGGGTCGCCGCCTACCTGCAGCTGGTGAACCAGACGAAGCAGGCGCTGCGGCTGGGGCTGCTCCGGCCCGGAGATCGGCTGCCGACGGCCAAGGAGGTCATGACGGCGACCGCCATGAACCCCAACACGGTGCTCAAGGCGTACCGGGAGCTCGAACGGGAGGGACTCGTCGAAGGCAGGCGGGGGCTGGGGACGTTCGTGGTCCGGACGCTGGGCAGGGCGGGTACCGGCGACGACGGGCCCCTGCGCGACGGGCTGGCCGCGTGGCTGGCGGGGGCCGAGGCGGCCGGGCTGGAGCGCGAAGACGTGGAAGCACTGGTGAAAGCCGTGCTGGACGAGCACTACCGGACGTGAGGAAGTCACCATGGACGAGGGGTCGGCCGCGCTCGCCGCGGCCGGGTTGGGCAAGCGCTACCGGCGGGGCTGGGCGCTGAAGGACTGCACGTTCACGCTGCCGGCGGGGCGGATCGCGGCGTTGGTCGGGCCGAACGGCGCCGGCAAGTCGACGCTGATGTCGCTGGCGACCGGGCTGCTGCGCCAGACCGAGGGCGAGGTCGAGGTGCTGGGCCGGCCGGGGTTCCTGGCGCAGGGCAAACCGCTGTACCAGGGGTTCACCGTGGCGGAGATGCTGCACGCGGGCCGCACGCTGAACCCGGACTGGGACGACGACCACGCGCGCCGGCTGGTCGACGAGGCGCGGGTGCCGCTGACGGCGAAGGTCCGGACGCTGTCCGGCGGGCAGCGGACGCGGGTCGCGCTGGCCGTCGCGCTGGGCCGCAGGCCGGAGGTCCTGCTGCTGGACGAGCCGCTGGCGGACCTGGACCCCCTGGCGCGCGAGGAGGTCATGGGTGCGCTGCTGGGCGAGGTCGCCGAAGCGGGGATGACGGTCGTGCTGTCCTCGCACGTCATCGCCGACCTGGACGGGATCTGCGACCACCTGCTGCTGCTCTCGGAGGGGCGGGTGCGGTTGGCCGGTGACGTGGAGGACCTGCTGGCGGAGCACCGGTTGCTGATCGGGCCGCGCTCGCTGGACGTGCCGCCGGACGTGGTGGTGGAGCGGCGCGACACCGGGCGCCAGTCGACCGTGCTGGTGCGCGGCCTGGCCGACCCGCCGGACGTGGAGGTGGTCGAACCCACCCTGGAGGAGTTGACGCTCGGCTACCTGCGGGCGGGTCGCGCGGCGGCGGAGCGGCGGGTGGCGGCATGACGTGGGTGGCGTGGCGGCAGCAGCGGTTGCTGACCCTGATCTCGTTGGCGCTGGTCGCGGTCGTGGCGGCCGGCATGGCGGCGCTGTGGGTCGACGTGTCGTCCGTGCTGCCGGCGGACCCGAACGTGCTCAGCGAGCGGTACGGCGACCTCGTCGGCTACCTGCCGATGCTGCTGCTCGCCCTCCCGCTGCTGCTGGGCATGTTCGCCGGCGCGCCGGTGTTCGCGCGGGAGCTGGAGCAGGGCACGCACGTCTTCGGGCTGACCCAGTCGGTCGGCCGGACCCGGTGGTGGGCGACGAAGGCGCTCGTCGCAGGACTCCCGGTGACCGCCGCGATGACCCTGCTCGGCCTGCTCAACGCGCAGGCGCTCGGCCCGTTGCACATCGTCATGTCGAGTCGGCTCCAGACGCCGATGTTCGAGAGCCAGGGCGTCGTGCTGGGCGCCTACACCGCGCTCGCCTTCGCGATCGGCGCGACCGCAGGGCTCCTGGTGCGCAGCACGTTGGGCGCCATGGCGATCACCATCGGCGGCTACCTGGCCCTGCTGATCGTGGTGTCGAACGGGGCCCGCCCGCGGTACGCGACGCCGGAGCACACGGCGTCGGCCGCGACGGAGTCGGGCTCGTGGCGCGTGGAGGTCGGCTACCTGGACGCGCAGGGCCGTGCGGTGGAGTTCTCCGGCAGCGGCTGCGGGGTGAGGTCGTACCAGGAGTGCATGGCCGAGCAGGGCATCACCGGCCAGTTCGCCGACTTCCACCCGGCGGAGCGGTTCTGGGCGTTCCAGTTCGTCGAGGCGGGCATCTTCGTCGTGGCCGCCGCGGCGGTGCTCGGCCTCGGCGCCTGGGCCGTGCGCCGCCTCCACTGACCGGGTCCGGTCCTCGAAGCCGGTGTGCCCGCACGCCGGCTTCGAGGGTGGGCGCTAGGCCAACGCGGCCTTGAGCACGGCCACCGCCTGGCTGATCGCGGCTTCGGCGGCGTGGGTCTCGCGCAGCGCGTTGAGCATCACGAAGTCGTGGATCACGCCCTGGTAGCGCACCGCGGTCACCGGCACGCCCGCCTCGCGCAGCTTGTTCGCGTACGCCTCGCCCTCGTCGCGCAGCACGTCGGCCTCGGCGGTGATCACCAACGCCGGCGGCAGGCCGGTGAGCTGCTCCACCGTCGCCCGCAGCGGTGACGCGGTGATCTCCGCGCGCTGCGCCTCGGACGTCGTGTACTGGTCCCAGAACCACTGCATCGCGTCCCGCCGCAGGAAGTAGCCCTCGGCGAACTCGTGGTACGACGCCGTGTCGAACGACGCGTCCGTCACCGGGTAGAACAGCACCTGCTGCGTGAACGCCACGTCGCCGCGCTCCTTGGCCAGCAGCGTCAGCGCCGCCGACATGTTCCCGCCGACCGAGTCGCCCGCCACGGCCAGGCGCGACGCGTCGAGCCCGCGCGCGGCGCCCTCGGCGACGATCCACCGCGCCACGGCGTAGCTCTCCTCCAGCGCCACGGGGTACCGCGCCTCGGGCGAGAGGCTGTAGTCGGGGAACACCACGGCCGCGCCCGCGCCGACGGCCAGCTCGCGCACCAGCCGGTCGTGCGTCTTCGCGTTGCCGAACACCCAGCCCGCGCCGTGGACGTAGAGCACGACGGGCAGCGTGCCGGTCGCGCCCGCGGGCCGGACGATCCGGACGGGCACCTCGCCGACGGTCACCCACTCCTCGTCGACCTCGGGCTTGAACACGTCGCCCGCCTGCACGCCGTCCACCGCCTGCCTGCCCTCGACCGGGCCGAGGTCGAACAGGTACGGCGGGGTGGCGGTCGCGGCGGCGAACTCGGCGGCGGCCGGTTCCAGGACGGTCATCTCGGGCTCCTCGGTGTCGTGCGGTCGAACCTGACAGCACGAAACATAGCCCGCGATTACATTGTGCACAATCTAAATGGGTGCAGGTGTATCGTGGTCTCGATCACAAGTGGAGGGACGACGGACATGCGGGACTTCAGCCTGGAGCTGGACGACCAGCTCTGCTTCGCGCTCTACGCGGCTTCGCGGGCCGTCACCGCGCGGTACCGGCCGCTGCTGGACGACCTCGGCCTGACCTACCCGCAGTACCTGGTGCTGCTGGTGCTGTGGGAACGCGGCCCGGTCCCGGTCAAGGACGTCGCCGCCGCGCTCCAGCTCGACTACGGCACGCTCTCCCCGCTGCTCAAGCGGCTGGAGGCGGCGGGCCTGATCCGCCGCGAACGCCGACCCGACGACGAGCGCTCGGTCCGGCTGGTGCTCACCGAGGCGGGCGACGAGCTGCGTGAACGCGCCAAGGACGTGCCGCCCGCGATGGGCGACGCGATGAACCTGGGCGAGGAGGACACCGCACGGCTGCGCGCCCTCCTGCGCACGTTGGCCGCCAACGTCAGCCGCTGATCACGCCCTCCAGGTGCGGCCGGCTCGACCACAGCGCGAACCGCCACCCGTCACCGGTGGGCGCGGACGAGAAGCCGACCTCGCCCGGCAGCAGGATCGGCGCCTTGAACCGCACGTCGACCTCGTACGCGTCGGGCAGCCGTCCTTCGAACGCGGCCACGCAGCGCGCCTTCGACCACATGCCGTGCGCGATGGCCCGGGGGAAGCCGAACGCCTTGGCGGCCAACGGGTGCAGGTGGATCGGGTTGCGGTCGCCCGACGCGTCCGCGTACCGCCGGCCGAGGTCGCGTGGTAGCCGCCACCGGGCCGTGGGAGCGGGCGGTTCGGCTCGCGGCGCCTGCTCCTTCGAGGCACCACCCTCCCGTCGCAGGTAAGTCGACACGTCGGCCCACACCTCTTCGCCGTCCACCGACACCGTGGTCACCACGTCGAACTGCCGCCCGCGCTCGTGCGGCCGCAGGTCCGCCAACGCCACGTGCAGCGACAGCGGCTCGGACACCCGCAACGGCCGGTGCTGCCGGATCCGGTTGGCCACGTGCACCAGGCCGGGCAGCGGGAACGGGAAGCCGGGCCCGGTCATCAGCCGGATCTGCGACGCGAACCCGAGCACGTGCGGGTACGTGATCGGCAGCTCGTCGCGCACGCCGAAGCCGCACACCTTGTTGTACCGGGCCAAGTGCTCGGGGTCGACGGTCACCTCGGCGTCCGAAGAGGACTGCGGCAGCGCGGTGCCGCGCCGGGTGAACCCGGTCAGCGCGGCCTTGGCGTAGAGCAGGGTCAGGTTCGCCATCACGCCCCCAGCAGGCTCTGCCCGCACACGCGCACGACGTTGCCGTTCACGCCGGCCGACGCCGGGTGCGCGAACCACGCGATCGCCTCGGCGACGTCCACCGGCAGGCCGCCCTGCGCCAGGCTGTTCATCCGCCGGCCCGCCTCGCGGATGACCAGCGGCACCGCGGCCGTCATCTTCGTCTCGATGAAGCCGGGCGCGACCGCGTTCACCGTGGCCCGGCCCGCGACCCGCCGCGACAGCGAGTCGACCATGCCGATCACGCCCGCCTTGGTGGTGGCGTAGTTGGTCTGGCCGACGTTCCCGGCGATGCCCGCGATGGACGACACGCCGACGACCCGCCCGTTCGGCCGCAGCGCGTCGGCGGCGAGCAGCGCCTCGTTGACCCGTTCCTGCGACGCCAGGTTCACCGCGACCACCGCGTCCCACCGGCCCGCGTCCATCCGCCCGAGCGTGCGGTCACGCGTGATGCCCGCGTTGTGCACGACGACGTCCACGCCGCCGTGCCGCTGGACGAGGTGCTCGACGATCCGCGCGGGCGCGTCCGGCGCGGTGATGTCGAGCTGCAGCGCGGTGCCGCCGACCCGGTTGGCCACCGCGGACAGCTCGTCGCCCTGCGCCGGCACGTCCAGGCACACCGCGGTCGCGCCGTCACGCCCCAGCACCTCGGCGATCGCCGCGCCGATGCCGCGTGCCGCGCCCGTGACCAGCGCGACCTTCCCGGCCAACGGCCGGTCCCAATCCGCGGGCGCCTCGACGTCGGCCGACCCGATCCGCACCACCTGCCCGGACACGTACGCCGACCGTCCCGACAGCAGGAACCGCACGGTCGACTCGATCGCGCCCTCGCCGCCAGGTTCGACGTACACCAGCTGGGCCGTGCCGCCGCGCTTGAGCTCCTTGCCGACGCTGCGCGTGAAACCTTCCAGCGCGCGCTGCGCGATCTGCGACTCGGCCTGCTCGGGCGGCGTGCCGAAGACGACCACCCGGCCGCACGGCCCGAGGGACCGGATCACCGGCTGGAAGAACTCGTGCAGCTCGCGCAGCCGCTCGACCGAGTCGATGCCGGACGCGTCGAACACCAGCGCGCCGTACCGCTCGTCGCGCGCGGCGCCGTCGTGGCCGGACGCCAGGTCGAGGCCCATGGACTTCACGACCGCGCTGACGGCGTCAACCAGCCGCCCGCCGCCACCGATCAGCACGGGCCCGTTCAGCGGTGGCTCGTCGGGCGAGTGGCGGCGCAACGGGTGAGGGTTGGGCAGACCGAGCTTGCCGACGACGAACCGCCCGAGGCCGGACCTGGCGAACGACTGGTAACGATCCATGCGGACATCACACTCCCTACTCGCTAGTAAGTCTACTGATGAGTAGGTAACATTGCCTCGTCCCGCCCACCGGCTACCCGCCCGACGGGCACCTGTCCCGGGTGCCCGTCCACCACCTGGAGGTCGACATGGCCCGAGTAGCGATCCTCGGCGGCAACCGCATCCCGTTCGCCCGGTCGAACGGCCCCTACGCCACCGCGTCGAACCAGGACATGCTCACCGCCACCCTGGACGGCCTGGTCAGCCGGTTCGGCCTGCAGGGCGAACGGCTCGGCGAGGTGGTCGCGGGCGCGGTGCTCAAGCACAGCCGCGACTTCAACCTGGTGCGCGAGGCCGTGCTGGGCAGCAGGCTGTCCGCCGAGACGCCCGGCTACGACGTGCAGCAGGCGTGCGGCACCGGCTTGCAGGCCGTGATCGCGGTCGCGAACAAGGTCGCGCTCGGGCAGATCGAGGTCGGCGTGGCCGGCGGCGTCGACACCACCAGCGACGCGCCGATCGGCGTGAACGAGGACCTGCGCGGCGTGCTGCTGGAGTTCAACCGGGCCCGGAGCGCGGGCGCGAAGCTCAAGGCGGCGCTGAAGCTGCGGCCCAAGCACGTGGTGCCGGACGTGCCGCGCAACGGCGAGCCGCGCACCGGCCTGTCGATGGGCGAGCACGCCGCGATCACCGCGCGCGAGTGGGGCATCGCGCGCGAGGACCAGGACGAGCTGGCCGCCGCCAGCCACCGCAACCTCGCCGCCGCGTACGACCGCGGGTTCTTCGACGACCTGGTCACGCCGTACCTGGGCCTGACCAGGGACCAGAACCTGCGGCCGGACTCGTCGGCGGAGAAGCTGGCGAAGCTCAAGCCGGTGTTCGGCCGCGGTGAGGGCGCGACCATGACGGCGGGCAACTCCACGCCGCTCAGCGACGGCGCGTCGACCGTGCTGCTGGCGTCGGAGGAGTGGGCGGCGGCGCGGAACCTGCCCGTGCAGGCCTACCTGACGTTCACCGAGACGGCGGCGGTCGACTACGTGCACGGCGGCGAGGGCCTGCTGATGGCGCCCGCGTACGCGGTGCCGCGGATGCTGGCGAGGGCCGGGCTGGCGTTGCCGGACTTCGACTTCTACGAGATCCACGAGGCGTTCGCGTCGCAGGTGCTGGCGACGTTGAAGGCGTGGGAGGACGCGGACTTCGCCAAGGGCAGGCTCGGGCTGGACGCGCCGCTCGGCCCGATCGACCGGTCGAAGCTCAACGTCGCCGGCTCGTCGCTGGCCGCCGGGCACCCGTTCGCCGCCACCGGCGCGCGGATCGTGGCCACGGCGGCGAAGCTCCTGGCCGAGCGCGGCTCGGGTCGCGCGCTGATCTCGATCTGCGCGGCGGGTGGCCAGGGTGTTACGGCGATCGTGGAGCGATAGGGCCGAAATTAGGCCGAACGGGTGTTATTGGTAACACAACGCGTTCTCATTCCGTTTCCAATGCATGAACCACTCACGGCTCTTCGCCGCAGTCGTGCTGGTGGCGGCGTCTTGTGCTGCCTGCGGGGAGACGCCCCGCGAAGCCACCACCGTGCGCATCGGGGTGACCGCGTCGGCCAACGAGCCCCGGGTCGAACTCACCAGGACCGTCGTCGACCGGCTGGCGGAGGCGGTCGACGGGGGCGCGACCAGGGTCGTCGTGTACCGGCAGGGTGAGCGTTCCGGCAGCGCGTACTCGGACGAGGACTTCACCATTCGAGACGGCAACGACATCGAGAGCGACGCGGCGCTGCGCGAGCTCGGCTTCGAGCAGAACATGACCCGGCTGGCCGGTCAGCTCAGCCAACTCGGCGGCACCAGCACCGACCTCGACCCGATGTCCGTGCTGGCGGACATGGCCTCGGCGGCGGGTCCGGCGGTCCTCGTGCTGCAGAGCAGCGGGTTGCAGACCACCGATCCGCTCGACCTGACGCGGCTCGGGCTGGACGTCGACGTCGCCGCCGTGGTGGCGTCGGTGCCGGACGACGCCCTGCCCGAGTTGACCGACAAGGACGTGATCTTCTCCGGGCTTGGCCAGGTGGTGGGCGACCAGCCGCAGCTGCCGCCGGGCGCGCGCGAGGCGCTGGTCCAGCTGTGGCTCGGGATCTGCGCGAAGTTCGGCGCGAAGAGCTGCACGCACGACACCGAGCCGGTGCCCGGTGGCGCGTCGATCGGCCGGGCCGACGTGCCGATCGTGGACATCGGCCAGGTCGTGCACCAGGACGCGTTGGTGCACCTGCCGAACTCGGTGCTGTTCAAGGCCGGGAGCGACGAGCTCGCACCGGGCGCGCGGGAAGCGCTGGCCGAGGTGGCGAAGAAGTTCGACGGCCGCACCACCGCGCGGGTCATCGCCCGCACGGCCACCTCGGCGTCGGAGGAGGCGGCGGTCGACCTGACCCGGCGGCGTGGCCAGCGGGTGGTGTCGACGCTGGTGGAGCTGGGCGTGAGCCGGGCGGCGTTCACCGAGGTGATCGGCGCGGGCTTCACCTCGCCGCTGGCCGTCGACCTCGACCGCGCCGGGGACCTGATCCCCGACGCCGCCGCCCGCAACCGCTCGGTCGCCGTCGAACTGGCCGAACCGAAATCGAGCAGCTGACCTCGCGTGTCCTACGTCCAGAACGCGCGTGTCCTACGTCCAGAACACGTGAGTTCAACGCTCAGAACGCGCCGGGGCGTCAGTCGAGGAGCGTCCACGCGGCCGTGCAGCGGACCGTGACCACGATCTGCTGCGCCTCCAGGTTGAGCTGGTCCATCTGCGGCGGCACGCCCGGCGCGCCGCCGTACCCGGCCGCCATCATCCGGTGCGACTCGGCGGCCCACGCCTCGGCGTCGCCGTCGGTCAGCCGGTGCAACGGTCCCAGCCGCGCGCCGAGGGCTTCGGCATAGCCCTCGGCGCGTCGGCGCGCGTCGCGCACGGCCTCCCGCTGCGCCTCGCGGACGGCGTCCACGTCGTCCTTGAGCTGCCACGTCGGCCCGTTCAGCCACGTCGGCTCGGCGGTCACGAGCGCGCCGAGCAGACCGTCGAGCCCGGCGACGTCGTCGATCCGCACCACGTAGTTCTGCGTGGCACGGCTGCCGGAACGGCGCTTGCCGTCCCAGTTGTCGTGCACGTTGAGCTGCCGCGACCGCACCTCGACGCCCGGCAGGCCCAGCGCGGGCTCCACGCCGGCGATCCGCGCGGTCAGCCGCTCCACCGCCTCGTTGCGCGTCGAACCCAGCGTCTCGAAGCTCACGTGCACCTCGGCGCGGTCGGCGGTCCGCTCGACCTTGCCGACGCCCTTCGTCACCACCTCAGCCATGGCACGACGCTACCGTTCATCCGACTTGATAGCGCTATATAGCTTCAGGCCTAGATTCACGAATACCGGACGACACGGCCGGAGTATTGGATCGGCCCTAGACACCTCGATACCGTCCGAGGATGGACCCGGTGCGCAACCCGTTCGCCCCCGGCGCGGGCCAGCGGCCGCCTGAGCTGGCCGGGCGCGACAAGGAGCTGAGCGCGTTCGAGGTCGTGCTCGAACGGGTGGCGCGCGGCCGGCCGGAACGCAGCCTCGTGCTCACCGGGCTGCGCGGCGTGGGCAAGACCGTGCTGCTCGGTGAGCTGCGCTCGATGGCGCTCAAGCGCGGCTGGGGCGCCGGGAAGATCGAGGCACGGCCCGAAGCAGGGCTGCGCCGCCCGCTGTCCGCCGCGCTGCACCGGGCGATCCGGGACCTGGCCGTGCGGCACCGCGCGCCGGACCGGGTGGAGTCGGTGCTCGGCGTGCTGAAGGCGTTCGCGCTGCGGGCCAACCCCGAGGACGCGAAGCTGCGCGACCGGTGGCAGCCGGGCATCGACGTGCCCGCGGCGGTCGGCCGGGCGGACTCCGGCGACATCGAGATCGACCTGGTGGAGCTGTTCACCGAGGTCGCGGAGCTGGCGCAGGACGTGGGCACGGGCGTCGCGCTGCTGATCGACGAGATGCAGGACGTGCCGGCGGACGACATCTCGGCGCTGTGCGCGGCGTGCCACGAGCTGTCGCAGTCGGGCGCGCCGCTGGTCGTGGTCGGCGCCGGGCTGCCGCACCTACCCGCCGTGCTGTCGGCGTCGAAGTCGTACTCGGAGCGGCTGTTCCGGTACGTGCGGATCGACCGGCTGTCGCGGGAGGACGCCGACCGCGCCGTGCTGGCGCCGGTGGACCGCGAGGAGGCGGGCATCGAGCCGGAGGCGCTGGACGCGCTGTTCGACGCCTCGGGCGGCTACCCGTACTTCATCCAGGCCTACGGCAAGGCGGCGTGGGACGCGGCGCCGGCCGACCCGATCACCGCGATGGACGTGTCGGTGGCCGCGCCGGAGGCGGACGCGGAGCTGGCGGTCGGGTTCTTCGGGTCGCGGTACGAGCGGGCGACGCCGGCTGAGCGGGAGTACCTGCGGGCGATGGCGGAGCTGACCGACGGCAAGGACGCGGGCGTGAACACCGCGCAGGTGGCCGACCACCTGGGACGCAAGCCGTCGTCGCTGTCGCCGGCCCGGGACAGCCTGATCAAGAAGGGGCTCGTGTACTCGGCCGAACGCGGGCAGATCGCGTTCACCGTGCCCCACTTCGGCCGGTTCCTGCTCGGCCGCGAGGACTGATCCACCCGTTGACCTGCGGTTGTCGGCCGGCTTCGGTCGCATTGGGTGATCTAGCGCGCACGCTAGAGAGTTGAGCGACGCGCATCCGGTCCAACGGGTGTACGCCAGGCGAATCGCCGGGGCCTACTGCGTGGCCGCCGATGATTCGTCGGCATGTGCGGCACCTCACCGGATAATCGGGTGCTTTCGCGGGCCGGAGGGTGCATACTTGAGGCACACACCGAGAAAGAACCTTTGAGAGGGATGAACCCCCGATGAACTTCACTGCGAAGCTCCGCGCTCGTCGTGTCGAGGCTCGCAACCGCAAGGCCGTCGCCCGTGCGATCGACATGGCGCCCACCCCCGCCATGCGCCACGAGCTGATGGCGATCGCCCAGGCTCAGGGGACCACCCTCCGCTGACGAGGGCCTTCCTCCGGCGCGCGTGACGACCACCCGATCGACACCGGGTGCGCGCCCCGTCGTCCGCGCTCTGGCGAAGGGGGAACGACGAAGCCCTGCCGCACCTCCCGCGCGGCAGGGCTTCGTCATATCAAAACGTGACTCCCGTCACACCCGATAGGGGATGTAACAGACCTCGATCGTGTATCGATGTTCCAGATGACCCCGCGGTGCTGTCGGACCCCCGACCTGGCAGCACCGCGGGGTTTCCCATGTCCGGCTACTTGGCCGTGGCCGAGCCGTTCCAGGTGTCGTCCGTCGTCCTGCGGGCGCGCCTGATCATCACAATGTCCCCCTGCGTGTTCATGTCTGTCCCCCAATGGACCACTCCATGGTGCCATCGGGGTACGACAGTGTCATGAGAGTTTGCTGAGAGCATGGGTCGATGACCCGCCCGCTCTTGGTCGTGGACGCGGCCAACGTCGTCGGCTCCGTCCCGGACGGCTGGTGGCGTGACCGCGCCGGCGCCGCCGCCCGCCTGCGCGACGACCTCGTCGAGGTGGCCGAGCACGGCCTGCCGGACCTCCCCGGCCCACTGGAAGTGGTCCTCGTGGTCGAGGGCAAGGCGCGGCACGTCGAGTCGGTGCCTGGCGTCCGCGTCGTGTCCGCCCCCGGCTCCGGCGACGACGCGATCGTGGACGTGGTCCGCGCCAACCCGCCGGACCGCCCGTGCACGGTCGTCACCGCCGACCGCGGCCTCCGCCACCGCGTCACCGCTCTGAACGCCGCCGTCCTCGGCCCCCGGACCGTCCGCCGCCCCGGCTAGCGGATTGACGGACACCTCCCGGGTGCGCTCTCATCATTTTCGGCACGCTGCACGCGAAATGCCGCCCGAGATCGAATGACTATCCCTCCGGGAGCAGTCCGTGATCCCTCAGCCGACGCAGCACCCGAAACTCGACCAGCGCCGTGGAATAAACCGCCCGCCGGAATCGCGGTTCGCCGCGGATTCGGCGGAATGGTCCCGGGAACTGCTGCGGCGCACGGACGACTGGATCGTCGACAGCGGCGTCGAACGGCTGCTGGCCCGCGAGTTCACCACCACGGACCCGCGCAACTGGCACTGGGTCGACGTGTACCCGAGGTGGCCTGCCGAGCCCGACTCGGCGCCGACGCGGATGCTGGCGGACTGGCGTTCCCGCGAGTGGAAGCGGATCGAATTCCTCTATCTGCACCTGCCGTACTGCGCCCAGCGCTGCCACTTCTGCTACTACTTCGTCTCCACCGACACGAGCCGGTCCGGTGAATACCTGCCCGCGTTGCGGGAAGAAGTGCGGACCTTTCTTTCCGAGCTGCCCGCCGACGCCACCGCGGGCGACCTGTTCTTCGGTGGCGGCACACCGTCGATGATGGCGGTGGACGACCTCCGCGTCCTCTACGACGAGGTGTACGAGCACATCGCCCAGGACCGCATCGGCATGGTCACGCTGGAGCTGCACCCCCGCACCATGCGCAAGGACATCCACCGCCTGGCCGAGTCCGGGCACGTCCGGCGGGTGAGCGCGGGCGTGCAGAGCTTCAGCCGCCCGGTGCTGGAGGCCAACGGCCGGATCTACGTCGACCCGGACCGCATCCGGAAGGTCTGCACGCGGTTCCTGGACGCGGGCGTCGAGCACATCGGCCTGGACTTCATGGTCGGCCTGCACACCCAGACCGCCGACGACGTGCTGACCGACGTGCGGCACATCCACGCGCTGGCCCAGGAGGGCCTGATCGACTCGGTGAGCGTCTACCCGCGCAGCTTCACCGAGGTCTGGGGCCCGTTCTCCGGCGAGGTGGTCGACGAGGCCGTGCTGGCCGAGAAGTTCCGCTGCCACCTGCTGTACCGGCACTTCTTCGCCGGGCTGGGCTGGCAGGAGGGCCCGATGTACCTGTTCACGGCGCCGACGTTCAGCGCCAACGTGCCCAGCGCCCTGGTGGACGCCGCCGCGACCGCCCAGTCGCTCGCGTTCGGCAACAGCGCCCGTTCCAGCTTCGCCGACACGCAGTACCTCAACCGCCGCGACCCGGACGACTACCTCGAAGCGGTCGGGGAGCACGGCGGCGCCACGTTCGCCCACGTCCCGTTCACCCGCGCCGTCCGCAACCGCAGGCACCTGCACTTCGGCGTCAAGCGCGGCCACTTCGACGAGGCCGACTTCCCGGTCGAGCCGACCGCCGCCGAGCGGGCGCGCCTGGACGACGTCACGGGTGACCTGGTCGAACGCGAGCTCGTCGTCCGGGACGGCACCAGGGTCGAGCTCACCCAGCTCGGCATGCTCCTGGTCGAACTCGTCCACCAGGAGTACGACCGGACGTTCCCGGAGCCCGCGACCACGTGACCCCCGGTCCCAATCGGTGGACCGGGAAATAGGCCGTCCGCGAGTCGTGTTGGATCGGGGCGTGACGACCGCACAACGACGCCGCGCCCGTGTCCGCGCCCCCGAACTGGTGGGCCGCCGGTGGCTCAACACGGGTGGGCGGGACATCAAGCTGGCCGACTTGCGCGGCAAGGTGGTGCTGCTCGACTTCTGGACGTTCTGCTGCATCAACTGCCTGCACGTCCTCGACGAGCTGCGGCCGCTCGAAGCCGAGTTCGCCGACGTCCTGGTCACCGTCGGCGTGCACTCGCCCAAGTTCGTCCACGAGGCGGAGCCCGCGGCGATCGAGGCGGCCGTCGAGCGGTACGAGGTGGAGCACCCCGTGCTGGACGACCCGGAGCTGACCACGTGGCAGGCCTACGCGGTGAAGGCGTGGCCCACGCTCGTCCTGGTGGACCCCGAGGGCTACGTCGTGCACGTCGCCTCCGGCGAGGGCCACCTGGACGCGCTGCGCCAGATCGTGTCCGAGGTCGTCGCCGAGCACGAGGCCAAGGGCACCCTGCACCGCGGCGACGGCCCGTACGTCGCGCCGCCGCCCCGCGAGACCGAACTCCGCTTCCCCGCGAAAGCCGTCCTGACCAGGGACAACACCCTGCTGGTCAGCGATTCCGCGCACCACGGCCTGGTCGAGCTCGAACCCGATGGCGAGACCGTGATCAGGCGCATCGGCACCGGTGAGCGCGGTCGCCGCGACGGCCTCGAACCCACCTTCTCCGAACCGGCGGGCATCGCGCTGCTGCCCGACGACGTCGCCGCCGAGGTCGGCTACCACGCGGTCGTCGCCGACACGGTCAACCACCTCCTGCGCGGCGTCGACCTCGTCACCGGCGAGGTCACCACCGTCGCGGGCACCGGCGAGCAGTGGCGCGACGGCGACACCGACGGCCCGGCCGACGCGATCGACCTCACCAGCCCGTGGGACGTCGCGTGGTGGGAGCCCGCGGGCGGCGTGGCCATCGCGATGGCGGGCAACCACACGCTCGGCCTGTTCAAGCCGCGGGAACGCCGCGTCGAACGCCTCGCCGGCACCACGGTCGAAGGCCTGCACGACGGCCCGGCGGCGGAGGCGTTCTTCGCCCAGACCTCGGGCCTGGCCGCCGACGGCGACCGGCTCTGGCTGGTCGACTCGGAGACCTCCGCGCTGCGCTGGCTGGACGCCGACCGCACCGTGCACACCGCCATCGGCAAGGGCCTGTTCGACTTCGGCCACCGCGACGGCCAGGCCGACCAGGCGCTGCTCCAGCACCCGCTCGGCGTCACCGTGCTGCCCGGCGGCCAGGTCGCCATCGCCGACACCTACAACGGCGCCGTCCGCCGCTACGACCCGTCGACCGGCGAGGTGTCCACCCTGGCGACGGACGTCGCCGAGCCGTCCGACGCGGTCCTGGTCGACGGCGAGCTGGTCGTCGTCGCCTCCGCCGCGCACCGCCTGGAACGCCCGGTCGCGCCCGGCGCGAAGCTGGTCAGCGGCGACGCCCACCAGGTGCGCAGGCCGCCGACGGTGATCGCCTCGGGCGAGGTCGAGGTCGCCGTCGTGTTCACCCCGCCCACCGGCCAGAAGCTGGACGACCGGTACGGCCCGTCCACCCGGCTGGAGATCACCAGCTCGCCGCCCGGGCTGCTGGAGGAGGGCGCGGGCGTCGGCACGGACCTGGTCCGCGTCCTGCGCGTGGCGGAGGGGTTCACCGAAGGCGTCCTGCACGTCGTCGCCCAGGCCGCGAGCTGCACGGACGACCCGAGCGTCGAGCACCCCGTGTGCAAACTGGCCCGCCAGGACTGGGGCGTGCCCATCCGCGTGGTAAAGGACGGGCCGCGACGGCTACCCCTGATGATGGGTGGCCTCGACGACGGCATCTAGACTCTGCCGGTGCCCGATGTCAAGCTCGAGATCCAGATGCTGCACGACCGCGTGATGGTGCGGATCTCGCCGGAGGACGGCGAACGCCGCAGCAGCGGTGGCATCGTGATCCCGGCGACCGCGCAGATGGCGAAGCGCCTGGCCTGGGGAGATGTGCTCGGGGTCGGCACGAACGTCCGGCACGTCAAGGTCGGCGACCGGGTGCTGTTCAACCCGGAGGACCAGTTCGAGGTCGAGGTGCAGGGCGGCACCTACCTCGTCATGAGGGAACGGGACGTGCACGCGACCGCGACCGAGCGGACGGACCACGGGACCGGGCTTTACCTGTGACCAGTGCGGTGAGACCTGTGAGCCACCCGAAACGTGATCGACGTGTGACGGCGTTCGGGTAAGCAGTCCCAGGACCTTGCGAGTGGCAAGAGGGGGAGCGGTGCCGGAGAACCAGCGACCGGAGTACGACGCTGAGCGGACCAAGGCCATGGAGCCGGTCCGCCCGTCGCGCACCGCCTCTGAGCGGACCAACGGGAGCGCGCCGCCGGAGGCCGCGTGGCCGCAGGAGGAGCCGGACACGGAGCCGGACCCCTCGGCCACCGTCCGTAACGTGACCCCACCGTTGGCCGGCCACGACAACGCGACGGCCCCGCCGAGCGTCTCTCACAACGTGACGCAGCAGCACCCGACGCGCAACGCGCAGCACAACCCGCCGAGGGGCGCGGACGCCACCCAGGCCATCACGCCGTCCGGTGACCCGACGCGCGCCCTCACCCCGCCGGCCTCCGCCGAGCGGACCCAGATGATCAACACGCCGCCCGGTGGCTTCGGCAGGCCGTCGCCGTCGGAGGCCACCACGGTGTTCTCCGCGCCGGTGCCGCCGCCCGAGTCCGAGCCGGAGGCCACCGTCTACGGCCCCGTGATGGTGGACGGCGACACCGCGGCCGACGAGGCCGAAGCCCGCCGCAAGCGCCTGCGCAAGGGCGGCCTGATCGCCGCCGCCGTGCTCGGCGTGCTGGTCGTCCTCTACGGGCTGGACCTGGTCGTCTCGGGCGGCAACGTGCCGCGCGGCGTGACCGTGGCCGGTGTGAACGTCGGCGGCATGAGCCACCCCGAGGCCGAGCAGAAGCTGCGCGACGAGATCGGCCCCCGCCTGGCCGCGCCGGTGAAGGCGCGCGCGGGCGACGTCGACACCGCGGTCGACCCCAAGGCCGCCGGCCTGGAGCTGGACTGGACCGCGACGCTGGACCGCGCGGGCAGCCAGCCGCTGTCCCCGATCACCCGCGTCACCTCGTTCTTCACCTCCCGCGAGGTCGGCTTCGACACGCGCAGCGACGCGGGCAAGCTGGCCGCCGCGCTGGAGGCGCTGCGCGCCGAGACCGACCACGAGCCCGCCGAGGGCGGCATCCGCTTCGAGGGCGCCACCCCGATCGCGGTCGACCCGAAGCAGGGCCAGAAGCTGGACGTGGCCGGCGCGTCGGAGCAGCTGCTCGCGAACTGGGCCGACGGCGGCACGGTCGAGCTGCCGGTGGCCACCACCCCGGTCAAGACGACCAAGGAAGGCGTGGCGAAGGCGCTGGCCGAGGTCGCCAAGCCCGCCACCGCCGCGCCGCTGATCATCCAGGGCGAGGGCAAGGACGCGACGCTCACGCCCGAGATGCTCGCCACCGTGCTGGTGTTCGAGCCGGCCGACGACGGCGGCCTGACCGCGAAGGTCGACAACGCCAAGGTCGTCGAGCACGCCGGTCCGCAGCTGAAGGACACCGAGAAGGAGGGCAAGGACGCCCAGATCGTGTTCGAGGGCGGCCGGCCGGTCGTGAAGGAGTCGGTCGACGGCCTCGGCATCGACTGGGAGAAGTCCCTGACCACGGTGCTCGACGTGCTCAAGCGCGACAACGAGCGCGCGATCAAGGCCGAGTACAAGCACACGCCCGCGAAGGTGACCACCGAGCAGGCGAACAAGATGGGCATCAAGGAGGTCATCGGCGAGTTCCAGACCGGTGGCTTCGTGGCCGCGTCCGGCACCAACATCCGGGTCGTCGCCGAGAAGGTCAACGGCGCGATCGTGAAGCCGGGCGAGACGTTCAGCCTCAACGGCCACACCGGTCCGCGCGGCACCGCGCAGGGCTACGTCGAGGCGGGCATCATCGAGAACGGCGTGCCCGGCAAGGCGGTCGGCGGCGGCATCTCGCAGTTCGCCACCACGCTCTACAACGCGGCCTACCACGCGGGCATGAAGGACGCGGGCCACAAGGAGCACAGCTACTGGATCTCGCGGTACCCGAAGGGGCGCGAGGCCACGGTGTTCATGGACGGCGCGGGCAACAGCCTGATCGACATCAAGTTCACCAACCCGGACGACACCGGGGTGGCGATCCAGACGATCTGGACCCCGTCGTCGATCAAGATCGTGCTGTGGGGCACCAAGAACTACGACGTGTCCGGTTCGACCAGCGCCGAGTTCAACCACACGCAGCCGCAGGAGCGCAAGGTCGACAAGCCGGACTGCCAGCCGAGCGCGGGCGCGCCGGGCTTCTCGGTGACCGACACGCGCACCATCGTCGACCGCCGCACCGGCCAGTCGCGCCAGGAGAGCCGCACCGTCCGGTACGACCCGCAGTTCAAGATCGTCTGCGAGCCGCCGAAGCCGGGCGGCTGACGGGCCCGGGTTCGCGCCTGAGGTTGGTGGTGGTCACGGCGGGGTAATCACCCGATCGTGGCTACCACTGGGCAAGAGGTGCGAAGACATCCCGCCGTGCAGGTCCTCGGGCGCGCCGGGATGGTGTGCTACGGGCTCGTCCACGTGCTCCTGGCGGCGTTGACGGCGCAGGTGGTCCTCGGTGACACCGGGGAGAAGACGGACCAGAAGGGCGCGGTCTCGGCGCTGGCCCAGACCGCGATCGGGCCGGTCCTGCTGTGGGTGCTGGCGATCGGCCTGTTCGCGTTCGCGGTGTGGCAGCTGGCCATGGCCGCGTCCGGCTACGGGTGGGTGACGAAGAAGCGCAAGCGCCTGTACCGCCGGTGCGGCTCGGTCGGCCGTGCGATCACCGGCACCGTGATCGGGATCGCGGCGGTCGGCTACGCGACCGGCTCGTCGCAGAGCAGCTCCACCGAGCAGTCCCAGACGTGGACGGCACGCGTGCTGGCGCTGCCGTTCGGGCAGGTGCTGGTGGGCGCGGTGGCGTTGTTCGTGCTGGGGCTCGGGGTGGCGGTGGCGCGCAAGGGCGTGAAGAAGTCGTTCGAGGACGACCTGAACATGTCCGACCTGCCCGCCGGCAGCCGGGTGTGGGTGGAGAAGCTCGGCCGGATCGGCTGGATCGGCAAGGGCGCGGCGTACTTCCTGATCGGCGTGCTGGTCGCGTTCGCCGCGGTCAACGCCGACCCGGAGGAGTCGGGCGGCATGGACAAGGCGCTGCACACGCTGGCCGCCCAGCCGTACGGCGTCTTCGCGCTGGCGATCATCGCGGTCGGCTTCCTGGGCTTCGGCGCCTACTGCTTCGCCGCCGCGAAGGCGCACAAGGGCTGACCGCGGTTCCCACCTTCAGGTGGAAAGCCGCAATAGTGCGATTCGACCGCGTTCAATCGGCGGGACCATCGACGTCGTGCCAGACAGCGGCAAGAAGATCGACCAGGTAGCTCACGCCTCCGAGAGCAGCTACGCCATCCTAGCCGGGCGCGATGTCTTCCTGGGCCCTCCTCCCCGGCACGATCCCCCGGGGCACGGGGCCGCCGACGACGACGACCCGGACTCCCTCGCCCGCCGTGCCGCCGAAGCCCGCGCGATCGGCATGGCCGGGAATCCGGGGCTCGCGCGTGAGCTGTACGGCCGGATGCTGCCCGCCTACCAACGGGTGATGGGGCACGATCACCTCGCCACGTTGGACATCATGGCGCGGCTGGGCTACTGGGCTGATCACGTCGGCGACTTCCGCACGTCTCGCCTCCTGTACGAGGAGTTGTACGGCAAGCGCGTCCGGGTCCAGGGCGAGGGCCACCAGGACACCTTGGACACGTTGGGAGACCTGGCGGAGGCGACGGGGTATGCCGGGGACCCCGCGTCCGCGTGCCGGCACTACGAGCGGTTGGTGGGTGTCCGCGCCAGCGTGCTGGGCTGGACGCACGACGAAACGCATTACACGATGGGGCGGCTGGCCGAGTGGCTCGGGGCGACGGGTCGGGCCGAGCACGCTCGCGACATGTTCGCCGGGCTGCTGGGCTCATTGCCCCCGACGCCCGCGAACCAGCGGACTTCGCAGTTCGCGCACGAGTCGCTCGTCCACTGGCGGGAGCGGGTGAAGTACGAGCGGAAGTTCCAGCACAAGGACATGCGCGGCTGGAGCGAGGACGCCCGTCGGCGTTGGCGCGACGGCATCTCGTGACCGTGCCCGGAACAGCCGGAGGGCGGCACCCACACGTTCGGGGTGCCGCCCTCCAGCCGCTGTCAGCCCAAGCCCTCGCAGGCGTCCCCTCCCAGGGGAACCCTTGATTTATTCTCCCAGAAGGGTCTGACAATTCCGGGTGGTCGCCCGGGTCAGAACGAGGCCTCGTCCACGTCCATCAGGGCGTTGTCGGTGGCCTCGGCGATCTTGCGGCGGGCGGTGAGCTCCGGCAGCACGGACTTCGCGAAGAACGACGCCACCGCGACCTTGCCCTCGTAGAACGCCTTGTCCTTGGCAGAGACCTGACCGTCGAGCTTGGCCAGCGCCACGTCGGCCTGGCGCAGCAGCAGCCAGCCGACGAGCACGTCGCCCGCCGTCATCAGGAGCCGCACGGTGTTCTGGCCGACCTTGTACAGGTTGCGGACGTCCTCCTGGGAGCTGGTCAGGAAGCCGACCATCGCGCCGAGCATGCCCTGGAGGTCTTCGAGCGCCCGCTTGAGCAGCGCCCGCTCCTCCTTCAGCCTGCCGTTGCCGCCCTCGTTGTCCAGGAAGCCCTGGATCTCGCCGTTGAGGAAGCCCAGCGCCTGGCCCTTGTCCCGGATGATCTTGCGGAAGAAGAAGTCCAGCGACTGGATCGCGGTGGTGCCCTCGTACAGCGAGTCGATCTTCGAGTCGCGGATGTACTGCTCGATCGGGTACTCCTGCAGGAAGCCCGAGCCGCCGAGCGTCTGCAGCGACTGCGCCAGCTGCTCGTACGCGCGCTCCGAGCCGACGCCCTTGACGATCGGCAGCAGCAGGTCGTTGACCTTCTCCGCCAGCTCCTTGTCCGGGCCGCCCAGGGCGATCTTGTCCTGCTGCGTCGCGGTGTACAGGTAGACCGCGCGCAGGCCCTCGGCGTACGCCTTCTGCAGCATCAGGCTGCGGCGCACGTCGGGGTGGTGGGTGATGGTGACGCGCGGCGCGGTCTTGTCCGTCATCCGGGTCAGGTCGGCGCTCTGGACCCGCTCCTTGGCGTAGGCCAGGGCGTTGAGGTAGCCGGTCGACAGGGTGCCGATGGCCTTCGTGCCGACCATCATCCGGGCGTACTCGATGACCTGGAACATCTGCGCGATGCCGTCGTGCACCTCGCCGAGCAGCCAGCCCTTGGCCGGGACGCCGTGCTGGCCGAACGTCAGCTCGCACGTGGTCGAGACCTTGAGGCCCATCTTGTGCTCGACGTTGGTGACGAAGGCGCCGTTGCGCTCGCCGGTCGACTCACCGGTCTCCGGGTCGAAGTGCCACTTCGGCACGAGGAACAGCGACAGGCCCTTGGTGCCTGGCCTCGCCTCGATGCCGGGGCCCTCGGGACGGGCCAGCACCAGGTGCATGATGTTCTCGGTCATGTCTTGGTCGGCGGAGGTGATGAACCGCTTCACGCCGTCGATGTGCCAGGTGCCGTCGTCCTGGAGGGTGGCCTTGGTGCGGCCCGCGCCCACGTCGGAGCCGGCGTCCGGCTCGGTCAGCACCATGGTGGCGCCCCAGCCGCGCTCGATCATCAGCTCGGCCCAGCGCTTCTGCTGCTCGGTGCCGTTCTGGTGGACGACCGAGGCGAAGTTCGGGCCGGCCAGGTACATGTAGACGGCCGGGTTGGCGCCCAGGATCAGCTCGGAGGCCGCCCACTGGACCGACGGCGGGATGCCGAAGCCGCCCAGCTCGTTCGGCAGCGACAGGCGGAACCACTCGCCGTCCCACAGTGCCTGGTACGACTTCTTGAACGATTCCGGCAGCGTGGCCGAGTGGGTCTTCGGGTCGAAGACCGGCGGGTTGCGGTCGGCGTCGGCGAAGGACTCCGCCAGCGGGCCGACCGCCAGGTTGTTGAGCTCGGCAAGCACGCCGCGCGCGGTGTCCTCGTCGGACTGCTCGAACGGCCCCGTGCCGAGGTGGTCCTGCACGTTGAAGACCTCGAACAGGTTGAACTCGAGGTCCCGGACGTTGCTCTTGTAGTGACCCATCTCGTCGCTCACTCCATGCTGGTCGGGGCGGTCCCCCTACTGACCGGTAACAACAGGGTATTACCTGTCAGTAACCTCGGCAAGGCCGACCAACGGGTTGTGGCGAATCAGACGCGCCTGACCAGCGTCTCCCCTATCGTTGGCCGGTGCCGTCCAAGCCCGACGTCAACCGGGTGGAGAACGCCGTCGTCGGTGGTCACGCCATCCAGGTCGGCCACGTCCACGGAGACTTCGTGCTCGGCGCCCCGCCTGAGGCCGTGCCCCGCCCCACCCCGGTCCCCGTCCGCGAGGCAGACCCGGTGCGGCTGGGGGTGCACCGGCCGATCAGTGTCGGCTCCGACACCTCGATGCCCCACTACGTGCCGCGCGACGTCGACGTCCGGTTGCGCGTGCTGATCGCGGACGCGGCCGAGCGCGGTGGGTTCGTGCTGCTGGTCGGCGGATCGTCGGTGGGCAAGACCCGGTCGCTGTTCGAGGCCGTCCGGGAAGTCGTGCCCGACCGGTCGTTGGTCCAGCCGGCGGCGGCGCGCGGGCTGGACGGCCTCGACCGGGTCGTCCTCTGGCTGGACGAGCTCCAGTCCCACCTCGACGGCGAGCACGGCCTGAGCGCGCCGGTGGTGCGGGGCCTGCTCACCAGGCAGGTGATCATCGTCGCGACGCTGTGGCCCGACTACTACGACGCCTACACCGAGCAGGGCAAGTCCTTGGAGGACCGGTACGCGAACGAGCGGGACGTGCTCAAGCTGGCGGAGGTCGTGCACGTCGGCGCGGCGTTCACCACCGCCGAGCGCTCGCGTGCGGAAGCCACCGCGCCACAGGACGAACGGCTGCGCGTCGCCCTGGCGTCCCGGGACTTCGGTCTGACCCAGGTGCTGGCCGCGGCTCCCCAACTCGTGCACCGGTGGGAGAGCGCCCACCCGTACGCACGAGCCGTCATGACGGCCGCCCTCGACGCCACCCGGCTGGGCGTGCGCTCGCCCCTCACCGCCGACTTCCTCGAAGTGGCGGCATCCGGTTACTGCACGCCGGCGGAGCGCGCCTCCGCGCCCGCGGACTGGTTCCGGCGGGCGCTGGACTACGCGACCAAGCGCCAGCTCGGCGCCACCGCGCCGCTGGTGGCCGTGGGCGAGGCGATGGGTGTCGTCGACGGCTACCGGGTCGCCGACTACCTCTTGCAGCACGCCGACCGGACGCGCCGCGGGACCGCGCCGCCGGAGGTGTTCTGGGACGCGTGCGCGTCGCACGTCATGGACGACGCCGACGCGGCCAGGCTCGGTAGTGCGGCCTTGGAGCGGCATCTCCACCGGTTCGCCCGCACCCTGCTCGACCGGGCCGCGCGGACCGGCCTGCTCTCGGCGATGCACAGCCTGGTGGAACTGCACCGCACGACCGGCGACCGGGTCGGGGCCGCCGACGTGATCGGCCGGCTCGTCGCCTCCGACCAACCGGACGCCGCCCTGTACCGGATGCTCGTGGACGCCTGGGACTTCGACGAGGTGGCCCGCTTGGCGGCGGAGGGCAACGAGTACGCCGTCGGTCACCTCATCGAGTACGGCGATCCCGAGTACGCCAGCGAGCTGCTGCTGGAGACCTTCGACCCGGAAAAGCCGTGGTGTTGGCGGAAGCTGGCCGAGCTGTACGAAGAAGCCGGGGAAGCGGACAAGGCGATCACGACGCACGAGGTGCTCCTGGCGCGCGGCGCCGACGAGGAGATCGGTGCTTTCGCCGAACTGCTCAAGCAGGAGGGCCGGCTCGACCGGCTCCGCGAGCTGACCGACGAGGGCTACTTCTACGCCGCGTGCGCCCTTGCCCAGGCATTGGAGGAGAAGGGCGATGTCGGAGGAGCTCTGGAAGTCCTCCACGAGTTCGCCGGCCTCGGCGACCGCGAGGTCGACTGGGTCTTGGCGGACCTGCTCGCCCGTCGCGGCGACCTCGACGAACTGGTGGCGCTGGCCGAGGAGGGCGTGGGCAGCGCGGCCCATGAAGCCGCGAAGTTGTTGGTCGGCAGGGGGAGGCGGGCCGAGGCGGTCGCGCTGGCGAAGCGGTTCGGCGAAGCCGGCCACCCGGTCGACGTGGCGGCCCTGTCCGGCGACCCGGCCGACCGGGAGGTGGTGCGGGCGTTGGCCGACGAGGGCGACGAGCGGGCCTCCGGGTTCATGGCCGAGCAGGCGCTGGAGCAGGGCGACCTGGACGCGGCGATCCGGTACGCCGAGGTTGCGGCCACCTACACGATCTCCAGTGACCTCGTGGAAGCGCTGGTCGAGGGCGGTCGGGTCGACCGTGCGCTGGACTACCTCCGGTCGAAGGTCGAGGCCGGGGGCGGCGGCCTGTCCTCGTTGCTCAACTCGTTGCTCCGAGAGCACGGTCGTGACCGCGAGCTGCGCGCACGGATCAGCGCAGGCGACCAGTGGGCCTGGCTCCCCCTGCACGAGCTGTTGGTCGAGCAGGGCCGGACCGCGGAGGCCAAGCGCCTGCGCGAGTTCGGCCTGACTCCCGACGGCGAGGTCGCCACCGGCTGAGCCGCCGGCGTCAGGCCAGGCGGACGGCCCCGCTGGACAGCAGCCCGGCCTGGTAGGCGAGGGACACGGCGTGCGTCCGGTCGCGGGCGCGGAGCTTGCGCAGGATGTTCTTCACGTGGGTGCGCACGGTCTCCACCGAGACGTACAGCTCGTTCGCGACGGCCTGGTTCTCCATGCCGTCCGCGATGAGCTGCAGCACCTCGTACTCCCGGCGGGACAGCGACCGGCGCGTCCCGGCCTCGGCGGTCGGCGTGAAACCGGCGGCCAGGGGCGCGAGCGTCGGGTCCAGGTACGTGCGCTCGGTGTGCGTGCGGGCGATGGCCTGCAGCACGTCGTTGACACCGCCTTCCCGCGGCACCATCCCGCGCACGCCCGAGCCCAGCGCCGAGCGCACGAACTTCGCCGTCCGGTGCGGCTCGCGCACCAGGGCGACCACGACCAGGGACGGGTCGTTGCCCGTCAGCAGCGTGGCCAGGTGGCCCTGAGGGTCGAGGGCGGAGTCCACCACCAGCACGTCGGGTCGCAGCCGTTCGTGCAGCCGCACGGCCGTGTGCAGTTGCCCGGTGGCGCCCAGCCAGTGCATGGCGGGCGTGCGCCGGACCACGGCGGCGAGTCCTTCGCGGAACAGGGGCACGGGGTCCACGAGAGCGACCCCCGGCCCGTGGGCTGGGGCGGAGGTGCGCCGATCCCCGCCTGGCACGAGCGGACGCACGTTGACACCGGTTCGCATACGGGTGCGACCACCTCGGGGACCAGCCATGACGCGGTTTTCCCGAACTACTTTCCGTAGAAGCGCACTTCAAAACAGGTCATGTATGTGAACAACAGTCACGAATGTGACTCAATGACCGTCCGCAGCCTTCCGCCGGGCGCAACAGCCTCGTAAGACGTACGTCACACACCCATGTGGGACGCCGCGCACCGCCGCCGCTCGAACACGCGCTGCCACCCGTGGGCCGAACACTTGTGGAGGCCTCATGGAAACCCTCGACTGGGTCGTCGTCGGTGGGTACTTCTTCGTGATGGTGGCGATCGGCTACTGGTCACGCGGGCGCATCAAGAACATCGCCGACTTCTTCACCGCGGGCGGCAAGATGCCCTGGTGGCTGTCCGGCATCTCGCACCACATGTCCGGTTACAGCGCGGTCATGTTCGTGGCCTTCGCCGCCGAGGCCTACCGCCTCGGCCTGACCGTCTACATCTGGTGGGCGCTGACGATCGGTGTCGGTGTCGGCATCGGCGCGTTCCTGTGGGCGGGCACGTGGAACCGGCTGCGCTCCAAGCACGGCGTCAAGTCGCCGCTGGAGTACCTGGCCCGGCGCTACAACGTGCCGACCCAGCAGATCATGGCGTGGGCGGGCGCGGCGCTGAAGGTCGTGGACATCGCGGCCAAGTGGGTCGCGGTGTCGCTGCTGCTCCAGGGTTTCGCGGGCGTCCCGATCTGGCTGGGCATCACGATCGTCGGCGCCGTCACGATGGTCTACTCGGTGCTGGGCGGCCTGTGGGCCGACGCGCTGACCGACTTCGGCCAATTCATCATCCAGGGCGCGGCGGGCATCGCGATGTTCGTCGCGGTCGCCGCGCACTTCGGCGGCATCGACTTCATGTGGACGATCTGGGACAAGCTGCCCGAGTCGCACTCCGAGCCGCTGTCCGGCAACTACACGCTGATCTTCTTCATGGCGCTGTTCCTGATCAAGACGCTGGAGTACAACGGCGGCATGTGGAACCTGGCGCAGCGCTACATGGCCGCGCCGTCGGGCGCCGCGGCCAAGCGGTCCGCGCTGCTGTCCAGCGTGCTGTGGCTGGTGTGGCCGCTGGTGCTGTTCTTCCCGATGTGGGCCGCGCCGCTGATCGTGCCGGGCATGGAGGCCAACGCCGAGCAGGCGTACGTCGAGATGGGCAAGCTCATGCTGCCCGCGGGCATGATCGGCCTGGTGCTGGCCGGCTTCTTCTCGCACACCATGGCGATGGTGTCCTCGGACGCCAACGTGATCTCCGCGGTCATCACCCGGGACATGCTGCCCAGGCTGTGGAAGGGCGTGAAGCGGCTCAGCGAGCCCGCGCAGCTGCAGCTGGCGCGGATCACCACGTTCGCGTTCATCGGGCTGAGCATGACGATCGCGTTGACGGCGGACACCAAGGGGTTCGTGCTCAAGGTCGTGATCGCCTTGGTGGCGGCCACGATGGGCCCGATCGCGATCCCGTTGATGCTGGGCATGCTGCCGTGGTTCAAGAAGGTCGGCCCGACCGCGGCGACCAGCTCGGTCATCGGCGGTCTCGGCACGTGGGCCGTGCTGTACGTGCTGCAGCAGAACAAGGTCGAGTTCGTCACCCAGGCGGTGATCGTGTCCTGGCCGCTGCTGGTGTCGCTGGTGCTGTACCTGCTGATCGGCCTGGTCATCAAGCCGGAGCCGTCGGCGGAGCGGTCGGCGCTGGTCGACTCGCTGCAGTCCGACAGCGACGACGAGAAGGTGCCCACGCGCGCCTGACCGTGCGCGAAATTGCCCTGTGGGCTGCGTTGCCCTGTGTGATGGGTCATCTCCGCTGTGCGGGCGCCGTGGTGCGCCCGCACAGTGGGGTGATGGACGGGTGGCGACCGCGGGACGAGGCCGAGTCGGCCGCCGGGTGGCGGCTGTGGCTCGCGCTGAGCGGACGGCTGTGGCCGTCGGACGAGTGGGACGGCACACCGGCGGCGGCCGTCGGCGGGCTGCGCGCGGTGCTGGCGGAGTGCGCCGGGATCCGCGGCGCGTACACCGGTGACCAGGCGGCGGCGGTGCTGCGGCTGGTCGACTCCGTGGTGTTCGTGCTGAGCCTGCCGGTGGAGCTGTGGCGGGACGACGGGCTGCCGGTCGACGTGGACCGGGCCGCGTTGCTGCACAGCGACCTCGCGGGTGTGGTCGAGCACCTCGCCGAGGTGCGCCTGGTGCTGGCGCGCGGTGGCGGCTGGGCGGAGCTGGAAGCCCGGTAAACCGATTGCCCCTGCTCATACGGTCGAAAGATGGACCAGGAGATCAGGGAGTTCTACGCGCAGGGCTTCGAGGAGGACCGGCTGCGCGTCGGCGGGAACGGGCGGTTGGAGTTCCTGCGGACGCAGGACGTCGTGCGGCGGTTCGTCGGCGAGCGCAGTCGGGTGCTGGACGTCGGCGGTGCGACCGGCGTGCACGCGGGCTGGTTGGCGGAGGACGGGCACGACGTGGTCGTCGTCGACGCGATGCCGTCGCACGTGGAGGTGGCCGGCGCGCTGCCCGGGGTGACCGCCGTCGTCGGCGACGCCCGTGACCTGCCGGTGGACGGGCCGTTCGACGTGGTGCTGCTGCTCGGGCCGCTCTACCACCTGGCGGAGCGGGAGGACCGGCTGCGGGCGTGGCGGGAGGCGTGGCGCGTGGTGCGGCCCGGCGGTGTGGTGCTCGGCGCCGTGATCGGGCGGTTCGCGTCGCTGCTCGACGGGCTGCGCAAGGACTTCGCGCTGGACCCGCGGTACCGGGGCGTCGTCACGCACGCGATCGAGACCGGGCGGCACCTGCCGCCGGCGGACACGCCCTGGTTCACCTCCGCGTACTTCCACCGGCCCGGGGAGGCGGCCGAGGAGGCGCGGGAGGCCGGGCTGGACGCCGTCGGGACGTTCGCGCTGGAGGGCGTCGCGTGGGTGCGGTCCAACGCCGACCTCGACGCCGCCTTCGCCGACCCGGAGTTGTTGGACTACCTGATGTGGGTGCTGCGGCAGGTCGAGCAGGAGGAGTCCGTGCTGGGCGCGTCGTCGCACCTGATCACCGCCGCGCGGCGGCCCGGGTGAGCCGTGTGGTGACCGTCGCGGTGCGCTGACCGGCCGTCCGGGCATAGTGTGGGTGCTAATGATTAGTGCACAAAACGTCGAGGACCCGCTGGACCTGGAACGGCAGGTCTGCTTCGCGCTGTCCATCGCGTCCCGGAACGTGGTCGCCGTCTACCGGCCGCTGTTGGAGCCCATGGGCCTGACCCACCCGCAGTACCTGGTGATGCTGGCGTTGTGGGGTCGCGCGCCGCTGTCGGTGAAGGAGCTGAGCCGGTTGCTGGCGCTGGAGCCCGCGACGCTGTCGCCGCTGCTCAAGCGGCTGGAGGCGATCGGGTACGTGACGCGGTCGCGGGCCGCGGCGGACGAGCGGCAGCTCGCCGTGACGCTGACCGGGGAGGGCGTCGCGCTGCGCGAGCGCGCGTTGGCGATCCCGCCCGCGGTGGTGGAGCGGCTCGGCATGTCGCTGGACGAGCTGCGCGACCTGCACGCCGTGCTGACCAGGGTGATCGCCGCGACGGAGCGGACGTGAAGCCGTCCGTGCCGCTGCGGGTCTGGTACCTGCTCGGCGGCCGGCTGCCCCAGCGGCACCGGGAGTGGGTGTTCCGGCAGGCGACCAAGCCGACGTGGCTGGCCTGGTTCACCGCGCGGATGTTCCTGCAGGTGCTGCCGCTGACGGTGGCGATCACGCTGGCGCTGGTGCTGGGCCTCGGCTCCCCGTTGCCGCTGGCGATCGCGTGCGGGTCGTTGGGGCTGGTGGTCGGCGTGTACTTCGGTGTGTCGTACGCGATCGAGAGCACCGACCACCGGATGACGAAGTACGGCTACCCGGCGGGCGCGGCGGCGGCGGTGCGCAAGGAGCGGACGGCGCGTGACCAGGAGCGTTACGAGCAGGTGTGGCGTTCGTCGGACAACTGACTTCGAGGGGGGTGCGCAGGCGTGCGGTGGCAGAGGGCGGTGGCGGCGGCGTTCGGGCTCGGTGACGTGGTCGAGCCGTGGACGCCGGTGGCGGGCGGGCGTTCGCACCTGGTGTGGCGTCTGCGCACGTCACGGGGCACGTGGGCGGTCAAGCGCCTGAACAGGTCGCGGGAGGACTGGTGGCTGCGCGACTACCTGGTGGCCGCGCGGGTGCAGCTGGACGCCTGCGAACGCGGCTTCCCCATGCCGCGCCCGGTGCACCCGCTCGAACCGGCCGCGCCGCTGCTGGCGGACGTGCGCGTCGGTGACGAGGTCGGCAGCTACCTGGTGCACGAGTGGCACGACGGCGGGCCGTTGACAACGGACGTGTCGGAGTGGGTCGGCACCACCCTGGCGGCACTGCACCACCGGGCGGTCGACGTGACACCGGACGGGCCGCCGCACCCGGTCGAGGAGTGGCGCGAGTGGCTGGACGAGGCGCCGAACGACTTCACCTCCGCCGTCCGCGCCTACCTGCCGGACGTCGCCGAGGCCCGGTCCATCGCCACGGCCGCGCACGACTTCACCCCGGTCGACACGCACCGCGACGTGAAGCCGGACAACGTCCTGCAGACCCCCACCGGCCCGTTGCTGCTGGACTGGGACAGCGCGGGCCCGGATTACGCGGAGTGGGAACTGACCCGTGCGGCGATCTACTTCAGCCGACTGGGTGAGGACCGTGCCGCGTTCGACCGGGTGATCACGTCCTACGAGACCGCCGGCGGCCGCCGACCCCCGGCGTCCCCGACGTCGTTCGCGGGCCTGCTGCGCGTCTACCTGGGCGGCGCGGCGTGGATGGTGTGGCGAGCCCTGGGCCACCGCCCCGTGACGCCGGCCGAACGCGCGGCGTCGCACACCCACGCCCTCGAACTGCTCGCCGACCTGCGCACGTCCCTGGCTCACCTGGACGACTGGACCACCCGCCTCCGCTAGTCGAGACGCAGGACGGTCTCCTCGATCTCGGCGTTCCTGGCGGGCGCGTAGGAGACCTCGGTGCCGGTGATCGTGAAGCCCACCTTCCGCAGGACCCCGAGCGAGCCGAGGTTGTCACTGGCGGCGCGGGCGTGCAGCGGCCGGACCGCGACCGTGCCCAGGAACAGGGCCAGCGCTCGCCCGGCGACTCCCTGACCCCAGGCCGAGCGGTCGATCCAGAAGGTGATCTCGGTGTCACCCTCCATGACGAAGCTGGAGATGCTGCCCACGAGGCGCCCCCCGAGCGTCACCGCGCGCAGCGTGATGTCGGGAGACGCCCTCAGCTTCGCCATGTGGGCGTCGAACGCCGCGCGGTCGTCGGGGTCCTTCGCGGTGAAGGCCGCCATCCGCACCGACTCGGGGTCCCGCATCTGCTCGAACAACCCGTCCAGGTCGCCATCCTCAACCGGCCGCAGTGCCACCTCTGCCACGGTTCTCCCCCTCGTCCGACCTGCCCGGGCCCGCGGGGGAACGTAGCAGCGACCTCCGACAATCCCGGCGCGCCGGACCGGCCTCACGGCTCTGGCGGACGCAAGGGACGGTGACGCTCTGGCTGGAGCACGACGAAGGCCCAGGTCAACGTGACCTGGGCCTTCGCGCTACGAGCGGGTGACGGGAATCGAACCCGCCTCTACAGCTTGGGAAGCTGTCGTTCTACCAATGAACTACACCCGCGTGCCGCGGCACCGATCATACACACAGCCGGTGGCGGGGTGGTCCAGTGCTGTCACCTAGGCTGTGCCTGTGCTGCTCAGTGACCGCGATCTGCGGAAAGAGGTCGAGTCCGGCCGGTTGGTGCTGGAGCCGTTCGACGACGTCATGGTGCAGCCGTCCAGCATCGACGTCCGACTGGACCGGTTCTTCCGCGTCTTCAACAACACCCGGTACACGCACATCGACCCCGCGATGCAGCAGGACGACCTCACCTCGCTGGTCGAGCCGGCCGACGACGAGCCGTTCGTGCTGCACCCCGGCGAGTTCGTGCTCGGCTCGACCTACGAGCTCGTCACCCTCCCCGACGACCTGGCGGGCCGGCTGGAGGGCAAGTCGTCGCTGGGCCGCCTCGGCCTGCTCACGCACTCGACGGCGGGCTTCATCGACCCCGGCTTCTCCGGCCACATCACGCTCGAGCTGTCGAACGTCGCCAACCTCCCCATCACGCTGTGGCCGGGCATGAAGATCGGCCAGCTGTGCCTGTTCCGGCTCAGCAGCGCGGCCGAGTTCCCGTACGGCTCGGCCCAGGCAGGCTCCCGCTACCAGGGGCAACGCGGTCCGACGCCGTCCCGCGCCTACCTGAACTTCCACCGCACCGACACCAAGCGCTAGAGCTTCAGGTCCCCGTACCTGGCCAGCACCCGCGACCTCAGCTCCGGGTCGGTCCGCGGCACGGGCTCCAGGAACACCTCGTCCAGCTCGTCGTGCGCGGCACGCAGCTCGGCGTCGATCCGCACGCACGCCCGCTCCAGGTCGGCCGCGCCCAACGCGTCGTCGAAGTCGAGCCGCGCGCACACCAGCACGCGGTCCGTGCCGACCGCCATCGTCAGCAGGTCCACCACCTGCTCGACCTCCGGCGCCTCCCGCAGCCGCGACCACACCGCCCGCACCAGCACGGGGTCGGCCTGCCTGCCGATCAACAGCCCCCGGTTGGTCGACGCCAACGTGTACGCGGCGAACGCGAGCAGCACGCCGATCGCCAACGACGCCACGCCGTCCCACACCGACGACCCGGTGAGGTGGTGCAGCCCCAGCCCGCCGAACGCGAGCACCAGCCCGACCAGCGCGGCCGAGTCCTCCAGGAACACCGTCTTCACCGTCGGGTCGTCCGACACCCGCAGGAACGCGAACACCGACCGCTCCTCGGCCCGCGCCCCGCGCCGCACCTGCCGCACCGCCTGCGTCCACGACACCGACTCCAACGCGAACGCGATGGCCAGCACCACGTACCCGACGACCGGGCTGCCCTGCTCCTCCGGCGCGCCGAACACGGTCCGGAACCCCTCGTAGAACGCGAACACCGCGCCGGACACGAAGATCGACACGGCGGCGAGCAGCGACCAGAAGTACCGGTCCTTGCCGTACCCGAACGGGTGTCTGCGGTCGGCGGGCCGGGCCGACCGGCGCAACGCCGTCAGCAACAGGGCCTCGGTGAACGTGTCGGCGACCGAGTGCGCCGCCTCCGCCATCATCGCCGCCGACCCGGTGATCACCCCGGCGATCGCCTTCATCACCGCGATGGCGAGGTTCACCGCCAGGGCGAGCAGGACGGTGAGCGTGCTCTCGCCGCCCTTCGGCCGCTTGGACCGCTCAGCTGCCATGCGCCGACGTTAGGCCGCACCGCCGAGGTCCGCCCGCTGTGACCGCCGTCATGAAACGATCATGGACGGCCCGGCGACGTCGAGGTGACAGTCTTTCTTGGGGGGAATTCCGGGTGCGCAACCTGACTGGCCGTGTCGCGGCCCTTCTCGCGGCCGTGGGCGTGGCGGCGCTCGCGAGCCCGCCGGCGGTGGCACAGGAGGACACCGTCACGCTGGCGGGCCTGGTGTGGTTCGACCGCGACGCCGACGGCGTGGTCGACCCGGGCGAGCCGCCGCTGGTCAACCGCCTGCCGGTGGAGGTCTACAACGCCGCCACCAAGGCGTTCATCGGCGAGTACGGCACCGACGCGAACGGCCGCTACCTGGCCGAGGGCCTGCCGGACGTGCCGCTCGCGATCTACAACCGCAACGCCGGGATCTTCGAGGCGACGACCGCGGCGACGGTCAACCCCCTGAACGGCGGCGGCACGGTCGACTTCGGCGTGCGCGGCGGGACCGTGCGCGGGTTCTCGTTCAACGACGCCAACCGCGACGGCGTGCGGCAGACGCACGAGCAGGACGTGCCGGGCGGGCCGACGGTGCGGCTGATCCACGGCATCGTGGACATCGCGCCCGCGACGCGCGGCGTGCGGGGCGAGTACGAGTTCACCGACGTGCCGATCGGCTCGGACGGGTCGGTCGTGGCCGACACCGTGCCCGAGCTGAAGCTGGCCGCGCCGGCGACCGAGCACGACGTCGACCCGGCGACCCGGCAGAAGAAGATCGTGGTGCGCGCGGGCGAGACGACCCGCGTGGACGTCCGCTACACGCACCTGGACGCCGACTTCGTGGCCGGCACGCCTCGCTTGGAGCCGGCGAAGGACGCCTACCGGTTGGGTGACGTCGTCACGCTGGTCGTGCCGGTGACCAACCGGGGCGAGGCGCCGGACAACCCGGAGATGGTGGTGTTCGGGTCGACGCCGGAGTTCATCCGGGCGGGCGACGGGGTCACCGTGATCTCGCCCGGCCAGGAGTTCAGGCTGAACGGGCCGATGGCGGTCGGCGAGACCGTGGACGTGCGGCTGGAGTACCGGCTGGACGACCCGGCGTTCGACCGGTTCCACCTGCTCATCCGGCACGCCTCGGCGCTCGGGCACCGGGAGACGAACTTCCAGGACAACCACGCGGTCGTGCCGCTGAAGTACACGACCGGCGAGCAGACCACGTCCCCGCCCACGTCGACCACCTCCCCGACCGCGCCGACGACCACGACGTCGACCACCGCTCCGGCCGTGGTTCGGGTGGCCGACGGCGGCAGCGGGTTGGCGAGCACGGGGGCGGCGCCGTTGCCGCTGTTGGCGATCGGCGGCCTGCTGCTCGGCGGAGGCGCGTTGGCCTTCTTGGCGGCACGCGGGCGTCGCCGCGCCTGACCCGTTCGGACGACCGCTGCCGTTAGCCTGCGGCATGGGCATTTTGGTGCACGTACTGCTGACGGCGGTGGCGGTCTGGGTCGCCACGCTCATCCCGGGCATCGACCTGGAGGCGGGCGCGTCGACGCCCGCGAAGATCGGCACGCTGATCGGCGTCGCGCTGCTCTTCGGCTTGGTCAACGCGGTGGTCAAGCCGCTGGTGAAGTTCTTCGGCTGCCTGTTCTACCTGGTCACGCTGGGGTTGATCGGCCTGGTGGTCAACGCGCTGCTGTTCTGGCTCACCGGCTGGCTGGCGGGCGAGCTGGGCCTGCCGTTCGACGTCACCGGCTTCTGGCCCGCGTTCTGGGGCGCGATCATCGTCGCCCTGACGAGCTGGGTCCTGAACCTCGTGTACGACCGCGTCACCGACCGCGACTGACCTGTACAGACCCGATCACGACAACGCCCCCCGGTCCGAACAGGACCGAGGGGCGTTCGTCCACAACCGACTAGTTCGACGAGGCCTTGTCCTCGTCCGGCAACGGGGTGCCGGTCGGGGTCTCGTCCGTCGGGATGTCGCCGCGCTCCAGCGCCTGGCCGCGGCGCACGGACGTCAGCAGCAGCTGCGCCACGTCCACGACCTCGACGTGCGAGCCCGCCGCGCCCTCGTTCTGCCGGGCCGTCACGCCGTCGGTCAGCATCACGCGGCAGAACGGGCAGCCCGTCGCGATCTTCGACGGCGCGGTGCCCAGCGCCTCGTCCACGCGGTCGAGGTTGATGCGCTTGCCGATCCGCTCCTCCATCCACATGCGAGCGCCGCCGGCGCCGCAGCACATGGAACGCTCCTCGTGGCGCGGCATCTCGCGCAACGTCGCCCCCGACGCGCCGACCAGCTCGCGCGGCGCCTCGTAGACCTTGTTGTGCCGGCCCAGGTAGCACGGGTCGTGGTAGGTGACGTCCTCCGCGACCTCCGCCACCGGCACCAGCCTGCGCTCGCGCACCAGCCGGTTGAGCAGCTGCGTGTGGTGCACGACCTCGAACTGGCCGCCGACCTGTGGGTACTCGTTGGCCAGCGTGTTGAAGCAGTGCGCGCACGTCACGACGATCTTGCGCTGCCCCGGCCCGCGACCGTCGAACACGGTGTTGAGCACCTCGACGTTCTGCTGCGCCAGCATCTGGAACAGGAACTCGTTGCCCGCGCGCCGCGCCGGGTCGCCGGTGCAGGTCTCCTCCGGCCCGAGCACGGTGTACTTGACGCCCGCGGTGTGCAGCAGCTCGGCCACCGCCCGCGTGGTCTTCTTCGCCCGGTCCTCGAACGCGCCCGCGCAGCCGACCCAGAACAGGTACTCGGCGTCACCCAGCTCGCCGTCGAACACCGGCACGTCGAAGTCGAGGCCGTCGACCCACGCCAGGCGGTCCTTGGCGTTCTGGCCCCACGGGTTGCCCTTGTTCTCCAGGTTCTTGAACATGCCGCCGAGCTCCGACGGGAAGTTCGACTCGATCAGCACCTGGTAGCGGCGCATGTCGACGATGTGGTCGACGTGCTCGATGTCCACCGGGCACTGCTCGACGCACGCGCCGCACGTGGTGCACGACCACAGCACCTCGGGGTCGATCACGCCCAGCTCTTCCGCGCCGGCGACCAGCGGGCGCTCGGACTCGGCCAGCGCCAGCACGTCGATGGACTCCAGGCGCTTCTTGTAGTCCTCGTACTTGTCCTCGGTCAGGCCGACCTCGTCGCCCGCCATGTCCTTGCTGCCGCCGGCGAGCAGGTACGGCGCCTTGGCGAACGCGTGGTCGCGCAGCTGCGTGATCACGAGCTTCGGCGACAGCGGCTTGCCGGTGTTCCAGGCGGGGCACTGGGACTGGCAGCGACCGCACTCGGTGCAGGTGCTGAAGTCCAGCCAGCCCTTCCAGGAGAAGTCCTCGACCTTGCCGACGCCGAACACGTCCTTGTCGGGGTCGGCTTCCTCCAGGTCGAGGACCTTGCCGCCGCTCATCATGGGCTTCAACGCGCCGAGCGCGACGCCGCCGTCGTCCTCGCGCTTGAAGTAGATGTTGAAGAACGCGCTGAACCGGTGCCACGCCACGCCCATGGTGAGGTTCTTCGACACCACGATCAGCCAGATCATGCCGGACAGCAGCTTGGTGAACGCCATGATCGAGACCCAGTCGGGGCTCGCGGGCAGGAGCTGCGCCAGCGGCGCGGTGACGAACGACGTCCACAGCGGCGGGTCCTCCAGGCCGGAGGCCTGCTTGAACGCCTTCACGCCGAGGATGCCGAGGCCCTCGATGATCACGACCGCTTCGACGAAGTACGCGGCCTTGAAGTCGGAGCCCGCGAACCGGGAGACCCGGTCGGCGCGGCGCGGGTGGTTGAGCTGGCGGATGATCGCCAGCGCGACGCCGCCGACCACGGTGCCGATGCCGAGGAGTTCCACCAGCAGCAGCCACACCGACCACGTGCCGATGATCGGCCAGTGGAAGCCGGGGTAGAACATCTCGCCGTAGGCCTCGAACAGCACCGCGGAGCCGATCAGGAAGCCCCACATCACCATCCAGTGCCACGGCGCGACCTTGCGGAACTTGGCCATCCTGGTGTGCGCGACGAACTCGACGACCAACGTGCGCAGGCGCGGCACGAACGGCCCGTTGCGGGTCGCGTCCGGCTGGCCCAGGCGGATGATCTTGATCATCCGCAGCACACCGGCGACGAACAGACCCCAGGCGAACACGCTGACGGCGACGCCGATGGCGCCGAGGGTGAGCTGGAGGGCTCCCATTGTGGTGGCGGCCTTTCTCGTCCGTTCTCCTGGCTGGGCAGCCTACGCCCGATTACTCACCGGTAACCACTTGGACGTGGCCGATCGCATAGGGCCGGTAGACTAGTGGAACAACTGTTCAACTTGTTTGGGGGCGAGACGTGCTCGTGTACCTGGCGCTGGCCGTGGCGATCATCGGCGAGGTCACCGCCACCGTGTTCCTCAAGCTGTCCGAGGGCTTCACCAAGCCGATCCCGTCGATCGTCGTCATCGTGGGGTACGTGGTGGCGTTCGGCGCGTTGAGCAAGGTGCTGCAACTGGGCATGCCGATCGGGGTGGCGTACGCGATCTGGTGCGCCTTCGGGATCGCGGCGGTCGCGAGCATCGGCGTGCTGGTGTTCAAGGAGCCGGTGAACGCCACGATGGTGGTCGGGCTGCTGCTCGTGATCGCCGGCGTGGTGGCCATCGAGGTGGGCAGCGGTGCCGCCGCCTGACGGCAGGCGGGTCCGCGGCGACCGGCGTCGGCGGGAGATCCTGGCGGCCACGCTGCGGGTCGTCGAACGGGACGGCGTGGCGGGGGTGAGCCACCGGTCCGTGGCGCGTGAGGCGGGCGTGCCGACGACGTCGACGACCTACTACTACGCGACGCTGGACGAGTTGCTGATCGCCACGCTCACGTGGTCGGCCGAGGAGATGGCCGCGAGCTTCCGCCAGGTGTCCCTGACGCCCGCGGCGGTGGCGCGGTTCATCGCCGACGCCGCCGGCCCGCACCGGGGTCGCACGCTCGCCGAGTACGAGCTGTACCTCCTGGCGGCCCGCCGGCCGGAGCTGCGCGCGGCGGCCCGGCGGTGGATCTCGCTCATGGCGGAGGTGGCCGGTCCGCGCGACCCGGTGGCGCTCCGGGCGGTCCTCGCGGGGCTCGACGGGCTCCTGATCCAGGCGTTGATCGCGGATTTCCCCCCAATGGCGGAGGATTTGGAGCCCGTCGTGTCCCTTCTGATGCTTGGCGGATGACCTTCACGCGGGACACTGGTGGCATGAGGTTCGCCGGTCGTGAGTCGTGGCAGGTGTCGCACGGGACGAGTCAGACGGTCAACACCGCGCTGTTCGTCCGTGACACGCTCGCGCTCTCGGTCGAGACCGTGCCCGAGCTGCCCGGGCTGGACCCGTCGGTGCCGGTCGTGGTGCCGTCGGGGATCGACCGCGCGGGCGCGGCGGAGGAATGGCTCGGCTGGTGGGCCGACGTGCTCGACCACGCCAGGGCCGAGCTGGCGGGCGGCTCGCCCGCGGACCCGGCCGGCGCGTCGTTGCAGATCCGGCCCGCGCTGCGGGCGGCGGTGCTGGCGCTGGCCCCGGCCGCGGCCGAGTACGACCAGCGGTACGTGACGTCGCGGGGCGCGTTGCCGATCGGCGAGGTGGTGCGCGGGGTGGAGGGCAGGCTCGGGCGGTACGTGAAGCCGTTCCGGCTGGTGATCACCGAGGTGCCGGTGCAGGGCATGGTGTGGGAGCGGATGACGGACACGCACGTCATCGCCTCGCAGCGCTTCCTGGTCGACCCGGCCCGCTCCGCCCCGGCCCTGCGCGCCGTCGTCGAATCCCTGGCCTGACCTCCGAGAGTCCTACGTTCACCCCGCGCGTGTCCTACGTTCAGAACGCGCGTGTCCTACGTTCAGAACGCGCGTGTCCTACGTTCAGAACGCGTGAATTCAACGCTCAGGACACACCACCGCGCTGACGGTTCGCTGACCGGAGGGGTAGGGACAGCCCCCGTATCGGGTCGGGGGCCTTCCTGGTGGGCCGGTCGGCCCGGTACCCCTAACTTGGATCTCGACATCTTGACGCCTGATGAGGGGGCAGCGGTGGTTAAGCGGATCGCGTTGACGGTCGGTGTGGCGGTGGCCGCGGCGCTGGCGCTCACGTCGTGCGTGCGGCTCGTCCAGAACGGCTTCGACGACAAGCACTCGGTGTCCGACCAGGTGACCGAGGTGAGGCTCCAGAACGGCTCGGGTGACGTGACCGTCCGCAGCAAGGACGGCGCGACCGAGACCGAGATCCGCCGTCGCGTCGAGTACCCGAAGGGCTCGGACAAGCCCGGCGGCGTCTCCCACCGCCTGGAGGGCGCCACGCTCGTCCTCGACGGCTGCGGCAGCGGGTGCTCGGTCAGCTACGAGGTGACCGTTCCCTCCAAGGACGTCAAGATCACCGGCCGGAACAACTCCGGCGACGTCCTCCTCGAACGCGTGGCGAGCGTCGACGTCGAGGTCGGCTCCGGCCGCACGACGGTCCGCGAGGTCGCGGGCGCGGTCAACATCGACAACGACTCGGGCGACCTCGACGCGAACACCGTCGGCGGCGACTTCGTCGGCCGGGTCGGCTCCGGCAGCACCCGGCTGGCGGGCATGGGCGGCTCGGTCACCATCGACGCCGACTCCGGCGACGTGGACGTGGCCATGACCACCGTCAGCTCCTTGCGCGCCGACGTGGGCAGCGGCAGCCTGGACGTCACCGTCCCGCAGGGCGCCTACAAGATCGACGTGGACGCCGGCAGCGGCGACAAGAAGATCGACGTCAAGAACGACCCGAACGGCGCCGCCGAGCTGTACCTGCGCGCCGGCAGCGGCGACGTGACGGTCCGCGCCGCCTAGGCGTTCTGCTCGTACGCCGCCACCAGCAACGCCTCCACCTCGCCGTCCACCTCGTCGGCCCCGGTCAGCGACACCTTGTGCGTCGCCTGGCCGGGGCCGCCAGGCGTCAACCGGTCGCTGTCGGGCGCGGTGGTGAACCGCAGGCCCAGGTCGACCCGCGACGCCAACGCCTGCACGGCCGCGAACTGCCGCCCCCGCACGAACGGCACGTAGGTGGCCCGCCCCTCGGCCCGCACGTCCTCGCCCAGCCCGAGCGCCAGCGTCGCGATCCGGTCGAACAGCGGTCGCAGCGCCGCCTTGCGCCCGGTGTACTGCGACTCGACGTGCTCGGCGAACGTCGGCTCGGCCCACCCCGCCCGCCGCGCCGCCGCGTCCGCGATCGTCCACTGCGAGTTCTGCTTCACCCCGTGCACGTCCCGCAGCCACGCCCGGACGGCCTTCCGGTCCACCGGGTCGAGCGGGCTCGCCTCGACCAGCGCGACCCATTCGTCCAGCGTGCGGCCGGTGCGCGCGAGCATCGACGCGGTGACGGCGGCCATCATGTCGGCGGGTGACTCCATGTGGACGAGTGTCCCGGATCACCCCTCGTCGGGAACACCGCGACACCGCCGTCCGTTGGACAGGCAGAAAGATTGAGCCGGGTGGACTCAAGTCCATCGGCGCCGGCTAAACTTGAGCCGGTACCGCTCAACGCGGGGCTCTCACACACGCACTACCAGGAGGAATCCAATGGCGCGAGCGGTCGGCATCGACCTGGGGACGACCAACTCCGTCGTCGCGGTTCTCGAGGGTGGCGAGCCGACGGTGATCGCCAACTCCGAGGGGTCGCGCACCACACCGTCCATCGTGGCCTTCGCCAAGAACGGCGAGGTGCTCACCGGTCAGCCCGCCAAGAACCAGGCGGTGACCAACGTCGACCGGACGATCCGGTCCGTGAAGCGCCACATCGGCACGGACTGGCGGACCGACGACGTCGACGGCAAGAAGTACACGCCGCAGGAGATCAGCGCGCGCGTGCTGATGAAGCTCAAGCGCGACGCCGAGGCCTACCTGGGCGAGGAGATCACCGACGCGGTGATCACCGTCCCCGCCTACTTCGAGGACGCCCAGCGCCAGGCCACCAAGGAGGCCGGCCAGATCGCGGGCCTCAACGTGCTGCGCATCGTCAACGAGCCCACCTCCGCCGCCCTGGCCTACGGCCTCGACAAGGGCGACAAGGAGCAGACCATCCTGGTCTTCGACCTCGGTGGCGGCACGTTCGACGTCTCGCTGCTCGAGCTCGCCGAGGGCGTCGTCGAGGTCAAGGCGACCTCCGGTGACAACCACCTCGGTGGTGACGACTGGGACCAGCGGATCATGGACTGGCTGGTCGAGCGGTTCAAGCAGACCAACGGCATCGACCTGACCAAGGACAAGATGGCGTTGCAGCGGATCCGCGAGGCGTCCGAGAAGGCGAAGATCGAGCTGTCCAGCTCGAACAACGCCTCCATCAACCTGCCCTACATCACGGTGGACGCGGACAAGAACCCGCTGTTCATGGACGAGACGCTGTCCCGGGCCGAGTTCCAGCGCATCACCAACGACCTGCTGGAGCGCACCCGTGCGCCGTTCAACAACGTGATCAAGGACGCCGGCATCAGCGTCGGCGACATCGACCACGTGGTGCTCGTGGGTGGTTCCACCCGCATGCCCGCGGTGGCCGAGCTGGTCAAGGAGCTGACCGGCGGCCGTGAGCCGAACAAGGGCGTGAACCCGGACGAGGTCGTCGCGATCGGCGCCGCCCTCCAGGCCGGTGTGCTGAAGGGCGAGGTCAAGGACGTCCTGCTGCTCGACGTCACCCCGCTGTCCCTGGGCATCGAGACCAAGGGCGGCGTGATGACCAAGCTCATCGAGCGCAACACGACGATCCCGACCAAGCGCTCGGAGATCTTCACCACCGCCGACGACAACCAGCCGTCCGTGCAGATCCAGGTGTTCCAGGGCGAGCGCGAGTTCGCCCGGGACAACAAGAAGCTCGGCATGTTCGAGCTGACCGGCCTGCCGCCCGCGCCGCGCGGCGTCCCGCAGATCGAGGTCACCTTCGACATCGACGCGAACGGCATCGTGCACGTGTCCGCGAAGGACATGGGCACGGGCAAGGAGCAGCGGATGACGATCACCGGCGGCTCCGCGCTGCCGAAGGACGACATCGAGCAGATGATCAAGGACGCCGAGGCGCACGCCGAAGAGGACAAGCGCCGCCGCGACGAGGCCGAGGTCCGCAACCAGGCCGAGACGCTGGTCTACCAGACGGAGAAGGTCCTCAAGGAGAACGAGGACAAGCTCCCGGCCGACGTCAAGGAGAAGGTCACCGCGGCCCTCGCCGAGACCACCGAGGCGCTCAAGGGCGAGGACATCGCCAAGGTGCGCGCCGCGGTGGAGAAGCTGGCCACGGAGTCCCAGGCCATCGGCCAGTCCCTGTACGCCAACTCCGCACCCACGGCCGACGCCGCGGGCGCCGCCGGTGGTGCCGCCGGTGGTGCCGCCGCCGGCGACGCGCCGAAGGCCGACGACGTCGTGGACGCGGAGATCGTCGACGAGGACGAGAAGAAGTGACCCAGCCCCAGCAGCCCGAGGAACAGCCCCACGTGGTGGTGCACGACCGCAGGCGCATCGACCCGGAGACGGGTCAGGTGCGGCAGACCGACGAGAACGCGCAGGCCGAGGCGTCGCAGGGTGACGCCCCGGTCGCGCCGGACGCCGACGCGGCCGGTTCGACCGGTGTGCCCGAGGCGGGCACGGAGGGCGGCGGCAAGCACGCCGCTCCCGAGCCCGCGGACGAGGCGCCGGCCGTGGCCGTCGACCCGTCCGTCGAGCTGAAGGCGCAACTGGACGAGCGGACCGCCGACCTGCAGCGGCTCACCGCGGAGTACGCCAACTACCGCAAGCGCGTCGAGCGCGACCGGGAACTGGTGATCACCACGGCCAAGGCGCAGGTGGCCGGCGAGCTGCTCGGCGTGCTCGACGACATCGAGCGGGCCGGCACGCACGGCGACCTCACCGGCGCGTTCAAGGCGGTGGCCGACAAGCTGGTCGGCGCGCTGCACGGCACCGGCCTCGAGCCGTTCGGGCACGAGGGCGAGGAGTTCGACCCGTCCGTCCACGAGGCCGTCCAGCACGGCACGTCGCCGGACGTCAGCGGGCCGACCGTCACCGCCGTGCTGCGCCGCGGCTACCGGTTCGGCGAGCGCGTGCTGCGGCCCGCGCTGGTCGCCGTGACCGACCACGAGCCCGCCGCCGAGCAGCCCGTGGTCGACGGTGACGTGGTCGAAGAGGCAGTCGAGAAGCCGGCAGAAGAGCAGCAGCAGGACTGAGAAAGGGGGCGGCGTCCGTTGAGCGCTCGCGACTGGATCGAGAAGGACTTCTACCGCGAGCTGGGCGTCACCTCCGACGCCTCGGCCGACGAGATCAAGAAGGCGTACCGGAAGCTGGCGCGGGAACTGCACCCCGACGCCAACCCCGGTGACGCCAAGGCCGAGGCGCGGTTCAAGGCGGTGTCCGAGGCGTACGGCGTGCTGTCGGACACCGCGAAGCGCAAGCAGTACGACGAGGCCCGCCGCCTCTTCTCCGGAGGCGGCGGGTTCCCCGGCGGGTTCGGCACCGGCAGCGGCGGGTTCGACGTCGGCGACCTGTTCGGCCGCCAGGGCGCGCAGCAGCCCGGTGGCATGGGCGGGCTCGGCGACCTGCTCGGCGGCCTGTTCAACCGGCGCGGCGGCACCTCGACGTCCGCGACCAGGCCGCGACGCGGCGAGGACGTCGAGACCGACGTCCGGATCGACTTCACCGAGGCCGTCAAGGGCGCGACCGTGCCCATGAGACTGTCCAGCCCGGCGACCTGCGGCACGTGCGCGGGCTCCGGCGCACGTCCCGGCACGTCGCCGCGGACCTGCACGAACTGCGCCGGCGCCGGCCTGGTCACCCGCAGCCAGGGCGCGTTCGCGTTCTCCGAGCCGTGCGCCGACTGCCGGGGCACCGGGCGGATCGTGGACGACCCGTGCCCCGAGTGCGCGGGCGACGGCGTGAGCACCAAGACCCGCACGTTGACCATCCGCATCCCGCCGGGCGTCGACGACGGCCAGCGGATCAGGCTGGCCGGGCAGGGCGAGCCGGGCCGCAACAACGGCCCCGCCGGCGACCTGTTCGTGCTGGTCCACGTCAACCCGCACCCCATCTTCGGCCGGTCTGGCAACGACCTGACCGTGACCGTGCCGGTGACCTTCCCCGAGCTGGCGCTCGGCACCACGTTGACCGTGCCGACGCTCGAGGGCAAGGTGACGTTGAAGGTTCCCGCGGGCACGGCCAGTGGTCGCGTGCTGCGGGCCAAGGGCAAGGGCATCGCGCGGCGTGACGGCCAGGTCGGCGACCTGCTCATCACGCTGAACGTCGCGGTGCCGAACAACATGGACGCCGAAGCCCGGGAGGCGTTGGAGAACTACGCGTCGGCCACGGCGAAGCACGACCCGCGCGCAGAGCTCAACGCCCTGTTGGAGAAGAGGTCGGTGTGAGCTTCCCGTTCCCGCCCGGCACCGACGAGGACACCCCGTTCTTCGTCATCTCCGTGGCGGCCCAGCTGTCGGGTCTGCACGCGCAGACCCTCCGTGCGTACGACCGGCTCGGCCTCGTGTCGCCGGGCCGCACGTCCGGCGGCGGGCGCCGGTACTCGATGCGCGACATCGTGCTGCTGCGCGAGGTGCAACGCCTGTCGCAGGAGGAGGGCGTCAACCTCGCGGGCGTCAAGCGGATCATCGAGTTGGAGAACGAGGTCGGCGCGCTGCGCGCCAAGGTGCAGGAACTGACCGAACAACTGGCCTCCGCCATGGCCGCGGCCGAACACGCCGCCGCCTCGGTGCACGCGTCGTACCGCCGTGACCTGGTGCCGGTGCGGCACGAGACGGCCCTGGTCGTCTGGAAGCCGAACTCCAAGCGCTGAGGCCTGGAGGGTCGCCCAATGGGGTGATCATGTCGCGAATATGTACGGAAACACTGTTCCCGTACCTCGGTTAAGCATGAGGAACCCCGCGCCGCCAACCCCCACCGCTCCAAACCCCCCACCACCCGAACCCCACCGGCCGGGACACCCCACCGGCCGGGACACCTCACCGAACTGGCCGACCCGCGCCAGACTGGACCCCGTGGACTACGTCTTCGTGCACGGCACCACCCAGTCGCCGGCAGCGTGGCGCCCGGTGGAGGACCTGCTCCGCCAACGCGGCCACCGCACCGTCGCCGTGGACCTCCCGACCGACCGGCCGGAGCTGCGCGCGGTCGACTACGCCGCGATCGCCCGCAGCCAGGCGGGCGACGCGCTGGCCCCGGTCGTGGTCGGCCACTCCGGCGCGGGCCTGCTGATGCCCGCCGTCGCACGGGCCCTCGGCGCGTCCCACCTGGCCTGGATCGCCGCGATGATCCCCGGCCCCGTGTCGCTGGCCGACGAACTGGCCGTCGACACGGGTGAGATGTTCAACCCGGAGTGGCGCTCCCTCACCGAGCCGCCGACCGCCGACCCCGTGGTGGCCTCGTACTTCCTGTTCCACGACTGCGACCTGGCCGGTGTGCGGGCGGGTCTGCGGACTCTGCGCCTGTTCTACCCCGCCGCGACGTACCGCGAGGTGCACGAGCTGCCCGACGTGCCGTCGACCTACGTCCTGCCCCGCGAGGACCGCACGCTGCGGCCGTCGTGGATGCGCCGGGCCGCGCGCGAACGGCTCGGGGTCGAGGCGATCGAGGTCGACGGCGGCCACTGCCCGCAGACCAGCCGGCCCGAGACGTTGGCGGCCGTGCTGGGCGCCGTGCGGCCCGGGCGGCCGTGACGCTGACCGGCCGGAATCCGCGGTGCTGCCGAAGGTCCCGCACGGCCGCGGCGGCAGACGTGAAAAAGTTTCGGGAAGGTGGTCAGTCCAGCGTGAACGGGTCGTACTTGATCCGGTCCAGCGGGGTGCCGGCGACCAGCATCCGGGACACGGTCGCCCGGATCATGGACGGCGAGCCGCACACCAGCACGTCCCGGTCCTCCCACGCCCCGTAGCGGGTGACCACGTCGGCCAGCGTGCCCTGCTCGACGCCGCGCGCGCCCGGGTCCGACTCCAGCACCGGCACGACGGTCAGCCACGGGTTGGTCATGGCGAACCGCTGGAGGTTGTCCAGGTCGTACAGGTCCTCGCGGGTCCGCCCGCCCATGAACAGGTGCACGCGCGGGTTCTCGCCCCACTGCGCCATCTCGTCGATGATCGCGTGCATCGGCGCGACCCCGGTCCCGCCGGCGACCATCAGCACGTCCCGCCCGGACTTGCGGTCGACGCTGAGCCGGCCCATCGGCGGCCCGAGGCGCCAGACGTCACCCGGCTGGGTGTGCCCGACGATCGACCGGCTGACCCACCCGCCCTCGACCGAACGGATGTGGAACTCGATGATGCCGTCGTCACGCGGCGCGTTCGCGGGCGAGTAGTACCGCCACAGCCGCGCGCGCTGCGGCGTCTCGACGCTGACGTACTGCCCGGCGCGGTACCCGACCGGGTGATCCGGCTGCAACCGCACGACCGCCAGGTCCCAGCTCACCCGCTGGTGGTCCAGCACGGTGGCGTGCCAGTAAGCCGGGCCGTCGTCGGCCGCCGCCGCCTCCTGCATCGCCCGGGCCATGATCGTGTACGCCTCGGCCCAGGCCATCTCGACCTGCGGGGTCCACGCGGGCCCGGCGAACTTCTTCACCGCCGCCAGCAACGCCGTGCCGACGGACTCGTAGTGCACGTTGACCACGCCGAACTTGCGGTGGTCACGCCCGAGTTGGCGCAGGAACGGGATCAGGTCGTCGGGTCTGTCCACCATCTGCACGACGTGGACCAGGGCGCGCAGCAGGCGGCTGCGCTGGACCTCCATGTTCGCGGGGAACATCTCACGGGTCGCCGGCGCGAGGCTGAAGAGCATGCCGTAGAAGAACTTGGCTACCTCTTCGGCGCGCGGCTCCACCACCGCGAAGCTCTCCCGGATCATCCGCACCATAGCGGTGACACCAGGAGGAGGTTCGCGGTGTGGCGGGCTCGGGATGGGGCTCAACACGGCGTTCGCAGTCATGGTCCGGGCGCAGTCTCCACGTTTCTGGCGGCGCCAGCAAGGGCGCTACGTCCTCGTCAAGCTTCCATCCCCGACGAGGGGACACTAACCCGCCAACTGGCCGGTCGACTCCTTGATGCCACCTTCGAGTGCAGTGCGGTTACGGACGGTCGCGCAACGTTCCCGCGAACGGGTGGACATTCCCTTCCACATATACCTAATGCGGCGCTTGTGGCCCACCGCCAGACGCACACCCCCTCACGGGACGTGGGCCACCCGACACGTTGACGACGCCGGCGTGACGTCCAGCCCGCGTCGACCGGCCGAGGTTCACCCCAGTGGCGGCCGGCAGACCGGCCCAGGGCGGTGGGCCGCAGTCGCCTGTGGATTCCCACCTGCGGATTGTGGACAACTCACGTGCCGCTGTGGACAACCGGCTGCGACATGTGGGTGACGGGCGTCAGCCCTGCTCGAACCGTTCCGCTGCGCTCCGTTCAACGCAGAACTCGTTGCCCTCCGGGTCGGCCAGCACGACCCACCCCTTGCCGTCCGGCCGGCGCATGTCGGACACGAGCGTGGCGCCGATCCCGAGCAGGCGCTCCACCTCGGCATCACGGGTGGTGTCGGGCTGGAGGTCGAGGTGGACCCGGTTCTTCACGGCCTTGGGCTCCGGCACCTGGATGAACAGCAAGCCGGGCCCTTCGGGCAGCTCGATGAGCACTTCGGGGTCGCCCGGCGAGTCCTCGTCGGAGATCGGCCGCCCGGTCAACCGGCTCCAGAAGCCGGCCAGTTCGTAGGCGTCCGCGCAGTCGATCGTGATGTGGTGCACGAGTGAAGTCATGCGCTGATCGTCACGGCGGGGTCGCTCCGGCGCACCCGAGTTTCCGACCGCACGCGTCCGCCGTGGCCCACGCCACACGATTCCACTAGGTTGAGCGGAACCGGCTCAACTTTTCTGACGTTGAACCGAGTGATGGCTGGTGTGGAACACCGGCCCGGGCGCGAACCCTGTGCACGAACACCGACCGAGGTGAGGAATGGACGCTTTCAACCCGACCACGAAGACGCAGCAGGCCGTGTCCGCCGCCGTGCAGGCGGCGACCATCGCGGGCAACCCCGACGTCGGCCCGGTCCACCTCCTCGGCGCGCTCCTGGCCCAGGGCGACGGCCTGACCGCGCCCCTGCTGTCCGCCGTCGGCGCGGACCCGAACCAGGTGCGCAAGGAACTCGAACAGCTGGCCAGGTCGCTGCCCGCGGCCAGCGGGTCGTCCGTGTCGGCGCCCCAGTTCTCCCGCGACGCCGTCCGCGTGCTGGGCAAGGCGCAGGAACTCGCCACCGAGATGGGTGACGAGTACGTGTCGACCGAGCACCTGCTGGTCGGCCTCGCCCACCACGGCGGCCAGGTCGCCGACCTGCTGCGCCGCCACGGCGCGCACCCCGAGGCGCTCAAGGAGGCGTTCGGCAAGGTCCGCGGCTCGGCGCGGGTCACCAGCCCGGACCCGGAGGGCACCTACCAGGCGTTGGAGAAGTACGGCGTCGACCTGACCGAACGCGCGCGCAAGGGCGAGTTGGACCCGGTCATCGGCCGCAACACCGAGATCCGCCGCGTCGTGCAGGTGCTGTCCCGCCGCACGAAGAACAACCCGGTGCTGATCGGCGAGCCCGGCGTGGGCAAGACCGCCATCGTCGAGGGCCTCGCCCAGCGGATCATCGCCGGTGACGTGCCCGAGAGCCTGCGCGGCAAGAAGGTCGTCGCGCTCGACCTCGGCTCGATGGTCGCGGGCGCGAAGTACCGCGGCGAGTTCGAGGAGCGGCTGAAGGCCGTCCTCAAGGAAATCACCGACTCCGCGGGCCAGGTCGTCACGTTCATCGACGAGCTGCACACGATCGTCGGCGCGGGCGCGACCGGCGAGTCCGCCATGGACGCGGGCAACATGATCAAGCCCATGCTGGCCCGCGGCGAGCTGCGGATGGTCGGCGCGACCACGTTGGACGAGTACCGCGAGCACGTGGAGAAGGACCCGGCCCTGGAACGCCGGTTCCAGCAGGTCTTCGTCGGCGAGCCGTCCGTCGAGGACACGATCGGCATCCTGCGCGGCCTCAAGGACCGCTACGAGGTGCACCACGGCGTGCGCATCACCGACGCCGCCCTGGTCGCCGCCGCCACCCTGTCCGACCGGTACATCACCGCCCGCTTCCTCCCCGACAAGGCCATCGACCTGGTGGACGAGTCCGCGTCCCGGCTGCGCATGGAGATCGACTCCCGCCCGGTCGAGATCGACGAGGTCGAACGCGCGGTGCGCCGGCTGGAGATCGAGGAGATGGCGCTGGCCAAGGAGTCGGACCCGGCCTCGGTGGAACGCCTGGCCGCGCTGCGCGCCGAGCTGGCCGAGCAGCGCGAGGACCTGGCCGGGCTGACCGCGCGCTGGCAGAACGAGAAGGGCTCGATCGAGAAGGTCCGCGACCTCAAGGAGCAGCTGGAGCAGCTGCGCGGCGAGTCGGAGCGGGCCGAGCGCGACGGTGACCTCGGCCGGGCCGCCGAGCTGCGGTACGGGCGCATCCCGGCGTTGGAGAAGGAGCTGGAGGCGGCGACCCGCAGCACCCAGGACGCGGCCGTGATGCTGAAGGAGGAGGTCGGGCCGGACGACGTGGCCGACGTGGTCTCCGCGTGGACGGGCATCCCGGCCGGCCGGCTGCTCGAAGGCGAGACGGCGAAGCTGCTGCGCATGGAGGACGAGCTGGCCAAGCGCGTCGTCGGCCAGGGCGAGGCGGTGCGGGTCGTGTCCGACGCGGTCCGGCGCACCCGGGCGGGCGTGGCGGACCCGGACCGGCCGACCGGCTCGTTCCTGTTCCTCGGTCCGACCGGCGTCGGCAAGACGGAGCTGGCCAAGGCGCTGGCGGAGTTCCTGTTCGACGACGAGCGGGCGATGATCCGGATCGACATGAGCGAGTACTCCGAGAAGCACTCGGTGGCCCGCCTGGTCGGCGCGCCTCCCGGCTACGTCGGCTACGACCAGGGTGGGCAGCTGACCGAGTCGGTCCGCCGCCGTCCCTACTCGGTCGTGCTGCTGGACGAGGTCGAAAAAGCTCACCCGGACGTGTTCGACGTGCTGCTGCAGGTGCTGGACGACGGCAGGTTGACCGACGGCCAGGGCCGCACGGTGGACTTCCGCAACACCATCCTGGTGCTGACCTCGAACCTCGGCTCACACGTCATCGCGGACGCCGCTTTGGACGAGCGGCAGCGCAACGACGCCGTCATGTCGGTCGTGCGGACGCACTTCAAGCCGGAGTTCCTCAACCGGCTGGACGACGTCGTGGTGTTCCACTCGCTGGCCACCGAGGAGCTGACGTCCATCGTGGACATCCAGGTGGACCGGCTCGGTCGGCGCCTGGCGCAGCGGCGGCTGACCTTGGACGTCACCCCGGCCGCGCGCGAGTGGCTGGCGCTGAACGGCTTCGACCCGGTGTACGGCGCCCGGCCGTTGCGGCGGCTGGTGCAGTCGTCCATCGGCGACCAGTTGGCGAAGGAGCTGCTGGCGGGCGAGGTGCGTGACGGCGACACGGTGAAGGTCGAGGTGCTGGACGACCACTCGGGCCTGATCGTCGGCAAGGCCTGACCTCGGCGCACCTCGGCGTTCGCCCGGGGTCGGCGGGACGCGCTCGTGCAGCCGGGACAACCGGCTCCCGAGCGCGCCCGCTACCTCACGGCCTGACCGCGCTCGCCGCCTGTCGCCTCGTAGCGTTCCGTCCGGGAGTCCGGGAGTCCGGGAGTCCGGGAGTCCGGGAGTCCGGGAGTCCGGGACGTTCCGGCGTTCGGAGTTCGGTGTCCTGCCGTTCCGCGTTTCGCCGGGTTCTGCGCTCCCACGTTCCCCGCGTTCCACGGCTCCCGCGCTCCGGGCTCGCTCCGCAGGGGTCCCCGACCGGGGGATCCCCGATTTTTACTCTGCCGGCCCGGACCGACACCGGGCGAGTGGCCGGGGCGTGCCTGTGGACAACGCTGTGGCCTGTGGATAAGTCGTGGCCAGTGGTCGTGGGGCGGGGGTGAGCGGTCACCGCGGTCGGCCCGCGATCCGGGTAACAGCTTGATCCGTTTGCGCGAACCACGCCCCAAGTGATCTTCGTTTGTTCACCGCCGCCCGCTACTCTCGCACCGTGGGCATACCGGCGTGGGTCTGGTTCACCGTCGCCGCGGTAGCGGGCGTCGCGGGGTTCGCCCTGCTCGCGACCGACCGGGCACAGCGAACCGCGCGAAACCGCGAACGCCGCCGCTGGGCGGCGCTGCGCGGCTGGCAGTTCGAGGAGACCGACCACGTGCTGCCCACCCGCTGGGAGAGCGGCGCGATCGCCTACTACGGCGTCGGCGTGGCCAAGGACGTCGTCGCCGGCTCCACCTTCACCGCCGACGGCCGCCGCCAGGTCTACGTGCTCGACCACGAGACCGGCGGCAAGGTCAACTCCGTCCTCGTCGGCGTGCGCTGCCGCCGGGCGTTGCCCGTGGTCATCGAGCTGTGGCTGCCCAGCGTGCCGTTCCAACGGGACCAGATGCCCGACCTGCTCGGCCCGGTCGGCTCGCGGTACGCGTTCGTCAGCGAGCTGCCCGCCGCGCGCAAGCTCATCACCCCCGACCTGGTCGACGCCGCCGAGGAGATCGGCGCGGACGTCACCGTGGTCTGGCTGGAGGACGACTGGGTGCTCGCCGCCGCGCCGCCCAACTCCACGCCCGCCCGCCTGGAACGGCTGCTTCGCGACCTCGGCGAACTGGCCGACGTGATCGACCCGTTCGAGGCCGACCCCGAGTCCGACGCCGGTGGCGAGGTCCACCGCCCGCAGTTCGGGCGCAAGCCGTGACGCCGCCGACCGCCCTGGTCACGGGCGCGTCGTCGGGCATCGGCGCCGCGTTCGCCCGCAGGCTCGCCGCCGAGGGCCACGACCTGGTGCTCGTCGCCCGCGGCGAGCAGCGGCTGGAGGAGACGGCGGCCAAGCTGCGCGCCGCGCACGGCATCACCGCCGAGGTGCTGCCCGCCGACCTGTCCACCGAGGCCGGTCGGGCCAAGGTCGCGGATTTCCTCGCCGAACGCGAGGTCGACCTGCTGGTCAACAACGCGGGCTTCGCGATCTCGTCGGAGTTCTTCGGCGCCGACCCGCTCGAACTGCAGTCCCAGTTGGACGTGAACGTGACGAGCGTGCTGCGGCTGACCCGCGCGGCGCTGCCCGGGATGGTGGCCCGCGGGCGCGGCGCGGTGGTCAACGTGTCCAGCGTGGCGGGCTTCCTGCCCGGCCGCGGCACGACCTACAGCGCCGACAAGGCGTGGGTGACCGCGTTCTCCGAAGGCATGTCGATGGCCACGGCGGGCACGGGCGTGCGCGTGATGGCGCTGTGCCCCGGTTTCGTGCGCACCGAGTTCCACCAACGGGCGAAAATCGACATGGCCAAGACACCCGAGCTGCTCTACCTCGACGCCGACCGCGTGGTGCACGACTGCCTCGCCGACCTGCGCGCGGGCAAGCCGCTGTCGGTGCCGGGCGCCCAGTACAAAGCCATCACGTTGTTCGCGCGCCTGGTTCCGCGCGCGCTGCTCAGGCGGATAGCCTCCCGCGCGGCGGGCGGACGAGGACGCACTTAGAAGAGCCGGGAACCTGAACCCGGTCCGGTCCGTCCCACTCCACTAGTTGGAACAGGGAGGAACCGTCCATGGGCGAGCAGTTCAGAGTGGAGCCGCCGGAGCTCCGCGGTTACGGCGAGTTGCTGACGCGCAACGCGCAGCACTTCATGACGATCAAGGACCACGCGATCACCAAGGGTGGCGACACCTCGGGGTTCACCGGTCTGCTCTCGCTGTTGCAGCCCATCGTGACCGGCGTGGCGTCCCTGTACGGGGAGACCCTCGACTTCGCGAACCAGATGATGGTCAAGGAGGCGGAGAGCATCAACAAGGCCGCCGACATGTACGAGAAGAACGAAGAGATGGTGATGAGCATCCTCGACCGCGTGCTCTCCCAGCTCCACTCCGTGGCCGAGGCCCCGTCGCTCGGAGGTGGCGGCCGATGACCGCGTACGCGGACGTCGAAGACCCGTCGGCCGCGCTCAGCGCCGCCGCGGAAGACCGGCCCGGCCGGCAGTCGACCAAGGAGCTCATCGAGAAGGCCGGCTGGAAGATCCAGGGCGTCAACTGGATCTACGAGAAGGTCACCGGCGAGAACCTGCTCGACGCGCTGATCAAGCCGCTGCTCGGCGACTTCGAGAAGATCGACGAGAACGCCAACGCGTGGGACCGGGTCGCCAAGGCGCTCGACTCCGTGCGGCACAACGTGGACGCGGGCGCCGAGCAGTTGTCGTCGCACTGGGACGGTGACGCGGCGAAGGCGTTCGAGACGCGCATGGGCACCATGTGGGTGATCGCCATCGAGGCGGACTCGCAGATCGCGCGGATCATCGGCAACCAGTTCCGGTCGACGGCCAGCACCTGCCGCACCGCGTGCGGCCTGGCGTTGACGCTGCTGGACATGCTGGTCGGCAAGCTGATGGAAGCCGCGATGACGGCGTGGATCCCGGTCGTCGGCTGGGGCCGCGCGGTGTGGATGGTCTACGACGCGATCCAGATCGTGGACGCCATCCGCAAGATCATCATCGCCATCCAGACGCTGATCGAGGGCGTCCAGGGCATGATCGACGGCATCGTCGCCATGGGCACCGCGCTGTCCAAGCTGAAGGACGTGCGCGACGTCAGCGACCTGCTCGACGTGGTCGACGGGTACCAGGACGGCAAGGAGAAGTACGACAACGGCGTGGCCGCGGCGAAGTCCGGCGCGATCGGTGTCGGGTTGGGCGCCTACGGCCTGGGCAAGGCGGGCAACGCGGCGGGCGGGCGCTACAACCAGCCGCCGCCCACAGCACCGGCGCCCGCTCCGGCCGGCGCGAGTTCCGGCTCCGGCGGGGGTGATGGGCAGTGACGTTCCCGTACGACAAGGCACGGCTGGACGCGCTCGTCGCCGACGTCGAGAAGCGGATGGCGAACGTCGACGAGACCGCGCGGGCGGCGAGCCAGGTGCAGCTGCGGTCGCGCGGGCTGACGCAGGCGGACTTCGCCGAGATCTCGCGGTTCGCCAACAGCCCCGGCGCGCCTCGTGAGCTGAAGGAGCTGGCACGGCGGGTCGACGCGGGCGAGATGTCCTGGGAGGACATCGCGTCCGGGCGGGCCGTGGACGACGAGGGCGTGCAGCGCGCTCTGCAGACCGGAGTGCCGGACCTGCAGCGCGCTTACACGGCGATCCAGGAGGGCAACGACCCGGAGGACGTCATCTCCGCGGGCACGCCCAAGCCGGGCGGGCGCGGCGACGATGACGACGACGAGCCGAACAAGTTCACCGAGGACGCTTGGTAGACGAGGCCAGGCCTGGCACCGAGGGCTCCGCGGAGTTGTCCACAGGTGCCGGCCTGACCACCCCACACCGTCAGACCGGTGGGGCAGAATAAAAGCAGGGGTCCCCTTGGCGGGGACGCCTGCGTAGCTCGCGCGGTGGTCGGGCCCGGGCGTCAACAGGGCGACGCCGGGCGGCGCTGCCGGTGGACCTCGGTCAGGTCAACGTGGGGAAGTCGAACCCGCCGGCGCTGGTGTGGTTCGTCCCCGCCCCGCGCACCACGTCGTACGCCACGGCCGCCGCGATCGCCAGCGAACGGACCGGGTCCGGTGTGCCCGGACGGAGCGTCAGCACGTCCCGCCGCACGCGCCGGCCGTCCCGCTTCACGATCGCGCCCGGGCTGAACGACGCCACCTCGTGCAGCAGGCACAGCCGCTGCCCGGCCGCGTCGAGCAGCCCGTACGCGCCCTGCCCCTCGTGCCGCACCGACCCGACCACCGTGCCGTCCGGCCACGTCACGCGCGTCGGAGGCTTGCCGGCGCCCTTGCGGATCAGCAGGAGCTGCCGCCCGCGGTCGGCCAGGGCCAGGTCGAACGTCGTCCGCCCGGAGAACGCGGTGGCGCGCAACAACTTCCGCAGCGGCCCGAGGAACTTCCGCTCCGAGACCGACGCGATCAACGCGCCGCCGCCGTCGTAGACGTCGTTTCGGTACCTGGTGCCCAGCAGGTGGCGCAGCACGCCCCAGGGCTGCTCGATGATCAAGGTGTCGGTGCCGGGAAGGGTCACGGTGTGCCAGCGTACGGCGCGGTATGACACTCTTGGGACCCGTGCGAACTGAAGTGGTCCTGGACGCCGCGGCTAAGGCCGAGCTGGCGCGGTTGGTGAGCGAGTTGGCCGTGGTGCACGGCAAGGTGACGTTGTCCTCGGGCGCCGAGGCCGACTACTACATCGACCTGCGCCGGGCGACGCTGCACCACGCCGCGTCGCCCCTGATCGGCAAGCTGCTCCGGCAGCTCACCGCCGACTGGGACTACGTGGCCGCGGGCGGGTTGACGTTGGGCGCCGACCCGGTGGCGTGCGCGATGATGCACGCCGCCGCGAGCGCGGGCGAGGTGCTGGACGCGTTCGTCGTGCGCAAGGCGGCCAAGCAGCACGGCATGCAGCGCCAGATCGAAGGCATCGAGGTCGCCGGGCAGCGGGTGCTGGCGGTCGAGGACACGTCCACCACCGGTGGCAGCGTGCTGACCGCCGTCGAGGCCCTGCGCGCGAACGGCGCCACGGTGATCGGCGTCGCGACCGTCGTCGACCGCGGCACGGGCGCCCGCGAGGTGATCGAGGAGGCCGGGCTGCCGTACCGGTACCTGCTGGACCTGGCCGACCTGGGCCTGGCCTGACATGGGCAGCGCCCTGGTCCTGCTGCTGGTCATCGTGGCGATCCTGGGTGTCGGGGTCGCCGTGGGGTTGTCGCGCCGCAAGCGGAACCCGTTCACGAACCAGCAGTTCGTGAGCCAGTGGGAGCAGCAGATGCGGGCGCTGGAAGCGTCCCTCGGCTGGCGGTTCGTCGCCGAGGACCAGGGCTTCCAGGAACGGGTGCCGCAGATCGGGCGGATGCTGGAGGCCGACCGGAGCCGGGTGAAGTTCCAGCTCGTCGGCCACTGGCGCGGTGTGCCCGTGCTGGCCGTCGAGGTGGTGTTCCGGGCGGACAACGTGGTCACGTCGGAGTACCGCACCTACACGGTGGTGGTCGTGCCGCGCCCGATGCCCGGGCCGTGGGTGCTGATCAGCCCGCGCGAGGACAGCGTGTGGGGGTTGTTCGAGCAGTTCGTGGAGACCGGCGACCCGGTGTTCGACGCGCGGTACGAGGTGCGGCGCCGCAACCCGGCGTTCGCCTCGGCCCTGCTCGCCTCGGGCCTCACGCAAGGCCTGCTGCAGGATCCGCGGGCGAACGGGGTGGCGATCGCGTTCGACGAGCACAACCTCGCCGCCGCCGTGCCGGGCCCGCTGCTGCAGGCGCCGCTGGCCCACTTGGCGGACCTGCTGCTGGACGTGGCGGGCCGGGTGCCGTGGCAGTCCCTGCCCCGCGGCTGAACCGGGCGGGCCGGACCTCGTAATTCGGCGGCACATGATCACTCGGCGGCCTACTGTGGCGAGCAGGGAGGTCGCTATGGTCGCGCGCGCTTCAGCCGATCTGGTCATGGTGGTGCACTTCGCCGTCCTGGTCTTCCTCGTCGTCGGCGGGTTCCTGGCCTGGCGGTGGCCGAAGGTGCTGTACTTCCACCTGGCGATGGCCACGTGGGGCCTGCTGATCATCCTGTTCCCGCTGGCGTGCCCCCTGACCTGGCTGGAGAACGAACTCCGCACCGCCGCCGGCCAGCCGCAACTCGTGAGCGGCTTCATCGACACCTACATCGACGGCGTCCTCTACCCGGACTCCGCGGCACGCCTGGTTCAGGTGCTCGTGGCGCTCGTGGTGCTGGTCTCGTGGTTCGGTTACTACCTGAAACGACGCGTCGACCAGACCACGCCCACGCCCACTGAGGCTTGTCGCTGACTCGGTCTGACACTGTGTTCGGCTGTCGCACACTGACCGGATCCGGGGGTGACGTGGTCCAGCGAGTGGTCCTCGAGGGGTTTCACGCGGTCAAGCACGCGGTTCGGTTCGGTGGGGCCGTGGGGACCGTGGTGGTGCTCGACCGGGACAAGGCGGTCGGGTTGGCGAGGTCGCACGCGCCCGACCTGGTGGACGTCTTCGAGCGGGCCGAGGTGGTCGGGGCGGGTGAGTTCGAGCGGCTGATCGGGCGGTCGCACCCGACCGGGGTCGGCGGGCTCGCCGAACGGCCCGCGGTCGAGTGGGGGGAAGTCGGGCGGAGCGCGCCGCTGGTGCTGCTGGACAACCCGCGCAACCTGGGCAACTTCGGCGCGGTGATCCGGGTCGCGGCCGGGCTCGGGGCCGGTGGGGTCGTGTCGCTCGGCGACGTCGACCCGTGGCACCCGAACGTCCTGCGCGGCAGCGCCGGGTTGCACTTCGCGCTGCCCATCGGACGGCTCGACGGCATCGACGACGTCCACGGCACGGTGATCGCGTTCGACGCCGACGGCCGCGAGGTGCGGGACGTGCGGATCCCCGACGACGCCGTGCTGGCGTTCGGCTCGGAGCGGCACGGGCTGTCGCCCGAGGTGCGGGCGCGGGCCGACCTGGTGGTCTCGTTGCCCATGCGGCCGAAGGTGTCCAGCTACAACCTGACGACCAGCGTCGCCATGGGGCTCTACCACTGGGAACTGTTCCGGCGAGCTTCTTGACCGGTTCAGTAGGCAGTCTGGTGGGGTGACGTCACCACCGAAGCTCCTCGCCGCGCGCGCCGGTGTCGCCGAACGCGCGGTCGAGTCCCGGCACCTCCGTCGGGTCTGGGGAGTGCCGGGCACGGTCCTCGGCGCGGCGGCCTGGCCGCTCGACTGGCCGGGCAGGCTGCACGTCCGGTTCGGCTACTGGTGGCAGGCGCACCTGCTCGACTGCGTCCTGGACGCCCAGCTCCGCTCGCCGAAAGCCGCCCGGGTGGCGTTGGTGCGGCGGCTCGTGCGCGGCATCCGGCTGCGCAACCTGGTCGGCTGGACCAACGACTACTACGACGACGTGGCGTGGCTCGGCCTCGCGCTGCTCCGCGCCGAACGGGAAGTCGGCATCGCCAGGCCGAAGGCCGTCGCCACGATCGCCGACCGGCTCCGCGCGGGCTGGACCGACCACGGCGGCGGCGGCATCTGGTGGCGGCGCGACGACGACTTCAAGAACGTGCCCGCCAACGGTCCGGCGGCGATCCTGTTCGCCCGGCTCGGCGCGCGGGCCGACGTCGGCCGCGCCCGGTCCATCGTGGACTGGATCGAGGACCACCTGGCGGACCCGGAGACCGGCCTGGTGTGGGACGGGCTGCACGTCCACCCCGACGGCACGGTCCGCGAGATCGAGAAGAACCACTACACCTACTGCCAGGGCGTGGTGCTCGGCGCGTGCGTGGAGCTGGGTGGCCGCTACCAGGACAAGGCGGCGCGGATCATCGACGCCGTCGACAAGCACCTCGCCACCGACGGCGTCCTGCGCGGGCACGGCGGCGGCGACGGCGGCCTGTTCAGCGGCATCCTCACCCGCTACCTGGCGCAGGCCGCGCTGCGGCTCGACCGGCCCGAGGCGGCACGTGCGGCGGACCTCGTGTTCAGCTCGGCGAACGCGGTGTGGGCCAACCGTGCCGCGGTGGTGAGCGGGCCGCTGTTCGGCCCCGAGTGGTCCGCACCCGCGGTCAAGGGCGACGGTCCGGAGCGCGACCTGTCCGTGCAGCTCGGCGGGTGGATGGCGCTGGAGGCCGCGGCCCTGCTGGAACGTGACGGGATCACGCCGTCACGGAACTGAGTCCGAGCCGTCAGTGGCAGCCGCACGACTGCCGGTGTCGCAGCACGGGAGGCAGCCGGATCGTCTCCGGCGCCCGGTCCGGGTCCTCGATGCGGGAGAGCAGCAGCCGCACCGCCGTGCGCCCGATCTCCTCCACCGGCTGCGCCATCGCGGTCAGCGGCGGGTCGACCAGCTCGGCCCACTCCACCTCGTCGTAGGTGACCAGCGCCAGCTCCGACCCGATCCGCACACCCCGCGCCCTGGCCGTGTGCAGCACGTCCATCAGCACCTGGTGGTCGCTCACCACCACGCCCGAGACCTGCCCGAGCAGCGGGTCCAACGACGGCCGCACGAGGTCCTCGTCCCACGGCAGCCCGGCCCGCCCGAGGCCGAGCCGGTAGCCGAGCACGCGCTCGTCCGTGGTCGCGAGCCCCGGCTGGCCGGACACCAGCCCGATCCGCCGGTGGCCCAACTCCGCCAGGTGCCGGACCAGCGTGGACGTGGACTGCACGTTCTCCGGGCCGACCTGGTCGACGTCCTTCGCCACGGTCAGCCGGTCCACCAGCACCGTCGGCACGCCCAGCCGGCGCAGCTCGGGCAGCGCGGCCGAGCCGGACGTGGGCGTGAGCAGCACCCCGTCCACCCGCCGCGAGCGCAGCATCCGCACCGCGGCCTGCTCGGACTCGGCGGTGTCCCGGGTGTCGATGAGCACCAGCGTGTAGCCGGCCCTGGTGGCCTCGCCCTCGATCGCCGCGATCAGCTCGGCGAAGTACGGGTGCGACACCAGCGACACCGCGAGGCCGAGGGACTTCGTGCCGCCGGTGACGAGCGAGCGCGCGATGGCGTCACCGGTGTAGCCGGTCTCCTCGATCGCCTTCAGCACCCGTTCCCGGGTCGCCGCGGCGACCGACCTGGTCTCGTTGATCACGTGTGAGACCGTGGTGATGGAGACGCCGGCGAGACTGGCGACCTCCCGCATGGTGACCATGGACTCGTCCCCGTTCGGGCTGGCGCAAGCGATTGCGTGGGGACTTTACCTGGTAGGAGGGACGTGCCGTGGCTTCTGTGCTGTGTGTCGGGCTGACGACCGTCGACGTGAGCCAGCGGGTGGCCGAGTTCCCCGTGCCCGGCCAGAAGGTGCAGTCGCTCGGCGTGCACCTGGCGCCCGGCGGACCGGCGGCGAACGCGGCCCGCGCGGTGGCCGCGCTGGGACACCGGGCCGTGCTGCTGACGGCGTTGGGCGGCGAGCTGGGCGACTTCGCCCGGGCCCGGCTGCACCCGGTCGACGTGCGCTCGGTCGGCAGGAGCGGTCCGGCGCTGAGCATGGTGGCGGTGCGCGAGCGCGACGGCGAGCGGACCGTGATCTCGCGCAACGCCGCCGGGTTCGACGTGGACGTCACCGTGGACCCGGCGCTGGTGGAGGCGGCCGACGTGGTGCTGGTGGACGGCCACCTCGGGCCGCTCGCGCTCCAGGCCGCACGGCACGCGAGGCGGGCGGGCGTGCCCGTGGTGCTGGACGCGGGCAGCTGGAAACCCGTGCTGGACGACCTGCTGCCGCTGGTGGACGTGGCCGCCTGCTCGGCCGCGTTCGAGCTGTCGGAGGCCGAGGTGCACGCCAGAGGGGTGCCGCTGGTCATCCGCACGCACGGCCCGCGTCCCGTCACCTGGTCGCGTGGTGGTGTCACCGGCTCGCAACCGGTACCTGTTGTCCGGACGCGCGACACCAACGGCGCGGGCGACGTGTGGCACGGTGCGCTGGCGGTCGCGGTCGCCGAGGGCCTGGCGGTGGACGACGCCGTCCGGTCCGCGAACGAGGTCGCCGCGGTGCGGGTGCGCCACACCGCGTGGGACTGGGTGGAGGAGCTGGGACGGTGGCGGGACAGCGGGTGAAGTTCGACGAGCTGGTCGACCGGGCACGGCTGCTGGTGGACACCGGTGAGCGCAAGATCCTCGGCATCGGCGGCGCGCCGGGCTCGGGCAAGTCGACGTTGGCGCGCCGGTTGGCGGACGCCCTGGGCGAGGACGCCGCCCTGGTCGGCATGGACGGCTTCCACCTGGCCCAGCGCGAGCTGGACCGGCTGGGCATCGCCGACCGCAAGGGCGCGCCGGACACGTTCGACGTCCCCGGCTACGTCGACCTGCTCGGCAGGCTGAAGGCGTGCGGGCCCGACGTGGTGTACGCGCCGGAGTTCCGCCGCGAGATCGAGGAGCCGATCGCGTGCGCGGTGCCGGTCGACCCGTCCGTGCCGTTGGTCGTCACCGAGGGGAACTACCTGCTGATGCAGTACGACAAGTGGAAGCGCGTGCGGGTCGTGCTGGACGAGGCGTGGTTCCTGATGATCGACGAGGACCTGCGGGTGGCGCGGCTGATCGACCGGCACGTCCGGTACGGGCGGTCGGTCGAGGACGCGCGCGAACGCGTGCTGCACGGCACCGACCACGTGAACGCGCTCATGGTGAACGCGTCCAAGTCCGCGGCCGACCTCGTGATCACCGAGGTGCTGTGAGCCGTCAGGAGGCCGTGGTGACCTCTTCGTCCACCGGCTTCTTCATCTCCTGCCGGTACCGGTACAGGCCGTAGGCGGTGCCGAAGACGAAGAACGCGACGCTGACGACCACCGCCACCGTCTCCAGCCACGGCACGGCGGTCAGCAGACCGGCGCCGTAGTAGCCGGCCAGCACCAGGGTCGGCACCCACGCGACCGCGCCGATGGTCGTGGCCAGCATGAACCGCTTGGAGTCCATCCGCGCCGCGCCCGCGATCATCGGCGCCAGCGTGCGGACCCAGGGGATCCACCGGGCCAGCACGATCGCCCAGAAGCCTCGTCGGTCGAGGAAGTCGCGGGCCTTGGCGAGGTTCTCCTTGTTGAGGACCTTGCCGCCGCGGCGGGCCAGCAGACGCGTGCCGGTGTGCCGGCCGATGTAGTAGCCGATCTGGTTGCCGACGACGGCCACGGCGAGCGCGACCCCCGACAGCAGCCAGGCGGACAGCTCGGCGTCGTGGGACGCGAGCACCACACCGGCGGCGAACAGCAGCGAGTCGCCGGGCAGGAACAGGCCGAAGATGAAGGCGCATTCGAAGAAGATGAAGCTCAGCGTGATGAGCCACACGGCCATCGGGCCTGCGGAATCGAGCTGAACGAATGCGGCAGCTTCGGACGTTGCGGACAACACCACGCCATGCAGCCTACGTGGGACCACGGGGTCGACTGGGCGACATGGGGATAACGCGTTGCCGAAGCCTCGGCGTCGTGGCGGTGCGCACCGGCGTGAACACGGGCTGGAGTGATCACCGTCACGGGGTTAGCGTGGACGGATGGACGCCTTGCTCGCCGAACTGCGCTCCGCCGTAGGTGCCGGCGCGGTGCTGACCGACGTCGACGTCACCGCGAGCTACCAGCGCGACATGATGCCGTTGGCCCCCTACGGGCAGCCGCTGGCGGTGGTGCTGCCCACGTCCGCCGAGCAGGTGCAGGCGGTCGTGCGGGCGTGCGCGGCGGCCCGGACGCCCATCGTGCCGCGCGGCGCGGGCAGCGGGCTGTCCGGCGCGGCGAACGCCGTCGACGGCTGCGTGGTGCTGGTGACCACGAAGATGAACGCGATCGTCGAGGTCGACCCGGACAACCGGCTGGCCGTGGTCGAACCGGGCGTGGTGAACCTCGACCTGCGCGGCGCCGTGGAGAAGCACGGGCTGTTCTACCCGCCCGACCCGTCCAGCTACGACTGGTGCACGATCGGCGGGAACCTGTCCACCAACGCGGGCGGGCTGTGCTGCGTGAAGTACGGCGTGACCACGGACTCCGTGCTCGGGCTCGACGTGGTGCTGGCCGACGGGGAACTGCTGCGCACCGGTCGGCGGACCGTCAAAGGTGTGGCCGGGTACGACCTGACCAAGCTGTTCGTCGGCAGCGAGGGCACGCTCGGCGTGATCACCAGGGCGACCCTGGCGCTGCGCCCGTTGCCGCAGGCGCCGGTCACGCTGGTGGCGGCGTTCAACAGCACGGCGGACGCGGGCGCGGCGGTGAGCCGGGTGGTGACCGAGGGCATCGTGCCGTCGTTGATGGAGATCATGGACCGGACCTCCATCCGGGCCGTCGAGCAGTACCTGAAGACCGACCTGAACGCCGACGCGGCGCTGCTGCTGTGCCAGTCCGACTCGGGCGGCGAAGCGGGCAGGCACGAGCTGGCCGCGATCGAGCAGGCGTGCGTGGCGGCGGGCGCGGAGCTCGTCTACGCCACCGACGACCTGGGCGAGGGCCGCGACCTGCTCACCGCGCGGCGGGCCGTGCTGAACGCGCTGGAGGTCTACGGCGCCTGGCTGACCGACGACGTGTGCGTGCCGCGGACGAAGATCGCGGACCTGATCGCCGGGTGCGAGCGGATCAGCGAGTCGGTCGCGCTGCGGATCGCCGTGGTCGGGCACGCCGGCGACGGCAACATGCACCCGACGATCGTCTACGACCCGGAGTCGGCGGACGAGTTCGCGCGGGCGCGGCGGGCGTTCGACGAGATCCTGGAGCTGGGGCTGGCGCTCGGCGGCACGATCACCGGCGAGCACGGCGTCGGCAAGATCAAGCGCGAGTGGCTGGCCCGCGAGATCGGGCCGATCGGCCTGCGGGTCCACCGCGAGATCAAGCGCGCGCTGGACCCGGAGAACCTGTTCAACCCGGGCTCGATGTTCAGCGTCTGATGGCCGCTGCCGGGGCGGTCAGTCGAGGGGCTTGATGCGCTGCGTCTCGTCCACCCGGTCGATGACCTGGGTGATGTCGGACGCCTCCTGCGCGAGCAGCGTCTTCTTCTCCCGCCGCGCCTTGACGACCTCGATGATGATCGGCACCACCGAGAGCAGCACGATCAGGATCAGCATCAGCTCGAGGTTCTCGCGCACGAACGGGATCTGGCCGAGGAAGTAGCCGAGGACCGTGAGCCCCGCGGCCCACGCGATGCCGCCGATCAGGGAGTACGTGAAGTACTTGCGCGCGTCCATCCGGCCCACGCCCGCCATGGCGGTGATGAACGTGCGCACGATCGGCACGAACCGCGCCATCACGATCGCGCGGGCGCCGTACTTGTCGAAGAACTCGTGCGTCTTGTCGACGTACTCCTTCTTGAAGATCTTCGACTCGGGCTTGCTGAACAGCGCCGGTCCCGCCCGGTGTCCGATCCAGTAGCCGACCACGTTGCCCGCCAGCGCGCACACCGTGAGCAGCAGGCACACCAGCCACAGCGGGTACTCCAACACCCCCGAGGCCACGAACAGGCCCGCGGTGAACAGCAGCGAGTCGCCGGGCAGGAAGAAGCCCACCAGCAGGCCGCACTCCGCGAAGACGATGAAGCACAGCCCGACCAGCATGTACGGCCCGAGCCCTTGGAGCAGGACCTGCGGGTCGAGCCATTCGGGACCAAGGGCAACCGTGGAAGAGGTGAGCGCGACCGTCACGGCGACCACGGTACAGGCACTACCTGAGCGTCATGACCGCCACGACCGTGCCCGCCGCCAGCCCGAGCAGCACCGCCAGCAGCAGCACCCACCCCGCGCCCAACGCCGGGCGGACCCGCCGCACCGGCAGGTGGGGGTGCGCGCCGGAGCTGGTGGCCTGGGCGCGCAACGCGTCGGCCACCAGCTTCTCGTGGTCTTCGGGCACCGGCTCAGTCTTTCACCCACGCGCCCCGGCTCATCACCTCGCGCGGCTTCAGCTCGGTGTCCAGCACCACGACGTCGGCCGCGAGACCGGCGCGCAGCTCACCCGTGCGGTCCTGCAGGCCGAGCAGCCGTGCGGGCCGGGTCGAGGTGGCGTGCACGGCCTCCTCGACGGTCAGGCCGCACGACTGCACCGCGTTGCGGAACGCGGCGTCCATGGTCAGCGTGCTGCCCGCCAGGGACGCGCCACCGGCCAGCGTCGGCACGCCGTCCACCACCCGCACTTCCAGGCCGCCCACGTCGTAGACGCCGTCACCCACGCCCGCCGCCGCGATCGCGTCGGTGACCAGCACGGTCCGGTGCACGCCCGCGTGCCGCGCGGCGAGGCGCACGGCGGTGGGGTGCAGGTGCACCAGGTCGCAGATCAGCTCGACCGTGACGCGCTCGTCGTCCAGCAGCGCGCCGATCGGGCCCGGCTCGCGGTGGTGCAGCGGGCGCATCCCGTTGAACAGGTGCGTGGCGACGGTCGCGCCCGCCTCGACGGCAGGCCGGATCTGCGCCTCGGTGGCGTCGGTGTGGCCGATCGCGGCCAGGACGTCGTTGGCCACGAGGTGCCGCACCGCGTCCACGCCGTGCTCCAGCTCGGGCGCCACGGTGATCATGCGGACCGCGCCGCCGCCCGCGTCGAGCAGCTTGTCGATCGAGGCCCGGTCCGGTGGGCGGAGGATCGCCGGGTCGTGCGCGCCGCACCGCGCGGCGGACAGGAACGGGCCCTCCAGGTGGATGCCCGCGACCACGTTGTCCCGCACCAGCTCGGTCAGCGCCTTCACCTGGTCGGCCAGCTCCGGGATCGGCCTCGACACCAGGCTCGCCAGCAGCGTGGTCGTGCCGTGCCTGCGGTGCGCGTTCGCCGCCTTGATCACCCGGGCCGGGTCGGCGCTGGTGAACGCCTCGCCACCGCCGCCGTGGCAGTGGATGTCGACGAAGCCCGGCACCAGCCAGCCGCCGTTCACGTCCGTGGTCGGTCCGTCCGGCGTCGCGCCCTCCCCGACGGCCGCGATCAGGCCGTCCCGCACCGCCACCCACCCCTGTTCGAGCACCCCGTCGGGCGTGACGACCCGACCACCGGTCAGGGTCACGTCAACGGGTCCACCCCACGTGCTCATCTTTCCTCCAGCATGTCGATGGCCAGCAGCGCGGCACCGAGGCACCCGGCCTCGTCGCCCAACGCCGCCAGCCGCAGTTCCGGGCGTCGCTGGAACGTGATCAGCTCGTCCAGTCGTCCGCCCAGCGGATCCGTCAGCTTCGGACCCGCCAGCGCCAGCCCGCCGCCCAGCACCACGGCACGCGGCCCCAGCAGTGCGGCTACCAGCAGGATGCCCTTCGCGAGCGCGTCGACGGCCTCCCGCCACACCACCGCCGCCTCGGTGTCGCCCTCGGTGAGCAGCGCCGCCACGTCCGCCGCGCCGTTGACGTGGCGGTTCGTGCGTTCGGTGTAGCGGCGGGCGATCGCCGCGCTGCTCGCCCGCGCCTCGACGCAACCCGTCTGGCCGCAGCCGCACGGGTCGCCGTGGCCGACGTCCACGTGCCCGATCTCGCCCGGCGCGGACGAGACCCGGCCGTCCAGGACGAGGGCGGCGGCGATGCCCGTGCCGATCGGCATGATCACCGCGTCGGTCAGGTCGCGCGCGTTGCCCTGGCGCAGTTCGGCCAGGCCACCGGCGCGCACGTCGTGGCCGAACGCGGTGGGCAGCCCCGTCGCCGCCGCGATCCGGTCGCGGAACGGGTAGTCGGCCCAGCCGAGGTTCGCGGAGTAGACGCCGGTGCCGGTCACCTCGTCCACGATGCCCGGCACGACGACGCCGACCGCCTCGACCGGGTGCCCGGCGCGCAGTTCGTCGACCAGGAGGGCCACGTCCTCGACCACGGCGTCACCGCCGGGCCTGGTCGCGCGCCGCTGCTGCTTCACCGCCGTCACCCGGTCGTGGGTGCCGGTGACCAGTGCGGCTTTCGTCCCGGTCCCGCCGACGTCGACGGCTATCACGTGTCTTGTGCGCGCCACGAGGACCGATACTGCGGCATCCGACCGCCATTGGTCTATACCAAGTGTCCGATTGGGCGACTCGGGTGTGGCCGCGCACGCGCCGAGGGCCTGCTCGGACGTGGGCGTGAGTTCGGACGTGGGGTGAGCTCGGACGTGGGCGCGAGTTGTCCACAGGCCGCGGTCGGCGGGCGGGTTCTGTCGGTGCTTGGTGGCAGGATCAAGAACAGGGATCCCCTGGGCGGGGACCCCTGCGAAGCGTTCCGGCCGGCCAGGGCCTGCGACTCCACGAGCAGCCGCGCGTACGTGCGCCGACGCGCGGGGCCGGGGCCGCCATCGTCTGACCTGAGATCAGGCAGCCGTCCACCTCGCTGCCGGCGACGACACCGGTGGACTGGGCTAGTTGCCGGCCATGATCTTCTGCAGGGCGTCCAGCGCGCGGCTGGCGGTGCTCTTCACGGTGCCCTTGCTGATGCCGGTGGCCTCGGCGATCTCGGCTTCCGACAGGTCGCCGTAGTAGCGCAGCACGAGCACCTCGCGCTGCCTCGGCGGCAGCTGGGACAGCGCCCTCACCACGGCCTGGTGCTCGGCGGTGAGCATGGCGAGGCTCTCCGCCGAACGGGCGTTGGCCACGTGCGGCGGGGTGTAGTCGCGAGCCGTCTTGCGCCGGCGGAGCACGCTGCGCGAGCCGTTGACGACCGCCGTCCGCAGGTAGCCGACGGCCGCCTGCGCGTCCCGCAGGTTCTTCCAGTTGCGGTACAGGCCGGTGAACGCCTCCTGGACCACGTCCTCCGCCGTGGCGGGCTCGTCGACCAGCAGCAGCGCCAGCCGGACCAACCGCATCCGGTGCTGGCGGTACAGGTCCTCCAGCGTCAGCGGGCCGGTCGGCGCCGGTGCCGCGCCGTCCTGGATCCGCAGGTTCGTCAGCGTGTCCTGCACACGCGCGATGCCGCCGCTGTTCCGATCGGGACCGACCACGGAAAAGACGTTACCTCCTCAGGGGGTAGCTTCGGCGCGGCGCTGCACAACGGAGGTGGGCTTTCGATGGCTCGGTTCGCGGTCGAGTTGGTGTTCGGTGACAACCAGGACGAGCGGATGGCGGTCCGGCCCGCGCACCGCGAGTACCTGGCGACGCTGGTCGAACGGGGTGTGCTGCTGGTGTCCGGCCCCTACGCCGACCAGTCCGGCGCCCTGCTGGTCTACGAGGTCGCCGACGAGGCCGAGCTGCGCGACGTCCTCGCCGCCGACCCGTACACGCCCGCCGGTGTCGTGAAGGAGACGCGCGTGCACGAGTGGCAGGCCCTGATGGGCGTCTGGCTCGGCTAGCGCTCCTTCGAGGTGGCGGCGGCCGTGCCGCCCGGTCCGACCAGACCGGACAGGTCGTTCGCCGCCATCTCGCGGTCGGCCGCGGGCACCGACTTCGGCGCCTGCCGGTCGACCACCTTCGGGGTGAACGCGCGGAAGAGCTTCAAGCCGCCGACCCAGCCCGGCACGTGCACGGCCTTCGACCGCCGGGTGATCGCCCGGACCACGGCCTTGCCCACGTCCGACACCGGGTACTTCTTGCCCGCCAGGCCCGGCATGCCGCTGCGCAGCGGGCCGAACACGGGGTGCTCGTCGGCGCTGTTCACCATGTCCGTAGAGATCCACGAGAAGTACGCCACGCCGACGTCCACGCCGAGGTGCCGCACCTCCGCGCGCAGGCTGTCCGCGAACGCCTCGCAGCCCGCCTTCGCGGCTGAGTAGGCACCGTTGCCGGGGATGTGCACGATCGCGGCCAGCGACGACACCACGAGGCAGTAGCCGCGGCTCGCGATGAGGTGCGGCAGGCACGTCCGCACGGTCCGCCACACCCCGAGCAGGTTGACCTCGATGACCCGTTCGAACGCCGCGGGGTCCATCGACCGGATGAAACCGGTGGCGGCGATGCCCGCGTTGGCGACGACCACGTCGATGCCGCCGTAGTGGTCGACCACGCCGTTCACCGCGGCCTCCAGCGCCTCCCAGTCGGTGACGTCGGCCTCCCACGCCTTGCCGCCGCACTGCTCGGCCACCTCCCGCAGCTGGTCGCCCTCCAGCCCGACCAGGGCGAGCTTCGCGCCCTTCGCGGCCAACCGCCTCGCCACCTCCGCGCCGATACCCCTCGCCGCGCCAGTGATCAGGACAACCTTGCCCGCAACGTCCACGGTGACCTCCTCAGCCGGTCTGAGCCAGGAGGTCACCGTAACGCAACTTACCGCCAGTAAGCTACTGGCGAGTTAAATGGAACTGGCCGCGGTCAGGGCCGCCACCTCGTCCGGCTTCAGCTCCAGTTCCAACGCCGGGAGCAGGTCGGCGAGCTGGTCGGTGGTGCGCGCCGACGCGATCGGCGAGGCGACCGTCGGCTGCACCGCCAGCCACGCCAGGGCGACCGCCGCCTGGGTGGTGTGGTGACTCCCCGCGACCTCGTCCAGCGCCGCGAGGATCCGCAGGCCGCGTTCGTTCAGGTACTTCGACGCGGCGGCGGCCCGTGCGCTCTCCACCGTCACGCCCGGCCGGTACTTGCCGGTCAGGAAGCCCTTCGCCAGGCCCCAGTACGGCGCGGACACGAGCCCGTGGTCGGCCACCGCACGGGACAGTTCGCCCTCGTAGGAGCGGTCGACGAGGTTGTACGCCTGCTGGAGCGCGACGAACTTGGCGAACCCCTCGCGCTCGGCCACGGCGAGCGCCGACGTGAGCCGCTCGGCGGTGTAGTTGGACGCGGCCACGTGCCGGACCTTGCCGGCGCGGACGAGCCGGTCGAACGCCGCCAGCGTCTCCTCCTGCGGCGTGCCGAGGTCGTCCTGGTGCGCGTAGTACAGGTCGATGTGGTCGACGCCGAGGCGGCGCAGAGAGTCCTCGGCGGCGCGCTCGATCGTGGCGGCCTTGAGGTCGGCCAGGCCCCGGAGCATGCCGACCTTGGTCGCGACCACGATCGAGTCCCGGTTGCCGCGGCTGCGCAGCCACTTGCCGATGACGGTCTCCGACTCGCCGCCGACGTGCCCCTCGGTCCACGCCGAGTACGCGTCCGCGGTGTCGACGAAGTTGCCGCCCGCCCGCGCGTAGGCGTCCAGCACGGCGAACGAGGACTCCTCGTCGGCGGTCCAGCCGAACACGTTGCCACCCAGGCACAGGCGCGACACGTCGAGGTCGCTGGTTCCAAGTTTCGTCATGTCGCGAACCTAGGCGTGGTGGTCCATTCGCGCCGAATGGACGAGTCAGGACTAAATGGTGCCGCGGCGCGGTTGGCAGTCGTCAGCACCTAGTTCGCGGGGAGACGAAATGACGGTCGAGTTGGGCAGGTACGGCGTGTGGGACCGGGCCGCGCGGTGGGTGGGCCGCGGCGAGGACGCGGCGGAGCTGGAAGAGCTCGGTTTCGGCGCCCTCTGGCTGGGCGGATCACCCGACGGCAGCGTCATGGCCACGGTCTCCGAGCTCCTGGACGCCACCGAGAAGATCACCGTGGCGACCGCCGTGATGAACGTCTGGACGACCCCGGCCGGCGAGGTCAACGACGGCTACCGGGCGCTGGCGTGGACCGACCGGTTCCTGGTCGGCATCGGCACCGGGAACGGTGAACTCGTCGGTGAGGTGCATCACAGCCCCTACCAGAAGCTGATCCACTACCTGGACGAGTTGGACGTGCCGCGCGACCGCCTGGCGCTGGCCGCGCTCGGCCCGCGGGTGCTCCGGCTCGCCGCCGCCCGGACGAGTGTCGCCCACCCCTACCTGGTGACGCCCGACTACACGGCGAGAGCGCGCGAGACCGTCGGCGCGGGCGTGCTGCTCGCGCCCGAGCAGCACGTGGTGCTGGAGGAGGACCCGGCACGGGCCCGTGACCTGGGGCGGGAGGCGTTGGCCGAGTACCTCGACCGGCCGCACCACACCCGCAACTGGCTGCGCAACGGCTTCACCGAGGCCGACCTGGCCGGCGGCGGCAGCGACCGGCTGGTGGACGCCCTGGTCGCCTGGGGCCCGGTCGAGCGGGTCGCGCGGCGCCTGCGCGAGCACCACGAGGCGGGCGCCGACCACGTGGCGGTCCAAGTGGTCGGCTCCGCCGACGTCCAGCGGGCGTTCCGCGACGTCGCGGCCGCCCTGGCGGACTAGTTCTCCGAGATCTCGACGCCGTTCCAGAACGCGACGTGGTCCTTGATGTTGGCCGCGGCCTCGCTGGGTTCCGGGTAGTACCACGCGGCGTCGGTGTTGTCCTGACCCTTCACGTGCAGGGTGTAGTAGCTCGCCGTGCCCTTCCAGGGGCAGACCGTCGTCGTGTCCGACGGCCTGAGGTACTGGGGGTGCACCGACTCCAGGGGGAAGTAGTGATTCCCCTCCACCATCTCGGTCTTGTCACTCTCGGCGATGATCTCGCCGTTCCACCGTGCGATCGCCATGACACCACTATGCCGTTGATCATCTTCGCTCGCCGGCGGCTGCCCGTAGGATGCTGCCGACACCGCGTTCCGGGCACCCGAGGAGGACCCACCGATGCCCATCGCAACCCCCGAGGTCTACGCCGAGATGCTCGACCGCGCGAAGGCGAACGAGTTCGCCTACCCCGCGATCAACGTCACCTCGTCCGAGACCCTCAACGCGGCCCTGCGTGGTTTCGCAGAAGCCGAGAGCGACGGGATCATCCAGGTCTCGACCGGTGGTGCCGAGTTCGCCTCGGGCACCAAGGTCAAGGACATGGTGACCGGCGCGGTTGCGCTGGCGGAGTTCGCGCACGTGGTCGCCGAGAAGTACCCGGTGAACATCGCGCTGCACACCGACCACTGCCCGAAGGACAAGCTCGACGGCTACGTCCGGCCGCTCGTCGCGATCAGCCAGGAGCGGGTGGACCGCGGGCTCAACCCGCTGTTCCAGTCGCACATGTGGGACGGCTCCGCCGTGCCGCTGGACGAGAACCTGAAGATCGCTTCGGAGCTGCTCGACCTCACCGCCAAGGCCAGGATCATCCTCGAGATCGAGGTTGGCGTGGTCGGCGGCGAGGAGGACGGCGTCGCGCACGAGATCAACGAGAAGCTCTACACCTCGCCCGAGGACTACCTGAAGACGGTGGACGCCCTCGGCGCCGGTGAGAAGGGCCGCTACCTGGTCGCGGCGACGTTCGGCAACGTGCACGGCGTGTACAAGCCGGGCAACGTGAAGCTGCGCCCGGAGATCCTCAAGCAGGGTCAGGACGTGGTGGCCGAGAAGCTGGGCCTGCCGGCCGGCTCCAAGCCGTTCGACCTGGTCTTCCACGGCGGCTCCGGCTCGCTGCTGGAGGAGATCCACGAGGCGCTGACGTACGGCGTGATCAAGATGAACATCGACACGGACACGCAGTACGCGTTCACCCGGCCGATCGTCGCGCACATGTTCGGCAACTACGACGGCGTGCTGAAGGTGGACGGGGAGGTCGGCAACAAGAAGGCCTACGACCCGCGGTCCTACCTCAAGGCCGCCGAGCAGGGCATGGCCGCCCGCATCGCCCAGGCGTGCGAGCACCTGAAGTCGTCCGGCCGCATGATCGCCGGCTGAGGCGCACCCGCACGGCGAACGGCCCCTTCCGGTCTCGGAGGGGGCCGTTCCGCGTGCTACTCGCCGTACATGCGGCAGACGGCCGCGGTGAAGAGCTCCAGCTCGATCTCGTTGTTCTCCGGGGCGAAGCGCTGGATCCGGGTGGTGAGGACGGTGACGTTCCGGGCGCCCGTGCGGTCGGTGAAGCTGTAGCTGGAGTAGCCCGGCAGGCCGCCGGTGTGACCCCAGACCGTGCCGCACCGGGTCGCGGCCTCCATCACGCCGAGGCCGTGGCGGACGGGGCCCGAGCCCTGCGGGACGGTGTCGAGCATGGCCTTCAGCTGGTCGCGCGGCAGCAGCCGGCCGGCGAGCAGGGCGGACTGGAAGCGCTGCCAGTCGCGGGTGGTGGAGGTCATGCCGCCCGCCGCCCACATCCAGCTGACGTCGATGCCGGTGACGTCCACGTGGTCGTGGTGCTCGGGACCGGCGAATCCGAGGCCGGGCGGTGCGCCGGGCGGCAGGTGCGGCGCCAGGTGCTCGGCGTCCGGCTCGTACCCGTGGGCGTGGCGGCCGGGGAACGTCGCGTCGGTGGGCAGGCGGGTGTCGGCGAGCCGCAGCGGCCCGGTGACGCGCCGTCGTACCAGCTCGCCGTAGGTCCGGCCGGTCGCGCGCTCCAGAACCATGCCGACGAGCGTGTAGTTGGTGTTGCTGTAGTCCCAGCGCTCGCCCGGCGCGAACAGCGGCGGGTGCCCGGTGGCGACGGCGACCAGCTCCGCGGGCGGCCAGTGGCGCGGCTGCTGCCCGGTGACCAGGCCGAACAGGCGCGGGTCGTCGATGAAGTCGAACAGACCGCTGGTGTGCCCGAGCAGCATCTCCAGCGTGATGGCCCGGCCGTTCGGCACGACGCCGGGCAGCCACTTCTCCACGGGGTCCTCCAGCGCCAGGACGTCCTCGGCGACGAGCTGGAGGGCGATCGTGGCGGTCACCGTCTTGGTGTTCGAGGCGACCCGGAACTGGTCGGTGGGCCGCAGGCGGTGGTCACGGACCGTCCAGCGCGCCTGGCGGACCAGCTCGGTGACCCGGCGGCCGTCGTCGACCCGGACGATCACGCCCGGCGCGCCCGCCGCGACGAGCTCCTCGGCCAGGCCGGTGAGCTCGTCGGTGGCGGACGCGGTGACGGCTCCGGCGCCCACGAGCGCGACGGCGACGCAGGCCGCCGTCGCGGTGCGTAAGAGTGTCCGCATGGGGTTCCCCCTTCGGGATCGGGACTTGCCCGATCGATCCTCGGGGAAGCCGGGGTACGGCGGAATCGGTCCGTCACTAGTGTTCGACGGGGGGTTGACCCCACCACGAACCGCGGAACGGCCCCCTCCGGTCTCGGAGGGGGCCGTTCCGCGTCCGCGCTACCGGCGGTTCATGCGGCAGACGGCGGCGTCCACCAGTTCCGCCTGCGCCGCCGCCGCGTCGGGTGCGGCGAGGGCGAAGTTGGTCGTCATCAGCACGGTGACGGTGCGGGCGCCGGTGGCGTCGGCGTAGTTGTGGCTGCGGTAGCCCGGGAAGCCGCCTGAGTGGCCCCACACGGTCCCGCACGACGTCTTGACCTCCATGACGCCCAGGCCGTAGCCGTTGGCGCTGCCGCCGCCCTGGGGCACCGCGTCGCGCATCTCCGCGAGCAGGTGCCGCGGGATCAGGCGGCCGGACATGAGGGCCGTGAGGAACTTGTCCCAGTCGCCGGCCGTGGACACCAGGCCGCCCGCGGCCCACGCGGGGCTGAGGTCGATCCCGGTCACGTCGACGTGGTCGTGGTGCTGCGGGCCGGCGAAGCCGTCGCCGACGGGCGTGCCGGGCGGGAGCAGCGGGCCGAGGTGCTCGGCGTCGGGCTCGTACCCGTGGGCGTGCCTGCCGCGGAACCCGGTCCCGCGGGCGAAGTAGGTGTCACCCATGCCGAGCGGCCGGATGACCCGCTGCTCGACCAGGTCGGTGTACGGCCGGCCGGTCACGGCCTCCAGCACCATGCCGATGAGCGTGTAGTTGGTGTTGCTGTAGTCCCACTGCTCGCCGGGCGCGAACAGCGGCGGGTGGGACAGGGCCACCGCGACCAGTTCGACGGGCGTCCAGGCCCGCGGCCCCTGGCCCGTGAGCAGGCCGAGCAGTCGCGGGTCGTCCAGGTAGTCGAACAGGCCGCTGGTCTGGTTGAGCAGCATCCGCAGCGTGATCGCCGAGCCGTTCGGCACCACGCCCGGCAGCCACCGCTCGACCGGGTCGTCCAGGCCGAGGCGCTGCTCGGCGACCAGCTGCAGGACGAGGGTGGCGGACACCGTCTTGGTGTTGGACGCCATCTTGAACTCGTCGTCGACGCGGAGCCGGTGGTCCGCCAGCGTCCAGCGGGCCTGCCGGGTGACCTCCACCGGCCGGCCGCGCCCGTCGTCGACCCGGACGACGACACCGGGCACGCCCGCCGCCAAGGCCTGGTCGACCGCGCCGGCCAGCCGGTTCGGCGTGGCGGCGGCGAGGCCGGCGGTGGCCGCGGTCAGGGACAGGGCCAGCGCCCCGGCCACCGTCGTGCGGAGAAGTCGGCGCATGAAAATTCCCCCCGAGGATTGGGTTCTACCCGGTCAATCCTCGGGGGGAGCGGAGTCGATCGGAATCAGGCGACCACCAGTGATCCTCGGGGGGTCTGCCCCACCTTGATCCGGTCGGCGACCAGCCAGAGCACGGCCAGCGCGACGAACGTCGCGGCGGCGGACGGGTAGAGGATCGGCGGCGCGGCGTCCAGCGCCTGCAACGCCCAGATCCCGCCGTAGCCCAGGCCCGTGACGGCGGCCGAGCCGAGGACCGCGGCCAGCGGCGCGGGCAGCCTGCCGAGGTGCGCCGCGTCCACGGCCAGGCCGATGAGCAGCAGGAACACCGGCACGGTCGACAGCGGGAAGTCGGCGACCCCGAGCAGCGGCCAGATCAGCAGGCGGTAGGCGACGTAGCCGCCGGCGACCACGGTCGCGGCCCACGGCGCGCCGATCGTGCGCCGGGCGATGACCAGCACGAGGGCCGCCGCGACCAGGCCCCACACCGGGTAGACCCAGTCGGGGATCGGCAGCGAGAACTGGACGATCGACTCGCGGTCGACGGGGCGGCCGATCTGGTCGGCGGCGAACTGCAGCAGGCTCGGTTCGGCGTACGGGTCGCCGCGGTCCCACGAGGCGATCTCCAGCACGCCGTACTCCTGGTGCTGGTTCGGGAACCACATGTTCTCCAGGAACAGCAACCACAGCCCCGTCAGACCGAGCACGCGCCATCGGCCGCCGGTCGGGTAGAGCTTGATCCACCCCCGGATCGCGCCGGCCATCATGATCGCGGTGCCCAGGTACAGCAGGGCGTGCGACCCGCTCCACGACGTGATGTCGAGGCCGTTGATCCGGTGGTTGATCAGGTCGATGGGCAGCGCGACCAGGAAGACGCCGGTGCCCCACTGCATCAGCCGCAGCGCGGTCTTGTCCGCGCCGTAGCCGGTGTAGGTGTGGAACAGCGTCAACCCGACCACGATCACCGTGCCCAAGGTGTTGATCATGTGTGGTGGCGCCAGTTCGTCGCGCAGCCACTTGAAGTGCCAGGCCACGTCCCACGAGGAGCCGATCAGCTTGAGCAGCAGACCGACGAGCCAGAGCTTGTAGAGCGAGGCCACGAGCGCCGGTGGCGTCTCACGCCCCGGCTCGCCGCGCTCCCAGTACTGGTCGCGGAAGCGCGCGACGCGATTGGTTACCCCCATGTTCACCCGCCCATGATGCGTCCCGGCTGGGGTGGCTGGAAGGGTGCCCCGCCCTGGAATTTCCCGGAATATCCCCTAGGGGACGTCGATGACCAGCGTATTCCGGGGTCCACTCATGCTATCAGGTGATGTTCGTTGCTCCGTATGGCCGCACCGGGAAGGGTGCGGGCCTGAGAGTTCACTGAGAACCGAGGAGCGATTCCATGGGCAAGAAGGTCGTCGCCGGCGTCATCGTCACCGCGCTGGTGCTGGCACTGGTCGCTGCGGTGGCCCGGGTATTCCTAAGCTGACGGCATGGAAAACCTGCTCGGTCCCGAACCCACGTTGCTGCCGGACCGCCCGGAGGCGCAGGCCGCCGCCGAGGCCGGCACCGACCCGGCCAAGATCGTCCGCGCCTACCCCGACTTCAGCGAGGCGTGGGCGCTGCTCGCCGAGCGGGCGTTGCAGACCGGCGACCCGGTCGCCGGCTACGCGTACGCGCGCACCGGCTACCACCGGGGCCTCGACCAGCTGCGCCGCTCGGGCTGGAAGGGCCACGGCCCGGTGCCCTGGTCGCACCGCGGCAACCAGGGCTTCCTGCGCGCGTTGGCGGCGCTGGCGCGGGCCGCCGACGAGATCGGGGAGACCGAGGAGTACGAGCGCTGCCGGAAGTTCCTCGGTGACAGCGACCCGGCGGCGCCCGCCGCGCTCGGCCTGAGCTGAGCACGTGGGGGCCGTGCGCGACGAGGTGGCGCGCAGGCTGAAGCGGTGGCAGAGCACGGCCTTGCCGATCGGCCAGGCCGCGCTCGCCGCCGGCCTGTCCTGGCTGGTCGCCACCGAGGTGGTCGGCCACGCGCACCCGTTCTTCGCGCCGATCGCCGCCGTCGTGTGCCTGGGCGTGTCGCTGGGGCAGCGGCTGCGGCGCGTCGTGGAGCTGGTCGTCGGCGTGTCCGTCGGCGTGGGCGTCGGTGACGTGCTGATCTCGCTGATCGGGTCCGGGCCGTGGCAGATCGCGCTGGTCGTGGCGTTGGCGATGTCCACGGCGGTGCTGCTGGACGGCGGCGCGGTGATCGCGTTGCAGTCCGGCTCGTCGGCGGTGCTGGTCGCCACGCTGCTGCCGCCGAGCGCCGGCGGCGGGCTGGACCGGATGGTGGACGCGCTGGTCGGCGGCTTGGTGGGGCTGGCCGTGACGGCGCTGCTGCCGGCGAACCCGCTGACCGTGGCGCACCGGCAGGCGAAGGTGGTGCTCGGTGAGCTGACCGAGGCGTTGCGCGGGGTGGCGACGGCGGTGGCCGAGTCCGACGCCGTGCAGGCCGCCGGGGTGTTGGCGCGGTTGCGCGGCAGCCAGGAGGCGGTGGACGAGTTCGCGTCGGCGTTGAAGACCGGCGGCGAGATCGCCACCATCGCGCCGATCCGTTGGCGCAGGCGGCACGAGCTGGGCCGGTACGAGACGGCCGCCACGCCGGTGGACTACGCGCTGCGCAACACCAGGGTGCTGGCCCGGCGGGCGTTGGCCGCGCTGCGGGACGGCGAGCGGATGCCGGACGTGCTGCCGGACGTGCTGCGGCAGTACGCGGACGCGGTGGACGTGCTGCGGGGTGAGCTGGCGCGCGGCGAGGAGCCGAAGAAGGCGCGTGCGGCGGTGCGCGACGCGGCGGCCTGCGCCACGGCCCAGCACCTGGGCGGCGAGGGGTTCTCCACGAAGGTGGTGCTGGCGCAGGTGCGTTCGGTGGCCGTGGACCTGTTGCAGGCCACCGGCCTGTCGCGGAACGAGGCGGCCTCCTCGTTGCCGCCGTTGCGGTGACATGGCCGCTGCCGCCGCCCGCGAGGTCGCGTCGGTAGTTCGGGGCTCATCCCGCGGCGATCACGCTTTTCGATCGTTGCGGGATCAGTCGCGAACTACCGACTTCCAGGCGACCTCGCCGCCGTCTGCGGAGCAGCGGCAATCCAGCACAGCTAGCCCTCGGGGCGGTTCAGGACGCCGAGCAGGACGGCGTGCACCGCCTCGTGGTCGGCCGGGTCGGCCAGTCGGCACGACGCGCCCGTGATGGCGTACCACTCCTCCGCGCCTTCGTAGCGCACCAGCGCGCGCAGCTCGCCGTTGTCCAGCGAGGTGCGCAGTTCCAGGTCACCGGTCACCACGCCGACCTCGTCGGTCATGACGCCACCCGGTCCGGCCACGAATGCGGAAGACAGGTCGGCCATCGGTCGTCAGCACCTCCCGAGCATGCTCTGCAGTGCAGACTTCTCCGCCGAGTTCACGCTCAAACCCCACTTGTACTTCGAGCGCGTCCACATCTTCGCGTAGGTGCACCAGTACGAGCTCAGCGGCGGCTTCCACAGCGCCGGGTCCTGGTCGCCCTTGGCCTGGTTGACGTTGTCGGTCACGGCGATGAGCTGCGGGTTGGTCAGGTCGTTGGCGAACGACTGCCGCCGGGACGTGGTCCACGAGGACGCGCCGGAGCGCCACGCCTCGGCCAGCGGCACGATGTGGTCGATGTCCACATCGGACGCCGCCGTCCACGTCGCGCCGTCGTACGGGCTGTACCAGCGGCCGGAGGTGGCCGCGCAGCTGGAGTCGGTGACCACGTTCGTCCCGTCGCGCTTGAGCACCGTCTCGCGGGTGTTGCAGGCGCCCGACACGGTGCTCCAGTGCGGGAACAGGTCCCGCGAGTAGCCGCTGGTCGAACCCTCGGTGGCGACCCTCAGGGCGGCCAGCTCCGAGAGCGCGGTGGTGGTGCTCGGGATGTTCGGCGGCGTCGCCTGGGCAGGGGTGACCAGGCCGACTGCCAGCACACCAGCCAGGAGCAGGGAACAGATCGAGAATCGCGCGGTTTTGTTGACCGTTGACATAATTCCGACCTTCCTAGTTGGAAGCTGTCGGAATTACCTTGGGTCAATTCTCCTTCCGTTACAACGCTTTCGAGTGACGCCTGAATGGCGGGCGAGAAAATTCCTCCGTCACTGCAACCCGCGGACCAACCGCAAGTCCTCCGTGTGGCGGTACCAGGTCCACTTGCCCATCGGCCGCGGGTGCGGGACGCCGTCCGAGTTCACCTGCACCGGCAGGCAGCCGAGCTGGAACGCGCGCGCCGACGTGCTGGTGACCTTCCGCCCGAACAGGCGCTTGTGGATGACGTGCACGACCAACCCCGGACCGCCCTCCGGGTCCGGGGTCACCTCCAGCCGGGACGCTTGACCCCGGAGCACCACCGTGTCGTCGCCGTAGCCGACCCCGCGCACCGGGCCCAGCGAGCCGAGGCCGACGAGCACGCCGCCGACGTCGTCGCGGACCAGCGGCACCCGGTCGGGGTCACCGGACAGGGCGAGGTCGAGCGCGCGGCCCGGGTCGGTCGGCAAACCCCAGAGCTTCGCCACCTCCGACCGCGGGTCCGCGGGCACGTACCCGACCGGCACGTCGGCGAGCCGTTCGGTGCGCAGCAGTCGCAGCACGACGGCATTGAGGTCGCCGTCCGTGCCGTGCACGACGAGACGTTTGTCACCCGAATCGGCGAGAACCGCGTCCACCTCGGCCTTTCCGGGCCGTTCCGCCACCTGGCGGACCTCGAAACGGTCACCGTCCGTGATCATTGGCAACTGCGAGTTTCCGCAGGCCAGCACGATTCCGCGCACCTTCATCTCCTGGTCTACCCTCAACAGCCGTCCACTGACGGCGCGGCCGTCGCAGGCATTCGGCTCTTTACCCGTCCAACCGCTTGGAGTTTCACATGCCGGCCGTCGTGCTGATCGGTGCCCAGTGGGGCGATGAGGGCAAGGGCAAGGCAACCGACCTGCTCGGTGACCGGGTGCAGTGGGTGGTCCGGTACCAGGGCGGCAACAACGCCGGGCACACCGTGGTGCTGCCCGACGGCCAGAAGTTCGCCCTGCACCTGATCCCCTCCGGCATCCTCACCCCTGGCGTGACCAGCGTCATCGGCAACGGTGTCGTGGTCGACCCCGGCGTGCTGCTCGAGGAGCTGGCGGGCCTGGACGAGCAGGGCGTCGACACCAGCAAGCTGCTCATCTCCGCGGACGCGCACTTGATCATGCCGTACCACGTGGCGATCGATAAGGTCACCGAGCGGTACCTGGGCAAGGCCAAGATCGGCACCACCGGTCGCGGCATCGGCCCGTGCTACCAGGACAAGATCGCCCGCGTCGGCGTGCGCGCGCAGGACCTGCTGGACGAGAAGATCCTCCGGCAGAAGGTCGAGGCCGCGCTGGACTTCAAGAACCAGGTGCTGGTCAAGGTCTACAACCGCAAGGCGCTCGACCCCGAGCAGGTCGTGGACAGCGTGCTGGAGCACGGCACCAAGTTCACCTCCCGGATCGCCGACACCCGCCTGCTGCTCAACCAGGCGCTGGAGCGCGGCGAGACCGTGCTGCTGGAGGGCTCCCAGGGCACGCTGCTCGACGTCGACCACGGCACCTACCCGTTCGTGACGTCCTCGAACCCGACCTCGGGCGGCGCGAGCGCCGGTTCGGGCATCGGGCCGACGAGGATCACCACGGTCATCGGCATCCTCAAGGCGTACACGACGCGCGTCGGCTCGGGCCCGTTCCCGACCGAGCTGAACGACGAGATGGGCGAGCACCTGCGCAAGACCGGCGGCGAGTTCGGCGTGACGACCGGGCGGTCCCGGCGCACCGGCTGGTTCGACGCGGTGATCGCCCGGTACGCGGCGCGGGTCAACGGCATCACCGACTACTTCCTGACCAAGCTGGACGTGCTGTCCGGCCTGGAGAAGGTGCCGGTCTGCGTCGGCTACACGATCGACGGCGAGCGGGTCGACGAGATGCCGATGACGCAGACCGACGTGCACCACGCCGTGCCGGTGTACGAGGAGCTGCCGGGCTGGTTCGAGGACATCAGCCACTGCCGTACGTACGAGGAGTTGCCCGCGAACGCCCGCGCGTACGTCGAGCACCTGGAGCAGATCTCCGGCGCCCGGATGTCCGCGATCGGCGTCGGCCCCGGCCGCGACCAGACCATCGTGCGCCACAACATCATCTGAGTTCGTTCTGAACGAAGTGCCTCCGAGACCGAATCAACCGGTCTCGGAGGCACTTTCACAATTCGGGACGCGTTGACTTCTCCCGACCGGATACCAAAACTCGGACTCGCTGATCAGCGCGTCCGATGTCCGTTGTCCGCTGGGAGAAATCCGTGTCGATTTCCACCGCGGGTGTCGTCGCGCGCCCGGAAACCGCTGTCGCGGCGCGTGCACCCGCAATAAAACAACGCAAGTGGCCCGATCTGCGGCGCTGGCTGAGCCCGGTCGGGCTGGTGCTGCTGTGGCAGGCCGCGAGCAGCACCGGTGTGCTGCCGCCGGACAAGCTCGCGTCACCGGTGACGGTCTTCCGGTCCGCCTACGACCTGGTCCTGGACGGGCAGTTGGTGGACGCGTTCCTGGTGTCGCTGAGCCGGGTCGCGGTGGGGTTCGCGATCGGCGCGGTCGTCGGCGGCGCGCTCGGCCTGGCGTCCGGGCTGTCCCGCTGGGGCGAACGGCTGCTCGACCCGCCGGTGCAGATGCTGCGCACGTTGCCGCACCTCGGCCTGATCCCGTTGTTCATCCTCTGGTTCGGCATCGGCGAGGAGCCGAAGCTGGCGCTGGTCGCGGCCGGTGTGGCGTTCCCGCTGTACCTGAACCTGCACGCGGGCATCCGGCAGACCGACCCGGCCCTGCTGGAAGCCGCACGCGTGCTCGGCTACACGCGGCTCGAACGGGTCGCGCACGTCGTGCTGCCGTCGGCGGTGCCGCAGACGTTGGTGGGGCTGCGGATCGCGCTCGGCACGGCGTGGCTGTCGCTGATCGTCGGCGAGCAGATCAACGCCGACGCGGGCATCGGCTACCTGATCAACAACGCGCGCGAGTTCCTGCGCACCGACGTCGTCGTGGTGGGCCTGCTGGTCTACGCGCTGCTCGGGCTGACCACGGACGCCCTGGTGCGCGCGTTGGAGAGGAGGGTGCTGCGGTGGCGGGCGCGGTGAGGATCCGGGGGCTGGTCAAGGACTTCGGGCCGCGCCGGGTGCTGGCCGGGCTGGACCTGGACGTCGCCGAGGGCGAGTTCGTGGCGCTGCTGGGGCGCAGCGGGTGCGGCAAGTCGACGTTGCTGCGGATCCTGGCGGGACTCGACCCCGACGTCGAAGGCACGTTCACGGTGCCCGAACGGGTGTCCGTGGCCTTCCAGCAACCGCGGCTGCTGCCGTGGCGGCGGGTGTGGCGCAACATCTCGCTGGGGTTGCGCGGGGTCGACGGCCGTTCGGTGGCGCGGAAGGCGTTGGCCGAGGTGCGGTTGGCCGACCACGCCGACGCGTGGCCGTTGACGTTGTCCGGCGGCGAGGCGCAACGCGTGTCGTTGGCGCGGGCGTTGGTGCGCGAGCCGGAACTGCTGCTGCTGGACGAGCCGTTCGGCGCGCTGGACGCGTTGACCCGGCTCGCCATGCACCACCTGGTGGAGCAGCTGTGGCGGGAGCACCGGCCCGCCGTGCTGTTCGTGACCCACGACGTGGACGAGGCCCTGCTGCTGGCCGACCGCGTCGTGGTGCTGGACGAAGGTCGGATCGTGGCCGAGCACCACGTCGACCTGCCGCGACCGCGGCGCCGCGCGTCCTTCGCGGACCTGCGCGTCGAAGTGCTGTCGGACCTGGGAGTGGACGATGTCGAAGCTGCTTAGCGCGCTGGTGGTCGTGGTGCTGGCGCTGTCGGGCTGCGGCACGGCGGCGTCGTCGGACGGTCCGGTGGTGCTGAAGGTGGGCGACCAGAAGGGCGGTTCGAAGGCGCTGCTGACGGCGGCCGGGCTGCTCGACGACTTCCCGCACGAGATCGAGTGGTCCACGTTCACGTCCGGCCCGCCGTTGCTGGAGGCGGCGTCGGCGGGCGCGATCGACGTCGGCGGTGTCGGGAACACGCCGCCGATCTTCGCGGCGGCGGCGAACGCGAAGATCGCCGCGGTGTACTCGGCGAAGGGCAACGTGGAGGGCGACGCCCTCCTGGTGCCGTCCGACTCGTCGTTGCAGACGGTGCAGGACCTCAAGGGGCGCGGCATCGCCGTGGCCAAGGGCAGTTCGGCGCACGGTCAGGTGCTGCTGACGCTCGCCGCGGCCGGCCTGACGACCGACGACGTCACGCTCAACTTTCTGCAGCCGTCCGATGCGTACTCGGCGTTCACGCAGCGGCGGGTGGACGCGTGGGCGGTGTGGGACCCGTACACGGCGCAGGCCCAGCTCGAGGCGGGCGCACGGGTGCTGACCGACGGGCGCGGCAAGTCGAACGGCTACACGTTCCAGGTGGCCGGGCGGGCGGCGTTGGACTCGCCGGGCAAGAGCGAGGCGGTCAAGGAGTTCGTGAAGCGGATCGCGCGGGCCCAGCGGTGGGCCGACACGCACCGCGAGGAGTGGGCGCAGGCGTGGGCCGCGGAGACCGGGCTGAAGGTCGAGGTGGCGCGGGCGGCCGTGGAGCGCGGCGGCGACCTGCCGGTGAAGCTGGACGACGCGGTGATCGCGTCCGAGCAGGAGCTGGCCGACGCGTTCACCGCGGACGGCACCCTGCCGGGCAAGGTGGACTTCCGGCAGTTCGTGGACACCCGCTTCCAGGGGGAGCTGTCATGAGCGTCGTGCTGCACTGGTTCCTGCCCACGTCCGGTGACGGCCGGACCGTCGTCGAGCGCTTCCACGCCAACCGCTCGTTGGGTGCGGCGGCGTTGCGGGAGCCCGACATCGACTACCTGGCGCAGATCGCGCAGGCGGCCGAGCACAACGGGTTCTCCGGCGTGCTGACGCCCACCGGCACGTGGTGCGAGGACGCGTGGCTGACCACGGCGGCGCTGCTCGCGCGGACGTCGACGCTGAAGTTCCTGGTGGCGTTCCGGCCGGGGGTGATCTCGCCGACGTTGGCCGCGCAGATGGCGGCGACGTACCAGCGGATCTCCCGCGGGCGGCTGCTGCTGAACGTGGTGACCGGCGGCGACGAGGTGGAGCAGCGCCGGTTCGGCGACTGGCTCGACCACGACCGGCGGTACGCGCGGACCGACGAGTTCCTGCACGTGGTGCGGGCGGTGTGGTCGGGACGGCCGGTCGACTTCTCCGGCGAGCACTACCAGGTGTCGGGCGCGACCGTGATGGCCGCGCCGGACCCCGTGCCGCCGATCTACTTCGGCGGGTCGTCGGACGCGGCGCTGCCGGTCGCGGCACGGCGGGCCGACGTGTACCTGACGTGGGGCGAGCCGCCGGCGCAGGTGGCGGAGAAGATCGGCCGGGTGCGCGCGCTGGCGGGCGACCGGCCGATCCGGTTCGGCGTGCGGCTGCACACGATCAGCCGCGACACGTCCGCCGAGGCGTGGCGTGAGGCGGAGAAGCTGCTGGAGGCGTTGGACCCGGCGCAGGTGGCCAGGGCGCAGGAGCAGCTGCGGGCGTCGGAGTCGGTGGGGCAGCAGCGGATGGTGGCGCTGCACGGCGGCGACCTCAGCCGGGGCGTGCGCGGCCTGGAGGTCCACCCCGGGCTGTGGGCGGGCATCGGGCTGGTGCGCGGCGGCGCGGGCACGGCGCTGGTCGGCAGCCACTCGGAGGTGGCGGACCTGATCGAGGAGTACCACCGGCTCGGCGTGGAGGAGTTCGTGCTCTCCGGCTACCCGCACCTGGAGGAGGCCTACTGGTTCGGCGAGGGCGTCCGCCCGATCCTGGCCCGACGCGGCCTGCTGGCCGGGTCGCCGACGGCGCACGACGGCCCGGAACTGTCGGACCCCGTCGGTAGAATCGCAGCAAGGGTTCCCCTTGGCGGGGACCCGCGCGAAGCCGTCGGCGGCGGCTCCTGATGGCGCGGGTTCCTAATGGCGTAGGGACAGCCGGACCTGGTGACGCCTGTGTGGAACGGAGGACGCCCGCGACGTGCGCGGGCGTCCCCGGTGCGGTTCAGCGCTTGTCGGCCAGTGCGCCGGCGCGTTCGGCGAGCTCTTCGAGCGCCGAGTTCCAACCGGGCAGCCGGTCGTCGCGGCTGAGGAAGGGCGCGGTGCGGCGGCCCGGCTTGGCCTTGCCCAGCACGTGCACGTAGCCGTAGGTGTCGACCTGCGGTTCGACCAGCAGCACCACCGCCCGCTTGGCCTCCGGCAGCTCCACGACGGCCACGCGGAGCGGGTCGAGGCGCTTGACGCGGACCCGCTGTGGCACACCGGTGACCCGGTGGTCCGTCGCCGGCGCGCCGTGCTGGTTGACCTTCGCCAGCCACGCCTCGAACGTCCGGCGGGCCTGCCGGTCCAGCCCGTCGACCTGCTGCCGCGCGTGCGGCGTGAGCACGTCGTCGCCCGGCTCCGCCAGCCCCTGCCGCACTCCCTCGTGGGCGAGCAGCGCCCGGTCCTCCAAGTACCACCGGATGACGTCCAGGCGGTCACGCCGGTCACGCAGCTCCCGGGCGACCGCCAGCACGTCGCGCAGCCGCCGCGGGTCCGCGGGCGTCACCAGCACGCCGCTGGCGGCGAGCTTGCGCACCTCAGCCGGACTCAGCTCCAGCACCCCGGCGGCGAGGTTCGCCGACACCGGGCCGACCAGCGCGTGCAACGACTCGACGACCTCGTCCAGCCCCTTGGCCGCGACCTTGTCCTTCACCCGTCCGGTCAACGACGACACCTTGTCGACCAAGGCGAAGACGTCCCGCACCTCTTGTGGTTCCACCACGACCCCCTGACTCGACCCGACCCGGTGTCACCCTGTCGGATCGAGCCGGGGCCGGCCATCAGCCGTTCCGGGCTTCCACCGCGGTGTCGGGGTTGTCGGCGAACACGCCGTCCAGGCCCGTCGCGTAGAACTTCGCGTACTCGCCGAACGCGTCGCCGTACGCGGCCGGGTCGGTCGACTTGCGGAAGTCCGCCGGCAGGAACGTGTTCTCGTTGCGGAACGTCCAGGCGTGCACGATCAGGCCGCGCGTGTGCGCGTCGCGCACCAGAGTGGTCGGCTCGCGCAGGAAACCCGCCGCGTCACGCGGGATGATCCGGTCCTTCGCCGCGCCGACGCCGTTGGCGTACGCGCGGATCTCGCGCAACCCCTCAGGCGTCACGAGGTCGCTGTACGTGCGCTTGTCGCCGGCCTTCACGAAGTCGTACGGCGCACCCGACGAGTTGATCAGCTGCACCAGCGGCACCCGCAGCTTCCCCTTGAGCTGCTTGAGGTTGGCCACCTCGAACGACTGCACGAACACCTTCGCGCCGTGCCGGTTCAGGCCCGCCTTCGTCAGCACGTCGACCAGGCGCGGCTCCAGCGGGAGGCCGATGTCCTGGAAGTACGTGGGGTGCTTGGTCTCCGGGTAGAGGCCGATGTCGCGCCCCAGCTCACGGCTCAGCCGGCGGGACAGGTCGATGACCTCCTCCAGCGTCGGCACCTCGAACCGGCCGTCGTAGAGGGTGTTGCGCGGCCGGACCTCCGGGATGCGCTCCTTCGCGCGCAGCGTCTTCAGCTCCGCGAGCGTGAAGTCCTCGGTGAACCAGCCGGTGATCGACGCGCCGTCGATGACCTTGGTGGTCTTGCGCGCGGCGAACTCCGGCTTGGTCGAGACGTCCGTGGTGCCGCCGATCTCGTTCTCGTGCCGGGCGACCAGCTTGCCGTCCTTGGTCACCACCAGGTCGGGCTCGACGTAGTCGGCGCCCATCCGCGCGGCCAGCTCGTACGCGGCCAGCGTGTGCTCGGGCCGGTAGCCCGACGCGCCGCGGTGGCCGATCACCAGCGGGCCCTTGCGGGACGACGCCACCTCCGTGTCACCGCTCGCCGACGCCGACGGCAGCACCACCGCCCCCGCCACCGCGAGCGCCGCGAGCGCCACCCCGACGATCCTCGTCCGCACCATCGCCGACCTCCCAAGAGGGTCCCGCTCAGAGACTCCTGACGCGCGGCAGCCTCGTCGCGCACCGCGACGTACCGGACACGCTAAGGCGAAGCGCAGGCCACGTCACGGTGAACGCGTGGTGGGTGGTTCGGTGGTCGTCACTCCCTGGATATGGCCGCTTCCTCCAAGTCGAGTTCGCGGAGCACCCGGAACAACACCTCGTCGTCGATCTGCCCGTCGTCACGCGCCTGGATGAACACCTGCCGCTCGGCCTCCAGCATGGTGCGCCGCAGCCGCCGGTACGAGGCGGCCGGGCTCTCGTCCTCCTGCCTGCCCAGCCGCTCCCACGCCGCGTTGCCCCGGTGCTCGGCCATGATCCGCAGCCGGTCGACGATGTGCTCCGGCGTGCCCGCGTCGTCGCCCATCACCTCGTCCAGCTTGCGTACGGCGGCCTGCGCGGCGGCGTGCTGCACCTGCGCCTCGGCCAACGCGTCGGTCCGCTCCTCGTCGCCCCGGAACCCCAGCTTGCGGATCACGAACGGCAGCGACAGGCCCTGGATGAGCAGCGTGCCCACCGTGACGACGAACGCGCAGAACACGATCACCTCGCGTCCGGGCAGGTCCAGCGGCAACGCGCTCGCCGCGGCCAGCGACACCACGCCGCGCATCCCGGCCCACGACAGCACGGTCACGCCACGCCACCCCGGAGCGCGCTCGCGTTCACGGATCCGCTTCGACAGCAGCCGGGGCAGGTACGCCGCCGGGTACATCCACACGAACCGCACCACGATCGTCGCCGCCAGCACGGCCGCCGCCGCCCACAGCAGCCCGGCGGTGATGTCCACGTCCCGCACCACGCTGTTGAGCTGCAAGCCGATCAACGCGAACACGAACGACTCCAGCAGCGTGTCCACCGACCGCCACACCGCCGTGTCCTGCAGGCGCGTGTAGTACGAGCTGCGCGGCGCGTTGTGCCCGATGTAGAGCCCGGCGATGACGACCGCGAGCACGCCGGACGCGTGCAGCTCCTCGGCGAAGATGTACGCGCCGAACGGCACCAGCATCCCGAGCGCGCTCTCCAGCACGCCGTCGTCGAGCCGCTCGCGGATCCAGCGCACGCCCCAGCCGATCGCCAACCCGACGAGCACGCCGCCACCCGCGCTGATCACGAACGTGCGGGTGCCGTCGACCCACGTCGCGGCGGCGCCCGCGGCCGCCGCGACGGCCACCTTGTAGGCCGTCAGCGCGGTCGCGTCGTTGATCAGGCTCTCGCCGGTGAGCAGCGTCATCGTCCGCCGCGGCAGGTTGAGCCGCCGGCCGACCGCGACCGCCGCGACCGCGTCCGGCGGCGCCACCACCGCGCCCAGCACCAGCGCCGCGGGCAGCGACAGCTCGGGCAGCACCAGGTACGCGACCCAGCCCACCGCCGTGGTGGTGGCCAGCACCAGGCCCACCGCGAGCAGGCCGATCGGCCTCAGGTTCGCCCGGATGTTGTGGTACGAGCTGTCCAGCGCGGCCGAGTACAGCAGCGGCGGCAGCACCAGGACCAGGATCAGCTCCGGCTCCAGCGCGAACTCCGGCAGGCCGGGGATGAACGACACCGCGAGCCCGACGCCCACCAGCACCAGCGGGGCCGACCAGTTGAGGCGTCTGGCCGCCGCCGTGACGAGCAGCGCGCCGACGAGCAACAGGAGCAGTTCCGGACCGTGCATGGCGCAATCTTGCGTGATGATGACCGGTATGACCTGTCCTCACGTCTCAGAGCTCCCGGAATCGGTCGTCCCGGACAACCCCGAGGGCTGCGCCGACTGCCTGGCCGTCGGCGAGCGCAACTGGGCCCACCTGCGGATCTGCCTGTCGTGCGGGCACGTCGCGTGCTGCGACTCGAGCCCGCGCCGGCACGCCACCGCCCACTTCAACGCCTCCGAGCACCCCGTGATGCGGTCGTTCGAGCCGGACGAGGACTGGCGGTGGTGCTACGTCGACGCCCGGATCGTGTGATCCCCGCGGGTCGTCTTTACAGTCCCTTTAGACGGTCGCTCTATGGCTGTGACCGGCGACACAAGTAGCTTCGTGAGCGCTTCATCCAGCGCGACACGAAGGGGTGCGCGTGCCGACCAAGCCGCAGGTCGAAGTCGACGAACTGCTCGCCGAGTACGACGAGGAGCGCCCGTCGCGCGCCTTGTCCCGACGGTGGGAGCTGGGCGTGTGGGTGGCGGGTCTCGCCATCGCGCTGCTCGTGCTCAAACAGGTGTTCTGGCCGTTCAGCAAGGGCGGCCAGTACTACCTGGTGATCTTCCTGGCGGTTACGCTGCCGCTGGTCTTCCTCTGCTACCGGCCGCGCGGCAGGCGCGGCGGGGCCGACGACCCGGGTGTCGTGGACTGGGTGGCGGCGCTGTGCGCGTTCGTGGTGGGCGCCTACCCGCTGTTCGGCGGGTTCGACGCGTTCCTCGACCGCCAGGGGCAGCTGACCACGCTCGACATCGTCGCCGGGTCGCTGCTGCTGGTGCTGATCCTGGAGGCCTGCCGGCGGACCACCGGTTGGGTGCTGCCGATCGTCTGCGTCGGGTTCATCGCGTTCGCCTACTACGGCGGGTTCCTGCCGCCGTCCTGGGCGATCTCGCACGCCGGCGTCGACTTCTCGCAGATCATCAACGGCTTCTACAACGACGCGACCGGGTTCTACGGGACGCCGCTCGACGTCGCCGCGACGTACATCGTGCTGTTCACGATCTACGGGTCGGTGCTCAACGCGTCCGGCGCGGGCACGTTCTTCGTGGACATCAGCTTCTCCGCGTTCCGCAAGTCCCGCACCGCGCCGGGCCGCACCGCCGCCACCGCCGGGTTCCTGCTCGGCACCGTGTCCGGGTCGGGCACCGCGACCACCGTGTCGCTGGGCGCGGTGACCTGGCCGATGCTGAAGAAGGCCGGCTACCCGAAGGAGAACGCGGGCGGGCTGCTCGCCGCCTCCGGCATCGGCGCGATCCTGTCGCCGCCGACGCTCGGCGCGGCCGCGTTCATCATCGCCGAGTACCTGGAGACGTCCTACCTGCAGGTGCTGATCTGGGCGATCCTGCCGACCCTGCTGTACTACCTGGGCATCGCGCTGGCCGTGGAGATCGACGCCCGCAAGTTCGGCGCGAAACCGGTGGAGATCGACTCGCCGAGCCCGTGGGCGCTGCTCAAGCAGGGCGGGTACCACTTCCTGTCGCTCGGCGTGATCGTGGTGTTCCTCGCCCTGGACATCCCGGTGTTCTCCGCCGTCGTCTACGCGACCGGCGTCGCGGCGCTGTTCGCGCTGGTGGCCAAGCGTGGGAACGTGCGGGCGTGGCTGCGGGCGATGGCGGACTCGCTGTCGCTCGGCGTGCGGTCGGCGTTGCCGGTGATCGCGGTGTGCGCGGCGGCCGGCGTGATCACGTCCACCATCACCAAGACCGGGCTCGGCCAGGAGCTGGCGTCGGCGCTGGTCGACGTGGCCGGCGCGATCTCGTCCAACCCGACCGTGGTGCTGTTCGTCACGGTGGTGCTGGCGGCGGTCGCGGTGAGCCTGCTCGGCCTGGCCGTGCCGGTGACGGCGTCGTTCATCATCTCGTGGGTCGTCATCGGGCCCGCGCTGATCGAGCTGGGCGTGGCGCGCGAGGAAGCGGCCATGTTCATCTTCTACTACGCGGTGCTGTCCGAGGTGACGCCGCCGACGGCGCTCGCCGCCGTGGCCGCCGCCGCGATCACCGGCGGCGACGTGATGAAGACGATGTGGCGGACGTGGAAGTACACGCTGCCCGCGTTCCTCGTGCCGCTAGCGTTCGTGCTGACCGACAACGGCGCCGGGCTGCTGCTGCGCACGTCGTTCCTCGACGGCGTGTGGGTGTTCGCCGTCTCCGCGCTGGGCGTGGCGGCGCTGGCCGTGCTCACCGGCGGTTGGCTGTTCGGTCGTGCGCGGTGGCCGGAACGCGTGCTGTGCGCGCCCGCCGCCGTCGCCCTGCTCTACCTGCAACCCGTCACCATCGCCGTCGGCCTGGGCTTCCTGCTCGCCGCGGTGGCGGTGCACGTCGTCCTACGGAGGAAGGAACAGCATGCGCAGCTGGACGCTTAAGGTCGCCGTGGGCGTGCTCTCGGTCGGCATGGTCGCCGCCGGGTGCGGCGGAAAGCAGACCCCCGACGCGGCGAGCGGCAACTCGGGCGGAGCCGCCTGCGAGGCGGCGGACGGGCGGATCACCATCGCGACCGGCAACTCCGGCGGCGTGTACTACGTCGTCGGCGGCGGGCTGGCGAAGCTGATCAGCGACAACACCAAGATCAAGGCCACCGCCGCCGAGACCGGCGCGTCGGTGCAGAACATCCAGCAGCTCGTCGCGGGCGACTACGACATGGCGTTCTCGCTGGCCGACACGGCGGCGGACGCGGTCGCGGGCAAGGGCGCGTTCGACGGCAAGCCGCAGCAGGTGCAGGCGCTCACCAGGCTGTACCCGAACTACACGCAGGTGCTGGTCAGGGCCGACTCCGGGATCAACTCGGTGGCCGACATGCGCGGCAAGCGGATCTCCACCGGGTCGCCGAAGTCGGGCACCGAGGTGATCGCGCAGAGGCTGCTCACGGCGGCCGGGCTGAACCCGGAGACCGACGTGCAGGCGCAGCGGCTCGACCTGGCCAAGACCGCGGACGGGATGAAGGACGGCAGCATCGACGGCCTCGTCTGGTCCGGCGGCCTGCCCACCGCGCAGATCACCGACATCACCACGTCGTTGAAGGACCAGGTCAAGTTCATCGACATCACGCCGCAGCTGGACGCGCTGAAGAAGATCAACGAGGTGTACGACCGGGGCGTCATCCCGGCCGCGACCTACGGGCAGCCGGCGGACGTGCCGACCGTGGCCGTGCCCAACGTGCTGCTCGTGCGCTCGGACTTCCCGGAGGGCGACGCGTGCGCCGTGACCAAGCTCATCTACGAGAAGAAGTCGGAGTTGGAGGCCGTGCACCCGGCGGCCAAGGACATCGCCAAGGACAAGGCCGGCATGACCGACCCGGTGCCGCTGCACCCCGGCTCGCTGGACGCACTGGGCGGATGACCGGGCGGGTCATCTAGGCTTCCGCACCGTGCGTGTCCTGGTCATCGGGTCTGGCGCCCGTGAACATGCCCTTGTCCTCGCTTTGTCGCGGGATCCTTCGGTGATCGCGTTGGCCTGTGCGCCCGGCAACGCCGGCATCGCCGGTGTCGCCGAGACCTACGGGGTCGACGTCACCGACGGCGGCGCCGTCGCGGCCCTGGCCAAGGAGTGGAACGCCGACCTCGTCGTGGTCGGGCCGGAGCAGCCCCTGGTGGCGGGTGCGGCGGACGCCGTGCGCGCCATCGGGATCCCCTGCTTCGGTCCGTCGGCCGCGGCGGCCCGGATCGAGGGCTCCAAGGCGTTCGCGAAGGACGTCATGGCCGCCGCGGGCGTGCCGACCGCCGTGTCGGAGATCGTCGACAACCCGGCCCGGCTCGACTCGGCGCTCAACCGCTTCGGCCCGCAGTGGGTCGTGAAGGACGACGGCCTCGCCGCGGGCAAGGGCGTGGTCGTCACCGCGGACCGCGCCGTGGCCCGCGCCCACGCCATGACCTTGCTCGACCACGGCCACCCGGTGCTGCTGGAGTCGTTCCTCGACGGTCCCGAGGTGTCGCTGTTCTGCCTGGTCGACGGCGCCACCGTGGTGCCGCTGCTGCCCGCGCAGGACTTCAAGCGCGTCGGCGACGGCGACTCGGGCCCCAACACCGGCGGCATGGGCGCGTACTCGCCCCTGCCCTGGGCCCCGCCGGACCTCGTGGACACGATCGTGTCGACCTGCGTGCAGCCGGTCGTCGACGAGCTGGCGCGCCGCGACACCCCGTTCACCGGCCTGCTGTACGCGGGCCTGGCCCTGACCTCCACCGGCCCGCAGGTCATCGAGTTCAACTGCCGGTTCGGCGACCCGGAGACCCAGGCCGTCCTGGCACTGCTCCGCACCCCGCTGGCCGGCCTGTTCCACGCCGCGTCCACCGGCGCCCTCGCATCCGCGCCGGCTCTGGAGTGGTCCGAGGGCTACGCCGTGACCGTCGTGATCGCCGCCGAGGGCTACCCCGGCCGCCCGCGCACAGGTGACGTGATCAGCGGTTCCGAAGCGGAGGGCGTCCTGCACGCGGGCACCCGCCGCCGCGAGGACGGCGCCGTCGTCTCCATCGGCGGCCGCGTCCTGTCGGTGGTCGGCACGGGCAACACCCTGACCACCGCCCGAACCGACGCCTACCGCCGCGTGGAGGGCGTCCACCTGACCGGCTCCCACCACCGCACGGACATCGCGCTGCGTGCGGCGAACGGCGAGATCACCGTCCCCTAGAACCGCTCGCGCACCACGTCGGCGAACTTCCGGGCGAGAGGCGTGAACTCCCGCCCGAAGTCCTCGGGGTCGGTGCCCGCCCAGCCCTCGTCGGGCATGATCCGCACCGACGTGCGGCCGATCAGGAACACGTAGTTCAGGTATCCGATCGGCCGCACGCACGGCTTGGCGTCGCCGACCTCCTCGTCCAGCGGCACCGGCTCACCGATCACCGCGCCGGCCGGGTTCTCCGGATCGCACTGGAAGGCGTGCGCGGAGGCGGCCTGCGCTTCGCCGCGGAACGTCTCGAATGACGCGGTGAGGGTGCGGGCGCCGCTGTCGTCCGCGGCGAACCGGTCCGTCGAGCTGCGCGTGCACCGCTGCTCCACCGCCTGGAGTCGGCCGATGCCCCGGTAATCGCGGTCGGTCTCGTGCGCCGAGGTGTCCCGGACCTCGACCCGACCCGAGTCCGGCTTGCCGGTCAACTCGGTGAACACCTCCGCGTCGAGCACGTCGCACGCGAACGGCAGATCCTCGTAGGGGCCGGTGAAGGCGTAGGAACCGCGGGCGGTCGGTCCTGCGGCCAGACCGGCCGCCACCGCGTCGACCAGCTTGCCGAACACCGCCTCGGCGGGCACGCCGTCGACATCGCTCGTGACGCGACCCATGACCAGGTGCGCGGCGAACCGCGAGTCGCCGTTGCCGATCTCGGCGAAGAACTGATCGTCGGACCGGCGCGTGGCGACGGCCAACCCGGAGGACTGGGACGTGCCCAGCTCCCGACCGCGCAGCGCGTTGAACGGCAACTGGGCGATCTCGAGCACGACGTAGGCGTCGTCGCGGTCGGCGCCGCGGATCCAGTAGCCGCACTCGGTGATCGGGTCGAACTCGCTCACCTTCCGGAGCGTCGCCCGGTCGGGTGTGACGGAGGCGGGCAGGTAGGCCGACTCGCGGTAGTCGGTGACGTCCTCCGGGAAGCCGACGTCGGCCAGCGCGGCCCGCGGTAGCACGGCGCACGCGTCGAAGACCGGCGACGCCCCGTACGTCGCGGGGCCGTCCTCGATGCGCTGGACGAGCACGTCCCGTGCCGGCGGCCCCGCGTCCGCCATCGGCGCGGAGGACCGCGCCACGATGGGCGTCTCGTCGGAGGACCGGAGCGCGAGCGCAACTGTGATCCCCGCCGCGACCAGCACGACGACCGCGACCAGCGCGACCACGACCTTGCCGGTGGTTCTCCTCTTCCTCGGCGGCGGCCCCGGCGGATGGCCGTACGGCTGGTAGTACTGCGGCGCGTTCATCCCGACCCCCTGTGACCCCGGCAGGCGGAACGCGGCGTACCGCGTCCACGAGCGCTCCCGATCATGGCCAACACCTCGCGCGCCGCGCAGGTCTTTGGCCACAGGGTCACCGAACGCCGGCCTGGTGGAACCGGCGCGGAGGTTTCTTCGTCCAACCTCAGACCCGGCTCACGTGGTCGTTGGTAGCCTCGAACCGGGTTCAATCCGTTACCGACCGTACGGGGGTAGGACGTCGTGGAACAGGAGACCGGCCTACTAGGAGCCGTCGCCGCCGCGGGGGGAGCCGTCGGCAAGGCGGTCGGCGACATGTTCATGGCCGAGAAGCAGTTGACCGACCGGATGGCTGCCGTCCCGGGTTCCGGCCAGCAGTTCAAGGTGGAGAAGGACACCGTCCTCCAAGCCGGGAAATTGATCAACGATCAGATCGTCGTGCTCCGCGATGCCTTGGAACAGGCGCTCGCCCACCTGACCGTGCGGCTGAACGACGCCGATGAGGTGAACGCCGACATCGCCGACGCCTGGAACTCCCGGTTGGTCGACGGTGCCGACTCCTACTCGGCGCGCGTCGAGCAGTACATCGCCAGCCTCAGCGGTTTGGTCAACCAGTTGCGCGGTGCGGCCCGCCAGTACGAATTCACCGAAGACGAAGTGACTGCCGCTCTGGGGGCCGCTGGTGCGTCTCACTAGTGCGGCGGTGCTCGCCGGCGTCGTGATCGCGGTGGTCGCCGGGTGCTCACCCGGTGAAACCGGAGGAGATCCCCGGCCCGCCACGTCGGAGGCCCGCGCGACGAGCGAGTCCGCCGAGCCGACGGAGTCCAAGCCCTCGCGGCCGAAAGAGATCAAGCTGGACGGGGTCCAGCCCTGCTCGACGCTCACGACCGCGCAACAGGGCGAACTCAAGATCGACGAGGCGCGGGATCGCGAACTCGACGTGCTGAACAACGGCGAGCCGGCACCGACTTGCCGTTTCCGGGCGAACGGCGCGACTCTTTTCAGCTACAACGTCTCTCTCGTCGTCGGCGAGGGGATCGAGTACTGGGAAGGTGGCAGCAACCTCGATGTCGACGCCAAGACCGTCGCCGGGTTCGCCGCCTACCAGTACAAGCTCAGCGGGACTTCCGAGGGTTACTGCTCCTACGCGGTCGACGTGGCCGACAAGGAGCAGGTGATCGTGCAGTTCCTGCCGATCGGTGAGGGCTTCACGCAAGACCAGATGTGCCAGAACGCCGCCAAGGGTGCCGAGTCGGTGCTCGCGACCTTGCAAACGCTGAAGTGAGGGGGAGTTGTGACCGGCTTCAGGGAGATCAAGGATTTCCGCTTCCAGGGCTATGACAACCCGGCGCTGGCCGCGCTCGTCCAGCAGTTCCAGTCGGGCGACGCCGCGCAGAAGTTCAGCAACGCGTCCCACGCGTTGCGACAGCTCGCGAAGACGCTGAACGAGACCGACGAGACACTGCGTGGAGAGCTGCGGAAGCTCGGCATCGACTGGCAGGGCGCGGCGGGCGACAACGCGGGTGAGGCAGTCACCGTGTCGGCCGACGTGGCGACTTCGGGCACCGACGCCGCCCAGCAGAACTCCCAGGCCACCGCGGTGCAGGGCGCGAACTACAGCCACACCCGGAACGGGATGCCCGAGCCGACGCAGTTGCGCGGTGACACGGAGACCAACTTCGGCGACAAGGTCGGTGGGTTCTTCGGGTACGAGACCGATCACGCCAAAGAGGTCAAGCAGACCCAGGCGGCGCGGGAGCAGGCGATCCGTGGGCTCGACCAGTACACCGATGCCAGTCGGGACGCGCTGAACCAGTACCAGGGCATGAACAAGCCGCCGCAGTTCGAGGTGACGACGGCGTCCAGCGTCAGCACGCCGGTCGCGCAGGTGGGGCAGCTCGGTGTGCCCGCCTCCGGCATTCCCGGTGGTGTGTCCGGCGGTTTCCCCGGTGGTGTGCCGGGCGGTGTGCCCGGTGGCTCGGTCGGTGTGCCGCCGCAGGTGCCCGGGATGCCCGGTGGCTCCACGGGGCTGTTGCCGACCGCGCCCGGCGGTCAGACGGTGCTGCCGCCGGCGGCGTTGGGCAAGGTCGGTGGGTCGAACTTCCCGTTGGGGTTGGGCCTCGGTCTGACGGCTGGGCTCGGGTTGGGGCTCGCGGCGACGCAGGCGCGTGGTGCGCGGGTCGTGCGCAACACCGCGCCGGCGATGCCCGGCGGCGGCAAGGTTCCCGAAGGGCCCGCTGGTGGCAAGGGCACCGGTGGTGGGACGACCGGCGGCGCGGGCAAGGGTGGTGTGCCGGGGATGCCCGCCACGCTGACCGGGAAGTCCGGCATCTCCGCGACGATCGGCGCCATCGACCCCGACGAGCGCGTGCCCGGTCGGGGCGCGGCCGGTGCGGCGGCGGGCAAGGCGGGTGCCGGTTCCTCGATGTTGCAGCCGGCGGCCAGCGCCAAGGGCGGGCCGGGCGAGGAGGACGCGGAGCACGTCCGCAAGTACGGCGTCGACTCCGACGACGTGTTCGGCGACGAGCGCATGGTCGTGCAGTCGGTCATCGGCGACGAGTCCGAGAAGAAGTGAAGTGAGCGGCACGGTTGTCCTGTCCACGCTGGAGTTCGACGTGGCGTGGGAGGGTGAGCGACTTGCCCGGCGCAACGTCGCGTTGGACGTGCCGAGCCCGGGCATCACGCACACCGAGCGCGCCGTGTTCGTCGAGCAGGCCTGGGGCTCGCTCGCCGAACGCGGCCTCGCGGCCAACCGGCGGTTGACGCCCGAGCTGGCCGACGCGTTCGCGCTGCTGGCCAACCCGCAGGTGTCGATCGACCTCTGGATCTGGGTCGACCGCCGCAAGATCAAGGGTCTTGCGGCGGCGGCCGGTGACGAGGGCATCCTCGCCGTGGTCGACGGCGACGAGGTGTGGCTGATCGAGTCACGGGGCAGCGCGCTGGCCGAGGCGGCGGTGTCCGTCGCCGGCGACATGCCCGCCGGGTACGGCCGGTCGATCAGCCTGCCGAACGACGTGCTGCGCGCGGCGTCCGAAGAGGCCGGGCTGGACGCGGAGAAGCTGGTGCTGGCGTTGGAGCGGCACGGGTTGCCGCTGCACGAGGCGCAGGAGCTGGCCGGCATGTGCGACGGGATGAGCACTCGCGGCCAGTTCGGCGTCGAACGCGCCCGGCCCGGCGGCCCGCCCGTGCGCGCGGGGCGCGTCGTCGCCTGGCACGACACGCCGTCCGGCCGTTACCTGCACCAGGTCCGGCCCAGTTCGGACGGTCGCAACTGGAGCACGATCACCCCGATCGACAACGCCCGGCTCGCCGGGTGCGTGTGGGAGCTGGTGCAGGAGGTCTGAGTTCCCGGCGCCAAAACGGAACCCGCGCGTCCTCCAGGACGTCAGTTCCGGTGCGGGCCTGGGGGGCCGGAGCAATGCCCGCCGTCATTCGGGAGTGACGTCTGGTGACCAATGCGACCCTCAGCGCCACCGCGTTCCGCACCGCCTGGGAACACCTCGACCTCGGCGCCATGCCGATCGTGCTGCACGTGCAGGACGAACCCGCGCCGTGGAGCCACCTCACCGCCCAGGGACTGGCACGTGGCGGCGAACTCGACCCGTGGCTCGGCGCGGCGTTCAAGCTCATCGCCTACCCGCCGCGGTCGGCGGACCTGCGGCTGGGCATGGGCAGAGCCGCGGTGCGCGCGCTGGCCGCGTCCACCGGCTCCGGTTCGATGCTGGCCGTGCTGACCCGGGACCTGCTCACCGTGCGGGAGGTCGACGCCGATCTAGCCACCGCGCTGGTCGGGCTGCTGCCGGACCTGGCCGACGGCCTCGTCGGCGGACCGGACCTGCGCGGCCAGTTCGGCGCGGCGGCGATCGACCAGAGCGGGCGGCGCAGGCGTGCGGCGGACGTGGTCGACTTCCACGGGCCGTCCGACCCCGACGTGCTGCGGAAGAGGATCACCGGCCTGTTGGAGGAATTCGGCTGATAACGGCGGTGTCGTCGCCGGTCCCGTCCTACAGTCGAACAATGGCGGTCGCGAAGTTCAACGCCGAGGCGATGGAGCAGTGCCGGAGCACGGTGAGCGCGCAGGCGGGACAATTCGGCGCGGTGGGTGACGGGTTCTCCGGTCATCACGCGGATTCGGACATCTTCGGCAAACTGGCGAGTTCGGGCGGGCTTTCCGCGGCGGCGTCCGGACTCGACCAGAAGGCGGGCGTCGAGTTCGCCGCGGCCGAGTCCGTGCTGGGCAAGGTGGAACGCGCGATCGATGCCGTGCAGCAGTCCGTGGTCGACGTGGAGACCGCCAACGCGGGCTCCTTCCGGGCGGTGTGAGCTGATGGGAGCCTCGGACGAGGTCGCGGCGCTGCCCGGTGGGCAGGCGTTGGCGCAGCTCGCGGACAAGGTCGACACGGCCCGGCCGGACGCCGTGAAGGAGATCGCGAACCGGTGGAAGCAGGCCGCCACGAAGGCCGCGGAAAGCGGTGCCGCGGTGCGGCAGTCGGTCGTTCGGCTGGACGACGCGTGGCAGGGCGGTTCGGCCGACGGATTCGTCGCGTACATGGAGGGATTCGCCAAGAGCGGGAATTCCCTGACCGACGCGTTGACCGCGGCGGCCGGTGATCTGGAGGCCGCGGCAGCGGCGTTGGAATCGGCGAAAACGTCGGTCGAGCGCATTTGCGAGAACCTGCTCGGCCGGGTGCGGCAGTTGCGCCGGCAGGCTCAAGGCATGCCTCAGGAGGACGTCGACTCCGCCATCCGGGGCATGTGCCAGGAGGCGGCGGGCGACGCCCAGCCCGTGATCGACCAGGCCGAGCAGGCGTTGAGCGCGGCGCTGGCGGCGTTGAACGGCCGGGCCGGCGCGATCACGCCCGCGTTCTCGACCATGGCTGACCCGGACACGCAACCGTTCACGCCCGCTCCGGGCAAGGCGATCGAGTGGACGCCCTCGCCCGAGCCGCCGCCGTCAGACGGCCGGACCGCCCCGTCGTCCACCTCGCCGCAGCCCACCGACCAGTCGCAGCAGGGTTCCTCCTCAGGTTCGGGTTCGGGTTCCGGTGGTGGGAGTGGCGGAGGTGGCGGCGGCATGGGCGGTCTCGGGCCCAGTGGTGGCCCGCCGTCGAGCGGCCCGCCGCCCGGCAACGTCGAGGAGTGGATCCGCGAGGCGATCCGGATCCTGCAGGCCAACGGCATCCCGGTCACCGAGGACAACATCGACGAGATCTGGACGATCATCGAGAAGGAGTCCGGCGGCAACCCGCACGCCCTCAACGACTGGGACTCCAACGCCGCCAAGGGCACGCCCTCGAAGGGCCTGATGCAGTGCATCGACCCGACGTTCCAGGCGCACAAGCTGCCCGGCCACGACGACATCTGGAACCCGGTCGACAACATCATCGCCGGGGTCCGCTACACCTTCTCGCGCTACGGCGGCTTCGACGGCCACCCCGGCCTGAAGTCGATGGCGGGTGGAGGCGGCTACCAAGGCTACTGACGGCAGGGCTGCTGACGGCACGACGCCGACGCCAGGACTTGCGGACACTCGGCGCTACGAGTGGCCGGGCCTGGGGAAGGCGGCGGGGTTGGTGGGTGGCGGTGGCGGTGACCTGCGGGATCGTGCCGGGGGTCGATTAGCCTGGCCGGCATGCTTGGTGTTGCCGCGCGTGCCGATGTGCCTCCCTTCCACGTCATGGAGGTGCTGTCCGCCGCCGCACGGCGACAGCGGGTCGTAGGGGACGTCGTGTCGTTGGCGGCCGGACAGCCGTCCAGTCCGGCGCCCGCGCCCGTGCTGGAGGCCGCTCACCGGGCCCTGCGCGAGCAGACGCTGGGCTACACCGAGCAGCTCGGGATCGTGGAGCTGCGCGAAGCCCTCGCCGGCCACTACGCCCGGCAGTACGGGCTGGCGGTCTCGGCGGACGACGTCGTGGTCACCACCGGCTCGTCCGGCGGCTTCCTGCTGGCGTTCCTCGCCGCGTTCGAAGCAGGCGACCGGGTCGCGTTGGCCCGCCCCGGCTACCCCGCCTACCGCAACATCCTCACCGCGCTGGGGTGCGAGGTCGTCGAGCTGGCCTGCGGCCCGGAGACGCGGTTCCAGCCCACCGTGGAGATGCTGGCCGACGCCGGTCCGCTCGACGGGCTCGTGGTGGCCAGCCCGGCGAACCCGACCGGCACCGTGCTGTCCCCCGCCGAACTGGCCGCCCTGTCGGCCTGGTGCGCCGAGCAAGACGTGCGGCTCGTCAGCGACGAGATCTACCACGGCATCAGCTACGGCACGCCCCTCGCCTGCGCGTGGCAGACCTCCCGTGGCTCCATTGTGGTCAACTCCTTCTCCAAGGCGTTCGCCATGACCGGCTGGCGGTTGGGGTGGATGCTGCTGCCGCCCGACGTGCGCCGGGCGGTGGACCGGTTGACGGGCAACTTCACGCTCTGCCCGCCCGCGCTGGCCCAGCACGCGGCCGTCGCCGCGTTCGAGCCCGAGTCGTACGCGCAGACCGAGCGCCTGGTCGAGGGGTACCGCCTCAACCGGGACGTGCTGCTCAAGGGCCTGGCCGACCTCGGCATCGACAAGGTGGCCCCGGCCGACGGCGCCTTCTACGCCTACGCCGACGTCTCCCACCTCACCGACGACTCGATGGACTTCTGCCGCCGCCTGCTGGACGACACGGGGGTCGCGATCGTGCCGGGCGTCGACTTCGACCCCGTGCGCGGGCACGCGTTCATCCGCCTGTCCTTCGCCGGGGCCGCCCCCGACATCGAGGAGGCGTTGCGGCGGCTCGGCGCTTGGTTGTCATCACCATGACGACATTTCTACTCCTGATCGGGACCGGAGTGGGGAACTGATCGGGAGGTTCAGTCGTTCGGGTGGCATGGTCCGGATAATCCTGTGGCTGCTCGCGGCCTGGCTCGTGATCACCGTGCTCGGCGCCGTGATCGAGGGCGTCTTCTGGCTCGCGGTGATCGGTGGCGTGCTCTTCCTGGGCACCGCCGCGTACGGCGCCATCAAGAGCGGCAAGCGCCCGAAGGGCATCAAGGGGCCCTGAACGGCACCGAAACCTGCCCGATCGTCCCCACGAGCTGGAAAAACGCCGAGCCGGCCCGCACCATGGGTCGGTGTTCGAGACCGATGAACGACGCCTCGCCCAGTGGGAGCGCCGCGCCGAATGGCCGCTGACGGGCCTGGCCGTGCTCTTCGTGGTGGTCTACGCCTGGCAGGTCCTCGACGGCCGCTCGACCCCCGGCGTGCACGCCGTGCTGGAGGTCGTCCTCTGGCTGATCTGGCTGGTCTTCGCGGTGGACTACGCCGTGCGCCTCAAGCTCGCCGTCGACAAGCGCAGATTCGTCGTCACCCACCTGTTCGACCTGCTCGCGGTCCTGCTGCCGATGATCCGCCAGCTGCGCGTGCTCCGGCTGATCAGCGTCCTCAAGGTGCTCAACAAGCGGTTCGCGGGCAAGTTCCGGCAACGCGTCGGCGTCTACGCCGCGGGCGTCACCTTCCTGGTCGGCCTGTGCGCCTCGCTGGCGGTGCTGGACGCGGAACGCCACCACCCGGACGCCTCCATCACCACGTTCGGCGACGCCACGTGGTGGACGCTCACCACGATCTCCACCGTCGGCTACGGCGACCGCTACCCCGTCACCTGGGAGGGACGCCTGGTCGCCGCACTGCTGATGATCGGCGGCATCGCGCTGCTGGGTGTCATCACCGGCACGATCGCGTCCTGGCTGGTCGAACGGCTCAGCGGGGTCGAGGACTCGGTGGCCGAGGCCGAGCAGGCGACGGCGGCCGAACTCCGCCTGGTCCGCGAGGAGCTGGCCGAACTGCGCGCCGAACTGCGCGCGGCGAGGGCCGAAAGGACCCTGAGCCCGGAGAACGGCTAAGCCCCGAGCACCTGCCGCGCGTGCCCGGGCCCCTGCCACAGCACGCCCTGGAGCCCGGCCGCGACCGCGCCCTCCACGTTCGCCCGCCGGTCGTCGAAGAACACGCAGTCCTCGGGCCGCGCCCCGATCCGCTCCGCCAACGCGGCGAAGATCCGCGGGTCCGGCTTGGCCACGCCGAGGTCACCGGAGAACACCAGGTGCCGGAAGTGCCTGGTCCACGGCTCCCGCTCGGCGGTCCGCGCGAACGACACGGGCGCGTTCGACAGCAGCGCCAACGGCACGCCCGCCGACGCCAGCTCCGCCAGCAGCTCCACCACGCCGGGCTCGGCCCGCAGCCACCCGCGCACGTCCACCTCGGTCAGCCGACCGGCCAGCGCCTCGTCCACCGGCACGCCGACGGAGGCGCCGACCGCGCGCCAGTACTCCAGGTCGGGCTGACCGGCGTCGTAGGCGTGCCGCACGGCCCAGTACGCGCGCGAGAAGTCCTCGACGGACACCCCGAGCAGCTCTGCCAGCGCGGGCAGCTCCCGGGTCGGCTCGCTGATCACCTCGCCGTAGTCGAACACCGCCCAGCGCACGTCAGCTCGCCGACCCGATCCGGCGCAACGCCTCGGCCACGTCGTCCGCGTTCACGTCGCGGTGCAGCACGAACCGCACCTTGCCCGCCATCGGCCCGGCGAACACGCCCAAGTGCCGCAGTCCGGTCAACGTCACCTCCAGGTCCGGCACGCCCGCCAGCACGATGTTGGTCTCCGGCTCGTCGACCTGCCAGCCGAGCTCCACCAGTCCCTGCGCCAACGTGCGGGCGTTCGCGTGGTCGTGTGCGAGGTCGTCGACGCGCCCCAGCCCGACCAGCCCCGCGGCGGCCAGCACGCCACCCTGCCGCACACCGCCGCCGAGCATCTTGCGCACCCGCCGCGCCTCCGCGACGAACGACGTCGACCCGGCCACCACCGACCCGACCGGCGCGCCGAGCCCCTTCGACAGGCACACCTGCACCGTGTCCACCCCGACCGTCAACGCCGCGGGCGGCAGCCCCAGCGCCACGGCCGCGTTCCACAGCCGCGCGCCGTCCAGGTGCACGCGCAGGCCGGTCTCCCGCGCCGCCGACACCAGCAACGCGTGCTCGTCGGGCTGCGTCACGGTCCCGCCGGCGGCGTTGTGCGTGTTCTCCAGGCACAAGAGCGTCGTGCGCAGCGTGTAGTACGGCCCGGACGTGCCCGCCGCCGCACGTACCGCATCGGGTGACGCCCGACCGGGCCCCGCGTCGCACTCCAACGGGTGCGGCATCCCACCCGCGATCCACGCCGCCGTGCCCAGCTCGTTGTCGAGCACGTGCGCGCCGCGCGGCGCGAGGAACCGGTCGCCGGGCCGCAGGTGCACGGTCAGCGCGATCAGGTTGCCCATCGACCCCGACGGCACCCACAGCGCCGCCTCCACGCCCAGCAGCTCCGCGACCCGTTCTTCGAGCAGGCGCATGGTCGGGTCGTGGTCCAGCACGTCGTCGGCGACCTCGGCGCCGGACATCGCCAGTCTCATGGCCTCGTCCGGCTGGGTGACGGTGTCGGAGCGGAAGTCGAGCGGCGAGAGCTGGGTCACGAATGGATCACATCACACCGGGCAAGCCCTGACCCAGTCGTGTCGGCGGTACCACGATGGGGGGTGACGCAGTCTCGGTGAACCGGCGTGCAACCGTTGGCGGCACCGGTTCCGTCCGGTAAGTGCAAGCACGACGAGCGGAGAGAGTCCGCGTGGATCAGCGCGACGAGCAGGAGTTCGCGGAGTACTTCGTGGCTCGCCGGGAGGCCGTGCGCCGAACGGCGTTCCTGCTCTGTGGTGACTGGCACCGGGCGGACGACTTCGCGCAGACCGCGTTCGTCGCGTTGCACCGCAGGTGGCGCAAGGTCCGGGACAAGCAGGCCCTGGACGCCTACGTCCGCCGGTCCCTGGTGCGCGCGGTGATCGACGAGTCGCGCCGGCCGTGGCGGCGGGAGCGCTTCGTGGACGAGGTCCCGGAGACGCCCTCGGGCGACGGCGAGGTGGCCGACTCGGTGGCGACGCGCGAGGCGCTGGTCGCGGGCTTGCGGCGGGTGCCGCCGAGGCAGCGGGCGGTGCTCGTGCTCAGGTTCCTGGAGGGCCTGGACGTCGCGGCGGCGGCCGAGGCGCTGGGGTGCTCCGAGGGCACGGTGAAGAGCCAGACCTCCAGGGGGCTGGAAGCCCTTCGCGAGGCGTTGGGCGACACGATCGAAGACTTGCGGCCGGCGTCGTGAGCGGGAGGAGGAGGTAGGTGGACGAGCAGAAGCTCGCTGAGCTGTTCCGCGACGCGGCCCGGGAAGTGCCGCCACCGTCCTTCGACGTGGCCGCGGTGCGGTCGGCCTCGGCGCGGGCGACCGCCCGGCGCAGGTCAGCCATCGCCGTCGGGTCCGCCGTGGCGCTCGTGCTCGTGTTCGGCGGCCTGGCCGTCACCGCGAACCTCTTGGGGACCACGAGCAGCGATACGTCCGCCGCGGGTTCCGCTGAGCACGCTTCGTCCCCTAACGTCACACCTTTCACCGCGGGCGAGCCGGACATGGTGCCGAAGGACGCGTCACCGGACCGCAGCGGTGGAAATCCGCCCGAGAGCATCCCCGATGACCCGTCTACGCAGGGGGACGAGCCATTGGGGAGCGCCGGTCGCACCGCGGCCGGCAGCGCCCAACGCGGGTGCGTTGAGGTGGACCGGGAGCTCGCCGTCGCCCTCGCCGACGAGCTCTCGGTCGCCAACGCCGACCAGGCGTCGCCCGCCGCGGCGGACTGCCCGACCGACGCGCGGGGCGCGAGCTTCCTCGTGCGCGACGGTGACGCCTACGGCACGGTGTCCGTGGTGCTGGCGCGGCCGGGTTCCTCGATGATGGCGACGTCCAGTGCGCAGGTGTACGCGCGCGTGACGACGGCCGACGGCAAGGAGCTGACCGTGCTGAGCCGGCCGGAGGAGGGCTCGACCACGGCGCCGTTCGCGGACGACCTGGCGAACCTCGCGGAACGGCTCGCGGCCCGGCGCTGAGTGGCGGAGAGCGGGATCACCGCCCCATTCTTGTACTCACGTACCACAAATTTGGTACGCTTGTGCCAGATTGGGAGGTGGTCGTCATGGCGTGGGCCGTGCTCATCGTGTCCGGCTTCTTCGAGGCGGGCTGGGCGGTCGCGCTGAAGCTGTCCGACGGCTTCAGCAGGCTGTGGTGGACCGTGGCGTTCGCGGTGTTCGCGACGATCAGCTTCGCGGGGCTGGCGTGGGCCATGAAGCAGCTGCCCGCCGGACCGGCCTACGCGGTGTGGACCGGGATCGGCGCGGCGCTCACCGCCGTGATCGGCATGATCTGGCTCGGCGACGGCGTCAGCACGGTCAAGCTGGTCTCCCTCGGCCTCATCGTCAGCGGCGTCATCGGCCTCAACCTGGCCGGCGGCGGGCACTAGTACCTTCCCTGCAATGACAGCCGCAACGCCGAAGGGCGAACGCCGGCGCCAGGCGCTGGTCGAAGCCGCCGCCGGCCTCCTGGTCGACGGCGGCTTCGACGCGATCCGGCACCGCGCCGTCGCCGAGCGCGCCGGCCTGCCGCTGGCCTCCACCACGTACTACTTCGACTCGCTCGACGAGCTGGTGACCGCGGCCCTGGAGTTCCAGGGCAACGCCGAGCTGGCCTACGGCAAGGCCAGGCTGGACGAGCTGGACCCGGCCGAGTGCGGCGGCGACGCGTTCGTCGAGCTGGTGCTCGACCTGCTGCTCGGGCCGTCCGGCAACCGCGACGCCGAAGCCGTGCTGCTGCGCTACGAACGCCTGGTCGCCACGGGCAGGCGGCCCTACCTGCGGCCGTTGATGCGCAGGATGTCCGGCGAGCTGCACTCCCTGCTGTTCGACATCTTCGCCCGGGCCGGTCAGCCGGTCAGCCGGGAACGCGTCGAAGAACTGATCGCGCTGGTCGACGGGGCCGTGGTGAACGCGCTCATCGAGATCAGCCCGGACCCCAGGGCGGCCGCTCGGCGGATGCTCGGCAAGGCGATGCAACCCCGCTGAACCCCGCCGCGTGGAAGAGGGTGGAGCGCGGAAGGGGACCGGATCGCATGCGCAAGGCCGAAGAGCAGGGCTTCCGTGAGTTCGCGGTGAGCCACGCCGCTTCGCTGCGGCGCACCGCGTACCTGTTCTGCGGCGACTGGCACACGGCCGAGGACCTGATGCAGGCCAGCCTGCTCAAGCTGTACCAGGCGTGGCCCCGGATCGAGTGGCGGGACAACGCCTCCGGGTACGCCCGCAAGGTGCTGCTGCGCACGTGGCTGGACGAGAAGCGCAGACCGTGGCGGCGGGCCGAGCAGCGGGACGGCGAGGTGCCCGACGTCGCCGACGCCGCGGCCGACCCGGAACGGGCGGGGGAGCAGTTGTGGGCGCGCGACCTGGTGCAGGCGGGGTTGCTGCGGGTGCCGCCGCGTCAGCGGGCCGTGCTGGTGCTGAGGTACTTCGAGGACCTGCCGGTGAGCGAGGTCGCGGTGGCGATGGGGTGCACCGAGGGCACGGTCAAGAGCCAGACGGCACGTGGGCTCTCGGCGCTGCGCGCGGCCGTGGAGGAACTGGAGCGAGGGGCGGTGGTGGCGTCATGAGCGAGGCAGACCTGCGGGAGGGTTTGCGGGCCGCGGTCGGCGACGAGCCGCCGTTGGACTTCGACGCCGACGAGCTGATCCGACGCGCCCAGCACGTGCGCAGGCGCCGTCGCGCGCTGGTGGCCGTGGCGGTGGCGACGCTCGCCCTCACCGGCACGGTGCTGGCCCTGCCCGGCGTGGTGGACCAGCGGCGGGGCGTCGACGCGGCGAGCGGGTCCGTGCTGACGACCACGGCGTCGCCGCCGGCGAGCCAGACCCCGGCTCCGGCCACGACACCGTCGTCCACGATCGAGAAGCCGCCCGCCACCACGTCCATGGCGGGCGCCAAGGCCTACCTCTCGGCGTACCTGAGCAAGAGGTTCCCCGAGGTCGCGCCCGCCGCGAAGGTGGTGTCGGCCGAGGTGGTCGACATCGGCTCAGGACACCTCTACGCGTTGCTGAGCTTCCACGACGGCGTGGGCGCCAGCAGGGTGATGGTGCGGCTCGCCCCGCCCTCGTCGGGGATGACCCAGGAGAGGTTCTGCGACGAAGCCGGGTGCGAGGGCCCGATCCGGCAAGGGGACGGCAGCACGGTGACGTCGTCCTGGCGGACGACCACCCTCCCGGACCCGAAGGGCGTCATGCACACCGTGGCGCACTTCCGCCTCGACGGCTCGGTGGTGGAGGTCCGCGCCTTCGGCTACCAGCCGCCCGCGGAGGGCGTGCTGCCGGAGAAGGTCGCGCTGACGTACGACCAGTTGGCGGCGCTGGCCACCGACCCGAGGGTGGAGCTGCTCTGACGCTCCCCGGCGTCCGGCCGCCCGTCCGGGCGAAATAAGCTGGTCACGTGACGGTCAAGCCCCGCATCGCCAATGTCCTCGCCGGTCGCTACGCCTCCACCGAGCTGGCCACCCTGTGGTCCGCCGAGCACAAGATCGTGCTGGAGCGGCGGCTGTGGCTCGCCGTGCTGAAGGCGCAGGCCGAGCTCGGCATCGACGTGCCCGCCGAGGCCGTCGCGGACTACGAGCGGGTGGTCGAGCAGGTCGACCTGGCGTCCATCGCCGAGCGCGAGCGCGTCACCCGGCACGACGTGAAGGCGCGCATCGAGGAGTTCAACGCGCTGGCCGGGCACGAGCACGTGCACAAGGGCATGACCTCGCGCGACCTCACCGAGAACGTCGAGCAGCTGCAGGTGCTGCGGTCGCTCGAGCACGTGCGCGGCAAGGCGGCGGCCGTGCTGGCGCGCCTCGCCCGCCGTGCCGCCGAGCACACCGACCTGGTGATGGCGGGCCGTTCGCACAACGTCGCCGCCCAGGCCACCACGCTCGGCAAGCGCTTCGCCACCGCCGCGGACGAGCTGCTGGCCGCGTTCCGCCGGCTGGACGAGCTGATCGCGCGCTACCCGCTGCGCGGCGTCAAGGGCCCGGTCGGCACCGCGCAGGACATGCTCGACCTGCTCGGCGGCGACCGGGACAAGCTGGTCGAGCTGGAGCGGAGCGTCGCGGGCCACCTGGGCTTCACGACCGTGCTGACCAGCGTCGGCCAGGTCTACCCGCGGTCGCTGGACTTCGACGTGCTGTCCACCCTCGTGCAGCTGGCCGCGGGACCGTCGTCGCTGGCCAAGACGATCCGGCTGATGGCGGGCCACGAGCTGGTCACCGAGGGCTTCAAGGCGGGCCAGGTCGGCTCCAGCGCGATGCCGCACAAGATGAACACCCGGTCGTGCGAGCGGGTCAACGGCTTCGCGGTCATCCTGCGCGGCTACCTGTCCATGGTCGGCGAGCTGGCGGGCGACCAGTGGAACGAGGGCGACGTGTCGTGCTCGGTGGTGCGCCGGGTCGCGCTGCCGGACGCGTTCTTCGCCTTCGACGGGCTGCTGGAGACGTTCATCACGGTGCTGGACGAGTTCGGCGCGTACCCGGCGGTCGTCGCCCGCGAGCTGGACCGCTACCTGCCGTTCCTGGGGACCACGAAGGTGCTGATGGCGGCGATCCGCGCGGGCGTCGGCCGGGAGACCGCGCACGAGGTCATCAAGGAGCACTCGGTCGCGGTGGCGCTGGCCATGCGCGAGCAGGGCCTGGCCGAGAACGACCTGCTGGACCGGTTCGCCGCCGACGACCGCCTGCCGCTGGACCGCGCCGCCCTGGACGGCCTGCTGGCCGACCGCCTGTCGTTCACCGGCGTGGCCGAGTACCAGGTCGCGGACGTGGTGCGGCAGGTCGAGGACGTGGTGGCGAAGTACCCGGCCGCCGCCGGCTACGTGCCCGAGCCGATCCTCTGACCCGCTCGGTCCCCTGACCGCTCGTCGCGACCAGGACCACCGCGCGACCTCGCTGCCGTCTGCGGAGCAGCGGCATTCAGGCCTTATCCCAGACCAGGCGGCCTCGGCGGGTGCGTTCGCACACCAGGTCGCGACCGGCCGGGTCGACCGCGGTCGCGCCCTCCTCGTCGCACGGGAAGCCCTCCAGGGCCACCTGGTCGAACCGGGGCGGGGTCGTCGTCGGCTCGGCCGTCGGCTTCGGCGGGGGCTGGACCTGCACCGGAGGCGGCGGCGGAGGTTCGGTCGTCGCGGCGACCGTCGGTGGTGGCGGCGGCGTGGTGGTGGTGGCCGCCGGGCGGACCGAGATGTTCGCGACCGCCGGGATCGAGGTCACCGGCGCCGAGCTGGACATCGTCGGGAGCACCACCGGCTCCGGACTCGCCGACGGCTTCGCGCACGCGCCGGTGAACAGCAGCAGGAGCAGCCCGCCGCTCGCCGCGACGGGCGCTGCAAACGCCTTCCGATGGACCACGCCAAGCAGAGTAGGGGTCACTCGTCCGATACCCCAAGTGGAGTCTCCCGACCGGCCTAGAGGCGGCCCGCCTCGATGATCCGCCGGAGGAACTGCCGGGTGCGCGGGTGCACGGGCTCGCCGAGCACCTGCTCGGGCGGTCCGGACTCGACCAGCCTGCCGCCGTCGAGGAACACCACGCGGTCGGCGACCTGCCGGGCGAACCCCATCTCGTGGGTCGCCATCAAGATCGTCCGACCACTGACGGCCAGCTCCCTGACCAGCGCCAACACCTCGCCGACGAGTTCCGGGTCCAACGCGCTGGTGATCTCGTCGAGCAGCAGCAGCCGCGGCGAGTAGGCCAACGCCCGCGCGATCGCCACCCGCTGCTGCTGCCCGCCGGACAGCCGCTCCGGGTAGCTGCGGGCGCGGTCACCGAGACCGACCCGTTCGAGCAGGTCGAGGGCGTTGCGCTCGGCCTCGTCGCGCGGCACGCCGTGCACCACGCGCGGCGCGAGGGTGACGTTGTCCAGCACGCTCATGTGCGGGAACAGGTTGAACGCCTGGAACACGATGCCCATGCCGCGCCGCGCCACGTCGGCGTCCACCCTCGGGTCGGACACGTCCAGGCCGTCGAGCAGCACCTGGCCGTCGTCCAGCTCCTCCAGCAGGTTCACGCACCGCAGCAGGGTCGACTTGCCCGACCCCGACGACCCGATCACGGTGACGACCTCGTGCTCGTGCACGTCGAGGCTGACCCCGTCCAGCACGACGTGGTCGCCGTACCGCTTCACGACGCCGCGCACGCTGAGCACCGGTTCGGTCATCGTCCCCCCTGACGGCGTTCCAGCCGGCGGCCCAACGCGTCGGCGAACCGCGCCGTCGGCGCCGCGAGCAGCACGAACAGCAGCCCCGCCACCACGTACGGGGTGAAGTTGAACGCCCGGGCCTGCTCGATCTGCGCCGCGCGCACCGCGTCCACCGCGCCGAGCACGGAGATCAGCCCGCAGTCCTTCTGCAGCGCCACGAAGTCGTTCAGCAGCGCGGGCATCACCCGCCGCACCGCCTGCGGCAGCACGACCAGCCGCAACGTCTTGCCCGGCCCCAGCCCGAGCGACCGGGCCGCCGCGACCTGCGACGGGTGGACCGATTCGATGCCCGCGCGGAACACCTCCGCCACGTACGCGGTGTACGCGAGCACGAGCGCCGCGCCGCCCAGCACGACGAAGTCGTTCGGCACGCCGGTCAGCCGCAACGCGGGCAGGCCGAACCCGACCAGGTACAGCAGGATGATCAGCGGCAGGCCGCGGAACAGGTCCACGTACACCGTCGCCAGCGCGCGCAGCGGGAACCACACCGGGCCGCGCAGCGTGCGCATCGCCGCCACGACCAGCGCCAGCACCAGGATCAGCACCCCGCACACCGCCAGCACGCGCAGGTTCAGCCAGAGCCCTTCGAGGATCGACGGCAGCGAGCGCCACGCGATCTCCACGTTGAAGAACGACTGCCGCACGCGTGGCCAGCCGGGCGCGCGGGCGACGGTGACCCCGACCGCGACGGCGAACACGGCGGTCGACAGCAGGGCGACCAGCGTTGACCGCCGCGAACGGGAACGCTTGTACGCCAAGCGCTCCCGTTGCAGCTCGCTCGTCACTTCAGCTCGGGTGCGGTGCCCGCGGACGACAGCCACTCCTGCTCGATCTTGGCCAGCGTGCCGTCGGCGCGCAGGTTCTCGACGGCCGTCGAGACGCACGGGGTGAGCGCGCTGCCCTTGTCCAGCACGATGCCGAACTGCTCGGGCTTGCCGTCGCCCGCCGGGATCTGGCCGACGATCAGCCCGTCCTCCAGCTCCGCGGACGTGATGTAGAACGCGGTCGGCAGGTCCACCACCAGCGCGTCGATCTGCCCGGCGCGCAACGCGGCCTTGGCGTCGTCGTTGGTGTTGTAGACCGCGACGTCCTGCTCCGGCTGCAGGCGCTGGGCGGCGTCGAAGCTCGTCGTGCCGACCTGCGCGCCGATCTTGACCTGCTTCAGCTCGGCCTGCGTCTTGACCGACGCGGCCTTGGACGAGTTCAGCGTGATCACGGCCTGGTCCACGTCGTAGTACGGCGCGGAGAAGTCGACGGCCTGCTTGCGCTCCTCGGTGATCGAGAACTCGTTCAGGTCCATGTCGTAGGTCTTGCGGCCGGGCTGGATGGCCGCGTTGAACGGCACCCGCGTCCACACCACGTCGGTCTTCGCGTAGCCGAGCTCGTCGGCCAGCGCGTAGGCGATGGCGGACTCGAAGCCCTTGCCGTTGGTCGGGTCGTCGTCCACGAACCACGGCTCGTACGCCGGCTGGTCCGTGCCGAACGTGATCTTGCCCTGGGTGAGGGTCGGCAGCTTGTCCTTCGTGCAGGCCACGCCGTCCACCTGGTTGGTCGGCGTCGCGGTCTCGTCCGCGGGGGCGCAGGCGACCGCGAGGACGGTGGTCACGGCGAGTATCAGTCCGGGTGCGCGCATGGGAGGAATCTTGCCGCAGGTGGGAAGGGCCGCCCATGAGCTGGGACAAGTACGCTTCGGCCGTGCCCAAGCTCGCTGACTACCGCCAGGTCGCCGCAGGCAAGGTCCGTCAGATCCACGAGGTGGACGACGACCTGCTGCTGTTCGTGGCGTCCGACCGGATCTCCGCCTTCGACCACGTGCTGACCACCCCGATCCCCGACAAGGGACGGGTGCTCACCGCGATGAGCGTGTTCTGGTTCGAGCGGTTCGCCGACCTGGCGCCCAACCACCTGGTGGCGTGGGACGACCCGCGCATCCCCGCCGAGGTGCGCGGCCGGGCGCTGCTCGTGCGCCGGCTGGACATGGTCCAGGTGGAGTGCGTGGCCCGCGGCTACCTCACCGGGTCGGGCATGGCCGAGTACCGGCAGACCGGGTCGGTGTGCGGCGTCGACCTGCCGTCCGGGCTGGTGGAGGCGTCGGAGCTGACGCCGCCGATCTTCACGCCGGCGACCAAGGCGGAACTCGGCGCGCACGATGAGAACGTGTCGTTCGCGCACGTCGAGGCGGAGGTGGGCGCCTCGCTGGCCGCCCGGCTGCGTGACGTCACGCTGGAGGTGTACGGCGCGGCGCGTGAGTTCGCCCGGTCGCGCGGCGTGATCCTGGCGGACACGAAGTTCGAGTTCGGGCTGGACCGGTCGGGCGCGCTGGTGCTCGGCGACGAGGTGCTGACGCCGGACTCGTCGCGGTACTGGCCGCTGGAGGGGTACGAGCCGGGGCGCGTGCAGCCGTCGTTCGACAAGCAGTACGTGCGCGACTGGCTGACCTCGCCCGCCTCCGGCTGGGACCGGGCGTCCGACACCCCGCCGCCACCGCTGCCCGACGACGTGGTCGCCGCCACCCGTTCGCGGTACGTCGACGCGTACGAGCGGATCACCGGTCGTTCGTTCGCGGACTGGCCCGGCGCGGAATAGTTCGCCGGCTCCGCATCCTGCCGTCACCTCGTCTTAGAGCGGGCGACACGCCGGTGCGGCGCACTGGGTGGCATGGTCGCCGAACTCGTGGTTTCGCTGTCCGGCATCGGGCCGAGCACGCTCGCCCGGTGCGCCGACCTCGCCGCCGAGCTCGACCGGCGGCGGGTGCCGTTGTCGCTGCTCCTCGCGCCGCGCAAGGCCGTGCCCGGTGAGGCGCTGAGCTGGGTGCGGCGTCGCGTGGCCGGCGGTGACGCGCTGGTCCTGCACGGTTTCGACCACCAGCCGGACCCGACGCGCCGGGCCGTGTCGCTGCGCCGCCGTGCCGAGTTCTCCGCGCTGCCCGCGCACGAGGCGGGGTTGCGGCTGGTCGCCGCGCGTGCCGCGGTGGCGCGGTTGGGGCTCGCGACGAACCTGTTCGCGCCGCCTGGCTGGCTCGCGTCACCGGGCACGGTGGTCGCACTGCGCCGGCACCGGTTCGCGGTGTGCGCCGACATGGCGGGCGTGCGCGACCTGCGCACCGGCGACGTCCGGGTGGGCCGGGTGCGGATGGTCGGCGAGCACTGGAGCTACCTGCTCGGCGTCGGCCGGGCGGCGCGGCGCGGCGGGCTCGTGCGGATCGGCGTCGACGCGGCGGACCTCGACCGGCTGGGGCCGCGCGAGGCGCTGCTGGAGGCCGTCGACCTGGCCCTGCACCACGGCGCGTCGCCCACGACCTACAGCTCGACCGCCTCGCCCCGGGGCAGCACGACGACCTCGACGCCGTCGGGCGCGGTGCCGACCAGGACGCGGTAGAAGACCTCGGTCTGCGCCAGGATCGCCTCGTGGATCGGGACGGCCTTGCGCGGGCCGACCTTCGCCAGGAAGTCCGCCGCGTCGGAGACCTTCATCCAGGGCGCGGCCGTGGGCAGGCCGAGGACGTCGACGCGCTGCTCGGGCACGGTCAGCGAGTCGCCGGGGTGGTAGAACGCGCCGTGGTCGACCAGGTAGCCGACGTTCACCGGCAGCTCGATCTGGTCGTGGATCACCTCGTGCGGCGCGTCGAGGACGCTGACGACCGTGCCGCCGAACTCCAGGGCGTCACCGGGCTTGACGATCTCGGCGCCCTCCAGGTCGAACGGGGCGACCAGGCGCGCGTCGGGGTTGGCCGCGCGGACACCGGCCAGCTTGCCGGGGTCGACGTGGTCGCGGTGCTCGTGCGTGACCAGGATCGCGTCGAGGCCGTCGACCACCTCGAAACCGGACGAGTAAACGCCGGGGTCGAACAGCAGCCGTGCCGCGCCGGTGTCGACCAGCAGGCACGAGTGCCCGAAGTGGGCGATCAGCATGAGCGCTCCTCTCATCCGGTCCCCGAGGAGAAGTTCTACTCCGGTCCGCGGCCGGTCGCTCAGCCCACGTCGTGCAGCAGCGCGTCCTCCACGTCCGGCGGCAGGCCCGCGCGTCGGCCGCGGTCCAGGCCGAGGGTCCGCTCGTACGCCAACGCGTCCACCGCCGTCTCGGCCGTGGGCCGGACCCGCAGCCCGGCGGCCAGCGCGGGGCCCGCGTCGCGGAACATCATCGCCCGGTGCGTCGGCGGCAGCCACAGCGGCAACGACCTCGGCCCCGTCCACGGCTCGACCCCGTGCCGCTGGAGGACGGGCTGGGGCACGCGGACGAGCACCGTGCCCGGCGGCGCGACGGCCCCCGCGATCTCGCCCAGGACCAGCGACAACGGGTTGGCCGGCCCGATCGCGTCGTAGGTGCCGGTGGTGCGGTGCTCGGCGGCGTCCACGATCCAGGCGGCGAGGTCGCGCACGTCGACGTGCTGCGCGGGCTGGTCGGGCGCGTCGGGCACGGCGACCCGGCCGCCCTGGGACAACCGGCCCGGCCAGTACCCGAACCGGTCGCTCGGGTCGCCGGGGCCGGTGATGAGGCCGGCGCGGACGATGAAGGCGCGGTCGCCGACGGCGTCGCGGACGGCGTGCTCACCGGCGACCTTGATCGCGCCGTAGCGGTCCGACGACATCGGGGCGTCCGGGTCGTCCTCCAGCGGGTCCAGGGTGGCCGTCGTGCCGGGGACGGAGTGGTCGGCGTAGACGGAGCAGCTGGAGACGAACGTCCAGTGGTCGGCGGTCACGGATCTCAACGCCCGGCGGACCCAGGTGACCGACATCTTGGCCACGTCCACCACGGCGTCGAAGTGCGCGCCTTCGAGCGGCCCCAGGTCGACGTCCCGGTCGACCGGCACGAGCACCGCGCCGTCGGGCACCCGACCGGACTCCCCGCGTGCCGCGCAGACCACCTCGTGCCCCCGCCGCACCGCTTCGGCGGCCGTCGCCTTGCTGAGGAACACCGTTCCGCCGAGCACCAGGATGCGCATGATCCCCACCCTGCGGTGCCACGCCCGCGCCCGCCACCACGTCCGCCCATAGCGAACGCCTCGGACTTGGCCGGAAAGTGGCGAAGCACGGCCGCCCGACCGTCCGGAGGGGACCGTGCTCACTTCCTCGGCCTATCGGCCTCGGCTGTTCTGCCTTAGCGAAGGAATGCGTCGGAATTCCAACTTAGCGCCGAGTGAATCGGCCCTGGAACTGGAGTCGATCCTGTCCCGGCTGGTGGATGACCTTCTCCACATCGGTGCTCGGCGACTCGTGCTCGACAGTCGGCGCGGGTGTGACTGGACGCGTCGTGTCGCCCCGGTGATCCGGCTCGATTGGCCTGAGAAAGCGCGAAGCACGGCCGCCGACCGTCCGGACGGGTGCCGTGCTCACTTCCTCGGCCTACGGGGCCTTGGCGAGATCAGGTTAGCAGGAGCCGGTCCCGAAACGCCGCATCACGATCGGGTGATTCGAGGTGAACGTGTGCTGCCCGCCACGTGCGAAGTTGATGAACACACAGGTCAGGTAGGCTCCGCGAGTACCGCCAGCCCTCCTAGCTTGGAGCAGCCTGTCGTGGCCCGAGTCGTCGTCGACGTCATGCCGAAGCCCGAAATCCTCGACCCGCAAGGACAGGCGGTGGCCAACGCGCTGCCCCGTCTCGGGTTCGACGGAATCACCAGTGTCCGCCAGGGCAAGCACTTCGAGCTGGAGGTCGCCGACGACGTCGACGACGCCACGCTCGCCAAGATCGCCGAGACATTCCTCGCCAACCCCGTGATCGAGGACTGGGTCGTGAGGCGGGTAGAGGCATGAGGGTCGGGGTCATCACGTTCCCCGGCACGCTGGACGACGTCGACGCCGAGCGCGCGGTCCGGTATGCGGGCGGGGAGGCGGTCAAGCTCTGGCACGCCGACCACGACCTGAAGGACGTCGACGCGGTCATCGTGCCCGGTGGGTTCTCCTACGGCGACTACCTGCGCTGCGGTGCGATCGCCCGGTTCGCCCCGGTCATGCAGGAAGTGGTCGACGCGGCGAAGAAGGGCATGCCGGTCCTCGGCATCTGCAACGGCTTCCAGATCCTGTGCGAGGCCCACCTGCTGCCCGGCGCGCTCATCCGCAACCACAAGCTGCACTTCGTGTGCCGCGACCAGTGGCTGAAGGTCGAGAACAACTCGACCGCCTGGACGTCCCGCTACGACCAGGGCGCCGAGATCCTCGTCCCGCTCAAGTCCGGCGAGGGCGGCTACCAGGCCGACCGGTCCACTCTGGACGAGCTGGAGGGCGAGGGCCGGGTGGTGTTCCGCTACGTCGGCGAGAACCCGAACGGCTCGCGCAACGACATCGCGGGCATCACCAGCGCCAACGGCCGGGTCGTCGGTCTGATGCCGCACCCCGAGCACGCGATCGACGCGCTCACCGGGCCGACCGACGACGGCCTCGGCATGTTCCTGTCCCTCGTCGATTCGGTGGTGAAGGCCTGATGACCGTCGACACCGTCAAGAACGCCGAGAACACGCCCGACCAGGAGCAGCCCTACAAGGAGCTGGGCCTGAAGGACGACGAGTACGCCCGCATCAAGGACATCCTGGGCCGCCGCCCCACGGACGCCGAGCTGGCCATGTACTCGGTGATGTGGAGCGAGCACTGCTCCTACAAGTCGTCCAAGGTGCACCTGAAGTACTTCTCCGAGACGACCACCGACGAGATGCGCGAGAAGATGCTCGCGGGCATCGGCGAGAACGCGGGCGTGGTCGACATCGGCGACGGCTGGGCGATCACGTTCAAGGCGGAGAGCCACAACCACCCGTCCTACGTCGAGCCGTACCAGGGCGCGGCGACGGGCGTCGGCGGCATCGTGCGCGACATCCTCGCGATGGGCGCGCGTCCGCTGGCCGTGATGGACCCGCTGCGGTTCGGTCCGGCCGACGCGCCGGACACCCGCCGCGTGCTGCCTGGCATCGTGGCCGGCGTCGGCGGCTACGGCAACTGCCTCGGCCTGCCCAACATCGGCGGCGAGGTCGTGTTCGACGCGACCTACGCGGGCAACCCGCTGGTCAACGCCCTGTGCGTGGGTGCGATGCGGGTCGAGGACCTGCACCTGGCGCACGCCTCGGGCACCGGCAACAAGGTCATCCTGTTCGGCGCCCGCACGGGCCTGGACGGCATCGGCGGCGTGTCGGTGCTGGCGAGCGAGACGTTCGACGACTCGGCGGGCGCGGGCAAGCGCAAGAAGCTGCCCAGCGTGCAGGTCGGCGACCCGTTCACCGAGAAGGTGCTGATCGAGTGCTGCCTGGAGCTGTTCGCCGAGCGCATCGTCGTCGGCATCCAGGACTTGGGCGGCGCGGGCCTGGCGTGCGCGACGTCGGAGCTGGCCAGCGCCGGTGACGGTGGCATGCGCGTCCACCTGGAGCGGGTGCCGCTGCGGGCCACGGGCATGACGCCGGCGGAGATCCTGTCCAGCGAGTCGCAGGAGCGCATGTGCGCGGTCGTGCGGCCGGAGGACCTGGACGCGTTCATGGCGGTCTGCGCGAAGTGGGACGTCATCGCGACCGAGATCGGCGAGGTCACCGAGGGCGACCGGCTGGTGATCACGTGGCACGACGAGGTCGTGCTGGACGTGCCGCCGCGCACGGTGGCGCACGAGGGCCCGGTGTACGACCGGCCGATCGTGCGCCCGGCCGACCAGGACGCGCTGCAGGCCGACCTGCCGGACCGGCTGCCCCGTCCCGCGCGGGACGACCTGCTGCCGTTGATCAAGAGCATGGCGGCGTCGCCGAACCTGGCGTCGAAGCGGTGGGTGACCCAGCAGTACGACCGGTACGTGCGCGGCGGCACGGTGCTCGCGCAGCCCGCCGACTCGGGCATGATCCGGATCGACGAGTCGACGAACCGGGGCGTGGCGCTGTCCACGGACTGCAACGGCCGCTACACCAAGCTGGACCCGTACGCGGGCGCCCAGTTGGCGCTGGCCGAGGCGTACCGGAACGTGGCCACCACGGGCGCGACGCCGGTCGCGGTCACGAACTGCCTGAACTTCGGCTCGCCGGAGGACCCGGCGGTGATGTGGCAGTTCGAGCAGGCCGTGAAGGGTCTCGCGGACGGGTGCGTCGAGCTGGGCATCCCGGTGACCGGCGGCAACGTCAGCTTCTACAACCAGACCGGTTCGACGGCGATCCTGCCGACGCCGGTGGTGGGCGTGCTCGGCGTGATCGACGACGTCCGCCGCCGCATCCCGACCGGCATCGGCGCGGAGGCGGGCGAGACGCTGCTGCTGCTCGGCGAGACGCGCGAGGAGTTCGGCGGCTCGGAGTGGGCGCACGTCGTGCACGGGCACCTGGGCGGCCTGCCGCCGAAGGTGGACCTGGCGCGGGAGAAGCTGCTGGGCGAGGTGCTGGTGGCCGGTTCGCGCGACGGCATGCTGTCCGCCGCGCACGACCTGTCCGACGGCGGCCTGGCGCAGGCGCTGGTGGAGACGTGCCTGATCGGCGAGGTCGGCGCACGGGTGTTCCTCGAGGGCGACCTGTTCACCGAGCTGTTCAGCGAGTCGACGGCCCGCGTGCTGGTGGCCGTGCCGCGCACGGAGGAGCTGCGCTTCACCGACATGTGCACGGCGCGCGGCCTGCCGTGGCGGAAGGTCGGCGTGGTGGACCCGGAGTCCGACGCGCTGGAGATCCAGGAGCTGGGCTCGCTGCCGCTGGCCGAGCTGCGCGAAGCCTGGGAGGGCACCCTCCCGGCGCTGTTCGACTAGAACGCACGAGCGGTACCGAGGTCGGCCGGGTGCACAGCGCACTCGGCCGACTTCCGCTTTGTGCGGCGTGAGAGCTGTGGAAGACGCGATCCGGTCACGATCAGTGAACCGTTCCGCCATCCGGTTGCCTGTTCTTCGGCTGATGGTGAGAGTCGGGCCCCTCACCATCACGGACAGCTACCACGGCACGAGGGCTGTCCGACGCGACCACAGCGGAGGACTCGCATGACCGACGACGCGCCTGCCGACAGACCCGGTGCCACCGAGCCGGAGAAAACCGCCGTGCCCGCCAAGCCGAAGCGGCGATTAACCCGACTGAGGCACCAGTGGGTGACCGCCGTGGGCACCGCGCTCGGCGGGGCGGGCACGGTGGCCGGGTTGATCTTCGCGTTCGGGCCGGCGCAGGCGCTGTCAGGCGGGTCCGACCACACGCTGACTCAGACGGTCGTCAGCACGGTGACCGAGACCGACACGGTGCAGGCCACCGCGAGCACGTCGCCCGGCGCCACGACGTCCGGCGCGCCGTCCGGATCGGGCAGCCCCGCCACGTCGCCCGGCGCCCCCTCGGCCACACCGCGTCCGCCGGTCGACGTCCCGATCACGACCACCGCCGCCGTTCCCCGGCCGGGGACGCCCGCGGGCCCGGGTGACCACGCCGTCCGCTTCTCCGGTGAGCTGGCGTTCGGCGACTTCAATCTCGACTACCAGCAGCCGCGCAACCTGCCGGAGCACAACGTCTACCGGATCCAGGAGTCGCGCCTCTACGCCGACGACCCGATCCTGCTGGTGGAGTGGCCGTCCGACGCGACGCCCGGCTACGGGGAGTGCGCGGAGAAGGTCTCCGCGGCCGGTAAGAGCGACGCCACCGGGCTGGTCGCCGGCAGTCACGTCTGCGGTCGGACGCCGGAAGGCCGGGTGTTCCGGATCGAGGTGCTCGGCATCGACGCCAACGTGATCAGGGGGCGGGTCACCGTGTGGGAGAAGTGAGTGGTCGGCCGGGGTGCGGAGACCCCGGCCGACCACCCTCGTGATCAGCCGTTGGCCAGTGCCTGGAGCCGGTCGTAGGCGCCGTTGAACAGGTTCTGGTCGATCGGCGACGACGAGTACTGCCAGAACGTGTAGAACGGCCACGCGTAGGGCAGGGTGCCGACGGTGGACGAGTAGCGCGCGACCCACAGCGGGTTGGTGGAGCTGAAGTCGCCGCTCACGCACTGGTTCCACCAGCTCGTGGACGTGTAGATGACCGGCCAGCGGCCGGTGCGGGCCTGGTAGCGGTCGCTGAACGACTTGATCCACGACGTCATGCTCGCCTTGGACAGCCCGTAGCACGTCGATCCGTAGGGGTTGTACTCCATGTCCAGCGCGCCGGGCAGGGTCTTGCCGTCCCGGGACCAGCCGCCGCCGTTGTTGACGAAGTAGTCGGCCTGGGTGGCGCCGGCGGAGCGGTCCGGCAGCGCGAAGTGGTACGCGCCGCGGATCATGCCGACGTTGTAGGACCCGTTGTACTGCTGGGCGAAGTACGGGTTGCGGTAGGTCGTGCTCTCGGTGGCCTTGACGTAGGCGAACCGCTTGCCCTGGCCCCACCAGTAGTTCCAGTCGACGTTGCCCTGGTGCCCGCTGACGTCGATGCCGTACACGACGGCCTGGGCGCTCGGGTCGGTCGGGATGACGACGCGCCGGTCGCCGCGGCCTTCGTGCTTGGCGATCTGCGAACCCATGGCGTGGTCTTCGACGACGGGCGCGGCCTGGGCGGTGTGGGTCGACCCGGGCGCGGCTAAGCCGAGCACGGCGAGTCCGACGGCGGTCAGGAGAGCGGTGGTGGTGCGTGCGAGGTTGTTCATGGGGGACTCCTCGAGCCAGTGCAGGGAGTTGACTCGTTGGGCAGTGTGCTGCACGGCTAACCAATTCACCAAGGTTTGTGTTAATTAGTCACGAAAACGGAGCAACGCCGACTACCCCAGAGCCACCCTGAGCAACTGCTCGTCGTTGCCGTTGAACAGGTTCTGGTCGCCGGGGAACAGCCCGGCCGCCTGCCACTGCCAGATCGTCTCGTAGTCCCACCCGTGCGGCAGGGGCCCGAGCACGTCGGCGTAGTGCGCCACCCACAGCGGGCTCGTGTCGCCGAACGTGTCCGCCTCGCCGACGCACCGGTTCCACCAGCTCGTGGACGTGTAGATGGCCGGGTGCCTGCCGGTCCGCTGGACGAAGCGGTCGCTGAACGCGCGCACCCACGCGCCCATCTCGGCCTGGCTCAGGCCGTAGCACGTGTCGCCGTACGGGTTGTACTCCAAGTCGACCGCGCCCGGCAGGGTCTTGCCGTCACGCGACCAGCCGCCGCCGTTGGACGCGAAGAAGTCGGCCTGCGCCGCGCCGTCCGACCGGTCCGGCAGCGCGAAGTGGTACGCGCCGCGGATCATGCCGACGGCGTAGGAGCCGTTGTACTGCTGGGCGAACTTCGGGTTGCGGTACCCGGTGCCCTCGGTCGCCTTGACGTAGGCGAACCGCGCCCCGTCCGCCCACGCCTTGGGCCAGTCCACGTCACCCTGGTGGCTGCTGACGTCCATGCCGGGCACGGAGCCCTCGGACCGCGGCCGGTGTCGCGCGGCGTGGTCCCCCGCCTCGTGCTTCGCGATCTGCGAGCCCGCGAAGTGGTCCGCGGAACCCTCGGGCAGCGCTTCGGCGACGGGCGCCGGCACGATCGCCAACGTGATCGTGAGGACACCCAGTCGGGTGATCAAGGTGCGCAGCCGGGTGTGCGTCGCCATCAACGCCCCCATTCGGTCGGCAGTGCTGGTACGTCCGGCCTAGATCGTCAGGCCGGACGTCCGCCGCCGCATCTGCAGGCGTCACCCGTCCAGGCGCTTCAACTCCTCGTCCGACAGCCGCAGGTGCACCGCGTCGGCCGAGTCGGCGATGCTCTCCGGCCGCGACGAGCCCGGGATCGGCACGACCTGCGGCGCCTTGGCGAGCATCCACGCCAGGCACACCTGCTGCGGGCTCACCCCGTGCGCGCGGCCGACCTCGGCGAACACGGCGAACCGCTCCCCGAGCCGACCGGCCGAGCCGATGCCGCCCAGCGGGCTCCACGGCAGGAACGCGATGTCCAGCTCGGCGCACAGCTCCAGCTCCGGTTCGCTGGACCGGAACGCGGGCGAGAACTGGTTCTGCACGCTCGCCAGCCGGCCGCCCAGGATCTCGTCGGCCTCCCGGATCTGCGCCGGGTCGAAGTTGGACACGCCGGCGAGCTTGATCTTGCCCGCCTCCAGCAGCTCGGCCAGCGCGCCGACGGACTCGGCGGTCGGCACCGCCGGGTCGGGCCGGTGGAACTGGTAGAGGTCGATCGCGTCCACGCCGAGCCGGCGCAACGACGCGTCGCACGCCGCCTTCAGGTACTCCGGCCGCCCGTCGAGCGCCCAGCCGCCGCCGGGGGTGCGGGTGTGGCCGCCCTTGGTGGCGACCAGGACGCCGTCGACGCCCTTCAGCGCCTCGGCGATCAGCTCCTCGTTGTGCCCGAAGTCGCTGTGGTCGGCCGAGTACGCGTCGGCCGTGTCGATCAGCGTGACGCCCTTGTCCACGGCGGCGCGGATCGTCGCGATCGACCGGGCGCGGTCGGGGCGGCCTTCGAGCGACATCGGCATCGCGCCCAGGCCGATGGCGCTGACCTCGACTCCTCCGATTCGGCGAGTCAGCATGGTTGGCATACCTCCGTGTGTCGCGGTTGTGCGTCTCCAGCTTGGGCGGTAGGCATTAAGCTGTCCAACAGAAGAAGCTGATGCCATTCAGCAGTACGGGTGATGAATCGTGGAACTGCGCCAGCTCGAGTACTTCGTGGCCGTGGCCGAGGAGTGCCACTTCACCCGTGCCGCCCGGCGCATGCACGTCGCCCAATCGGGTCTATCCGCGTCGATCCGGGCGCTGGAGGTCGAGCTGGGCGCGCCGCTGTTCGTGCGCAGCACCCGCCAGGTCGAGCTGACCCAGGCCGGACGCGCGCTGCTGGTCGAGGCACGGCGCGTGCTCGGCACGATCGACGCCGCGCGGGACGCGGTGGCCGCCGTGCAGGGGCTGCTGCGCGGCTCGCTGGCCGTCGGCAGCATCCAGTGCCTGCACGCCGTGCACCTGCCCGCGGTGCTGGCCCGGTTCCACGAGCTGCACCCCGGCGTCGAGCTGCGGCTGCGCCAGGCCGGCTCGGGCGAGCTGGTCGACCTGGTCCGCGCCGGCCGGCTGGACCTCGCGTTCGTCACCTCCGGCGGGGTGGGCGACGACCTGTCGGTGTCCACCCTGTCCAGCGAGCCGCTGGTGCTGGCGTGCGCGCCGGAGCTGCCGTTCGCCGAACGGGGGTCGGTGCGGCTCGCCGAGCTGGCCGGTCAGCCGTTCGTGGACTTCAACCCCGGCTGGGGCACGCGCGACGACGTGGACCGCGCGCTGGCCACCGCCGGCGTGGACCGGAAGGTCGCGGTCGAGGTCAACGACGTGCACTCGCTGCTGGACTTCGTCGGCTTCGGCCTCGGCGTGGCGCTGGTGCCCGCGTCGTTCGCGGCGAAGCAGACCCGCGCGCGGTTCGTGGAGCTGGTCGACGCGCCGACCGCCGAGACCGCCGTGGTCACCGCGCCGACGGTGAGCGCCGCCGCGTCAGTCCTGCTGGACATGGTCCTGGAGGCGGGCCGGGGCCTGCCCGTCGCCGGTTAGCGCCCAGCCGGCCGGGTCGTTGCGGAACGCGGTGCCCGCCCGCACTTCGAGCGCGCCGACCTGCGGTTGCGGCGGTTCCGGCGACACGTGCAGGAACGTGCCGACCCTGGCCCCGGTGACGTTGACCTCGCCCTTGAACGTGGTGTCCTGGAACGAGATGCCGCCGTCGAACTTCCCGTCCCGGACGTCCACCCGGCCGTGGAAGGTGGCGCCGGAGAACAACGCGGGCTTGACCAGCTCGACCTCCCGGAACGCGGTGATCCCGTAGAACTGGGCGCGCCGGGCGACCAGCCGGCCGAACCGGCGGCCCTCCAGCCGGAAGTGCACGAGCTTCGCCCCGGTCAGGTCCAGCTGGTACGGCTTGTCGTCGGGGTCGTCGCCCCAGGGCAGCATGTCCGTGATGAGCCGTTGCGCCGTCATCCGGACCGTCATCTCGTGGTCCTCCTCCGGCGCCACCTTGCGCTTCTCACCGAAGAACGCCTGGTCGGGGTCCTCGGGCTTCTTCTCGATCGACGCGTGCTCGAACGGCCGCCGCAGGTACGCGCACAGCACGCTCAGCACGGTCTGCTTGTAGCGCGGCGTGGTGTGGGCCAGGCCCGCGAGCACGTGCATCGCACCCACCCTGACCTGGTCGGCCTCGTTGCCGAGCAGCTCGACGGCCCGCGCGAACCGCTCGTCGGCGACCTTCTCGTGCTCCAGGTTGTGCCGCGCCTCCTCGGTGCGCCGCCGCCGGTCGTTGAGCCACAGCGCGTACAGGGCGACGATCGCGCCGCCGGCCAGCCCGCCGGTCTTGATCGCCTCCGCCTTCGGCTGCCTCGGGTCGACCAGGATCAGCACGGCGGTCGTCGCGACCGTCACCACGACCGCGGCGAGCACGCTCGCCACCAACAACCCGCGTTCCCGCACGTTCAGCTCCTGACCAGTCCGAAGCCGCTGTCGTCGCGGCCCTCCACCACCAAGCCGGCCGGCAGGGCGTTCTCGTGCTCCGTCGACACGCGCATGCCCCGCGCGCGCACCTCGGCGGGCTCGGCGAGCCGCAGGTCCAGGCCGCCGGTGAACGTCGCGTCCTCGAAGTCGACCGGCTCGGCGAACCGGCAGCCCTCGAACGTCACCGGCCCGGTGAACGTCGAGTCGGCGAACTTGTTCGGGCCGAGGAACCCGGTGGCGCGGTAGTCGGCCGCGTTCGCACAGGTGAACTTGCTGAACCAGGCCCCGCGGTGGAAGACCACGTGGTGCAGGTGCAGCCGGCCGCTGCTGGTCGCGGCGGTGAAGTAGGCGGCGCCGTGGACCACCGCGTGGTGGAACGAGTTCGACTCCACCATGGTCGTCCCGCGCAGCGTGAGGTCGCCGACCTGGCGGTGGGACAGGTCGAAGTACTCCAGGTAAGCCCTGGTCAGGTCCAAGTCGTAGCGCGGCGCGTCCACCTCGTCGGCCGGCGGCAGGAGGCCGGCGATCAGCCGTTGCGCGGTGAGCCGCACCTCCAGCTCGCGCTCGTCGCGCACCACGCCCTCGTCCGTCCGCGTCACGTCGAACGGCCGCCGCAGGTACGCGCACAGCACGTCGAGCACGGTCTGGGTGTACTCGGCGCGCGACCGCGCCAGCCCGGCCAGGGCGTGCATCGCGCCGACCCGGACCTGCTCCGCGTCGTGACCCAGCAGTTCCACCGATCGGGCGAACCGCTCGTCGGCGACCCGCGACCGATCGTGTTCGGCCCGCTCGATCTCCAGCTCCTGCCGGCGGGACTCGAGCCACTGCCGGTCCTCGTCCGTGCGCCGCCGCCGGTCGTTCAGCCACAGCGCGTACAGGGCCACAATGGCACCCGCGGCCAGGCCGCCGGTCTTGATCGACTCCTGCTTCGACGCGTTCGGGTCCACGGCGAACAACCAGCCCGTGACCAGCAGGAACGCGCCGACGGCACCCAGCAGGACGGGCTTGACCAGAACACGCGTCCGGCGGTGCCTGACCAGGAGCCAGACCAGTGCCACCGCCGAGACGACCGCGCCCGCGATCCACAGGTACCTCACAAGGCCGTCATTCTTCCCGGTGATCAGTTCAGGGGTGGGTGATTGAAGAACTCGCGCAATCCGACGGTGTGCTAACTCACCGGATTGGCCCATGATGTGGGTGTCACCGCAACGGTGAGAACACGAGCACGTCAGAGGAGAATCTCGGGTGGACAGCGTGGAGCGGCCGAACTGGGCGCCGGGCGACATCGACCTGGCCCGCCCGAGCATCGCGCGGGTCTACGACTACTGGCTCGGGGGCGCGCACAACTTCGCCGTCGACCGGGCCGTGGCCGACAAGGTCCTCGCCGACGTGCCGGTGATCAAGCCCATCGTCCTCAACCACCGGGCGTTCCTGCGCCGCGCCGTGCGGTTCATGCTGTCGCGGGGCATCCGCCAGTTCCTCGACCTGGGCTCCGGCATCCCCACGGTCGGCAACGTGCACGAGATCGCCCAGGCCACCGACCCGTCCGCCCGCGTGGTGTACGTCGACATCGACGCCGTCGCGGTCGCGCACAGCCGGGCCATCCTCACCGGGAACGAACTGGTCAACGTGCTGCAGACCGACGTGCGGGACGCCAAGCAGGTGCTGGTGTCGCCCGAGGTGCAGGACATGCTGGACTTCGACGAGCCGATCGGCGTGCTGATGATCGCGCTGCTGCACTTCGTGCCCGACGCCGAGGACCCGCGCGGGATCGTCGCCGACTACCGCGACGCCCTCCCGGACGGCAGCTACCTGGCGATCTCGCACGCCGGGTTCGAGGAGGGCGAGTGGGATCCCGCGTGGGACGAGGCGAAGGGCGTCTACAACCGCGGCGTCAGCGAGATGTGCTTCCGGCCGAAACGCGAGGTCGAGGCCATGTTCGACGGTTTCGACCTGGTCGAGCCGGGTGTGGCGCGGCTGCCGCTGTGGCGGCCGGAGTCGCCCGACGACGTGGACGAGGGCGCCGCGCACTTCATCAGCTTCGGCGGCGTCGGGCGGAAGGCCTGATGAACGGCCACGACGCCGATCGCGCACCGGGCCGGGTTGTCGACCGCGCCACGCGACCGGCCGTATCCTCTGGGTTGTGGCGGTAGGCCGGCGGACATGACGGAACAGGTTGACCATCGGGTGGCAGCACCGGGCCGATCGAACCTCGACCCCGCCGTACTGGCCGGGGCGGAGTCCTTCGCCCGCACCTGGGCCACCGCCGTCATCGGCAGCAGCTACGTCCCCATGACGCGGGCCGAGGTCGCCGAGCACCTCCAGGCGTTGACCGAGATCCTGGTGCACGCGCTGCACGCCAGCCCGTTCCGCACCGCGCCCGGCTACGAGATCGGCGCACGGCTGGTCGAGGCGCACTTCACCGGCACCGACACGCTGGGCCGGACCGTGCAGCTGCTCGGCGACGACCTCCTCGGCGAGCTGGGCATCCAGCCGGACGAGCTGATGCGGTCCCGGCTGGCCGCGCTGCAGGGCGCGTTGGCCGCCGGGTACGCCCGAGCGCTGCGCGAGCGGACGCTGGCCGAGCAGGAGGCGATCCGCGCGGCCGTGCTGGACGCCCGCGACCAGGCCGAAGCCGCGTTGCGCGCGTCCGAGGCGCGGTTCCGGGCGATGTTCACCGAGGCCGCGATCGGCATCGGCATCGCCGACATCGAGGGCCGCATCCTGGACGTGAACCAGGCGTTGCAGGACATGCTCGGGTTCAGCGTCGAGGAGATGCGGCAGTACAACATCCGCGACCTGATGCACCCGGAGGACGGCGGCAGCGTCTGGCGGCTGTACGACCAGCTCACCGCGGGCGAGTGCGACCACTACCGGGCGGAGAAGCGGTTCCGCCGGGCCGACGGCGAGCAGGTGTGGACGCACCTGACGCTGTCGCTGGTGCGCGACGACCACGGCGACCCGCAGTACCAGGTGGCGATGATCGAGGACGTCACCGACCGCCACCTGCTGCAGAACCGGCTCCGCTACCAGGCGTTGCACGACCCGCTGACCGGCCTGCCGAACCGGGCGCTGTTCCTGGAGCGCCTCGGCCGCGTGTTCAACAACAAGGCGCGCCACCGCGCCGGCCTCTGCTACCTGGACCTCGACGGGTTCAAGGTGATCAACGACAGCCTCGGCCACGACATCGGCGACCAGCTGCTCGTCGAGGTCGGCCGCCGGCTGGACCACTCGGTGTCCGGCGAGGGCAAGCTGGTCGCCCGGATGGGTGGCGACGAGTTCGTCATCCTGGTCGAGGGCTCGCAGGACACCCAGGACATCGTCAACGTCGCCGACCGCGTGCTGCGCGAGCTGGAGTCGCCGATCCGGATCGGCGGGCACGAGCTGACCGTGTCGGCGTCGATCGGCATCGTGGAGCGCGCGCTGTCCGGCACCACGGCCGCCGACCTGATGCGTGACGCGGACATCACGCTGTACTGGGCGAAGGCGGACGGCAAGTCGCGGTGGGCGCTGTACAACCCGGAGCGCAACGCCAAGGAGGTCGCCCGGTTCACCCTGTCGGCGACGATGCCGGCGGCGTTGGAGCGCGACGAGTTCTACGTGGACTACCAGCCGCTGGTGCGGCTCGAGGACAGCACCGTGGTCGGGGTCGAGGCCCTGGTCCGCTGGCTGCACCCCGAGTTCGGCCGGCTGGCGCCGGACCGGTTCATCGAGCTGGCCGAGGAGACCGGGCTGATCGTCCCCCTCGGCCGGTGGGTGCTGCGGCGGGCGTGCGAGCAGGCACGGCGGTGGCTGGAGGAGTTCGGCGACTCCGCGCCGTTCGTGAGCGTCAACCTGGCCGTGCGCCAGTCCCGCGACCCGGAGCTGGTGCGGGACGTGAAGCGGATCCTGGACGAGTGCGCCCTGCCGCCGCACCACCTGCAGCTGGAGCTGACCGAGAGCGCGATCATGGGCACCGCCGACGAGCCGCTGGAGGCGCTGCGGGCGTTGTCGGACATGGGCGTGCGGATCGCGATCGACGACTTCGGCACGGGCTACTCGAACCTCGCCTACCTCAAGCACCTGCCCGTGCACGAGCTGAAGATCGCGGGCTCGTTCATGGAGGGCTTGCGCGCGGCGGACGAGGAGGACGCGGTGGACGCCCAGATCGTGTCCACGCTCGTGCAACTGGCGCACGCGTTGCAGCTGGGCGTCACGGCCGAGGGCGTCGAGACCCCGGCGCAGGCCAAGCGCCTGCACCGGATCGGCTGCGACACGGGCCAGGGCTGGTTCTTCGCCAAGCCGATGAAGCCCGAGGAGATCGACGAACTCCTCCGCCGCTAGGCCAGGTCAACGACCACCTTCACGTCGTCGGGCTCCCGGTCCAGCGCCTCGGTGAAGCGGTCCAGCGGCACGCGCCGGGTGATCAGGCCGTTCAGCCACGGGCGGCTGGCCTCGGCGAGGGCGTCGGCGGCGGCGAGGTAGTCCGGCAGGCCCGCGTTGACCGTGCCGAAGATCGTCTTGTTGCCCAGCACCATGCCGTCGAACACGCCGGGGTCGAGCGGCACGGGGTCGTGTTCGCCCGAGATGCCCGCCACGACGGTGACCGACGCGCGGCGGGCGCACTCCCAGATCAGGGACGCGACGCCGGTGCACTCGATCGCCACGTCGACGTCGGCGGTGACCTCGGCCAGGTCCCGGTGGTACGTGGCGCCCAGGGTGGTGACCAGGTCGGGCTTGCGGCCGGCGGTGACGCGGTCGACCACGTGCACCTCCAGCCCCCGCTGCACGCCGAGCAACGCGGCCAGCAGGCCGATCGGCCCCGCGCCGGTGATCAGCGCCGACCGGATCGGCAGGTGGGACCGCGCGGCCACCGCGGACGCCTGCGCCCACGCCTTGGCCACCACCGACGCGGGCTCCGTCAGCACGCCCGCGTCACCGAGCGTCGGGTCGAGCCGCACGGCGAACTTCGGCGGCACGGTCCAGCGCTGCATCCCGTACCCGTCGAGCTCCTTGATGCCGCGCTCGGTGTACTCGCCGTTGCGGCAGAAGTCCCACGCGTCCACCGCGCACGCCGGGCACGGCACGGGGTCGGGCCGGCGCACCACCCCGGCCACCAGATCGCCCGGCGCGAACGCCGGCGTCGGGCTGCTGATCACCCGGCCGAGCGACTCGTGGAACGGCACGATGTGCTCCCGGCCGGGCGGCAACCAGCCGAAACCGTCGCGGACGATCTCCACGTCGGTGCCGCACACGCCCGCCAGCAGCCCTTCGACCAGCAGCTCGCCGTCCACCGGGACGACCTCGCGCTCCACCACCCGTGACGCCGAGGGCTTGCCGGGCACGACCTCCGCCGCCCTCACGCCGCACCGCCGCGGTGGCGCTCGTCGCGGGTGTGGCCGCCGAACAGCACCGCCGCGCTGTTCACCAGCGCCAGGTGGCTGAACGCCTGCGGGAAGTTGCCGAGCATCCGCCCGGTGCCCGCGTCGTACTCCTCCGCCAGCAGCCCCACGTCGTTGCACAGGTCGACGAGCCGGTCGTACATCGCCACCGCCTCGTCGCGCCGCCCGGCCAGCGCCAGCGCGTCGACGTACCAGAACGAGCACGCCAGGAAGCTCCCCTCGACACCGACCAGCCCGTCCACTTCGGACTCGCCGTGCCCGGTCTCGTACCGGTCGACCAGGTCGCCGCGCTTGAGCACCCGCGAGATCGCGTCCAGGGTGCCGAGCACGCGCGGGTCGTCGCCGGGCAGGAAGCCGACCGCCGGGATCAGCAACGTCGCCGCGTCCAGCTCCGTGCCGCCGTAGTACTGGGTGAACGCGCCCGACGTCGCGTTCCAGCCCTTCGCCAGCACCTCGGCGTGCACGGCCTCGCGCAGCTCGCGCCACCGCTCCACCGGGCCGGGCAGGCCGAACTCCTCCACCGCGCGCACCGCCCGGTCGAACGCCACCCACAGCATCACCCGCGAGTGGGTGAAGTGCCGGTCCGGCCCGCGCACTTCCCACAGCCCCTTGTCCGGCTGCTCCCACACCTTCTCCAGGTGCCGCATCATGCCGCGCTGCATGGCCCACGAGTCGGGCGTCTCGCCGAGGCCGCGTTCCCGCGCCAGGTGCAGCGCGTCCATCACCTCGCCGTACACGTCCAGCTGCAACTGCCGGTAGGCCGCGTTCCCGACCCGCACCGGCCGCGCGCCCCGGTAGCCGGGCAGCCAGTCGACCTCCCACTCGACCAGGTGCCGCTCGCCGCCGATGCCGTACATGATCTGCAGGTCGGCCGGGTCGCCCGCGACGGCGCGCAGCAGCCACTTCCGCCACGCCGCCGCCTCGCTCGTGCAGCCGAAGTTGTCCAGCGCCAGCAACGTGAACGTGGCGTCGCGCAGCCAGCAGTACCGGTAGTCCCAGTTGCGCTCGCCGCCGAACGTCTCCGGCAGCGACGTGGTCGGCGCGGCCACGATCCCGCCGGTCGGCGCGTACGACAGGCCCTTCAACGTGATCAGCGACCGCCGCACGGCCTCCGCGTGCGGCCCGTCGTAGTCGATCCGGGACGACCAGGCCAGCCAGAACGCCTCGGACCGCGCCACTTCCGCCAGGGCGTCCACCGGCGCGGGCGGCTCGTCGGGCGAGTAGGCGAACTCCATCACCCACGACAGCCGCTCGCCCGCCGAGATGGTGAACTCGGCCTCGTGCGCGCGCTTGCCCTGCACCCGGTACGGCAGCCGGTCGCCGTACAGCGCCACCGCGGACGGGCCGGCGAGGGCGACGATGCACTCCTGGCCGTCCCGCTCGCCGCGCCGCACCCACGGCACCGAGTCGGCGTAGGCGAACCGCAGCACCCACCGCAACGACATCTCGACCTGCCCGGACACGCCTTCCAGCACGCGCACGACCCGCGTGTCGGCGTCCCAGTCGTCCTGCTCGGGCGGCATGGTGTCGATCAGCCGCACCACGCCGTCCACGGTCTCGAACTCGGTCTCCAGCACGAGGCTGCCGTCCCGGTAGGACCGTCGCACCGACACGACCTCGCCGGTCGGGGCGATCCGCCAGTGCCCGTCGTCCTCGGTGCCGAGCAGCCGGGAGAAGCAGGACGGCGAGTCGAACCGCGGCATGCACAGCCAGTCGATCGACCCGTCCCGTCCCACCAGGGCCGCCGTCCGCAGATCCGACAGCAGCGCGTAGTCCTCGATCCGTCCAGGTCCCGTGTCTCCCACCCCGCCGAGGCTACGGACCCGCGTTGGGCGGTGCGCGTTGTCCGCAAGTCGTCTTACGGGTGACGTTGATCCGATACGTTGGTGCTCATGCGCCGTGTCGTGCCGCTCATCGCCGCCCTGGCCCTGCTCGGGGGCTGCTCGCAATCGACGGACGGGTCCGCGACCCCCGGTGGTTCGACGCCGACGACCACCGCCGCCGGCCGGACGTCCGGGTCGGAGAAGCCGTCCTCGACGGCGAAGGAGCCGGCCAAGCGCCCGAAGACGATCAACATCGAGGGCATGGACCCGTGCACGCTGCTGACCGAGGCCCAGCGCGCCGAGTTCGGCCTGGACCGCCCGCCGCAGAAGGACGACGCGCCCGGCAAGCCCGGCTGCAGCATGAGCCGCGAGGACCGCAAGCACTCCGTCGCGATCTTCCTCGACAGCACCCAGGGCATCGGGACCTACACCGAACCTGCCCGCCCCGGATCGACGATGCTGCAGGTCGGCGGCTTCCCCGCGGTGATGACCGAGTCGAAGAACTCCCTGGGCTTCGCCTGCGCCATCCACGTCGACGTCTCGGACGGCCAGGTCGTCACCGTGCAGTCGCACAGCCTCGACACCGAGGCGCAGGCGTTGTGCCAGGTGGCCCAGCCGGCGGCCGGCGCGGTCGTGGCCAACCTCATGAGCAAGTGAAGAAACGAGTAGAAGTAGTCCTTTGCAGAGGGAACCGCTCACTCGCGTCACGCATCAGAGCTAAAGTCGTCACACATGCACACGCTGGGGTATGTGCAGCACTGAGGAGGGGTCTGCCGTGTACATCGCGGATGGTGGTGGCGGGGGAACGACGCCGACGCTGCCCGACTACGCCGGGGCACAGCGGAAGCTCAGCATCGAGCCCTCGGCGATCCCGGCCGCGCGCAAGGTGTTCTCCGACGCGCTGGACCAGCTGCAGGCCAAGCTGGACCGCGCCATGACCGAGCTCGAGGCGAGGCCTTGGGCGGGCGACCCGGTGAGCCGCGAGACGGCGGACCGGTTCAACCAGGACACCTTCGAGGCGGGCGACTCGGCGGGTCTGGTCGCGCTCAAGGCGTACCGCGACCAGCTCAAGGGCGTGGTCGACCAGCTCACCGCGATCGAGGCCGACTACCGGCGCGTCGAAGGCGACAACACCGCGTCCTGGGGACGCATCAACAACGGCTGACCTGCTGACCTACGCACCCGAGGGGGGCGAGCACGATGGGTGACCACCGCTGGCGCGGGTATGCCCACCCCGATCTCTACCAGATGATCAACGAGGGCCCGGGCGTCGCTGCGTCCCGGCCGCTCGAGGACTCCTGGAAGGCGCTGTCCGAGACCTTGGGCGAGATCGACGTCTCGATCAAGGACGGGCTCACCAAGCTCGGCGCGAGCTGGGAGGGCGACACCGCCGACACCACGACGGCCACGCTGTCGCCGCTCGCGGCTTGGGCGCAGGACGCCCAGCAGGGTTCGGGCACAATGGAGACCTCCGCCCAGTTGCAGGCGGACTACATCGCGAACGCCCGCAAGGAGATGCCCGAGCCGGTCCCGGTGACCACCGAGGCGCCGTCCCTGGGCGACAAGATCATCGGCGGGCTGACCGGTCCCGTCGGGATGATCCACGTCATCCAGCAGCAGCAGGACCACGAGCAGCAGGAAGCGGCGCAGGACAACGCCGAGGCCAAGGCTGTCGAGGTGATGAACAACTACCAGTCCAGCAGCGAGTGGAACGCCGACACGCTGGGCAAGTTCGTCCCGCCGCCGCAGGTCGTGATCGACACCCCGCCGCCCGCCGGCGCGGGCGAGTTCAACAACTCGCGCGCGAGCTACAACTCCACGCCGACGTGGACGCCCCCGGGCGACAACGGCGGCACCACGAACACGTCGTGGGCCCCGCCGTCGACCGGCACCGTCGTGCCGCAGCCCGGCCAGGTGCCCGGCACCGGCGGCAACACGAACACCTCGTGGGCGCCTCCGCCGACGAGCACGCCGCCTCCCGGCCCCACGCCGCCGCCGATCAACCCCCCGGTGAACACGCCGGTGAAGCCGCCCATCGGCCCGGTGCCCCCTCCCACGTGGACCCCGCCGAAGCCGCCGACCAACGGCCCGCAGGTCCCGCCGAGGGTGCCGACCGGTCCCGGCGGTCCGCGTCCCGGTCTGCCGACCAGCCGGGGACCCGGCATGCCGGGCATGCCCGGTGGTCCCGGCGGCCCGAACGGCCCGAACGGTCCCAACGGCATGCGTCCCGGTATGCCCGGCATGGGCGGTATGCCCGGTGCCGGCGCGCCCGGGGCGGGGATGCCCGGCGGTAGCAACCCGGCCGGCATGCCCGGTCGTGGTGGCGCCGCCGGCGGCTTCGGTCCCGGCGCGGGTGGCCCCGGCGCCGCGGGTCGTCCGGGTGCGGGCGGTCCCGGCATGGCCGGTGGCATGGCCGGCGCCCAGGGCGGCAACGGCGAGGACGACATCGAGCACAAGGTCGCCGACTACCTGGTCGAGACGAACGACGTGTTCGGCGACGACCGGCTCGTTGCGCCGCCGGTGATCGGGGAAATGCCGCAGTAGGGTTCGATCCTCCGGTGCACGGGCCCGCGTCGACACGGCGCGGGCCCGTGTCCGGTGTTCAGGGGACGGGGATGTCGGTGACGTATTTCGGGGGGCCCGCGGAGCGGGAGCCGATCGAGCTCTCGGCCGAGGAGTTCGACGTGCTGTGGGAACGCCTCGACCTGGGCCAGATGCCGTTGGTGATCAAGGTTCCCTCGCCGGGCAAGACCCACCAGGAGCGGGCCGAGCTGGAACGGCGCGTCTGGCAGGGCATCGGCGCGCGCGGCCTCGGCGGCCCGACCGGGCTGCACCCCGAGCTCGACTACCTCCTGCGGCTGTTCAACAGGCCGGAGCGCGAGGTCGACGGCCGGGTGTGGATCGGCAAGAGCGTCCGCGTGCTGGCCGTGGCCAACGGCGACGACGGCGCGGTGGCCACGTTGACCGAGAACCGGCTCACGTTCCGGCGCGCGGCGGGCAGCGGCCTGCCGTCCGCGGTGCTGGGCGCGCTGCCCTCGCACCCCGCCGGGACCGGGCACTCGGTCACCATGCCGAGCGCCGACCTGGAGGCCGCGGTCAAGAAGTCCGACGGCTCGCCCAAGAGCCTGGAGAACTCGCTGCGCCAGCACGGCGTGCGCCAGGAGGACGCCGTCACGCTGGTGAAGATGTTCACCGGGCTCGTGCACACCGGCAACTTCGGCGCGGCGGCCCGCGACCGGTACGGCAAGCGGTGCCGGCCGGACCGCGTGGTCGCGTTCTTCGACACCGAGGACGGCCGCTACCTGCAACAACGGCGGGCGTCGAACGGGACCCAGCCGTGGAGCACGTTCAGCCCGACCGACTCGCGCCGGCTCGCGCACCAGGTCGAGGAACTGCTCGCCGAAGCGGTGCGCACCGCCAAGGGCTGAAGCCCGGCCCGGCAACCGCGCGATCTTGCACCAGTCGCGACGACGGGCGCACGCGCGGCGATAACCTGGGCGGATGCCGTCCAAGCCCGTTGACCCCCACGAGGTTCGCGCCGCGGTCGAGGCCGTGCTGCCCTGGCTCGCCGGCGAGGCGGACAAGCCGGACCGCCCGGTGCTGGCCGCGGCCGTGCGGCTGAGCCTGCGCACGCTGGAGCAGGTCGCGCCCGGCCGCAGCGTGGAGGTGCGGGTGCCGCCGTTCGCCGCCGTGCAGTGCGTGGCGGGCCCCCGGCACACCCGCGGCACGCCGCCGAACGTGATCGAGACCGACCCGCGCACGTGGCTGGAACTGGCCGTCGGCAGGCTCGGGTGGGCGGAAGCGGTCGAGGACGCCAAGGTCACCGCGTCCGGGAGCCGGGCCGATCTCTCAACCCTGCTCCCGGTGCTCCGCTTCTAGCTAAGCTCGACCGCGTGAAGGCGCTCAAGGCGTGTCTCGCCATCCTCGCGGTCGGAACCCTCCTCGTCGGCTGCAGCGCCGACTGGGAGGAAGAGGTCCGGTTCAAGGTCACCCGGATCACCCCGGAGAGGCAAGTGACCCCCGGACACACGTCCCCGCCGCGCGCGGTGATGGAGTTGGACCAGGATGATCCCGGGGCCTTGGTGAAGCTGGACACCGCGTCGGCCGAACTCGATCAGTTTCCGGAAGGGATCAAGGCCGGCGACGTGGTGATCTGCAAGGTGCGCCAGGTCGAGAAGAACAACCTCGACGGCCTCGAACCGGAGTCCGAAGTGGGCCCTTGCCGCTTGGCCTAGAACCAGGACCCGACGGTCTTGTCCCAGGCCTTGCCGACGCCCTCCACCGCGTCGCGGCCCAGCTCGACCACGTCGCCGACACCGCCCACGACCACGTCCCCGGCGTCGTTGAGGATCTCCTTGCCCGTGTTGACCAGACCGGTGCCCGCCTCGGACCAGTTGCCGTTGACCGCGTCGCGACCGGCGTTCCAGAGCCCGGTGCCCGCGTCCTTCGCCAGGTCCGCCGCGCCGACGGCGGTGCCGCCGACGAAGTCCACCACCGGTCCGACGCCGGGGAGGTGCGAGCCGGGCAGCGACGGGCCGAGCGGGTTCTCGTCCCAGTCCTGCGAGGTCACCGAGCCGCCGTCGCCGGTCGCGATCCGGGCCAGGTTCTGCACCGACTCCGAACCCGTGGTGTAGTACTCGGAGTGCGCGCCGACCAGGGACGTGCCGTCGGTGGTGCCGAAGGTCTTGGCGCCGAACCGGTCGTCGTACGGGCCGATCGAAGAGCCGTCCTCGGTGAACCAGCTGGAACTCGTGCCCTGCACGACCGGGTCGTGCTCGGTCGCGCCGACGTAGACGTGACCGGGGCCCGCGGAGAGCTGGTCGACGTTCGACGCGCCGACGCCGGGCGAGCCGATGAACGCGATGTCGTCCGCGGCGAGGCCGTTCATGCCCGCGTAGCCGACGGTGGTGGAGCCGTAGGAGTGGCCGATCACGGTCACGTGCGGGTCGTGGCCGGCGGCCTCGGCGGCGGCGCGGTAGCCGTTGACGTCCGCGACGAGGTTCGCGCCGCCCTCGCGGGCCTGCGCGGGGTTGTCGACCTCGCCGGGCGCCCAGCCGGGCGCGTCGTAGCCGAGCCACTGGATGGTGGCGTTGCCGTCCGCGCCCATCTGCTCGCGCAGGTTCGCGGCCTGGCTGAGGCCGAAGCTGCCCATGTCCGAACCGGTGCCGGGCACGCACACCGCGAGGTTGTTCGCGGTGTCCGGGTCGCCGTACGCGATTGCCATGCCACCGTCGCCGCGTGGGCCGTACGGGTCGTAGGCGAGCACGCGCACATCGCTCTCGGCCCAGCCCTTGTCTCCAGCGAGGACCTCCGCGCGATCCAGGCTGCTCTGCGCCTTCTGCGCGTTCTCGGCCTTGGTGGCGGCTTCCTGGCGCTGCTCGCTGAGCGACGCGTACTGCTCGTCGTTCATGAGCTTGGTCATGTCGTCGGAGTTGTTCGGGTCGAGGCCCAACTCCTGCGCCCGCGCGGCCAGCTGCGCGTCGAGCTGGTCGCGCTGCGCGCCGAAGCGTTGGACGTCGTCTTCGATGCGCATCCGGTTGGCCTGGTCCAGCACGCCGGACGGGAGGCCGCGCAGCTGCCCCAGCTCCTGGAACTTGGTGCGCAGCAGCTCGTCCTGCTGCTCCTTGGTCAGCGACTTCCACCAGGCGGCGACCTGCTTGGGGTCGGTGCCGGGACCGGGCACGGTGGCGCTGGTGCGCATGGCCGCCACGGCAGAGGTCCAGCCGGGGTCCTTGCCCGCCGTCTCCTCGAAGCCCGGGCGGACCTTGGCGAGGGCGTCGGCGTACGAGTGGAGCACGCGCTCGTAGCCGGTCTTGACGTTGTTCAGCTGCTCGTTGACGCGGTTGGCCAGCTCACGGGTCTGCGCCTCGTCCAACGCGGGCGAGCGGCCGCGCCAGAAGTCGATCAGCTGGTCGGCGCTGCCGCGCATCTGGGTGTAGGCGCGGGACGCGGCCTGCACGATGTCCGCGCCGGCGCCGAGCCGTTCACCGGCCACGGTCGCGGACTTGGCGGACAGCTCGGAGCGTGCGCCGAAACTCGCCGCGGCGTCGCCGTTCCAGCTGGAGGTGGCCGTGCTGCCGCCCGACGAGACCGCCTGTCCGGCGCGGTCGACGGCGCTCATCGCGCCCGTGATGGGATCGGCGGCGGCCGCGACTCGGCCCGCGTCGCCCGCGGCCAGCTGCCCGTACAGGACCTCAGGGTCGGTGAAGCTCACGCCATGCCCCCTTCGATGCCGCGGAACGAGGTGTTCGAGTCGTCGTCCGCGCGCTGGTAGGCGTCGGCGTTCTCGGTGAGGCCGTCGCCGGCGTCGCGGTACCAGGCGCTGCCCCGGCGCAGGTCGTCGGACTGCTCGCCCGACCACTTGGCCAGCGCGTCGACGAACACCGCCGCCGCGGGCACCTGCCCGAGCGCGTCGGCGTCCAGCCTGAGCATGGAGATCATCTCCGCGCCGTCGCCGGTCGCGTCCGCGCCTTCGTGGAACTGCTTGGACGCCTCGCGCAACGTCTCTGGTCGCACCCCGAACACGATTGCCCACCCTTCGTGCCGCTAGCCGCTGGCAATGCGACGCGCGTTCACCCTTCCCGGTTCCCTCGCCCACCGGGTCAACGAAGCGGGGAAATCCGCCCGTTGGTGATCACTCGAAGGTGATCTTGTCAAGGTCGAACAGCAGTTCGACCATTGACACATGACACTTTTGCTCCCGATACCCCGTGCGGTGGCCTTCCACGCCCTCGGCGACGCGGCGGACCGGCTCCGCCTGCTCCTCTTCGCCTTCCTGGTCCGAACGCCCTCCAGGGCACGCCACCGCTTGCTCAGTCCTGGCCAAATCCGTTGGCGGCGTTGGAAATCCGAGCTCGCCGACTACGTCGCCACCGGCCTCGTCGACCTGCCGACGGGCTCCGTGCCGCGGCCGCGGCCGCCGGTGCGGGCCTACCGCGAGGCGTCGCGCACGCCGGCGTGGGGCGCGCTGGACCCCCCACCCCGAACGGCCCAGTGCCACGACCCCGTCCTGGCTCCTGTCCCGGCCGACGACCTCCGCCGGCCCGACGAGGCGCCGCCGACCGACTGCGCCTTGCCGACCGGCGGGGCGCACCACCGGTCGACGGCGGAGACCGAGGAGTGGATCGGGGTGTGGCCCGAGGCCTCGCCCGAACCGTGGGGCGAACCGCAGGCGGAGTCGTGGCCGGCGTCGTGGGCCGAGCCCCGGTCCGAGGCCTGTGCCGAACCGTGGTCCGAGCCGTGGTCCGGGGCGCGGTCGGAACCGTCGTCCGAGCCGTGGGTCGAGCACGCCGACACCTTCTTCGCCGGCCGCATCGACGAGACCGCCTACGCGAACCCCATGACCGGCCGACCGGAGGCCGGCCGCCACGCCAGGTGGCCGGGGGTCTCCGAGTCGCCCGACGCCTGGCCCGCGTTCACCGAGCGCGTGTTCGCCCACGCCGCCGTGCCCGATGAGGTCGCCGAACCCGCCGATGCCGAGCCCGCCCACGCCGAACCCGACGATGCCGAGACCACCGTCGTGGAACCTCTCTGGGAGTTCCAGGTCGGCGACCTGGCCCGGTGGTGGGACGAGTCCATGGCGCGGTTGGACGCGGTGGCCCGAGGCGAGGTCGGCGACCGGCCGTGGTGACCGGCACCGGTCCGCTCGCCCGCCCGTCTCGGGGGCAGGTGGTCGTGATCGGGCGGCACCGGCGGCCCGGTCGCTGCGTCGATTGGTGGGAAGGTCGGCCTTCCGCCGCCGGGACCGCACCCCGTGCGGCACGATGGCCGCGCAGCGATCGACTCAAGCGGGAGGCTGGACGTGCCTGGAGGTTGGACCACCCAGCGGTGGACCGAGGTCTTCACCGCGCAGGCGGAGATGTTCCGGGCGGCGGTCGGGAAGGCCGACCCCACCGCCAAGGTGCCCAGCTGCCCCGGCTGGACGTTCACCGACCTGACGCTGCACGTCGGCAGGTTCCTGGAGACGTCGCTGGAGTACCTGCGCACCGGCAGCCGCGTCCAGCTGCGCCTGCCGAGCCCGCCTGCCGAGGTGGAGCCGTTGGAGTACCTGGACGCCCAGCTGGCCAAGGCCGCCGAGCTGCTGCCGGCCGTCCCGGGCAACCGGGCGGCCTGGACGTTCTCGCCCGCCGCGCCGGACCTGGCCTGGGTCTGGCACCGGCGGATCGCGCACGAGCTGGACCTCCGCCGCTGGGACGCGCAGGCGGCGCTGCGCGAGCTGGTGGTGGGCGACGCGGACTTCGCCGTCGACGGCATCGACGAGGCGCTCACCACCCTCCTCGCCGCCAAGTACGCCACCGACGTGCCGCCGACCACCAAGGGCACCGCGCTCGTGCAGCTCACGGACGTGCCCGAGGCGTGGGTGGTGACGTTCGCGCCGGGCGTCGTGCCGGAGGTGCGGGCGGCCTGGCCGGGCGAGGAGACGGATCTCCAGATCGTCGCTGAGGCGCAGCTCGTGCACTACGGACTGTGGGGCCGCCTGCCGCTCAAGCACACCGGTGACGAGCAGGTCTGGTTCGCGCTGAAGCTCGACTGACGGCCGGGTGAGGGTGCGTTTCGTCACGTCGGAGGGGGGCTGATGGGGGTCGTACGCCCCCCATCAGCCTTACACTCGATGGTGCAGCCCACCCTCGTCGTTAGGGAGCAACCCGGTGGTCACCGACCAGTCAGCAACCGGCCGCATTGACCCCGACACCCAGGAAGAACGCGAACCCCGCGAGGAATGCGGCGTGTTCGGCGTGTGGGCGCCCGGCGAAGAGGTCGCCAAGCTCACCTACTTCGGCCTCTACGCCCTCCAGCACCGCGGCCAGGAAGCCGCCGGCATCTCGGTCGGCGACGGCAGCCAGGTGGTGGTCTTCAAGGACCTAGGCCTGGTCAGCCAGGTGTTCGACGAGCAGGTGCTCCAGTCGCTGCGCGGCCACGTCGCCGTCGGCCACTGCCGCTACTCCACCACCGGTTCCACCACGTGGGAGAACGCGCAGCCGACGTTCCGCACCACGGCCACCGGCTCGGGCCTGTCGCTCGGCCACAACGGCAACCTGGTCAATACCGCCGAACTGCTGGTGAGGGCGCGTGAGGTCGGCGTCGACACCAGCCACGGCGCGACCACCGACTCCGACCTGATCTGCGGCCTGCTGGCCGCGCAGGCCGCCGACATCGGCATCGAGCAGGCGGCGCTGCAGCTGCTGCCGACGCTGCGCGGCGCGTTCTGCCTCACGTTCTCCGACGAGTCCACCCTCTACGCGGCCCGCGACCCGCACGGCGTGCGCCCGCTGGTGCTCGGCAGGCTGGAGCGCGGCTGGGTCGTCGCGAGCGAGACGGCGGCGCTGGACATCGTCGGCGCGTCGTTCGTCCGCGAGGTCGAGCCGGGCGAGCTGATCGCGATCGACGAGAACGGCCTGCGGTCCAGCCGGTTCGCCACCCCCGAGCCCAAGGGCTGCATCTTCGAGTACGTCTACCTGGCCCGCCCGGACACCACGATCGCCGGCCGCTCGGTGCACGCGACGCGCGTCGAGATCGGCCGCCGGCTGGCCGTCGAGCACCCGGTCGAGGCCGACCTGGTCATCCCGGTGCCCGAGTCCGGCACGCCCGCCGCCATCGGGTACGCGCAGGCCAGCGGCATCCCGTACGGCTCGGGCCTGGTCAAGAACGCCTACGTCGGCCGCACGTTCATCCAGCCGTCGCAGACGATCCGCCAGCTGGGCATCCGGCTGAAGCTGAACCCGCTGCGCGACGTGATCCGGGGCAAGCGCCTGGTCGTGGTGGACGACTCGATCGTGCGCGGCAACACGCAGCGCGCACTGGTCCGGATGCTGCGCGAGGCGGGTGCGCTGGAGGTGCACGTGCGGATCGCGTCGCCGCCGGTCAAGTGGCCGTGCTTCTACGGCATCGACTTCGCGTCGCGGGCCGAGCTGATCGCCAACGGCCTCGACACCGACGGGATCCGCCGCTCGGTCGGCGCGGACTCGCTGGGCTACGTGTCGCTGGAGGAGCTGATCGCGGCCAGCGAGCAGCCCAAGTCGCGGCTGTGCACGGCGTGCTTCGACGGCGACTACCCGATCGCGCTGCCCGACGACGCGCTGATCGGGAAGCACCTGCTCGAAGGCATCCGGGGCGTCTCGGGCTCGGCGACCCCCGTCCTGACGAACGGGTACGGTGCCGAAGACGCCCTGCAACGCCCCTGATCGTCGGCAGCGCCGGGCTCGCGCCCGGATGTACCAGACGCCCCGAATGCGGATGCCCTGAAATGTGGAGCACAGAGACGTGACGGACAGCGCCAAGGCGACCTACGCCGCAGCTGGAGTAAGCATCGAAGCCGGTGACGAGGCGGTGGAGAAGCTCAAGCCGTGGGCGGCGAAGGCGCAGCGTCCCGAGGTGCTCGGCGGCATCGGCGGCTTCGCGGGGCTGTTCCAGCTCAAGCTCGACCGCTGGAAGGAGCCGGTGCTCGCGTCCTCGACCGACGGCGTCGGCACGAAGATCGCGGTCGCGCAGGCGTTGGACAAGCACGACACGGTCGGCATCGACCTGGTCGCGATGGTCGTCGACGACCTCGTGGTGTGCGGCGCGGAGCCGCTGTTCATGCAGGACTACATCGCGATCGGCCAGGTCGTGCCGGACAAGGTCGCGGCCCTGGTCAAGGGCATCTCCGAGGGCTGCGTGCTGGCGGGGTGCGCGCTGCTGGGCGGCGAGACCGCCGAGCACCCCGGCCTGATGGGCGCGAACGACTACGACATCTCCGGCACGGGCGTCGGCGTGGTCGAGGCGTCCGCGATGCTCGGCCCGGACCGGGTGCGCGCGGGTGACGTGGTGATCGCCATGGGGTCGTCCGGTCTGCACTCGAACGGGTACTCCTTGGCGCGGCACGTGCTGCTGGACATCGCCCGGATGCCGCTGGAGGGTCACGTCGAGGAGTTCGGCCGCACCCTCGGCGAGGAGATGCTGGAGCCGACCCGCATCTACGCCAAGGACTGCCTGGCGCTGGCCGCCGAGGCCGAGGTGCGCACGTTCGCCCACGTCACGGGCGGTGGCCTGGCCGCGAACCTGGCCCGCGTGCTGCCCGAGGGCCTGCGCGCCGAGCTGAACCGCGGCACCTGGACGCCCGCCCCCGTGTTCGCCCTGATCGCCCAGCGCGGCCGGGTGGAGCGCGAGGAGATGGAGAAGACGTTCAACATGGGCGTCGGCATGGTCGCCGTGGTGGCACCCGAGGACGTCGACCGCTCCCTGGCCGTGCTCACGGCCCGCCACGTGCCCGCGTGGGTGCTCGGCGACATCGTCCGCTCGGACGAGCCGGGCGCCGCCCTGGCCGGCGAGCACCCGCGTTTCTAGCTCCGGGCAGCAACCTCCGGCGGTCGCCGATCCGTACTAAGCGGCGACCGAGGAGGGGGCCCGAGTGGACCGCGACCGTGAGTTCGACGAGTACGTCGATGCCCGTGCGCTGGTGATGCGGAGAACCGCTTACCTGCTGTGCGGCGACTGGCACCGCGCCGAAGACCTGGTGCAGACGGCGTTGACCAAGCTGTACGTCGCCTGGCCGAGGGTGCGGCGCGACTCGCCGGACGCCTACGCCCGCAAGGTGCTGGTCCGCACGGCCATCGACGACTCGCGGCGGGCGTTCCGGCGGCGCGAGACGGTGGTCGACAAGGTGCCGGACACCCGCGTTCCCGACACCGCGTCCGACTTCGACGTGCGCCGCGCCCTGGCGTCGTTACCGGCGGGGCAGCGGGCGGCGGTGGTGCTGCGCTACTGGGAGGACCTGAGCGTCAAGGAGACCGCGCGCCTCCTCGGTCGAACCGAAGGGACCGTGAAGAGCCAGGCGGCCAAGGGCTTGGCCGCGCTGCGCGCCCTTCTCGGTCACGACGTCCTGGAGGAGCAGCGATGAGCGACATCAAGGAAGTCCTGGCCACCGCGTTCGTCGACGAGCCGCCGCTGGCCATCGACAAGCCCGCGTTGATCAAGGCGGGCAAGCGCGGGATCACCACCCGCTACGCGTTCGTCGGCTTGGCGGCGGTCGCGGCGGCGGTCGTGGTGATCGTGCCCGCGGTGACGATGCCCGGTGGAGGCGGTGGAGGTCCGGACGTGGGGCGGGTGAGCGTGACGCCGCCTTCGGTCGCCTACCGCATCCCCTCGTCGGACGTGAAGGTGCCCACCCCGGACCTGGGCCCCGCCACGGCGGAGCACGCGGCGAAGCTGACCGAGCTGCTGCGCACGTCCGGCGCGATCCCGGGTGACTTCACCCCGGTGCCGCCGCCGGCCACGTGGACGGCCGGCAACTGGGAGTTCGAGGCGGACGGTTCCGACTACCAGGCCAGGGCCGAGATGTTCGGCACCAGGGGGAGCGTCCAGGTGTGGATGAGGCTGTCCCGGTACGCCTACAAGGGTTGCGAGGAGTCGAGCTTCCCGACATCGGGCGCCGAGACGTGTGAGCAGCGGACCACGGACGACGGCCGTGAGTACAAGGTGGAGTCGGCCCCGGACTTCCCGGGCGTGCCGTTCTCGGTCATCCTGAAACTGCCGGACGGCAACACGCTGATGGCGTCCTCCACGGGGATCGAGGACCGCAGCAACGGGCCCTACACCCGGATGCCCGGTGCGGTCGGCGAGCAGCCGCTGACCATGGACGAGCTGGTAAAGCTGGCGACGGTGCCGGGGCTGGTCTTCTAACCTGTACGGGTGCCTGAGGACTTGACCGTGACGCGGACGCTGGTGGTGCCGGCGGCCGAGTTGAGCGAGCGGTTCTCCCGGTCCTCGGGCCCCGGTGGCCAGGGCGTGAACACGGCGGACAGCCGGGTCGAGCTGAGCTTCGACCTGGCTGCCTCGCCGTCCGTGCCCGAGTGGTTGCGCGCCCGGATGCTCGGCCGCCTGGAGAAACGCCTGGTGGACGGCGTGCTCACGGTGACCGCGAGCGAGCACCGGGCGCAGTTGCAGAACCGCCAGGCGGCCCGTGAGCGGCTGGCGCGCCTCTTGCGTGATGCCGCCGCCGCGCCGCCGCCGGTGCGCCGGGCGACCAAGCCGACCAAGGGCTCGAAGGAACGCCGCATCGCGGAGAAGAAGCGCCGCGCCCAGACGAAGCAGGGCCGCCGCGGCGGGGGCTGGGACTAGGGTCGTCGGGCGTGACCGAGCCGGAATTCCTCACCATGACCCGCACCGCTTACGACACCGTCGCCCACGACTACGCCAACGCCCTGCGCGATCACCTGGCCGAGACCCCGGCGGACCGGGCGGTGCTCGGCCTGTTCGCCGAGCTGGTCGACGGCCGGGTCGCGGACGTCGGCTGCGGACCCGGTCGGATCTCCGGCCACCTGCGCGGGCTCGGCGTGGACGTGTTCGGTGTCGACCTGTCGCCGGAGATGGTCGCCGTCGCCCGCCGAGACCACCCGGGGATCGGCTTCGAGGTCGGTTCGATGCTCGACCTGGACCTGCCGGACGCCTCGCTCGGCGGCGCGCTCGCCTGGTACTCGGTGATCCACGTGCCCTGGGACCTGCACCCGGCGGTGTTCGCCGAGTTCCACCGCGTCCTCGTGCCCGGCGGGCTGCTGCTCCTGGCGTTCCAGATCGGTGACGAGGTCCGCCGGATCGAGCACGCCTACGGGCACGACATCGAGGCGGACGCCTACCGTCTCAACCCGGACAAGCTGCTCGGGCAGCTCGTCGACGCGGGCTTCGAGCCGCACACCCGGCTGGAGCGCGAGGCGGCCGACCCGAGGTGGGAGAAGACGCCGCAGGGCTACCTGATCGTGCGCAAGAGCGGCCGGCCCGGTCAGGCTCAGCCCAGCCAGACGTAGAGGCGTTCGGGCCGCCCGGTGCCGCCGTACTTCAGCCGCACCTCGGCCTTGCCGGTGCTCACGAAGTGCTCCAGGTACCGGCGGGCGGACACCCGGGCCAGCTCGGTGGCGTCCGCGCACTCGCTGGCCGTCACCGGGCGTTCCCGCAGCACGCGTTCCACCAGCGCGGCGGTCTGCGCGGTCAACCCCTTCGGCAGCACGGGCGCGCTGCTCGGCCGTGCGCCGAACACCTGGTCCACGTCCGCCTGCCCGGCCGACGCGAGCTGGTCGAGCCGCCGGTCCAGCGCGGCGAAGTGGGCGAGCTGGTCGCGCAGCGCCGCGTACTCGAACGGCTTGATCAGGTAGTGCAGCACCCCGCCGCGCATGGCGCTGCGCACCGTCTCCACGTCCGTGGCCGCCGTGATGACGATGACGTCCACGTCGTCGGCGAGCCCGCGCAGCTCCCGCAGCACCGCCAACCCGTCCACGTCGGGCAGGTACACGTCCAGCAGGACCAGGTCCGGCCGCAGCTCGCGCACCAGCCGCAGCGCGTCCGCGCCGTTGTGCGCCACGCCGACGACCTCGAACCCGGGCGTCCGCGCCACGTATCCACTGTGGACCTTCGCGACCATGAAGTCGTCGTCCACCACCAGAACCCTGATCACACCGGCACCTCCACGGGCAGCCGGGCGGTGAACACCGCGCCGTCCTCGTTGTGCACGCGCACGGATCCGCCGCGCCGCAGGCAGGTCTGCCGGGTCAGCGCCAACCCGAGCCCGCGCCTGCCCTGCTCGGCGGCCTTGGTGGTGAACCCGTGCCGGAACACCTCCTCGGCCAGCCCGGCCGCCACGCCCGGCCCGGAATCCCGCACCACCACGACGACCTCGTCGGGCGCCGACCGCACCGACACCTCGATCCAGCCCCGTTCCGCCAGCGCGTCCAGCGCGTTGTCGACCAGGTTCCCGATCACCGTCACGAGGTCCGTGGACAACGCCTCGTCCACCGCGCCGAGCGAGCTGTCCGGCGCCATCCGCAGCCCGATGCCGCGCTCGGCGGCGAGGCTGGACTTGGCGATCAGCAACGCCGCCACGGCCGGGTCGGCGACCTTCGAGCCGACCTCCGCCCGCCACGCGCCCTGCGCGGTGTTGATGCGGCTGATGAACCCGCGCACCTCGTCGTACTCGCCCAGCTCCACCAGGCCCGCGATGGTGTGCAGGCGGTTGCTGAACTCGTGCGCCTGCGCCCGCAGGGTGTCGGTGGCGTGCCGGTTCGCGTCCAGCTCGTCGCGCAACGTGGTCAGCTCGGTGCGGTCGCGCAGGGTGACCACGGCGCCGTGCACGTCCAGCGGCATGTAGTTCAGGGTGAGCACCCGGCCGCCGGTGAGCGCGAGCTGGTCCACGCCGGTCGCCCGGCCGGTCAGCACGTCGCGCAGCCGTTCGTCCAAGTCGAGCTCGGACACCGACCGGCCCACCGCGTCCGGCGGCAGTGCCAGCAGGTCGCGGGCGTGGTCGTTGACCAGCGTGATCCGGTGCTGCGGGTCGAGCGCGACGACGCCTTCCTTGATGCCGTGCAGCAGCGCCTCCCGGTACTCGACCAGCGCGGTGATCTCGTGCGGCTCCAAGCCCAGCGTCTGGTTCTTCACGCGCCGCGCGAGCAGCAGCGATCCCGTGACGCCGATGACCAGCGCCACGCCGAGCAGCCGCAGCGCGTTGTCCGGTGAGTCCAGCACGCCGTCCCAGAACCCCGGCGCCTGCCGGCCGGCCGCGACCAGCCCGATCACCGCGCCGTCGTCGCCGATCACCGGCACGTGCGCCACGGTCGCGCCGCCCAGCTCGCCCACCCACGACCGGCCGCCCAACGCCGTGCTGCCGCCGAGGTCGAGCGGCTCGCCGACCTGGCTCGGGTCCGGCGAGGTCAGGACCTCGCGGCCGGGGTCGGTGATGATCACGTAGCTGGCGCCGGACAGGCTGCGGGCGCTCTCCGCGAACGGCGCCAGCGCGTAGTGCCGCAGCGGGTCGGCCAACGACGCCCGCACGCCCGCCGTCGCGGCCACGTCCTCGGCCACGGACAGCATCCGGCGTCCCTCGGTCGTGCGGAAGTTGTTCCCCGCTTGGACGACGGACAGCACTCCCACCGCGCACAGCAGCGCCACGACCACTACCAGTTGCCACACGAGCAGCTGACGGGCCAGCGATCCCCGAGCACCCATCAGCACCTCCCGATGACCACAAAGAACAAAAGAACCCTTAGGCGCGCAAGCGGGACTTCCCTGTTTACACGAGTGCAACATGTCCAACCACGCGGAAGAGAGGCGGGGATCACAGTGCGGATCAGGAACTGGGTCGCGGTCGTCGGCGCGTTGGCGGTCGTCGTCCTCGTGCCGCCGCTGCTGACGTCCGGCGCGGACACCACGGCGTCGTTGCGCAGCCTGCGCGTGCTGGTGCCGAACGCGCCGGGCGGCGGCTACGACATCACGGCGCGCACCGCCGCGAAGGCGATGGAGGACGCGGAGCTGATCCGCAACACCGAGGTGTTCAACCTGCCCGGCGCGGGCGGCACGGTCGGCCTCGGCCGCACGGTCAACGAGCGCGGCAACGGCAAGCTCGTGATGTCCATGGGCCTCGGCGTGGTCGGCAGCGTCTACACGAACAAGGCGCCGTCGTCGCTGCTGGACACCACGCCGATCGCGAAGCTCATCGAGGAGCCGGACATCGTCGTGGTCGGCCGCGACTCGCCGTACCGGACGCTGGACGAGCTGGTCAGGGCGTGGCGCGCGAACCCGGGCGAGGTCACGGTCGGCGGCGGCTCGTCGCCCGGCGGCCCGGACCACCTGGCGCCGATGCTGATCGCCAAGGCCGTCGGCCTCGACCCGCGCCGGGTCAACTACATCCCGTACGACGGCGGCGGCGAGCTGCTGGCGTCGGTGCTGGGCGGGAAGGTCGCGTTCGGCGTGTCCGGTGTGGGCGAGTACCGCGACCAGATCGAGGCCGGGCAGCTCCGGGTGCTCGCGGTGACCAGCGGCGCGCGGCTGCCCGGCGTGGACGCGCCGACGCTGCGCGAGTCCGGTGTGGACGTCGAGTTCAACAACTGGCGCGGCGTGGTCGCGCCGCCGGGCATCACCGACGCCGACCGGGCGCGGCTGGTGGACCTGTTCACCGACCTGCACGGCACGCCGCAGTGGCGGGAGGCGTTGACGCGCAACGGCTGGACGGACGCGTTCGCGCCGGGCGACGAGTTCGGCGCGTTCCTGCGCGAGGAGAACGACCGGGTGGCGGCCGTGCTCAAGGACCTGGGGTTGGCATGAGTGGAGGGTTGGGCGTGCACGAGGCGGTGAACAAGCCCCTGAGCCGGGCGTGGCTGCGGGAGCGGTCGGAGCTGGGCGTGTCCGCGGTGCTGGTCGCGTTGGGCGTGCTGGTCCTGGTCGACGCGATCCGGATCCACACCGACTTCGCGCAGCGCGGCCCGGTGGGGCCGAAGGCGGTGCCGATAGTGGTCGGCGTCGGGTTGATCGTGGTCGCCGCGCTGCTCGCGCGGGACGTGCTGCGCGGCGGGCGCGGTGAGGCGGAGGGCGGCGAGGACGTCGACCTCTCCGCGCCTGCCGACTGGCGGACCGTGCTGCTGCTGTGCGGCGCGTTCCTGGCCAACGCGGCGTTGATCGGGGTGGTCGGCTTCCCGATCTCCGGGGCGATCCTGTTCTGGGGCGCGGCCTACGCCCTGGGCAGCCGCGACTTCGTGCGCGACCCGTTGCTCGCGGCCGGGCTGTCGGTGGCGACGTTCGTGCTGTTCAACAACCTGCTGGGCGTGCCGCTGCCCGGCGGGCCGCTGGTGGGGATGTTCTGACGTGGACTCCTTCAACAACCTCCTCGAGGGCTTCGCGACCGCGTTGACGCCGACGCACCTGGCGCTGGCCGCGTTGGGTGTGCTGCTGGGCACGGCGATCGGCGTGCTGCCGGGCATCGGGCCGGCGATGGCGGTGGCGTTGCTGCTGCCCGTCACCTACGGCCTGGAGCCGACCGGCGCGTTCATCATGTTCGCCGGCATCTACTACGGCGGCATGTTCGGCGGCTCGACCACGTCCATCCTGCTGAACACGCCGGGTGAGAGCGCGTCGGTGGTCGCGGCGATCGACGGCAACCCGATGGCGCGCAAGGGACGCGGTTCGCAAGCGCTTGCGGCGGCCGCGATCGGGCACTTCGTCGGCGGCATCATCGGCACGGTCCTGCTGGTTCTGCTCGCGCCGACGGTGGCGAAGTTCGCCGTCGACATCGGCGCGCCGGACTTCTTCGCGATCATGGTGCTGGCGTTCATCGCGGTCACGTCCGTGCTCGGCGCGTCCCGCGTGCGCGGCTTCGCGTCCCTGCTCATCGGGCTGACCATCGGCCTGGTCGGGCTGGACGAGATGACGGGCCAGCAGCGGCTCACGTTCGGCTCGCTGCACCTGGCCGACGGCATCGACGTGGTGGTGGTCGCGGTGGCCCTGTTCGCGGTCGGCGAGTCGTTGTGGGTGGCCGCCCACCTGCGGCGCAAGCCCGGCAGGCCGATCCCGGTCGACCGCGCGTTCCTGGGCCGGGAGGACTGGCGGCGGTCGTGGAAGCCGTGGCTGCGCGGTCCGGTGATCGGGTTCCCGTTCGGTGCGATCCCGGCCGGCGGGGCGGAGATCCCGACGTTCCTGTCGTACGTGGCGGAGAAGCGGCTCTCGAAGCACCGCGAGGAGTTCGGCAAGGGCGCGATCGAGGGCGTGGCCGGTCCGGAGGCGACGGCCAGCGCGTCGGCGGCGGGCACGTTGGTGTCGATGCTGACGCTGGGCCTGCCGACCACCGCGGTGGCCGCGGTGATGCTGGCGGCGTTCCAGCAGTACGGCATCCAGCCCGGGCCGCTGCTGTTCGAACGGGAGTCCGCGCTGGTCTGGGGCCTGATCGCGTCGCTGTTCATCGGCCTGTGCCTGCTGCTGGTGCTCAACCTGCCGCTGGCGCCGGTGTGGGCGAAGCTGCTGCGCATCCCCCGGCCGTACCTGTACGCGGGAATCCTGTTCTTCGCCAGCGTCGGCGCGTACGCGGTGAACGCCGACGTGTTCGACCTGCTGGTGATGTTCGTGATCGGCGTGCTGGGCTTCGTGATGCGGCGCTACGGCCTGCCCGTGCTGCCGGCGATCATCGGCGTGATCCTCGGCCCGGCCGCCGAACAGCAGATGCGGCGTGCGCTGCAACTGTCGGACGGCTCCCTGACGGGCCTGGTCAACACCCCGTTCGCGCTGGTCGTCTACGGCATCGTGGTGGTCCTGCTGCTCTGGCCCCTGCTCCACCGCCTGTTCCGCAAGCCGACCCCGCCGACCGAGGCGTCACCGGAACCGGAACGGCCCAAGGTGGACGCCTAGCCCCCGGCCCGCCGGCCGGACTCCGTGCCAGGAGCCCGGCCGGCGGACTGCGGCCCTAGCGGGTGAGCAGGCCGGCCAGCAGGGTGTCCAGGCCGGTCTTGAGCTTGGCGGCCTCGACTCCGCGGTGGGAGATCAGGTTCGCCGCCAGCGGCGCGAGGAGGGCGTCGGCGGTGAACGCGGCGTCCACGTCCGGGCGGGCTTGGGCGATCAGCACGGTCAGGTGGCGGTGGTGGGCGTCGTACGCGCCGCCGAAGCGGGCGAACGGGCCGGTGGTCTCGGCCATCAGCAGCAGGTCCAGCTGGGCGAGCGTGCGGTCGACCAGCGCGTGCAGGAACGCCCGGATCCGGTCCGCGGCGGGCGCGCCCGGCCCGACGGGGGGCGGGCCGGTGAGGAACGCGGCCTGGAACTCCCGTTCCGAGGCGTCGATCAGCGCGTGGGCCAGGCCCGAGCGGTCGCCGAAGCGGCGGTAGAGGGTGCCGACGCCCACGCCCGACGCGGCGGCGACCTCGGCCATGGCGAGGCCCTCGATGCCCCGTTCGGCCACGATGTCGGCGGCGGCGGCCAGGATCTTCGCCCGGTTCTTGGCGGCGTCGGCCCGCTCGCGCGTCACCTCGGCAGCTTAACGACCTCGACAACCGGAACTGATTCCGCTTAAGCTCAAGCGGAATCAGTTCCGGTTAGTTGGGGGCAGTGATGCAGCAGCTCGAAGGCAGGTCCGCGCTCGTCACGGGCGGCAGCCGCGGGATCGGGGCGGCGATCGCCAAGCGACTGGCCCGCGACGGCGCGAACGTGGCGATCACGTACGCGCGGTCCGGCGACCGCGCCCGCGAGGTGGTCGAGGAGATCACCGCCATGGGCGTGCGGGCGCTCGCCGTCCAAGCCGAAGCGACCGACGTCGACGCCCTGCGTGACGCCGTCGCACGGACCGCGGCCGCGTTCGGCCGGCTGGACGTCCTGGTCAACAACGCGGGCATCGCCGCCTACGGCCCGTTCGAGGACGTCACCGTCGACGACGTCGACCGCATCCTCGCGATCCACGCCCGCGCGGCGTTCGTGCTGGTCCAGGCGGCCGTGCCGCACATGACGGCGGGCGGTCGGATCGTCGGCATCGGCAGCAGCCTCGCCGAACGGGTCCCGTACCCGGGCTGGGCGCTCTACGCGATGAGCAAGTCGGCGCTGATCGGCCTGACCAAGGGCCTGGCCCGCGACCTCGGCCCGCGCGGCATCACGGTCAACCTCGTCCACCCCGGCTCCACCGACACCGAGATGAACCCGGCCGACGGCCCGGACGCCGACGAGGAGCGCCGCTACACCGCCCTCGGCCGGTACTGCGACCCGGAGGACGTGGCCGCGACGGTCGCGCACCTCGCCGGCGACGGCGGGCGCAACACCACCGGTGCGGCGTTCGTCGTCGACGCGGGGGCGGTGGCGTAGCCGTGGCCTGGTTGCTGCTGCTCGGCGCGGCGGTGTTGGAGGTCGTGTGGGCCACCGCGGTGGGCCGGTCGGACGGGTTCACCCGGCCGTGGCCCACCGCGGTGGGCATCGCGGCGGCGGTGACGAGCTTCGTGATGCTCACGATCGCCATGCGAGACCTGCCCGTCGGCACGGCCTACGCGGTGTGGGTCGGGCTCGGCGCGGTCGGCGTGGCACTGGTGGGCATCACCGCCGGTGAGAGCGCGTCGCCGCTGCGGCTGGCGTGCCTGGCGTTGATCGTCCTCGGCGTGGTGGGGCTCAAGCTGGCCTGACCGGCGGCGCGGTGGTCGAGCGGACGACCAGCGACGGGTGCAGCAGGTGGCGCACGGGCTCGACCCGCTCGCCACGCACCCGTTGCAGCAGTGCCTCGGCGGCGAGCCGGCCGAACTCGTTGCGCGGCTGGTCGATCGTGGTCAGCGAGACGTGCCGCAGGGCGGCCAGCGAGGTGTTGTCGTACCCGACCACCGAGACGTCCCGCGGCACGCGGAGCCCGGCCTCCTCCAACGCCGAGATCGCGCCGACCGCGTTGAAGTCGTTGCACGACACGATCGCGGTGGGCATGTCACCCGCCAACCCCCGCACCGCCCGCGCGCCGCCCACGTCGGTGTACTCGCTGCGCACCACCCGGGGCGCGAGCCCGTGCGCCGCCATCGCGGCCAGGTAGCCGCGCCGCCGGGGCGCGGACTGCGAGCCCTCGCCGCCGTCGAGGTGCGCGATCCGCCGGTGCCCCAACGACACCAGGTGGTCGACGGCCAACCCGATGCCGCGCTCGCCGTCGTCGTTCACGGTGTCCACGGTGGCCAGTCGGGACGACCGCGCCACCAGCACCACCGGCGTCTGCTCCGCCGCCCGGCCGATGTCCGCCGTCGGCACCACGGGCGACAGCAGGGCCAGACCGGCCGGCCGGAACGACAGCAGGCTCCGCAACGCCCGCCGCTCCCGCGCCGGACTGCGCCCGCCGGTGTTGAGGATCAGGTCGAAGCCGTGCTCGGCGGCCACCGCGTCGAGCCCGTCGACGACCTCCGCGAAGAACGCGTTGTGCAGGTCGGACACCATCACGCCGAGCACGTGCGACGTGCGGCTGGCCAACGAGCGCGCCATCGCGTGCGGCGAGTACCCCAGTTCCTCGGCCGCCTGGAGCACGGCCGCCCGCCGCCGGTCGCTCACTTTCGGTGATCCCCGCATCACCAGCGACACCAGGGCCCGGGACACGCCGGCGCGTTTCCCGACGTCGTCCATCGTGGGTCTGGCCACCGGTGTCTCCCCTCCTGGCGCGTCGCGGACGTCACGAGCGGGCAACGCGCCCTTGACACCCGTGTGACGGACGCTACAGCCTTAGAGCGCTCCAACAAATAGAGCGCTCTAACCGGAGACCGCCTCTACCAGGACGGAGACAGCGGGATGCGCATCGGAGTTGCCGGCGTAGGCCGGATCGGCACCATGCACGCCGCCAACCTGGCCACCCTCGACGAGGTCGACGAAGTGCTCCTGTTCGACCCGGCGCCCGGCCGCGCGGCGCAGGCGTCGGCCCTGCTGCCCGGCACCAGGGGCGTGCCCGACCTCGACGCCTTGCTCACCGGGAGTGACGGCGTCCTGCTGGCCACGCCCACGACCACCCACCCGGCGTTGCTGCGTGCGGCGATCGCGGCGGGCGTGCCCACGCTGTGCGAGAAGCCGATCGCGAGCCACCTGGACGAGATGCGCGCGCTGGTCGACGACGTGGAGGCGTCCGGGGTGGAGGTGCTGGTCGGGTTCCAGCGCCGGTTCGACCCGGCGGTGTCCGAACTGCACCGGCGCGTCCGCGCGGGCGAGGTCGGCGACGTCTACCTGGTCCGCGCGCTCGGCAACGACGCCCAGCCGCCCGACTTCGGCTACCTGCCCCAGTCCGGCGGCATCTTCCGCGACCTGCTGATCCACGACCTGGACGCCGTGCCGTGGCTCGTCGGCGAACCGGTGGTGGAGGTGTACGCGTCGGGGTCCGTGCTGGTGGACCAGGCGTTCGCGGAGGCCGACGACGTGGACAACGCCGTGGTGCTGCTGAAGTTCGCGGGCGGCGCGCACGCCGTGCTGGCCGGCGGTCGGCACGACCCGCTCGGCTACGACCACCGCATCGAGGTGCTGGGCAGCCGGGACTCCCTGGCCGTGGGCCTCGACCCGCGCACGCCGCTGACGTCGCTGGAACCCGACGGGCCGAAGGCGGCGGGCGACGCCTACCCCGGCTTCGCGGACCGCTTCCACCGCGCCTACCTGGCCGAGATGGCCGTGTTCACGCAGGTCGTGGCGGGCACGGTGGCGAACCCGTCGCCCGCGCGGGAAAGTCTGATCAGCCTCCGGCTCGCCGAGGCGTGCGAGCGGTCGCGGCGATCGGGCGCCCCGGTTCGCGTGGAGACGGAGGTTGTCGCGTGAAGATCGCCGGTGCGCCGATCTCGTGGGGAGTCTCCGAAGTGCCCGGGTGGGGCCAAGTCCTTGACGCCGGCACCGTGCTCGCGGAGATGGCGTCGTTGGGCCTGCGAGCCACCGAACTCGGCCCGCCCGACTACCTGCCCGCCGAACCGTCAGCCTTGAAGTCCCTGCTGGACGAACACGGTCTCGCACTGGTGGGAGGTTTCCTCGCCGTCCCGCTCCACACCGGCGAGCAGTCCACAGTGGACGAAGCCGACCGGGTGGCCGCACTGTTGGCCGCCGCCGGCGCGGAAGTCCTCGTGCTGGCCGCCGCGACCGGCCTCGACGGCTACGACGAACGCCCCGCGCTCACCGACGACGAGTGGCGCACCCTCGTCGACACCGCCGCGCTCATCCGCGACCGCGCCACCGACCACGGCCTGCGCACCGCGCTGCACCCGCACGTCGGCACCCACGTCGAACGCGCCGCCGAGGTCGAACGGTTCCTCGCCGACTCCGACCTCGACCTCTGCCTGGACACCGGCCACCTCCTCATCGGCGGCACGGACCCGGTCGACCTCGCCCGCCGCCATCCCCGGCGCATCGGGCACGTGCACCTCAAGGACGTGCGGGCCGACATCGCCGCCACCGTCCGCGACGGGGACATCGGCTACACGGCCGCCGTGCGGCAGCGGATGTACGTGCCGCTCGGCGACGGCGACGTGGACGTGGCGGCACTGGTGGCGTTCCTCCGGGACGCCGGCTACACCGGCTGGTACGTCCTGGAGCAGGACACCGCGCTCGGCGACGACAGCCCGCTCGACACCCCCGTGCGGGACACCGCGCGCAGCCTCGCGCACCTCACCCGGATCACCGCCTGATTTCCACCCACCGAGGAGAGACGATGACGTCCACTCGAAAGGCCCTGCGTGCCGGCCTCGCCCTCACCGGGCTCGCGCTGCTGGCCGCGTGCAGCGGCCCCGGCGCGGAGAACACGACCACGAACACCGCCGCCGCCCCGGCCCCGAGCGGTGACCTGCGCGTCGCCGTCGTCACCCACGGCACGGCCGGCGACGCGTTCTGGAACGTGGTGAAGAACGGCGCCACCGCCGCGGGCGAGCAGCTCGGCGTCACCGTCGACTACCACTCCGACGGCGACCCGGGCCGGCAGTCGACCCTGATCGACAACGCGGTGTCGCAGCAGGTCGGCGGCATCGTGGTCTCCATGGCCAACCCCGACGCGGTGAAGACCTCGATCGAGAACGCGGTCAAGGCGGGCATCCCGGTCATCACCATCAACTCCGGCTCCGACAAGAGCGCGTCGTTCGGCGCGCTCGCGCACGTCGGCCAGGAGGAGAGCGTCGCGGGCGAGCAAGCCGGGCGCAAGCTCAAGGACGCGGGCAAGACCAAGCTGCTGTGCGTCATCCACGAAGCGGGCAACGTCGGCCTCAACCAGCGCTGCGACGGCGCCCGCACCGGGTTCGGCGGCACCGTCACCAACCTCCAGGTCGACATCAACAACCCCACCGACGTGGAGTCCCGGATCAAGGGCGCGCTGCAGACCGACCCGTCCGTCGACGCCGTGCTCACGCTGAACCCGCAGGTCGCGGGATCGTCGGTGAGCGCGGTCAAGGGCGCGTCCTCGAAGGCGGCCGTGGCCACGTTCGACCTCAACGCCGACGTCACCGCCGCGATCAAAGCCGGTGACGTGCTGTTCGCCGTCGACCAGCAGCAGTACGAGCAGGGCTACCTGCCGATCGTGATGCTCAAGCTCTACCGCGACAACGCCAACACCGTCGGCGGCGGCAAGCCGGTCCTCACCGGACCCGGCTTCGTCGACAAGTCCAACGTGGACAAGGTGGCCGAGTACGCCGAGCGCGGCACCCGCTGAGGGGGACGCCGGTGACTTCGCGATCGGACACCCCCGAGCTGTCCGCCTTGCCGGACGACAGGGTCGGCTCGGCGCGGCTGCTCGACCGGCTCGTGCTGCGGCCCGAGATCGGCGCGCTGCTCGGCGCGGTGCTGGTCTTCGCGTTCTTCTCGGTCGCGACCGAGCGGTTCCTCAGCACGGGCGGCGTCGCGACCTGGCTGGACGACGCGTCCACCCTCGGCATCATGGCGGTCGCCGTCGCCCTGCTCATGATCGGCGGCGAGTTCGACCTGTCCGCCGGCGTGATGACCGCGTCGACCGCGCTGGTCACCGCGATCCTGGCGACCAGGCTCGGCTGGAACGTGTGGCTCGCGCTGCTCGCCTCGCTGGCGTTCGCGCTGGCGGTCGGCGCGCTGAACGGGTGGCTGGTGCTGCGCACCGGGCTGCCCAGCTTCATCGTGACGCTGGGGACGTTCCTGGCGTTGCAGGGCCTCAACCTCGGCGTCACCCGCCTCGTCACGGGCAGCGTGCAGGTGTCCGGCATGCGTTCGGCCGACGGCTACTCGTCGGCCGGGTACCTGTTCGCCTCCACGTTCACCCTCGGCGGCACGGCGTTCTACGTGTCGATCCTGTGGTGGGTCCTCGTCACCGTCGTCGCGGCGACCGTGCTGCTGCGCACCCGGTTCGGCAACTGGATCTTCGCGGTCGGCGGGTCGCCGCTCTCGTCACGGGCGGTCGGCGTGCCCGTGCTGCGGACCAAGGTGCTGCTGTTCATGACCACCGCCGGCGCGGCGTGGCTGGTCGGGTCGATCAACATCCTGCGGTTCACCAGCGTGCAGGCCAACCAGGGCATCGGACTCGAGTTCCAGTACATCATCGCCGCCGTCATCGGCGGGTGCCTGCTCACCGGCGGGTTCGGCTCCGCCGTCGGCGCGGCCATCGGCGCACTGATCTTCGGCATGGCCCGGCAGGGCATCGTCTACGCGAACTGGAACTCCGACTGGTTCCAGCTGTTCCTCGGCGTGATGCTGCTGGCCGCCGTGCTGGTCAACAACGCCCTGCGGCGGCGGGCGGAGAGGGTGCGGCGATGAGTCCACTCCTGGAGGCGCGCGGGATCGGCAAGACCTACGGCAGCGTGATCGCGCTGCGGGACGTCTCGACCGTCGTGAACGCGGGCGAGGTGACGTGCGTGCTCGGCGACAACGGCGCGGGCAAGTCCACGCTCATCAAGGTGCTGGCGGGCGTGCACCGGCACGACTCCGGCGAACTCCTGGTCGGCGGCTCGGCGGTGACGTTCTCGTCGCCGCGCGAAGCCCTCGACCAGGGCATCGCCACCGTCTACCAGGACCTGGCCGTCGTGCCGCTGATGAGCGTGTGGCGCAACTTCTTCCTCGGGTCCGAGCCGACCGTGGGCTTCGGACCGTTCCGCTTCCTGGACCGGAAGCAGGGGCGGCGGGTGACGCGGACGGCGTTGGCCGACATGGGCATCGACCTGCGGGACGTGGAGCAGCCGGTGGGCACGCTGTCCGGCGGCGAGCGGCAGTGCGTGGCGATCGCGCGGGCCGTCCACTTCGGGGCGAAGGTGCTGATCCTGGACGAGCCGACGGCCGCGCTCGGCGTGAAGCAGGCCGGGGTGGTGCTGAAGTACGTGGCGCAGGCGCGAGATCGCGGGCTGGGGGTCGTCCTGATCACCCACAACCCGCACCACGCCTACCCCGTCGGCGACCGGTTCCTGCTGCTCAAGCGCGGGCGTGCGCTGGGGACGTACGAGAAGTCGCAGATCAGCCTGGAAGAGCTGACCAGGCAGATGGCGGGCGGGGCGGAGCTGGAGGCCCTGGCGCACGAGCTGCGCGGTGCGGACGAATGACGAACCCGATCGCTGTGCTGACCGTCGGCCGGGTGGGGGTGGACCTGTACCCGGAGCAGAGCGGCGTGCCGCTGGCGGAGGTGCGGACGTTCGCCAAGTCGCTCGGCGGGACGGCCACGAACGTGGCGGTGGCGGCGGCGCGCCTCGGCCGTGCGTCGGCGGTGCTGACGAAGGTGGGCCCGGACGGCTTCGGCCCCTACGTGCGTTCCGCGCTGGAGTCCTTCGGCGTGTCGTCGTCCTACGTGGGAACCGCCCCCGACCTGCAAACCCCGGTCGTCTTCTGCGCCCTGGACCCACCCGAGGACCCACCGCTCCTGTTCTACCGCGCGCCTCTCGCCCCCGACCTGTCCCTCACCCCGGAGGACGTGCCGTGGGACCTGGTGGCCGACGTCCCACTGCTGTGGTTGACCGGAACGGGTGTCTCCGCCTCACCCGCCCGTGAAACGCAACGGCAGATCCTGCGACACCGGTCCCGCCGCACCCACACCGTCCTGGACCTCGACTACCGACCGATGTTCTGGCCCGACCTCCCGACCGCGCGCCGTGAGATCGCCTGGATGCTCGACCACGTCACGGTGGCCGTCGGCAACCGGACCGAGGTCGAGGTGGCGGTGGGCACGTCGGACCCGGAGGAAGCCGCCGCCCGCCTCCTGTCACGCGGCGTCGACCTGGCGGTGGTGAAGAAGGGCAGCGAGGGCGTCCTCTTCGCGACACCGTCTGACTCGTGGACCGTCCCACCGCACCCGGTGGACGTCGTCTGCGGCCTGGGTGCGGGCGACGCGTTCGGCGGCGCCCTCGCCCACGGCCTCCTGTCGGACTGGCCGCCGGACCGGATCGCCCGCTACGCCAACGTCGCCGGCGCCCTGGTCGCGGCCCGCCTGGCCTGCGCCGACGCCATGCCGACCGCGCCGGAAATCGAGGCCCACCTGTGAAAACCCTTCGACAGGCGCCCACCGCGCCCCCGTGCCAAGATCAATCGACCCCCACCCACCCGCCAACACGATCGGATGAACATGGCCGGAAAATGTACGGAAACACCGTTACCGCTCCTCGGTTAAACGAGTACCGAGCGCCCGACAACCACCACCCGTACCCACCACCCCCAATCCGCCCCTCCACCACCACCTCAACACCCACCCCGACCACCTACCCGACCACCGCAACCACCTCGCCGACCGCAGCGCTTGGACCGCCCGCGGCGCTTGCGGCGACCACGGCGGGAGGCGCGAGGTGATCACCGACGAGCAGTGGACGGCGCTGCTGGACACGCGGGCAACCGACCCGGCCGCCATCCGCCGCGCCTACCAGACCCGCCGGCGGCGGACCCAGTTGCTGTCCGACCAGGGCACCCTGTTCCTGGTGGCGGCCGACCACCCGGCCCGCGGCGCGCTGGGCGTCGGCGGCGACCCGCTGGCCATGGCCGACCGCCGCTCACTGCTGGACCGCCTGCTCACGGCGCTGGCGAACCCGGCGGTGGACGGGGTGCTCGGCACGCCGGACGTGATCGAAGACCTGCTGCTGCTCGACGGCCTGCACGACAAGGTCGTCATCGGCTCCATGAACCGCGGCGGGCTGGCGGGTGCGGACTGGGAGATCGACGACCGGTTCACGGCGTACGACCCCACGTCGATCGCGGGCAACGGGTTGGACGGCGGGAAGATGTTGCTGCGGTTGGTCGACTCCGATCCCGGCACCGTGCCGACGCTGGAGAGCTGCGCGGCGGCGGTGTCGGCGTTGGCCGAGCGCAGCCTGATGGCGATGGTCGAGCCGCTGCCGTACGCGCGGAACGCGGCGGGGGATCTGGTGTTGCAGAAGGACTCGGCCGCGTTGGTGCGGGCCGGGAGTGTGGCGGCCGGGTTGGGGGTGACGTCGGCGTTCACCTGGTTGAAGCTGCCGCCGTCACCCGATGAGGTGCTCGGTGCGACGACGTTGCCCGCGCTGGTCCTCGGTGGCGTGCCGTCCGCGCGGCTGAGTGACGACCTGGCGTCGTGGGGACGGTCGCTGCGTCACCCGACCGTGCGTGGGCTGGTCATCGGGCGCGCCTTGCTCTACCCGCCGGGTGGTGACGTGGCGGCGGCGGTCGAGGCGGCGGCGACGGTGTTGCGCGCGGCGCGTGAGGTGGATCGGTCGGGGGTCGGCGGGGAGGGAGTGGAAGGTGGGGAGGGAGTGGAAGGTGGGGAGGGAGTGGAAGGCTGCGAGCGAGTAGGCGGGGGAAAGGGTGTGGGCGGCGGAGAGGGAGTGGTGGGATGAGTTTGCACCGGCCGTTGGGCACGTTGGCGAACGGGGAGAACGCGGTCGAGCTCACGGCCGACGTGGCCGGGTGGGATCACGCCGGGTTGCGCGTGTTGTTGTTGCACCCCGGTGGGATGACCACGTTCGAGACCGGTGACTACGAAGCGTTCGTGCTGCCGCTCTCCGGCGGCTGCGTGGTCGAGGTCGACGGCGAGCGGTTCGAGCTCAGGGGGCGGGATTCGGTCTTCACCCGCGTCACGGACTTCGCCTACCTGCCGCGGGACGCCACCGCAAAGCTGTCCACAAAGGACGGTGTCGAGATGGCGCTGCCGATGGCGCGGTGCGACCGCAGGCTAGACCCGAAGTACGGCCCGGCCGAGGAAGTCCCCGTCGAGGTCAGGGGCGCGGGCAACGCCACCCGCCAGGTCACCAACTTCGGCGTCCCCGGCACCTGGGACCACGCCGACAAGCTCATCGCCTGCGAGCTGATCACCCCCGACGGCAACTGGTCGTCCTACCCGCCGCACAAGCACGACCACACCTGCGACGTCGTCAACGAGGAGATCTACTACTTCCGCATCGCCGGCCGCGACAAGATCACCCCATCGCGTGAAGGCTTCGGCTTCCACCGCACCTACACCGACGACGGCGGCATCGACGAGGACGTGCTCGTCCGCGACGGCGACGTCTTCCTGATCCCCCGCGGCTACCACGGCCCGTGCGTCGCCGCGCCCGGCTACCCCATGTACTACCTGAACGTGCTGGCCGGCCCGAACCCCGAGCGGTCCATGGCGTTCTGCGACGACCCCGCGCACAGCTGGATCCGGGACACCTGGGCGAGCCAGGACCTCGACCCCCGCTGCCCCGTCACGACCGCGGAAGGACGGGTGGAATGAGGCTCACCACCGCACAGGCGCTGGTCCGCTGGCTCAAGGCCCAGCACACCGAACTGCCCGACGGCTCGCGCGCCCCGCTGTTCCCGGGCGTCTTCGCGATCTTCGGCCACGGCAACGTCCTCGCCCTCGGCAACGCCCTGGAGGAGGCCAAGGCCGACCTCCCCGTCTGGCGCGGCCACAACGAGCAGGGCATGGCGCTGGCCGCGGTCGGCATCGCGAAGGCCACCCACCGCCGCCAGGTCGGCGTCGCCACGTCCTCCATCGGCCCCGGCGCGCTCAACATGGTCACCGCCGCCGGCGTCGCCCACGCCAACCGCCTGCCCCTGCTCCTCCTGCCGGGTGACACGTTCACCAGCCGCGCGCCCGACCCGGTGCTCCAGCAGGTCGAGCACTTCGGCGACCCGACGACCACGGTCAACGACGCGTTCCGCGCGGTCAGCCGCTACTTCGACCGCATCACCCGCCCCGAGCAGCTGCTCAACACCCTGCCCCAAGCCGCACGCGTGCTCACCGACCCCGCCGACTGCGGCCCGGTCGTCCTCGCCCTCCCGCAGGACGTGCAGGCCGAGTCGTTCGACTTCCCGGACGCCCTGTTCACCACTGTCCTCCACCGCCCGCACCGCCCCCGCCCGGACGTCCGGGCCCTCGCCGACGCCGCCGCCACCCTCCGCGCCGCGCGGAAACCGCTGCTCGTCCTGGGCGGCGGCGTCCGCTACTCCCGCGCCGCCGGCCGCGCGATCCGCTTCGCCGAGCAGCACGCCCTCCCGATCGTCGAGACGACCGCCGGCCGCACCGAGGTCCCGCACGACCACCCCCTGCACGCCGGACCGCTCGGCATCACGGGCTCCACCTCGGCCAACGCCCTGGCCGCCGAGTCGGACGTCGTCCTCGCCGTCGGCACCCGCCTGCAGGACTTCACCACCGCGTCGTGGACGGTCTTCGCCCCGGACGTCCGGATCGTCTCCCTCAACACGGCCCGGTTCGACGCGGTGAAGCACGGGGCGCTGTCCCTGGTCGCCGACGCCGACGAGGGCCTGCGCGAACTCACCGACGACCTCGGGGACTGGCGGGCCGACCCGACCTGGGCCGCCCGCGCGGCCGAAGAACGCGGCAAGTGGGACGCGCACGTCGACGGCTTGCGCGCACCCGGTGGCACGCCGACGTACGCGCAGGTCGTCGGCGTGGTGAACGAGGAGTCGACGCCGGAGGACTACGTGATGACGGCGTCCGGCGGCCTGCCCGGCGAGCTGATCGGCGGCTGGCGCGCGGTCGGCGAGGCGACGATGGACGTCGAGTACGGCTTCTCCTGCATGGGTTACGAGCTGGCGGGGGCGTGGGGCGCGGCGATCGCCCGGCCGGACGGCGTGGTGACCACGCTCGTGGGTGACGGCTCCTACCTGATGCTCAACTCGGAGTTGTTCTCGGCGGCGTTCGCCGGGCACGGTTTCGTGGCCGTGGTGTGCGACAACGACGGCTACGCCGTGATCCACCGCCTCCAGACCGGCCAGGGCGGCGCGGGCTTCAACAACCTCTACGACGACGTGACCACACGGCACACGCACCCCCCACGCACGGATTTCGCCGCGCACGCCGCCTCGATGGGCTGCGCGACGTTCCCGGTGGACGACCTCGACGGCCTCCGTGCCGCCTACCGCGAAGCCCGGGAAGTCGCGAAGACCGAACACCGCCCGGCCGTGGTCGTGATTCGCACTCACCCGTCCGCGTGGACCGATGCGGGCGCGTGGTGGGAAGTCGGCGTGCCGGAAGTCGCGCACCGCCCGGAAATCACCGCGGCGCACGACGAAGTGGCCGCCGGAAAAGCGAAACAAATTCGCTACCTCTGACCGCTATCCGTGACCGCCGAGTTCCGCGAGCCACCGTTCGACGTGGCTCGCGGACTCCGAATCCCCGAACCCGCGGAACACGTCCCGCGCCTCGCCCCAGTATTCGCGCGCCTTCTCCACGAGCCGGACGCGCTCGTGCGCGATCCCGAGGTTCACCAGGACTTTCGCCGTGCCCAGGCGATCACCGACCGCGCGGAAGATCTCCAGCCCCTGCAACGACAGCGCCCGCGCGCCGGCGAGGTCACCGGTCTGCAGCGCCAGGTTGCCCAGGTTGGCGAGCACCCGCGCCTCCCCGTGGACGTCGCCGACCCGCCGGTACATCTGGCGCGCGGCCATGAAGTGCACCTGCGCCATGCCGAACTCGCGCTGCCAGCACCGCAGCGTGCCGAGGTGGTTGTAGACGATCGCCTGCCAGCGCCGGTCGCCCAGCTCGATGAACATGTGCGCCGCGCTGACGTAGAGCCGGCCCGCCAGGTCGAAGTCGCGCAGGTCGAGCGCGAGGTCGCCGAGGGTGTTGAGGGCGATCGCCTCGCCGTGCTTGTCCCGGAACCCGCGGTGCCGGGCCAGTGCCCGTTCGCACAGCTCACGAGCCTCGTCGAACCGCCGTTGCTCCAGCACGAGCATCGCGAGCCGGTTGAGCAGCACGCGTTCGTCGCGCCACCGGTTCCGGCGCTCGGCCGCGACCAGCGCGTGCCGGTAGGTGGACTCCCAGTCGTCCCACCGCGTCGTCGGCGCGGACGAGTCGCCGATCGCCACCGCGAGGTCGACGGCCCGGTCGTCGTCGGCCAGCTCGACGACCGCGACCAGGTTCGTGCGCTCCACCCCGATCCACGACGGCGAGGCGGCGCGGGCGGCCGACACGTAGTGGTCCAGCAGGCGTTCGAACGGGCTCCGGCGGTCGGGCTCGTCACGGGCGCAGCACTCCTCGGCGAAGATCCGCAGCAGGTCGTGGAACCGGACCCGCCCCGGACCGGCCGGCTCCACCATGTGCGCCCGCTTGAGGCCCGCCAGCAGGCGTTTCGCCTTGTCGACCGGCTCGCCGACCAGTGCCGCGGCCGCTTCCGCGCTCGTCTGCGCGCCGGGGTTGAGCGACAGCAGCCGGAACGCCCGCCGCTCCGGCTCGCGCAGCCGCTGGTAGGACAGCTCGAACGCGGCGCGCACGGCGTAGTTGCCCGCGTACTCCAGCTCGTCCAGGCGGTTCGTCGCGTTGGCCACCAGGTCGACGAGGTCGCGCACCGACAGGTCGACGTCCTCGGCGAGCAGCGCCGCCGCGATGCCCAGCGCCAGCGGCAGGTGCCCGCACAGCGCGGCCAGCTCGGCGACCGGGCCGTCCAGGACGCGCTCGGGGTCGCGGGTGCGGACGGCGGCCCTGATCAGCTCCTCCGCCTCGGCGGGCGGCAGCACGTCCACCCGGACCTGGTGAGCGCTCAGCTCGCCGAGCACCTCCCGGCTGGTCACCAGCACCCGGTGCTTCCCGCCACCGGGCAGCAAAGGGCGGACCTGGTCGGCGGACGAGGCGTTGTCCGCGACCACCAGCACCGGCTCGGCGCGGTCGGCCAGCACGGACCGGTAGAGGTTGGCGCGGGCCGCCGGGTCCGCGGGCACGTGCTCACCGGGGACGCCCAACGCGTGCAGGAACACCGAGAGCGCCTCGGCGGGCTGGACCGGGCTGTCCGAGTAGCCCCGCAGGTCGATGAACAGCACGCCGCCCGCGAACCGGCTCGCCGCCCGCACGGCGAGGGTCGTCTTGCCGACCCCGGCCAACCCGGCGACGGCCGTGACCAGCACCGGACGAGGCGAGGTCAACGCCTCCGCCAGCTTCGCCAGGTCCTGCGCACGTCCGGTGAACGCCGCCTCCGTCGGCGGCAGGCCGGCCAGCGCGAGGGGCGGGTCCGGGCGCACGTGGAGGTGCGCGACGTGCCCCGCCTGCACCACCGTCCCGGCGGTCACGGTGCCGCTGATGTCGTTGTTCACCACGTCGGCGGCGCTGACGTCGTGGTCGGCCACCGCCCGGTCACCGCCGGCTGGTGGCCCCGGCGGCGAAGTCCTCGGCCGCGCGCGGCAGGGCGGGGCTCACGTCGTGCAGCACCGCGCGCAGCGGCCCGGCGGCCTCCGGGCGTTCCCACAGCATGGTGTGGATCGAACCGCGCCACTCGGTGGTGAACTCGGCCCGCGCCAGCTCCAGCCGCACGCGCGGCGCGGCGACGAGCCGGCTGCGCGCCTCGTCCATCCGGGCGCTGACCAGGTCGACCAGGTCGGGCGCGAGGGCCGCCGCCACCCGCGCCCGCAGGTCGGGCCACTGCTCGGTGTCCGCCACGGTCGCCAGCGCGCCGGCCGCCGCGCCGGCGAGGAGTCTCAGCGGTTGCTCGCGCACCTCACGCCCTCTCGTCGGTGTCCCTGCGGTAGGAGGGGCCGAAGTGCGAGCCCCGCTGGTCGTTGCGGTCGAAGTGCTGGATCACGTCGGCCTTCTGGTTCGTCACGTACGCGTCGCGGGCCGCCTGGATCACCGTCGACGAGCCGGAGGCGACCGCGTGCTGGTTCACCGTGGACGGCGAGTCGACGACGGGCGACACCGGGTCGGCCGCCGACTCGGCACCGGGCTCGGCGCCGGGCGCCGCGTCCAGGACGAGGGAGTGCACGTCACCGCTCGGCAGCCACATCCAGCCGTGCCCCCGGAAGGTCTTCACCTGCACGTCCACGCGCCGGAAGTCCTCGGGCCGCAGCGTGGTGTACCGGGCCGCGACCAGCGAGGTGAACAGGGAGTCGGACAGCACCACGACGAGGTCGGAGTTCGGCGACTGCTCCAGCGCCGCGTGCGCCGGCTCGCTGTTGAGCAGCCTGCTGACCAGCACGGCGTCCTGCCCGGGGTAGCCGTTGGCGCCCTCGACCGTGGTGCCGAAGTGGATCGCCATCCGCATCCGCAGCTTGGCCTCCGGCACCCGGTAGCGGTTGGTGGCGGCCAGCTCGGCGTCCAGCGCGCGCACGTACCGGTCGACGACGTCGCCCTCCGGCGTCTCGGCGGGCAGCACGGCCCACTCCTCGTCGCCCTTGGCCTGCCGCCGCCACGCCGAGCGGTCGAGGCCCGCGGCCTCGCCCGCCCGGTCCAGGCTGCGCACCAGCAGCTCCTGGAGCTCGCGCTGGAGCAGGTCGTCGGCCGACCCGTAGCTCCTCAGGTCACAACACACCAGCAGACTGCGCTGGAAGCTCATCGGCCAAGCCTTTCGACGGGTGCTGACGCACTGCGGACACACGACTGCGCAGAGTCACTGTGGACTACTGCATCGGCGGGAATACCGCAGAAATGCGGTCTCGCGTCAGAAGCCCGCGAATTTCCTCAGCCCCGCCAGATCCGGCACCAGCACGTCACGCCTCAGGTGACTCACCACCACCCCCGCTTTTCGCAGATCGGAGAACGCCTTCTCGGCCGTGCGCGGCTTCATCCCGGCGATCGAGGCGAGTTCCACCTTCGTCAGCGGAATTCCCAACGTCCACCCGTGCGCCTCTTCGCGCCCGTAGGTCTGCACCAATTCGGCCAGCACCCGGGCCACCCGTTCGGCGGCCGGGTGGGACAGGAAATCCCGCCGGCGCTGGTTCGCCCAGCGCAGCCGGTCGTTGATCATCCCGATCAATTCGACGAACACGTCGTTGCGCCGGTGCAGGAAGCTCATCAGCTCACCGCTGGTGATCAGCTTCGCGACCACGTCGCCGCACGTGACGACGGTGGCCGAGCGCGGCTTCTGGTCCAACGCCGCCATCTCGCCCACCAAGTCGCCCGCGACCCTGATCGCGAGCAGCGCCGTGTCACCCGTCTCGTCGGTGGTCTGCACCTTGACCACGCCGTCGAGCAGCAGAAGGACATGAGTGTCCTTCGCGTCCTGCTCGATGACCTCGCGGTCGGCCGTGTACCGCACGACCGTGCCGATGTTCAACAGCTCTTGTCGGGTGTTGTCTCGGAGGCGACCCAGGAGGCTGTTGCTGGGCCACCCTGGATCCTGTGTCATCGTGGTCGGCATGGGCAGCATGTGGATCCTGTTACTGTCGTGACCGGCGGGAACTTCCAATGGGCCGACCTGCGTCGGGCGGCAAGTGATGGTCTCCCCGAACGTGATGCGGACAGTACACCCGAATGGGCGTAACTGGTGTCCTCTTGTTCGGCGTTTTGCCGGCCGACCCCCCTTTGAAGATCACGTGCGAATGCACGCGCAATACCGAATCGAATGGAATTGCGCAGCTCCCGCGAGGTGGGACGGGTGCCACACCGGGGAACAAGGGGCCGATCCGGTGAGCTTGGACGTGATGACGCGCCGCAAGGCCCGTTGTCGGACCGGAACGCTTCCAGGAGTCGCACGTGAGCCAGCTGTTCAGCCCGCTGACCCTCCGCACCGTCACGCTGCCCAACCGCATCGCGGTCAGTCCCATGTGCCAGTACTCGGCGCGGGACGGCCACCCGAACGAGTGGCACCTGGTGCACCTCGGCTCGCGCGCGGTCGGCGGCGCGGGTCTCGTGTTCACCGAGGCGACCGCGGTGCAGGCCGTCGGGCGCATCTCGCCCGAGGACACCGGGCTGTGGGACGACGCGCACGTCGAGTCGTGGCGGGGGATCGTGGACTTCATCCACGCGCACGGCGCCGTCGCGGGTGTGCAGCTCGCCCACGCCGGCCGCAAGGGCTCGACCTACGCGCCGTTCGCGCCGCAGCGGGGTGGGGTCGCGGACGCCGACGGCGGCTGGACGCCCGTCGCGCCGAGCCCCGTGCCGTTCCACGAGACCTACCGGACGCCGGCGGAGCTGGACGGCGAGGGCATCGCGCGGGTGGTCGCCGACTTCGCCGCGGCGGCGAAGCGCGCGCTGGCGGCAGGCTTCCGGGTGGTCGAGGTGCACGCCGCGCACGGCTACCTCCTGCACGAGTTCCTGTCGCCGCTCAGCAACCACCGCACCGACGCCTACGGCGGTTCCCCGGAGAACCGGACCCGGCTGGTGCGCGAGGTCACGGCCGCCGTCCGGGAAGCCGTCGGCGAGGACGTGCCGGTGTTCGTGCGCATCTCCGCCACCGACTGGGTCGAGGGCGGCTGGACCGCGGAGGACAGCGTCGAGCTGGCACGCGACCTCGCGGCCCTGGGCGCCGACGTGGTCGACGTGTCCACCGGTGGCAACACGCCCACGGCGGACATCCCGACCGGCCCCGGCTACCAGGTGCCGTTCGCCGAGGCCGTACGGCGGAAGGCCGACGTGCCCACCGGGGCCGTCGGCATGATCACCGACGCCCGGCAGGCCGAGCAGGTCCTCGCCGATGGCTCGGCCGACCTGGTGCTGCTCGGCCGGGAGTTCCTGCGCGACCCGTACTGGCCGCGGCACGCGGCTCAGCAGTTGGGGGTGCAGGTCAGCCCGCCGAGGCAGTACGCCAGGGCGTAATTGGGCCCGCCGCAAAGGTTGGGCTGCCGGTCTGGAGAACCGGCAGCCCAACCTCAGCAGCGGGTGTTGTGTGTGTCAGCGACGGTAGTCGTCGTATTCGTCGTCCGACGGCTCGTCGGAGCGTTCATCGCTCCGTCGGCCAGCAGCGATCTCGCCGCCGGACAGCTCGCGTTGCAAGGCGTCGACGTCGATGTTGTGAGAGCTGTATTTGAGCTCCCGCGCCACCTTGGTCTGCTTGGCCTTCGCTCGGCCGCGCCCCATGGCTCGACCCCCTCGCACAGGGACGGGGGCGGCCGGGGGAACGGCGGCCCCACTCGTCTCGACAACTGGTTCCTGGTAACTACCGTACCGTGTCGAAGGGGTTCCCCGCGACGCGGTAGGCGTGACACGTCCCGCCAAATCTCACCGTGGGAGGATGCGCGGGTGCCTCAACCGTTCGTCGCCTACCTCAGGGTGTACGAACCGCTGTCGGCTCTTGACGCACCGTTGGCCGATCAGGTGCGAAAAGCCCTGGAAGACGGGGCCTTGAGCCGTGCGGACGTCGGCGCGCGCGAACGGGAGCTGTGGTTGCGATCACAACTGACCCGGCCGCGTCGCCTCCTGCCCGGTGAGCGGTCGGACGGCCGCGTCTCGCCCGACGCGCCGTTCGACGTGATGACCATCAGCCCCGCCGAGGTCCCGGGAGAGGTCGGTCCCGGTCCCCTGGTCTGCCCCCTCGACCTGCGCGCCAGGTCGGCCGCCGCGCTGGTCGGCTTCCTGGCCACGGCCACCGGCCCGCTGCGGGACGAAGCCGTGGCGGTCGAGCCGGAGGAGATCCGGTCGCGGGCGTCGGCGGTGATGGCCGAGCTGACCGCCGGTGCGGTGCACGTCATCTCCACCACCTGGACGGTGCCGCTGCCCTGGTTCGCGCTGGTCGAGCCGGAGGCGCGGCGGGTCGTGCTGGCGCCGAAGGACGACCCGGAGCGCCAGGTGTCGTGGCGGGTGTCCATGCCGGACGCCCGCGCGCGGGTGGCCAGGGCGCACCGGGTGGTGTCGAGCTCGCTGGGCGAGGCGGGCCCGGCCAAGGTGCTCGCGGACACCGGGCGCTGGCTCGACCACTTCGCGCCCGACTCGGCCGTCGAGCTGGACTACGGCGGGCTGGTGCAGCTCATCGACGACCAGGACCTGCTCGAGGACAGCTCCGCGATCGACGTGAACGCGATCGTGGACGCCCTGGAGACCGGTGACGCCGAGGAGGTCGCCCTCCGGTACGAGCGGCTACGGGAGTTCTGGGGCGAGCTCGCGCGCCGCGAACGGCACGGCTAGCAGCACGCGGGCGCCCACGGCCGCCGCGGCGGCCATGAGCAGGGCGGCGGGCCAGCCGAAGCCCACCGCCACCAGCCCGGCCAGCGGGGGCGTGACGGTGGCGCTCAGGTAGTTGGCGGTGTTCTGCATGCCGAGGGCGATGCCGGTCCGGCCGGGAGGCGCCAGCTCGCCCGCGGCGGTGATCGCGACGCCGTTCCAGCACAGGGCCAGCGCGGCGGTGGGCACGAGGACCGACGCCAGCACCCAGACCGGCGCCCGGTCGAGGGCCGCGCACAGCGCGAACCCGATCGCGATCAGCACGCTCAGCACCTTCAGCGGCTGGACCCTGGTCGCCGACCGGTCCGACCACACGCCCACGACCAGCCGGCCGACACCGCCGCTGACCTGGGCGGCGGCGAACAACCCGGCCGCCAGCCCCACGGCCACGCCCCGGTGGTCGTGCAGGAGCTCGACCATGAGGGCGGCGGCGGTGAACTGCGGCACGACCAGCAGGCCGCTCGCCGCGCTGAGCCGGATCAGGGCCGGGTCCTTGAGCACCACGCCGTGCCGCCCCTGGCCGGACCGCACCGCCCACGGCGGCTCCCGGATCCAGAGCGCCACCGCGATCGCGACGAACCCGGTGAAGCCCGCCAGCACCAGGAACGCGACCGGCACGCCGGCCCGGAGCGCGACCACGGGCAGCACCGCGGCGGCCAGGGCCGCGCCGAGCGGGGTGGCGGTCTGCCGGATGCCCATGGCGAGCCCGCGCCGCCGCGCGGGGAACCAGGTGAGCACCGCCCGGCCGCTGGCCGCGTTCACGCTCGCGCCGAACAACCCCACGCCGACCAGCGCCAACCCGGCCACCACCGGCCCGTCGAACGCCGCGAGCGCCAGGCACCCGGCCGCGCCGAAGCCGCCGATGGCCATGACCAGCCGCTCACCGCGCCGGTCGGCCGCCGCGCCCCACAGCACGAGGGTGAGCATGGTGCCCAGGTTGACCGCGCCGAGCAGCATCCCGACCTGCGGCAACGACAGCCCGAAGTGCGCGCGCAGCTGCGGTGTGATCGCGGGCAGGCCGAGGAACACCGCGGCGTTCGTGCCCTGGGCGACCGCGCCGACCGCGAGCACTACCCACCGGTAACCGGGCGCGGCGGAGCGTTGTTGTGCCATCAACCGGCCACGTTAGGCGGCCGGTCCACCCAGTGGGAGTGTGATCCTATTCCTTGGTACGGCCGGGGTTGGCCGGCCAGCCGCGCTCGGCGGCCAGCAGCTCGTCCACCGAGGCGCTGCCGCTCTGGTACCGCCCGGCGATCTCGGCGTTGAGGAAGTCGACCACGGCCTGCACCTCGCGCCGCCGTGACGAGACCGAGGCCTCTTCGCCGATGAACACCCGCAGCGCCAGGATCAGCTTGTCGTCCGTGAGCGCGCTCACGTCCGACAGGTCGACGTCCGAGACCAGTGCCTCGACGTGCCGCCGGTGCGCCTCCGCCCGTGACGGCTCCTGCGTCTGGTACCGCCCGAGGCCCGTGGCGGGCCCGACGGCGTTCGACGCGAGGATGGTCGCCAGCTGGTCGACCACCGCCGAACCGCCCGACGTCCGCCGCTCCTGCTCGGCCCGCACGATGTCGATCCGCGCGTGCAGCAGTCGCCGCAGGTACGACAGGTCGGTCTCCTCCTGCGCCGCTTCGTCGCGCAACGCGCGCACCTCGGCGAGCGGGAGCCGCTCGACCCCCTCGGTGTAGTCGGGGGCGAGCACCCGGTCGATACGGCGGCGCCCGCCAGGACGCACCTCGATCACGTACTCATCCTGAGGTAGTTCGTGTCCACCCGCCAACACAAACCTGCTTCCAAAGTTGTCTCAAACCTGTACCGGACTGCGCACGCCCAGGAGCGCACGTGCCTCCGCGGGCGGCAGCGGCGGTCGCTGGGCGATCTTCGCCAGTCCCGCCGCGCGGGCGACCAGTTGCGCGTTGTCCCGGACCGGCTGGCCCTTGGCGTACGAAACGGTGTCCTCCATGCCCACCCGGAGGTGACCGCCGGCGGCCAACGCCGTCAGCATCACCGGCAGGGTGGTCCGCCCGATGCCCGTCGCCGAGAACGACGCGCCCTCCGGCAGCAGCCGCAACGCCGCCACCAGCGTTTCCGCGTCGCCCGGCATGCCGCCCGGCACGCCCATCACCAGGTCGACGTGCACCTTGCCGCCCGCGGGCAGCCCGTGCTGGTCCAGCAGCCGCCGCAGGGACGCCAGCTGGCCGATGTCGAAGATCTCGTACTCGGGGACGATGCCCCGCTCCTGCATTCCCTTGTGCAAAGCGACCACGAACTCCCAGCGGTTCAGGAAGACGTCGTCGCCGAAGTTCACCGTGCCCATGGTGCAGGACGCCGAGTCGGGCAGGGCGTCGAGCACCTTGATCCGGTCGGCCTCCGGGTCCGTCACCGCGCCGCCCGTGGACAGCTGCACGATCAGGTCCGTCTGCTCGCGCAGGGCCGCGACCGTCTCCTTGAGCCGCCCGAGGTCCAGCGTCGGCCTGGTGTCCGCGCCGCGGATGTGCACGTGCACCATCGCGGCGCCGACCTGCTCGCACGCCCGTGCGGTGGCGACCAGCTCCTCCAGCGTGACCGGCAGCTGGGGGACGTCGGCCTTCGCGTGCTCGGCCCCGGTGGGGGCGACGGTGAGCAGCGTGCCGTGGGATCCGGGTCGGGACATGTCGTGATCCTGGCACAGAACCCGTTCGGGCTAGCGCCTCAGCGGTGCCCACCGGACCCGGAACCGCAGGCAGACGAGGTCGCCGGTTTTCCGGTCCGGATGATCAGCGGCCCAGGTTGCGCGCCGCCTCGCGCCCGAGGCCGGGGGTGTCCGGCGGCACCGAGTCCGGGTCGACGCTCGCCTGCACGCGGCGGTCCTCCGCGCCGACCAGCAGCTCCGTCTCCGGCGAGACCGACCGCTTGACCAGCGCCAACACGATCGTGCCCAGCTCGTGGTGCAGGGCGACGCTGCCGACGCGGCCGACCACGCGGTCGTCCACCAGCACCGGGTCGCCGGTCTCCGGCTGCACCTCGCGTGACCCGTCCAGGTGGAGCAGCAGCATCCGGCGCGGCGGCCGGCCGACGTTGTGCACCTTCGAAACCGTCTCCTGGCCCCGGTAGCAGCCCTTGTCGAGGTGCACGGCCTCGCCGATCCAGTTCACCTCGTGCGGGATGGTCTTCTCGTCGGTGTCCACGCCGAGCCGGGCGTGCAGGGACTCCACCCGCAGCGCCTCGAACGCCCAGCTGCCTGCCGGGCGGGCGCCCGCGTCGGTGAGCCTGCCCCACCAGTCGGCGATCTCACCGCGTGGGACGACCAGGTCGACCGCGTCCTGGCCGGGCCACGTCATGCGGCGGGCGAAGCCGCGCTCCAGGGCGACCACGCCGTGCGGGCCGGCGGGCAGCGGCACGTCCAGCTTGTCGAACAACCCGGCGACCTCCGGGCCGACGACGGTCAGCACCGCCAGCTCGGCCGTCGCGTCCCGCGGCTCGACCTTCGACCAGAAGACCATCTTGGTCAGGTACGCGAGCAGCTCGGCCGCCCGCGACGCCTCCGTGTCGAGGTAGACGACACCGCCGACGTTCGCCACCACGACGTGGTGCTCGACCCGGCCCTGCACGTCCAGGATCAGCGCCTCGGTGCCCGAGTCCTCGCCGAGCGCGGTGAAGTGCTGGCTGGTCAGCGAGTGCAGCCAGGTCAGCCGGTCGTCGCCGGGCACCGCGAGCACGGCCCGGTTCGACCGGTCGAACACCGCGACCGACCGCGCCGCCGAGCGCTGCTCCGCGAACGGGTCGCCGAAGTGCCACGGCACGCCCTGGTCGGGAGCACCCTCGAACGGGGCGACGGCGCCGGGGGCGGTCAACAGCGGTGAATTCACTCGGACTCCTTCGGTGCGCTCAGGCACTCGCGGCACGTGCCGGACAGCGCGAGGTGGCTCGCATCAAGTTCGAACCCGTACTCGTCCCGCAGTGTTCCCCCGAGGGGGGAGAGCAACTCGCACGGCACCTCGTCCACCCGGCCGCACCGGTGGCACACCAGGTGCACGTGCTCGTGCGCGTGGACCGAGTAGCTCGGCGCGCCGTGCCCGAGGTGGGTGTGCCGGACCAGGCCGAGCCGCTCCAGCAGGTCGAGCGTGCGGTAGACCGTGGTGATGTTGACCGTCGGCGCCGTGTCCTGGACGCGCTGGCAGATCTGCTCGGGCGTGGCGTGCCCCAGTTCGCGCACGGCGTCGAGCACGAGCTGGCGCTGGGGCGTCATCCGCAGGCCGCGTTCGTGCAGCGTCTTGCGCAGGGCTTTCGGAGCGCTGGCGGTGTCCACGAATCCGATGGTAGGCCGTGAGTAGTCTCACGGTATGCGCGTGCTCGCTCTACTGGACGGAACCCTGGCCGACCCCGACGCCCCGCTGATCCGGGTCGACGACTTCGGCCTGATGCGTGGCGACGGTGTCTTCGAGACCATCCTGGTGGTCGACGGCAAGCCGCGGGAACTCGCTCCCCACCTGGACCGGCTGGCCCGCTCGGCGGCCATGCTCGACCTGCCCGAGCCCGACCGCGCGGCGTTCGAACGCGCCGTCGACCTCGTGCTCGACAACTGGACGGGCGGCCCGGAGGTCGCGCTCAAGCTCGTCTACACGCGGGGTGTCGAGGGCGGTGACGGCACGCCGACCGGCTTCGCGCTGGGCATGGACATCTCGCCGAAGGTGATGGCGCAGCGGGCCGAGGGCATCGCCGCGGTCACCCTCGACCGGGGCATCGAGCCGGGGCTGATGGACCGCGCGCCGTGGCTGCTGCTGGGCGCCAAGTCCCTGTCGTACGCGGTGAACATGGCGGCGATCCGCGAGGCGGAACGGCGTGGCGCGGCCGAGGTCGTGTTCACCACGTCGTCCGGCTCGGTGCTGGAGGGCCCCACGTCCACCCTGATCATGGCCCGCGGCCGGACCCTGACCACGCCGCCCGCCGAGCTGGGCATCCTGCCCGGCACCACGCAGGCCGCGCTGTTCCGGGCCGCCGGGCGCGAGGGCTGGGCGGTCGAGGTGCGGCCGGTCGAGGTCGAGGAGCTGTACTCGGCGGACGGCGTGTTCCTGGTGTCGAGCGTCCGCAAGATCACCCGCGTGCACACGTTGGACGGCAAGACGCTCCCGGACGCCGCCGAACTGCACGCGACGTTGGCCGACCTGTACGAGTCGGAGTACTGAGTTGGATTGCCGCTGCTCCGCAGACGGCGGCTCGGTCGCCTGGAAGTCGACCGTTCGCGCCTGATTTCCCGACGATCGAAAGGCGTGATCGCCGGAAAATGAGTCGCGAACGGTCGACGCGACCTCGCGGGCAGTGGTGGCCCTGGACATCGCGCCCAGGGCCACACGCTCACCTCAGGCCGGCGTCCACGGCGTTGATCAGGGTGCCGGAGGCGGTGTCGCCGGACATCTCCCAGATCATCGCGCCGAGCAGGCCGCGCTGCTTGAGCCACGCGGTCTTCCGCTGGATCGCCCACACGTCGTCGAACGTCCACCACTGCCCGCCGTCGCCGGTGAAGCAGGACGTCGCCACGGCGGCCTCGTCGTGGTGCACCGCGCAGCCCGGCACGCTCGCCAGCAGGCTCGAGTACCCGCGCGTGCCCGCCTCCTCGGCGAACTGACCGGGCGCCGCCCCGGTCGCCGACTGCCACTCGCCGTTCTTCCCACCGGCCCGGACGCCCTGCCAGCCGCGGCCGTAGAACGCCAGCCCGATGGTGATCTTGCGCGGGTGCACGCCGACCGAGGTGTAGGCGTTCACCGCGTTCTCCACGCTGAAGTGGAACGGATACGGGTCGTCCACGTCGGCGTGGAGGTTGCCCTGGTGGCCGGTGCGGTTGGGCTCCCACGAGTTGTCGCTGCCCGCGCCGTGGAAGTCGTAGCCCTGCACGTTGAAGACGTCCAGGGACTTCGCCACCGCCGGCAGGTCCCAGCCGGCCTCGATCTTCGCCGGGTCGGCCGGGGTGAACGCGGTCAGGTCGTACCGCCTGCCCGTCTGCGCGCCCAGCTCGTCCAGCTGCCGGCGGAACTCGTCGATCAGCAGCGTGTTGTTCCGCTTGTCGTCCGGGCCGATGTGGTTGCCCGCGTGGCCCTCCGCGCCCGGCCACTCCCAGTCCAGGTCGATGCCGTCGAAGATGCCCGCCGCCGTGCCCGGCCCGCCCGCCGCGTTGTAGACGGGCAGGTTGCCCTTGATGTAGACGTCCAGGCAGGACTTGACGAACTTCTTGCGCGCCGCGTCCGTGGCCGCGACGTCGGAGAAGTACTTGGAGTACGTCCAACCGCCCAGCGAGATCAGGACCTTCAGGTGCGGGTGCTTGGCCTTGAGCTTGCGGAGCTGGTTGTAGTTGCCGCGCAACGGCTCCCAGCCGGTGTCGCCGACGCCGTCCACGGACTGCGCCGCGCTGAACGGCCTGCTGTAGTCGGCTTCCGCGTCACCCGCGCCGTCACCCTGGTTCGGGTCCTGAGGGTCGGGCGAGGTGCCCTTGGTGACGCCGTGCAGGCACGTGAGGTTGACCGGGTCGATGTTGCCGAACGCGTAGTTCAGGTGGGTCAGCTTCGCCGCCGTGCCGCTGGTGTCCAGGTTCCGCACGAAGTACTGGCGGCCGTAGATGCCCCACTGCACGAAGTACCCGACCCGCGCGTACCCGTCGACGATGTCCGAAGTGGACACCGTGACGGCGTTGCTCGCGGTGGACAGGTTGTCGTGCAGGTCGCGGGCGCGGACGGTGAACGTGTAGGCGGTGGACGGTGACAGGCCGTCGACGCGCGCCGTCGTGCCGATGACGGTCGCCTTCACCGCGGCGCCCTGGTAGACGTCGTAGTTGGCCACGCCGCGGTTGTCGGTGGCCGCGTCCCAGCTCAACGTGACGCTGCCGGCGTCCTTCGCGGTGCTCCGCAGGTTCGTCGGCGCGGTCGGCGGCTGGGTGTCGTCGGCCGGGTTGTTCGTGGTCACGGCCAGGGCGTTGGACGCGGGTGACAGCGTGCCCTTGGTGTCCTTGGCCTTCACCGTGAAGGTGTAGGCGGTGTTCGGGGTGAGGCCGGTGACGGTGGCGCCGGTCGACGTGACCGTGGTGGCGAGGGCGCCGCCGTTGTACACCTCGTACCCGGCGATCGGCAGTGAGCCGGGTGTCGAGGCGGTCCACGCCAGGGACACGGTCTTGGTGGTCTTCACCGGCGAGTGCAGGGTGCCCGGCGGGGTGGGCGGTGTGTCGGGCGTGCCGTCGCAGTTGGCGTTGTTGACCCGGCAGGTGACGGGTTCGGCGGCCCGGCTGAGCGTGAACGTCGGGCTGTACGGCTCGGTCGAACGCCGTGCGCCCACGCTGCGGTTGTAGTGCACCGGGTTGAGCGTGACGGCGTTGCCGGTCTGGCTGATCGTGGCGTGCTGCGCGCCGCTCGCCGTGACGCCGGCGGGCAGGGTGAAGGTGATCGACCAGTCGGCGAGCACGGCGTCGGTGTTGTTGTTGACCACGAACTTGCCGGTCGAGCCGGTGAGGCTGAAGTCGGCCGTGGTCGGCGCGGGCGGAGGTGGCGGTGGGCCGCTGCCGTCGCAGTTCGCGCCGTTGATCGCGCAGGTCGTCGGGTCGACGGCCTGGCTGAGGGTGAACGTCGGGCTGTACGGGTCGGTGGTGCGGCCGGCCTGGATGGTGGCGATGTAGAACGCGGGCGTCAGGGTGACCCGCGTGCCGGTCTGGGTGGTCGTGGCGTGCTGCGCGCCGCTGACCGTGACGCCGGCGGGCAGGTCGAACTTGATCGACCAGCCGGAGATGGCGGCGGTCGTCGGGTTGGCGACCACGAACGTGCCGGTGGTGCCGGTCCGGCCGAACGTGGCGGTCAAGCCGGTCGCGGCGGCGGCCGGTGCGGACAGCGCTGCGGTGGCCAGGAGGAAGGCCAGGAGCGCGATGGCTGGTCGGCGCATCAGGGTGTGCCTCTCGAGTACAGGGACAGTCGAGAACCACGGCGGCCTGGTCGTGCCGGTCTTTTCCGAGAACGCTGCTGAACGTAGGACGTGCGGCGGTCGTTGACAATGGGTCTAGACCAATTGCGTCCGTTCAGCCCTGCGGGGTCGGGTTCGGGGGGTCAGGTTCGGGGGTCGAAGCGCAGGCGGGTGCCGGGGCCGGCCTGGCCGAGCAGCGGGAGGACGTGCGCGGCGACCACGCCGATCACCGGGTAGCCGCCGGTCGTCGGGTGGTCGGCGAGGAACACGACGGGCCGTCCATCGGTCGGGACCTGCACCGCGCCGGTGACCAGGCCTTCGCTCGGCAGCTCCTGCCCGACCCGGCACGCGGTGCGGTCCAGCGCCGTGCCGGCGAGGCGGATCCCGACGCGGTTGCTGCGGTCGGACACCGTCCAGCGGCCGTCCCGGAGCTGGCGTGCCGGGTCGTCGAACCAGTCGTCACGGGGGCCGAGGACGACGGGGACGCGGAGTTCGTCCGGGACCTGCGTCGGGACCAGCACGTCCACGCCCACGGGCACGCCGGTCGGGTCGCCGAGGGGCAGCTCGTCGTCCGGTCGGAGCGGTGCGGGGCCGAGGCCGGAGAGCAGGTCGGTGGACCGGCTGCCCAGGTCGGCCGGGACCGTGATGCCGCCGGACACCGCGACGTACGACCGGAGGCCGCCGGTGGGCGTGCCGAGGGTGAGGGTGTCGCCGGGCGCCAGGTGCAGCGGCGAGTCGCGCGGGACGCCGTTGACCAGGGCGGGTGTCGCCGGGCCGGTCACGGCGACCGTGCAGGACGCGTTGGCGCGCAGGGACAGGCCGCCGAGCAGCACTTCGAGGCAGGCGGCGTCCTCGGGGTTGCCGACCAGGCGGTTGGCGAGCGTGGCCGAGCGCGTGTCGAGTGCTCCGGACGGCGGGACGCCCAGGTGCGCGTGGCCGGGCCGGCCCAGGTCCTGGACGAGGGTCTGCGGGCCGGTGCGCAGGACGGTCAGCGAGCGTTGAACTCGGGGGTCCTGGGCGTAGGACTCACGAGACGTGGGCGTAGGACTCACGCGGTGGGTCATCGGACGGCCTCGAAGCGGACGCGGTCGCCGGGGGTGAGCAGGGCCGGGGTGGGTCGGCGCGGGTCGAACAGCGGCGCGTCGGTCCGGCCGATGAGTCGCCAGCCGCCGGGCGTGGCGCGGGGGTAGGCGGCGGTGAACTCGCCCGCCACGCCCACCGAGCCCGCCGGGACCTTGGTGCGCGGCGAGTCGAGGCGTGGTTGGCGCAGGGGCTCGGGCAGCCCGGTCAGGTAGGCGAAGCCGGGCGCGAAACCGCAGAAGGCGACCCGGTAGTCCGCGCCGGCGTGCAGCTCGACCACCTCGGCCGTCGTCAGGCCCGCCGTCTCGGCGACCAGGTCCAGGTCCGGGCCGTCGTAGCGGACCTCGATGACCACCTCGGCGCCGACGGCCTCGGGGCGGTGGACCAGGTCCGCCGTGGTCAGGAGCTTGCGCACGGCGGCCACCCCGCCCGGTCGGGTGACGATCAGGACGGTGCGCGCGGCCGGCACCAGCTCGACCACGTCCGGGAACCCGGCCGCGACCGCCCGCACGGCTTCCACCTCGCCGAGCGAGTCCACCTCGACGAGCACCGCATCCGTGCCGCAACGCCGCAGCTGCATGGCGTAGAGATTATCTGAGGATTGTTGAACAATCCAACCGCACGCGCACTCGCGAGGTCGCGTCGGTCGTTCGCGACTCATTTCCCGGCGATCATGCTTTTCGATCGTCGGGAAATCAGGCGCGAGCGGCCGACTTCCAGGCGACCGAGCCGCCGCCTGCGGAGCAGCGGCAATCCAACTCAGCCGACGATGCGCTGCAGGTGTGCGGAGGTGTGCGGCTGGAGCGGCTGGCCCACCATGGCCCGCTCCTCGACGTAAGCCAGGTCGCCGTTGTTGACGATGCCGTACAGCCGCTGCGCGCCCGTGACGTCCTTGGCGGTCGCCGTGCGCACCACCGCGTCCGTGGTGATCTCCCACGACGTCTGGTTGCGCGGCTTGCCGTAGTACAGCTCCACGATCCCGGTGTTGTGCGTGATCAGCACCTCGATCGTGTCGTCCGCCTGCGGGCGCCAGAAGCCCGTCTCCCGCGCCGCCTGGCGGATCACGCCGCCGTTCTCGTCCAGCAGCCAGGCCCGCGCCTCGTAGTACAGGAACGGCCTGCCGTCGTGCGCGAACGTGATCTGCTGCCCGTACCGGAACGGGCCGTCGATCGTCGGGTACACGACCTCGCCCTCGCCGCGCCACACGCCGACGAGCGGCAGCAGCGCGAGGCACGCGTCGTGCAGCGAGGGACCGGAGCGCAGGTTCGCCGTGTCCGCCGGGATCGGCAGGTCGTCGAACTGCGGCAGGTTGCGCGCGCCGGTCACCGACGCGCGCGAAGCGGCGGCCTGCACGGCCGCGTCACCACTGCCCGGAACGGGCTCGTTGTCGCTCACCGCTGGTCGGAGAACAGGCGGTACACCACGTACCCGGCGAACCACACGATCAGCAGGGACACGAGGACCAGCAGTCCTGTGAAGAAGTGTTCCACCCGTCCAGTTTAGGCACCCGCCCCGGACAGCCGCCGACCCCGGTGGCGAACGCCACCGGGGTCGGCGAGGGGGTAGCGCCGGGGGCAGCCCGTGCACTCCCCGTGTCACGCGGGTGTCAGGCCACCGCGACCTCGACCGGGTGCACGCCCGGCCCTTCCGCGTTGACCGACGCCTGCCCGTTGCCCGACCGGTGCAGCGCGCGGATGGTCCACGTGCCCGGCGCGGCGAAGAACCGGAAGTCGCCGTCGGCCGAGGACACGACCTCGGCGGTGAACTCGCCCGAGGCGTCCAGCAGGCGCACGAACGCGCCGCCGACCGGAGCGCCGTCGGACCGGACCTTGCCGGACAGCACGACCTCGTTCGCACCGACCGTGATGTCGACGCCCTGCTCGGGCGCGCCGCAACCGTCCAGACTCATGATCAGGCCTCCTTGCCGCTGCCGAGCTCGACCGGCACGCCGACGAGCGAGCCGTACTCGGTCCAGGAACCGTCGTAGTTCTTCACGTCCTCGTGGCCGAGCAGCTCGTGCAGCGCGAACCACGTGTGCGACGAGCGCTCGCCGATGCGGCAGTAGGCGATCGTCTTGCGGGAGCCGTCGAAACCGGCCTCGCCGTAGATCTCGGCCAGCTCCTCGTTCGACTTGAACGTGCCGTCCTCGTTGGCCGCCTTGCTCCACGGCACGTTGATCGCGCTCGGGATGTGGCCGGCGCGCTGCGCCTGCTCCTGCGGCAGGTGGGCGGGCGCGAGCAGCTTGCCGGAGAACTCGTCGGGCGAGCGCACGTCGACCAGGTTCTTGTTGCCGATCGCGTCGACGACCTCGTCGCGGAACGCGCGGATCGCCAGGTCCTGCTCCTGGGCGGTGTAGGTCGTCTCGGCGCGCTCGACCTGCTCCTTGTCCAGCGGGCGGCCGTCGAGCTCCCACTTCTTGCGGCCGCCGTCGAGCAGCTTCACGGCGTCGTGGCCGTACAGCTTGAAGTACCAGTAGGCGTAGGCGGCGAACCAGTTGTTGTTGCCGCCGTAGAGGATGACCGTGTCGTCGTTGGAGATGCCCTTGGCGGACAGCAGCTTCTCGAAGCCCGCGCGGTCCACGAAGTCGCGCCGCACCGGGTCCTGGAGCTCGTTCCTCCAGTCGATCTTCACCGCGCCCGGGATGTGGCCCCCGTCGTAGGCGCTGGTGTCCTCGTCGACCTCCACGAACACCACGCCGGGCGCGTTGAGGTTCTCCTCCGACCAAGCGGCCGAGACCAGGACGTCTTCACGGCTCATCGAGCTGCTCCAATTTCTTCGTTCTTACTGCGACGGTGTCACTGGGGTCGGGGTCACCGGGGTCGGGCGAGCGCGGGTGCGTAGCGGCGCAGGAGCAGGAACATCTCGCAGCCCAGGCACAGGCCGACCGCGGCGTTGAGCAGCGCGGCGACCAGTGCGGCGGACGTCGCGACGACTCCGAGCGCGGTGAGGCCGGTGACGTAGCCGATCGTGCCGACGAACGCGAAGACGAACCCGACGCCCTGCGCGAACCGCAGCGGGGCGGCCTCCTCGCGCTCGGTCGTCGGCTTGATCCTCGGCTGCACGGCGAACCGGTAGACGTGGCCCCACGGGTTGAGCTTGAGCGAGATGAACGCGCACATCCCGAAGAGCAGGGTCTGGGCGGCGAGCAGACGCCACGAGCCGGTCAGCAGGACCACCGCCAGGATGGCGGTCGTGATCCAGGCGCTGAACCGAGGGCCGCGCGGGTCGACCGGCGCGTCCTTGGTGGCGGTGGCTCCTACGGGCACGGCGACCTCCTGACGGTGGACAAGACTGGTAGTCCGTCTCAGGCGGTGTTAGGGGCAAGCGCACACGGCCGTCAAGGGCGTGCGGGCCGCCGGCAACCGCCCGGTCAGCGCGCCGCGCGACACAGGCTGCTGCGCACGCGGCACAGGTCCACCGCGAGTCGCTTGGTCAGCAGCGTGGTCATGGGATCGAGACTAGCCGCTCGTCCCTGCTGTCGGGAGTGGCGTCCAAACCGTGGGAATGCCCAGGTTCACCCGATCGGTCCAGGCAGGTGTGGGCGCAAAGCCGCAATGAGGCGGTCCGGCTTCGGGACCCCGCCGACCCGCAGGAGTTCCGCGCCGGCCGGGTCCAGCGCCACCGTCGTCGGCGCGCGCAGCACCCCGAGGTCGGCGGCGACCCCGGGCAGGTCGGTCACGTCGAGTTCGACGTGCCGCAGCCCCTCGGTGCGGGCGGCGAGGTCTTCGAGCACGGTGCGGGTCTGCCGGCAGTTCGCGCAGAACGTGGTGGAGAGCTGCACCAACGTCACCGGGGTGTGCCGGTCGAGCAGGTCGCGGACGGCCGCGGGCAGGTGCTCGCCGGGCTCGGCCGCGGGGCTCCCGCCCGGTTCCGCCACGCGCACGCGGCCGTCACGGGCGCGCAGCACCACGGCGATCACGGCGACGACCGCGACCGCGCCGAGCAGCGCCCACACACCGGTCATTCAGTTGCCGCCCTGGTCCAGGAGGATGTCGTTGATGGCGCCTTCCACGGTGAACGCGCCGCTCTCCACCTTGACGGCGGTCGGCGTCACCGTGAAGGGCAGCGCGCCCGGGTCGATCGTCACGCTCAACGCCTCGCGCACCACGCCGAGCACGGCGTCCAGGCCGTCCAGCGCCATGTCGTCCAGCTCGACGTCGTTCACCGCGATCATCACCTGGCCGTTGACCAGCGACACCGTGCCGTACGCGGTGATGCGGATGTCGCGGCCGGCGACGTTGGTCTTGCCCGACAGCTTCACCGCGGCGACCGTCGGGTCCGGCGCCTGCCCGTCGGTCACCTTGGTGCGCTTGTCCGGCTCGATCGCCAGGTCGGTGAACGGCGTGATCTGGTTGACCAGCCGGCTCAGGTCGTTGACCTTGATCTTGACGCTGCCCCTGACCTGGTCGATCCGCGCGTCGCGGGTGTTGCCGGCCAGCAGGTCCGACAGGCCGATCCGGGTGTGCTTGAGGTTCGCCCGGATCTCCAGGTCGCGCAGCTGGTCGCGCACGGGCACGCCGGTGGCGCTGATCTCGATGTCGCGGTAGTCGCCGCCGATCGCCTGCGTGATGAACGGGAAGCCGTTGATCCGGACCGACGGGTCCTCGCTCAGCCCGAACTTCTCCCGCATCTTCTGCGCGACCTGGTACTCGCCGACCGCGGCCAACCCGAAGTCGGCCGCGACCAGCAGCCCGCCGACGACGAGCGCGGCGATGATCAGCTTGCGCCCGCGCGTGGCACGGCGGCGGTTCGTGTCGGTCGCGGTCATCGCCTGCCCTTTGTCCGGTCCGGGTGGTGCTGCGGGGTGTGCTCGTCCAGCGGCGTGGTGCGTTCGTCCAGCCAGGTCGCGATCCGGTCTACCAGAGCGGGCGTCATCGACGACTCGGCGTGCCGCACGCCGGGCTCCAGCCACAGCTCGGCGCCACCGCCCGCGGCCCGGTGCAGCGCGACGGCGTGCCCGGTGCCGAAGTAGTGGTCCTGCTCACCGTGCACGATGAGCAGTGGGGTCGGGGTGATGCGGTGCACGACTTCCAGCGGGCTTTCCGGCGTGGTCAGCCACGGCGGGCCGAGGCGCACGCCGAGCGCGCGGGCGGCGAGCCTGCCGTGGGGCTGCTCCAGCAGCCAGTGCACGCGGCGCATGGCCACCGTGTCGCGGACCCACCAGCGCGACGGCGCGCTGACCGCCGCCACGGCGTCCGGCCGGTCGTCGTGCAGGCCTGCGTGGCGCAGCGCGATGGACGCGCCCATGGAGAAGCCGACGGTCACCACCCGTCGGTACCCGAGATCGCGGGCGAGGGCGACACCGGCCGCGAGGTCGTGGATTTCGTCACCGCCGACGGTGGACCGCCCACCGGAGCGACCGTGGCCCCGGAAGTCCAGCGCGACGACCCCGCCGTGCCGTGCGAACCGGTGCAACACGCGTGACACGAACGGTTTGCGAACGTGATTCGTGAAGCCGTGACCCACCACGAATGCGAGATCCGTCACGGACGGTGTTGATCTCACATGCACACCGTGCAGATGGACAGCGTCATGTGACATGGATGTAACAGGCGTGACGCTTGTGGAAACAACTGTGACTCTGACCTGCTGACCTGGGTCTTTCGTGGTGTGCACCGGTATTGTCTCCGTCATCCGCAGGCAACGGGGCCCGGTCACCGTACTTCGCCTGTGCCTGGTCGGTGACCAAGCACCGGCCGAACGAGAGGGCGCCGCGATGAGTATCGATGTGTTGCTGCTGACCACCGACGCCGACCCCGAGGCGGTTCTCCCCGCGCTGTCGCTCCTCCCGCACGAGGTGCGGCCGCTGCGCCCGGAGGTCTCGGCGCTGCTGGAAGCCGGTCCGCACGACATCGTCCTGGTCGACGCCAGGACGGACCTGGTCGCCGCGCGCAGCCTGTGCCGGCTGCTCGACTCCAGCGGCGTGGACGTGCCCGTGGTGGCGGTCGTCACCGAGGGCGGCCTGGTCGCGGTCAACTCCGACTGGAGCGTGGACGAGATCCTGCTCCCGACCTCCGGCCCGGCCGAGGTCGACGCCCGCCTGCGCCTGGTGCGCTCCCGGCGCGGCACCACGCAGCCCGGCGGCGACGGCTCGATCCAGCTCGGCGAGCTGGTCATCGACGAGGCCACCTACACGGCCCGCCTGCGCGGCCGTCCGCTCGACCTCACCTACAAGGAGTTCGAGCTCCTCAAGTACCTGGCGCAGCACGCGGGCCGCGTGTTCACCCGCGCGCAGCTGCTGCAGGAGGTCTGGGGCTACGACTTCTTCGGCGGCACGCGGACGGTGGACGTGCACGTCCGGCGCCTGCGCGCCAAGCTGGGCCCCGAGCACGAGTCCCTCATCGGCACCGTGCGCAACGTGGGCTACAAGTTCGTGCGCCCCCCGCGCCCGGGCAGCACCCGTCGCGTGGACCACGCGATCGACGCGCCCGAGACGACGATCGACGAAGCCGAGCTCATCTACCGTGCTTGATCGCCGCTGCTCCGCAGACGGTGGCGAGGTCGCCTCGAAGTCGGCCGCTCGCGCCTGATTTTCCGACGATCGACAAGCGTGATCGCCGGAAAATGAGTCGCGAACGACCGACGCGACCTCGCGGGGCAGTCGAGTAGGTTTTCCCGCGTGGAATTGACCTGGTTCGAGGTGTTGTCCCCCGAGCAGGCCGGCGAGGTGTCCGGTCTGCTCGGGGCTGCCGAAGCCGCCGACGGCGTCGCCCCCGTCGGCGAAGCCGTGATCCTGCGCCTTCGTCCCGACGCGCGCGGCAGCCGTCACCTGCTGGCCCGTGATGCCGACGAGCTGGTCGGCTACCTGCACTTGGACGTCTTCGGCGACTCCGACGGCAACGAGGTCGCCGAGCTGGCCGTCCACCCCGGGCACCGGCGCCGCGGGCACGGCACGGCGCTCGTCGAAGCCGTGGCCGACCGCGCCAAGCCCCTGCGGATCTGGTCGCACGGCGGCCACCCCGGCGCGGAAGCGCTCGCCGCCAAGCTCGGCTACCGCAAGGTCCGCGAGCTGCTGCGCCTGCGCCGCCCGCTGGACGCCGACCTGCCCGAGCCCGTGCTGCCTGCCGGCGTCACGCTGCGCTCCTTCGTGCCCGGCCGGGACGAGGCCGCCGTGGTCTACGTCAACCACCGGGCGTTCGCGTGGCACCCCGAGCAGAGCGCGATGAGCATCGAGGACGTGCGGCAGAAGGAAGAGCAGCCGTGGTTCGACCCGGCCGGCTTCCTCCTCGCGGTCGACGACGACGGGCGGCTGCTCGGCTTCCACTGGACCAAGGCGCACACCGCCGAACTAGGCGAGGTGTACGTGGTCGGCGTCGACCCGGACGCGCAGGGCGGCGGCCTCGGCAAGGCGATCACCCTGGCCGGTCTGGCGCACCTGCGCGACGCCGGGCTCACCGACGTGATGCTGTACGTCGAGTCAGACAACGCGGCGGCGTTGGCCGTGTACAACCGGTTGGGCTTCACCCGCTGGGACGCGGACGTCCAATACGCCCGGTAGTGACAAACCCATCACGCCATGCAAACGTGCAGGTCACGGGACACCCAAAAGGCGGTGTACTCCGTCACTTCCCGTGTGGTGTTCACCCGTCGTTCACCTTCTCCTGGGCACCTGTCCACCCTCGCTACCTACCGTCCGTGTCGAGCGGCGGAGCTTCGCCGCGAAATCCGCTTCCGTAGCTGGAGGACTCCCAGGTGAAGACCAAGCGACACGGCGCCGTACTCGGCCTGATCGCGGCCGGTGCGCTTCTGCTCACCGCGTGTGGCAGCGACAACAACGCCCCCGGCACCGGCGGTTCGACGTCCGCGGCCGGCGACTCCTCCGTCCCGGTCGAGTGCGGTGGCAAGTCGAAGCTGAGCGCGGAGGGCTCCTCGGCTCAGCAGAACGCGATCGCCACGTTCATCCAGGCGTACCAGGCGAAGTGCGCCGGCTCTGACCTCGCGTACAACGCCACCGGCTCCGGTGCGGGCGTCAAGCAGTTCAACGCGGGCCAGGTCGACTTCGGCGGGTCCGACTCGCCGCTGTCCGAGAGCAAGGGCGAGGTCGCCGCGGCGGCCGAGCGCTGCAAGGGCAACCCGGCGTGGAACCTGCCGCTGGTCTTCGGCCCCGTCGCGCTGGGCTACAAGCTGGAGGGCGTGACCAACCTGGTGCTGAGCGGCGAGGTCGCCGCCAAGATCTTCAACGGTGGCATCAAGAAGTGGAACGACCCGGCCATCGCGGCTCTGAACAGCGGCGCGTCCCTGCCGGACAAGGACATCAAGGTCGTCTACCGCTCGGACGAGTCCGGCACCACGGACAACTTCCAGAAGTACCTGACCGCCGCCTCGAAGGGCGCGTGGACCCAGGGTGAGGGCAAGCAGTTCAAGGGCGGTGTCGGCGAGGCCAAGGAGAAGTCCGCCGGTGTCGCGCAGGCCGCGGGCTCGATCGACGGCGCCATCACCTACGTCGAGCTGTCGTTCGCGCAGGACAACAAGCTGTCCGTCGCCAAGATCGACAACGGCTCCGGCCCGGTCGAGCTGACCAACGAGACCGTGGGCAAGGCCATCGACGGCGCCAAGATCAAGGGCACGGGCAACGACCTGGTCCTCGACCTGGACTCGATCTACGGCTCCACCACCGCGGGCGCCTACCCGCTGCTGCTGGCGACCTACGAGATCGTCTGCTCGGCCGGCTACGATGCCGACACCGCGAAGGCCGTCAAGGCGTTCCTCACGGTCGCGGCCACGACTGGCCAGGACGGTCTGGCGGACGCGGGCTACGCTCCGCTGCCGAAGGCCTTCCAGGAGAAGCTGCTGACCGCCATCAAGGCCATCGCCTGACCAGGCCGGCACACTTCCCGGGAACACCATTGCGATGAACGACCGCACAGTGGCCCCCCGCCCCTCGGGCACCGGTTCGACCGGTGCCCGTGCGGGCGTTCCGGCTGCTCGACCCGACTCGGAGGCTCCGATTCCCCCGACCACGGAAGCCGATCGGAAGACTGTCGTCCGGCCGGGTGACCGGATCTTCGCCGGCCTGGCCACCGGCTCGGGCCTCTTCATCGTGGTCCTGATCGCGGCGATCGGCATCTTCCTGCTGCTCCAGGCCATCCCGTCACTCGGGCTCGACAAGGTCAACTTCCTGACCAGCCGCGAGTGGTCGACCAGCGACGTCAACAACATGCGCTACGGCATCTTCGACCTGCTCCTGGTCACCGTGGTGTCGTCCGCGTTCGCGCTGATCATCGCGATGCCGATCGCACTGGGCATCGCCCTGTTCCTCACCCAGTACGCGCCGCGCCGGCTCGCCCGGCCGTTCGCCTACGTCATCGACCTGCTGGCCGCCGTGCCGTCGATCATCTTCGGCCTCTGGGGGCTGCTCGTGCTCGGCCCGGTGCTCACGCCGATCGGCGAGTGGCTGACCGCGACCCTCGGCTGGTTCCCGCTGTTCGCCGAGGGCAACGTCAGCATCGAGCTCGGCGGCACGATCTTCACCGCCGGCATCGTGCTGGCCGTCATGGTCCTGCCGATCATCACCGCGGTCAGCCGCGAGGTGTTCGACCGCACCCCGGTCACCCACATCGAGGGCGCCATCGCGCTGGGCGCGACCAAGTGGGAGGTCGTGCGGACCACCGTGCTGCCGTTCGGCAAGGCCGGTTACGTCAGCGCCTCGATGCTCGGCCTCGGCCGCGCCCTCGGTGAGACGATCGCGTTGACGATCATCCTCAGCGGCACGGGCGCGGCGTTCGCGTGGAGCCTGTTCGACGGTGGCGCCACGTTCGCGTCCAAGATCGCGCTGGCCGCGCCCGAGTTCAACGACCCGCGCACGGCGGGCGCCTACATCGCCGCCGGCCTGGTGCTGTTCGTGCTCACCTTCGGCGTCAACGCCATCGCCCGGTCCATCGTCGCCGGTCACAAGGAGTACGAATGACGACCGACACGGCGGACCTGAACCGCCTCGCCACGCCGCCGACGTTCCAGAGCGTCAGCGGCGCGCGCAAGCTCAAGAACGGCATCGCCACCGCGCTGGTGTACGGGGCGTTCCTCATCGCGATCGTGCCGCTGATCTGGGTGCTGTGGGTGGTGATCCAGCGGGGGTTCCCGGTCGTGCTCGACGCCGACTGGTGGCAGAAGTCGCTGTCCGGCCTGCTGGGCCGCCAGAGCGGCGGCGGTGTCTACCACGCGATCTACGGCACGTTGGTGCAGGGCCTGGTGTGCGGCCTGCTGTCCGTGCCGCTCGGCCTGTTCGTCGGCGTCTACCTGGTGGAGTACGGCGGCCGGTCCAAGCTGTCCAAGGCCACCACGTTCATGGTCGACATCCTGACCGGTGTGCCGTCCATCGTGGCCGCGCTGTTCATCTACACGCTGTGGATCACGTACTTCGGCTTCGGTCGCAGCGGTTTCGCGGTGTCGCTGGCGCTGGTGCTGCTGATGGTGCCGGTGATCGTGCGGACCACCGAGGAAATGCTGAAGATCGTGCCGGACGAGCTGCGCGAGGCGTCCTACGCGCTCGGCATCCCCAAGTGGAAGACGATCGTGAAGGTCGTCATCCCCACGGCGCTGTCCGGCATCATCACCGGCATCATGCTGGCGCTGGCCCGCGTCATGGGCGAGACCGCGCCGGTGCTCGTGCTGGCCGCGTACGCGCCGTACATCAACTACAACCTGTTCGACGGCCCGATGGCGTCGCTGCCGCTGCTCATGACGTCGGAGCGGAACAACCCGACGCAGGCCGGTTTCGAGCGGATCTGGGGTGCGGCGATCACCCTGGTCATCATCATCACGCTGTTCAACCTGCTGGCTACCGTGATCTCGCGGTGGCTGGCTCCGAAGACGAAGTGAGCGGGCGGTCATGGCCAAGCGCATCGACGTGAAAGACCTGAACCTCTACTACGGCAAGTTCCACGCCGTGCAGGAGGTTTCGCTCGCCGTGCCGCCGAAGAACGTGACGGCGTTCATCGGCCCGTCCGGTTGCGGGAAGTCCACCGTGCTGCGGTCGTTGAACCGCATGCACGAGGTGGCGCCCGGGGCCCGGGTGGAGGGCACCGTGCTGCTGGACGGCGAGGACATCTACGCGTCCTCCGTCGACCCGGTGCAGGTGCGCCGGACCATCGGCATGGTGTTCCAGCGCCCCAACCCGTTCCCCACGATGTCCATCCGGGACAACGTGGTGGCGGGCCTGAAGCTGGCCGGCGAGCGGAACAAGAAGAAGCTCGACGAGGTGGCCGAGCGGTCGTTGCGCGGGGCCAACCTGTGGAACGAGGTCAAGGACCGCCTCGACCGGCCCGGCGGCGGCCTGTCCGGTGGTCAGCAGCAGCGGCTGTGCATCGCGCGGGCGATCGCCGTGCAGCCCGACGTGCTGCTGATGGACGAGCCGTGCTCGGCGCTGGACCCCATCTCCACTCTCGCGATCGAGGACCTGATCACGGAGTTGAAGAAGGAGTACACGATCGTCATCGTGACCCACAACATGCAGCAGGCGGCGCGGGTCAGCGACCAGACCGCGTTCTTCAACCTGCTGGGTGTCGGCCAGCCGGGTCGGCTGATCGAGGTGGACGACACGGAGAAGATCTTCTCCAACCCGAGCCAGAAGGCCACGGAAGACTACATCTCCGGCCGTTTCGGCTGATCGACCTGCTTGTCCGTGAAGCCCTCCCACCAGCAGTGGGAGGGCTTCCGCGCGTTCGGGTGACGGGGGAACCGAGGGCTCGCCCCTGCCGTCAAAATCGAGACACGGTCCTCCGTTCGGGGGTACCGTGACCGTTGGGATCGGCAGACTCGCAGGGGGTAACCGTGGCGGCGGAAGGTGCGTTGAGCGCACAGTCCATGCAAGCTATGACGGCCAGCATGGTGGGGCTGAAGCAGGCCGCCGAGTCGGGCTCGTTCGCCATCAGCCAGGAAGGCGCCGAGGCCTACCTGAAGGCCATCGCAAGTGCCCAGCAGGACCTACAGAAGATGGACGTCGCCCTGCAGATCCTCCGTCAGGAGACGAAGCTGGGCACCAGTCCGGATGGCACGGCCATGGCGCGCTACAACCAGGAGAGCGTCGAAGGCGGTGCCGGGACGGCTGGCATAGTCCCGGCGGTCGAGCAGTTGAGGGTCGCGTTGGAAGAGGCCCGCTTGGCGCTGCAGAAGGCGATCGAGAACTACCGCGAGGTCGATAGCTCGAACGCAGGCACCTACAACCGCTACTGAGGTGGAGACAGTTGATCAAGGGATTGCCGGCTCGCGTCGTCCTGACGATGGTCGTGCTGGGCACGATCGCCGCCGGGTGCTCCACCAAGGAGCCAGGTGACGCGTCGGCTGGGACCACCACGTCGACCACCACCGATCAAGCCTCGCCGACCACGAGCACCAAGCCGTCGGGCAGTGGGGATTCGCTCGCCGACTTCGACGAGTGCGAAGTGTTGAACTCCATCGCCCCGCAGCTGAACCTCACCGACATCGAAGTTGTGATCGGCGAGACGTGTGGTGCCAGCGTCTCCACCACGGCATCTGTCGCGGTGAAGGGCCACCCTGATCTCGGCTTGGACGACGTCGTGCCGGGCGGTCAGCAGTCGGACATCACCATCGGCTCGCGCAAGGCCAAGATGGTCAAGCAGTCGACCACGCAGACTTCCTGTCTGATCGCGGTGGAGGCCACTCCCACCTCGAGGGTAGATGTCGCGGGTTCCGCGAACGCGTCGTTGGACGAAGCCTGCGCCGCCGCCACCGCAGTCGCCACCGCCATCGAACCGAAGCTGCCGAAGTAACCCAGAGGGGAAGAACGTCGTGACGCCGCCGAACTCGCAGCCGCCGTACGGGCCGCCGTCCAACTCGCAGCAGCCGAACAGCCAGGCGACTCAGGTCACCTACGCCGGGCAGAACGAGGAGCAGCTGCGGGCCGAGTACGCGCGTTCTCAGCAGGAGAACCCCGGCCTCTTCCCTTCTTTCATGGACTTCGTCCGGGACATCCAGGTCAGGGCGCAGTCCGCGCAGTACCAGCAAACGCAGGAGCGCGACCTCCAGCAGGTGGTGGAGGACTACCGGCCGCCGCTGTCGCCGCCCGGCTCCCACTACATGGGCTACGACCACAAGGCCCTCAAGGACATGGTCACCACGAACATGGCCCCCAGCACGGCGAACGAGCAGGGCGAGGCCTGGACGAAGCTCGGCAACACGCTCGCCGAGTTGCAGACCAACCTGAGCAGTGCCACGGCCGCCAGCAAGGGCGCCTGGCAGGGTGCGGCGGCCGAGTCGGCGCAGAGCTACTTCACCAACGTCGCCACCTGGTCAGGCAACGCGGCGCAGGGCGCGCAGCTCACCGGCAACAAGCTGTACGCCCAGAGCACGGCGGCCGAGCAGGCGAAGAACGCGATGCCCGAGCCGGTCGACTTCAGCACCGCCGACGCCTACAAGATGTTCTTCGCCGAGCCCAACCCGTTCAAGTGGGCCGCGACGATCGACCAGATCGAGCAGAAGTTCGAGGAGAAGCAGCAGGCCCACGAACGTGCGGCCGAGGTCATGACGACCATGTCCACGAGCTTCCAGGAGTCGGGCTCGACGATGCCCGCCTTCTCGGCGCCGCCGCCCATGGACGGTGGCGGTGGCGGCGACCCGGGCCAGAACGGCACGGGGCAGATCGGTGGCCGGCAGACCGTGCCGAGCGGCACGGGGACGGGCACCGGCACCGGCAGCGGGATGGGTGACCTCGGCGTGCCCGGCGGTGGCGGGACCGGCACTGGCGGCACCGGTGGCGGCAACACCAACCAGTCCGGCTGGACCCCCGGCGGCGGTGGCAACACGAACCTCCCCGGCCCGGGCGGCGGTGGCAACAACCACCTGCCCGGCCCCGGCGGCGGTCCCTACCCGCCCGGCATCTACCCGCCCGGCCCCGGACCCCACAACCGGCCCCCGATGCCCCCCAACGGACGTCCCAACCCGAACGGGCCCGGTGGCGGCGGCGGCAACCGCGGGCCCGGCGGTGGCGGCATGGGCCGCATGCCCGGCGGCGGTCCCGGCGGTCCCGGTGGCATGGCCGCGGCCGGTCGAGGCGGCATGGGCGGCTTCGGTCCCGGCGGCAGCGCGGGCACGCTCGGCGAGGCCGGTCGGTCCGGCGCGGGCGGTTTCGGCCCCGGCGGCGCCGGTGGTCCCGGTGGCGCGGGCGCGGCGGGCCGCGGTGGCGCGGCCGGCATGGGCGCCGGCGGCATGGGCGCCGGCGGCGCGCGCGGCCAGGGAGACGAGGACAAGGAGCACAAGGCCGCGTCCTACCTGGTGGAGACCGAGGACGTCTTCGGTGACGGCACCATGGTCGCTCCGCCGGTCATCGGCGGGTGAACGTGTTCTCGTTCGCCCTGTCCCACGCGGCGGCCGACATGCTCTGGGAAGACCTGAGACTCGGCAGCCGTCCCTACCCGTTCGAATTCCCCTACCTCGGGCAGACGATCGACGAGCGGCGCGGCATCCGCAACGCCGTCCACCGCGACCTGGAGTCGCGCGGCCTGGCCCAGCGCGGCCGGGTCGCGCCCGAGGTGGAGGAAGCGCTGACCCTGCTGGTCCGCTTCGACTACAGCCTCAACGCGGTCGCGTCGCTCGACGCGCGCAACGTCGAGCGCCAGCTGCTCGCGCGTGGTGGCGCGGCGGGCGAGACGGCGGCGCTCGCGGTGATGGACGACCGGCAGATCAAGGTCGACCTGATGCGGGCGCCCGGGTTGCTGCGCGCGATCGTGGACCTCGTCCCGCCGTCGCGGCCCGGCCCCGGCCAGTCGATCACCGTGCCGATGCCGACGTCCGCGCCGCCGCCACCGCCGCGGCGGGACGACGACTTCGGCAACGCCACGTTCACCCAGACCATGGCGCCGCGCTCGACGGCGTCCGCGCAGGTCCGCGCGTTGGAAGCGGTGTTCGAACGGCCGCGGCTGCGCGCCGGCCAGTTCGGCGTCACGGTGCGCGGCAGGCACGGCCGGGAGCAGCGCGCGCCGCAGGTCGCGTGGTTCGACAACGACCAGGGCCGCTACATGTCGCAGACGCGGCAGGGGCAGGACGGCCAGAAGTGGCTCACCCACGCCCCCGCCGACAACGCGCGCATCGCCGCCCAGCTCGCGCAGGAGCTGAACGGCCTACTGGGCTGACGCTCAGGAACCGTCGCCGGTGTCGCCGTGGTAGCCGGGCATCCGGCCGGTGACCACGAAGACGGTGCGCTTGGCCACCGACACCGCGTGGTCGGCGAAGCGCTCGTAGAACCGGCCGAGCAGCGTGGTGTCCACCGCGGACGGCACGCCGTGCGCCCAGTCCTTGTCCATGATCACCGTGAACAGGTGGCGGTGCAGGTCGTCCATCGCGTCGTCGGCGTCCTCCAACGACCGCGCCCGCTTCACGTCCTGCGTGCGGATGATGTCGGTCGCCTCACGCGCCAGCTCGACCGCGATGCGGCCCATCTCGGCGAAGTACGGCCGCACGGTGTCCGGCAGCACCGGGTTCGGGTGCCTGCGCCGCGCCGCCTTGGCCACGTGCAGCGCCAGGTCGCCCATCCGCTCCACGCTCTCGGCCGCGTGGATCACCGCGAGCACGATGCGCAGGTCGGTGGCGACCGGCGCCTGCAGCGCCAGCAGCGCGTACGCCTGCTCCTCGATGTCGGCGCGCACGTCGTCGATCTTGGCGTCGTCGCCGATCACCTGCTCGGCGAGGGCTAGGTCCGCCCCGAGCAGGGAAGCGGTCGCGCGCTCCATCGCGTCACCGGCCATCCCGCACATGTCGGCGAGCTGGTCGGCGAGTTGTCCGAGCTGATCGTGGTAGGCCTCACGCATGGCCGTCAGCCTACGGCGAGGTCATCGCGGTAGCGACCCGCCCCGGTGAACCGGGGGTGAACCCGAAACGTCCAGTCCTCTTAAGCGCAGGGGTCCTTCCCCGCGTTGACCACGGCCAGGTCCTCGGGCGGCGTCGCCTTGCCCGGATCGGTGCCCGCCGCCTGCGGCGCCCGGACCTCCTCGTCCCAGCCGGGCCCGATCAGCAGCTGCACCGCGCCGGTCATGTTCGCCTGGAACTGCAAGGTCGCGCCGGGCACCGAGGACAGCAGCGTCGCCGCCGCGTCCTCCGCGCCGAGGCCGTACAGGATCACGGTCTTCGCGGCGGGCGGCGCGTCACCGGCGATGACCACGTCGTAGCCGAGTTCCCGCAACGCCAGGGTGGTCCGGCGGGAAGCGCCGTCGTTGTCCGGGTCCCCGTTGCGCACCTGGACCTTCAGGCCCTTGTGGTCGACGACCTTGCCCTGCTTGGGGCCGGGCGGCGGGGCGGCGGCCGACGTCTGGCCCTGGGCCGGGTCGGTCGCGGTGTTGTCCGGGGTCTCCTCCGGCAGCGGCGTGCCGTCGATGATGGCCTGGAACAACGCCTTGGTGTCGGCTTCCTTCAACAACTCCAGGTTGTCGTCGTGGGCCAGCGTCGCGCCTTCGGACCGCTCGTGCGGGATGGTGACGAAGGTGACGCGGCCCGCTTCGAGGCTCTGCAACGACTGCGCCAGCGTCAGCATGTCGTTCACGCCGATGTTCTGGCCGACGGTCGACGCGGCGAACGCGTTGAGGAACCCGTTGAGCTTCCCCGGGTTCAGCAGGATCTCCGAGGACAACGCCTTGCGCAGCAACGAGGACAGGAACTGCTGCTGCCGGTTGACGCGGTCGAAGTCGGTCTTCTCCTCGCCGGCGACCTTGCGGGCGCGCACGTAGTCCAGCGCCTTGGTGCCGTCGATCTCGAACCGCCCGGGCTCCTCGAAGATCACGCCGAGCTCGTCGTCCTTCATCGGCTTCGGCACGCACACCGGGACGGTGCCGATGGCGTCGACCATGCCCTTGAAGCCGTTGAAGTCGACGCTGATGAAGTGGTTGATCTCCAGGCCGGTCAGCTCGGTCATGAACTTGCTGACGCACTTGGGCCCGCCGACCGCGTACGGCTCGTTGGCCTTCACGTCCTGCGCGGAGTCGAGCTGGTTGCCGGTGTACTGGCCGGTGGAGGGGTCCCACTCCTCGCACTGCGGCCGGGTGATGAGCAGGTCGCGCGGCACGGAGACGACGACCATGCGCTTCCGGTCGGCCGGGATGTGCGCGAGCATCAGCACGTCCGAGCGCGCACCCGGCTCGGCGTCCGCGTCGCCGACGCCGTCCTGCGGCTTCGCGCCCGCGCGGCTGTCCGAGCCGACGATGAGGAAGTTCTCGTCACCGAGCTGCTTCTCCGCCTCGTGCACCGCGGCGGAGTTGGTGTTCAGCGCGTCGATCTCGGTGATCTTGCTGTCGATGTAGAACATCGCGCCCCAGCCGAGGCCGGTGGACACGAACACGAGCACGGCGGCGGCCAGCGCGACGACCTTGACCGCGCGCACGATCTTGCTGTGCTTGGCCGTGCGGCCGCGGCGGCGCGGGCCCTCGTCGTCGGGGTCGTCGACCGGCGAGGCGTACTCGGTGGCGTCCTCGTCGTGCTCGGCCTTCCACGGCATGAGCTTCTGGCGGCGTTCCTTGCGCAGGCGCTCCTGCTCGGCCAGCTCGTCGTGGACGGCGGAGAAGCGGGCCAGCGTGTGGTCGACCTCGCGACGCTTCTTGACGTCGTCGCTGATGGCCTCCATCTCCGTGGTGAGGCTGGCCGGGTCGATGGCCTCGCGCGGCTCCGGGCCCGCGTTGAGGCGGGCGGCGATGACGGGCGGCGCCTGGTCGGGCGCGGCGGGGCCGTCGTCGGCGAACCTCCGGCCGGGCACGTCGCCGACCGGGCGCGGTCCGCTGCCGTCCACCGGGCCGTCCGCGAGGCGGCGCGGTGCCGCGCCGTCGACCGGCACGACCGGTGGGCCGTCGGCGAGGCGGCGCGGTCCGCTGCCCTCGGGACGACGGCCGGTCGGGTCTTCGCCGGGCAGGCCGGGCGCGGGGCGGCGCGGGTCGGGTCGGCGGCCGGTCTGCGGCCCGCCGGTCAGGTCGTGCGGTCCGCTGCCGTCCGCGAGGCGACGGGGAGCGTCGCCCATCGGGACGTCCGGGCGCGGTCCGCTGCCGTCCGGGAGGCGACGAGGGCTGTCGGTCGGGATGCCGGGACGGGGGCGTTGGCCGGTGTTCTCGCCGGGGCGCGGCCCGTCGCCGAGCCGCCTGGCGATGCCCTCGGCCGGCGCGCCCTCGGCGACGCGGCGTCCGGGCGGTCCTGCTTCGTCCGGCCGTCGGCGCGGGCCGTCGGCCAGGTCTTCGGGGCGCTGACGCGGCCCGCTGCCGTCGGGGTGGCGGCGGGGTGTGTCGGGCGCGAGGCCGTCGGGGTGCTGGCGTGGCGCGCCGTCCGCCGCACGCCGTGGCGCCAGGTCTTCGGGACGCGGGCGTGGTCCGCTGCCGTCGGGGTGGCGGCGGGGTGTGTCCGGTGCCAGGTCTTCGGGGCGCGGTCCGCTGCCGTCCGCCGGCCGCCTGGGTGTGTCGGGGGCGAGACCTTCGGGCCGCTGCCGCGGTCCGCTGCCGTCCGGGAGCCGTCGACCCGGCGCGGCGCCGGGGAGCTCGGGGCGCGGGCGTTGGCCGGTGCCCTCGGCGGAGCGTCGCGGCCCGGCCGGGTCCTGCGGGCGGCCGTTGGCCGGGAAGCGCGTGCCCGGGTCGACGGGAGGCGCCGGGCGCGGCGCGGCGGGACGCCCGGGGCCGACGTCGTCCGGTCGGCCCGCGTAGCCGTTCGCGTGGCCGTTCACCGGCGGTGGCGCCGGGCGGCCGGGACGTGCGCCGGGCTCGTCGGGACGGCGGCGGGCGCCGGTGTCCTCCGGCACGGGCCGCGGCGTCCGGGTGCCCGTGCCCTCGCCCGCGGCGAAGAAGTCGTTCGGGGGCGGAGCGGTGGGGCGGCGGCCCGCGGGCGGTGCGCCGTTCGTCGGCCTGGGGCGGGCGCCGGTGTCCTCGGGTGACGGTGGCGCGTAGTCCGGTGGTGGCGCCTGCCTGCGCGGCGGTTCCGGCGCGGCACGGCGGCCGGTGCCCTCGGGGGCGTGCCTGCCGTTCTGGGGCGGCGCGGGTCTGCGGGGCGGCTCTGGCTCGGGCGCGGCGCGCCTGCCGGTGTCCGACGGACCGGACGGGACCGGGCGTGGGATGTTCGTGCGGCTGTGCTGTTCCAGCAGGTCGGACACGCTCAGCCCGCCATCGTCCAGCGACCTGCGGCGACGGCCGGTCGGCTGGTCTTCCTGGGGGGCCTGGTCACCTCCGGGTCCGGGGCCGCCACGGCGGGGCTCGTCGGGCACCCGGTCTCCCTTCAGCTTCGGTCATTAGTCGCTCGTCATCACGAGTTGACGACGGCAAGGACACATTGGTTGCACCAACGGCGTGTCACTTGCCTTGGCGATACTACGGATGACGGCCAGTCCTGACGACCACTCCCGGTGATACAGGGGTCGGCAGTACTCGGTTGCGCGCAGCAGACTACGTCCGAAAGGGTGAGTGGACGGTAGGTGTCAGTAACCGGCGACCCGGGATTCGGCTATACCTCGTCGCCCGGAAGCGGCACCCGCCAGGAGGACGCGGCCGTTCTCGCGGTAGGCGACGGCGTTCCGTCCTGACTGCTTGGCGGTGTAGAGCAGGCTGTCCGCGCGCAGGAGTTGCTGCTCCGGGGCGACCGGCGGACGGGTCGGCGCCCCGGCGGGCGGCGGCTCATAGGCCAATCCAATGCTGACGGTCACTCGCAACCCGGGCGCGAGGGAAGCCCAAGCGTGACGCTCGACACGCAACCGGGCCGACTCGGCGATCTCCACGGCGGGCGTCGGCTCGACGTCGGGCAGCACGAGGACGAACTCCTCGCCGCCGTAGCGGGCGCAGAACCCGCCCTCCGGCAGCTCCTCCTGCAACAGCTCGACCACGCGCTGCAACACCCGGTCACCCAAGAGGTGCCCGAACGTGTCATTCACCTGCTTGAACCAGTCCAGGTCGATCAACGCGATGGCGAGGCCCGCCGCGGTGGAGCCGCGCTCGGCGACCATGTCGAGCAGCCGCTCGTCCAGGTATCTGCGGTTGTAGCTGTCGGTGAGGCTGTCGCGCAGGCTCTGCTCACGCGCCTCGGCGTGCTCGCGGCGCAGCCGGTCGACCTCGCGCCGCAGCTGCTCGGGCACCTGCGGCGGGTCGTCCTGGTCGGCGTAGACCAGGTCGAACGCGGACCGCAGGTGCTGGTAGGCCTGCCGCCACTGGCCGCGGGAGGCGAGCAGCGCGGCGATCGACTCGTGCAGCTGCACCAGTCCGGTGCCCTCGTGCTCGGACGTGGGCATGCCCCCTCCGGGCCGGCCGTCGCGGTCGGACTCCGCGACTTCGGGTCGCAGTGCGGTCATCGCGCTCACCTCCCTCCTTGCCAAGGTGTCGTCTGATCCGAGGCGACGCTTGAGCGGGCGGGACGCGTCATAGAGGGATTTCCCTCGACTGGTTGACCGTGCACTGCTCCGAACTAGTGACATTCGGTGATCGAAGTGCCGAAAAGCTTGCCGAGCGTGTTCAACGGGCTCGGCGTCACCTCAATTGACGCAAGGGGCGAAGCCGTAGGCCTTGCCGTTGAGCAGCACGACGTGCTGCGAGCCGATCTGGCTGCCGATCTCGGAGCCCTCCTGCACGACGGTCAGCGTGACCGCGACGACCAGCACCACACCGCGCGGGTGCTCGTCCTCGCCGGGCGGCGCCCACGCCGGGTCGAGGCGCAGCGTCGACATGGTCGGCTGCACCTTGATCGTGCCGGACGGCAGTTGGCAGTCCTCGTCGCGGAAGTCCGGGTGCTGGGTGTCCTTGAGCAGGTCGCGCTGCTCGGTCGTGCCCTGCCCGCCCGCCTCGTTGAGGTCGGCGAAGTAGCCGGACACCAGCTCGCGCTCCACGTCGGTGACCTGGAGCGGACGGGCGACACCGGTGATCGCCGAACCGCAGCCGGCCAGCAGGAGGGCACACGCCAGCGCCGTCGCGGCGCGCAGCACGTCAGCCACCCGAGTGCAGCTCGTCGGCCCCGACGGGCACGGTGGCGTCCTCGGGGTCGTCCAGCCAGCCCTCGGGCAGCACGACCTTGCCGGGCGAGCCCTGCCTGCCGCGCGGCTCGTCGGCGTTGTCCGGGAACTCCAGCGTCGGGTCGAGCCTGCCGACCAGGTCGTCCAGCTCGGCGAGGGTGGAGACCATGGCGAGGCTGCGCCGCAGCTCCGCGCCCACCGGGAAGCCCTTCAGGTACCAGGCCATGTGCTTGCGCAGGTCACGCAGGCCCTTGTCCTCGCCGAGGAAGTCCGCGAGCAGCACGCCGTGGCGGCGCAGGATCTCCGCGACCTGGCCGAGCCGCGGCCCCGGCGGGATCGGTTCGCCCCGGAACGCGGCCTGCAACTCGCCGAACAGCCAGGGCCGGCCGAGGCAGCCGCGCCCGACGACGACGCCGTCGCAACCGGTCCGGGCGACCATGTCCAGGGCGTCCCGCGCGCTGAAGATGTCGCCGTTGCCGAGCACGGGGACGCTGGTCACGGCCTCCTTCAGCCGGGCGATGGCGGACCAGTCGGCCTGGCCGGAGTAGCGCTGGGCCGCGGTGCGCGCGTGCAGGGCGACCGCTTGGGCGCCCTCGTCCTCGGCGATGCGGCCCGCGTCGAGGTAGGTGAGGTGGTCGTCGTCGATGCCGATGCGGAACTTGACCGTCACCGGCACGCCGGCGGGCTCGGCGGCGCGCACCGCGGCACGCACGATCTGCCGGAACAGCTGCCGCTTGTACGGCAGCGCGGCCCCGCCGCCCTTGCGGGTCACCTTGGGCACCGGGCAGCCGAAGTTCATGTCGATGTGGTCGGCCCGGTCCTCGTCGACGATGATCTTCGCGGCTTCGGACATCGACTTCGGGTCGACGCCGTAGAGCTGCATCGACCGGGGGCTCTCGCCCGCGCCGAACGTGATCATCTGCATCGTCTTGGCGTCGCGCTCGACGATCGCCCGAGCGGTGATCATCTCGCAGACGTACAGCGACGTGGGGCTGCCGAACTCGCGGCAGAGCTGCCGGAAGGCCACGTTGGTGATGCCCGCCATGGGTGCGAGCACGACGGCGGGATCGACCAGGTACCGGCCGATCTTCAGGGGCTGGGTGGCGTGCAAGGCGGTGGACATCGCCGTCCATTGTCACCCAGCGCTGGTAGTGGTGGGTGCCACATCACCGAACCGCCCGCACCCGCCACGCCGGCTCCAGCGGCAGCACGTGCCCGGTCATCCCGGTGACGTCGGCGTCCACGTCGGCGCGGGCCCGCAGCCGGGGCACCTCCCCGGCGTACCGGCGGTGGGTGTCCTCGTCGGGCCAGAACGTGGCGACGAGCACGCGGTCCGGGGCCAAGCGGGCGACGACACCACCGAGCACGCCCGCGGCGGCCATCGCCGGCGCCCACACGTGACGCTGCACGTCCTCGAAGTGCTCGTGCGCGCCCTCGGCGAGCCGGCAGTCCGCGACCCGCAGCACCTGCCCCTGCATCGCCTCGGCCACGGTCGCCGCCGTGCCGGGCAGGGTGAGGACGGTCTCCCCGAGCGCGACCTCGATCCCGTGGTAGCCGCTCGCGTCGGCCACCGCGTCGTGCCGATCGCGCAGGAACAGCCGGTGGCTGTCGGCGTCCGCCCAGAGGGCCAGCACGTGCGCGCGCCCGGACCGCCGGTCCCAGCCGCCGACCTGCCCGACCAGGCCGGGTTGGTCGGCGATGACCGTCCACCTCGCCTGGGCCGCGGCGAACGCGTCACGCGTCTCCGCCGGCACGTCACAGGTGATCCACTTCGCGAGCACCGGCGCCCCCCGTTCGTCGAGGCCCCGATCGTGCGACCTCGTCCGCGCTGGAGGTCAAGCCCCGCGAACCCGCTCGACCCCGCGCTGGTCCGCGCGGTCCTGCGCCACAAGTCCGGCGCGCGGGTCAGAACGGGACGGTGAGACAGCCGAGCCGGGCGCCGGCCGTGCCCGCCTGACCGGGTTCGGTGTGCGTGTGCTCCTCGTGCAGCACAATCGAGCCCGGGCGCCGTTCGTCGAACTGCCACTCGACCCGCGTCATCACCTCGCCGCGACCGTGCCCGTCGGTGGTGAAGTCGAGCCAGATCTCGTTGTGCGGGTTGGCGAACGCGGGATCCGTCGCACCGCCCTGGACGTGCTGGTAGTGCGGCCCGGCGTCGTCCGGCGCGAGTCCGCAGGGGTTCACGTGCGCGTGCGCGCCGTAGTCGCGGTCGGGCAGCAGGCCGCTGGTGCGCAGCAGCACGACCGTGCCGCCGTCCCGGGGCGCGGCCACGACCTCCGCCCGCGCTCCGGCGGGCACGGCCGGGTCGTAGCTGATCAGTTCTCCGGAGACGACCGTGAACGAGGCCGTGAGGGCGAGTGCCACAGCGAGGTGCATGGCACCTGCTTATCGCCCACCCACGACCACCGCCAGCGCGGTCACCCGTTCCGGTGGCGTTCGTGCCGACTTCCGCTTTCCGCCCAGCAGGTCCCGGCCCGGCCGCGCTGTTCGGAACCGCGGCGGACCCTCGATCCCGCGACCAATCAAGGGCCCGCCGCAGGGTGTGGCGCTGTTTACCGCCAGCCGTCCGGCTCATCCCCTGCGGGGTTCGTCAACCGATCATCTCCAATTCCACGCCAGGCCGACGAACTCGCGATCGATCTCGCGGAAGTCGCAGTGGTAGAACCCGTGACCATTGCACGAGAGCAGTTGTTCGTCGGTCGGGTCGCGCAGCGCGGCGGCGGCGTCGTTCGAGCGGATGTGCCAGATCCGCTGCGGGCCGGCGGAGGGCTCGAACTGCACCCGGTAGGCGGTGCGGTCCCGGAAGTGCGGGACGAATTCGCTCAGGTGCGGTTCCGCGGTCGAGTCGGATCGCACGTCGAAGCGGTGCACGACGTCGAAGAACGGTGTCTCGGCCTGCTTCACCGGTCGCGCCAACTCGACGACGACGTCGAGCGCTCCCTTCTCGCTCTCGGCGCTCCGCGCAATCGACCAGTCGCCACTCTTGGCGACCGTCAGCACCCCGCGCCGTTGATCCGCGGCGTAGTTGCCGCTGAACGCGAAGTACTTCACGGTGGGCGATGCGCAGCGGATGCGGGTCACGGTCGTCCAGTGCTTCAGCACGCCCCGCTCCCCGTAGGTGACGATGTGCTCGACGCTGTCTATCGAATAGCACCCCCGGATCTCGTCGATGGAGGCGTCCGCGGTCAACTCGGCCTCCGGCGCCCGGGTGAGCCGTTCCGTCTTTCTCGTGGCCGCTTTCCCGTCCAGTGCGGCGTCGCGAAGCCGGACCAATCCTGCCCGATTGGCCCCGATGGCGACGTAACCCTCGACGAGTTGCTCCGAGGCGACCACCTTCCCCGTTTCCGCTTGGGAAACCTGCGTGTCGCTGTAGAACTCTCCCGGAGTGTGGACCTTCGGTATCTGACTACCCGTTCTTCCCGCACGTTCGCGAACGCGCTTCAACTCCGCGCCGAGTTGAAGTGCGCGTCTATCTCTCGCTTCGTCCGCCATTCCTGATTGCCCCTTGTCAACGTGTGCAACCTTGCTCCGCCACCTTGCCCCTTGCTTCCCTGGTAGCAAGAAACCTTGGCGGTCTTGCCGCTGGCCAAGATCATGAGCGGTCGGTTACAAACCTTTCCGACAGACCGACCGCCCCCAGCAGCTCGTCAAAACGTCGTCAGAGTACGTCGGGGCATCTGCTTCGTCAGGCGGGATCCGTCGTTCTAACGGGTGATCTCTTTGGGGTTACTGCCATCAGGAAGGTATTGCCGAATGTCCTGGATCGAGCATTGGCGCCCGAGCCGAGTGGCCGTCTTCGTGCCGGTGGATCCCCTGATCGCGGACGAGTGCGCCGACGTGGGCCTTTGCCTCCGCTTGACGGCACTCGTCGGTTGCGCGGTCTTCGCCCTCGGTTTCCTGCTCGGGGCGCAGGTATCCGATCGGGTGGTCCGCGGACGTGAGCAGCGGATCAGGAAGGAGCGGCGTGCTCTGCACGAGATCCGCCGCTACCTGCTCGAGCGTCACGGCATCGAGCTACCGGCCTGGATCTCCGAGGTCGCCGACGAGGAGCACAGCGGCCGTCGCCTCACTGAGTGGTGGGCCGCCAGGGACTCGAACCCTGAACCCGAAGGTTGTGGATCTTGCGAGTCTGTCGCCGAACGGTGTCTTCCATCACCTACGGTCACCTGCACAGTTCGCAAGCGTAAATGTCCATTGCGGACGGACTAGTTCTGTTGCCTGTTGTCGTTTGTCGGGGGTAACCAAGGGCTTTGCTCTTGCTGGTCAGGCGTGTCGACGAGTTGCAAGCGCGGTCTAGCTCCCGTGTAGTGCCTTGCAGTGACCTTCGGCTACTGCTCACCAACTCTTGTCTTGATGGCCTCTTCACTCGTTGTGCCCGTGCGCGGGATGGTTGCACCTTTGATGAACGCGGCAAGGCTCACAAGAAAGTGATCAAGATCGTCTTTCCGCAGCCAGGCGCATACGTAGTCGTCGCTGATCCCTGCGAGGTGCTTGGCCGTCGACGCAGACGATGACTCGGACAGTCGTACCTGGAAGCCGATAACGAGGGCTTCGAGTCCTGGGGAGGAAGCTCTTCGGGATGCGGTCCTTGCGCTGGGGAAGGTCGAGTTCTACGCACACCTGCTTGCGATCCGGGCTGATACCGAGCAGTCCGGGCAAGCCGTGGCTCGCTGCCAGTTCAGCCGAGACGTTCTGTCGCGCCATGGCTCTCAGACTGCCAGAAGGCAGTTGACGGGTGTGGAGACCGGATGGGGGGATCAAGTGTCATCGTGTTGACCTTGATCACTGAGACTGTCAGGCGACCTGCCGACGCACAGCGGCAGGTCCTCCACGCTGTTCATGCCTGCAATCAACCATGGGTACCGCAAGGTAAACGCGAATCAAGCTCGCAAATGGCGAGTAAGTTGTCGGTGAAGTGTCACTCTTGGTCATCAATTACGGCCGCTAGAGTAACAAGCCCATGAGGTCATACGTCCTTTAGAGTGAATGGAGCTAACGCTCAGCAACGGCACCCGATGAAGCCGAAGCCATACCTGCAAACCGTCTCGGTTGCTGCTGAGGAGCCATACGCCCATGATCACCGCCCGACGCCGTCCTACCGCAGCCGCCGCCGGCGTCATCGCACTCGCCTTGGCTCTGTGTGCCTGCACCGGCCCGACCGCAGCCAATCCCGCCCCTGCGCCCACGCCGAGCAGCGGCAGCACTACGACCACTGTTGCGACCACGCCGAAGCAGGAACTGACGGCTCAGGGCTTCCTGCCGAAGAAGGTCGGTCAGGTCGGTGGCTTGGACTGCACCAACGACATCGAGTCCTGTGCCATCAAGTTCACGGTAGACAAGATCGAAGTTTCGCCGCAGTGTGACCAGTACGGCACCAAGGCAGCGTCCGGCCGGAAGACCCTCGTACTGCACGTGTCACTCACGACCGGCGCACTCAGCCCGGATGGAGAAGCCGCAGCACCGATGATCTTCAACCCGTACTCGCTCAAGGGCCTCGGAGCAGACGGCTTCGTTCACGACGCCCAACCGGGGATGTGCACGTCCTACGAGACGAGGCTCTCCAACACCATCCTCCCCAACTCCCGCTACACCGGCACGGTCGAGGTCGAAGTGCCGGAGTCCGTGTCTTCCATCGCGGCGGCCTACAGCACTGGTGGCCCGAACCGCGGCTGGGTCTGGGAGATCGGCGGCTGAGTCGGGTCGGTTGCAGTCGCATCACTACAGAGGCGGTGAGGATCAGCTCCGCCAACTCGCCTCCTCAGGGTCGGAAGGTTCTGAAGGTCGCCACGTCAGCACCTTTTATCGCACACGTCGACTTGCCGCTCTGCGCTTCGGACTACCCGTCGTTCACTGGATGTCCGCAGCCGCCCAAGCGCCGCTAGGCTTCCTATGCTTGAACTGACATAGCAACCCGTCCTGGTGGTAGCGGCACTAGAGCTGACCGGAGAGGCGCAGGATCATCGCAAAACATACCTAAGACTGGTATGTTCTGTCGACTGAGCTGACCCAGTCGCGAGGAACAACATGACAATGTTCGTGGGAGAAGATCAACTCTCGCTGTTTGAGGAGCGGGCGGAGAACCTCACTCAGGAAGAGTTCGAGGCTTGGACCGCCCCCACTCCTCACGATGAACAGATCCTCCGTCAGCTTCAAACGCAGGGACCGAAGTTGCTGTCCGGGCCACGAGGGTGCGGGAAGACGACGCTTCTTCTTCGAGCGGCAGCGGAGATTCGCAAACGCGGGTCAGCGCTTCCGGTCTACGTCAATTACGGACGTTCGATGTTTACGGAACCCGCATTTAATCAACGCTCCGACGCGGACGGGTTCTTTCAGGACTGGCTAGTCGCCAAAGTGATCGTTGCGGTTCATGACACTTTTGAAAAGCTGGGTGTCGAGGAGCCGGAACTCGACAGGCAAAGCGAAATCGCCCGGTTTTTTATCGACTCAGCAGAGCGTAATCCCCACGCGGCCCGCCCTGACCTACCAGGTCCTACAGCGCTAACCCATGCACTTGAGGCATGGGCTGAAAGAATCAATGCTAAGCGAGTGGTGCTACTTCTCGATGATGCTGCCCATGCGTTCGTCCCGGAACAGCAGCGGGTATTTTTTGAGTACCTTCGCAACCTTCGGACACCTGCAGTCACCTATAAAGCTGCAATCTATCCAGGCGTAACAGAATTCAGTCCAAACTTTCACGTAGGCCATGATGCGAAGCTCGTTCATGCATGGGTTCCAGTTGAAGGCTCAGAGTATCTCAGTTTTATGAGGTTGATCTACGAAAGAAGGCTGCCGCCCGAGATTAGGGACAAGATATCGTCCGGTGTGGTGTCACTCTTCGCTGCCGCTTCCTTTGGAGTGCCTAGAACGTTCTTTGCGCTAATTGAAACTTATCTTGAGAACTGGAATTCCCGCCCTGAGCGTTCTGCACAGGTGGCCAACAATACGATTGCTCAAAACGCCGATCAACTTCGTGATTTGCATCGCTCGCTCTCAAGAAAGTTGCCTCGCTATCGACATTACGTCGAAGCGGGCGAAGGGGTGCTAAACAAGCTTCTCGTTCTAATCAGAGAGCTAAACGAGACACGACATAGGGTTTCTCCTCACGCACAGGTTCTTGATATTGCCATCCGTCAGCCCATCGATGCGCGACTTGTAACAGTCCTGGGTCTCCTTGAGTATGCTGGCCTCGTTCGCAGTACGAACGAGGCCGTAAGTCATGGAACCGACCGCTACAGCAAGTACTCAATACATGGATGCCTGCTTACCGCTGCGGGTGCGCTGAGGTTCGGCCAAAACCCCACGCTCGAGCAGCGGGCAAGCGCCCTCGTGAAAAAATCTCGAACAGGGACCTACAAGCGAGTTGGCAGCGAGGGGATCTTCACTACCAAGCAGGCGGAGGAATGTCAGCTTGTCGTAGCAAACTGTGCAGCTTGCGGAACACCCCGAGTGATGGAGAACGCTCGATTCTGCAGTTTTTGCGGTGCCGAACTGGTTGATGCTAGTCGATTTGAAGAACTTATGGCTACGCCTATCGAAGAACTTGCTCTACCGAAGAAGAAGCTCCACGCACTTAATGCTCAGGGAATGCACAAGATCGAAGATCTAATCCGCGACCGTGGTCTAGCTGAGATCAGCAAGGCGCAGCGTGTCGGCCCAGTATGGGCAAGGCGAATCTACTCGCTTGCGGAGGAGTTCGTCAGTGTCTAGACATACAGCGATCGAGGCACTGAATCTGTGCGCGCAACCAGCGTCGATAACCGCCGATTGGTCGGTGTTCGTATCAAGCCTGAGCCGCACCTCCTCCGAGTCGCCGATAGACACCTTCTACGACGCACATCAGGGTTTGAATAAGCTGGCCTCCCTGGTGCAGAGTGGGCATGTTGACGTTGAACTTCAGAATCTCCTTGGTGGACAACTTCTTCTTGGCTACGTAAGTGCGACAGAACTCTATTTCCGCCAGATGATCTCACGGTGCGTCGCACTATGTCCAATAATCCGACAAGCAAATAATCAGCAAATGATTCCATTTGGAGCTCTTGACTACTACCACAAAGACTCCCTGGAAAGTGCCCTTACCGAGCGAGTTTCTTTCAGTGAGCCAGGTACGATCAAAAGCCAGCTCGATGGTCGACTGCAGGTTAAAGTGCCATCGAAATCCTCGCTTGAGCGATCGATTGAAGACTACGAGAAGTTGTGCCAACTCCGGCATTCCCTCATACATTCCCATGGTGTAATCAACTCCTCCAATGCGGCGAAGCTCGGGATTGGCACCACAAAGTCATTGGAAGCTAATATAGATCTACACTGCCTTCAGGTCGTTGCTTCCATTACCTTGAACCTTGTGCGCGACTCAAACAATGAGATTGTTCGAAGTATTGTTTGGAGTTGGATACAGGGTGGTTTGCTAACGGGGAACGGACGTAATGACAGGCCGCGCTTGAATCGTTTGGTGAGGCAGCTTGGAAGTTCGACAGATTTGACTTCCGGGCGTGCAGACGGCAATTTGAAAAGGCTTTCAGCCAGTGTCAAGGCTGCGGTTCTAGCGATTTCCACGAAAGCTGGCAAGAGGCGATGAAGCAGCCTTCCAACTTGCGCCGACCCTTGCTTGGCCTCAATGGCCTATTGCATTGCTCGTTGGCAAGCCTGTGGTCTGGTCGATGCCGTCAGGCATCGAGCTGTCCACGGGCGCGGCAGTCGAGCGCCATGCCCAGCCTAATCAGGCCGACCACACGGCGCTCGTCCCGAGCCCAGGAGCCGGTAGCAATCCCAACCTAGCGGCATGGAGTCGGAATTCTGCGGTTCCCTGCGGGGGCCGCTGGCCGTGGCCTCCGGCTGTTGTGGACAGGCTCCGGTGCCTCGTGTGTCGCGCCCGTGGGCCGCCAGGCCCACGTTGGCGTGACCAAGGACATCGCCGGAGCCTGCCCACAACAGCCTGAGAAGGCGCGAACGGCCAGCGGCCCCCGGAGGGGGCCGCCTTGAAGAAGAAAAGAAACTTTGAACACGCTGGCCAGCACCGTCTGGGCACAGTGCAGGTCGATATTGAGTTCGCAGCAGCCTGGAGTCATGGGCACCGATGGTTCGTGGCTGTCGAGTAGCGTCTGTGACGCGCTCTGCGGTATGAGAGTGCGTCGCCAGCCCTCGGCTAAGGCAGCGAACGTCTATGGCTAGTGGTCGGATCAAGCTTGAAGTTCCCTAATGCTGCGGTTCCATGCCGTTTCGCCAGGAAGACAATAAGGGCAGCGTAAGTGATTGATGCTCGGATCTGGTGTCACTGGGATGCAGTGAGTGCTGTGGGCGGGCGTGGTTCCGTAGCGGTTTGCGGGTGAGGTGCGATCATCGGCTATCGGTTCGGGGGTGTTTCCGCCTACGGAGAGGGATGGTCGTGACGATCAGTCGAAGTCGTGCCTGGTGGTTGGCGGGTGTCGCTGTGTTCGCTGGGGCGGTATGGGCGCTGTTGCGGTTCGGCGTGCCGGTTGTCCTGACCAATGAGAAGCACTCCGCTCGACCGGTGTTGGAGGCGTTGAGCTGGTTCGCCGGCATTGGCGGGCTCCTGGTGGCCGTGGCGGCGCTGGTGGTGGCGGTGCGTCAAAGACCGCAAGACCCATCCACCGCTGCGGGCGCATCCTCGTCCGCTCCGGGGGTGCCTCAGACGGCCACCGGTGGCGGAGTGGTGTTCAACGGGAACGTGATCGGAGGTCCTGGAGCTGGGTCGACCGCCGGGGTGCACATCGGTCAGGTGGGAGGGCCGCCGGACCCTTCATCGCCGGCGCGGCCGTAGGCCCGGCCACGTCGGCAACGGCATCGCAGGCCGCGGGGGCTGCCTCGGTCACCGGGAACGTTACCGGTGGTGCGGGGCCCACGATCGGTGCCATGCAGGGCGGCACCCTGGTGCAGGGTGACCTGATCGTCGGCGGATCGGCCGTGCCAGCCATGGAGTCGGTCCCCGCCGCACCGAAGCTGAGCCGGCTTCCCGCCGGATCGGAGCTCTTCGTCGGTCGGGCGGGGGAGCTGGAGCGTCTGGACCGGGTGGCGGCGGATTCGGGCCGGGCGGTGGTGGTCGCGGTGCACGGGTTGGGCGGAGTGGGCAAGAGCGCCCTAGCCGGTCGCTTCGCCCACCTGCATGCCGACCGCTTTACGCTGGTGTGGTGGATCACCGCGGATACCGTGTCCGCGCTCGACGCCGGCCTGGCCGACCTGGCGGGCACCTTGGCACCGCACGTGGCCGCTCTGCCGTCGGAGCAGCGCACCGACCTGGGTGTGCAATGGCTGGCAACCCACGAGGGATGGCTGCTGGTGCTGGACAACCTCACCGGTCCCGGTGACGCGGCGAGATTGTTGGAGCGGGTTCGGACCGGCACGGTGGTGATCACCTCACGTCAAGGTGGCGGTTGGCGCGGCGTGGAAGCGATCCAGCTCGACGTGCTCTCCCCTGCGGAAGCAGCGGAGCTGCTGACCCGTGTCGTGCGGGGAGAATGGCCCGAGGCGGACCTCGCCGACGCTGACCGGCTGTGCGAGGAGCTGGGATGGCTGCCGCTGGCGGTGGAACAGGTGGGCGCCTACCTCGCCCAAACCCGCATTACCCCCGTCGCCTACCTCGACCTGCTGGCACGGTTTCCGGCGCAGATGTTTACCGCCACCGCCGAGGGCGGCGACGCCCAACGCACCATGGCTCGGGTCTGGCACCTCACCCTCGACCGCCTCGCCGACACTCCCCTTGCCGGACACCTACTGCGCCAACTGGCGTGGTACGCCTCCGACGCGATTCCCCGCGCCCTGGTCGCCGCCGGCGTCAACGCGCCGGAGCCCGACGTAGTCCAGGCGCTGGGCAGGCTGGCGGCCTACAGCATGATTACCCTCGACGCGGACACGATTAGCGTGCACCGACTGGTCCAGGCCGTCACCCGCATCGACGACCTCTCCGACCCCTACCGCCGCCCCGACGACATCGCCCACGCCCGCGACACCACCACCGCCATCCTGGTCCGTACCCTTACCGAGGTCGATCCGGGGCTCCCGGCGGCCTGGCCCGTCTTCCGGACGCTGCTGCCCCACGCTCGCGCACTGCTGGAACACACCCACCCCGACACCGATACCGCCCTGCTCTGCGCCCTCGCCGACCACCTCGGTCGCTACCTCGAAAACCAGGGCGATCCTGCCACTGCCATCACCCTGCACACCCGCGCCGCACAAGGCCACGAACGCCTCCACAGCCCCGACCATCCGAACACGCTGGCCTCCCGTAACAACCTCGCCGGCGCCTACGAGACGGCGGGTGATCTGGGGCGTGCGATCCCGTTGTATGAGGCGAGTCTGGTTGAC